>NZ_PDNU01000019.1 GCF_002631185.1 Teichococcus rhizosphaerae | reverse complement strand
TGAAGCCCATCGCCCAGCGGATCAGCAGGTAGCCCAGCGCCAGGGTGACGGCGGTGGAGATCCAGGAGGAGAACAGGTTGGCCCGGGCCCAGGCCACCGGCCCCACCGCCAGCATCGGCGGGCGGCGTTGCGTGAGAGCGGCGTCCTCGGCGGGCCGGGGGGCGGAGGCTTCGGCGGCGATGTCGGCCATGGCTCAGCGCTCCACCAGCGCGATGCGCGCATTGTACCAGTTCATGAAGAGGCTGATCGACAGGCTGATGGTCAGGTAGACCACCATGATGATGGCGATGCCCTCGATCGCCTGGCCCGTCTGGTTCAGCGTGGTGTTCGAGATGGAGACGATGTCCTGGTAGCCGATGGCCACCGCCAGGGAGGAGTTCTTGGTCAGGTTCAGGTACTGGCTGGTCATCGGCGGCACGATCACGCGCAGCGCCTGCGGCAGCACGATCATGCGCATGATGCGGCCGCGCTGCAGGCCGAGCGCCTCCGCCGCCTCCCACTGCCCCTTGGGCACGGACAGGATGCCGGCGCGGACGATCTCGGCGATGAAGGCGGCCGTGTACATCACCAGCCCGATCAGCAGCGCGAAGTATTCCGGCGTGACGGTCAGGCCGCCCTGGAAGTTGAAGCCGCGCAGCGCCGGGATGTCGCCCTGCCAGGGCGCGCCATAGGCCGCCCAGATGGCGAGCGGCAGGCCGAGGACCAGCCCCAGCGCCACCGGCCACACCTTGCGCGGCTGGCCGTCGGCCATCTGCTTCGCGCGGGCGGAGCGGGCGTAGAAGAAGGCGCCGAGAATGCCGAGGACCAGCCCCAGCAGCGCGAAGCTGTGCGCGTCCTGCCACTGGATCCAGGGCAGCTTCAGGCCGCGGTTGGACAGGAACACGCCGGTCGCCGGGTTCAGCGACTGGCGCGGCGACGGCAGGCCCTGGAGGATGGCGTACCAGAACAAAAGCTGCAGCAGCAGCGGCAGGTCGCGCACCACCTCGATATAGGCGGCGGCGATGCGCGAGAGCAGCCAGTTCCTGGACAGCCGGGCGATGCCGATCAGCGTGCCGAGGATGGTGGCCACCACCACGCCGACGACGGCGATCTTCAGCGTGTTCAGCACGCCCACCAGCAGGGCGCGGGCATAGGTGTCGGTCGGGCTGTAGGGGATCAGGCTCTCGGCGACCGGCAGCCCGGCCTCGCGCGAAAGGAAGCCCCAGCCCGTGGCGATGCGGCGGACCTCGAGATTGTGCGCCGTGTTGCGGACCAGCCACCAGATGACGCCGGCCACCAGGCCCACCACCAGGATCTGCCAGATGATGGAGCGGAACCGTTCATCGGCCCAGGAGAGGCGGATTCCTCGCTTGGGCGGCGCGCGCAGCAGCCGGGGATCGGCGGCGGTGTCGGACATGCGTTGAAGCCCCGTTGTTTGTCTCTTTGCCCGCTCTTCCAGTGCGCTCCGCCGGAAGCCCCGGGCGCCCGAAGCGGGACGGGCAACGGGGGGCGGAGCGGGGAAGCGGGGCCGGCCATGCCGCCGGCCCCGCCATCGTTCGTCCGGCCGCCCTCAGCGGAACGGCGGCGAGTATTGCAGGCCGCCCTGCGTCCACTGCGCGTTCGGGCCGCGCTGGATGCCGAGCGGGGTCAGGTGCCTCTCGAAGATCTCGCCATAGTTGCCGACAGCCTTGATGACGTTGACCGCCCAGTTGTCGCTGACGCCCAGCATCTGGCCGAGGCCGCCGGTCTTGCCCAGCAGGCGCTGCGCCTCGGGGCGCTGGTCGTTCGCCGCGGCCTGCTCGACGTTCTTGCTGTTGATGCCGAGCTCCTCGGCGGCCACCAGGGCGTTGTGCGTCCAGCGCACCAGGTCGGCCCAGCGCTGGTCGCCATGGCGGACGGCCAGGGCCAGCGGCTCCTTGGAGATCACCTCCGGCAGGATCACGTGCTCGGCCGGGTTGGGCTGGGCGGAGCGGGTGGCGGCCAGGCCGGAGACGTCGGTGGTGTAGGCGTCGCAGCGGCCGGCGACATAGGCGGAGACCAGCTCCTCCAGCCGCTCAATGATGACGGGGGTGAACTTCAGGTTGTTGGAGCGGAACCAGTCGGTCAGGTTCTGCTCGGTGGTGGTGCCGGGCTGCACGCAGACCGTGGCGCCGTCCAGCTCCTTGGCGGACTTCACGCCCAGGCTGGACTTCACCATGAAGCCCTGGCCGTCATAGAAGTTGACGGCGAGGAAATCGAGGCCGAGCGAGGTGTCGCGCGAGAGGGTGGCCGTGGTGTTGCGGGCCATCATGTCCACCTCGCCCGACTGCAGCGCCGTGAAGCGGTTCTGCGCCGTGGTGGGGACGTAGCGGACCTTGCTGGCGTCGTTGAACAGCGCCACCGCGAGGGCGCGGCAGTATTCCACGTCGAAGCCCTGCCAGCGGCCCTGGCTGTCGGGTTGCGCGAAGCCGGCGAGGCCGGTGTTCACGCCGCAGCTCAGCGTGCCGCGCGACTTCACGGCATCCATGGTGGCGGCGCTCTGGGCCGGCTGCTGCGCCATGGCCGGCACCGCCAGGGCGACGGCCAGCGCGGCCGCGCCGAATACGCGAAAGGTCGAAAGCCGCATGGGCTTCATAAACACTCTCCCAATCTTGTCTGCCATCCGGCTGCTTGCCGGCGGCTCCTCCCCTGGATCCGGCGAGGCGGCACCGGGGCCGGGGTGGCCGCCGCGCCTCGCGCGCGGCATGCCGCCCAGAATGCCCGTTAGCCTCGCGGGGCGCCCGGCGCAATCATGACGCCATGCTTTCGCCCCAAAGGCAGTGCCGTTGCCACGAGTTTAGCAATCGGCATGCCATGCCACGCAACGGCTTTCCCCTTTTCCCCGCCGCCCTAGGATGACGCGACGACGGAGGAGAACCCTGCCCGATGCGCCTGATGGACAAGGCCGAGACGGAAGCCAGCCTGCCCTGGCCGGCGCTGCGTGACGCGCTGCGAGGCATCTTCCGCCAAGGCTGCGAGGCTCCGCTGCGCCACCGCCATCCCTTGCCGCAAAAAGAGGCAGCGGAGGGCTCGCTGCTGCTGATGCCGGCCTGGCAGGCGCACCGCTACACGGGCGTGAAGATCGTGCACGTGAACCCGGCCAATGCGCGCCAGCCGGGGCTGCAGGCGGTGCACTCGGTCTACCTGCTGTCCGACGGCGAATCGGGCCGGCCGCTGGCGATCCTCGATGGCGGCACCCTGACCGACCGCCGCACCGCCGCCGCCAGCGTGCTGGCCGCCACCTTCCTGGCCCGGCCGGACAGCCGCCGCCTGCTGCTGCTGGGCAGCGGCAAGGTGGCGCACGCCCTGGCCGAGGCCTATGCGGAGCGCTTCCCGCTGGAGGAGATCCGCGTCTGGTCCCGCCGGGCGGATAGCGCGGCGCGGCTGGCGGGCTTCCTCGCCGCCGCCGGCCTGCCCGCCCGCGCGACGGACAACGCCGATCCGACGGGGGCCGACATCGTCTCGGCCGCCACCCTGTCCGCCACGCCCCTGCTGCGCGGGGCCGAGGTGGCGCCGGGGACGCATGTGGACCTCGTCGGCGCCTTCCGCCCCGACATGCGCGAAAGCGACGCCGCGCTGGTGGCGCGTGCCAGCCTGTTCGTCGACACGCGGCCGGGCGCGCTGGCCGAGGCGGGGGATGTGGTGCAGGCCATCTCGGAAGGGGCGATCACGCCCGCGCACATCGCGGCCGACCTGTTCCAGCTCTGCCGGGGCGAGCATCCGGGGCGGCGCTCGGCGGAGGAGATCACGCTGTTCAAGTCGGTGGGCTGGGCGGGGGAGGATCTGGCCGCCGCGGTGCTGGCCTATGAGGGCGCATAAAAAAGGCCGGGGGAAGGAATTCCCCCGGGCCCCATCTTTTTTCTGTCTGTTCCGGGCGGGGCCCGGAGCCGTCAGCGGCGCAGGCCGAGACGCTCGATCAGGCTCTGGTAGCGGGCCTGGTTCTTGCGCTTCACATAGTCCAGCAGGCCACGGCGCTGGCCGACCAGCACCAGCAGGCCACGGCGGCTGTGGAAGTCCTTCGGGTGCGCCTTGAGGTGCTCCGTCAGGGAGGAGATGCGGTCGGACAGCAGGGCGACCTGCACTTCCGGGCTGCCCGTATCGCCTTCCTTGGTCGCGTACTCGGCGATGATCTTCGCGCGGCGCTCGATCTCGGTCACGTCGGTCGACATCGGCCTATGCCTTTCAGTCTGTCTCGCCATCCGCCAGCGGCTGGACGGGGAGGAGGGTGTTGTCGCCCGGGCTGAGCCAGCGCTCCGGCTTCACCAAGCCGGCGTCGAGGCGCACAAGACCCTTCAGGCGCTCCCCCGCCATTGCCCGCACAAGCCCACCGTCGGGGCTGGCGTCGCCGGGTATCCGCCCCATGAACTCGACCATGGAGATGGTCTGCCCGTAGGAGAGGCGTGCGGCCTCGGCTTCGGTGAGGGCCAGTGCCGGGATGTCGGCCAGCGCGGTCGTCACGGGAAGCAGAAGGTCCGGGGAAGGAGGCGGGGTATCCTCCGAACCGGTGAGCTTGTCCAGCGGAATCGCGTTCTCCTCCAGGAAGGGGCCGACCCGCATCCGCCGCAGCACCGTGATGTGCCCGACGCTGCCGGCGGCCTTCGCGATGTCGCGCGCCAGGCTGCGCATGTACACGCCCTTGCCGGACTGCACGGTGAACACCGCCGTGTCCGCGTCGGGGCGGGATTCGAGCTCGAACCTGTCCACCCGCGCGGGGCGCGCGGCCATCTCGGGGATCTGCCCGTCCCGCGCCAGGTCATAGGCGCGGGCGCCGTTGATCTTGATGGCCGAGAAGATCGGCGGCACCTGCATGATGTCGCCGATGAAGGCGGGCAGGGCGGCGCGGATCTGCGCGTCCGTCGGGCGCGCCTCGCTGGTCTCGATGACCTGGCCCTCGGCGTCGTCCGTGTCCCGCGCCTCGCCGAACTTCAGGGTGAAGCGGTAGGTCTTGGTGCCGTCCATGACGTAGGGCACCATCTTGGTGGCGGCGCCGAAGGCGATCGGCAGCACGCCCGTGGCCAGCGGGTCCAGCGTGCCGCCATGGCCCACCTTCTGGGCGTTGAAGGCGCGCTTGAGCCTGTTCACCACATCGGTGGAGCCGATGCCCGAGGGCTTGTCGACGATCAGCCAGCCATCCATCGGACGGCCCTTCGGCTTGCGGTTCGGGCGTGCCATGAAATTCTCTACAGATGCTGCATGTGAGCGAAGGGGCCCCGCCCCTCCGCGCTGTTCCGCCGGGCCTTCAGCCCGCGGGCAAGGGGCGCGGGCGGCCGGTGGCGTCGAGCGCCACGAAGGTGAACACCGCCTCCGTCACGCGGTTGGTGTGCTCGCTGTCCCGCTCGCGGCGCCAGGCCTGCACGCGGATGCGCATGGAGGTGCGGCCGGTGCCCAGCACCTCGGCGTAGAGGCTCACCTCGTCGCCCACCCGCACGGGGGAGTGGAAGGTGATGGCCTCCACCGCCACGGTGGCGCAGCGGCCCCGCGCGCGTCGGGCGGCGGCGTTGCCGGCGGCGAGGTCCATCTGCGCCATCAGCCAGCCGCCGAAGATGTCGCCCGCCGGGTTGGTGTCGGCCGGCATGGCGATGGTGCGGATCACCGGCGCCACGTCCGGTGGCGCGTCGGGCTGCGCGTCGGGGGCGGTGGTCACGCCGGGCCGTCCTCTCCCTCGCCGTCTTCCCGCCGCTCGGCGCCGGGCCTGGCGGGGCGGGGCTCGAGGTCCTGCCGCACTTCGGGCCGGCGCATCACGGCGTCGATCTTCATGGCGTAGTCCAGCGCCGTGTCGGGCTGGAAATGCATCTCGGGGGCGAATTTCAGCCGCACGGCGCGCGCAACCTGGGTGCGCAGATAGGGCTGCACGCGGCGCAGCCCCTGCAGCTCCTCCTTCGTCACGGCGCGCCCGAGGGCGGCGACGAAGCAGGTCATGTGCTTGAGGTCGGGCGAGGCGCGCACCTCGGTGACGGTGATGTGCCGCCCGTCGAGATCCGGGTCGTGCATCTCGCCGCGCAGGAACACGGCGGAAAGGGCGTGGCGCACTTCCTCCGCGACGCGGAGCATGCGCTGGCTGGGAGCGCCGGCGGTGGCAGGTTTCTTGGCCATGGTATGTCCGGGGAACAGCTCCGGCCCCTTGGCGTCGGCGGGACCCCGTCCCACCCCTGACCGGCAGCTTGCAGAAAAAAGAAGGGGGTGCCGGGGGAATTCCTTCCCCCGGCTCTGTCCGGTCAGACGGCGGCCACCGTCTCGGTCTCGTAGCACTCGATCTGGTCGCCGACCTTGATGGCGTCGTAGTTGGCGAAGCTCATGCCGCACTCGTAGCCATTGGTGACTTCCTTGACGTCGTCCTTGAAGCGCCGGAGCGTCGCCAGCTCGCCCTGGTGGATGACGATGCCATCCCGCAGCAGGCGGACGCCGCAGCCGCGGCGGACCACGCCCTCGGTGACGCGGCAGCCCGCGATGTTGCCCAGGCGCTTGACCTCGAACACCTCGAGGATCTGCGCGTAGCCCAGGAACTTCTCGCGCTGGATCGGCGCCAGCTTGCCGCGCACCAGCTGCTCCACGTCATCCGCCACCTCGTAGATGATCGAGTAGTAGCGGATGTCCACGCCGTCCCGCTGCGCCAGCTCCCGCGCCTGCGCGGTCGCGCGGACGTTGAAGGCGACGACGATGGCGTTGGACGCCTTGGCGAGCTGGATGTCGCTCTCGGTGATCTGGCCGACCGCCGAGTGCAGCACCCGCACCTTCACCTCGTCGCGCGACAGCTTGTTCAGGGTCACGCCGAGCGCCTCGGCCGAGCCCTGCACGTCCGCCTTCACGACGACGGCCACTTCCTTCTGCTCGCCGGCGGCGACGCGGGCCATCATGTCGGCCAGCGTGCCGCGGGCGGCGCCGGCGGCGGCGGCCTGCTTCTCCCGCAGCTTGCGCTGGCGGAACTCGCTGATCTCGCGCGCCCGGCCCTCGTCCTCGACGAAGGAGAGCTGCTCGCCCGCCGCCGGAACGCCGGACAGGCCCAGGATCTCGACCGGGAGGGAGGGGCCGGCCTCCTTCATCTGGCGGCCCTTGTCGTCGAGCATGGCGCGCACGCGGCCCCACTCGGCGCCGGCCACCACCATGTCGCCCTGGCGCAGCGTGCCCTTCTGCACCAGCACCGTGGCGACGGGACCGCGGCCCTTGTCGAGCTTGCTCTCGATCACGGTGCCCTCGGCGCCCCGGTTCGGGTTCGCCTTCAGGTCCAGCACCTCGGCCTGGAGGAGGATGGCCTCCAGCAGCTTGTCGAGGTTCATCGCCTTGGTGGCGGAGACCTGGATCTCCTGCGTGTCGCCGCCGAGGGACTCCACCACGATCTCGTGCTGCAGCAGCTCCTGCCGCACGCGGTCGAGGTTGACGCCCGGCTTGTCGATCTTGTTGACCGCCACGATCAGCGGCACGTTCGCCGCCTTCGCGTGGTGGATCGCCTCGATCGTCTGCGGCATCACGCCGTCATCGGCCGCCACCACCAGCACCACCATGTCCGTCACGCTGGCGCCGCGGGCGCGCATGGCGGTGAAGGCGGCGTGGCCCGGCGTGTCGATGAAGGTGACCTTCTGGCCGCCCTGCACCGTCACCTGGTAGGCGCCGATGTGCTGGGTGATGCCACCCGCCTCGCGCGCCGCCACGTCGGTCTTGCGCAGCGCGTCCAGCAGGCTGGTCTTGCCGTGGTCGACATGGCCCATGATGGTGACCACCGGCGGGCGCGGCAGCAGCGCCTCGTCGGTGTCGACGGTGCCTTCCAGCCCCTGCTCGACATCCGACTCCGAGACGCGGCGCACGCGGTGGCCGAACTCGTTGACCACCAGCTCCGCCGTGTCGGCGTCGATGGTCTGGGTCAGCGTCGCCATCACGCCCATGCGGAACAGCGCCTTCACCACCTCGCCGCCACGGGCGGCCATGCGGTTGGCGAGCTCCTGCACCGTGATGGCTTCCGGCACCACCACGTCGCGCACCACCTTCACGCCGTCCGAGCGGAGGCGCTGCAGCTCCTGCTGCCGGCGCTCGCGCTCGCGGGCACGGCGGACGGAGGCCATGGAGCGGCTGCGCTCGTCCTCGCCCTCGATCGCGGCGGCGACGTCGATGCGGCCGTCGCGGCGGCGGTCGCCACCGGCGGCAGGCTTCTTGGCGGGCGCGGCGGCCGGCTTCTTGGCCGGCATGGCGGGCATGCCGGGGCGGCGCGCGGCGGGACGGCGCTCCTCCTCCTCGCCCTCGCGGCCACGCAGCGTCAGGCGCGGCGCGGCACCGGCCGGCGCGGCGGCCGCGCCGGCGGCGGGCGCACCGGGGCGGCGCGGCGCGCCACCGGGACCGGCGCCGGGGCCACCGGCCGGACGCGGGCCCATCGGGCGCGGACCACCCGGCGCGGCGGCCGGGCGCGCCGCGGGAGCGGCCACGGGCGGCGGCGGCGCGTTGCGGCGCGCCTCCTCCTCCACCTTGCGGCGGGCTTCCGCCTCGACCTTCTCGCGCGCTTCCTGCTCGGCGCGCAGCGCGGCCTCCTCGGCGGCGCGGCGCTCCTCCTCGGCCTTGCGGGCGGCCTCCTCGGCGGCGCTGCGCACCATCAGGGCCTGGCGCTCGCGCTCCTCGCGCTGGCGCTGGGCCTCCTGGCGGCGCATCTCCTCCAGCACGCGCAGGCGGTTGGCCTGCTCGGCCTGGGTCAGCGGGCGGCCGGTGGCCGAGCCGCTGCCGCCACGGCTCACCGGGCCGCTGGCGCGCTGCGGGCCACCCGCGGGGCGGGGGCCGCCGGCCTGCTGCGGGCCGCCGGCGGGCTTGGCGCCCGGCGCGGGCGGGCCACCGGCGCGCTTCTTCACCACCTCAACCTGCACGGTCTTGCCGCGACCATGGCTGAAGGACTGCCGCACAGTGCCAGCCGCCTCGGTCTTCCCACGGTCCATGAGGCCGCTGGGCCGAAGGCTCAGCCGGCCCTTGGCAGCATCCTGTTCATTCTGGTCGCTCATTCGTTCGCCTGAACCCGATCCGTCTTGTGCCATCAATCCAATCGCGAGCCGTTGCCGGGCTCACGTCCCCGCTCCGTTCGCGATACCGGAGACAGCGGCCAGACGGCCCGCCTCCTGCACCAACATGTCGGCGATCCGTCCGGGGGCTATCGCCACGTGCACCGCATGATCCCGTCCGAACACCGCGCCCAATTCCCTTGCCGTCAGAACATCAATCACGGGGGCTTTCCGGCTCCCCATCAGCCTCGCCCGCTCGGCGGGGCTGCCGTCACTCGCCTCGACCAGCACGGCGGCCCGTCCGGCCTGCAGCCATTCGCGCACCTGCTGGAAACCGCCCACGGCCTGCCCGGCCCTGCGCGCGAGCCCCACCTGGTCGCGAATGCGAACCCTGAGGCCAGTCTCGATCCGGGCGCGAAGGTCGGGGGGCAATTGCACCTGCCCGCGGGCCGCCCTTGAGAAGGCGCCGCGGGTCAGGCCGCGTTCTAGCACATCGGCCCGCGCGCTCAACCACATTCCCCGCCCGGGCAGCCGCCCGGCGAGATCGGGCACGACCTGCCGGTCCGGCCCCAGCACGAAGCGGATCATCGCTTCCTTGGGCAGGCTCTCCCGCGTCACGATGCAGCGGCGCAGCGGGCCTTTCAGCTCCGGCTCGGGCCCATCCTCTCCGGGGATGCCCTGGAGGACATCCTCGGGGATGGGGGCCGGCGCGGTGTCAGGATTGCTGGTCGTCACCCTTCTCCTCGGCGCTGCCCTTCTCCTCCGCCGCGAACCAGTGCTCGCGCGCGGCCATGATGATGGCGTTCGCCGTTTCCTCGTCCACCGCCTCGGTGCCGAGTATCTCGATCAGCTCATCGGCCGCCAGGTCGGCCAGGTCGTCGAGCGTCTTCACGCCCTTCTCCCCCAGCGTCACCAGCATGGCGGGGCTGAACCCACCCGCCTCGGCCACCGCGTCCTCCACGCCGAGCGCGCGGCGCTTCTCGTCCAGCTGCTCGTCGCGGCGGTCCAGGAAGGCCTGGGCGCGGCGCTTCAGCTCGGCCGCGACATTCTCGTCGAAGCCCTCGATGCCGGCGAGATCCTCGTCGGGCACCTCGATCAGCTCCTCGGCGGAGCCGAAGCCCTCGGTCACCAGCAGGCCGGCGATGACGTCGTCCACGTCCAGCGCCTCGACGAACAGGCCGGTCCGCTTGCGGAACTCCTCCTGCCGCCGCTCGCTTTCCTCGGCCTCGGTGAGGATGTCGATGTCCCAGCGCGTCAGCTGGGAGGCGAGGCGGACATTCTGGCCGCGGCGCCCGATGGCCAGGGAGAGTTGGTCGTCCGGCACGACGACTTCAACCCGCTTGCTGTCATCGTCCATCACCACCTTGGAGACCTCGGCGGGGGCGAGGGCGTTCACCACGAAGGTCGGGTTGTCGGCCGACCAGGGGATGATGTCGATCTTCTCGCCCTGCAGCTCGGCCACCACCGCCTGCACGCGGCTGCCGCGCATGCCGACGCAGGCGCCGACCGGGTCGATGCTCGAGTCGCGGCTGATCACCGCCATCTTGGCGCGGCTGCCCGGGTCGCGGGCCACGGCCTTGATCTCGATGATGCCGTCATAGATCTCCGGCACCTCCTGCGCGAACAGCTTGGCCAGGAAGCCCGGATGGGTGCGGCTGAGGAAGATCTGCGGCCCGCGCGGCTCCTCGCGCACGTCGTAGATATAGGCGCGCACGCGGTCGCCGTTGCGGAAGGCCTCGCGCGGGATGGTCTCGTCGCGCCGCAGCAGGGCCTCCGCCCGGCCGAGATCAACCATCAGGTTGCCGTACTCGGTGCGCTTGACCACGCCGTTGACGATCTCGCCCACGCGGTCCTTGTACTCGTTGAACTGCTTGGAGCGCTCGACCTCGCGCACCCGCTGCACGATCACCTGCTTGGCGGTCTGGGCGGCGATGCGGCCGAAGTCGATCGGCGGCAGGGGATCCACGATGAACTCGCCCACGGCGCAGCCGGGGCGGATCTTCTGCGCGATGCGCAGCGGGATCTGCGTCGCCTCGTTCTCGACCGGCTCGGCCTCGACGATCTCGGTCCAGCGGGACAGCTTCACCTCGCCCGAGCGGCGGTCGATGACGGCGCGGATGTCCTTCTCGTGCCCGTACTTGGCGCGGCCGGCCTTCTGGATGGCCTGCTCCATCGCCTCCAGCACCTCGTCCCGCTCGATCATCTTCTCGCGGGCGACGGCCTCGGCGACCTGCAGCAGCTCCGGGCGGGCAATGGCAACGTCTGCGGCCATGGTCCTCAGTTCCTCCTGGCGTGGGGCGGGCGGCCGGGTTCCTCGCCGGAGTCGTCCTCCGCCTCCTGGAACCGGGAGGCCTCGGCCGCGGTGGCAGCGATCAGCGCATCGGTCAGCACCAGCTTGGCGCGGCGGATGTCGGTCCGGGGCAGCGCCACCTCGGCGCCCTCCTCCAGCCGCAGCCGCACCACAGCCTCGTCCGCGCCCAGGATGATGCCCCGGAAGCGGCGCCGACCCTCGAAGGGAATGCTCATCTCCGCCGTCGCCACATGGCCGGCGAAGCGCAGCCAGTCCTTGGTGCGGGTCAGGGGGCGGTCGATGCCGGGGGAGGAAACCTCGAGGTTCCACTCGCCGGTGAAGGGGTCGTCCACGTCCAGCACGGCGCCGGCGGCGTGGCTGATCGCCTCGCAATCGGCCACGCCCACGGGACGGCCATCGGCGCGGTCCGCCATGATCTGGACGGTGGGCGTCTGCTTGCCCTGGATCAGCACGCGCACGATCTCATACCCCATCGCCGACAGCGTGGGCTGGATGGCGGCGGCGATGCGGGCCTCGAGGCCCTCGTTCTGGGGAAGATCGTCTTCCAAAAACAAAAAAGGCGGCCCGTTAAGGCCACCCCCCTGACTGTGCAGCGAAGATGTTCTGCCGCTCATATAATCCGGCGCCCCGGTAAACACAAGAAAACCCGCGCTTCCCTCGGCATCTCCAGGGGCTGGCGCGGCGCGGGTCAGCCCTGCGCCGGCAGCGCACGGCCGAGGCGCGCCACATGGCTCACGCGGCAGCGGCCATGGGTGCGGGCGGTCAGCACGGCGCCGGAAAGGCGGTTGTCGTGCAGCTGCGCCAGGCCAAAGCCGTGCAGACGCAGCAGCAGGAAGTGCCCCGTCACCCGCACCAGATAGAGGCCGGGCTCCAGCCCGCCGCGCCGCGCCAGACCCAGCAGGGTGGGCCGGCCGGCGAAGGGAAGGTCGGACAGGGGGAGCGGGGTGCAGCGCACCCCGGCCATGCCCAGCGCCGCCACCACGTCGCGCCAATAGGCGGTGACGATCTCGCCCGTGGCAGGGTAGTGCGCGGGCGAGGCGGCGCGCAGCAGGTCGCAGGCCCGGGCGTAGCTGCAACCGCTCGCCAGCGCCACGGCCGCGGGGCCGCACCAGGGCAGGTGCCCGCCCCGCTCGGCGGCCAGCGCCTCGGCGCCACGGCGGCCCGCTTCATGCTCGGGATCGGGAAAGGGCTGCGACATCACCACCACACGTTGTCGTGATGTGACGGGCACGTCAATTCCCTGAATCAATCCTCAAAAATGAGATGCCTTACCGTGGCGGCTTTGCAACGCAGGGTAGCTTAACCCTGGCGGCGCCACACCCAGTACATGGGTTGCCGGCCCTCCCGCAGCGCCTTGGCCTCGTAGCGCGTGCCAGGCCAGCCGGCGGGGCGGGCCAGGTCGAGCGAGACGCGGGTGAAGGCGTCCTGCGCCTCCATCACCTCCGCCACCCAGGCCTGATAGGTGGGGTCGTCGGTGGCGATGCGCCATTCGCCGCCCGGGCGGATCGCCCGCGCCAGCACCGGGATGATGCTGGGATGGACGAAGCGGCGCTTGGCGTGGCGGGCCTTCGGCCAGGGATCGGGAAACATCAGGAACAGCCGGGACAGGCTGCCTTCGGGCAGGGCGCGCAGCAGGCGGCGCGCATCCTCCGTCCAGAGGCGGAGATTGGGCGGCAGCGGCGCGGTGGCTTCCTGCCCCTCCGGCACCAGCCGCGTCAGCAGCGAGCAGATGCCGTTCTCGAACACCTCGGAGGCGATCAGCCCCGCCCCGGGGTTCGCCGCGACCTGCTCCAGCGCGTGCTCGCCCCCCCCGAAGCCGACCTCCAGCCAGAGCTCGCGCGGGCGCGCGGGAAAGGCGGCCAGCGGGTCGGCGGGATCGAAGGCGAGGCGGGGCAGCGTGACGTCCAGCAGCCGCTGCTGCCGCTGCCGCAGCGGATGGCCACGGCGGCGGCCATAGAGCCGGTCGGGGACAGGGGGCGGCGCTTCGCTCATGCTGGGGAAAACCGTGTGGATTCGGGGGAAAACATTCCCGGAACGCCCCGCCTGGCAAGGGCAGGGAAAAGGGGGAGGGGGCGTGCCCCCTCCCATGGCCCGCGGCTCAGCGGCCGAAGGCGCGCTTCAGCTCGGCCGCCAGATCCGTCTTTTCCCAGGTGAAGGTGCCCTTCTCCAGGTCCGGCGTGCGGCCGAAATGGCCATAGGCCGAGGTCGGCGCGTAGATGGCGCGGTTCAGGTGCAGGTGCTCGCGGATGCCGCGCGGCGAGAGGTTGACCATCTCGTTGACGACCTTGGCCAGCTTCACCTCGTCGATGTCGCGCCCCGTGCCGTGCAGGTCGAAATACACCGAGAGCGGCTTGGAGACGCCGATCGCGTAGGAGACCTGGATGGTGCAGCGCTCGGCCAGGCCCGCGGCCACCACGTTCTTGGCCAAGTAGCGGCAGGCATAGGCGGCCGAGCGGTCCACCTTGGTCGGGTCCTTGCCGGAGAAGGCGCCGCCGCCATGGGGCGCCGCGCCGCCATAGGTATCGACGATGATCTTGCGCCCCGTCAGGCCGCAATCGCCGTCCGGGCCACCGATGACGAAGGTGCCGGTCGGGTTCACGTAGAACTCCTCCTCCGGCACGCTCCAGCCGGCGGGGAGGCTGGTCTCGACGATCGGCCGCACCAGCTCGCGCACCTGCTCCTGCGTCATCCCCTCCTCATGCTGGGTGGAGACGACGACGGAGGCGACGCCCACCGGCTTGCCATCGACGTAGCGCAGCGTGACCTGGCTCTTGGCGTCAGGCAGCAGGCCGGCCACCGACTTGTCGTTGGTGCGGCGGCGCTCGGCGATGCGGCGCAGGATCAGGTGGGCATAGTAGAGCGGCGCCGGCATCAGGTCCGGCGTCTCGGTGCAGGCATAGCCGAACATGATGCCCTGGTCGCCCGCGCCCTCGTCCTTCTCGCCGGCGGCGTCGACGCCCTGGGCGATGTGCGCGGACTGCGCGTGCAGGTGGCAGGCCACCTCGGCGTTCTTCCAGGAGAAGCCCTCCTGGTCGTAGCCGATGTCGTGCACGGCCATGCGCGCGAGGTGCATCAGCAGCTCGGGCGTCACGCTCGCCGGGCCGCGCGTCTCGCCGGCCAGGATGATGCGGTTGGTGGTGACCAGCGTCTCGCAGGCCACGCGGGCATACGGGTCGGCTTCCAGGAAGGCGTCCAGCACCGTGTCGCTGATGCGGTCGGCAACCTTGTCGGGGTGGCCTTCGGAGACGGACTCCGAGGTGAACAGATATTCGCCCTTGTCGCGCATGGCCTTATCGTCCTCTTGTCGCGATGGCGACCGGCTCGCCCCGGCCTGGCTATCCCCCGCGGAATCGCGGCCGGGCTGTTTCGCAAGCGCCGCACGGGGGGTCAAGGGAGGAAGGGGCAGGGCAGAGCCGCGTTTCACGGCCCCGCCACACAAGGGGGGAGGCGGCGCGGCCGCCCCGGGACGGGCTCAGCCCATCCCCAGCACATGCTTCATGTCGTAGAGCCCGGGCGGCTGCTTCGCCGCCCACAGCGCCGCCCGCACCGCCCCGGTGGCATAGACGCGCCGGTCGAAGGAGCGGTGGGTGAGGGCGATGTGCTCGCTGCCGGCGGCGAAGAGCAGGGTGTGCTCGCCCACCACCTGCCCGCCGCGCAGCGCCGCGAAGCCGATCGGGCCGGTGGCGCGGGGGCCGGTGTGGCCGTCCCGCCCGCTTTCCATGCCGACCTCCTCCAGCGTCCTGCCGCGCCCGCGCGCCACGGCGCGGCCAAGGCCGATGGCGGTGCCGGAGGGGGCGTCCACCTTCTGCCGGTGGTGCATCTCGACGATCTCGGCATCGTACTGCTCGGGCGGCAGGACGGCGGCCATGCGCTCGGCCATGGCGAAGAGCAGCGCGACGCCCGGCGAGAAGTTAGCGGCATAGACCACCGGCACGCTGCGCGCGGCCTCGGCCACCGCCGCCTCCTGCGTGGACGAAAGGCCGGAGGAGCCCAGGATGAGCGGCCTGCCGTGCCGCGCGGCCAGCGCCGCATGCGCTTCCGCCGTGGCGGCGTTGGTGAAGTCGATCACCGCGTCGCTGCCGGCGAAAAGCGCCTCGGCGTCGTCATTGCGGCCGGTGCCGCCCGCCAGTGTGGCGCCCGCCGCCGCCACTTCCTCGGAAAGGAGCCTGCCCATGCGGCCGGAGATGCCGGCGATGCCGATGCGGAGCGTCATGCTGTTTCCCGTGAAACAAGAGGCGGTGGCGGGCGCCACCCTGCCACCCCGGCGGTGGATGGGAAAGCAGGGGAGGCCGCGCCTCCCCCCGGCCGGTGGCGTGTTGCTAGCGGCCCAGCCCGTCCCAGAAATCCTTCACCTTGGCGAAGAAGCCCTCGCTCTCGGGCGACGAATTGCCGTTCTGCCCGACCTCGCCCTCGAACTGCTCCAGCAGCTCGCGCTGGCGGGCAGTGAGGTTCTGCGGGGTTTCCACGGCCACCTGTACATACATGTCGCCCCGCGCCGCCGAGCGCAGCACGGAGAAGCCCTTGCCGCGCAGGCGGAACTGGTCGCCCGTCTGGGTGCCGGCGGGGATGGTGACGCGCGAGCGCCCGCCATCGATGGTGGGCACCTCGACCGCCCCGCCCAGCGCGGCCTGCGTCATGCGCAGCGGCACGCGGACATAGATGTTGGCGCCGTCGCGCTGGAACAGCGCATGGGGCCGCACCGAGATGTCCACGTAGAGGTCGCCCGCCGGCGCGCCGCGCAGCCCGGCCTCGCCCTCGCCCGAGAGGCGGATGCGCGTGCCGTCCTCCACCCCGGCCGGGATGGTGACGTTGAGCGTGCGCTCGCGCTGCACGCGGCCCGCGCCCTGGCAGACCTTGCAGGGGTTCTTGATGACGCGGCCGGTGCCGCCGCAGGTGGGGCAGGTGCGCTCGATCAGGAAGAAGCCCTGCTGCGCCCGCACCTTGCCGGCGCCGGCGCAGGTCGTGCAGGTCTGCTGCGCGCTGCTGGCCTTGCCCTCGGCGCCGGTGCCGTCGCAGGCATCGCACTGCACGCTGGTGGGCACGCGGATGGTCTTGCGGCTGCCGGCGAAGGCCTCCTCCAGCGAGATCTCCACCGCGTGGCGCAGGTCCGCGCCCCGGCCGGTGGCCGCCCCGCCGCCGCGCCGCCCGGCGCCGCCGCCGAACTGGCCGAACATCTCGGCGAAGATGTCCTCGAAGCCGCCGCCGCCGAACGGATTGCCGCCGAAGCCGCCCGCGCCCGGCCCGCCGCCCCCGCCACCCTCGAAGGCGGCATGGCCGAAGCGGTCATAGGCGGCGCGCTTCTCGGCGTCCTTCAGCACGTCATAGGCCTCGTTCACCTCCTTGAAGGAGGTCTCGGCCGCCTTGTCGCCCGGGTTGCGGTCCGGGTGATACTTCATGGCGAGCTTGCGGTAAGCCTTCTTCAGCTCATCCTCGCTCGCCCCCCGGGCCACGCCCAGGGTCTCGTAATAGTCCTTCTTGGCCATGGTGCGGCCTGTCCCCCAAGCTCCGGAACGACGATGCGCCCGACCCCGTCGCCGGAGCCGGGCGCCCGATATTCAGTTCAGCGCGTGGCGCCTCAGCTGGGCTTCTTCTTGTTCGGGTCGACGTCCTCGAACTCGGCGTCCACCACCTTCTCGCCCGGCTTGGACTCGGCGCCCGCCTGCGCCCCGGCCTGGGCTTCCGCCGCGCCCTCGGCGGGGGCGGCCTTGTAGACGGCCTCGCCCACCTTCATCGCGGCGGCACCGAGGCGCTCGGTCGCCGCCTTGATGGCGTCGAGGTCGTCGCCCTCGCGCGCCGTGCGGGCGGCGGACAGCGCGGCCTCGGCCTCGCCCTTCTCGGCCTCCGGCACCTTCTCGGCGTTCTCCTTCAGCGACTTCTCGGTGCTGTGGATCAGCGCCTCGAGCTGGTTCTTGGCCTCGACCGCCTCGCGCCGCTTCTTGTCGGCCTCGGCATTCGCCTCGGCGTCCTTCACCATGCGCTCGATATCGGCGTCCGACAGGCCGGACTTGGCCTGGATCTTGATCTGCTGCTCCTTGCCCGTCGCCTTGTCCTTGGCGCTGACCGACACGATGCCGTTGGCGTCGATGTCGAAGGAGACCTCGATCTGCGGCACGCCGCGCGGGGCGGGGGTGATGCCCTGCAGGTCGAAGTTGCCGAGCAGCTTGTTGTCGGCCGCCATCTCGCGCTCACCCTGGAACACCTTGATGGTGACCGCGGTCTGGTTGTCGTCCGCCGTGGAGAAGGTCTGGCTCTTCTTCGTCGGGATCGTCGTGTTGCGGTCGATCAGCCGGGTGAACACGCCGCCCAGCGTCTCGATGCCGAGGCTCAGCGGCGTCACGTCGAGCAGCAGGACATCCTTCACCTCGCCCTTCAGCACGCCGCCCTGGATGGCGGCGCCGATGGCGACCACCTCGTCGGGGTTGACGTTGCGGGCCGGCTCCTTGCCGAAGAAGGTCTTCACCGCCTCGATGACCTTGGGCATGCGGGTCATGCCGCCGACCAGGATCACCTCGTCGATCTCGCCGGCGGACAGGCCGGCATCCTTCAGCGCCAGCTTGCAGGGCTCCAGCGTCCGCTGCACCAGGTCGTCCACCAGGCTCTCCAGCTTGGCGCGGGAAAGCTGCAGGACGAGGTGCTTCGGCCCGGTGGCGTCGGCGGTGATGAAGGGCAGGTTGATCTCGGTCTGCTTGGCCGAGGACAGCTCGATCTTGGCCTTCTCGGCGGCTTCCTTCAGGCGCTGCAGGGCGAGCTTGTCGCCGCGCAGGTCAATGCCGTTCTCCTTGCGGAACTCGTCGGCCAGGTAGTCGATCACCCGCTGGTCGAAGTCCTCGCCGCCCAGGAAGGTGTCGCCATTGGTGGACTTCACCTCGAACACGCCGTCGCCGATCTCCAGGATCGAGACGTCGAAGGTGCCGCCGCCGAGGTCATAGACCGCGATGGTGCCGGTGGCCTTCTTGTCCATGCCATAGGCCAGGGCGGCGGCCGTCGGCTCGTTGATGATGCGCAGCACCTCGAGGCCGGCGATGGCGCCCGCTTCCTTGGTGGCCTGGCGCTGGCTGTCGTTGAAGTAGGCGGGGACGGTGATGACGGCCTGCGTCACCTTCTCGCCGAGATAGGCCTCGGCCGTCTCCTTCATCTTGGTGAGCACGTTGGCGCTGATCTGCTGCGGCGCCATCTTCTGGCCGGCCGCCTCGACCCAGGCATCGCCATTGTCGGCGCGGATGATCTTGAAGGGGGCGAGGCCCGCTTCCTTCTGGACCATCTTGTCGTCGAAGCGGCGGCCGATCAGGCGCTTCACGGCGAACAGCGTGTCGGTCGGGTTGGTCACCGCCTGGCGCTTCGCGGCCTGGCCCACCAGGCGCTCGCCGTTCTTGGCGAAGGCGACCATGGAGGGGGTCGTGCGCGCGCCCTCGGAATTCTCCAGCACCTTCACGTCGCCGCCTTCCATGATGGCGACGCAGCTGTTCGTGGTGCCGAGGTCGATGCCGATGACTTTGCTCATCCGAGTTCTCCTTTGCGGCGGATGAGGGCGGCCCTGTCTCTGGCGCCGCGCCCATCCCCTGTTCTCATCAGGCGGGTGTTAGGGGTGACCGCCCGGCGGGGAAGAGAAGCCAGGCGGTTGTGACTGCGATGTATTGAGCCGCGCCGCCCCGGACAAGGGCGACTTGTCCTGGTTGCGCAAAAAACGTGCAGCGGAGCAGAGGAGATACTCCACCCGCTTGCCGTTGCGCGGGTCGGTGGCCTGGCCGGCGGGGCGGAAGCCCAGCCGGAGGTGGAAGGCCATGCTGGCCGGGTTGGGCGGATCGAGATTGACCTCGCAGCCCAGCGCCGCCACGCCCGGCGATGCCGCCAGCGCGGCATAGAGGCGGCGGCCGATGCCACGGCCCTGCGCCGCCGCCTCCACCACGATGCGGTCGATATAGGCGGCCTCGGGGTGGCGGAGGCGCATCCAGCGGTGGTTGGGGCCGTGCTCGGGCGTGGAGGGGCCGAAGGCCAGCAGGAAGCCGAGCGGGCGGCCCCCCTCCCAGGCGGCGAGCGCCAGCAGCGCACCGGCGCATCGCGCGGCGAAGTCCGCGGCATCGAGCGCGTTCACCGCCTCGGCGTGGCGGTTGTTCAGGGCCAGCAGGGCGGGGTGGTCGGCCGGCCCGACGGGCCGGAGCGCCATGCCGGCCGGGGCAGGGAGGGGAGGCGCCCCTTCCGGCTCCCTGTGCCCCGCCGCGCCGCTCATGCGGTCTCGGAAACGCCCTCGCCGGCCACCACCACCATGGCGGGCTTCAGCAGGCGGCCGTTCAGCGTCCAGGCCGGGGTCCAGGCCTGGATCACCGTGCCGGCGGCAACACCCTCGGGCGGCGGCTGCTGCGCCATCGCCTGGTGCAGCTCGGGGTCGAAGGGCTTGCCGGCGGCATCGTGCCGCGCCACGCCGTTCCGCTCCAGGATGGAAAGGAAGGCGCGCTCCACCCCCTCGAAGCCGCCGCGCAGCTTGGCCAGCAGCTCGGCCTCGCCCTCCTGCTGGGCAGGCAGGGCCTCGAGGCCGCGGCGCAGGTTGTCGGCCGCCTCCACCACGTCGCGGGCGAATTTCTGCACGGCATAGGCCCGCGCATCCTCCACCTCGCGCTTGGTGCGGGCGCGCAGGTTCTGCATCTCCGCCTCGGAGCGCAGCCAGCGGTCCTTCAGCTGGGCGATCTCCGCCTCCAGCTCGGCGATGCGCGCCATGGCGTCGGCGGGCTGGACGGGGGTCTGCTGCTGGTCGGCGGCGGTGGCGTCGGCCGGCGTTTCCGCGGGCGGGGTCTGGTCGTTCATCACGGGATCATTCTTTTCAGTCATGTCAGCGCCTGCAAGGCCATTTCAGGCCTCCACCTAGGGAAGCCGCGCGGCCGGAACAAGGAATGGTTGCGACATGGCTGGGCGGCGGGCGCGGATTCCGCCGCGCCGCCACCGGCTGCCTCTTGACCAAAGCCCCGTCCGTGGCATCTCCGGAACCATGTCCGCATCCCACCGCCTCCGCGTCGCCATCATCCTGTTCAACCTCGGCGGGCCCGACGCGCCGGAGGCGGTCCGGCCCTTCCTCGAGAACCTGTTCACCGACCCCGCCATCCTGCGGGTGCCGGGCTTCATCCGGCCCTGGCTGGGGAAGTTCATCGCCGCGCGCCGCACCAAGGCGGCCAGCGAGAACTACGCCATCCTCGGCGGCAAGTCCCCGCTGCTGGAGCTGACGCAGGAGCAGGGCAGGGCGCTGGCGGCGGCGCTGGCGCCCGAGATGGAGGCGCGCTGCTTCACCGCCATGCGCTACTGGCACCCCTTCGCGGAGGAGGCGGCGCGCGCGGTGAAGGCGTGGGGCGCGGACGAGGCGGTGCTGCTGCCGCTCTACCCGCAATTCTCCACCACCACCACCGGCTCCTCCATGGAGGACTGGAAGGCGGCCTGTGCGCGGGTGGGGCTGGAGCTGCCGACCAAGGCGCTGTGCTGCTTCCACTCGGACGAGGATTTCGCCCGCTCCACCGCCGCCATGGTGCGCGCCGCCCATGACGCCGCCCGCGCCGAGCTGCCGGCCGGCGTGGCGCTGCGCCTGCTGTTCTCGGCGCACGGCCTGCCGGAAAGCATCGTCAAGCGGGGCGATCCCTATCAGTGGCAGGTGGAGCGCACGGTGGAGGCGGTGGTGGACCGGCTCGGCATCGCCGGGCTGGACCATGGCATCTGCTACCAGTCCCGCGTGACGCCGCAGAAATGGATCGGACCCTCGCTGGAGGAGGCGCTGGAGCAGGCGGCGAAGGACAAGGTGGCGGTGCTGGTCAGCCCCATCGCCTTCGTGTCCGAGCATTCCGAGACGCTGGTGGAGCTGGACGTGGAATACAGGGAGCTGGCCCACAAGCTGCACCTGCCCGGCTATTTCCGCGTGCCGGCGCAGAACAGCGACGCCGGCTTCATCGGCGCGCTGGCCGGGCTGGTGCGCCGCGTGCGCGGCGGCAACCGCGCGCTCTGCTCCTTCGCCGGCGCCCGGCAATGCCCCAAGGCGCACCGCGACTGCCCGCATGCCCGCGCCCGCGAGGCGGCGTGATGCGCGCCTCCCTTTCCCCGGCCCGGCCCGCCGCCATCCTGTTCGACTGCGACGGCGTGCTGGCCGACAGCGAGGCGCTGGCCGCCCTGGTCGTCTCGGAGGAGCTGACGGAGCTCGGCTGGCCGGTGGCGCCCGAGGCATGCCAGCACATCTTCCTGGGCCGCGCCGTGCCGGACATGATGCCGCTCATCGAGCAGCGCGTCGGCCGGCTGCCGGATGACTGGCCGGCGCGGATGTCCCGCCGCCTGACCGAGCGCATGGCGCGCGACGTGGTGCCGGTGCCCGGCGCGCTGGCCACGGTGGCGGCGCTGGCGGAGGCGGGCGTGACGCTGGCCTGCGCCTCCAACTCCTCGCGCGCCGAGCTGGCGGCCAAGCTCGGGCGGCTGGGGCTGGACAGCGCCTTCGGGGGGCGGGTCTTCTCCTTCGAGGATGTGGACCGGCCGAAGCCCCATCCCGACATCTACCGCGCCGCCGCGCGGGCCTGCGGCGCCGCGCCGGAGGATTGCGTGGTGGTGGAGGACAGCCTGCCCGGCATCCGCGCCGGCCGCGCCGCGGGCTGCCGCGTGCTGGCGCTGGTGTGGGACATGCCGGAGGCCCTGCTGCGCGCCGAGGGCGCCGAGCCCTTCCGCGCCATGGCGGAGCTGCCCGGCCTCCTGGGGCTGGAGCCGCTGGAGGTGGCGTGATGGATCTGGGCTTCCTGGCCGGCTGGTATCCCTGGACCAAGTCGCTGCACCTGCTCTCGGTCTTCGCCTGGATGGCGGGGCTGTTCTACCTGCCGCGCCTCTATGTCTACCACACGCCGGCCGAGCCGGGCTCGGCGCAGAGCGAGCTGTTCAAGGTGATGGAGCGCCGCCTGCTGCGCGGCATCATGAACCCGGCGATGATCTCGGCCTGGATCTTCGGCACCACCCTGGTGCTGACGCCCGGCGTGGTGGACTGGTCGGCCGGCTGGTGGCACGGCAAGCTGGCCGGGCTGCTGGGGATGACCTGGTTCCACCACCACCTGAGCGCCGCCCGCAAGGAGTTCGCCGCCGATGGCAGGCGCCGCACAGAGCGCTACTGGCGGGCGGTGAACGAGGTGCCGACGGTGCTGCTGGTGCTGATCGTCGTCATGGTGATCGTGAAGCCATTCTGAACGGCATGTCACGACCGCCGGGGCCGTGTCGAAAAACGGCGGAAAAGCCTTGAAAAACGCCCCGGCCTGTCTACTTTTGCCGTTGACGGAACCGGGTGGGCGAACTTAGCCTCGCGGCGCTTCTCGTCGATGGCGCCAAGCGCAGGGTTCACGCCTGCTCTGGCGCCGAGACTCCCTCCTCCTTATCCGGGACATGGCCGGCCGCCTTCATGCGGTCACGGCTCGCAGGCAGGCCGCGTTGCCCGCCCCCCGCAGATGTCCCGACTGCTCCCGCCGGAACGGAATGCGTCCGACCCATGCATCTTTCTGAACTCAAGGCCAAGAGCCCCGCCGACCTGCTCGCTTTCGCCGAGTCGCTGCAGATCGAGAACGCATCCATCCTGCGCAAGCAGGACATGATGTTCGCGATCCTGAAGCAGCTGGCGGAGAATGATCAGGCGATCCATGGCGACGGCACGCTGGAGATCCTGCCGGACGGCTTCGGCTTCCTGCGCAGCCCCCAGTCCAACTATCTCCCCGGTCCGGACGACATCTATGTCTCCCCCGCCCAGGTCCGCCGCTTCGGCCTGCGCACGGGCGACACGGTGGAAGGGCAGATCCGGGCGCCCAAGGACGGGGAGCGCTACTTCGCCCTGCTGAAGGTCAACACCGTCAATTTCGAGCCGCCCGAGGCGCTGCGGCACCGCATCAACTTCGACAACCTCACCCCCCTCTATCCGACGCGCCGGCTGAAGATGGAGAACCCGGAGTTCGAGAGCGTCGCGAAGGGGATGCAGAAGGACTACACCCCCCGCGTCATCGACCTCGTGGCGCCGATCGGCATGGGCCAGCGCGCCCTGGTGGTGGCGCCGCCGCGCACCGGCAAGACCGTGATGCTGCAGAACATCGCCCGCAGCATCAGCGCCAACCACCCCGACGTCTTCCTGCTGGTGCTGCTGATCGACGAGCGCCCCGAGGAAGTGACCGACATGGCCCGCACCGTGCGCGGCGAGGTGGTGGCCTCCACCTTCGACGAGCCGGCCACCCGCCACGTGCAGGTGACCGAGATGGTGCTGGAGAAGGCCAAGCGGCTGGTCGAGCACAAGCGCGACGTGGTGATCCTGCTCGACTCCATCACCCGCCTGGGCCGCGCCTACAACTCGGTCGTGCCCTCCTCGGGCAAGGTGCTGACCGGCGGCGTGGACGCCAACGCGCTGCAGCGGCCGAAGCGCTTCTTCGGCGCCGCGCGCAACATCGAGGAAGGGGGCTCGCTGACGATCATCGCGACCGCCCTGATCGACACCGGCAGCCGCATGGACGAGGTGATCTTCGAGGAGTTCAAGGGCACCGGCAATTCGGAGCTGATCCTCGACCGCAAGCTGTCCGACAAGCGCATCTTCCCGGCGATCGACATCACCAAGTCCGGCACGCGCAAGGAGGAGGTGCTGATCGACCGCGCGACGCTCACCAAGATGTGGGTGCTGCGGCGCATCCTGAACCCCATGGGCACCCAGGACGCGATGGAGTTCCTGCTGGACAAGCTGAAGTACAGCAAGACCAACCAGGACTTCTTCGACGCCATGAACACCTGATCTCCGCCCGCCCCGCTTGCGGGGAGCCGGGCAGGAGGGATGCGGGGCCGGGGGAAAGACATTCCTCCGGCCCTTTTTCGTTCCTCCGCCGCGTGGCTGCCCTTCCGGTATCGCGTGGCTCTGCCGCTGGCGCGCCCTCGCCCCGGCGCTAGGCTGCGGGCTCCTGGAGGAGAGGGGAGCGGATGCAGGGCAGATCCTGGCAAGGCGTTTCGGTGATGGAGCTGGAGCGGGCCTCGCACACGGCGGTGCCGGCCCTTCGGACAGCCTTTGACGGGCCGTTCCTGCTGCGCGCCTTCCTGGGCGGCACGGGGCGGGCGAACGCCGCCAGCTCCCTCGACCCGGCGCAGGATGCGGGGCTTCCGGCGCGGCTGGAGCGGATCGCGGAGAACTACCGGCGGCTCGGCCTGGCGCCACGCTTCCGCTCCACCCCGCTCGACCCGCCGGGGCTGGAGGAGGCGCTGCTGGAACGCGGCTACCGCGAGGCCGACGCGTCGCTGGTGATGGCCGGACCCCTGGCCGCCTTCGCCACCCCCGGGGCCACCCCGGACGCCGCGCTGGAGGTGCTGCCGGCGCCGACCGAGGAATGGCTCGCGGTGGTCGCCACGGCCGAGTACCAGACGGAGCAGCGGCGCGCCGAGAAGCTGCGCGCGCCCGCGCTGATGATGGTGCCCGCCGCCTGGCTGGTGCTGCGGGTGGAGGGGCAGGCGGCGGCGGTGGGGCAGGTGGCGGCCGACGGGCGGCTGCTGGGCTTCTTCGACATCGCGACCGCGCCCGCCTTTCGCCGGCAGGGGCTGGCGCGCCGCCTGCTGGCGGCCGCGGCGGCCTGGGGACGGGCCCAGGGCGGCACCACGGGATGGCTGCAGGTCTCGGCCGCCAACGCGCCCGCCCGGGCGCTGTACGAGGCGCTGGGGCTGCGCGAGATCTACCGCTACCGCTATTTCCTGCCCGGCTGAGCCGGCGTTTCCCGCGCCCCGCCGGCCGGGCCGCTGGCCGCCGGGCTCCGCTTCAGGGGATGAACACCGTGCTGCCGGTGGTCTTGCGCCCTTCCAGGGCCCGGTGCGCCTCGGCCGCGTCCTTCAGCGCATAGGTCTGGTTGACCTCGATCCTGACCGCGCCGGACAGCACGACGGAGAACAGGTCGGTGGCGGTGGCCACCAGGTCGGCGTGCTTGGCGGTGTAGGTGGCGAGCGTCGGGCGGGTCAGGAAGAGCGAGCCCTTGGCGGCGAGGATGCCGATATCGACCGGCGGCACGGCGCCCGAGGCGTTGCCGTAGGAGACCATCATGCCGAGCGGCGCGAGGCAGTCCAGCGAGGCCATGAAGGTGTCCTTGCCGACGCTGTCATAGACCACCGGCAGCATGGTGCCGTTGGTGATCTCCTTCACCCGCGCGGGCAGGTCGTCCTGGCCCGGGATCAGCACGTGCTCGGCGCCATGGGCGCGGGCCAGCGCGGCCTTCTCGGGGGTGGAGACGGTGCCGATGACGGTGCAGCCGAGCTGCCTGGCCCACTGGCACATGATCAGCCCGACACCGCCGGCGGCGGCATGCACCAGGATGGTCTCGCCCGGCTTCACCGGATAGGTGCGGCGCAGGAGGTACTGCGCGGTCATGCCCTGGAGCATCATGCCGGCGGCCGTCCTGTCGTCGATCCCGTCGGGCAGCTTCACCAGCCGGTCGGCCTTGATGGTGCGGGCCTGGCAATAGGCGCCGATGGGCGCCATGGCATAGGCCACGCGGTCCCCCACCACGAGATCGGAAACCTCGCTGCCCACCGCCTCCACCACGCCGGCCGCCTCCATGCCCAGCGTCGCGGGCAGGGAAGGGAGCTTGTAGAGGCCGGTGCGGAAATAGACGTCGATGTAGTTCAGCCCCACGGCGCCGTGGCGGACCAGCACCTCGTCGGGCTTCGGCGCGGGAACCGGCACTTCCTCCCACACCATCTTCTCGGGGCCGCCATGTTCGTGGATGCGGATGGCATGGTTCATAGGAGGGTTCCTTGCTGGCGGAGGCTGCGTCGTTCGAGGTCCAGGAGATAGCGCTTGGTGGCGGATCCTTCGCCCCCGGAATAGCCGCCCAGCGCACCATTGGCCCCGACCACGCGGTGGCAGGGAATGATGATGGGGATGGGATTGGCGCCGTTGGCCTGCCCGACCGCCCGCGCCACCGAGCCGATGCTGGCGGCGAGCGCGGCATAGCTGCGGGTCTCGCCGGCGGGGATGCCTCTCAGGGCTTCCCAGACCTTCCGCTGGAAGGCGCTGCCATGCGGGGCCAGGGGAAGGTCGAAGACCACCCGCTGCCCATCGAAATAGTCCTGGAGCTGGTCGCGCGCGGCGAGGAGCAGAGGGGTTTCCGTCTGGTCCCGGCCACGGCCCCAGTCGAGCGCGACAATGGTCCCATCCTCCTCGGACAGGGTGAGCGCGCCGAGGGGGGAGAGGAGTGAGAGCTGCGGCATGCGGATACGATTCGACACGGGCTGGCGGCAGCGTCAAGGGCCGGCTGCGGAGCGTGGCCCCGGGCCCTGGCCTGCCCCGCCGCGCCTGACTACATGGGGAAGGCGGCGGGGCCTCCTCCCGACCGGCAGGCCCAGGGAACGATGCCGATGAACGAACCGTCCGATCCGCCGCCCTATTTCCAGGCGCATGTCTTCGTCTGCTGCAACCGGCGGCCGGACGGGCACCGCCGCGGCTCCTGCGCGGCGCGTGGCAGCGAGAAGCTGAAGGACTACATGAAGGCGCGCGCCAAGGAGCTGGGCATCCCCGGCATCCGGGTGAACCAGGCGGGCTGCCTGGACCGCTGCGAGTTCGGGCCCGCCATCGTCATCTACCCCGAGGGCATCTGGTACAGGGCCGAGACCACGGCCGATATCAACGAGATCCTGACGGCGCATCTGGTGCAGGGCGGCCGCGCCCGGCGCCTGATGCTGACGGAGAAGGACGTCGTCTCCAAATCCTGAGCCTTGTCTCTGGCCCCCTGGGCTGGCCGGGCGGCCGGCCTCTCCTGGCCCGGGCCGCCGCCGCTCCGGCCCTGCTGGAAGATCCTCGCGCGCATGTCCCTCGACACCATCTTCGCCCTGGCTTCCGGCACGGGCCGCGCGGCCGTCTCGATGCTGCGCCTGTCGGGCCCCGGCAGCGGTCCCATCCTGGAGCGGCTCGCGGGGGCCCGCCCCGCGCCCCGCATGGCCAGCCTGCGCCGCCTCCGCGACCCCGCCACGGCCGAGCTGCTGGACGAGGCGCTGGTGATCTGGTTCCCCGCTCCCCGCTCCTACACGGGCGAGGATGCGGCGGAGCTGCACCTGCATGGCGGGCGCGCCGTGCTGGAGGGGGTGACGGCGGCGCTGCTGGCCTGCGGCGCCCGCCCGGCCGAGCCGGGCGAGTTCACCCGCCGTGCCTTCCTCAATGGCCGGATGGACCTGACCGAGGCGGAAGGCATCGCCGACCTGATCGCGGCCGAGACGGCGGCGCAGCGGCGGCAGGCGCTGCGGCAGGCGGGCGGCGCGCTGGCGGAGCGGTATGCGGGCTGGTCGGCACGGCTGACGCGGCTGCTGGCGCACCAGGAAGCCGCCATCGAGTTCGCCGAGGACGGGCTGCCCAACACGCTGGAGGAGGAGGTCCGTCAGGCGGGCGCCACGCTGGCGGCCGAGATCCGCGCGCATCTGGACGATGGCGGGCGCGGCGAGCGGCTGCGGGAAGGGCTGTGGGCCGCCATCGTCGGCGCGCCAAACGCGGGCAAGTCCTCGCTGCTGAACGCGCTGGCAGGGCGGGAGGCGGCGATCGTCTCGGCGCGGGCCGGCACCACGCGGGATGTGGTCGAGGTCCGGCTGGAACTGGCGGGCGTGCCGGTGTGGCTGGCCGACACGGCCGGGTTGCGCGACACGCCGGACGAGATCGAGGCGGAGGGCGTGCGGCGTGCCCGCAGACGTGCGGAGGAGGCGGACCTGGTGATCGCCGTCTTCGCGGCCGACCAGCCCCCGGACGAGGCGACGCTGGCGCTGCTCGGGCCCGGCGTGCTGGCGGTGGCGAACAAGACGGACCTGGCCGCCGCGCCGGCGGAGATTGGCGGGCTGGAGCCGATCGGCCTTTCGGTGCGCAGCGGAGCGGGGATGGAAGCGTTGCGGCGCGCGCTGGAGACGGCGGCGGCGGAGCGCGCCGGCCTTTCCGAGGAGGCCAGGCTGACCCGCCCCCGGCACCGGGCTGCCCTGGGCGAGGCCGTTAACTGGCTTGAGGAGGCGGCGCGAGCGCCGCTGCCGGAACTCGCTGCCGAGGCGCTGCGGGCCGCGCTGCGGGCGCTGGGGCGGCTGACCGGGCGGGTGGGGGTGGAAGAGGTGCTGGATGTGGTGTTCGGGGATTTCTGCATCGGCAAGTGAGGGCGGCATCCGCCCCGGTTTTTGATTCTCCTCCCGCCCGGCCGCGGCCACTTCCTGCTATAGGGTGGCGCCATGCGCGAGAATTCCTTTGACGTGGTGGTGGTGGGTGGCGGCCATGCCGGCACCGAGGCCGCCGCGGCCGCCGCACGCTGCGGCGCCCGCACGCTGCTGCTGACCCACAAGCTCGAGACCCTGGGCGAGATGTCCTGCAACCCGGCCATTGGCGGGGTGGGGAAGGGGCACCTGGTGCGGGAGGTGGATGCGCTGGACGGGCTGATCGGCCGCGCCGCCGATGCCGCCGGCATCCATTTCAAGCTGCTCAACCGCAGCAAGGGGCCGGCGGTGCGCGGGCCCCGCGCACAGGCGGACAGGGCGCTGTACCGGAAGGCCATCCAGGCGCTGCTGGCGGCGCAGCCGGGGCTGGAGATCCGGGCCGTCGCGGCCGAGGGGATCGAGCGCGGCGCCGGCGGGCGGATCGAGGCGGTGCTGACGGCCGATGGCGCGCGCATCGCCTGCGGGGCGCTGGTCATCACCACCGGCACCTTCCTCCGGGGCGAGATCCATATCGGCGAGACGCGCATCCCGGCCGGCCGGGTCGGGGATGCGCCTTCGGTCGGGCTGGCGGTGGCGCTGGAGGCGCTGGGGCTGCCGATGCGCCGGCTCAAGACCGGCACGCCGCCGCGGCTGGACGGCCGCAGCATCGACTGGGCGGGGCTCGAGATGCAGCCGGGCGACGCCACGCCCGAGCCGCTTTCCTGGATGACGGAACGCATCGCCAACCCCCAGCTGGAATGCGGCATCACCGCCACCACGCCGGCCGGCCATGCGCTGATCCGGGCCAATCTCCACCGGGCGCCCATCCATTCCGGGCAGATCCAGGGCGTGGGGCCACGCTACTGCCCCTCGATCGAGGACAAGGTGGTGCGTTTCGCGGAGCGGGAGCGGCACCAGATCTTCCTGGAGCCGGAGGGGCTGGACGACCCGACCATCTATCCGAACGGCATCTCCACCAGCCTGCCGGAAGATGTGCAGCGGGCCTTCCTGGCCACCATTCCCGGGCTGGAGAAGGCCGTGATCCTGCGGCCCGGCTATGCCATCGAATACGACCATGTCGATCCCCGCGCCCTGCGGCCGACGCTGGAGGTGCGCGACGTGCCGGGGCTGTTCCTGGCCGGGCAGATCAACGGCACCACGGGCTATGAGGAGGCGGCGGCGCAGGGGCTGCTGGCCGGCCTCAACGCCGCGGCGCTGGCCGGCGGCATGGCGGAGGAGCGGGTCCTGGCGCGCACCGAGGCCTATCTTGGCGTGATGGTGGATGACCTCGTGCTGCAAGGCGTCAGCGAGCCCTACCGGATGCTGACGGCCCGTTCCGAGCACCGCCTGGCGCTGCGGGCGGACAATGCCGGGCTGCGCCTGACGGCCAAGGGAATCGAATGGGGCGTGGTGGGCGCCGGGCGCGCCGCGCGCTTCCGTGCCTTCGAGCGTGCCGTGTCGGAAGCCCTGGCGCGAGCGCGCGCCGAGGGCGGCAGCCCTGCGGCACTGAAGGCCTCGGGCATCGCCATCAACCAGGATGGCCGCTGGCGCAGCCTGCTGGAGGTCCTGGCCCTGCCGGAGGTTCTGGCCGAGGCGGTGGATGGCGCCTTTCCCTGGTTGCGCGACCTGCCTCCTGCGGTTCGGGCGCAGGTGGAGGCGGAGGCGCTCTATGCCCCCTACCTCCAGCGTCAGGCGGCCGAGTTGCGGCTGCTGGAAAAGGAGGAGCGGATGGCCATTCCGCGTGGCCTGGACTTTTCCGCCATTCCCGGGCTTTCCAACGAGATGCGCCAGCGGCTGAACGCCGCGCAGCCGGCCACGCTGGGCGGCGCTGGCCGCGTGGCGGGCATCACCCCGGCGGCGCTGGCGGCGCTGGCCGTCCATCTGCGGCGCCAAGCGGAGCGTTTCACGTGAAACAGCCCCTGTTCGAGAGCCTGCCCGAGCCGGGCGTTTCACGTGAAACGGAAGCGCGCCTGGAAGCCTTCCTGCCGCTTCTGCTGCGCTGGAACGCGCGCATCAACCTGGTGGCCAGCCAGGACCCCGCCGTGCTGCGGCAGCGCCACATCGCGGATTCGCTCCAGCTCCTGCCGCTGCTGCCCGCAGGCGAGGGCGCCATGGCCGATCTTGGCTCGGGCGGCGGCTTTCCCGGGCTGGTGCTGGCCATGGCGGTGAGCCGTCCCGTCCATCTGGTGGAATCCGACCGCCGCAAGGCGGCCTTCCTCCAGGCCGCCGCCGCCGAGCTGGGCCTGTCCCATGTCGTGGTTCATCCGGTACGGATCGAGGCCGTGCGCCTGCCGCCCCTCGCGGCGCTGACGGCGCGCGCCCTGGCGCCGCTCGAGAAGATGCTGCCCTGGGCCAGCGCCCTGCTGGCACCGGACGGAGTGGCCATCTTCCCCAAGGGCCAGGGCGCCGAGGCGGAAATCGCCGGGGCCATCGGGGCAGGCTGGACAATGTCCCTGCAGCGGTTCAAGAGCAGCACCGACCCGAACGCCACCATCCTTCGCATGTCTGGAATCCATTGTGCCGGCGAATAAAATCCTGCGCCGCATCGCACTCGCCAACCAGAAGGGGGGGGTGGGCAAGACCACCACCGCCATCAACCTCGCCACGGCGCTGGCCACCAAGAAGCGCGTGCTGGTGATCGACCTCGACCCGCAGGGGAACGCCTCCACCGGCCTCGGCATGCCGCGCACCGAGCGCGGCCAGGGCACCTATGCGCTGCTGGTGGGCCAGAAGCCGCTCGCCGAGCTGATGCGCCCCACCCGGGTGCCCGACCTCTTCCTGCTGCCGGCCGACACGGATCTGGCCGGCGCCGAGGTCGAGCTGGTGGGCATGGACCAGCGCGAGCACCGCCTGCGCCTGACGCTGGAAGCCGCCGCCGACACGCTGCGCGACTTCGACTTCATCATGATCGACTGCCCGCCTTCGCTCGGCCTGCTGACGCTGAACGCGCTGGTGGCGGTGGAATCGGTGATGATCCCGCTGCAGACCGAGTTCTTCGCGCTGGAAGGCGTTTCGCAGATCACCCGCACCATCGACCGGGTGAAGCGCGTCCTGAACCCCAACCTGTCGCTCGACGGCATCGTGCTGACGATGTTTGACCGCCGCAACAATCTCTCCGAGCTGGTGGCCGCCGATGTGCGCGCCTTCTTCCGCGAGCGGGTGTTCGAGACCGTCATTCCGCGCAACATCCGGGTCAGCGAGGCGCCCTCGCACGGGCTGCCGGTGCTGCTCTACGACCCGCGCTCCACCGGGGCGCAGGCTTATATCCAGTTGGCCGCGGAACTGCTGCGGCGCGAGCGGGCAAGGGGGACCAGGGCCGCATGAGTGGACGCAAGCCGCCCCGGCTGGGCATGGGGCTTTCCGCCCTGCTGGGCGACCAGAACGCCGCCACCCCGGCCACGCCGGGCGCCAGCATCCCGCGCAGCCTGCCGGTGGAGGCGCTGGAGCCCGGCCCCTTCCAGCCGCGCGGCCCGATCGACCAGTCGGGCCTCGCCGAGCTGGCGGCCTCGATCCGCGAGCATGGCGTGCTGCAGCCCATCCTGGTGCGGCCGAAACCGGGCCAGCCGGGCCACTACCAGATCATCGGCGGCGAACGCCGCTGGCGGGCCGCGCAGCTGGCGCAGCGGCACGAGGTGCCGGTCTTCGTCCATGAGCTGGACGACCGCATGGCCCTGGCGGCCGCGCTGGTGGAGAACCTCCAGCGGCAGGACCTGAACGCGCTGGAGGAGGCGCAGGGCTATCAGCGCCTTTCCGAGGAGTTCGGCCTGACCCAGGACGCGCTGGGACAGGCCGTCGGCAAGAGCCGCAGCCATGTGGCCAACACGCTGCGCCTGCTTGCCCTGCCGCCCAAGGTGCGGGAGATGCTGGCCCGCGGCAGCCTTTCCGCCGGCCATGCCCGCGCGTTGCTGACGGCGCCCGACCCGGTGAAGCTGGCCGAGATGGTCATCACCCGTGGCCTGAACGTGCGGCAGACGGAGGCGCTGGCCGCCTCGGCCGAGCGGCAGAAGCCAGGCCCCGGACCGGTTTCCGCCGATGCCGACACCCGCGCGCTGGAGCGGGACCTGATCGCCCGGCTCGGCCTCAAGGTGGCCATCCAGCACGGCAAGAAGGGCGGCAAGGTGACGATCGCCTATCGCGACCTGGACCAGCTCGACGGGATCGTGCGGCTGCTCTCGCCGCAATAGGCGGGAAGGGCGCGGGCTTTTCCGCGTGCTCCCCGTCAGCTGCGGCGGCGGAGCGCCAGGGCCTGCCGCGCCAGGCCCAGGATGGCCTGCTGGGCCACCACCCGGTCCGGGATGGGGCGCGCGGCGGAGCCGGACTTGCCGCGCTTCTCCGCTTCCAGCAGCGCGGCCCCGGCGGCGTCCAGCTGGGCGGGAGACCAGAGCCGCAGCGCCCGCTCGAAGCCGGGCTTCAGCCGGAAGAAGACCGGCGGGCGCAGGCCCTCCATGGCGCCGCTGGCGGGCTGGCCGCCGGCCATGGCGAGCGAGGCCAGGTGCAGCCGCTGCACATGCCGCAGCGCCGCGCGCAGCACCATGATGGGGCTGGCGCCTTCCGAGAAGGCCGCCTCCAGCGCCCGGTCGGCCACCGGGATCTCGCCCGCCGTGGCGGCCACCAGCGCCTCGTCCAGGTCCAGCGTGGAGCCTTCCCCCGCGCAGGCCAGAACATCCTCTTCGGAAAGGCGGCCGCCGCTGCCCGCATAGAGCGCCAGCTTCTCCACCTCGCGGCGCAGCAGCATGCGGTCCTCGCCCAGCCGGGAGGCCAGCCAGTCCAGCGCCGCCGGCTCGGCGGAGACGCCCTGTTCCTGCAGCAGCCGCGCGATGCTGCCGGCCAGTTCCGCGCCGCGCTCCCGGTAGCAGGGGATGACCGCGGCGCCGGCCAGCGGCTCCAGCAGCGCGCGCAGCTTGGACCGCGCCGTCAGCTCGCCGGCCTCCAGCAGCAGCAGGGCCTCGCCCGGCCCGGCCAGCGCCTCCTTCACGGCGCCGGCGAGCGCGTCGGTCGCATCGCGCACCCGCACCAGCCGGCGCCCGCCCGTCATGGAAAGCGCCGCCATCTCACCCGGAAGCGCGCCCGGCCGGGCCGCCGCCTCGCGCGGGAGTTCCGCCAGCCGGAAGGGATCGTTGCCGCCCACCACGGTGGCGACCAGCGCCTCGGCGCGCTCCTGGATCAGCCCCGCATCGTCGCCATGCAGCAGCACCGCGCGCGTGGCGCCCGGATCGGCCAGGAAGGCCGCGACACGGCGCGGATCGAGCTTGGCCATCGGCTCCTCAGGCCCCCCGGCGGAGGCGCGGCCCCGCACCGGAATGATGGAAAGGACACGGGAGGGCCGGGCGTGTCCCGGCCCCGCGCGGCACTTCTACTCCGCCCGCAGCTGGGCCGCGAGGCGCAGCACGATGTCATCGGCCAACTGCTCGATCAGCCGGCGGAGGGTGGCATCGCGCGAGGCATCCGCCGCGAAGAACTGGTTGTCGGGGATGTTGAAGGAGTCGAAGGCGCGCTCCGTGCCCTGCGCCAGGGCGGCGGGCGGCGGGCCCTGCGAGACCAGCAGCCAGCTCGCGATGGCGTTGTAGCGGATCCGCGTGGGCGTGCCGTCGCGCCGGAAGCCCTCGGGCTCGGCGCCGAACTGCAGCGTCACGCGCAGCTCCTGCGCCGGGGAAGCCTGGCCCGCCGCGCCCAGCCGCTCCTGCAGGGCGCGGCGCAGCATCTGCCCGCTGCGCTCCGGGATCAGCGCCACCTGGGTGGAGGCGAGAACCTGCCGCACCGCCGGGTCCGAGGGCAGCGCCGCGCGCCCCGAGGGGCCATAGACGGGGCTGAAGCCGCACCCCGCCAGGGCGAGCAGCCCGGCGGCGCCGAAGGCCGCCAGGGCGCGCCTGGAGGGCCGTGGCGCCGCGGTCTCAGACGACGAAGTTGACGATGCGGCCCGGGACATGGATGCGCTTCCTGATGGGGCGCCCCGCGATGGCGCGTTGGACATTCTCCTCCGCCTCCGCCTGGGCGAAGATGGTGGCCTCGTCGGTGCCGACCGGCACCTCGATGGTGCCGCGCAGCTTACCCAGCACCTGCACCGCGAGCGTCAGGCTGTCGGCGCGGGTCAGGGCCTCCTCGGCCTCCAGCCAGGGCAGGGTGGCCACCAGCCCCGCGCCCGGGCGAAGCATCGACCACAGCTCCTCCGCCAGATGCGGCATCATCGGGCTGATCAGCCGCGCGACCGCTTCCAGCGCCTCGCGCCGGGCCGCGCCATCCTCCGCCGCGGCCTGCTCGATGGCATTGGCGAATTCATGGATGCGCGCCACGGCGACGTTGAAGGAGAAGCTTTCCAGCGCCTCCGTCACCGCCTGGATGGTACGGTGGGTGGCCCGCCGCAGGCTGCGGGCGGCACCCTCGGCGGGCACGGCGCCCGGCGGCGGCAGGCTGTCCGCCGCGCCGCTCACCAGGCGCCACAGGCGCTGGGTGAAGCGCGAGGCGCCGGAAACGCCGGCCTCCGTCCATTCCATGTCCCGGTCCGGCGGGTTGTCGGACAGGATGAACCAGCGCGCGGTGTCGGCGCCGTAATGGTCGATGATGGCGCCGGGGTCGATGGTGTTGCGCTTCGACTTCGACATCTTGTCGTTGCGCGACACCGTCACGGCGAGGCCCGTGGCCTTGTCGGTGGCCCCGCCATCGGCCGCCACCTCCACCTCGTCGGGCGCCAGCCAGCGGCCATCCTGCGTCCTGTAGGAGGCGTGCTGCACCATGCCCTGGGTGAACAGCCCGGCGAAGGGCTCCGGCGTGTCGATATGCCCCATGCCGTGCAGCGCGCGGGTGAAGAAGCGCGAATAGAGCAGGTGCAGGATGGCGTGCTCGATGCCGCCGATATACTGGTCCACCGGCAGCCAGCCATTGGCGGCCTCGCGCACCAGCGGCGTGCCCGCCTTGGGCGCGGTGAAGCGGGCGAAGTACCACGAGCTGTCGACAAAGGTGTCGAAGGTGTCCGTCTCGCGCCGGGCGGCGGCGCCGCAGCGCGGGCAGGGCACGTTCTTCCAGCCCGGGTGGTGGTCGAGCGGGTTGCCGGGCTTCGAGAAGTCCACATCCTCCGGCAGCGTCACCGGAAGCTGCTCGGCCGGCACCGGCACCACGCCGCAGGCCTCGCAATGGATGACCGGGATCGGGCAGCCCCAGTAGCGCTGGCGCGAGACGCCCCAGTCGCGCAGGCGCCAGTTGACGATGCCCTTGCCCTGGCCCTTGGCCTCCAGCGCGTCGATGGCCGCGCGCTTGCCGGCCTCGGTCGACAGGCCGTCGAGGAAGCCCGAATTGTAGAGCACGCCGTCATCGGTATAGGCGGTCCTGCCGATGGCAAACGCGGAAGGATCCTCGCCCGGCGGCAGGATGACAGGCGGCACGGGCAGGCCGTACTTGCGGGCGAAATCGAGGTCGCGCTGGTCGCCGGAAGGGCAGCCGAAGATGGCGCCGGTGCCGTATTCCATCAGCACGAAATTGGCGATCCAGACCGGGTGGGTCTCGCCGGTGAAGGGGTGCCTGACCCGCAGCCCGGTGTCGATGCCGCGCTTCTCGGCCTGCTCGATGGCAGCCTCGGAAGTGCCCAGCGCCCGCACCTCGGCGATGAAGGCGGCGATCTCGGGGTTGCCCTCGGCGGCGGCGGCGGCCAGCGGATGCTCGGCGGCGACGGCCAGGAAGCTCATGCCGAACAGCGTGTCGGGGCGGGTGGTGAACACCTCCACCTCCCCGATCTCCGCCACCGGGCGCTCCAGCGCGAAGCGCACGCGCGCGCCCTCGCTGCGGCCGATCCAGTTGGCCTGCATCAGCTTCACCCGCTCGGGCCAGCGGTCCAGCGTTTCCAGCGCGGACAGCAGCTCCGGCGCGTATTTGGTGATGGAGAAGAACCACTGGGACAGCTTCTTCTTCTCGACCGGCGCGCCCGAGCGCCAGCCGCGGCCGTCGATCACCTGCTCATTGGCGAGCACGGTGTGGTCCACCGGGTCCCAGTTCACCCAGCTTTCCTTGCGCTCCACCAGCCCGGCCTGCAGGAAGTCCAGGAACAGCTTCTGCTGGTGGCCGTAGTAGCTGGGGTCGCAGGTGGCGAACTCGCGGTCCCATTCCAGCGAGAGGCCCATGCGCTTCAGCTCGGCCCGCATGGTGGCGATGTTCTGGTAGGTCCAGGCGGCGGGGTGGACGCCGCGCTCCCGCGCCGCGTTCTCGGCCGGAAGGCCGAAGGCGTCCCAGCCCATCGGGTGCAGCACCTGGTGGCCGCGCGCGCGCTTGTAGCGCGCCACTACGTCGCCCAGCGTGTAGTTCCGCACATGCCCCATGTGGATCTTGCCGGAGGGGTAGGGAAACATCTCCAGCACGTAGTATTTCGGGCGGCTGCCATCCGGCACGTCCGGCACCTTGAAGCATTCCTGGGCGTCCCAGGCCTGCTGCCAGCGCGGCTCGGCAGTGGCGAAGTCATAGCGGGCGGGCATGGGTGCGTCGTTCATGAGACCAGGTGATCGAGATTCCGGGGGAAGGGATACGGTCTTGGCGCCGCCATGGGAAGAGCGGCCGAGTCGGAACGGAGGGCCGGACATGACAATGGCGCGCCAGGGGCGCGCCATCGCTTCGTCCGGGCCGCGCGGCGGGCCGCGCCGGGCGCTCAGCGCGCGGCGGTCTGGCTGCGCAGCTCGCGGGCGCGGGCCAGGACCTGGTTCTCCATGTCGGTGTTGGTGCTGGCGGCGACGGGGGCATCGACCCAGGCGCCGTTGCGCAGCTCCTGGCGGAACACCGAGATGCGCACCCCATCCGAGCGGAGCTGGCGGCCCAGGATGTAGGCGGTGGCCCGGAAGCGCTCGCCGGGCGTCGCGGGCGGCGAGTACCAGTCGGTGATGATGACGCCGCCGAACGGGTCGGCCGAGGAGAGCGGCAGGAAGGAGAGGGTGTCGAGCGTGGCGCGCCACAGATAGGCGTTCACGCCGAGCGCGCCGGATTCGCTGGCGCCGGCCCCGCCGCGGCCGGAACGGTCGGTGCCCATGATGAGCAGGCCGTCCTGTTCCCCGCTCAGCCGGCCCGCCACGCGGGAGCGGCGCGAGTCGCTGTTGTACTCGTCGTTCTCGACGACGCGTCCGCCGCTGCAGGCCGCCAGTGCCAGGAGCATCAGGGGCGCAGCGAGCAGGGGGCGAAGGTTCAGTGCGGCTCGGGCACGGTGCTTCAGCATGGCGGTCACTTACGTCTGCGGGGCTGCGCTAGGCAAGCGGGAAAAAAAGAAGGGCGGCAGGTTGCCCTGCCGCCCTCCCCTTTCCGGTCCCCGAAAGGGATCAGAAGGCGAAGCGGAAGCCGGTCAGGAAGACCTGGCCGTCGACCGAGTTGTTCAGCGCACGGTTCGTGCCGCCGGCGAAGTTCACGCCCGGCTCCTCGATCGTGTAGGAGGTGTACTCGGCGATGTACTCGATGCCGGGGGCGATGCGGTAGGTGCCGCCGACGTTCCAGGCCTTGTCCTTGCGGTCGCCCGTGACGGGAACGCCACCCACCAGGGCCTGCGCGCCGGCCGAGCGGGTCTCGCCATAGTGGCCGCCGACCGTGATCTGGCCCAGCGTGTAGGACGCGCCGACGTTGAAGCTGTTGTACTCGCGGCTGTCGCCCGCGATGTTCAGGCGCGGCGTGGCGAAGTTGGTGTTCGCGTCGCCGAACAGGTACTGACCGCCGACCAGGAAGCCATAGGCCGAGAGCTGCAGGCCGAAGGCGCCGACATTGATGCGGTCCACGCCCGCGCCGTTCACGTTCTTGACGGCATCGGCGCCGATATAGGCGGCGGTGGCGCCGAGGCCCACGCCGGCGAAGCTGCCGCGGTAGCGGGCGATGGCCACGACCTCGTTGCGGCGGCGGGCGGTGGTGGCGCCCAGCGTCTCGACGGAGGCGAGGCGGTCACAGGAGGTGTTGCCGCTGGTGCAGCCCGACAGCGGGCCCTCGCCGGTGTTGAAGGCGAAGCTGGCGCCGAAGTCGAAGCCGGCGAACTGCGGCGACATGTAGATGATCTTGGTGTTGTCGCCGGCGTCGGACGACATGTTCAGGGCCGGCGAGTTGCCGGCCAGGCTGTCGTAGAAGTCGCCGTCGAGGCCGCCGGTGGCGAAGTTCGAGATCTGGCCGACGCTCATCAGGCCCCAGACGTTGTCTTCGTCACCGAAGCGCAGCTGGCCGAAGCTGCCCGCCACGTAGCCCCACACCTCGTCCAGGTCCAGCGTGGTCTTGGTGTTGCTGCTGCCGCTGTTCACGCCGGCGGTCTGACGGACGCTGTCGTTCTGGATCTCGACGGCGACACCGTAACGCAGGCCGTTGGCGGCCTTGCCGTTGGCGACGACGTGGATCTCGGTCTCTTCCTGGAAGTCGGACTTACCCTGGTTGATGCCACCAGCGTTGATGTAGTCCTGGTTCGTGTTCGAGTAGTAGAACCGGAAGAAGCCACCCAGGCGGACTTCCAGGTCACGATGCGAGGTCATCGCCGGGCCAGCGGCCCGGAACGGGTCGGCACCCTGCGCCATCGCACCGGTCGAGGCCATAACGACGGCGCCAACCACGGCGGTCGTGCCCAGCAGAATCTTGCGCATCCCTAATCCTCCTCACGCGCCGGACGGTTTCCGGCTGGTCCCGCAGCCCCCTGTCCCCCTCGACAGGCGTCCGCCATAGGCAGGGGCGGACTGTCAGGCCTCGGCGGGACTATGGTTCAGGCCGATCCGGGCGGGCAATGCTCCCCTTGCGCCCCTCGCGACTTCATTGAAACACTGTGTCCCGGATGCAACAGGGCCGTGATGGCCCCGAAACCGCAGGCCTGGGGCGGGATGCGCGGCGCGGTTGTGGCCGTGATGCCACCCAGCGCCATCACCGGACATGCCGCCCGCCGGGCCAGCGCCGCCCAGCGCCACACCCCGAGGAACGGCGCGCCGGGATGGCTGGGCGTGGCGAAAAGGGGAGAAAGGAAAACGAGGTCCACGCCTTGCCGGCGCGCCCGCCGCAGGCCCGCCGCCCCGTGCGCGGCGGCGGAAAGCAGGGCGCCCGGCGCGCCTGCGCGCCGCGCCAGCCGGAAGGCCGCCATGCCGGGCGGGGGCGCGCGGTCCGGCAGGTGCAGCCCGGCGCGCAGCCGCAGCGCCATGCGCGGCGTGCCCCCCAGCAGCAGCACGCCGCCCCGCTGCCGCACCCGCCGCGCCAGATCCGGCAGCCGGCCCGACTCGACGCCGCGCGCCACCACCCCGCTGCCCCGCGGCAGCACCGCCGCCGCGGGCGCGGGGTCGGGCAGCCGCACCGGGTCGCTGAACAGCCAGAGCCGGGGCAGCGGGGCCTGCCGCCGCCCGCTTCCCCGCCGCCCCCTTTCCTGCCAGGCGCCTTTTCCTCCGGCGTAGGTCGGCTTGAGCCGCGCCGCCACCGCTCCTAGGGTCGGCACATCATGTCCTCCATCGCCGACAACCTGAAGCGCATCCAGGACCGCATCGCCAGCGCCTGCGCCCGCTGCGGCCGCGATCCCGCCTCCGTGACCCTGGTGGCCGTCTCCAAGTTCCACCCCGCCGAATCGGTGGCGGAGGCGCTGGCTGCCGGCCAGGCCACCTTCGGCGAGAACCGCGTCCAGGAGGCGGCCGGCAAGTTCCCGGGCCTGCGCGCGCGGCACCCCGGGCTGCGGCTGCACATCATCGGCGCGTTGCAGACCAACAAGGCGCGCGAGGCCGTGCGGGTGGCCGATGTCATCGAGAGCCTGGACCGCCCGAGGCTGGCCGAGGCGCTGGCCGAGGCAATGGCGCGCGAGCAGCGCCGCCCCGGCCTGCTGGTGCAGGTGAACACCGGGCTGGAGCCGCAGAAGGCCGGCATCGCGCCCGGGGCGCTGGAGGATTTCCTCGGCCTGTGCCGTGAGACCCATGGCCTGCCGGTGGAGGGGCTGATGTGCATCCCCCCCGCCGGGGAGGACCCGGCGCCGCATTTCGCGCTGCTGGCCGGGGCGGCGGCGCGACTCGGGCTGCGCACGCTTTCCATGGGCATGAGCGGCGACTTCGAGGAGGCCATCGCCCATGGCGCCACCCATGTGCGGGTGGGCACCGCCATCTTCGGCGACCGGCCGGCGATGTGAGCCGCGGCGCGCGGCGGCCCCCAGGGCCTGGTGCCGGCGGGAGCTCTGGCCCGGCCCCGGCAATTCCGCCCGCGCGGGATCTGCCCTACTGTCCTGCCCGCGCGGCGCGCTGGAAAGGCCCGTGCGCCGCGTGAACGAGCAGGCCCTCGAGAACGGGAGGCCAATGCCCTGGCCGGGCCGCCCGAGGGGCGCCGCCTTGGGGGGGCTGGCCTCCTGCCGCCGCAACAACAGGAAGCGTCCTCGCCATGATCCATGTCATCGCCATCATCACCGCCAAGCCCGGCCAGCGGGAGGCGGTGCTGGCGGAGTTCCGCGCCAACATGCCGGCGGTGCTGGCGGAGGAGGGCTGCATCGAATACGGCCCCGTCATCGACGCGCCCAACTCCCCCGCCACCTTCGGCCCCGACAGCTTCGTGGTGGTGGAGAAATGGGCCAGCCCCGAGGCGCTGAAGGCACATGCGAAGTCGCCTCACATGCTGGCCTATGGCGAGCGGACCAAGGAGATGCTGGCGGGCCGCGCCATCCATGTGCTGACCCCCGCCGCCTGATCCTGGCTACCTGATCCTGGCTACCTGATCCGGGCTGCCTGAACCCGGCCGCCTGGACCGCCCCGCCTGGCCCCCGCTCAGCGCAGCGGGAAGCCGAGCGCCCGCAGCGCGTCCTTCAGCCCGTCCCGCCCGTTCAGCGCGGCCACCCGCCCGAGTCGCGCCAGTACCCGGTCCGTCCAGCGATAGGCGGACATCTCGTGCCGCGCGCTGAAACGGCCAAGCTCCGAGTCGTAGGCGGCGCGGAGCGCCTCCTCGCCGCTGCTGCCGTAGCGCTCGCGGTGCAGGATGGCGGGCTGGGGCAGGCGGGGCTTCACCTCGGCCGGCGGGGCCGGGTCGGCATGGCCCACGCAAAGGCCGAACACCCCCATGGCGCCGGGCGGCAGTGCCAGCTCCGCGGCCACCGCCCGGGCGTCGTTGCGCAACGCGCCAATATAGACGGTGGACAGGCCCAGCGACTCGGCCGCCACCACCGCGTTCTGCGCCGCCAGCGCCGCATCCAGCGCCGCCACCAGGAAGGTTTCCAGATAGGGCAGGCCCTCCAGCGTCCTGCCTTCCGCCTCGGCCAGCCGCGTGGTGCGGGACAGGTCGGCGATCCAGACCAGGAAGAGCGGGCATTGCCCGATGTGCTTCTGGCCCCCCGCCACGGCGGCGAGCCGCGCCTTTCGGGCAGGGTCGGTCACCGCCACCACCGACCAGGTCTGCAGGTTGGAGGAGGTGGCGGCGGATTGCGCGGCGGCCACCAGCGTCTCCAGCGTGCCCTCGGGCAGCGGGTCCGGCCGGTAGGCGCGCACGGAGCGGTGGGCGAGCAGCGCGTCGAGCACCGGGCTCCACGGGCCGGTGGGGGGGATGTGGGCGGCGCCGTAGCGGGCGGCCAGGGCGTCGCGGGCGGGCATGTGGTTCATGGCGGAGCCTTCGAGTCGGTTCCGCCGAAGCTCAGCGGATGCGGCGGGGAGGCGCCAGCCCCGGCGGGAATGCCTGTCGCATCGGAGACGAAAATCTCTCATAGTGGATGAGGAAGAGAAACCTGGAGCCGTCCATGCCGCGCGAACTCCGCCTCAACGCCTTCGACATGGCCTGCGTCGGCCATATCCAGCAGGGCCTCTGGACGCATCCGCGCGACACCAGCGCGCAGTACAACCGGCTGGAGCACTGGACGGAGCTGGCCCGCACGCTGGAGCGCGGCCTGTTCGACGGGCTGTTCCTGGCCGATGTGCTGGGCATCTACGATGTCTATGGCAACAGCCCGGACGCCGCGCTGCGCGGCGCGGTGCAGGTGCCGCTGCTGGACCCGGCCATGCTGGTGCCGGCCATGGCGGCGGCCACCACCCATCTGGGCTTCGGCATCACCTGCAACCTCGCCTATGAGCAGCCCTTCCTCTTCGCCCGGCGGATGTCCACGCTGGACCACCTGACGGGAGGGCGGATCGGCTGGAACATCGTCACCGGCTATCTGGACAGCGCCGCCCGCGCCATGGGCTTCGACCGGCAGATGGCGCATGACGACCGCTACGACCTGGCCGACGAATACATGGAGCTGGTCTACAAGCTCTGGGAAGCGAGCTGGGACGGCGACGCGGTGCGGGCCGACCGCGCGGCGGGGATCTACGCCGATCCCGCGAAGGTGCGCCCGATCCAGCACCAGGGCCGGCAATACCGGATGGAGGCCATCCATCTCTGCGAGCCCTCGGCCCAGCGCACGCCGGTGCTCTACCAGGCCGGCGCCTCGGACCGTGGCCGGCGCTTCGCCGCCACCCATGCGGAATGCGTCTTCGTCAATGGCGGCAAGCCGGAGCCGGTGGCGGCGCTGGTGGCCGACCTCCGCGCCCGCGCCGCGGGGCGGCCGCTGAAGGTGTTCGCCGGCGCCACCGTCATCGCCGGCCGCACCGAGGCCGAGGCGCGCGACCTGCTGGAGGAATACCGCCGCCATGCCAGCGTGGAGGGCGCGCTGGCGCATGCCTCCGCCTCGCTCGGCATCGACTTCGCGAAATACGGGATGGACGAGCCGATCGAGGCGGGGCCGACCCAGGCCATCCAGTCCAACGTGACGGCGATGAAGCAGGCGGCGGGGCCGGTCTTCACCAAGCGGCGGCTGATCGACCAGTTCGTGCTGGGCAGCCGCCAGCCGCCCATTGTCGGCAGCGCAGCGCAGGTGGCGGAGCGGCTGGTCGGCTGGGCGGAGGCGGCCGACGTGGACGGCTTCAACCTGTCCCGCACCGTGCTGCCGGAAGGGCTGGAGCAGTTCGTGGCGCTGGTGGTGCCGCTGCTGCAGGAGCGCGGCGCCTTCAAGAGCGGCTACGCGCCCGGCACCTACCGGGAGAAGCTGTTCGGCGCCGGGCCGCTGCTGGCGGCGCCGCACCCGGCGGCGGCATTGCGCGCGTAAGGGGCGCGGCTCCGGGGAGGGCGGACCTCGCGGCTCCCATGCGCGCCGGGGCCCGCGCCTCACCGCCGGAGCAGCACCACGACGTAGCGGCAGGGCGCGGCGCCGGGATTCTCGTAGCGGCAGGCCTCCGGCGGGCCGAAGCGGAGGCAGTCGCCCGGATGCAGCACATGCAGGACGCCTCCCTGGGTGAAGTGCAGCACGCCCTCGAGCATCAGGAGCTGCTGGTCCTGGACGAAGGCGAAGGCGGCGGCGGGGTAGTCCACCGCCTGGCCCGGCGGCAGCTCGCCCCAGATCAGCTCCAGCGGCGTGGGCGGGCCGGCGGCGGGGGTGAGGGCGCGGCGGATGAAGCCCGTCTCGGGGTCCTGCCAGACCGGCTGCGCCGCCGCCCGCGCCAGCAGCCCCCCGCCCTGCTCGGCGCGGGCGAGAAGCTGCGACAGGCTGAGGCCGAAGGCGCCCGAGAGGCGGCCCAGCAGCGCGGCGGTGGGGCTCACCTCGTCGCGCTCGATCTTGCTGATCATCGCCTTGGACACGCCGGAGCGTTCCGCCAACTCGGCCAGCGACCAGCCGCGGGCCTCCCGCTCGGTCTTCAGGCGCCGGGCCAGGTGGGTGGAGCTTTCGTGCAGGGGCATCGGAAAGCAGGATAGCAGCAAGGCCCGGGGAATGGATTCCCCCGGGCCCACCAGACTTCCCGCCAGCCTTCCGCCTGGCGGCCTCAGGGCGTGCCGGCGCCGCGCAGCGCGGCCGTGGCCGCCTCGTCCACGGCCTTGCCGGCGATCGCCACCCCGTAGTCCCGCCGCGCCGTCTCGGCCGAAAGCAGCCCGTCCAGCACGTCCTCCAGCACCAGCGCCGGGTCGCGCCGGAAGGGGTCGCCATAGCCGCCGCCGGCGGGGCCGTGGCAGATGAAGCGGTCGCCCGCGCGCACGGCGCGGTGCGGCACCTTGGAGGGCAGGGCCTCCTCGCTGCCATCCGCGCGGCGCAGGGTGAGGCGCGCGGTGACGCCCTCCCCGCCGCCGAGGAACCCCCAGGGGCGGTGCGCGTGCCCCTCGCCCTCCACCGAGGTGCCGGCATCGGTGAGGAAGCCGATCTCCCGCACCGAGCCGAGGCCGCCGCGCCACTGGCCGGCGCCCGCCTCGTCCTCGCGCAGCTCGTAGCGCAGCACGCGCAGCGGCAGGTGGCTCTCGATGTCCTCGATCGGGTTGTTGCGGGTGTTGGCGTAGAGCGTGTCCACCGCGTCCATGCCGTCCTGGCCGGGGCGGCCGCCATAGGCGCCCTCGAAGATCTCCATGTGCACCCAGTGGCCCTCCTCCTGCAGCCCGGAGAAGGCGATGACCTTGAGGTTGCCGATGCCGGCCGAGACCTGCCCCGGCACCGCCTGGGCCAGCGCCTTCATCACCGTGTCGGCCAGCTGGTTGCCGGGGCAGAAGCGGGCGATGGTGGGCGCCGGGAAGCGCGGATTGGCCAGGCACCCTTTCGGTGCCACGATGCGGATGGGCCGCGTGAGGCCCTCGTTCACCGGCACATGGCCATGGATGGCGGTGTCCAGCAGCACGGAACGCACGGTGAGCCACACCGCGACATCCACCGTGCCATGGAAGGGCATGTTGATGGGGCGGTCATCCACCTGCGGCGCGGTGCCGGTGAGGTCCACCAGCAGCGTGTCGCCCTGCTTCGTCACGGTGGCGACGAGCGCGAGGTTGCTGCGGGCGGGATCGTCCAGGTAGCCGTCGATGAAGGTCTCGGCGCGGAAGCTGCCCTCGGGCAGGGCCGCGATGGCGCGGCGCATCAGCCGCTCCGCCTGGTCCAGCATGGCGGCGCAGGCGGCGCGGAACTCCGCGAAGCCATAGCGGGCCACCAGCGCGGCCATCCGCTCGGCGCCGATGCGGCTGGCCGCCACCTGCGCCTCCATGTCCCCCACCACCATCTCGGCGGCGCGGACATTGTCGCGCAGCATCTGCCGCACGGCCTCGTTGCGGCGGCCCTGGTCATAGACCTTGATGGCCTTGAACTGGAGCCCCTCCGCATAGGCGTCGATCGCCTCGACGATGCCGCAGGAGCCGGGCGTCTGCGCGCCGATGTCGAGATGGTGCGCGGTGGTGCCGCTGAAGCCCACCAGATGCTCCAGCCCCGCCTGATCCACGTGAAACACCGGCACCAGGAAGGCCACGTCCGGCCCGTGGCTGGCGCCGCCATAGGGGTCGTTGTGCATGATGACGTCGCCGGGGCGCAGCGTGTCGCCACGCCGGGCGAGCGTCGCCAGCACCGCCTTCACATAGCCGGGGATGGGGCCGGATTGCAGCGGGATGGACTGCGCCGACTCCGCCAGGCCCTGGCCGGCGGCATCGGTCAGCGCCGCGCCGAAATCCTCCGATTCGCGGATGATGGAGGAATAGGCCATCCGCATCAGCTTGTAGCCCACCTCCACCGCGATGGTTTCCAGCGCGCCCTGCACGACGCTGACGGTGACGGGGTCGATCGTGCTCGTCTCGGTCATGGCGTTGCGTCCTTGGGTCAGAGGGCGATGAGGAGGTTGCCGCCGGCCTCGGCGGTCAGGGTGCAGCCGGGCGGCACCACGGTGGTGCTGTCGGTCTGCAGCACGATGGCGGGGCCGGGGATGGGCTGGCCCACCGGCAGAAGCTCGCGCCGCAGGAAGGGCGTCTCGTGCGGCTCGGGGGCGGCGGGCGTGCCGAACACCACCCGCGCCACCCGCACCGTGGCTTCCTCCAGCGAGCCGCCCGCGCGCGGCGGCGGCGCGCCGAGATGCGGGCGGGGGATGGCGCCGGTGAGCCGCAGGTTGACGATCTCGACCGGCCGCTCGGGGAAGGCGTGGCCGTATTCCGCCTTGTGCTGGGCGTGGAAGCGCGCCAGCAGGCCAGAGGCATCCGCCATCTCATCGGCAGGGAAGGCGACGCGCAGCTCGTAGCCCTGGCCGGCGTAGCGGAGGTCGGCGGCGCGGGTGAAGCGGGCGGTCTCCACCGGCAGCGCGTCGGCGGCGAAGCGGGCGATGATCTGCGCCTCCATCGCGGCGAAGTCGTCGGCGATGCGCGGCAGGTCCAGCGCGGTGGAAAGCTGGAAGCAGGTGCGCACCGCGTCGGCGCTGAGGTCGGTGGTCAGCAGCCCCATGGCGGAGGTGATGCCGGGATGCGGCGGCACCAGCACCTCGCGCCCTTCCAGCATGCGCGCCACCTCCACCGCCTGGAGCGGGCCGGCGCCGCCGAAGGCCACCAGCGCGTAGCCGCGCGGGTCGATGCCCTTCTGCACGGTGCGGCTGCGGATGGCATTGGCCATGTTGGCGTTGACGATGGTGAGGATGCCGAGCGCCGCCGCCTCCGGCGTCAGCCCCAGCTCGTCCGCGAAGGCGCCGACGACGCGGCGCGCGGCCGCCACATCGAGCGCCATGGCGCCGCCCAGGAAGTTCTCCGGGTCCAGCCGGCCGAGCACGATGTTGGCGTCCGTCACGGTGGGGCGCTGGCCGCCGCGGCCATAGCCCGCCGGCCCCGGCTGCGCGCCCGCCGATTGCGGCCCGACGCGGAACGCGCCCCCCGCGTCCCGCCGCGCGATGGAGCCGCCGCCGGCGCCGATGGTGTGGATGTCGATCATCGGCACCAGCAGCGGGAAGCCGGCGATCCAGGTGTCGCGCGCCGAGGCCTCGCCGAACCGCCCGCCGGAGATGATGGCGATGTCGGCCGAGGTGCCGCCGATGTCGAAGGTGATGAGGTCGTTCCGGCCCGAAAGGGCGCCGGCCCAGGCGCCGCCCAGCACGCCCGCGGCGGGGCCGGACAGCATGGTGAGCACCGGCTGCTCCGCCACCATGGCCACCGAGGCGACGCCGCCCGTCGAGCCCATCACCTGCAGGTCCCCCGAGACGCCGGCCTCCTTCAGCCGCCCGGCCAGGCGGGAGACGTAGTCGCGCACGCGGGGCCCGACGAAGGCGTTCATCGCGGCGGTGGTGAAGCGCTCGAACTCGCGGAACTGCGGCGCCACCTCGGCCGAGGTGGTGACGAAGGCCTCCGGGTATTCCTCCTGCACGATGGCCCTGGCGCGCAGCTCATGCGCCGGGTTGAGGTAGGAGAACAGGAAGCAGATGGCGATGGCCTCGACGCCGTCGGCCTTCAGCGCGCGGGCGGCGGCGCGCACCTCCGCCTCGTCCAGCGGCACCAGCACCTCACCGCGCGGCGGCACCAGCCGCTCGGTCACGACGTGGCGGTGGCGGCGCTTCACCAGCGGGCGGGACTGCCAGGGGATCTGCTGCTGGATGGAATAGTGCTCCGGCCGCTGGTGGCGGCCGATATGCAGCACATCCCGGTAGCCGCGCGTGGTGATCATGCCGGTGACGGCGCCGCGGTGCTCCAGCACGGCGTTGGTGGCGATGGTGGTGCCGTGCAGCACCTGGTCCACCGCCGCCGGCGCGATGCCGGCCCGGGCGCACAGCTCCACCACCCCCTGGGTGACGCCGATCGACGGGTCCGCGTTGGTGCTCGACACCTTGTGGATGACGCTGCGGCCCGTCCCGGTATCCGCGAGCACCAGATCCGTGAAGGTTCCGCCGACATCGACGCCGATCAAACGCATGGAGTTCCCCCCGCCATTGTTCGCGGAGGCCGCAGCAAGCCGCGTGCCAGGAGGCTGGACGCGGCGCCAGGCGGCGGCCAGGGGAGGGCGGGGCCCCGTGCCGGCCCCGAAGCGGTCAAGGATCAGCCAAGGATCAGGCAATTGCCTCCGCCTGGTGCGCGGCCGCCATGGCGCCGAGCGAGGTGAAGCGGAACTCATAGCCCGCGCCGGAGGGCGGCGGCATGGTGGCGCCCCAGCCGTCCCGGTCGTGCCGGCGGTCGATCCAGGCGGAGGCGAGGCCCAGGCGCTTGGCGGGGGCGTGGTCGTGGAACAGGCTCTGCGCCGTGTGCAGGATGTCGGACTTGCCGAAGCCCTGGGCGGCCAGCTTCTCCAGCATGAACTCGAAGTTGCGCAGGCTGGGCTTGTAGCTGCCGATATCCTGGGCGGTGAACACGGCGTCGAACGCCACGCCCAGCCGCCTGCGGCTGCCGTCGAAGCCGGCGCGGTCCACGTTGGAAAGGATCACCAGCCTGTAGTGCCGCTTGAGGTAGGCCAGCGCCTCGGCGGAATCGGGAAAGGCCGGCCAGTCCGGCACGGAGGCGCCGAAGCGGGCATGCACCGCGTCGCTCGCCTCCAGTCCCCATTCGTCGGCGAGGTTGCGGTGCACCTCGGTCAGCAGCTCGGCATAGGGCATGGCGGGCGTCTCGGCCTGCTGGCTGGCCTCGTGGCGGGCGAAGGCTTCCAGCACCTCGTCGCGCGGCAGGTCGAGGCCCCCCTTCCGCAGCAGCGGCTGCAACGCCTCGTGGATGCCGCTTTCCCAGTCGATCAACGTGCCGTAGCAGTCGAAGGTCAGCACACGGAAATCATGCAGGCGCATCGCGTCTCTCCGGAAGCCGATCGGGGACACGGTGCCATGCCGGAGGGCCGCGGGAAAAGCGCGGAATGCGGCCCGCCGCGCGCAGGTCCGCCGCCGCTGGGCCGCCACGCGCGGGGCCGCTGGGCGCGGCGGGCGGGCGGCGCCATAGTGCATGCCTTTCCGCGTGAGTTCAGGGCGAGCCATGAGCAGCACAGACCAGCCTTCCCCCCCGCCCACCATCCGCCGCGAGGATTACCGGCCGCCCGCCTTCCTGGTGGAGCAGGTGGACCTGCACATCGCCCTGCATCCCACCGCCACGCGGGTGCGCGCCCGGCTGGCGCTGCGCCGCAACCCGGATGCCGCCGGCGCCGCCGCCGCGCTGGAGCTGGATGGCGAGGCGCTGCGCCTCCTCTCCGCCGTGCTGGACGGCGCGCCGCTGCCGGAGGACAGGCTGGGCCACCTGCCCGGCGGCGGCCTGCGCATCGAGGGCGTGCCGGACGCGGCCGTGCTGGAGACGGAGGTGGAGATCTCGCCCGAGGCCAACAGCGAGCTGTCCGGCCTGTATCTCTCGGGCGGCAACTACGTTACCCAGTGCGAGGCGGAAGGCTTCCGCCGCATCACCTACTTCCCCGACCGGCCGGACGTGATGGCGCGCTACACCACCACGCTGGAGGCCGACCGCGCCGCCTGCCCCGTGCTGCTCTCCAACGGCAACCCGGACGGCGCGGGCGAGCTGCCCGATGGCCGCCACTGGGCGCGCTGGGTGGACCCGCACCCCAAGCCCTCCTACCTCTTCGCCGTGGTGGCCGGAGACCTGGTGGCGGTGCGGGACAGCTTCACCACCCGCTCCGGCCGCGAGGTGGCGCTCGCTATCTATGTGCGCCGGGGCGACGAGGATGCCTGCGGCCACGCCATGGACTCGCTGAAGCGCTCGATGCGCTGGGACGAGGAGACCTACGGCCTCGAATACGACCTCGACGTGTTCAACATCGCCGCCGTGTCCGACTTCAACATGGGGGCGATGGAGAACAAGGGCCTCAACGTCTTCAACACCAAATACATCCTGGCGCGGCCCGAGACGGCGACCGACATGGACTACGAGGGCATCGAGACCGTCGTCGCGCACGAGTACTTCCACAACTGGACGGGCAACCGCGTCACCTGCCGCGACTGGTTCCAGCTTTCCCTGAAGGAAGGGCTGACCGTGTTCCGCGACCAGCACTTCTCGGCCGACCAGGGTTCGGCGGCGGTGAAGCGGCTGGCCGATGTGCGCCGCCTGCGCGCCGCGCAGTTCCCCGAGGATGCGGGGCCCATGGCGCATCCGGTGCGCCCGGATTCCTATGTGGAGATCAACAACTTCTACACCGCCACCGTGTACCAGAAGGGGGCGGAGGTGGTGCGCATGATGCGCGCGCTGATCGGGGCGGAGAACTTCCGCCGCGGCATGGACCTCTACATCGCCCGCCATGACAACCAGGCGGTGACGATCGAGGATTTCGTCCGCGCCATGCAGGACGCCTCGGGCACCGACCTGTCGCGCTTCAGCCGCTGGTACGCCCAGGCCGGCACGCCGGAGCTGCGGGTGCGGGAAGCCTTCGCCGATGGCCGCTACACCCTGACCCTCGCGCAATCCACCCCGCCCACGCCGGGCCAGCCGGAGAAGCTGCCCGTGCCGGTCCCGGTCGCCATGGGGCTGATCGGGCCGGAAGGCGCCGAGGTGGCGGAGCCCCGCCTGCTGCTGCTGGAGGAGGCCGAGCAGGACTTCGTGTTCGAGGGGCTGGCGGCGAAGCCCGTGCCCTCGCTGCTGCGCGGCTTCTCGGCGCCGGTGAAGCTGTCCGGCCTGACGCTGGAGCAGCTCGGCTTCCTGGCCGCGCACGACACGGATGCCTTCGTCCGCTGGGAATCGTCGCAGCAATACGCCACCGCCACCATGCTGGCGATGGTGGAGGCACTGCGCTCCCAGGAGCCGAAGGCTGAGCGTGCGGTTCACGCTTCCGGCGATGCCGCCTTCAGCGGCCGCACGCTGGAACTGCCCGAAGGCCTGGCCGCCATCACCGGCGCGCTGCTTGGCCGTGCCCTGGAGGACCCTGCCTTCGCCGCCGAGGCACTGGCGTTGCCTTCCGAGGAGTTCATCGCCGACCAGATGACGATCGCCGACCCGGAGGCGATCCACGCCGTGCGGCAGTTCCTGCGCGGCGCGCTGGGGCGGCGCTTCGCCGCGCGCTTCGCCGCGCTGCACGAGACGCTGGCGGATGCCGGGCCCTACCGGACCGACGGCGCCGCCATCGGCCGGCGGGCGCTGCGCAACGCGGCGCTGGCCTATCTCGGCGCGGCGGGCGAGACGGGCCGCGCCGAGGCGCAGTTCGCGGGCGCCACCAACATGACCGACTCGCTGGCCGCGCTGCGGGTGCTGGTGGATTCCGACAGCCCGGCGCGGGAGCAGGCGCTGGCCGCCTTCCATGCCCGCTGGAAGGAGGAGCCGCTGGTGCTGGACAAGTGGTTCACCCTCCAGGCCATGTCGCCGCGCACCGACGCCGCGGCGGCGGAGGCGCTCTCGCGCCATCCGGACTTCGACCTGCGCAACCCCAACCGCGTGCGGTCGCTGGTGGGCGCCTTCGCCGCCGGCAACCCGGCCGCCTTCCATGCCGCGTCGGGCGAGGGCTACCGCTTCCTGGCCGACATGGTCATCGCGCTGGACGCGGTGAACACGCAGGTGGCGGCGCGCATGGTCTCGCCGCTCGGCCACTGGAAGCGGCAGGACGCGGCGCGGGGCGCGAGGATGCGGGCCGAGCTGGAGCGCATCGCCGCCCGGCCGGGGCTGAGCAAGGGCACCTACGAGAAGGTCTCGAAAAGCCTCGCCGCCTGAGGTGGGGCGCGCCCGCCGGGCCCTCAGGCCTGGCGGGGCTGGCCGTTGGAGGCGGACAGGCCGCCATCCACCGGCAGGTTCACGCCGGTGACGAAGCGGGCGTCGTCGCTGGCCAGGAAGGCGATGACGCCCGCGATGTCCGCCGGCTCGGCGGGCCGGCCGAGCGGGATGCGCTCGCGGAACTTCGCCATCAGCGCCTCGTCGTCCTTCATGTCCGCGGTCAGTTCGGTGAGGGTGAGGCTCGGGTTCACCGCGTTCACCCGCACGCCCTTCTCGCCCAGCTCCAGGGCGAGGGAGCGCGTCAGGTTGGTCACCCCGCCCTTGGCGGCGTTGTAGGCGCTCATGTTCCAGTCCCCGCCCGTGCCGGAGACGGAGGAGACGTTGACGATGCTGCCCTTCGTCTCCAGCAGGTGGGGCAGGGCGGCGCGGGTGCAGAAATAGACGCTGTCCAGGTCGGTCGCCATGACCTTGCGCCAGTCTTCCGGCTCCAGCGCCAGCAGCGGGCCGGTGACGGCGGTGCCGGCGTTGTTCACCAGCACGTCAAGCCGCCCGAAGCGCCGCAGCGTGGCGGCGACCAGCGCTTCCGCATCCTCCCGCCGCGACACGTCGGCGGCATGGGCCAGGGTGCGCTGCGGGTCGAGGCTGGCGGCCACCCGCGCCAGCTTCGCCTCGGTGCGGCCGGCGAGCACGACCATGGCGCCCTCGGCCGAGAAGCGCCGCGCCGCGCCCTCTCCGATGCCCGATCCCGCGCCCGTGACCACCACAACCTTGCCCGTGAAGCGCTGCATGATCCTGAGTGTCCCGCGTTGTTCCTTTCAGCAACATGGGCTGCTGCCTGCGGTTCCTTGTTCGGCGCCGCCGCAGGCGCGCCCGGGAACTTGCAGAAAAAAGAAGGGGGCTCCGGGGGAATTCATTCCCCCGGATCTTTCCTAGTCGCTGGCCTTGTCCTGCCGCGCGAACCAGGCGGCCACCGCCTTGTTCTGCTCCGGGCTCAGCCGCCCCGCGATGGTCCCCATCAGGTCCCGGTACGGGCCGCCGCCGCGCGTGCCCGCCTGCCACTGGACGAGCTGGTTCTCCAGGTAGCTGGCATGCTGCCCGTGCAGCGCCGGGTAGGAGGGGTTGCGCGCCAGCGCGGCGCCGCCGTGGCAGGACAGGCAGGCCGGCACACCCTCGGCCGGGATGCCCTGGCGGGCAATGCGTTCGCCCTCCTCCAGCAGCGCCGTCTCGGCCGGGGGATGCGGCACGGGCGCGAAGGGCTGGCGCGCGTAGTGGGTGGCGATCTGCCCCAGGATGGCGTCGTCCGCGCGGGCGGCGGGGGGCTGCATCAGGCCGCTGTGGCGGGTGCCGTGGGAGAAGGCCAGCAGCGCCTCGCGCAGATAGGCCTCGCTCTGGCCGGCGAGAACGGGAAAGGCGTCGTTCTCCCGCCCGCGCCCGTCCATGCCGTGGCAGCGGGCGCAGTCGGCCAGCGCTTCCTGCGCCGGGGGCGCGGGGCCGCCGGTGTTGATGGCGCCGATGCCGATGAGGCCGGAGCTGGGCTGGCGCGCGCCCTCCGGCCCGAAGGCCAGGCGCTGGTACTCGTCCTGCGGCATGCGCGGCAGCTTTTCCAGGAAGGCCACCATGGCCCAGATCTCGTCATGCCGCTCGATGGCGACCCAGGCGGGCATGCCGCTGTAGCGCACCCCGTGCTGGACGATGCGGAACAGCTCCTCCGGCTTCCAGGGGTCGAAGCGCTTGCTGAACTCGGGCGGCGGCGGCAGGGAAGCCTGCACGATGGGGTTCTGCCGCTCGCCCGGCGCGCCGTGGCAGGGGGCGCAGCCGGTGGCGTAGTGGCCGGCGCCGCGGTCGAGCAAAGCGGGGCCGGACAGGTCCGGCACCTCCAGCGCCAGCGCGCGGGTGCGGACGGAGTTCCGCATCACCCAGTGCAGGAACCACTCGGTGACCGGCCAGTGCCCGCCCGAGGCGCCCACATAGATGACGCCCGACCAGCCGACCAGCAGCCCGCCCAGCAGCAGCGCGGCCAGCCCCAGCCCGATGCGGCGGAGGGTGAGGCGGATGATCATCGGGCGGGCTCCTGGGGGGTCGGTTCGGGGTCGCGCAGCAGGCGGGCGGCGAGGTGCAGCCCGCCGGCGAGGTAGGCGCCGCCGCCCACCAGCAGCATCACCACGCCGCCGATCGCCTGGTCCTCCAGCGGCGACAGGCCGAGGCAGGCGGGGTGACCGTAGAGCGGGCGCGGGGCGAGGGCGATCAGCGCGCCGAGCAGCGTCATGTGCATGGAGGTGAGCAGCAGGCCGATGACGCCCGCCGCCTGGCGCGGCCGCCGGTCCGCCTCGCCGGCGCCGAGGCAGGACAGCCACACCAGCAGCGACACGGCGAGGAAGCTGCCCTGCTCCAGCGCCATGAGGCCCAGGGATTCGCGGGCGGCGTTGTGCGGCCCCGGCATGTGCCAGCCCCAGATGGTGACGAATTCCAGCCCCGACGCCGCCACCGGCCCGAACAGGCGCGGGAAGCGCCGCGCCGGGTCCCACCGTCCGCCGCCCCCGGGTTTGGCCCCGAGCGCGATGGCGAGCAGCGGCGCGGCCACCGCCACCACTCCCATGTGCATCACCATGTGGCCGGTGAAGGAGCGCTCCAGCAGCAGGAGCAGCGGCCCGCCCCAGACCAGCGCCAGCACCAGAAGCGCGAGCGGCATGGCGAGGGGGGCCATCTCAGCGGCAATCCGCGATGGTGATGGCCGGCATGGCGACGAAGATGACGCTGACGAAGCTCAGCGCGCAGAGCAGCAGCGTGGCGTAGCCCAGGAAGTGCTGGCGGTCCTCGTCGGTGGCCTGGTCGTGCGGCGGGTCGTCCGTGCCGAAGCCCCAGTGGCGCCGGGCCTGCCGCCCCGCCACCAGGATCAGCCCCAGCGCCGGCAGGGTGATGCCGAGGATGACCCAGCGCAGCGATGTGAGGTCCACCCAGGGCCCGCCGCCCTTGGCGCAGGCGATGGCGGCGGCGACGTAGCAGAGCAGGAAATGGACCGCCCAGATGGCGGGCGGCGCCAGCAGGGTCCAGAGATTGGCGTGGCGGCGGTTGTGGATCAGCATGGCGCGCCTCGCCTCAGGCCAGCAGCGGGAACAGCGCGACGGTGGCGAGCGTCACCACCGCGGTGATGGCGGCGAAGTGCCAGTAGAGCACGACGTTGTGGATGTCGATGTCGTGATCCCGCGTCAGCTTGCCGGCGAGGCTGCGCGCCAGCGCGTAGAGCGTCATGATGACGCCGACGGCGAGGTGCAGCGCCGCCCAGCCCAGCAGCACCCAGACGGCGGCGGGATAGGCATGGGTGGTGGGGTCGAGCCCGCCGGCCCACGGGCCCATCAGCATGGCGCCGCCGCTGGCCAGCGCCAGCAGCGTGGCGGCGAGCAGCCCGAGCCGCAGCCCGCCCGCCCGGCCCGCCCCGTTGCGCGCCCGCGCCCACAGCATGGCGCCCCAGGCGCCGAGCGCGGCGAGCAGCGCGACGCCCGGCCAGAGCAGGCCGGGGCCCATCTTCATCCCCGCCGCGTCGAGCGGCGGAAAGACGGGGTGGATGGTCCAGAAGTAGAAGTAGCTGAACACCAGGCTGGCGAAGGCCGTCATGTCGCCGGTCATGGTGATGAACATCGCCCACCAGCCGACCGACTGGATGCCCGAGGCGTAGAGCGGCAGCCGCACGCCGTGGCCGATGTCCTTTTCCCGCTTCTCCGGCACCATCGCCGTGCCGCGCCACAGCCAGACCAGGATGGACAGGATGGCGGCCACGCCCACTGCCAGCCCCGTCCAGTAGAGGTGGAAGGTGGTGAGGATGAACACCGCGCCGGTCAGCACCGCCGCGGCCATCGGCATGAAGCTGTTGCCCGGCACGCGCAGGCACTGGATGGGGCGGGCGTCCAGCACGGAGGTGACCAGGGTCTCGCGCTTGCCTTCCTCGGCGTCGGGCAGGAACTCGCGGCCCTCATCCACGCGGCGGGGCAGCTCCGGGTCGTCCCAGAGCGGGTAGCGGGAGGCGATGGCGGGCACGCTGCGCACGCCGTAATCGGGGCCGGGGATGGGGTTCAGCCATTCCAGCGTGCCGGCGCCCCACGGGTTGCGCGGCGAATCCGCCCGCCGGCGGATGCCCCAGACCGCGTCCCAGGTGAAGAGCAGCACGCCGGCGGCGAAGACCACGGCGCCCAGGGTGGAGACGAGGTTCAGCCAGTCCCAGCCGATGCCGCCCGGATAGGTGAAGACGCGGCGCGGCATGCCGCGCAGCCCGGTGAAGTGCATGGGCAGGAAGGCGATGTTGAAGCCCAGGAACATCAGCCAGAACACCCAGCGGCCGATCCGGTCCGAGAGCTTCCGCGCCATCACCAGCGGGTAGTAGTAGTAGGCGCCGGCGAAGAGCGGCAGCACCATGCCGCCGATCAGCACGTAGTGCAGGTGCGCCACGACGAAGTAGCTGTCATGCGCCTGCCAGTCGAAGGGCGCGATCGCCACCATCACGCCGGTCAGCCCGCCGAAGACGAAGATGGCGAGCGCCCCGGCGGCGAACAGCATCGGTGTGGAGCGGGTCATCCGCCCCGCCAGCATGGTGGCGACGAAGACGAAGATCTGCACGCCGGTCGGGATCGCCACCGCCTCGGAGGCGGCGGAGAAGAAGCCGAGCGAGATGGCGGGCAGGCCGGTGGTGAACATGTGGTGCACCCACAGCCCGAAGCTGAGGAAGCCGGTGCCCACCGCCGCCAGCACGATCCAGGAATAGCCGATGATCGGCCGCTTCGCGAAGGTCGGCACGATCATCGCCAGCAGCGCGATGGAGGGCAGGAAGACGATGTAGACCTCCGGGTGGCCGAAGATCCAGAACAGGTGCTGCCACAGCACCGGGTCGCCGCCGCGGCTCGCGTCGAAGAAGGGCCAGCCCGCCAGCCGCTCCAGCTCGAACAGGATGTCGCCCGCGATCAGCGGCGGGAAGGCGAACAGGATCATGCCGCCGACGATCAGCACGTACCAGCAATAGAGCGGCATGGTGTTGATGCGCATGCCCGGCGGCCGGCACTTCAGCACGCCGACGATCAGCTCCACCGCCGCCGCGATCGACGCCACCTCGATGAAGGACAGGCCGAGCAGCCAGATGTCGGCGCCGATGCCGGTGAGCTTCGGGTCCGTGGTCAGCGGCGGGTACATGAACCAGCCGGCATCGGGCGCCGAGTTGAACAGGATCGAGCCCATCACGAAGACGCCGCCGATCAGGAAGCACCAGTAGCCATAGGCCGAGAGGCGCGGGAAGGGCAGGTCGCGCGCCGCCAGCATGGTGGGCAGCAGCAGGATCGCCACCGCCTCGAAGATCGGCACGGCGAAGAGGAACATCATCGCCGTGCCGTGCAGGGTGAAGGCCTGGTTGTAGAGGCTGGCGGAGATCAGGTCGTTGTCCGGCACGGCGAGCTGGGCGCGCACCAGCAGCGCCAGCGCGCCGGCCAGCAGGAAGAACAGGAAGGAGGTGGCGGTGTACCAGAGCCCCACCTCGGTGTTGTTCACCGCCGACCAGTAGCGCCAGCCGGGCGGCGTTTCCCAGGTGCGTTCCAGCCGCTCCTCCTGGGCGCGGCGGCGCGCCGCGTCCGCCTCGGGGGGCATCGTCGCCTCGTTCATCGCAGCATCCCCAGCCAGGCCGCGATGGCGGCGATCTCGGTGTCCAGCAGCGTGCCATAGGCGGGCATGCGGGCGGCGGGCTTGATCTCGTCCACGCGGGCGATGAAGGCGGCGCGGTTGGCCGCGCTGTTCTCCAGGATGCCGGCGCCGAGGGTGGGGCGGCTGGCCAGGTGCGTCAGGTCCGGCCCGATGGCGCCGCGCGCCGCCGTGCCGCGCACGCTGTGGCAGGCGCCGCAGCCATGCGCCAGAAAGGCGGCCTCCCCCGCATGACCCGTGCCGGCGGCGGCGGGCGCCGCCTCGCGCGCCAGCCAGGCCTCGAACTCGGCCGGCTCCACCACCCGCACGGTGAAGGCCATCAGCGCGTGGGAGGCGCCGCACAGCTCGGCGCAGGCGCCGCGGAACTCGCCGGTGCGCGTGGGCTCCAGCACCAGGCGGTTGGTGCGGCCGGGGATCATGTCCATCTTGCCGCCCAGCGCCGGCACCCAGAAGGAATGGATGACGTCGCGCGTGGACAGGCTGAACTCCACGCGCTGGCCCACCGGCAGCACCAGCGCGTTGGCGCTTTCCACCGGCGCGCCGCCGGGCGGGTGGTAGCGCACCCGCCACCAGAACTGCTCGCCCTCCACATGCACGCGCAGCGGGCCGCCGGGCGCGCGCAGCTCCGGCATCAGCCGCAGGCCGAAGAACAGCAGCACCGCCAGCAGCAGCGTCGGCACCACCGCGCCGCCCCAGACGATGAGCCGGCCGGCGTCGCGCTGGCTCCAGGGCTTCTCGCGGCGGCCGGAGGCGTAGTGGGCGAGGCCCAGCACCAGCACCCAGATGACGCCGCTGGCGACCAGCATGGCCCAGAACAGCCGCGCCACCTGCTCCGCCTCGAAGCCGGCCGGATCGAGCGCCGACTGCACGCCGCCGCACCCCGCCAGCAGCCCCGCCAGCGGCACGGCGCGCATGGCGCGGCCTGGCACGGTCAGTCCTCCCATTGGTCCCCCGCGGGCTCCCGGCCCACCCCTCGCGCCCCGCCCTCGCGGCGCAGTTCTCCAGATCGCGCAACGCATCGGGGGCGGGGTGGTTTCCGGCTCTGGCTTGGCCTTGTGCGCGGCCGTGCCGGACAGGCTGATGTCAGGGCGGGGCGGCGGTGCCGGGGAAGCCGGGATCGGCGGGGTGCATCAGCGCCGGCACGGCCACGTTCAGCAGGCCATGGTGCAGCCGGTGCACCGCCGCGCGCACCGCCACGTCCAGCCCCGGCCGGTTGTAGTAGACGCCGCGGATGTGGAGCTGGTGCGCGATGCAGCGGAGGAAGCCCTCGCGCAGCGCGGGGTCGGGCGGCGTCGCCTCGGTCCAGAACCGGTCCAGCGGTCCGGAGAAGACCAGGCCGGGGATGCGGTAGATCGCCTCGCCGAGCGCGAAGGTGGGGGTGTGGTCGATGATCGAGCGCAGCCCGACCGTGCTGTTGACGGTGACGGTGCCCTGCACCTGCTCGACGATGGCGCCGAGATTGCCGCCGCCCAGGTAGTGCATCCGCTCCGGCAGGCCCGCCGCCCGGGCGATCTTCTCCGTGCGCCGCCGCCAGTTCTTCAGCCCCGGGTCCAGCGGGTGCACCTTCACCAGCAGGTGCGCGCCGGCCGGCGCGTGGGCGGCGAAGCTTTCCGCCACCTCGCGCAGCGCCGTGTCGAGGTCGGGGTAGCGGGAATAGGCGCGGATGGAGAAGTCGCTCTCCATCTGCATCGCCATCAGGAACAGCGGCCCGCTGCCGGAAAGGCGCCGCAGGATGGCGTCCGCCCGGCGGTTGTCGCGCCCGCGCTGCAGCAGCCGCAGCCCGACCCCGGCGTAGTAGAGCGCCGGGTGCTGCAGCAGGTGGGTGCGGTAGTGCGGAAAGGGCCAGGGCAGGGCGCTGCTGAGGTGGTAGAGCATGTCCCACCGCGCCTGCCGGGCGAAGCTGTCCCTGTTGCGCACGGTCAGGTCGGGGGGCGGCAGGGCGGCCCCTGTCCGCACGATCGTTTCCGGGTCGCGGGTGAACAGGCTGGCGGCGTTCATGCCGTCCCGCTCCAGCACGATCCAGTCGGGGCGGATATAGCCGAAATCGGTGGTGGCGACGCGGATGCCGCGCGCATGCGCGGCGGCGATGGCCACCTTGTGGTAGTCCCGCTGCTCGCCCAGCAGCACCAGGTCGGTGACGCCGTGGCGGTCGAGGAACCCTGCCACGAAGGCGGGCCAATCCCCGGGCCGGCCGCGGAAGTCCACCGCCCCCGGCCCGCGCCAGAACAGCCTGTCGCCGAGGTTCAGGTTGATCCGGCGCACCTCGTGGCCCAGTGCCCGCAGCCCCGCGCCCACCTCGTCGAAGAAGGGGGTGATCGGTCCCTGCAGGAACAGGAAGGATCGCGGGGCCGGATCGGCGGAGCTGCTCATCGGCGGCGTCAGGTTCTCGTCTGCGGCGATGCGGATGCGGGCGGTAGGCCGGCCGCGCGGGATGCGATGGAGGCCGCCCCGGCGCGGGCGCGCCTTACCCCACGGGCGCGACCAGAGCCGCCCGCAGGTCCCCCCAGCCAACTGTCCGCTGGCCCTGCCGCGCCATCTTCCGCAATGCCCCGGCGGAGGGAAATGGGCAATAGGGGGCGTCGGGGCCCGCGGGCTCCTGCGGCACCCCGCCGGGCATGCCGGGGCCGGCCTCCAGCGCCGCCAGGAGCGGGCCGAGCAGCGTGGCGCCGGCCTCGTGCAGCAGGCGGGCGGCGGTGCTGGCCGTGGTGCCGGGCGGCAGCGCCACCGCCTGCTGGGCCAGGATGGCGCCCGCATCGATGCGCGGCACCATGCGGTGGACGGTCACGCCGAAGGCGGGCGGCGCCTCGCCCAGCGCCCAGATCGTCGGCACCGGCCCGCGGTGGCGAGGCAGCAGCGAGGGATGCACGTTGATGCCGCCCAGCGGCGCCAGCGCCAGGGTTTCCGCGCGCAGGATCTGGTCGAAGTGGAAGGAGAGGATGAGGTCCGGCCGCGCCGCGCGCAGCGCCGCCGCCATGGCGGGGCCGTTCACGTCCTCCACCGCCAGCAGCGGGATGCCATGCCGCCGCGCGAGGCGGCTCAGCGCGCCCGCGCCGAGCGCGCGCCGCAGGTCGCCCAGCGCCTGCGGCAGGCCGTAATTGACCAGCAGGTAGGGCAGGAAGCGCGGGCCGGAGCGGCGCCAGTGGGCCGCCATCTGCCCGGCCATGCCGCCCGTGGCGGCGCGGTAGGGCAGGGAACGGCCGATCAGCACGAGGCGCCCCGCCTGCGCCCCGGCCAGCCGCAGCACCGCCCCGGCGCTGAGCGCGCTTTCCAGCGTCAGCAGGGCGATGCGCATGGCCAGCCCGCGCCCCCGGCGCGCCTTCCGCTCACATGCCGGCGCCCGGCAGGCTTTCCACGCGCCCGACGCTGGCCGCCGCCTCGCTCAGCGCCTCGGCCGCCCGGTCGAGGTCGTCCTCGCTGTGCTCGGAGGAGATGAAGAAGCGCAGCCGGGCGGATTGCTCGGGCACGGCGGGAAAGGTCACGGTCTGCACCGAGATGCCGCGCTCCAGCAGCGCCGCGGCCATCCGCGCCGTGCGCACCGAGGAGCCGAGGATGACCGGCAGCACGGCGCTGCCCTGGCTGGTGCCGGTGTCGAAGCCGCGCGCGCGCAGGCGGTCGCGCAGGCCCATGCCATTGGCCCGCAGCCGCGCCACCCGCTCCGGCTCGGCGCGCAGGATGCGCAGCGATTCCAGCGCGGCGGCGGCCAGCGGCGCCGGCAGCGCCACGGAATAGACGAAGCCCGGCGCGGTGTGCCGCATCCAGTCGATCAGGTCGGCGCGCCCGGCGATGTAGCCGCCGCAGGCCGAGAGGGTCTTGGAGAGCGTGCCCATCCAGATGTCCACGCCGGAGGGATCGACCCCCTGCGCCTCGGCGACGCCCTGGCCGGTGGCGCCCAGCACGCCGAGGGAATGCGCCTCGTCCACCATCAGCCAGGCATCGTGGCGGCGGGCGATCTCGACGCAGCGGGCGAGATCGGGGCTGTCGCCGTCCATGCTGTAGTGGCCCTCCACCAGCAGCAGGGCGCGGCTTGACTTCCCCTGCGCGCCGCGCCGCGCCGCCGCCAGCTCCCGCTCCGCCGCCGCCATGTCGTTGTGCGGGAAGGGGACGCGCCGGGCGCCCGAGAGGCGGGCGCCCTCGACGCAGGAATTGTGGATGGCGGCATCGTGCACCACCACGTCGCGCGGGCCCATCAGATGGCCGATGGTGGTGACGTTGGTGGCGTGGCCGGACACGAAGGTGAGCGCCGCCTCGGTGCCGTGCAGCTCGGCCAGGGCGCGCTCCAGCGCGCGGTGCGGCTCGCGCTCGCCCGAAAGGATGCGCGAGCCGGAAGGGGAGACGCCGTAGCGGTCCACCGCCGCCTTGGCCGCCGCCAGCACCCGCGGATCGCCGTTCAGCCCGAGATAGTTGTAGCTGCTGAAGTTGATGACGGGGCGGCCGCCGATGCTGCTGTGCGCGCCGGCCAGCCCGTCATGCCCCTGGAACAGCGGGCTCGGCAGGTCGAGCGACTGCAGGGCCGCCTTCATCAGCCCGAAGTCGCGCATCCCGGGCAGGGTGGTGAAGTCGCGCGCGCTGCCGGCCTCGGGCGCCGGGGCCTCGCCGCTGCGGCGCTTGGAGAGCCGCGCCAGCAGGGCCAGCCGCGCGCTGGTGCTGAGCCCGCCGCTCACGCGACGCCTCCCTGGCGGGGGCGGGTGGGAGAGAGGGTCATGCCATGCGGTCCGTTCATTGGCGAGGCCCCGCCGGCCCGTGCCGGCGGGGGAGGCTCTGGAGATAGGCGATCCGGCGCCGCTCCGCACCGCCCCCCCTGCCGGAAGGGCCGTTTCACGCGGCCGGTTCGGCGGCCCGCGCGGCGGGGGTGGCGCTGGGCTCGAACTGCTCCACCAGCCCGGCGATCGCCTCCTCGTCGCGGCCGCCGGCCAGGCCGTCCGCCAGCTTGCGGGTGAGCAGGTCGATGGTCAGCTCCTCGCTCACCGAGGCCAGCGGCACCTGCATGCCGAGCCGCCGCTCCAGCGCGCCGCGCAGCTCCAGCCCGCCCAGGCTGTCGAGCCCGAGGCCGGCCACGGGGGCGTCGAGCGGCACCGCCTCGGGCGGCAGGCGCAGGATGCGCGCCACCTCCTGCTGCGCCACCTGGCGCAGCAGCGCGCGCGCCTCCTCGGGCGGCAGGGACAGCAGGTGGGCCTGCAGGCTGGCCGCCTCCATCTCCTGCCCGGCGCGGCCGCGCACCTCGGAGAAGAACGGCTCCTCCAGCACCGGCAGCGCCATGCGCGCTTCCCGCCAGGCGATGCGCGCGAGGCCCAGCACCGGCGCGCCCGCTTCCAGCAGGGCGGGCAGGGCGGAGAGCGCCTCGACCGCCGCCATGGGCTCGACGCCGAGGCGCCGGGCCAGGGTCTCGGCGGTGGCGGCGTCGCCGGCCAGCACGCCTGCATCGGCGATCGGGCCCCAGCCCACCGCCAGCGCCGGCAGCCCTTCCGCGTGGCGCCGCCGCGCCAGCGCCTCCAGCGCCATGTTGGCGGCGACGTAGTTGGCCTGGCCCGGATTGCCCATGGCCGTGGTGGCGGAGGAGAACAGCAGGAACAGCGAGAGCGGGTCCCGCCGCGTCGCCCGGTCCAGGTTCTCGGCGATGGCGAGCTTGGGCGCCAGCACGGCGGCGAAGCGGCGCGCGTCGAGCGCGATGGCGGCGGCGTCGTCGAAGGCGGCGGCGGCGTGCACCACCCCCGCCAGCGGCGGCCCCTCGGCGCGGATGGCGGCGAGCGCCGCCTCCAGCGCCGCCGCGTCCGTGGCGTCGGCCGCGTGGACGGTGGCGCGGGCGCCGAGCGCCGCCAGCGCCGTCACCGCCGCTTCCGCCCCCGGCGTGGTGCCGCCGCGGCGCGACAGCAGGGCCAGGTGCCGCGCCCCGCGCGCCGCCAGCCACTTGGCGCATTCGAAGCCGAAGCCCTGCACGCCGCCCACCACCAGGATGGTGCCCTCGGGCGGCGTCCAGCCCGGGCGGGGCGCCGCGCGCGGCACGGGCGGCGGCACCAGCACCAGCTTGCCGATATGGCTGCTGGCCTGCAGCGCGCGGAAGGCGGCCTCCGCCTCGGTGGCCGGGCGCTTCGCGTGCGGCAGCGGGTGCAGCGCGCCCGCGGCGAAGCGGCCCGCGATGTCGGCGAGAAGCCGCCGCGCCAGGTCCGGCCGCGCCTTGGGCAGCTGGTCCACGTCCACGCCGAAATAGGTGAGGTTGTGGCGGTAGGGGCGCAGCCCGACGCGGCGGTTCTCGAAGAAGTCCCGCTTGCCCAGCTCGACGAAGCGGCCGAAGGGCTTCACCAGCGCGAGGCTGCGCTCCATCGCCTCGCCGGCCAGCGAGTTCAGCACCACGTCCACCCCTTCGGGCCAGGCGGCGCGAAGCTGGTCGGCGAAGCCGGGGTCGCGGCTGTCCAGCACCAGCTCGGCGCCGGCGGCGCGCAGCAGGGCGCGCTTGGCGGCCGTGCCGGCGGTGGCGGCGATGCGGGCGCCGGCGGCGCGCGCCACCTGCAGCGCGGCCAACCCCACGGCGCCGGCGCCGCCATGGATCAGCACCGTCTCGCCTTCCCCCAGCCGGGCGCAGTGCTCCAGCGCGTAGATGGCGGTGAGGAAGGCCACCGGCACGGTGGCGGCGGCGGCGAAGTCCAGCCCGGGCGGCACGCGCGTCACCGCCTCGGCGCGGGTGCGCACGCGGCTGGCAAGTGCTGCGGGGGCGAAGCCGAACACCGCCTCGCCCGGCCGGAGGTCGACCCCGGGACCGGCCTGCTCCACCACGCCGGCCATCTCCATCCCCAGGGTGGGGCCGGCGAAGCCGAGCAGCAGCGCCTCCTCCGGCAGCAGGCCCTGCGCCCACATCAGGTCGCGGAAGTTGAGGCCGGCGGCCTCGACGCGCACCACCACCTCGCCCGGGCCGGGCGGCGGCAGGGTGAGGCTTTCCCATTCCAGCGTGCCGAGCTGGCCGGGCTGGCGGATGGCCAGCCGCGCCGGGCCCCGCGGCACGGCGGGGGCGGGGCGGGCGCCGGGGCGCAGGCGGGGTGCCAGGCGCGCGGCCCGGGTCAGGCGCAGCTCCGGCTCCGCCCCGGCGCCGAGCAGCTCGGGCAGCAGGCGGGCGGCGGCCTCGGCCGGCGCCAGCGCGGCCTCCAGGCCGATGCGGCGGGGCCGCAGCTCCGGCATCTCGTTGGTCAGCACCCGGGCCAGGCCGTGCAGCGCGGCCGCCTCCGGCGCGCACCGCGCATCGGCGGTGACCAGGGTGAAGGCCTGTGCCCGGCCGCGCGCCGCCTCGGCCAGGGCGGTGACCTGCGCCAGGGCGGCGGGCAGCGCGCCGGCCTCCGGCGCGGCCAGCGCCACGACATGCGCGCCCGAAAGGCCGCGCGGCGGCTGCTGCCCGGCTGCCGCCAGCGGCAGCGCCGCGACGCCGGCGCCGGCCCCCGACAGGGCGGCGGCGAGCGCCTCGGCCAGCGGCGCGCTGGCCGCGTCATGGTGCAGTTGCAGGGTGGCGGGCCGGGCGGGCGCGGCCGGCGCCGCCGCCTCCGCCCCGGCGGGCGCCGTGCGGGCGGCGACCAGCAGGGCCGGCCAGGGCGCCGAGCCCAGCGGCGAGACCCAGGCCCGCTCCAGGTCCGGCGCGGCGCAGGCCGCTTCCCAGCCCTGTGCGTCGGGCAGCGGCGCGGCGCCATGCTCCCACCAGCCGGCATCCTGGCCGCAGGTGAAGGTCCAGGCGCGGCCGGGCAGCGGCTCGGCCAGCAGCAGCGCGCCGCCCGGGGCCAGCAGGCCGCTCAGCGTGCCGAGCAGCGCCGCGCCGCGCCGGGCGCGGGCGGCGGCGGCCAGCCCCACCACGAGGTCGGCGCCCAGCCCGGCGGGCGCCGGCGTGCCCGGCTCCCAGGGCTCGAAGCCGAAGGCGATGTTGCCGGCATGCGGCGGGATGGCGGCGGCGCGCGCATCGCCCGGCGCGCCGGTGGCGGTGTAGTGGACCGGCTTGCCGCTGGCGCCCAGCACGGCCAGCAGCCGCCGCGTCAGCGGGCCGCCATTGGCGCCGATCTCCAGCACGCGCAGCGGCCGCCCCGCCGGCCAGGCAGCGACGAAGCGCCCGACCGCCTGCCCCAGCACGGCGGCCAGCCGCGCGAAGCCCAGCGCGTCGGGCGGCGGCAGGTTCTCGGGCTGGGACTGGCCGGAAAGCGCCTCCGGCAGCCGCTCGGCCGCCAGGGCCAGCCAGGCCAGCTCATGCGCGGCCGACGGGCTCTCGGCCATCACCGCGCGCCAGATGTCGGCGGCTTCCGGCAGGTCCTCCGGCGCGGGCAGCAGCCAGCCTTGGGGGCCGGGCTCGGCCAGCCCGTCCTCCGCCAGGGCGCGCAGCAGCGACAGGGCGTAGGGGGAAAGGCCGGAGGCGGGCAGCAGCCCCGCCGCATCCGCCCGGGCGCGCAGCGCCGCCTGGGCGCTGGCCACCACATGGCCTTCCAGCAGCAGGGCGGTCTCGCTCAGGTCGTGCTCGGCATCCTCGGCCAGGGCGGCGCGCATGGCGGCGTCGAGGTCGATGGCGGGGACGGGGCCGGGCGCCGCCTCCAGCGCCTGCTCCTCGATGCGGAACACCGCCTCCGCCAGCCCGGCGCGCGGGGCGAGGCGGATGGACTGCATCCAGCCCTCCTCCAGCCGCGCCACCACCTGCCCCGCGCCGTCGCGCAGCCGCGCCGCATACTGGCCGGAGCGGCTGCCGCGGTGCAGCAGCTCCAGCTCGGCGCTGACCGGCACGGGCGCGCCGCGCCGCAGCAGCAGCCGGCCGAAGCGCACCGGCACCACGCCCGCCCCCTCCTCCTCCCGCTGGCCGGGCGCGAACAGCGCCACCAGCCCGTGCAGCGCGGCATCGAGCCGCACCGGGTGCAGCAGCCAGCCTGCCCCGTCCGGCGGCGCCGCGGCGGGCAGGGCGAGGCGCACGCCGGCCTGCCGGCCATCCGCGGACAGGGTGGCCTCCGCCGCCGCCTGGAAGGCGGGGCCGTAATCGAGCTGCAGCCGGCGGGCGATGGCCAGGATCTCCCCGCCCTCCAGCCGCGTGCCTTCCAGCGCCGGAGGCGGCGGGGCGGCCAGGGCCGCCAGGGTGGCGGCGGCCAGCTGGCCGCGGGCGTGCAGCGTCCAGCCCTCGCCGGTCAGGCGCGGGCGGCTTTCGAGGCGGAACAGGCCGCTTTCCGGCTCCAGCGTGAAGCGCGTCTCGCGCGCCGCCTCGGCCGAGAGCGGCAGAGGGCGCAGGATGGTCACGTCGCGCAGCTCCAGCACCGGCGCTTCCGGCAGGTGCAGCGCGGCGGCGGCGAGCGCCATCTCCAGCATGGCGGCGGCCGGCAGCACCGGCTCGCCGCCCAGCCGGTGGTCGGCGAGCCAGGGCTCCTGCGCCGTGTCCAGCAGGCGCGACCAGCGCGTGGGCTCGCCGCCCTGGCGCAGGCCGAGCAGCGGATGATCCGCCGCAGGGTCGGTCAGCCGCGTGGCTTCCTGGGTGGCGGCGAACCAGTGGCGCTGCCGCTCGAAGGGCGTGAAGGGCAGGCCGCGCCGGGCCGCCGGGCCCTGCCAGGCCGGGCCGCCGCGCGGGTCGGCGCCCTGCACCAGGGCGCGGTCGGCGAGCGCCGGGAAGGGATCGCCCTCCGGGTCGCGGCGGCTGAGGCTGGGCAGCACCGGCGCTTCCGCCTCGGCCGCCCGCAGGCTCTCGCGCAGGTAGGATTGCAGCACCGGGTTGGGGCCGATCTCCAGGAACAGCCGCGCCCCGGCATCCACCGCCGCCTGCACCGCCGCCTGGAAGCGCACAGGCGCCCGCAGGTTGCGCCACCAGTATTCGGCGTCCAGCGCCGCGCCCGGCAGCTTGGTGCCGGTGACGGAGGACAGGAAGCCCAGCCGCTCCGCGCCCGGGGCGAAGCCTTGCAGCTCGGCCAGCAGCGCCTCGCGCACCGGGTCCATGGCGGCGGAATGGAAGGCGTAGTCGAGGTCGAGCCGCACGGCGGCCAGGCGCCGCGCCCTGGCGGCGGCCACCAGCGCGTCGATCGCGGCCTCGGGGCCCGCCACGGTGATGGCGTTGGGCGCGTTGTAGGCGGCGATCTCGGGGCGCCAGCCGGCCTCGTCGGCCGGGCAGGCGGCGAGCAGCGGCGCCGCCTCCTCGGCGCCCGCGCCGATCGCCGCCATGTGGCCATGGCCGCGCCGGCTGTGCTGCGCGCGCGAGCGCGCCACCACCAGCCGTGCCGCCTGCTCGAGCGTGAGGATGCCGGCCGCGTGCGCCGCCGCCACCTCGCCCACCGAATGGCCCAGCACATAGTCGGGCCGGATGCCTTCCGCCGCCAGCGCCGCCAGGATGCCGTGCTGCACCAGGAAGAGCAGGGGCTGCGCCTTGTCGGTGCCGGCGAGGTCCCCGGCCGGGACGCCCTCCGCCAGCAGCGCGGCGCCGGACCAGCCGGCGAGCGGCGCCAGCACGGCGTCCGCCTCCGCCACGGCGGCGCGGAAGGCGGCGTTGTGCGCCATCGCCTCCCGCGCCATGCCGGCGAATTGCGCGCCATTGCCGGAGAAGACGAAGGCGATGTGCCCGCCCGCGCCGCGCTTGGCGACGCCATGCGTCACGCCGGGCAGCGGCCCCCCGGCCCGGGCGCCGGCGAGCCAGCCATCGAGCCCGGCGCGCAGCGTGGCGGCGTCCGCGCCGCGCAGGGCCAGGCGGTGGCCGTGCAGGTCGCGGTGGCGGCCGAGACCGCGGCGCAGCGGCAGCGTGTCCGCCTCATCCGCCAGCCGGTCGCGCCAGCTGGCGGCGAGGGCCTTCAGCGCGCCGGCCGAGCGGGCGCTCAGCACCAGGGGCGGCGCCTCCGCCGCCACCGGTTCCGCCGGGGGGGCGGAGGCGGGAAGGGGCAGGGGAGGCGCCGCGCCCAGCAACACCGAGGCGTTGGTGCCGCCGAAGCCGAAGCTGTTGATCCCGGTCACCTTCCCCGTGGCCAGAGCTTCCAGGGTGGTGGGCACCCGGATGTTCAGCCCGGCGAAGTCGATGTCGGGGTTGGGGGTGCTGAAGTGCAGGTTGGGCGGCACGGCGCCGCGCTCCAGCACCAGCATGGCCTTGAGCAGCCCGGCGATGCCGGAAGCCGGCTCCAGGTGGCCGATATTGGTCTTGACCGAGCCGATGGTCAGCGGCGTGGCGCGGCCCTGCGCCAGCGCGGTGCCGATCGCCCAGGTCTCGGCCGGGTCGCCGGCCTGGGTGCCGGTGCCGTGCGCCTCGAAATAGGCAATGTCGGCCGGCGCCACGCCCGCCTCGGCCAGCACGCGCCGCAGCAGCGCCGCCTGCGCCTCGCGGTTGGGAAGCGACAGGCCGATGGTGCGGCCGGCGGCGTTGGTGCCGGCGGCCAGGATGACGCCGCGGATGGCGTCGCCCGCCGCCAGGGCGGCGGAAAGCGGCTTGAGCACCACGAGGCCCGCCCCCTCGCCGCGCACATAGCCATCCGCCGCCGCGTCGAAGGCCTGGCAGCGGCCGCGCGCGGACAGCATGCCGGCGCGGGAGAAGCCGGCGAAGGCGAAGGGCGAGAGCAGCATCTGCACGCCGCCCACCAGCGCCGCCTCCACCTGCCCGGCGCGGATCGCCGCCACCGCCGCCTCCAGCGCCACCAGCGAGGAGGAGCAGGCGGTGTCCACCGTCTGGCCGGGGCCGCGCAGGTCGAACACGTTGGTCAGGCGGTTGGCCAGGATGGACAGCGTGTTGCCGGTCATGAAGTAGCGGTCGGCGCCGGCCGGGTCGCCCAGGCGCAGCTCGGCATAGTCGGTCGAGGAGCCGCCGACCCAGACGCCGATGGTGCGCCCCGCCACCTGGCTGGCCGGCCAGCCCGCATCCTCCAGCGCCTCGGCCGCGACCTCCAGCAGCAGGCGCTGCTGCGGGTCCATCTCCGCCGCCTCGCGCGGGGAAAGCCCGAAGGCGGGGGCGTCGAAGCCGGAGATGTCGCCCAGATGCGCGGCGGCGAAGCTGTAGGAGCGGCCCGGCTCACCCTTGCGCGGATGATGGAAGGCGGCCTGGGTGAAGCGGTCCGGCGGCAGGGTGCCGACGCAGTCGCGCCCGGCCGCCAGCATCTCCCAGAAGCCGTCCAGGTCGCGCGCGCCCGGCAGGCGGCACGCGGCGCCGATGATGGCCACCGGCTCGGCGGGGGATGGGGCGGGCGGGGTCGGTCCTTGAGTCATTCCATATTGCTCTGCGGCCGGCAGGGCGGGCCGCGCAAGAGAAGCGCCAGGTCTTGAAACAGCGGGAGGAACGGTCGGCTGCCGGACGCGGGAAAAGGCGCGGCCGGCGGCGGGGCCGTCATGGCATGGCCGTGTTCCGCGCGGCAACGCCGCCCGGCAGGGCCGCCCAGCCATTGGCGGCCTCGGCGCGGGCCGGCATCCGCCTTTGCGTCCCGTGCAGCCGCCAGGCCGGGTCCGTGACCTGCCAGAGCAGCTCGTCCACGCGGCCGAAATGCTCGGCCCAGCTCGGCGTCCGCCAGCCCTCCAGGCGGCGCAGCTGCGCCTCGCGGGACTGGCTGCCGGGCGTGGCGTAGTCGATGACGGCGTTGCGCCAGGCGCTGCCGTCCAGCGGGTCGAGATAGTCGGGCACGGCGCCGCCCACCTCGCGCAGCGCCGGCAGGTCGGAGCAGATGACCGGCAGCCGCAGCGCCAGCGCCTCGGCCAGCGGCAGGCCGTAGCCTTCCGCGAAGGAGGGGAAGAGCAGCGCCCGGGCGCCCTGCAGCAGCTCCGCCACCATGCGGTCCGGCAGCTGGCCCACCTCCTGCACCAGCCCCTTCAGCACCGTGCAGCGGTCCAGGATGTCGACGACGTTCTCGTTCTCCCAGCCGCGCTTGCCGATCACCAGCAGGCGGGGGGTGGCGGCGCCGCGCTGGCGCGCCAGCTCGCGCCACAGATGCAGCAGCAGCAGGTGGTTCTTGCGCGGCTCGATGGTGCCGAGGGCGATGAAGTAGGGGTCGATCGGCGTGCCGTGCGAGGGCATGGGCTTGGTGTCGATGCCGAGCGGCGCCACCACCACCGGCGGCGGCGCGCTCCGCCCGGCGAGATAGGGCGACAGCGCCTCGGCCGTGGCGATGGAGTTGACGATCACGCCGTCGGACAGGGCGGCGGTGGTGTTGATGCGGCGCAGGTGCTTCTCCGCCTGGCCGGGGCGGGCATATTCCGGGTGGGTGACGGGGATCAGGTCGTGGATCAGCGGCACAAAGGCGCAGCCCGCCCGGCGCATCGCCTCGATCGGGCCGTTGCGGTCCAGCGCCTGGTGGGACACCAGCAGGAAGGCCAGCCGGCGGGTGCCGTTCATCAGCCGCGCGAGGTCGGAGCGGCCGAGGCCGAGCAGCAGGCGCCCCCGCCCCAGCCCGCCGATGCGGGCCGCGGTGCGGAAGGCCGGGCCATTGGCCAGGCCGCTGCTCCAGGCTTCCGTGAGGGCGGCGACCAGGTCGGCCACCAGGCGGCGCGGCAGCAGCGCGAAGCCGCCCTGCAATTCCTGGCCGACAAAGCTGCACGCATCCGGCGGCGCCGCCAGCCAGCGCCGCGCATAAGCCAGTTCCACGCGGTCGATGCCCGAGGGGGTGCGCTTCCGGCCGCAGCTGAGCAGCCGGGAGACGTCCAGGATCACGTGCAGGCTGTCGGCGCGCGAATCAAAGGGCATCGTCGGTTTCCAGAAGGACGGTGGCCCGTGCCGGTCCGCCCTAGTTGGCGAGTTGCAATGATTTATGCTGCGATGGCGAATAAAAGTCATTCACGAAAAAGTGGGATCTCACTGAGATCTACCGCAGCATGTCATGCAATTAGCGAAGGCTTGGCAGTTGTTTCCCTCGCGTTTTAGTAGCAATAGCGCGCCCAAACAGTCGTGTCGCGTCGAAAGTGATGCCTGATTTGATCGCTATTGGTTTCTTGTCAGTCGCTTTCCGGTGTTATCACGTTGCTGTGTCTGCCTTCCAGCAGAACATCGCGCATCGTCTCCGCGCTCTTGGTTCGGATGTCGGCAAAGGCGTGCGGGGTGTGGAAGGCGCTGTGGGGCGTGACGATCAGGCGCCCCGTCAGCCAGGGCTCGCGGGCGCGGTAGGCCGCCAGCAGCGGGGGAATGCGCTCAACCGGAGGTTCCTGCGGCAGCACGTCGAGACCCGCGCCCGCCACATGGCCGTCCCGCAGGCATGCGGCGAGTCCGTCGAGATCCAGGATGGGGCCGCGCGCCGTGTTCACCACCACCGCGCCGGGGCGCAGCCGGCGCAGCGCCGACTCGCCGAGCAGCCCGCGCGTGGTGCGCGTCAGCGGCGCGTGGATCGAGAGCGTGTCGGTCTGCGTCAGCAGCTCGTCCAGCTCGCGGGCGCGGACGATGCCCAGGGCGCGGTCCACCCCGTTCGGCAGGTAGGGGTCGAAGAACGCCACCCGGAAGCCGAAGGCCTTCGCCCGCAGCGCCACCGCCGTGCCGATGCGCCCGAGGCCGATGATGCCGAAGGTCTGCTCCGAGGCGCGCTGGACCAGCGGGCTGTCGAGGTAGCGCCAGGCGGCCGGCGGGTCGGCGCGCTGCAGGTCGTGGTGGAGCGCGATGCCGCGCCGCAGCGTCAGCGCCAGGGCCACGGCGTGGTCGGCCACCTCGGTGGTGCCGTAGTCGGGCACGTTGCACACCGTGATGCCGCGCTCGGCCAGGGCGGGGCGGTCCAGCCGGTCATAGCCCACGCCCATGCGCACCACGACCTTCAGCTTGGGGAAGCGGTGCAGTTGGCTGCCCGGCAGCCAGTGCCGGAAGATGAACAGCCCGTCCGCCTCGGCGCAGAGCGCGTCCGGCAGCTCCTCCACCCCGCCGGCGCCGCCGCCGCGGATGACGCGGACGCCGGGGCCCAGGATCTCCTCCTCCAGCGCGGTGTCGGGATACAGGCCCTCGGGCTCCAGCACGGTCAGCATCGGCGCGATTCTCCTCCGGATCGGTTTGTTGCCCGGCAGGATGCGGGGGTGCCCTTGGGGGCGCAAGCCGCCCCGCCTATCCTGAGCCGCGCCAAGGCAGGGAGGCAGGCATGACGGACAAGCGGAGAATCCTGGTCACGGGCGCGTCCAGCGGCATCGGCGCCGCCACGGCGCGGGTCCTGGCCGGGCCCGGCGTGGCGCTGGCCCTGCATGCGCGCAACAACCGCGAGGGCGCCGAGCGCGTGGCCGCCGAGGCCCGCGCGCGGGGCGCCGAGGCCGCCGTGCTGATGGCCGACCTGGCGGAGCCGGCGGCGCCGGCGCGTCTGGTGGCGGCGGCGGCCGCCGCGCTCGGCGGGCTGGACGTGCTGGTCTCCAACGCCGGCTTCGCCGACCGCACGCCGGTGGCGCAGCTCACCGACGAGGCCTTCGCCCGCAGCCAGGACACCATCCTGGGCGCGCTGTTCCGCCTCGCGCGCGCCGCCGGGCCGCTGCTGGCGGCGGGGCATGACCCCCGGCTGGTCGCCGTCTCCTCCTTCGTGGCGCACAATTTCCGCACCGACAGCACGGTGTTCCCCGCCTCCGCCACGGCCAAGGCGGGGGTGGAGGCGCTGGTGAAGGCGCTGGCGCTGGAATGGGCGCCCGCCGTGACGGTGAACGCCGTGGCGCCGGGCTACACCCAGAAGGACGCCGGCGCCCATGCGGCGCTGGACGCGAAGGCGTGGGAGGCGGTGCTGGCGCGCATCCCGTTGCGCCGGCTCGGGCAGCCGCAGGACGTGGCGGAGGCGATCGCCTTCCTGGCCTCGGCGCGGGCGGGCTACATCACCGGGCAGTGCCTGCATGTGGATGGCGGGGTGGTGATCTGAGCGGCGGCCCTTTCGCGGCCCGCTTGCGAGGTCCCCTGGGCGCGGCGGGATAAGGCGCCGCGCCGCCGGCCGGCTGCGGGAGCCGGGCCGCCGGCGCCCGCGCCCCTGTGGCTCACTCCACGCGGATGTTCGCTTCCCGCACCAGGGTGGCCATGCTCTCCCGCCCCTCGCGTACGAAGCGGGCGAACTCGGCCGGGCTGCTGCCCACCGGCACGGCGGCGAGCTGGGCGAGGCGCGCCTGCACCTCCGGCTCGGCCAGGGATTCGGCCAGCACGGCGTGCAGCCGCTCGGCGATGGCGGGCGGCAGCCCGGCCGGGCCGAACAGCGCCGCCCATTCGGACAGGGTGAGGCCGGGCAGCCCCGCCTCGGCGAAGGTCGGCACGTCCGGCTGCACCGAGACGCGGCTCTCCGCCGCCACGGCCAGGAAACGCGCCCGCCCCGAGGCCACCACCGGCCCGGCCGAGAGGGCGGTGATGAACACCGCGTCCAGGTTGCCGCCGGCGATGTCGCGCGCCGCGTCCGAGCCGCCGCGATAGGGGACGTGCTGCACCTCGATGCCGGCGAGTCGGCCGAGCCGCACCACCGCCAGGTGCCCCGCCGTGGCGTTGCCCTGGGTGCCGATGTTGAGCTGCCCGGGGCGCGACTTGGCCAGGGCGATGAAGCCCGCCAGGTCCTGCGCCGGGCTGTCCACCTTCACCGCCAGCACCTGCGGGAAGGTGGTGACCAGCGAGACGGGCGTGAAGGCGGTGGCGTAGTCGAAGGGCAGGCCCTTGAGCAGGGCGGGGTTCACCAGGTGGGAGGAGGCGTCCCACAGCAGCGTGTGGCCGTCCGGCGCCGCCTGCGCCACGGCGCTGCCGCCGACGCTGCCGCCCGCGCCGGTGCGGTTCTCCACCACGATGGTCTGGCCCAAGCGCTCGCCCATGCGGGGCGCGAGGGTGCGCGCCGCGCTGTCCGCCGCGCCGCCGGCGGCGAAGGGGACGATGAGGCGGATGGGCCGGCTCGGCCAGGCGGGCTGGGCCCGCGCCGTGCCGGGCCGCAGCCCGGGCAGCAGCAGGGCGGGGGCGGCGAGCAGGGCGCGTCGTGCGAGCGGCATGTGTTTCCTCCGGCGTTTGTTCGCGCCGAGGCTAAAGCAGATCCCTTCGCGGTGAAATCACCCGGATGGACGAGGATGCCCGCGAAAACAGGCGCCTAGAGCATGGAGAGGGAAGGGAGGCAAATGGGAGGTGCCGCGACGCGGCGGGCGGGGCGAACGAAACGGCCAAACGAAACGGGCCGCTCAGCGGCTGAGCGGCCCGTTCGGAACTGGTGGAGCCAATCGGAATCGAACCGACGACCTCTTGAATGCCATTCAAGCGCTCTCCCAACTGAGCTATGGCCCCACAGGAAGCGAGGCGGCGGTATAGCGGCGGCCCAGGGGCCATGCAAGCGGCCTTGACGTGGCCTTGGCAGGAAGGCGCCGGAAGGCTGGAGGCTCGGGCAAGGGCCGGAAATGCAACAGGCCGCCCGTTGCGGGGCGGCCTGTGGAACTGGTGGAGCCAATCGGAATCGAACCGACGACCTCTTGAATGCCATTCAAGCGCTCTCCCAACTGAGCTATGGCCCCCCAGGGAAGTGGCGGGGGTATAACGAGCGCGCCCTGCCCATGCAAGCGGGGGCACAGGATTCTTTCGCCTTTTTCGCGGCCTCGCCCTTCCCGCGCGGCGTGCCGCCCCGCGCCCCTTTCGCGGCCGCGCCATGGCCGGTAGCCTCCCCGGCATCCGAAACTGGAGAGCGTCAAATGCGGAAAGTCTACCCCGATGCGCGCGCCGCGCTCGACGGCGTGCTGCGCGACGGCATGCTGATCCATTCCGGTGGCTTCGGTCTGTGCGGCATTCCGGGGGCGCTGATCGAGGCGATCCGCGATTCCGGGGTGAAGGACCTCACCGTGGTCTCGAACAACGCGGGCATCGACGACGCCGGCCTCGGCCTGCTGCTGAGGACGCGGCAGATCAAGCGGATGATCTCCTCCTATGTGGGCGAGAACAAGACCTTCGCCGAGCAGTTCCTGGCCGGCGAGCTGGAGATCGAGTTCAACCCGCAGGGCACGCTGGCCGAGCGCATCCGCGCCGGCGGCGCCGGCATCCCCGCCTTCTTCACCAAGACCGGCGTCGGCACCGCCGTGGCCGAGGGCAAGGAGACGCGCGAGTTCGACGGCGAGACCTATGTGATGGAGCGCGGCATCATGGCCGACCTCGCCATCATCCACGCCTGGAAGGCCGACACCGAGGGCAACCTCGTCTTCCGCAGGACGGCGCGCAATTTCAACCCGATAATGGCCACCGCCGCGAAGGTGACGGTGGTGCAGGTGGAGCACCTCGTGCAGCCGGGCGAGATCGACCCCGACCACATCCACACCCCCGGCATCTACGTGAAGCGCATCGTCAAGCTGCCCGAGGGCTACGAGAAGCGCATCGAGCAGCGCACCGTCCGCAAGCGCGTGACAGACGCCATCCCGCCCAACGCGAACGCCTCGGCCGCCGGCGCCGAGAACCTGGCCTGAAGGGAGCAACGACCATGCCCTGGACCCGCGACGAGATGGCCGCCCGCGCCGCCCGCGAACTGCAGGACGGCTTCTACGTCAATCTCGGCATCGGCATCCCGACCCTGGTGGCCAACCACATCCCCGACGGCGTCAGCGTCCAGCTGCAGTCGGAGAACGGCATGCTGGGCATGGGGCCCTTTCCCTATGAGGGGGAGGAGGACCCGGACCTGATCAATGCCGGCAAGCAGACTGTGACGGCGCTGCCCACCACCTCCTTCTTCTCCTCGGCCGACAGCTTCGCCATGATCCGCGGCGGGCATATCGACCTGTCCATCCTGGGCGCGCTGCAGGTGGCGGAGAATGGCGACCTCGCCAACTGGATGATCCCCGGCAAGATGGTGAAGGGGATGGGCGGCGCCATGGACCTGGTGGCCGGCGTCAAGAAGGTGGTGGTGCTGATGGAGCACACCGCCGGCGGCAAGCCCAAGCTGCTGAAGGCGTGTTCCCTGCCGCTCACCGGCAAGGCGGTGGTGGACATGGTGATCACCGAGCTCGCCGTCTTCGCCATCGACCGGCAGAAGGGCGGCATGACGCTGACCGAGCTTGCCCCGGGCGTCTCGCTCGACGAGGTGCGGGAAAAGACCGAGGCGGCCTTCAGCCTCGGCGCCGGCATCGGCTGAAGCCATCCGGCGCAGGGCGGGGCGGGGCGGAGACGGCCCGCCCCGCCCCCTATTGCGGCAGGGGGCGCGGACCCGGGGTCGGCACGGCCGGAACGCCGGCCCCCGCGCCGGACAAGATGCCGGGCAACGGGATCGCGCCCGCGGGTGCGGCGGCCGGGGCGGGCTGGGGCGCGGCCTGCGGGAGCGGCGCCCGTGGCGCCGGGGCGGCGGCGCGCTGCGCCTCGTAGCGGCGGCGGTCCTCCTCCAGCCGGCGGCGCAGCGTTTCCAGCTCCCGCTCCCGCTCGGACAGGGCGCGCTCCCAGTCCTGGCCAGGGGCGGCACGCGGCGCGGCGGGGGCGGAGGCCGCGGGGCGAGGAGCGGTGCGGGGCGCCGGGGCCGCGCGGCGCGCGGGCGCGGGGCGCGCCGTGCCCGACGGCAGCGGCGGCGGGGTCCAGTCCAGCATCGGGATCGGCGCGCGGCCGGGCGGAATGGCGCCCGGCGCCACAGGGCCGGAGGGGGCGGCGAACCCGCCCCCGAGGGGCCCGGGATCGGTGGGCGCCGCCTGGCGCAGACGGTCGAACTGCCGGCCGCTGCCGGTCATCATGTCGCCGCCGAGGCCGGTCTCGTTCGGCCACATCTGGGCCAGGGCCGGCGCGGCCGGGATCAGGAAAGCCAGAAGAAGCGCGCGCCACATGTCAGCGGAAGCCCGTCCCGGGGTGTTGAGCCGGCAGGATGACGGTTCGCTTCCCCGGCTTCAAGAAAATCACGCGGCCGCGAGCCAGCCCAGGATGAGCAGGCCGAGCAGGATGCGGTACCAGCCGAAGGGGGTGAAGCCGATGCGGCCGATCACGTTCATCAGCCAGCGCACCACCACCAGCGCCACGACGAAGGTGACGACGAAGCCGACGCTGATCTGCCCCAGCGCCGAGACGTCCAGCGCCGCGCGGTTCTTCCACAGGCTGAACACGGTGGCGGCCAGCATGGTGGGGATGGCGAGCAGGAAGCTGAACTCGGCCGCCGCGCGCCGGTCCACCCCGATCAGCAGCGCGCTGATGATGGTGGCGCCCGAGCGGCTGGTGCCCGGGATCATCGCCAGCGCCTGGCCGAAGCCGATCAGCAGCGCCGCCAGCGGCCCGATCTCCGGCACCGAGTGGATGCTGGGCGCGGCCCGCAGCTTCTCGATGGCGATGATGGCGATGCCGCCCGCGATCAGCGCCAGCGCCACCACCAGCGGCGTGTAGAGCAGGCTGGTGATGTACCCGTAGAGCGTGGCGCCCAGCACCATGGCCGGCAGGAAGGCCAGCACGATGTTGAGGGCGTAGTAGTATTCCGGGCTGCCGCGCCGCCACATGCCGCGGGCGATGCGGATCAGCGTCTCGCGGAACAGCCAGATCACCGCCAGGATGGCGCCGAACTGGATGCTGATCTCGAAGGTCTTGCCCGGCGGGCCATGGAAGCCGATCGCCTCGCCCAGGAGGATCAGGTGGCCTGTGGAGGAGATGGGGAGGAATTCGGTGACGCCCTCCACGATGCCCATCAGCACCGCGGCGAACAGCGAAGCAAAGTCCATGGAAACGTCCTGCGCAGGGTGCGCCGGACTACCGCACGGCGCCGGATGTGTCATGCCGTATTGCGCATCGCAGCATGGAGCCGGCGATGAGTTGAGGCGGGCCGGCCGGGAGTGGCGGACCGTGGCGGGGCCGGCGGGCGCGTCGCCCCCGGCCCCTGGGCTTCAGCGCACCGTCTGCGAGGCGGTGAAGGCGAAGTTGTCGAAGGAGTTCTCGGCGACGCGGAACCAGCTGTACTCGTCGTCGCGGAAGCGGCGATAGGACTCCCAGATGGTCTTGAACCGCTCGTTCCGCGCGCCCGTCTCCTCGTAGAGCTCGTGCGTCGCCTTCCAGGCGGCGGAGAGGATCTCGCGCGACCAGGGGCGGAGCTGGGCGCCGGCGGCGATCAGCCGGCGCAGGGCCTGCGGGTTGGCGGCGTCGTAGCGCGCCGTCATGTCCTGGTCGGCCTCGGCGCAGGCGGTCTCCAGCGCCGCCTTGTAGGCGGCGGGCAGGGCCTCGAAGGCGGCCTTGTTGACCATCAGGTGCAGGCGCGCGCCGGGCTCGAAGAAGCCGGGGAAGTAGTAGTTGGGCGCGACGCGCGCGAAGCCCAGCTTCTCGTCGTCATAGGGGCCCACGAACTCCACCGCGTCCAGCGTGCCGCGCTCGAGCGAGGGATAGATGTCGGAGGCCGCCACCTGCGTCGGCACCGCGCCGAGCTTGGCGAAGACCTGCCCCGCGAAGCCGGCGATGCGGAACTTCAGCCCCTGCACGTCGGCCAGCGTCTTCACCTCCTTGCGGAACCAGCCGCCCATCTGGGCGCCCGTGTCGCCGGCGGTGAAGGCCACGATGTTGTAGGAGCCGAACAGCTCCGCCGCCAGCGCCGCGCCGCCGCCATGGCGGTACCAGGCGTTGAACATGCGGGTGTTCAGCCCGAAGGGCATGGCGGTGAAGAAGGCGAAGGAGGGATCCTTGCCGGTGTAGTAGTAGGCGGCGCTGTGGGCGCACTCCACCGTGCCCGCCTGCACCGCGTCCAGCGCCTGCAGGCCGCCGACGATCTCGCCGGCGGGGAAGACGCGGATCTGGAACTTGTTGTCCGTGATCGCCGCGACCCGGCGGGCGATCAGCTCCGGCGCGCCGTAGAGGATGTCGAGGTTGCGCGGAAAGGAGCTGGTCAGGCGCCAGCGCAGCTCCGGGGCGGACTGGGCCAGGGCGGGCATGGCCAGGGTGGAGACGGTGAGAGCGGCCGGCGCGGCGGTGGCGGCGGCGCCGAGCAGGGCGCGGCGGTTCATGGGGGTTCCTCCCGGGAGTGCAGGCGCGGTACCGGCCCGCAGGGCCGGGGGGCTGCTTATCCCGCCAAATCTGTCCGGAGGAAAGGGGAGGGAGGAAATTTTCTTGCGCGTTTAGGTCAGCAGACTTGCCGTTTCAGGCGGGCCGCCATGCGGACGGGGCGGCGCGCGCCGCCCCGCGCCCTGTCAGTAGCGGTATTCCTCGTGCTTGAACGGGCCGCTCGCCGGCACGCCGATATACTCGGCCTGGGCCGGGCTCAGCCGGGTCAGCTTGGCGCCGACCTTGGCGAGGTGCAGCGCCGCCACCTTCTCGTCCAGCTTCTTGGGCAGGGTGTAGACCTTGCACTCATAGGCCTTGTGGTTGGTCCACAGCTCGATCTGCGCCAGCACCTGGTTGCTGAAGCTGGCCGACATGACGAAGCTCGGATGGCCCGTGGCGTTGCCGAGGTTCACCAGCCGCCCCTCGGAGAGCACGATCAGGCGCTTGCCGTCGGGGAAGATGACCTCGTCCACCTGCGGCTTCACGTTGTCCCACTGGAAGTTGCGCAGCGCGCCGATCTGGATCTCGGAATCGAAGTGGCCGATGTTGCAGACGATGGCGCGGTGCTTCATCGCCCGCATGTGGTCCAGCGTGATGACGTCGATGTTGCCGGTGGCGGTGACGAAGATGTCGCCCTGCGGCGCGGCATCCTCCATCGTCACCACCTCGTAGCCTTCCATGGCGGCCTGCAGGGCGCAGATCGGGTCGGCCTCGGTCACCATCACGCGGCAGCCGGCGTTGCGCAGCGAGGCGGCCGAGCCCTTGCCCACATCGCCATAGCCGGCGACGACCGCGACCTTGCCGGCCATCATCACGTCGGTGCCGCGGCGGATGGCGTCCACCAGGCTTTCGCGGCAGCCATAGAGGTTGTCGAACTTCGACTTGGTGACGCTGTCGTTCACGTTGATGGCGGGCACCTTCAGCGTGCCCTTCCTGGCCATCTCCCACAGGCGGTGCACGCCGGTGGTGGTCTCCTCCGACAGGCCGCGGACGTTCTTCAGCAGCTCGGGATACTTGTCGTGCATCAGCACGGTGAGATCCCCGCCATCATCGAGGATCATGTTGATCTCCCAGCCATCCGGCCCGCGGACGGTCTGCTCGATGCACCACCAGAACTCCTCCTCGTTCAAGCCCTTCCAGGCGAAGACGGGGATGCCGGCGGCGGCGATGGCGGCGGCGGCGTGGTCCTGGGTGGAGAAGATGTTGCACGACGACCAGCGGACCTCGGCGCCGAGCGCGGTCAGCGTCTCGATCAGCACGGCGGTCTGGATGGTCATGTGCAGGCAGCCGGCGATGCGCGCGCCCTTCAGCGGCTGGCTGGCGCCGTATTCGGCGCGCAACGCCATCAGGCCGGGCATCTCGTCCTCGGCCATGGCGATCTCCTTGCGGCCCCAGGCGGCCAGGGAGATGTCCTTCACCTTGTAGTCGGTGAAGCCGGTGTTCGCGTCGGGCATGAGCTTTCTCCGCAATTGGCGGGCGCGATAGCACAGCCGCCCGCCCGGAGCCAGCACGCAGCGCGACATATAAGGATGGGTTTATGTCCGGGCCGGCCGGCCGGCGTGGCCCAGGCTCGCTTGCCGCTACCCCCGCCTATGCGGGAACCAGCAGCGACTCGGTGAAGGCGGTCAGCAGCGCCATGCTGTCGCGCCCCGGCATGGCGCGCAGCACGCGCAGCGACTCCGCCTGCTCCACCGTCTCGAAGAAGCGCAGGATGCCGCCATAGCCGCGCAGGCGGCTCTCGGTCATGTCGTGCACCATCAGCGTGGGCGGGTCGTCCGGGCAGGCCAGCAGGGCGGACAGGGCGCAGGCCACGCGGAAGCGGCCATCGACGAACACAAGGTCCGGCTTCTCGCCGCGCCGCGCCCATTCGGCCCAGGCGGTGCCCACATAGCGCGGCCAGGTGCGGATGGTGCCCGGGTCAGAGGGCTTGCCCCAGGCGCCCACGGGCCCGACCCGGGCGTGCAGCACGCTCAGCCGCCCGGCGCGGCGTGCCGCCGCCACCTCCGGGTGCTGGCGCACCGCCCGCACCCAGCGCTCGTCCGAATCGATCGCCACCACCGTCCTGAAGGCGCCCCGCACCGCCTCCAGCGTCGAGCCGCCCATGCCGAACTCCGAGTAGCGCGCATGGCCGCGCCCCAGCACGTCGCGGAACAGCGCCAGCTCGGCCCGGCTCATGCGCGGCGGGCCGATGACGACCGCCTCCCCGGCGGGAAGGGGCTCGTCCTGTTCCGTTCCGGCGGCTTCGCTCATGGGCGGGCTTTCACTCACGTCCGGCCGCCGGCTCTCCGAAGTTCAGCACCAGCTCCTGGATCCTTTGCGGGTCGCCCTGCTCCATGACACGCCGCGCGAAGCGGGCGCAATCGTCGATCTTCAGCGTGCGGACCATCTGCTTCACGCGCGGGATGGCGCTGGCGTTCATCGAGAGCGAGCGCAGGCCGAGGCCCAGCAGCAGCGGCACCAGGCGCGGGTTGCCCGCCATCTCGCCGCAGACCGAGACCGGCATGCGCAGCCTGAGCGCCGCCTCGGTGGCGAACTGCACCAGGCGCAGCACGGCCGGGTGCAGCGGGTCGTAGAGATGCGCCACCTCCGCCTCCGCCCGGTCCACGGCGAGGGTGTACATGGCGAGGTCGTTGGTGCCGATGGCGAAGAAATCCGCCTCCAGCGCGATGGCGTCCGCCGCCAGGGCGGCGCCCGGCGTCTCGATCATGGCGCCGAGCGGCGGCGCCTTCTCCGGCAGGGCCACGCCCTTGCGGCGCAGCCGGCGGATGACGCGCTCATAGATCTCGCGCGCCTGCGCCACCTCGGCGGGCACGGTGACCATGGGCAGCAGGATCCGCACCGGCCCCTGCGTCGCCACGCGCAGGATGGCGGCGAACTGCGACTCGAGCAGCTCGGGGCGCTTCAGCAGCATGCGGATGCCGCGCAGGCCGAGCGCCGGGTTGGGGCCGCTGTGCCAGGGCTCCACCCCCTGGGCCAGCGCCTCCATGTCCTTCTCGCCGCCCCAGTCCAGCACGCGGATGGTCACCCCGTCCTCGGGCAGGGAGCCCACGATCTGGCTGTAGGCCTCGAACTGCGCGTCCTCGTCGGGGAGATCGTCGCGGTTCATGAACAGGAACTCGGTGCGCAGCAGGCCGATGCCCTGCGCGCCGGCCTGGGCGATCAGCGGCAGCTCGGCCGGGATCTCCAGGTTGGCCTGCAGCTCCACCTCCTCGCCGTCCAGCGTGACGGAGGGGAGGCGGCGCAGCTTGGCCAGGCGCGCCTTCTCCTTGGCATAGGCGGCGAGCGATTCCTGCCCCGCCTCCAGCGCCGCGGCGCCGGGGCGCAGCACGATGGTGCCGGCGCCGCCGTCGAGCACCGCCTCGTCGCCGCGCCGCGCCGCCTCGGTCAGTCCCGCGCAGCCCAGCACGGAAGGGATGCCGAGCGCGCGCAGCATGATGGCGGTATGCCCGTCCGCCCCCCCCTCCTCGGTGGCGACGCCCGCGATGCGCGCCGGGTCCAGCAGCGCGGCATCGGCCGGGGTCAGCTCCTCGGCCACCAGGATGGCGCCGGCCGGCACCTCCTTGAGGCTGCGGAAGGGGGTGGCGGTGAGGTTGCGGGTCAGCCGGCGGGCGATCTCGCGCACCTCGCCCGCGCGGCGCCGCAGCCCCGGCTTGTCGTCGTCCTTGGCGGCGAGGATGACGGCGGCGATCGCCTCCGCCTCGTCCTGCACCGCCGTCTCGGCGGCCAGCAGCTCCTCGCCGATGCGGCGGCGGGCGCCGCGCAGCAGCCGGCTCTCGCCCAGCATCATCGCATAGGCGTCGAGCAGCGGCTCGAGCTCCTCCTGCGCCTCCTCGGGCAGCACGCCGAGCCGCGCCTTGAGCTTGGCCACCTGCTTGCGGCTGGCGGTGACGGCGGCGGCCAGGCGCTGCCGCTCCTCCTCCACCCGCGCGGCCGTGATGGCGCGGCGCGGCGCCACGGTGGGTTCCTCGCTGGTGTCGTAGACGGCGCCGATGGCGACGCCGGGGCTGATCGGGATGCCCCGGACCACCAGCTCGCGCTGGCGGCGCGGGGCGCGGCGCGGCGCCTCGGGCTTCTCGGTCCTGTCGGTCTTCTCAGTCTTCATGGAAACCGGCCTCGATCAGGCCGGCCACTGCGTCGAGAGCTTCCCTGGCATCCCACCCTTCGGCTTCCACCACAACCTCGCTGCCCTTGCCGGCACCCAGCATCATCAGCCCCATGATGGAGCATGCGGGCACCGCCTGGCCATCGCGCGAGACGGTCACGCAGGCGGAAAATCGCTCGGCGAGGGAGACCATCTTGGCCGCCGCCCGCGCGTGCAGGCCGCGGCTGTTGGTGATCCGCAGCACGCGCCGCAGCGCGAGCGGGTTGCCGGAGGGCGCCGCGGCCGCCGCAGGCGCTGCGCGGAACATGTCGGACGGCGCATGGAGGGGGGCGGGGCGGGGGGGGAAGGTCACGTCGGGATCCTCGTCGCGGTCCAGAGGGTTGCGGCCCAGCCGGGGATGCGGCCCGGAAAGGATGCGGCTCGGGCTCCGGGCCGCGGGCGGGTCAGTCCTGGGCCTGCTGCGCCATCTCGCCCGGAGGGACGCAGCGCGCAGGGGTCGCGCAGGCGATATAGTGACGCCCGGCGCGAATCGCATGCTCCACCGCGGGGCCGAGCGGCTCGGCCCCGCGCACGCGGGCGAGCTTGATCAGCAGCGGCAGGTTGACGCCGGCGATCACCTCGACCGGCCGCGCGCCCGCCTCGGCCTGCGCCACGGCGGTGGCGAGGTTGGAGGGCGTGCCGCCGAACATGTCGGTCAGGATCACCACGCCGTCGCCCTGGTCAACCCGGTCGACGCAACCGAGGATGTCGCGCTTGCACGCGTCCATGTCGTCCTCGGGGCCGATGCACACCGTCGCGATCTGGGATTGCGGCCCCACGACGTGCTCCATCGCCCGTTGGAACTCCTCGGCCAGGCGGCCATGGCTGACCAGTACCAGCCCGATCATCAGGGATACGCCGTCATGCTGTGCAAGGAGGGGCCTCCCGACCCGGATGAGTGGATGGCGCCGTGGCGCCGGTTGCCGTGTCCTGCCCCGCCGCTTCCGGGCCTGTCGGCCGGTCGCCGGCGGCCGCGGCCTGACGGCCGGCGGCGTCCAGTTCGCGGTGGCTGAGATCGACCCGCCAGCCCTGGGCGGCCAGGTGCGCCGCGAGCAGCTCGGCCAGCAGCACGGAACGGTGCTTGCCGCCCGTGCAGCCGAGCGCGACGGTGAGGTATTTCTTGCCCTCTGCCGCGTAGCGGGGCAACAGCGGGTCCAGCAGCGCCGTCATGCGTTGCCAGAATGGGCCGAACTCCGGATCGGCCTTGATATAGGCGGCCACCGCCGCGTTATGGCCGGTGTGCGGGCGCAGCAGCGGGTCGTAGTGCGGGTTGCGCAGGAAGCGCACGTCCAGCACCAGCTCCGCCTCGCGCGGCAGGCCGCGCGGATAGGCGAAGGACATGACCGAGACGGCCATGCCGTTCCCCTCCACCACCCGGAAGCGGCGCTCCACCATGCGGCGCAGCTCGGGCAGCGGCAGCTCGGTGGTGTCGATCACGAGGTCCGCCGCGTCGCGCAGGCCGCCCAGCAGCGCCTCCTCCCGCGCGATGCCATCCGCCACCCGGCTGCCGAGCGAGCCGCCCGGCGCCAGCGGGTGGCGCCGGCGCGTCTCGGAGAAGCGGCGCAGCAGCACCGGCTCCTCGGCCGTCACGTAAAGGAGCTGCGGCGCGATGCCGGGGGTTTCCCGCAGGCGCTGCAGCAGGCCGAGCAGCCCCTCCGAGTCGAAGCCGCGGGTGCGGGCGTCGACCCCGGCGGCGACGGGCACGCTGCCGCCTTCCCGCACCACCTCCTCGAGCACCGAAAGGGGCGGGTTGTCGATGCTCTCGAAGCCCAGATCCTCCAGCACCCGGAGGATGGAGCTCTTGCCGGCGCCGGACAGCCCGGTCACCACCACCACGGGCCGCGCCGCGCTCATGCGGCGAAGGCCCCGGCGCGCTGCCGCAGCCGCGCCTGGGCGGCGGCCAGGGCCAGCTCCAGCTTGGCGGGGGTGGAGGCGTCGAAGGCGTGCAGCGAGAGCGCGGGCAGCGCGCCGCCCGGCGCCGCGAAGCCGCGCGGCTCCGGCAGGCGGGGAATGGCGGCACGCGGGGCGAGGTCCACCACCAGCCGCAGCGGCGCCGGCCCGTGCGGCAGGCCCTGGAACAGGCCCACCCCGCGCACCTCCAGCAGCCCCGCGAGCGGCGCCGGCGCGCTGGCGCGGGCGCCCTCCGCCGTTTCCTCCAGCACCACCTGGTCGTCGGCCACGAGCTGCCAGCCCCGCTGCATCAGGCGCAGCACGAGGTCGGACTTGCCGGATCCCGAGGGGCCAAGGAACAGGACGCCCGCCCCCTGGAACGCCACGCAGCTCCCGTGCAGCATCATCCGCCGGTGCCTCCCTGAAATCTGCTGAAATATGGCAGGATCGGGGCGGCTGTAAAAGATGGGCCCGCTTAGCACCTCCGGTTGCAGAAGCGGCCCGGCTTTCGGGTCAGGGGCCTCGGCATTGCCGATCCCCCGTGCCGGTGCCACCGTGCGCGGCCATGAGCGACTCCACTCCGCCCGGACGGGCCACGCCGCCCGATGCCGCCGCCATCCAGGCCGCCGCGGCGCGCATCAGCCCGCATATCCGCCGCACGCCCCTGCTGCGCCTCGCCGCCGCCGATCTCGGCGCGCCCTGCGGCGTGACGCTGAAGCTGGAGCTGCTGCAGGCCGCCGGCTCCTTCAAGCCGCGCGGCGCCTTCAACCGCATGCTGTCCCACCCGCTGCCGGCGGCGGGGGTGATCGCCGCCTCGGGCGGCAACCACGGAGCGGCGGTGGCCTATGCCGCGCGCGCACTGGGGGTGAAGGCGGAGATCTTCGTCCCCGAGATCACCGGCCCGGCCAAGCTGGCCCGCATCCGCGGCTATGGCGCCACGCTGGTGCAGGGCGGCGCCACCTACAACGAGGCGCGCGACGCGAGCGAGGCCCGCGCCGCCGAGACGGGCGCGCTGGTCGTGCACGCCTATGACCAGCCCGAGGTGCTGGCCGGCCAGGGCACGCTGGCGATGGAGCTGGAGGAGGACGCGCCGGAGCTGACGCACATCCTGGTGGCGACCGGCGGCGGCGGGCTGATCGGCGGCATGGCCGCCTGGTATGGCGAGCGCGCCGAGGTGGTGAGCGTGGAGCCGGAGGGCTGCCCCACCCTGTTCACCGCGCTGCGCGAGGGGCTGCCGGTGCCCGCGCCGGTGGGCGGCGTGGCGGCCGACAGCCTGGGCGCGCGGCAGGTGGGGGAGCTGATGTTCGAGGTGGCGCGCCGCAACATCGGCAGCGCGCTGCTGGTGCCGGACGCCGCCATCACCGCCGCGCAAAGGACGCTGTGGGATGCCTGCCGCCTGGTGGCCGAGCCGGGGGGCGCCACGGCGCTGGCCGCGCTGCTCTGCGGCGCCTTCGTGCCGCCGCCGGGCGCGCGGGTGGGCGTGGTGGTCTGCGGCGCCAACACCGATCCCGGCTCCGTCGCCGGCTGAAGGATGCGGGGAGGGGCGACTCCCCCTCCGCCCCCCTCAGCCGAGCGGCAGCCGCACCACGAAGCGCGCGCCGGTCACCCGGCCGCCCTCGTCGCGCTTGTTCTCGGCGCTGATGCGCCCGCCCAGCCCCTCCACGATCTGCCGGCTGATCGACAGGCCGAGCCCGGAATGCTGGCCGAACCGCTCGCCCTCCGGCCGCTCGCTGTAGAAGCGGGCGAAGATGCCCTCGAGCTTGGCCTCGGGGATGCCGGGGCCCTCATCCTCCACGGTGAACTCCATCATCGCGCCGGTGGGCCGCGCCCGCATGGTCACGCGGCCGTTCGGCGGCGAGAAGGAGAGCGCGTTGCCCAGCAGGTTGCGGATCACCTGCACCAGCCGCCCCTCCACCCCGCGCACCACCAGCGGCGGCTTCGCCAGGTCCAGCTCCACCACCGGCCCGTCCTCGGCGCGGGTGGTGTTGTGCAGCTCGGCCAGGGCCGAGAGGATGGGGGCGATGTCCACCGGCTCGGAGGCGGTGCGGGACAGCTCCGCGTCCACCCGCGAGGAATCGGCGATGTCGGCGATCAGGCGGTCCATCCGCACCGCGTCGTCGGCGATGATGCCGAGCAGGCGCTTCTGGTGCTCCGGGTTCTCGATGCGCCGCAGCGTCTCGATGGCGGAGCGCACGCTGGTCAGCGGGTTGCGCAGCTCATGCGCCACATCGGCGGCGAAGCGTTCGTTCTGGTCGATGCGCGCCCAGAGGGCGGTGGCGGAGGATTGCAGGTCGCGCGCCAGGATGCCGATCTCGTCGTCGCGCCGCAGCAGGGCGGGGGGCACGGAGCCGGCGCGGCCCTTGCCCTGGCGCATGGCGGCGGCGGCGCCGGCCAGCGCCAGGATCGGCGAGGCGATGGTGCGGGCGAGGAAGAAGGAGGCCGCCACGGTCAGCACCAGCGCCAGCAGGAACAGCCCGAGCACCGAGGAGCGGATCTCGAGCAGGCGCTGGTCCACCTGCCGCGCTTCCCGCGTCAGCAGCACGATGCCCACGCTCTGGCTGCCGCGCCGCGCGGGCTCCGCCACCGAGACCAGCAGCCGCCCTTCCGGCGTGCGGCGGATATAGGGGCGCACGCCCCCTTCCAGCGCCAGGCGCAGCTCCTCCCGCCGGTCGGGGCCGAGAGCGGGCTGCCAGTCGAAGGAGGCGGCGTTCGGCCCGACATCGACGAACACCGCGTCATCCGTGCTGCGCGGGCCATAGACCGAGCGCGGCAACAGGGTGAGGATGCGGTCATACAGCCCGGCGACCGTGCCGGCGAAGGCGCTGCGCTGCTCGGGCGGCGGCAGCGGCTCGGTGACGATGGCGCCGCCCTGGCCCTCGCGCACGCGGCTGTCGGCCACCAGCAGGCCGGTGGTGTCGAACAGCTTGGCCTGGGTGTTGGGGCTGGGCTCCACCAGCCGGCGCAGCAGGGGCCGGGCGGTGTCGGGCACCAGCACGGCGCGGTCGTCCTGGATGCGCACCGCCGCCTCGGCGATGCCGCCGGCATAGATGCGCGCCTGGGTGCGCAGCGCCTCCACCTCGGCGGAAAGCAGGCCGGTCTGGTACTGGTCCAGGTAGAGCAGGGCGGCGACCAGCAGCGCCGGCGCCATCACGTTCAGCAGCAGGATGCGGCGCAGCAGCGGCGAGACCCGGCGCCGCGCGGCGCGCGGGGCCTGGAGGCGGGGCGGCGGGGCGGCGGTGGCCCCGGGGGTGCCGCTGGCGTCGGGCAAGGGGTCAGGCTTCCTTGTAGCGGTAGCCGATGCCGTAGAGCGTCTCGATCATGGAGAAGTCGTCGTCCACGGACCGGAACTTCTTGCGCACCCGCTTGACGTGGCTGTCGATGGTGCGGTCGTCCACATAGATCGCCTCGCCATAGGCGGCGTCGATCAGCTGGTCGCGGTTCTTCACCATCCCCGGGCGCTGCGCCAGCGCCTTGACCAGCAGGAACTCGGTGACGGTGAGCTGCACCGGCTGGCCCTTCCAGAGGCAGGTGTGCTTGGTCTCGTCCAGCGTCAGGTCGCCGCGGGTGATGACGCCGGAGGGCGGCGCGCCGGAGCCCTCGGCGCGGCTGGCCTCGTTGCGCCGCAGCAGGGCGCGGATGCGCTCCAGCAGCAGGCGCTGGCTGAAGGGCTTGGTGATGTAGTCGTCGGCGCCGAGGCGCAGCCCCATCAGCTGGTCCAGCTCCTCGTCCTTGGAGGTCAGGAAGATGACCGGCATGGAGGAGCGCTGGCGCAGCCGCTGCAGCAACTCCATCCCGTCCATGCGGGGCATCTTGATGTCCAGCACCGCCAGGTCCGCGGGGCGGGACAGCAGCCCCTGCAGGGCGCTCTCGCCATCGGTGTAGGTGCGCACCTGGAAGCCTTCCTGCTCCAGCGTCATGGAGACGGAGGTCAGGATGTTGCGGTCGTCATCGACCAGGGCGATCGTGGCGGGCATGCGGTGTGGCTCCTGCTGCCTCCCTTGATGAGGCATTATCCCAGCGGATGCGGCCGGGATGCGCCAGGATTGTGGCGCGGGCCGGGCCGCCGCATGGGCATTAGGAGGCGAGGGGGATGAACGACAAGCCCGAAGCCGCGCGCGCCGCCATCCGGCAGGCGCGGGCGCTGCTGCGCGGGGCCCGGAGCGGGGTGCTGGCGACGCAGCGGGAGGGGCAGCCCTTCGCCGGCCTGGTGACTCCGGCCATGGCGCCGGACCTTTCCGTTCTGCTGTGGCTCTCGGACCTGTCGGAGCACACGCGGCAGTTGCGCGACGAGCCGCGTTGCGCGCTAATGGTGCAGGGTCCGCTGGCCGACGCAAACCCCCAGACCGCCCCTCGCACAACTGTGACGGGTTTGGCGGAACGGGTCTCGGGCAATGAGACGGCGGCGCTGAAGGCCCGCTGGCTGGCCCTGCACCCCTATGCGGCGCTCTATGCCGGCTTCGCCGACTTCGCGCTGTGGCGCATCCGGCCCCAGGCGGCGCTGCTGGTGGGAGGCTTCGCCGCGGCCACCCGGCTGCGCGGCGAGGCGCTGCGGCCCGAGCCGCGGGCGGTGGCGGCGATCGCCGCGGCGGAAGCGGAGATCTGCGCGCACATGAACGAGGACCACGCGGAAGCCGTTGAAATCATGGCGGTTCATTTGTGTGGCCAGGGGCCCGGCCCCTGGCGCATGGTGGCGGCCGACGTGGATGGCTGCGACCTCGCTCTGGGCCATGCGACATGCCGCCACGACTTTCCGGAACCGGTCTCCGATCTCGCCGGGATGCGCGCGGCGCTGGTGGCGGCGGCCCGTGCCGGACGGGCGGCACAGGGTGACCAAGGCTGAGAAAACCGGTCGTCTTGTCATATAATATGACAACGACGCTTACATTGACCAATTGCTAGGCAATCCCATAGGTTCTTCCTACCACCCGGTTCGCTATGCATGTGGCACGCGGTTGTGCGGGATGCCGCGCGAGCGGGGGACCTTCAATGGCTACTGCCCCACGGATCGCCCGTTGGAGGATAAGCGCCTTGATCTTGGAGAATGCTGCCAGATGACAGCGTCGAAGCCTGCCCTGGAGGCTCTCGCCGGCACCGGCGTGACCACCGCGTCTGAGGTCCATGCCAACCTGACCGCCGCCGGCCTGTATGCGCATGCGCTGCGCCGCGGCGAGGGGCGGCTCTCGGCGGAGGGTGCCTTCATCGCGGTGACCGGCCAGCACACCGGCCGCTCGGTGCAGGACAAGTTCGTGGCCGACGACCCGGAGGTCACGCAGGAGATCTGGTGGGGCAAGGTCAACCAGAAGCTCGAGCCCGCCAAGTTCGACGCCTTCAGCGCCCGCGTCCGCACCTGGCTGGGCTATCAGCCCGAGCTGTTCACGCAGGACCTTTATGCCGGCGCGGACCCCGCGCACCGCATCAAGGTGCGGCTGGTGACGACCAATGCCTGGCACGCGCTGTTCGCGCGCAACATGTTCATCCGCCCCCCCGTGGAGGAGCTGGCGGGCTTCGAGCCCGACTTCACCATCCTGCACGCGCCGGAGCTGCAGGCGGAACCCGAGACCGATGGCAGCCGCCCCGGCTCGTCCACGCTGATCGCGCTCTCCTTCGCCAAGAAGGTCATCGCCATCGCCGGCACGAGCTATGCGGGCGAGATCAAGAAGTCGATCTTCACGGTGATGAACTGGCTGCTGCCGGCCAAGGGCGTGCTGCCGATGCACTGCTCGGCCAATGTCGGCAAGGATGGCGACACCGCGCTGTTCTTCGGGCTCTCCGGCACCGGCAAGACCACCCTCTCCTCCGACCCCGAGCGCGCGCTGATCGGCGATGACGAGCATGGCTGGTCGGACAAGGGCGTCTTCAACTTCGAGGGCGGCTGCTACGCCAAGGTCATCAAGCTCAGCCAGGAGGCCGAGCCGCAGATCTGGAACGCCTCGCACCGCTTCGGCACGGTGCTGGAGAACGTGATCGCGGATGAGCGCGGCAATCTCGACCTCGATGACGGCTCGCTGACCGAGAACACCCGCTCCTGCTACCCGATCGAGTTCATCCCGAACACCGCGCCGGGCGGCGTGGCCGGGCTGCCCAGGAACGTGGTGATGCTGACGGCCGACGCCTTCGGCGTGCTGCCGCCGATCGCCCGGCTGACGCCCGCCCAGGCGATGTACCACTTCATGTCCGGCTACACCGCCAAGGTGGCGGGCACCGAGAAGGGCCTGGGCAAGGAGCCGCAGGCGACCTTCAGCACCTGCTTCGGCGCCCCCTTCCTGCCGCGCCACCCCGAGGTCTACGGCAAGATGCTGGCCGAGCTGATCTCGAAGCACGGCGCGCAGGTCTGGCTGGTGAACACCGGCTGGACGGGCGGCAGCTATGGCACGGGCCACCGCATGAGCATCAGGCACACCCGCGCCCTGCTGCGCGCGGCGCTGGATGGCAGCCTGAACGACGCCACCTTCGCCACCGACCCGTTCTTCGGCCTCGCCGTGCCGCAGGACGTGCCGGGCGTGCCGACCGAGGTGCTGAACCCGCGCGAGGCCTGGGCCGACAAGGCGGCCTACGACAAGACGGCCAAGCACCTCGTCTCGCTGTTCGAGAAGAACTTCGAGACCTTCGCCGGCTCGGTGAGCGACGAGGTGAAGGCGGCGGCGCTGCGCGCCGCGGCCTGAGCCGCCCTGGCGGCGCCGGGGCCTGGGACATCCCCGGGCCTTGGGCGTCACCAGGCGGGGCGATGCCGGACACCAAAGGGAGGGGGCGGGGCCGCGAGGCTTCGCCCTTTTTCCTGGCGCCGCCGCCGGCTCCTCTCGCCCGGCCGGGGAGGGAGTTCCGGGCCGAGGAGGCCTCCAGGGGCGGTGCGGGATGGATTTTTCCGTAGCATCCCGCCCGCCGAGCGTTCATAACCCCGCGCGGGCCGCCCCGACCGGGCGGCCCGGACCCGCGAGCGTGCGGGAGTGAACAGAGGCTGTGCCGGGCGCGACCCCATCCACTATCCAGGGGCGTGGCGGCGTTTCCGGCCACATGGTGCGTCCCGCGGTTCCGCCGCGCGGCCACCCCATGCCGCCCGAGACGCCGAGAGCCTTCCAGGGGGAAGGCCAAGACCCGGCCTGGCACTGCAATTCCCGCATCGCTCTTTCGGCACCCCGCCCTGGCCGCCGGCCCTGGCGGGGAAAGGCAGGGCCCGCAGGCATGAGCGCCGCGGGCCGCGATGCTAAGGACGATTCATGTTCGACAACTACTTCCGCAAGGACATCGCCTGGGGCGGCAAGACGCTCACCCTGGAGACGGGCAAGGTCGCCCGCCAGGCGGACGGCGCGGTGATGGCCCGCCTCGGCGACACCATCGTGCTCTGCACCGTGGTCGGTGCCCGCAGCGTGAAGCCGGGGCAGGACTTCTTCCCGCTCACCGTGAACTACCAGGAGAAGGCCTTCGCCGCCGGCAAGATCCCGGGCGGCTTCTTCAAGCGCGAGGGGCGCCCCTCCGAGGCGGAGACGCTGATCTCCCGCCTGATCGACCGCCCCATCCGCCCGCTCTTCCCCGAGGGCTTCCGCAACGAGGTGCAGGTCATCGCGACGGTGCTGTCGCATGACATGGAGAACAGCCCGGACATCGTGGCGATGGTGGGCTGCTCCGCCGCGCTGACGCTGTCGGGCATTCCCTTCTTCGGCCCGGTGGGCGCGGCGCGCGTGGGCCTGATCGAGGGCGCCTATGTGCTGAACCCGACGCTCGAGCAGATGAAGACCTCCAAGCTCGACCTCGTGCTCGCCGGCACCGCCGAGGGCGTGCTGATGGTCGAGTCCGAGGCCAGCGAGCTGTCCGAGGACGACATGCTGGGCGCCGTGACCTTCGGCCACAAGGGCTTCCAGCCGGTGATCGAGGGCATCATCGAGCTGGCCGAGCGCGCCGCCAAGGAGCCCTGGGACCTGCCGGAGGAATCGGCCGAGACCGCCGCGCTGAAGAAGAAGCTGGCCGAGCTGGGCAGCGCCGCCATCGGCGAGGCCTACAAGGAGACCCAGAAGCTCCTCCGCCAGAAGAAGGTGGGCGAGGCCAAGAAGGCGATCCTGGCGCAGCTTTCCGAGACGGAGGCCGAGGCCGCCAAGGGCCTGCTCAAGGAGCTGGAGGCGGATGTCGTCCGCAACGCCATCCTCGACACCGGCATCCGCATCGACGGCCGCGACACCAGGACCGTGCGCCCGATCGTGGCCGAGGTCGGCGTGCTGCCGCGCGCCCATGGCTCGGCGCTCTTCACCCGCGGCGAGACCCAGGCCTTCTGCGTGGCGACGCTCGGCACCGGCCAGGACGAGCAGATCATCGACCAGCTCGCGGGCGAGTACCGCGAGAACTTCATGCTGCACTACAACTTCCCGCCCTACTCGGTGAACGAGACGGGCCGGATGGGCAGCCCGGGCCGCCGCGAGATCGGCCATGGCAAGCTGGCCTGGCGCGCCATCAAGCGCCTGCTGCCGGAGAAGTCCACCTTCCCCTACACGATGCGCGTGGTCTCCGAGATCACCGAGTCGAACGGCTCCTCCTCGATGGCCACCGTCTGCGGCACCTCACTGTCGCTGATGGATGCGGGCGTGCCGCTGACCCGCCCCTGCGCCGGCATTGCCATGGGCCTGATCAAGGAGGACCGCGGCTTCGCGGTGCTTTCCGACATCCTGGGCGACGAGGACCACCTCGGCGATATGGACTTCAAGGTGGCCGGCACGGAGGAGGGCATCACCTCCCTCCAGATGGACATCAAGATCACCTCCATCACGCCCGAGATCATGAAGATCGCGCTGGAGCAGGCCAAGGGCGGGCGCCTGCACATCCTGGGCGAGATGGCCAAGGGCCTGTCGGGCGCGCGCACGGACGTCGCCGGCAACGCGCCCAAGATCACGGTCATCAACGTGCCGAAGGACAAGATCCGCGAGGTGATCGGCACGGGCGGCAAGGTGATCCGCGACATCGTCGAGACCACCGGCACCAAGATCGACATCGAGGATGACGGCACGATCAAGATCGCGTCCACCAGCCCCGAGGCGACCCAGGCCGCGATCGACCGCATCCGCGGCATCACCGCCGAGCCGGAGGTGGGCCAGATCTACAACGGCACCGTGGTGAAGACCGCCGAGTTCGGTGCCTTCGTCAACTTCCTCGGCGCCAAGGACGGGCTGGTCCACATTTCCGAGCTGGCCAATGAGCGCGTCAACAAGACCACCGACATCGTCAAGCAGGGCGACAAGGTGAAGGTGAAGGTGCTGGGCTTCGACGACCGCGGCAAGGTGAAGCTGTCCATGCGGGTTGTCGATCAGTCCACGGGTGCCGACATCAGCGAGCAGGTCGGTGCCCGCCGCCCGCCGCGCGAGGGGGGCGAGGGCGAGGCCGAGGGCGGCGAGCGCCGTGAACGCCGCGAGCGCCGCCCGCGCCGCGACTACGACTGAGCCGGGACGCGGCGGGGCCTGACCTCCCGCCGCGCTCACGCCAGGTTTCAAAAAATTTCAGGCGTGGGGCTCGGAATGGGTGCGGCCCACCTTAAATGACGCTATCGTGAAATCAGTTTCGGGAACGGTAAGACTGCGGTGAAGGCAATCAACGCGATCCGGATGGGCGGTGTGGAGGTGCTTCCGCTGGTGGAAGGCGGCAAGGGCGTCGCCGTGTCCACGGGGGCTTCCTGCGGGGAATGGGCGGGCGCCGGCGGCGTCGGCACCTTCTCCGGCGTCAATGCCGACAGCTATGACGCGGATGGCAACGTCATCCGGCAGGTCTATCACGGCCGCACCCGGCGCGACCGTCACGAGGAGCTGGTGGCCTATGGCATCTCGGGCGGCATCGCCCAGGCGCGCGAGGCCTATGAGCGGGCCAATGGCAAAGGCCGCATCCACATCAACGTGCTGTGGGAGATGGGCGGCGCCGAGCGCGTGCTGCGCGGCGTGCTGGAAGGCGCCAAGGGGCTGATCAACGGCGTCACCTGCGGCGCCGGCATGCCCTACCGCCTGGCCGAGATCGCCCGCGAGTTCAACGTCTTCTACTATCCGATCGTGTCCTCGGGCCGCGCCTTCGCGGCGCTGTGGAAGCGCTCCTACTCCAAGGCGGCCGAGCTGCTGGGCGGCGTGGTCTATGAGGACCCGTGGCTGGCGGGCGGCCATAACGGCCTGTCCAATTCCGAGGACCCGAACAGGCCCGAGGCCCCCTATGCCCGCGTGTTGAAGCTGCGCGAGCAGATGCGCGCCTTCGGCCTGGGCGACGTGCCGATCATCATGGCCGGCGGCGTCTGGTGGCTGGAGGAGTGGGAGGACTGGATCGACAACCCCGAGCTCGGCCCCATCGCCTTCCAGTTCGGCACCCGCCCGCTGCTGACCCGGGAAAGCCCGATCAGCGACGCCTGGAAGCAGCGCCTGCTGACGCTGAAGCTCGGCGACGTGCTGCTGCAGCCCTTCTCGCCCACGGGCTTCTATTCCTCGGCCGTGCGCAACGAGTTCCTGCGCGACCTCGAGGCGCGCAACGAGCGGCAGGTGGCGATCAGCCCCGAGCCGGTGGGCGAGCACACGGCCGAATACGGCGTCGGTCCCCGCAAGCGGCTCGTCTGGCTGGCGCCGGGCGACCTTGAGCGGGTGCGCCACTGGGAGGCGCAGGGCTTCACCGAGCCGCTGCGGACGCCGGACAACACGCTGGTCTTCGTGACGCCCGAGAATTCCCGCGAGATCCTGAAGGACCAGACGGACTGCATGGGCTGCCTGTCCCATTGCCGCTTCTCCAACTGGACCCAGCACGGGCCGGACTACAGCAACGGCAAGAAGGCCGATCCGCGCAGCTTCTGCATCCAGAAGACCCTGCAGGACATCGCCCATGACGGCGAGATCGAGCACAACCTGATGTTCGCCGGCCACAACGCCTACCGCTTCGGGCAGGACCCCTTCTACTCGAACGGCTTCATCCCGACCGTGCGGCAGCTGGTCGAGCGCATCATGTCCGGCCGCTGAAGGCCGCGCACGAGCCTGTGATCGAGCGTCCGGCCCGCCGGGCGCTCGTTTTCATTTCGCATCGAAATGCGGTATGGGCGGCTTCCGGACAGGGAAGGCGGTCATGCCGAGACTCATCGAGACCATCCTGGGCAGCGCGGCGGTCGAGCGGCTCGCCCGCATCGTCCTGTGCTTCCCCTTCTGGGGCAGCGGCCTCGACAAGCTGCTGGACTTCCAGGGCGGCGTCGCGGAGATGGCGCATTTCGGCCTGAACCCGCCGGTGCTGTTCAACATCCTGGTCATCGTCACCCAGCTCGGCGGCTCGGCGCTGGTCATCCTCAACCGCTGGACCTGGCTCGGCTCCGGCGCGCTTGGCGTGTTCACCGCGCTGACCATCCCCATCGTTCACCATTTCTGGCGGCTGGAGGGCGAGCGCGCCCTGACCGCCTTCCACACGGCGGGCGAGCATGTCGGCATGATCGGCGCCCTGGTGCTGGTCTCCATCCTCTCGGTGCGGCGGCCGGCCCGCAGCGCCGGCTCGCTCGCCGGGCTGCCCGCCGAATAGGGGCGGCCGCCCGGCTCAGGCCGGCGGCGCCACCCCTTCGGGGGGAAGGGAGGCCGGCGAGGCGGGCAGCGCCTCCGGCTCGTCATCCACCTCCACCGCGGCGATGCGCGCCCCGGCGCGGGCGATCTTCTCCGTGCTGATGTCGATCTGCCGGATGTCGTCCTGCGCCTGGTTGAAGTGGCCCTTCAGCCGCGTGACCCGCTCGTTCAGCCGCGCCACGTCGGCGGCGAGCCGGCCCACCTCCTCGCGGATTCGCCCCGCCTGGGCGCGCATGCGGATGTCCTGCATCAGCGCCCGCATCGCCGAGAGCATGGCCCAGAGGGTGGTGGGGGAGGCGACATAGACGCGCCGCCGCTGCGCCTCGTCCACCAGCGCGCCGAAGCCGGTGTGCAGCTCGGCGAACACCGCCTCGGAGGGCACGAACAGGATCGCCGCCTCCGCCGTCTCGCCGGGGATGAGGTATTTGCGGGCGATGTCCTCGACATGCCGGCGCATGTCGGCGCTGAACTGGCGGGCGGCGACGGCGCGGGCCGGCGCGTCCTCCGCGTCGCGCAGCGCCTGCCAAGCCTCGAGCGGGAACTTGCTGTCCACCGCCACGGGGCCGGGCGGGTAGGGCAGGCGGATCAGGCAGTCGCAGCGCGTGCCGTTGGAGAGGGTGTGCTGCCAGGAGAAGGCATCCGCCGGCAGCCGGTCCTCGACGAGCTGGCGCAGCTGCATCTCGCCGAAGGCGCCACGCGACTGCTTGTTGCCGAGGATGCCGGAAAGCAGGTTCACCTGCGTGCCCAGCGCCTCCATGTTCTGCCGCGCGGCGTCGATCACCGCCAGGCGCTCCTGGATCTGCCCCGCCGTTTCCTGCGCCTGCCGGGCGGAGTCGGCCAAGTTGCGCAGGAAGCGCTCGTTCTGCTGGGCCAGCGCCGCGTCCAGCCTCTCGTTCTGCGCCGCCATGGCCTGCCGCAGCCCGGCGGTGGCGGCCGCCATCCGGTCGTTCTGCGCCAGCAGGGAGGCGTCCAGCCGGCGGGTGGTCTCGTGCAGGCGCTCGGCCAGCTGGCGGTCCTGCTGCGCCAGGCGGTCGGCGGTGAGGGCGGCGAGGCGCTCCTGGCTGGCGGCCAGCGCCTCCAGCTTTCCCGCCAGCAGGGCGAAGCCCTCCAGCCCGGAGGCGGCGCCCGGCCCGGGGCGGCGCAGCATCATGACCCCCAGCAGCCCGAGCGTGATCAGCACGGACAGCAGGGCGACGGGAACCAGCCAGTCGGACATCGCGGTCTCCAAGGATGCCGCCATCCTACAGGCAGGCGGCGGAATGGAAGAGGCTTGACGGGCTTCTCTCTCAAGAGAGAAAATTTCCCTCATGAGAGAGGATTCGTCGCCCGACCCGCTGGAAACCCGCCTCGCCGCCTGCCTTGCCCGGCTGCGCGCCGAGCAGGGCTGGGCGCTGGAAACCCTGGCCGAGCGCACCCGCATCAGCCGCGCCACCCTGTCCCGGCTGGAGCGCGGCGAGGCCAGCGCCACGGCCGGCATGCTGGGGCGGCTCTGCGCCGCCTATGGCCGGCCGCTTTCCTGGCTGATGCGGACGGTGGAGGAGGCCCCCGCCGCCCTGGTGCCCCCCGCTGCGCAGACCCTCTGGACCGATCCCGAGACGGGCTTCCGGCGCCGCTCCGTCTCGCCGCCCGGCCCAGGGCTGCGGGGCGAGCTGCTGGAGGGGAGGCTGCCGCCCGGCGCGTGCATCGACTACGCCCGCTCGCCCCTGCCCGGGCTGGAGCATCACCTCTGGCTGCTGGAGGGCCGGCTTGGCCTCACCGTCGAGGGCGTGGCCCACGCGCTGGGGCCGGGGGATTGCCTGCGCTACCGGCTGCACGGCGCCAGCGCCTTCGCCTGCCCCGCGGAGGGGCCGGCCGCCCGCTACCTCCTGGCCATCATCCAGCCCTGAAAGGCCCGCGCATGATCGAGGAACTCACCGCCAAGGCCCTGGCCGCCGCCCTGCCGGAGCTGGCCGCGCTGCTGGAGGCCTGCGTGGCGGATGGCGCCAGCATCGGCTTCCTGCACCCCATGCCGCCGGGCGAGGCGGAGGGCTGGTGGCGCGGGCTGGAGGGCAGCCTGTGCGACGGCTCCCGCCGCGTGCTGGTGGCGCGCCAGGAAGGGCGGATCCTCGGCACCGGTGCGCTGGCGCTGGCCGGCCTGCCCAATGGCCGGCACCGCGCCGAGGTCTCGAAGCTGATGGTCCACCCTGCGGCGCGGCGGCGGGGCATCGCCCGCGCGCTGATGCTGGCGCTGGAAGGAATTGCCGCGGCGGAGGGCCGGACCCTGCTGGTGCTCGACACCAAGACCGGCGATGCGGGCGAGCCGCTCTACCGGGGCCTGGGCTGGCGCGAGGCCGGCGCCATCCCGGGCTATGCGCTGCGCAGCGGCGGCGGCGTGGATGCGACAATGTTTTATTATAAGGCACTGTAGGCTGATACTACAGGTTTCTTCTGTTCCCCCCCGAGATGGGGAGAGGAGCTTGGCAGGAGGCAGTGGCCAGTTCGAATTCATTGCTGTAAGGCAATAGAATCTGAATGGATTGCGCGGCCTGATGAGACTCGCATTTCGCATCTTGTTGCCAGGCGATGGGGGTGTGTGGCGCAAGGTCTGCCGCACCCTTGTCCTCGGCGCTTTTCTCATGATGGGCGCCTATCTGGATCCTTTCGGCTTTTCAGCCCTGACTCAGGCTGCTTCTCATCGTATCGAGGCTCGGCTGAATGCCATCTGGCATCCTCCGGTCGCCTCGGAAGCTGTGGCTGTGGTGATGGTGAACGAAAGGAGCCTGCGCGCCCTGGACGAGACCTGGCCGCCGAGCTTCGGCTTCTGGTCCGCCTTGATCGACAGCGTGAACCAAAGGGCTCCCCGAACCGTATTCCTTGATGTCGTGCTGGGCGAAGAACGGCCAGTGATCGACCATGGCAGCCCGCCGCTGCGCCGGTTGATCGAAGACAGCAACAAACCCGAGGCCGGCCTGCCCAGACTCCTGCTTGCCGATCAGAGCCAGTGGGCGTTCAGCAAGCTCTCCGACAAGAATTTTCGACGTCCTATGGACTGCCTGAAAACTCAGGCGCCTTTCACTCTCTGTCCCACAGCCCTGGCGGGCAGCCTGCAGGAGGCCGAAGCCAGAACGACTTTCATCAATCAGAATGTGCATGAAAAGGACCGGCGTAGCTACGCGCTGGTCGAACGCCATGTCTCCGGGCGCCACATCCCGGTTGCAAAGGCCCCGCCAGTTCCTGAGCCTTCCAGGCATGATGCCGCTGGACTGCCCGACAGTACGGCTCCCCAAGGGGTGCAGGACTCGAAAACGCAGAGCCACAGCCACGCCTGGATCTCGCGCTCCTTCATGGGACCCGCCGCCGCGCTGTCCATCTTGGAAGTGACCTGCCAGGACGAGGCTGCGCCCGTCGAGTGCGCCCCTTTCCGGCAGGGTGCGTTCTTGGGGGAACTGCACAAGGCCGGCGAGCCTGCCTATTTGATTCCGCGCTGGCGGCTGAATGCCGCCCCCGCCGTTGCACGGGATATCCGCGCGCTCGACCGCTGGTCCTGCACCTTTTATCCGCAGGAAGAGGGGCTGGATCGCTGGGACTCGAAACTGTGGCAGAGCCTCGGGGTCGTTTTGACCGAGGCCATGTCCTTGGGAAATGAGGTTAGCATAGGCGAAAAATTCGGCTTGCCGGACTGGGCGGCCAGCAGCATCGAGCACGCCTCCGACCGTTCGGCCTGTCTGCCCTTTCCGCTGATCCCGGCCGATATGCTGCTGACCCCGACGAACAGGCCGGAACTGCTCGAGCGCCTTCTGCGCGGCAGGGTCGTGCTGATCGGCACGGCATTGGCCAGCCATCCGGACCGGATCCACTCTCCCCTGCACGGGACCGTGCCGGGCGTCCTGCTGCACGCCACGGCGTTGGACACGCTGCTGCGTGCGGGGCCGGACTATCCAAAACCTGCCCGGCCGGATTCGGGGATCGGAGATTTGCTGATCAAGTTCAGCATGCTGGCCCTGGCATGCCTGAGCAGCATCATGGGCCGGCAGATTATTGCCGGGGTGTTCTTCCTGTTCCTGTCTTTCGCAGCACCTTCGCTGTATGGGATCGAAATGTTGCGGGACGAGAATGTTGCTGCTTTGATGCTGTTCGCTCTTGGCATGGCGGCGGAACAGTTTCTGGAAGGCTGGCTGGATGCCGAGGCCGGCGCGACGTCGGGCCAGCAGGAACCCGCCGGGCGATAGGCTGAAGCCGCGCTTCGCTGGGGTCCCATTCGCATCAGGGAGATCTTCATGAGTCTCGTTGTCATCGGCCCGGCAGGGTCTTTGGGACAGGCGGTCCTGCTGGCCCTGAGCTTCGCCATCCTGCCTCCGGCGGTCCAGGCCCAGCCGGCCCCCCCTATCCAGCCAGAGTACTTCATCGGCAGTATCGGCAGTACGGTACGCGCCAGGACGGACCCAGACCGACCCGAAACGCAGTACACGCTTTCCGCCAGCCAGCTGGGCGCCAGCAGGGAGACGCCGCTTCAGAGCTTGGGACGGAACAAGCGGTGGCTGAAGGTCAGGATCAACAACAGCGAGACATGGCTGCTTGACCGCGATCTGATGGCACCGGAAGCCATTGTTTGCGACAATCCCCTGCCGACGCGCGAGCAGCAGACCGCCGGCATGGCCGGTTCCTCCGCCGGCGGCAGGCGCTGCACCCGATGAGCTCGGCGCTGGCACCTCTTGCCTGGCTGTGCCGCACGGTTCCGCTGCCTGTGGTCGGGCTCGCCCTGCTGGCCGCCTGCGCCGCGCCCGCTGTGCCGGAGATCAGGACCAGCGAGGATCCGGCGGTCCTCTCGACGGCGCGCATGGCCCTGGCGAGACCTGCCGCCGTCCAGGCTTCGCGCGGGGCCGATGGACGGCCGGTGCCGCTGGCCAACCAGCCGGCCATACGCGACGCAAGGTTGCAGCCTGCCATGGAGGCGATCCTGAACCGCCTGCTGGCAAACTGGACCGCCACCCGGGCTGACCCGCCAATCGAGCTGTTCCTGGTTGCAGACCTGAATTATGGCGGCCGCGCGCATGCCAGCAACCAGATCTTCATCGATCTCGGCGCGCTCGCTTCCGCGAAGACGGAGGATGAGCTGGCCTTTCTGCTCGGCCATGAAGCGGGCCATGTGCTGCTCGGCCATTTGCAACAGCGCCGGCAGAACAACCGTCAAGCGCAGGATTCGCTGGTTCTCGCGGCGGAAACCGTGGCGCTCGGCACGGTCCTGGCCAACAGCCGCGTCGTCGGGGCGCCGGGAGGCGGCATGCGCCTGCAGGACAACACGCGCGACAATGACCGCAACACCATCGTCGCGGCCGCCAGCGGCACGCGGATCCTCGCAGCCATGTACAGCGACCTAGGCGATGCCCGCTTCAGCCGGGAGCAGGAGGCCGAGGCGGATCGCTTCGGCCTGGACCTTGCCGTACGGGCCGGATACTCGCCGGAGGGCATGTTGGATTTCTTCCGGCACATCGCCGCCTCCGAGCAGCACCGCGCGGCGCGGGCCGCCGAGCTCCGTGGCACGGTCAGCCAGGCCTTCGGCCTCGGCGCAAGCCTCGGCCTGCTCGGCAAGGGCTCGCAGTGGCAGTCTCTGGGCAGCCAGGCCGCGGGCCTGCTGGCGCCGCAGATCGAGGAAGCGGTTGCCCAGGCCGCCGCCCCCTGGACGGAACGCTACGAATCCCTGCAACTCCGCCAGCAAGGCGCCCGCGATTATGAGGCACGCCACTGGCCCAATGCCGTTGATGCCGAGACCCGCCCCTCTCCCTTCGCCGAGGGCAAGCCCCTGTACGCAGATGTTCTGGCCTACCAGCACGCGTTGCTGGCCCATGAGAGAATGGCCAGGGCGTTGCTCCAGAACGACCTTCCGGCGGCGGCGCGGGAGGCCGACAGCCCGGCTTTGCGGCGCATCCCCTTGCTGCAGGCCATGGCATCGGCCGAGGTCGCCGAGAAGGAGGGGCGGATCACCCATGCCCTGCGCGAGGCGGAAAGAGCACGGTCCATGCCCAACGCCACCACCAGCACCTATGAATTGCTGGCCCGGCTGCTGCTGACCTCGGGACAGGGTTCCGCCGCCCTGGCGGCGCTGGAAGAGGGGGAGCGGCGCTTTGGCACGCGGGAGCCGTTCCTGGTGACACGCGCAACCATCCAGGCACAACTGCGCCAGACCGTGGCTCTCGCCGCCACGTTGCAGGAATGCGAGAGGGCAGACCCGACCATCGGCACCGCCTGCTACCGGGCCAGCCGCAGAGAGCAGGAGAGGGAGCAGGCGCGCAGCCAAGCCAGGCATGCGCCGCTGCCGAGCCTGTCCGCGCCCGCCTTGCCTGCCGCTCAACCATCCGCGCTGCCCGGCATGCTGCGGCAGCTTCTGCCAGGCCTCTGAACCGCGCCAGGTCATGGGGCCCGGCGCGGCTTTGCCTCAGTGCCGGAAGTGGCGCATGCCGGTGAACACCATGGCGAGCCCCGCCTCGTCGGCCGCCGCGATCACCTCGTTGTCGCGGATCGAGCCGCCCGGCTGGATCACCGCCGTGGCGCCCGCCGCCGCCGCGGCCTGGAGGCCGTCCGCGAAGGGGAAGAAGGCATCGGACGCGACCACGGAGCCATGCGCCAGCGGCGCCTCCAGCCCGGCGGCCTTGGCGGCCTCGGCCGACTTCCAGGCGGCGATGCGCGCCGAATCGACCCGGCTCATCTGCCCCGCGCCGATGCCCACCGTGGAGCCGCCCTTGGCATAGACGATGGCGTTGGACTTCACGTGCTTGGCCACGCGGAAGGCGAAGATGAGGTCCGCCATCTCCTGCGGCGTCGGCGCGCGCTTCGTCACCACCTTGAGCGCCGCCTCGGCGACGCGCCCCGCGTCGCGCGACTGCGCCAGGAAGCCGCCCGCGACGGAGCGCAGCACGCGGCCCGGCGCCGCCGGGTCCGGCAGGCCGCCGGTCAGCAGCAGGCGCAGGTTCTTCTTGCGGGCGAAGATGGCGCGGGCCGCCTCGTCCGCGTCGGGCGCCACCACCACCTCGGTGAAGATGGCGGAGATGCGCTCGGCGGCGGCGGCATCCAGCGTGCGGTTGGCGGCGACGATGCCGCCAAAGGCCGAGACCGGGTCGCAGCGCAGCGCCAGGTCCCAGGCCTGCGCCAGGCTCTCCCCTTCCGACACGCCGCAGGGATTGGCGTGCTTGACCACGACGATGGCGGGCCGCTCGAACTCGGCCACGCATTCGAAGGCGGCGTCGGTGTCGTTCAGGTTGTTGAAGGAGAGTTCCTTGCCCTGCACCTGCGTCGCGGTGGCGATGCCGGGGCGGTTGGAGCCGTCCGTGTAGAAGGCCGCCTGCTGGTGCGGGTTCTCGCCGTAGCGCAGCGTCTGGCGCAGCACGCCGGCCATGGCGAGGCGCGGCGGGAAGTCCTGCTCCAGCCTTTCCGCGAACCAGGTGGAGATGGCGGTGTCATAGGCGGCGGTGCGGGAAAAGGCGGCCGCCGCGAGGCGCTTGCGGGTGGCGAGGCTGGTGCCGCCCTGGGCCTCGATCTCGGCCCGCACCCCGGCCATCTGCTCGGGCGCGGTGATGACGGCGACGTCCTCGTGGTTCTTGGCCGCCGCGCGGGTCAGGGCCGGGCCGCCGATGTCGATCTCCTCCACCGTCTCCTCATGGGAGGCGCCCTTCGCGACCGTGGCCTCGAAGGGATAGAGGTTGGAGACCAGCAGGTCGATCGGCGCGATGCGGTGGCTCTCCATCTGCGCCACATGCTCGGGCAGGGCGCGGCGGCCGAGCAGCCCGCCATGGATCTGCGGCACCAGCGTCTTCACCCGGCCGTCCAGGATCTCGGGGAAGCCGGTGTGCTCGGAGACATCGACCACGGCCACGCCATTCTCGCGCAGCAGGCGCGCGGTGCCGCCGGTGGAAAGGATCTCGACGCCCTTCCCGGCGAGGAAGCGGGCGAAATCCAGCAGCCCGGTCTTGTCATGCACCGAAATCAGGGCGCGGCGGATGGTCACGATGTCGGCCATGGCGGTCCAACCTTCCTGCAGTCTCGTCGCGCGGGGCTTAGACCGTTGTGCCGCCCGGCTCAACCGCGGGCTCTGCGGGGCAGACCCCCCGCCGCGCCCCGGCCGGCCCGGCAGGAAGGGGGCCGGAAGAGGCGCGGGGAAGGAGGCGCGGCCTCAGTGGGCCTCGCCCCAGTTGGCGCCATGCCCGATCTCGGCCTTGAGCGGCACGCGCAGCTCGGCCACGCCCTCCATCACCGCGCGGACGCATGCGGCGGTGGCCTCCACCTCCGCCTCGGGCACCTCGAAGAGCAGCTCGTCATGCACCTGCAGCAGCATCCGCGCCGAGAGCCCCGCCGCCCTCAGCGCCGCCGGCATCCGCACCATGGCGCGCTTGATGATCTCGGCGGCGCCCCCCTGGAAGGGGGCGTTGATGGCGGCACGCTCGGCATTGCCGCGGCGCGCCTGCTCGCGGGCCTGGATGCCGTCGATCCACAGCCTGCGGCCGAAGGGGGTGGTGACGTAGCCCGTCTCCCGCGCCTGCGCCTTCAGCCGCTCCATCTCCTCCAGGATGCCGGGATACTGGGAGAAATAGGCGTCGATGATGCCGCGCGCCTCGCCCGGCCCGATGCCGAGGCGTGCCGCCAGCCCGAAGGCCGACATGCCGTAGATGATGCCGAAGTTGATGGTCTTGGCGCGGCGCCGCGCCTCGCGGTCCACCTTGTCCGGGTCGAGGCGGAAGATGTCGGCCGCCGTCCGGCTGTGGATGTCCTCGCCCTTGGCGAAGGCCTCGCGCAGCGAGGGCACGTCGGCCAGGTGCGCGAGCAGCCGCAGCTCGATCTGCGAATAGTCGGCCGCCAGCAGCACATGACCCGGCTCGGCCACGAAGGCGCGGCGGATGCGCGCGCCCTCCTCGGTGCGGATGGGGATGTTCTGCAGGTTGGGCTCGGTGGAGGAAAGCCGCCCCGTCGAGGTGAGGGCCATGGAGAAGTCGGTGTGGACCCGGCCGTCACGCTTGTCGATCTGCGCCGCCAGCCCTTCCACATAGGTCGATTTCAGCTTGGAAAGCTGGCGCCAGTGCAGCACCCGGCGCGGCAGCTCGTGGCCGCGTGCGGCGAGGTCCTCCAGCACGGCGGCATCGGTGCCCCAGGCGCCGGCCTTGCCGCGCTTGCCGCCCGGCAGCTTCTGCTCGTCGAACAGGATCTCGCCGAGCTGCTTCGGCGAGCCGACATTGAAGGGCTTGCCGGCCAGCTCGTGGATCTCCTTCTCCAGTGTCACCATGCGCTGGGAGAAATCCTCGCCGATGCGGGCCAGCTCCGCGCCGTCCACCTTGATGCCGGCCAGCTCCATGTCGCGCAGCACGGCCACCATGCGGCGCTCCACCTGCTCGTAGAGGGCGAGCGCCCGCTCGGTCCGCAGCCGGGGCTTCAGCGCCTGCCACAGGCGCAGCGTCACGTCCGCGTCCTCGGCGGCATAGGCGGTGGCCTTGTCCAGCGCCACCTGGCCGAAGGGGATGCGCGCGCGGCCAGTGCCCGTCACCTCGTCATAGGGAATGGGGCGGTGGCCGAGATGGCGCAGCGAAAGCTCGTCCATGCCATGGCCGTGGCGGCCGGCATCCATGCTGTAGGAGATCAGCATGGTGTCATCGAGGGGGGCCACGGCGACGCCGCCATTCTCCGCCCGGCACAGCACCTCCAGGTCGTACTTGGCGTTGTGCAGCACCTTGAGGACGGACGGGTCCTCCAGCAGCGGGCGCAGCGCGGCGATGGCCTCGTCCTGCGTCATCTGCGGCGGCGGCTTGGGCGCCTCCTCCAGCAGGTCGGCGCCCGCCTGGGCGGGGCCGTGGCGCAGCGGGATGTAGCAGGCGCGGCCCGGCGCCACGGCCAGGGAGATGCCGACGAGGTTGGCGTGCAGCGCGTCCAGGCTGTCCGTCTCGGTGTCCAGCGCCAGCACGCCGGCCTCGCGCGCGGCGGCGATCCAGGGCGCGAGCGCGGCCGCCTCCGTCACCGTCTCGTAGGGGCCGAAGGGCGCGGCGTCGGCGGCGGGGGTGACCTCGGCGGTGGCGGCCGCCGGCTCGGGCAGGCCCGTGGCAGAGGCGGGCGCGTGGCGCGGGCGGCTGACGGGCGCCGAGTCGGCGTTCGCGTCGCCATCCAGCCCCATCCGGTGCAGCATCGAGCGGAAGCCCTGCTCGCGCAGGAAGCCGGCGAGGCGGCCAGGCTCGGGCGCACGGACCAGCAGGCTGTCCACCGGGGCGGGCAGCGGCGCGTCGCTGTCCAGCGTCACCAGCTTCTTGCTGATGCGGGCCAGCTCGGCATGGGCGATCAGCGCCTCGCGCCGCTTGGGCTGCCTGATCTGCGGGGCGGCGGCGAGCAGCCCCTCCAGGTCGCCATGTTCGGTGATCAGCGCGGCGGCGGTCTTGATGCCGATGCCGGGCACGCCGGGCACGTTGTCCGTGCTGTCGCCGGCGAGCGCCTGCACGTCCACCACCTTGTCCGGCGTCACGCCGAACTTCTCGAACACCTCCGGCTCGCGGATCGGCTTCTGCTTGATCGGGTCGAGCAGCTGCACGCCGGGGCGGACGAGCTGCATCAGGTCCTTGTCGGAGGAGACGATGGTGACCTGCCCGCCCGTGCCCTCGAAGGCCTTGGCGTAGGCGGCGATCAGGTCGTCCGCCTCGTAGCCGTCCAGCTCGATGCAGGCGACGCCGAAGGCGGCGGTGGCCTCGCGGATCAGGGAGAACTGCGGCACCAGCTCGGGCGGGGCCTCGGGCCGGTGCGCCTTGTACTGGTCGTAGATGGCGTTGCGGAAGGTGACGCGCGAGGCGTCGAACACCACCGCCAGGTGGGTGCCGACATGCCGGGTGAGGAACTGCCCGAGCATGTTGGTGAAGCCGAACACGGCGTTCACCGGCACCCCGTCCGGCCGCGTCATCGGCGGCAGGGCGTGGAAGGCGCGGAAGATGTAGCCCGAGCCGTCCACCAGGATCAGGTGCGGCGCGGGCCCGGTGGTGCCGGGGGCTTGGGCGGCGGCGGCGTCCGCCAGCCCCTCAGTGGTGGTCGTCGCCACCCGCGCCGTCCTGCAGCACATAGGTGCGCGAGCAATAGGGGCAGGTGACCTGCGTGGCCTCGATGCGCAGCGACACCGCCGGATGCCCCAGCGCGCCGCCGCCGCCATCGCAGGAGACGACCCGGCTGAAGGCGGGCAGGATGTCCTCCGGCGTCACGCCGGGGGTGGCTTTCGGGGTGTAGCCCGTCAGGTTCGCATCGCGCATCGGGTGGTTCCCGTCACTGGCCAAGATCGTCCGGAACATAGGGGCAGGCGGCCCCGCCCGCCAGTCGGGACAGGGACGGCCCAAGGGACGCGGCCCATGGGGGGCGGTCCAGGGGAGGCGGAGCGTGGAGTGGGGCCAGGGGACAGGGCCGGGCGCTGGGCCGGGCGGCGAACGGGGCGGGGGAAGGCGATGGAATGGACAGGGCGGCGCCGCCCCCGCTATGCCGGAGGGCGATGCCGCACCGCATGCGCAGGATTGCCGTCTCCCCCGCCAACCCCGCGCCTCCGGGTCCCGCCTCGCCAGGCCAGGCCTTGTTGCGCCGGGCGCTGTGGGGCCATGCCCTGCTGGGCCTGGCCCTGCTGGCGCTCGCGGGCTGCGCGCCGCGCGTGGTGCCGGCGGGCCCTGCCGTGCTGTCGCCGGCCCTGGCGGAGGACGCGATCGTGGCGGCCGACGGCGCGCGGCTGAAGCTGCACCGCCGCGACCCGCCGGCGGGCCTGCCGCCCCGCGCCGTGCTGCTGGCGCTGCACGGCTTCAACGACCATGCCGGCAACTTCCTGCTGGACGGCTTCGGGCGGCTCGCCGAGGCCGGCGTGCTGACCTACGCCTATGACCACCGCGGCTTCGGCGCCTCGCCCAACCGCACCCTCTGGCCGGGCGAGGAGACGCTGGCGGCCGATGCGGCGGCGGCGCTGCGCCTGCTGCGCGAGCGCCACCCCGGCCTGCCGCTGTTCCTGCTGGGCGAGAGCATGGGCGCGGCCGTCGCGGTGCTGGCCGTGACCGGTCCCGCCGCCGCCGCGCCGCCGGACGGGATGCTGCTGATGGCGCCCGCCTTCTGGTCCTATGCCGCCATCGGGCCGGTGGCCAAGGGCGCCTTCTGGCTGCTGGCGCACAGCCTGCCGGCGCTGGCCTTTCCGCCCGGCGCGGGCAGCATCACCGCCAGCGACAACACCGCCGCGCTGCGACGCTTCAGCCGCGACCCGCTGACCATCAAGGACACGCGCATCGACGCCGCCTGGGGCCTGCTCGGCCTGATGGACGGCGCCACCGCGCGGCTGGCCGGCTGCTGCGCGCCGCCCACCCTGGTGCTGCAGGGCGCGAAGGACAGGGTGGCGCCGCCTTCCGTCACCCGCGGCGCGCTGCGCGGCATGCGCCCCGAGACGCGGCTGGCCCGCTACGGCGAGGGCTGGCACCTGCTGCTGCGCGACGGGGTGAGCGACAGTGTGGCGGAGGACATCCTGTCCTGGATGGAGGATCCCGCCCGGGCCCTGCCCTCGGGCGCGGACGCGGTGGGCGCCGCCTGGCTGGCGGAGCCCTGACGCGGCGGGGCGGGGGAGGCGCGCCGGGGCATGGGGCGCAGGCCGATACGGCGGGAGCCCGGCGGCGGGGCTACCCCCCTGATCTTCCAGGGTCCCTCCCGGGGGCGATTGACCCCCGCCCCGGGCTTTGGAACGCTGCCGGGCCGGTTTCCCGCCGCGTGAACATCCAGGAGAATGCCGTTGGCCCGCACGCTGATTCGCGCCTCGCACGTCATCGCCCACCAGAATGGCGGGCACCGCCACCTGAAGGACGGGGTGGTGGTGATCGAGGACGACAAGATCCTGCATGTCGGCGCCGGCTATGACGGGCCGGTGGACGAGACCATCGACGCCAAGGGCAAGGTGGTGACGCCGGGCTTCATCAACACCCACGCCCACCTCTCGGAAAGCCCGCTGGACAAGAGCTTCGTCGAGGACCGCGGGCCGCGGCAGTTCTACCTGTCCGGCCTGTTCGAGTTCCTCACCGCGCGCGACGGCGCGATCACCGAGGAGGCGCGCCGCGCCTGCATCGCCTATTCCATGCCGGAACTGCTGCGCACCGGCACCACCACCATCATGGAGATCGGCGGCCATGGCGACGTGGTGGCCGAGCACGCGGCGCGCTGCGGCATCCGCGCCTATATCGGCCAGGGCTACCGCTCGGGCCGCTGGCTGACGGCCAATGGCCGCACGGTGGATTACGAATGGCTGCCGGATGACGGCGAGGCCGGCTTCAGGAACGCCGTCTCCTTCATCGAGCGGATCGAGGGGCGGGAGGGCGGCCGCATCAAGGGCTTCCTGACGCCCATGCAGATCGACACCTGCTCGGAGGCGCTGCTGCGGCGCTCGGCCGATGCGGCGCGGGAGATGAAGGTGCCGCTGGCGCTGCATGTCAGCCAGTCCGTGCCCGAGTTCCACGAGATGACGCGCCGCCATGGCTGCACGCCGATCGAGTGGCTGGAGAAGATCGGCTTCCTGTCCGAGCGCTGCATCCTCGGCCACTGCATCATCCCGGGCGAAAGCAGCTGGGCCAACTACCAGGCGGACGACATCGGCATCCTGGCCGACACCGGCGCCAACGTGGCGCATGCGGTGTGGGTGTTCGCGCGCCGCGGCATCGCCATGGAAAGCTTCGCCCGCTACCAGGCGCGGGGCGTCAACATGACCATCGCCACCGACACCTGCCCGCAGAGCATGATCGAGGCGATGCGCTGGACCTCGGTGGTGTCCAAGATCGTCGACCGCCGCACCCAGGTCGCCACCGCGGCGGACGTGTTCAACGCCGCCACGCTGAACGGCGCCCGCGCGCTGGGCCGCGACGACCTCGGCCGCATCGCCCCCGGCGCCAAGGCCGACCTGCTGATCTGGGGCGGCGAGAGCCTGTTCATGACGCCGCTGCGCGACCCGATCCGCAACATCGTCTTCTCCGCCGCGGCCGAGGACCTGGAAAGCTCCATCATCGACGGGCGGGTGGTGATGCGGAACGGCGTGGTGCCGGGCTACGACCCGGTGGCGCTGGGCCGCGAGGTGCAGAAGGGCGCCGAGGCCATGTGGGCCGGCATGAAGAGCCGCGACTGGGCGGGGCGCGACATCGAGCAGCTCTCGCCCTCCTCCTTTCCCGCCTTCCAGGGCTGAGGGCCGCCGGAAGGCGCGGATGCCGGGCCGGGGCTTCCGCCCCGGCCCGCCCCGGTTCAGCGCGGCACGGCGTTGAACTTGTCGAACAGGCCGTTCGCCGCGCTCACGCAGGCTTGCACCGGCTCCTTGTCCGAGCAGTGGATGCGCACGGAGGTGTCGCCGCGGCGGAAGGAGAAGCTGGAGCCGGAGGACAGGTGGTGCGGGCCGTGCATCATGCCCCAGCGGCCCTCCTGCGGCCCGCCCTGCGGGCCACGGCCCCATGGCCGCCCTTCGGGCCGGCTGCCGGGCGTGGCGGGGCCGGCCTCGGCCGCCGGCGGCGGCACGGGCGGCGCGGGCTGGGCCACGGCCATGCCGGCCATGCCCAGGGACAACGCGCCCACGGACAACGCGCCCACGGATAGCGCGCCCAGGAACAACCTGCCCAGGAACAACCCGCCGAGCACCAACCTGCCCTGGCCCGGCCCCCGCCTCGGCGATCCACGCATCAACGATCCACGCATCGCATCATCCCTTTCATTCTGCCGGTTTTCATTTGCCTCGGCCGCCCGGCGGCCCCACACATTCTGGCGCGGCGGCGCGTGACCGTGCCGCTCGCTCAGCAACCAAGTGTAGCGGGCCCGACCGTCGCCGCCGCCCCCTGCCGGGGCGGCATCCGGGAGAACCGATCTTCCCCCCGGTGGTTGTCGTGTTGAAGGCCCGACACGACCGGAGAGGACGTCACGCGCATGACCGAGGATCGCAAGGTGCTGACCACGCGGCAGGGGCACCCTGTCTATGACAACCAGAGCCTGCGCAGCGTGGGCGAGCGGGGCCCCGCCACCCTCGAGAACTACCAGTTCATCGAGAAGATCACCCATTTCGACCGCGAGCGCATCCCGGAGCGGGTGGTGCATGCCCGCGGCGCCGGGGCGCATGGCTATTTCGAGGCCTATGGCAGGATCGGCAATGAGCCGGCCAGCCGGTACACCCGCGCCCGCGTGCTGACCGAGACGGGGGTGAAGACGCCGCTCTTCGTCCGCTTCTCCACCGTGATCGGCTCCAAGGACAGCCCCGAGACGGCGCGCGACCCGCGCGGCTTCGCGGTCAAGTTCAAGACGGTGGACGGCAACTGGGACCTGGTGGGCAACAACCTGCGGATCTTCTTCATCCGCGACGCCATCAAGTTCCCGGACATGATCCACGCCTTCAAGCCGGACCCGGTGACCAACCGGCAGGAAGCCTGGCGCTTCTACGACTTCGTGGCGCACCACCCCGAGGCGCTGCACATGGTGACCTGGGTCAAGAGCCCCTGGGGCATCCCCGCCGACTACCGGCACATGGAGGGCTCCTCCGTCAACACCTACAAGCTGGTGAACGCGGAGGGCGTCGCGCATCTGGCGAAGTTCAGCTGGGTGCCGAAGCAGGGCGTGAAGAACCTGACCAGCCAGCAGGCGGCCGAGATCCAGGCCCGCGACACCGGCCACGCCACGCGCGACCTGTACGACGCCATCGCGCGCGGCGACTACCCGGAGTGGGAGTTCTGCGTGCAGCTCATGTCGGACGACCCGCATGACGAGCTGGACTTCGACCCGCTGGACGACACCAAGCGCTGGCCGGAGGACAAATTCCCGCTGCTGCCGGTGGGCCGCATGGTGCTGAACCGCGCGCCGGACGACTTCTTCGCCGAGGTCGAGCAATCCGCCTTCGGTACTGGTGTGCTGGTGGACGGCATCGACTTCTCGGACGACAAGATGCTGCAGGGCCGGACCCTGTCCTATTCCGACACGCAGCGCTACCGCGTCGGCGCCAACTACCTGCAGCTGCCGGTCAACGCGCCGCAGGAGAAGGCCCGCGCCCACACCAACCAGCGCGATGGCGTGATGGCCTATCACGTGGACCGCGGCGGCCAGAACAGGCACGTCAACTACGAGCCGAGCATGATGGGCGGGCTGCAGGAAGCGCCGCGCCCGGCCAAGGAGTACCACCAGTGGGTGGAGGGCCATCTCGGCCGCTACCAGACCACCCGCACCCAGGACGACTACAGGCAGGCCGGCGACCGCTACCGCTCCTTCGAGGACTGGGAGCGCGACGACCTGATCGCCAATATGGTGGCCGACATGAAGGAGTGCCCGGAGCCGATCGCGCTCCGCATGGTCTGGCACTGGTGGCATTGCGACGAGGATTACGGCCGCCGCGTCGCGGAAGGCGCGGGCATCGACCTGAAGGAGGCGCTGGCCCTGCCGCCGCTGCCCAACCGCCCGGCCCCGGGCGGGCGGCTGCAGGGCCCGACCTACACCAGCGGCCAGGCCGAGGCCTCGGCACAGAGCCACGCCGCCGACTGAGACGGAGGGAGGGGGCCTGCCCGCCCCCTCCCGCATTCCGCCCCTCCGGGTTTCACCGGGAGGGCGCGGATCACTTCTCGCAGATCACTTCTCGACGAAGGCCTTCTCGATCACGTAGTGGCCGGGGCGGCTGTTGGCGCCTTCCTCGAAGCCCATGCCTTCCAGCAGGCCCTTGGTCTCGGCCAGCATCTCCGGGCTGCCGCACAGCATGATGCGGTCCTCCGCCGGGCTGAAGGCGGGCAGGCCGAGATCGCCGAACAGCTTGCCGGAGCGGATCAGGTCGGTGACGCGGCCCTGGTTGCGGAAGGGCTCGCGCGTCACGGTGGGGTAGTAGAGCAGCTTGCCGCGGATCAGCTCGCCCAGCGCCTCGTCCTGCGGCAGCGCCTCGATCATGTCGGCATAGGCCAGCTCGGCCACCTGCCGCACGCCATGCAGCAGCACCACCCGCTCGAACCGGTCATACACCTCCGGCTCCCGGATCAGCGACAGGAAGGGTGCGAGGCCGGTGCCGGTGCCGTAGAGCCACAGCGTCCGGCCGGGCAGCAGCGCGTCCATCACCAGCGTGCCGACCGACTTCCGACCGATCAGGATCTCGTCGCCGGGGCGGACATGCTGCAGCCGGCTGGTCAGCGGCCCGTCCTGCACCTTGATGGACAGGAACTCCAGCCCCTCGTCCCAGGGCGGGGAGGCCACGGAATAGGCGCGCACCAGCGGCTTGCCCTCCACCACCAGCCCCAGCATCACGAACTGCCCGGCGGTGAAGCGGAGCGTCGGGCTGCGGGTGCAGCGGAAGGAGAACAGGCGGTCCGTCCAATGGCGCACCTGCTCCACCGTCTCGGTGGAATAGGCCGGGTGGGCGGATTTCCAGGCGGGTCGGGTTTCGGCGTTCATCGGCGGAGAAATGGCCTTTCCAGGGCGCCGGGCAAGTCACGGAGGCCCCGGGGGCGACATCCGGGGGCAGGGCCGGGACACGGCTTGCATGCGGCCGCGGTTGCGGTGAGCCTCCGCCTATCATGAGCAAGCCATCCGACGCCACACCCCAGCCCGCATCCCTGACCCCCCCGCCGCTCGGGCCGGAGGTGGACCCCGCGCCCCGGCCGCTGCCCGCGCGCGTCCCGCACCGGGGCGCCTCCGTCACGCTGGAACCGCTCGGCCTGCGCCATGCCGAGGAGCTGTGGGAGGCCACCCAGGGCGCCGGGGAAAGCTGGGCCTATCTGGGTTACGGCCCGTTCCCCGACCCCGCCGGCTTCCGCCGCTTCCTCGGCGGCTTCGCCACCACCCACGACCCCATCGCCTGGGCGGTGCGGCCGCACCTTTCCGGCCGGGCGCTGGGCTGGCTGACGCTGATGGAGATCCAGCCCGCCAACGCCGCCATCGAGCTGGGCAACATCTGGTTCTCGCCCCGCATGCAGCGCTCCCGCGCCGCGACCGAGGCGATGTTCCTGCTGATGCGCCACGCCATGGACGATCTCGGCTACCGGCGCCTCGTGTGGAAGTGCAACGCGCTGAACGCCCCCTCGCGCCGCGCCGCCGCGCGCCTCGGCTTCACCTATGAGGGGGAGCACCGGGCGCACATGGTGGTGAAGGGGCGGCGGCGCGACACCGCCTGGTTCTCCATCCTGGAGGATGAGTGGCCGGCGCGGCGCGACGCCATCGCCGCCTGGCTGGCGGAGGAGAATTTCGACCATCGCGGCGTGGCGCGCGACAGCCTGCGCGCCGCCGGCTGAAGGAGGCGGGGAACCCGCGGCCCGCTCATCCGTTTCGGAGCACAGGGCGGCCGGACCCGGCCGGATGGTTTTCCCTGCGTGCCGAGGAGCGGGCCGATGCTGAACACCAACGATCCAGACGAGATGCGGGCCGCCCTGCAGGCCGTGCGGGAAGGGCGCGCCATCGTGGTGCCGGCCTCCGCCCGGAACGCGGGCCAGGGCCGGGCGGAGGCCGCGGGGCAGGGCGGGCGGCTCGGCCGCGGCGCGCGGCGGCCGAGCGACATTCCCGCCAAGGGCTGGGGCAGCATCCTCAAGCGGGTGGTGCTGCAATCCAACGACGACCGCGTGATGACCGAGGCGGCGGGCATCACCTTCTACGCGCTGCTCTCCATCTTTCCCTCGCTCACCGCGCTGGTCTCCGTCTATGGCCTGTTCGCCGACCCGGCGACGGTGTCCACGCATCTGCAGCAGCTCGGCGGCTTCGTGCCGGATGGCGGCATGCAGATCATCAACGAGCAGTTGCAGCGCCTGACCGGCGGCGAGCCGAGCAAGCTGGGCTTCGGCCTGATCTTCGGCCTCGCCCTGGCGCTGTGGAGCGCCAACAAGGGCACCAAGGCGATGTTCGACGCGCTGAACGTCGTCTATGACGAGCAGGAGAAGCGCAGCTTCATCCGCCTGACGCTGATCTCCCTCACCTTCACCATGGGCGCGCTGGTGTTCATCCTGCTGGCCATGGGCGCGGTGGTGGTGCTGCCGGTGGTGCTGCGCTTCACCGGCCTCGAGAACAGCACGGAATGGCTGCTGCGGCTGGCCCGCTGGCCGCTGCTGCTGGTGGTCATCACCTGCCTGCTGGCGGCGCTCTACCGCTTCGGCCCCAGCCGGGAAAAGGCGCGCTGGCGCTGGGTGACCTGGGGCGGCGCCTTCGCGGCGCTGGGCTGGGCCCTCATCTCGGCCGGCTTCTCCTGGTATGTCGGCAATTTCGGCGACTACGACGCCACCTATGGCTCGCTCGGCGCGGTGGTGGGCTTCATGACCTGGATCTGGCTCTCGGCCATGATCGTGCTGGTGGGTGCCGAGCTGAACGCCGAGATGGAGCACCAGACGGCGCACGACACCACCACCGGCCCCGAGAAGCGCATGGGCGAGCGCGGCGCCCGCATGGCCGACACCGTGGCCTGAGGCCACCTTCCGGCCCCAGGCCCAGGCCCAGGCCCAGGCTCCAGACCCAGGCCTGGGCCCCAGGCTGGCGGCGGCTGACGCGGTTTCGTCACGCCGCCGTCAAGCGCCCGCAACATGGGGGCCCTAACAGCGCCGGCATCGATCCTCGACGGAGTGCTCCCGATGCGCGCGATGCTGCTTGCCGCCACCGCCCTGCTGGGCCTGGCCGGTGCCGCCCACGCCCAACAGAACCAGACGCAGCAGAACCAAGGCGGCACGCGCCTCGAGGCGCGGCTGGCCGGCCATGCCGTGCTGCCCGCCTTCACCATGGCCCTGCCGCCCGCCGACGCGCCGCGCGATGCCCTCGTCTCGGGCAAGTTCACCGGCGCCGGGCGCGAGGAGCGGCCGGGCTCCATCCCCGGCACCACCGGCCCCGCGCCGGATGGCCGCCCCACCGGCATCAGCCTGCCCTTCATCGGCCAGCCGGTGCAGGGCTTCTCCGGCATCAAGCCGGTGCGGGGCGAGCCGGGCGCCTATTGGGTGCTGACCGACAACGGCTTCGGCGCCAAGAAGAACAGCCCCGACGCGCTGCTGATGTTCCACAAGGTGCGCCCCGACTTCCGCACCGGCGCCGTGGCGGTGGAGCGCACGGTGTTCCTGTCCGACCCGGACCGCCGCGTGCCCTTCCGCATCGCCTATGAAGGCACCGGGGCGCGCTACCTGACCGGCGCCGACTTCGACCCCGAGAGCATCCAGCCCCTCCCCGGCGGCCAGGGCTTCTGGATCGGCGAGGAGTTCGGCCCCTACCTGATCCAGGTCGATGCCGAGGGGCGCGTGCGGCAGGTGGTCGAGACCATGCTGGACGGCCAGGCGATCCGCAGCCCCGACCACCCGGCGCTGACGGTGGCGGCCAGCCCCACCGCCGGCGTGCCGTTCCAGGTGCAGCGCTCGGGCGGCTATGAGGGCATGGCCATGCTGCCGGATGGCAGCCGCCTCTGGGCGCTGCTGGAGAAGCCGGTCCTGGCCGACGGGGGCAAGCCGGAAGGCGCCTTCCTGCGCATGATCGAGCTCGACGCCCAGAAGGGCAGCTGGACCGGCCGCAGCCTGAAGTACCGGCTGGAGCCCGGCGCCACCGCCATCGGTGACTTCAACTTCATCGACGAGCGCCGCGCCCTGGTGATCGAGCGCGACAATGGCGAGGGCGATCCGTCCCTGGCCTGCGCCCAGGGGCAGGCGTCCGGGCAGCGGCCGCCCGCCTGCTTCGCCAGCCCCGCCCGGCACAAGCGCATCTACCTGGTCGATCTCGGCGCCGCCGACGCGGAGGGCTTCGTGCGCAAGCTCGCCTATGTCGACCTGATGGACATCCGCGACCCCGAGGGCGTGGCGCGCCAGCGCGGCGACCGCGCCGCCAATGCCCCGCGCGACCGCTTCGGCTTCCCCTTCTTCACCATCGAGGACGTGGCGATGGTGGATGCCGAGCACATCATCGTGGCCAACGACAACAACCTGCCCTTCAGCGCCGGCCGCCACCTGACCCGCGCGGACGACAACGAGTTCATCCTGCTGCACGTGCCCGAGCTGCTGCGCACGCGCTGAGGCCGGCGCCCGGCGTACGGGCGCCCGGCGAACAGGCGCCCAGCGGACAGGCGAGGGAGGGCGGGCGATAGTCCGGGCGCCTCTTTCGCCCGCCGGGGAGCTTGCTCCCATCCGGCTGCGCCCTTACCCCTGGTTCCAGGATGGTCCGCCGCCTCCCCTCCCCAGGGAAGGGCGGACCCGCAACCCGAGGAGCCCCGCCCCAGCCCCGGCGGGGCGGGCGGAGACCCTGGATGCCGTTGCGCGACGCAACTCCCGACGACCTGCCGGCGATCACCGCCATCTATACCCATCATGTCGCCACCGGCACCGGCACCCTGGAGACGGAGCCGCCGGAGCAGGAGGAGATGGCGCGGCGCCTGGCGCGCATCCAGGGCGCCGGCTGGTCCTGGCTGGTGGCGGAGGAACAGGGCGAGGTGGTGGGCTTCGCCCATTTCCGCGCCTTCGGCGCCGAGGCCGCCTATCGCTACGCCGCCGAGGACGCGATCTATGTGCGCCACGACGTGCACGGGCAGGGCCTGGGCAAGACGCTCGTCGCCGCGCTGCTGGAGCGGGCGGAGGCGGCGGGCTTCCGCCAGTTCTTCGCGGTGATCGGCGATTCGGAGAATGTCGGCTCGATCGGGCTGCACCTTTCGCTCGGCTTCCGCCAGGTCGGGATCATGCGCAGCGCCGGGCTGAAGTTCGGCCGCTGGCTGGATGTGGTGATCATGCAGCGCAGCCTCGGCGCCGGCGACCGCACCCTGCCCGAATAGGCCGCGCTTCCGCCGCCCGCCCGGTCACACACCCGGTCACACACCCGGTCACACGCCCGTGGCCGGGCCTGGAAACACCTGCCCGCCGCCCGCATTGAAGGGGCAGCGGACAGGGAGAAGCTCTTGCTCGATCAGCTCGACACGACGGCCCGGGACATCGTCGCCTCCGTGGGCTGGGCACCGGACTGGGCGGTGAGCCTCGCCGTGCTGGCGGCGGCGGTGCTGCTGGCGGTCTGGGTCCACCGGCTGGTGTTCCGCCTGCTGACGCGGCTGGTGCGGGAGCGGGAGCTGTTCCTCCGCTCGCTGGTCTCGCGCACCTACGGCCCCGTGCGGCTCGGGCTGGTCGTGTTCTTCCTGTCCGTCGCCGCCGGCCTCGCGCCGCTGACGGCGCAGCAGACCGCCATCGTGCGGCACGCGCTGCTGGTCTGCTTCATCTGCCTCATGGGCTGGGTGGCGCTGACGGCGCTGCGCATCTGGACCACCGTCTATCTCCGCCGCTTCAAGCTGGATGCCGAGGACAACCTCCTCGCCCGCAAGCACGCCACGCAGTCGCGCATCCTGCAGCGCGTCGCCGCCTCGCTGATCGTGGTGGTCACCGCCGCGGTGGCGCTGATGACCTTCGACGGGGTGCGGCAATACGGCGTCTCGCTGCTGGCCTCGGCCGGCGCCGCGGGCCTGGTGGTGGGCCTCGCCCTGCAGCCGGTGCTGAAGAACCTGATCGCCGGCATCCAGCTCGCCATCACCCAGCCGATCCGGCTGGAGGACGCGGTGATCGTCGAGGGCGAATGGGGCAATGTGGAGGAGATCTCCGCCACCTATGTCGTGGTGCGGCTGTGGGACTGGCGGCGGATGGTGCTGCCGCTCGCCTACTTCATCGAGAAGCCCTTCCAGAACTGGACGCGCGAGGGCGCGGCGCTGATCGGCACGGTGATGATGTATCTGGACCACGCCGCGCCCATCCCCGCCATGCGCGCGAAGCTGGAGGAGATCGCCCGCGCTTCCCGCCTGTGGGACGGGCGGGTGGTGAACCTGCAGGTGACGGACTTCAGGCAGGACACCATGGAGGTGCGGCTGCTGGTCAGCGCCAGCAATGCCGGCCGCGCCTTCGACCTGCGCTGCGAGGTGCGGGAGAAGATGATCGGCTGGCTGCGGGCCGAGCACCCCTACGCCCTGCCGCGCCGGCGGGCCGAGATCGGCCGCCTGCCGCCGGGCGCGGCCTGGATGGACGCGCCCGCCGGCATCCCCGGAAATGATGCGCCGCCGGCCGGGGCGAGGCAGAATGAGCGGACGGCGATGGCGCGGTAGTGGGGGATCACCCGCGGCCGGCGCCGCGGGCTGCGGCCCGCCGGGCCTGGCCGCGCGGGGCCGCGGCATAGGGCGGTGCGCCCCGCGCCCCGGGAGGAAACAAGCCGATGTCCGTTTCTGCCACCGCGCGCCGGCGGGGGGTGCTGCTCGGCGCCGCCGCCCTGGCCACCCCCATGCTGGCCGGCCTCAGCCCTGGCGCCAGCGCGCAGCGCCTCTACGGCCCGGGCGCGCCGCCCGCCCGCTACCCCGATGCCGACATCGTCGCGCTGGACACGAAGCGCTTCACCGCGCGACTTGGCAACAGCGCCATCCGCCGGCTGCACACCGGCATGGGCTGGGCGGAGGGGCCGGCCTGGCACGCCACGGGCCGCTTCCTGGTCTGGTCCGACATCCCGAACGACGAGTGCCTGCGGCTGACGGAGGAGGACCTGCGCGTTTCCCGCCGCTTCCGCAGCCCTTCCGGCTATTCCAACGGCAACACCTTCGACCGCGAGGGGCGGCAGATCGCCTGCCGCCACTTCCACCGCGACGTGGTGCGCTACGAGCCGGACGGGAAGCTGACCGTGCTGGCCGCGCGGGGGCCGGACGGCCCCTTCAACGCGCCCAACGACGCCGTGGTCCACCCGCAGGACGGCGCCATCTGGTTCACCGATCCCGGCTATGGCGCGCTGATGGACTATGAGGGCAACCGCGTGCCGGAGGCGGCCAGCTCGCCCCGCCCGCTGATCAAGGAGGCGATCTACCGCATCGACCCGGCGGATGGGCGCGTCGCCAAGGTGGCGGACCAGCCCTTCAAGCCCAACGGCCTGTGCTTCAGCCCCGACTACCGCACCCTCTATGTCGCCGATACCGGGATAAGCCACTACCCCGAGGCCAGGAGCATCGTCTGGGCCTTCGACGTGGAGGGCGGCCGCCTTGCCAACCCGCGCACCTTCTGCAGCATGGAGATGGACGGCCGGACCGGCATGGCGGACGGCATGCGCTGCGACGAGGCGGGCAATCTCTGGGCCGGCGCCGGCTGGGTGGGGGATGGCTATGACGGGGTGCATGTCTTCGCCCCCGATGGCCAGCGCATCGGGCTGATCAGGCTGCCCGAGATCTGCTCCAACCTCTGCTTCGGCGGCACGCGGCGCAACCGCCTGTTCATGACCGCCAGCCAGTCCCTCTATGTGGTGACGGTGGAAACCCGCGGCGCCCATTTCTGCTGACCCGCGGGAAAAGGAAGGAGGGCGCTGGGGGAACTCATTCCTCCTGCCCTTCCAGCCTGAACCGTGCCCGCGCGACACTGTCATGTTCCAGCGCGGCGCGAATGGCCGCCCTCCCCTCCTCGGTCCGCGCCACGGCGACGATGCTGTCGAACCACGGCACCTCCCCCTTGGTGCGGGCCAGGAACAGCCGGTCCAGCGCGATGGCAACCGGGTTGCGCGGCTGGCAGCAGGCGCAGCCGGCGGGATGCGCCGTGGCGGGCGGTGCTGCGAAGCGCTCCACCCGCGCCGGCCGCCCGGGCAGCGGCGCGCCATCCTCGGCCAGCACGACGGCGCCAGGGGAGGCAGGGCCAGGGGAGGCAAGGCCAGGGGCGGCGCCGCCCAGCAGGCGGAGGGGGGTTCGGGCATCGAGGGACCAGCGCATGAAGCTAGACATAAAGAAGTCTTTATGTCATCCGCAACCCCATGGAGACCCTGCTGGCGCAACTGCGCGCCACCGCCGAACCGACCCGCCTGCGCCTGCTGGCCCTGTGCGCCCGCGGCGCCTTCTGCGTGTCCGAGCTGTGCGCCATTCTGGGCCAGAGCCAGCCGCGCCTGTCGCGCCACCTGAAGCTGCTGGTCGAGGCCGGGCTGCTGGAGCGGCTGCCCGAGGGCGCCAATGCCTATTTCCAGCTTTCCCCCGAGGCCGGGCTGGCCCGGCAGGTGCTGGCCCGGCTGCCGGAGGACGAGCCGACCGTCGCCGCCGACCGCCGCGCCAGCGCCCGCATCGCCGCCGAGCGGGCCCGCGCCGCCTCCGAGGCCTTCCGGCGCGACGGCGCGGACTGGGACGAGATGCGCGCCCTCGACCTGCCGGGCGCGGAGATCGAGGCGGCGCTGCTGCGCCTGCTGCCGGAGCGGCTGGGCCGCGTGGCCGATATCGGCACCGGCACGGGGCGGCTGCTGGAGGTGATGGCGCCGCGCGCCGCCTCCGTGCTGGGGCTGGATGCCAGCCGCGAGATGCTGGCGCTGGCCCGCGCGCGGCTCGGCGAGCGGGGCCTCGCCAATGCCTCCGTGCGGTTGGCCGACATGTACCGCCTGCCGCTGCCCGACGCCGGCTTCGATGCCGCCACCCTGCAGATGGTGCTGCACTACGCCGAGGACCCGGCCGCCGCGCTGGCCGAGGCCGCGCGCATCCTGCGCCCGGGCGGGCTGCTGGTGGTGATCGACCTGGCGCCGCATGAGCGGCAGGACGTGCTGGCCGGCCTCGCGCATCGCTGGCCCGGCTTCGACGACGCGGAGCTGGCCGGCTGGCTCGGCGCCGCCGGCTGCGCGCCGCTGCCGGCGGTGGAGGTTCCCGGCCCGCTGCCTGTCCGCCTCTGGCCGGCGCGGCGCCTCGCCGTTTCCGTCGCGCCCCTGCCCGAACCCGTCCTGAACTTCTAAGAGAGAGGCCCGCCCCATGGCCCGTCCGCCCCTGTTGGAAGCCCTGCGCGACCGTGTGCTGCTCTGCGATGGCGGCATGGGCAGCCGTGTCCAGGCCCTGACACTCGATGTCGAGCGCGACTACTGGGGCAAGGAGAACTGCACCGAGGTGCTGTGCCTTTCCCGCCCCGAGCTCGTGCGCGAGATCCATCGCGGCTACTACGAGGCCGGGTCGGACATGGTGCTGACCAACAGCTTCGGCGGCTCGCCGATCACGCTGGAGGAGTTCGAGCTGGGCGCCCGCGCCTTCGAGATCAACAAGCTCTCGGTCGAGCTGGCGCGGGAGGCGGCGGACAGCTTCAGCGACGGGCGGGACCGCTGGGTGATCGGCGATATCGGCCCCGGCACCAAGCTGCCCTCCCTCGGCCATATCGACTACGACACGCTGGAGGCGGCGCTCACCGAGCAGTGCCGCGGGCTGATCGCCGGCGGGGCGGATGCGCTGCTGACCGAGACCAACCAGGACACGCTGTTCATCAAGGCGGCGGTGAACGCCGCCAAGGCCGCGCTGCGCGAGGCGGGGAAGGACATCCCCATCTTCGTGCAGGTGACGGTGGAGACCACCGGCACGCTGCTGGTCGGCGCCGACATCGCCGCCGCCACCACCGTGGTGCAGGCGCTCGACGTGCCGCTGATCGGGCTGAACTGCGCCACCGGCCCGCAGGAAATGGCCGAGCATGTCCGCTACCTCGCGCGGAACTGGCCCGGCCTGATCTCGGTGCAGCCCAATGCCGGCCTGCCCGAGCTGGTGGACGGCCGCACGCACTACCCGCTCGGCGCCGCCGAGATGGCGAGCTGGATGGAGCGCTTCGTCGCCGAGGATGGCGTCAACCTCATCGGCGGCTGCTGCGGCACCTCGACGCCGCACATCCAGGCGCTGGACGCCATGCTGCGCCGCGTGGATGGCGGGCGCTTCCGCCCCGCGCCCGTGCGGCGCGATGTCCACTGGGTGCCGCAGGTGGCGAGCCTCTATGGCGCCACCACGCTGCGGCAGGAGAACAGCTACTTCTCCATCGGCGAGCGCTGCAACGCCAATGGCTCCAAGGCCTGGCGCGAGCGGCAGGCGGCGCATGACTGGGATGCCTGCGTCTCCATCGGGCGCGAGCAGGTGGCGGAGGGCTCCAACTCCCTCGATATCTGCACCGCCTTCGTCGGCCGCGACGAAAAGGCCGAGATGGACGAGGTGGTGCGCCGCTTCACCGGCAGCGTCAACGCGCCGCTGGTGATCGACAGCACCGAGACGCCGGTGATCGAGAGCGCCCTGAAGCTGCATGGCGGCAAGCCCATCATCAACTCGATCAACTTCGAGGATGGCGAGGGTCACGCGACGGACCGCATGGTGCTGGCCAAGAAGTTCGGCGCCGCCGTCATCGCCCTCACCATCGACGAGGTGGGCATGGCCAAGACGCCGGAGGACAAGCTCCGCATCGCCGCGCGGCTGGTGGAGTTCGCCTGCGACAGGCATGGCCTGCCACAGAGCGACCTGCTGATCGACCCGCTGACCTTCACCATCGCCACCGGCAACGAGGACGACCGCAAGCTCGGCCTCTGGACGCTGGAGGGCATCCGCATGATCCGGGAGCGGTTCCCGGACATCCAGATCATCCTGGGCCTCAGCAACATCTCCTTCGGCCTGAACCCGGCCGCGCGGCACGTGCTGAACTCGGTGTTCCTGGACCACGCGGTGAAGGCGGGCATGACCGGCGCCATCGTGCATGTCTCCAAGATCAAGCCGCTGCACGCCATCCCGCCCGAGGAGGTGAAGGTGGCCGAGGACCTGATCTTCGACCGCCGCAGCGAGGGCTATGACCCGCTTGCCCGCTTCCTGGAGATGTTCGCCGGCCGCAAGGCCGCGGATGCCGCCAAGAAGGTGAAGGCCGAGACGGTCGAGGGCCGCCTCAAGGACCGCATCGTCGATGGCGACCGCAAGGGGCTGGACGAGGAGCTGGCGGATGCGCTGGCCAAGGGCATCAAGCCGCTCGACATCATCAACGGCATCCTGCTCGACGGCATGAAGGTGGTGGGCGAGCTGTTCGGCTCCGGCAAGATGCAGCTTCCCTTCGTGCTGCAATCGGCCGAGACGATGAAGGCCGCCGTCGCCTATCTCGAGCCGCACATGGAGAAGATCGACGGGCAGGAGAAGGGCACCATCGTCCTCGCCACGGTGAAGGGCGACGTGCACGACATCGGCAAGAACCTCGTCGACATCATCCTCACCAACAACGGCTACAAGGTTGTCAATCTCGGCATCAAGGTGCCGCTGAACGACATGGTGGCGGCGGTGCGGGAACACCGCGCCAATGCCATCGGCATGTCCGGCCTCCTGGTCAAATCCACCGTGGTGATGAAGGAGAACCTGGAGGAGATGTCGCGTCTCGGCGTGGAGGTGCCGGTGCTGCTCGGCGGCGCCGCGCTGACGCGCAACTTCGTCGAGGATGACTGCGTCCGCGCCTATGCCAATGGCCGCGTCGCCTATGCGCGCGACGCCTTCGACGGCCTGCACCTGATGGACAAGGTGATGGGCAACGACTTCGACGGCTACCTCGCCGCGCTGCAATCCAAGCGCAGCGGCAAGTCGCGCAATACCACCCGCACCCTCGGCACCGCCGACCCGCGCGGCTTCGCGCCCGTCGATGTCAACTACGCCCAGGCGCGCCGCCACCGGCTGACCGCGGACGAGCCCGTGCCCGTGCCGCCCTTCTGGGGCCCGCGCGTGATGGAGTCGGACCCGAAGGCGATCATCCCCTTCATCAACGAGCGCTCGCTCTACCAGTTCCAGTGGGGCTTCCGGAAGCAGGGCCGCTCGCTCGACGACTTCATCGGCTGGGCGAAGCAGGAGCTGCGCCCGGTGCTGAAGCGCATGCTGGCCCTGGCGGAAGCGGAGAAGATCCTGCGGCCCCAGGCCATCTACGGCTACTGGAAATGCGCCGGCCAGGGCAACGACGTCATCCTGTTCGAGGAGGACGGGGTGACGGAGGCCGCGCGCTTCACCCTGCCGCGCCAGCCCAAGGAGGATGGCGACTGCATCGCCGACTTCGTGCGCGACATCGGGGACGGGCCGGGCAACCGCGACGTCATCGGCCTCCAAGTGGTCACGGTGGGGCAGAAGGCGAGCGACGTGGCGCGCGAATGGTTCGAGGGCAACCGCTACCAGGACTACCTCTACCTGCACGGCCTCTCGGTCGAGATGGCGGAGGCCATGGCGGAATACGTCCACAAGCGCATCCGCGCCGAGCTGGGCTATGCCGGCGAGGATGACCGGGACATGGAGAAGATGCTGGCCCAGGGCTACCGCGGCGGCCGCTACTCCTTCGGCTACCCCGCCTGCCCGCGGCTGGAGGACCAGGCGCCGCTGCTGAAGCTGCTCAAGGCCGAGCGCATCGGCGTCTCGATCTCGGATGAGTGGCAGCTCCACCCGGAGCAGTCCACCAGCGCCATCGTGCTGCACCACCCGCGCGCCAAGTACTTCTCGGTGTGAGGGCCAAGGGGAGGAGGGGGCGCCCTCCTTCCCGCCCATCGCGGCTCGGCCGTGACCTTTTCGGGTTTCCCTTGGCGGCCCCGCCTGGCCTAGAAGGCGCTCACTGAACAGCGCAGGATGAGCGGAATGAGCCGTGCGACGACCCTCGCGACGGGCAGCGTGGGCGTGGCCCTGGCGGTGCTGGGGCTGAAGGCGCTGGCCTGGTGGCTGACCGGCAGCGTGGCCCTGATGGCCGATGCGCTGGAGTCGATCGTCAACGTCGCCGCCGCCGTGGCGGCGCTGCTCGCCATCCGCCTTTCCGCCGCGCCGCCCGATGCCAACCACCCCTATGGCCATGCCAAGGCCGAGTATTTCTCGGCCGTGCTGGAGGGGGTGCTGATCGTCGTCGCGGCGCTGCTGATCCTGAACGAGGCCTGGGGCGCCTGGCAGGCGCCGCGCCCGCTTGCCCTGCCGGCCATGGGCCTGGCCATCTCCGCCGTCGCCACCGCCATCAACGCCGGCTGGTCCTGGCAGCTGTTCCGCGCCGGGCGGCGGCTGCGCTCGCCGGCCCTGCTGGCCGATGCGCGGCACCTGCTCGCGGATGTCGTCACCTCGGCCGGCGTGGTGGTGGGGGTGGGTGCCGTGGCGCTCACCGGAATCCTGTGGCTGGACCCGCTGCTGGCGGCGCTGACGGCGGTGAACATCCTGTTCTCCGGCTGGCGGCTGATGCGGGAGAGCGTCGGCGGGCTGATGGACGAGGCGGTGGAGCCGGGCCTGCTGGCGCGCATCCGCGGCCTCGTCTCCAGCGAGGCGGCGGGCGCGATCGAGGCGCACGACCTGCGCACCCGGCATTCCGGCAGCACCACCTTCGTCGAGTTCCATCTCGTCGTGCCCGGCGACATGCGGGTGGCCGAGGCGCATGAGATCTGCGACCGCATCGAGGCGGCGCTGAAGGCCGAGCTTGGCAGCGCGGTGATCACCATCCATGTGGAGCCGGAGGCGAAGGCCAAGCACCAGGGGGTGCTGGTCCTCTAGCAGCCTGTCGGGTTTGGGTCTGCGGGCTGCGTGTTGGTGGCGCGGGTGGTGAGGTCAGGCGAGCCGCAGGCGGTGAAGCCTGCGGCAGTTGTAGGCGAGGGCGATCAGGGTCCACTCGGCGGCGGCGTTGGTGAGGCCGT
>NZ_PDNU01000018.1 GCF_002631185.1 Teichococcus rhizosphaerae | reverse complement strand
GGCGCGCCGCCGCCGCCGCGTCCGTCCTCCGCGGTGAAGGCTTCGAGCACATCGGCCAGGAGCCGCACGCCCCGGGCGATGCCCGCCTCGTCCAGCGCGGCATAGCCCATCACCAGCCCCGCCGCGTTCGGCCTGCCCGCCGCGGGGAAGGCATAGAGCGGAGTGACGGGATAAACGCCGAGGCCCGCCGCGCGGGCGCGCGCGACGAAGGCGGCCTCCCGCGCCGCCGGCACGCCGCCGAGCCAGAGGACGAGGTGCAGCCCGGCCTCGGCGCCAGCCACCGTCGCCGCGCCGCCAAGCCGGGCGGCGAGGGCCGTCAGCAGGGCGGCGCGCCGCTCGCCATTCCTGCGGCGGACGCGCCGGACATGCCGCTCATAGGCGCCGCTCTCGATCAGCCCGGCCAGAGCCTCCTGCTCCAGGGCCGGCGAGTGCCGGTCCGTCAGCCGCTTCGCCCTGGCGAAGGCTTCCGACAGCGCCGCCGGAACGACGAGATAGCCGAGGCGGAGCGTCGGCGAGAGCGTCTTGGACACCGTGCCGAGATAGATGACGCGCCCCGCCTCATCGAGCGCCTGCAGCGGCGGAATGGGCGCGATGTCGAAGCGGTACTCGCTGTCGTAGTCGTCCTCGATCACATGGGCGCCCGCGGCCCGCGCCCAGGCCAGGAGCGACCGCCTCCGCCCGGCCGGCATGACGCCGCCGAGCGGAAACTGGTGGGAGGGCGTGACATAGGCCAGGCGCGCGGCCGGCAGCCCCTCCGTGGCCATGCCCTCGCCATCCACCCGCGCCGGGACGATCTCCGCCCGCGCCGCGAGGAAGGCCTGGCGCGCGAGGCTGTAGCCCGGCTCCTCCATCACCGCCCGGTCGCCCGGGTCGAGCAGAAGCCGCGCGCAAAGGTCGAGCCCCTGCTGCGAGCCGTTCACCACGATGACCTGCGCCGGATCGCAGCGCAGCCCCCGGCCGCGCCACAGATAGCCCTGCAGCGCGGCGCGGAGCGCGGGCAGGCCGCGGGGGTCGCCGTAGCGGAGGCGGCCGGGCCGGCGCAGCAGGGCGGCGCCCACCGCCCGGCGCCAGGCAAGCGCGGGAAAGTCCGTGGCCGCGATGTCGCCGTAGCGGAAATCGGCGAGCAGCGGGGCCGTTCCGGCGTCAGGCGGCGCCTCGAAGCCCATCAGCGCCCGGCCGAAGGCGGAAAGCCGCTCCGTGGCCATCGGTCCCCCGTCCCGCCCCGGCGGTGCGGCCGGAGGCCCGGACGCCCGTTCGAGCCCCGGCGCCAGCCCTTGGGCGACCCGCGCGCGGGCACCCCGATGCGTCTCCAGGTAGCCTTCCGCCAGGAGTTGCTCGAAGGCGGCCGTCACCGTCGTGCGGGACACGCCCCATTCGGCGGCGAGGGAGCGGGTGGAGGGCAGGCGCGCGCCGGGGCCGAGCAGGCCGGAGGCGATCTGGGCCTTGATGGCCTCGCAGATGCGCCGGGTGACCGGGGCGCGCGCCGCTTCATCCCGTGCCATGGCAGAAACTGGACCGCCGATTCAATCGGGAACTGGACGTTCCTTCTGGGCCAGTTTCCGCGCATCGTCCAGCCCGTCCGGAGAGTTCGCCCATGTATGTTCCCCCCGCCTTCCGCGAGGACGACCGCGCCGCCCTGCACGGCATGATGCGCGATGCGCGCCTCGCGAACCTCGTCACCGCGACGGCCGAAGGGCTGGTCGCCACGCCGCTGCCGCTGTTCCTGGCGCCGGAGGAGGGCCCCCACGGCACGCTCTACGGCCACCTGGCGCGCGCCAACCCGCAATGGAAGCTGCCCCCTTCCGACGAGGCCATGGCCCTGTTCACGGGGCCGGACGCCTATGTCAGCCCGAGCTGGTACCCCTCCAAGCAGGAGCACCAGAAGGTGGTGCCCACCTGGAACTACGTCGCCGTCCACGCCTATGGCCCGGTGGAGTTCTTCGAGGATGCGGACCGCCTGCTGGAGGTCGTCACGCGGCTGACCGACCTGCACGAGCGGCCGCGCGCCAAGCCCTGGGCGGTGGCCGACGCGCCGGAAGGCTTCATCCGCGCCCAGCTCCGGGGCATCGTCGGCCTGCGGCTGCCGATCGCGCGGCTGGAAGGCAAGCGGAAGATGAGCCAGAACCGCGCCGCCGCGGACCGCGCGGGCGTCGCCGCCGGGCTGGCGGCGAGCGACCGCGCCTCCGACCGCGCCGTCGCGGCGCTGATCCCGGGCTGAGGGGCGCCATGCCGGAGCCGGCGCAGCTCGCCCTCTACTTCGCCGCCGCCCTGCTGCTCGCGGTCACGCCGGGCCCCGGCATCTTCTACGTCGCGGCGCGCACGCTCGCCGGCGGCCGCGCGGAGGGGGTTGCCTCCAGCCTCGGCACCGGGCTGGGCGGCATGGTCCATGTGGTGGCGGGCGCCCTGGGCGTTTCCGCCATCGTGCTCGCCAGCGCGGAGCTGTTCACCGCGCTGAAGCTGCTGGGCTCCGCCTATCTGGTCTGGATCGGCTGCCGCACGCTGTGGTCGGCCCGCCGCGACGCGCGGGCGGCGCCGGCCGGCGGTGCCGCCATGCCGCCTTCCGGCACCCGGCGGGCCTTCCGCGACGGCGTGCTGGTGGAAGCGCTGAACCCCAAGACGGCGGCATTCTTCCTGGCCTTCGTGCCGCAGTTCGTGGACCCGGGCCGGGGCGGCGTGGCGCTGCAGTTCGTGGTGCTGGGCTTCGTCTCGGTGGCGCTCAACACCCTGGCCGACATCGTGGTGGCCTTCGCGGCGGGACACATCCGGAATGGCGCCGCGGCGCGCCCCGGGCTGGTCCGCCGGCTGCGGGAGGCCTCGGGGGCGGCGATGGTGGCGCTCGGCCTGGGGCTGGCGCTGGCGAGGCGCCCGGCGGCCTGACGCTCCGCCGCCCCGGCGGGGGCGGCCGCTGCCGGGCGCCGCGGAAAGGGGCTTCCCGCGGCGCCCTTTCCCGTTCAGGCCGCCTTCGCCGTGGCGATGGCCTTCCACACCACCTCGGGCGTCGCCGGCATGTCCAGATGCGTCACGCCCTGGTCGGAGAGCGCGTGCACCAGCGCGTTCATGATGGCGGGCGGCGAGCCCACCGCGCCGGCCTCGCCCGCGCCCTTCACGCCGAGCGGGTTGGTGGTGCAGGGGATCTCCACCAGCTCCACCTCGATGTCCGGCAGGTCGCTGGCGCGCGGCAGGGCGTAGTCGTTCAGGCTGGCCGAGAGGAGCTGGCCGCTTTCCGGGTCGTAGGCGGTGCGCTCCATCACCGCCTGGCCGATGCCCTGCGCCACGCCGCCATGCACCTGCCCGCGCACGATCAGCGGGTTCAGCGCGTGGCCCACATCGTCCACCACGATGTAGCGGGCGGTCTCCACATGGCCGGTGTCGGGGTCCACCTCGACCTCGGCGATGTGGCAGCCATTGGGGAAGGTGTGCGCCGGGATGGCGGCCACCTCGGCGGCGTTGAGCAGCGTCGCCGCCTCGCCGCGCGCGGCGCGCTCGCGCTGCCGCGCCGCCAGCTCCAGGATGCCGATGCCGCGGTCCGTGCCGGCGATGCTGAAGCGGCCCGTGCTGAACTCGATGTCGGCCGGCGAGGCTTCCAGCACCTCGCTCGCCGCCTGCTTGCCCTTGTCGATCACGGTGGTGGCGGTGGCCAGCAGCGCCGTGCCCTCGGAATAGAGCGAGCGCGCGCCGCCCGTCCCGCCGCCGGTCGGGATCTCGTCGGAATCGCCCTGGATGACGCGGATCTTCTCGACGGGGATGCCGAGCTCATGGCTGGTGATCATGGCGTAGGCCGTCTCGTGCCCCTGGCCGGTGGACTGGGTGCCGACCAGCACCTCCACCATGCCGTCCTCGGCGAAGCGCATCTCGGCGCGCTCGGAGGCGTCGCCGCCCGTGGCCTCCAGGTAGTAGGCCATGCCGATGCCGCGCTTCTTGCCGCGCCGGGCGGATTCCGCGCGCCGCGCCTCGAAGCCGGCCCAGTCCGACCTGGCCAGCGCCCGGTCCAGCACCTGCGCGAAGTCGCCGGAATCGTAGGTCTGGCCGACGGGCGTCCTGTGCGGCATGGCGCTGGGCGGCACCATGTTGCGCCGGCGCAGCTCGATGCGGTCGATCCCCGTCTCGCGCGCGGCGGCGTCGATCAGCCGCTCGACGAGGTAGTTGCTTTCCGGCCGCCCCGCGCCGCGATAGGCATCGACCGGCACGGTGTTGGTCAGGATGCCCAGCACATTGGCGTAGATCGCCTGGAAGCCATACACGCTGGCCAGCACCTTGGTGCCCGCGCCGCAGGGGATGAAGGGCGCGAAGGTGGAAAGATACCCGCCCATGTCGGCGTAGTTCCTGGTGCGCAGCGCGAGGAACTTCCCGTCCTTGTCCAGCGCCAGCTCGCCCTCGGTGAGGTTGGCGCGGCCCTGGGTGTCGGACTGGAAGGCCTCCATGCGCTCGGAGGCCCACTTCACCGGGCGCTCCAGCTTGCGCGCCGCCCAGCAGCACAGCGCGTACTCGGCATACATGTAGAGCTTCATGCCGAAGCCGCCGCCGACATCGGGCGTGACCACGCGGAACTTCTCGGGCGGCAGGCTGAACACCACGTTGGCCAGCAGGTTCTTCACCAGCCAGGAGCCCTGGGTGCCGGCATGGAGCGTGAACTTGCCGCTGGCGGCGTCGTATTCCGCCAGGGCGGCGCGCCCTTCCATGCTGTTCACCACGATGCGGTTGTTCACCACGGTGAGCCTGGTGACATGCGCGGCCTGGGCGAAGAGCGCGTCGGTCGCCTCCCGGTCGCCCGCCGCCCAGTCGAAGCACACATTGTTGGGCGCGGTGTCCCACACCTGCGGCTGGCCGGGCTCGGTGGCGCGGGCGAGGTCGGTGCAGGCGGGCAGCACCTCGTAGTCCACCACCACCGCCTCGGCGGCGTCGCGCGCCTGCTGCACGGTGTCGGCGACGATGAAGGCCACCGGGTCGCCCACATGGCGCACCACGTCGATCGCCAGGCCGTAGCGCGGCGTCTCGGCGCGCGGGCTGCCGTCGCGGTTCCTCAGCGGGATCATGCAGGGGATCTGGCCGAGGCCCTCGGCCTTCCAGTCCGCGCCGGTCAGCACCGCGTGCACGCCGGGCAGGGCGCGCGCGCCCTCGGTGTCGACCGAGAGGATGCGGGCATGGGCGTGCGGGCTGCGCAGCACATGGGCATGAAGCTGCCCGGGCGCCGCGATGTCGTCCGTGTAGCGCCCGCGCCCCTGCAGCAGGCGGGGGTCCTCGATGCGCCGCACCGGCTGGCTGAGGCCGAATTTCGCCATTGGTTCCGCTCCCCGGATTGTCCCTCGGCGTATCATTGGGCAGGAATCCCGGGAGGGGAAGGGGATTGCCGCGCGCCCTTGCGGCCGGGCCCGGGGCGGCGCAGCCTGCGCGCCATGTGGTTCCCCGCTCCCCGCACCCTGACGCCGCGGCTGCTCAGCCGCCTGCCCGACCGCCACCGCCAGCCGCGCCGCACCCCATGGGCGGACGCGAATCGCGGCGGCGCCATGCTCGACAGCTTCCTGGAAGGCCCCTGCTTCGACGCCGCCGGCAACCTGCTGGTGGTGGACATCCCCTTCGGCCGCGTCTTCCGCGTGGGCCCGCGCGAATGGGAGGTGGTGGCGGAATACGAGGGCTGGCCGAACGGGCTGGCCGCCGGCCCCGCCGGCAGCCTGCACCTGGCCGACCACCGGCACGGGCTGCTGAGCCTCGATGCCGCCACCGGCAGCATCGCGCCGCTGCTGGAGACCGTGGGCGGCGAGGGCTTCCGCGGCCTGAACGACGTGGTGGCCGGCCCCGAGGGGCAGGTGCTGTTCACCGACCAGGGCCAGACCGGGCTGCAGGACCCGACGGGCCGCGTCTGGCGCCTCTGGCCCGACGGGCGCGCCGACTGCCTGATCCGCAACGCGCCGAGCCCCAACGGCCTGGCGCTCGACCGCGCCGCCGCGCATGCCTATGTGGCGATGACGCGCTCCTGCGAGGTGTGGCGCTTCGCGCTGCGGCCGGATGGCGTGGTGGGCAAGGCGCAGTGCTTCCTGCGCCTGCCCGGCGGGCTGATGGGCCCCGACGGGCTGGCGATGGACGCGCGGGACCGCCTTTGCGTGGCCAATCCCGGCCATGGCCTGGTGTGGGTGGTGGATGGCTTCGGCGTGCCGGCCTTCGTGGTGGACTGCACGGGCTTCGGCCGGCTGCCCACCAATCTCTGCCTCGCCCCCGACGGCACCACGCTGCTGGTCACGGAAAGCCAGAGCGGCAGCGTGCTGGCGGTGGAGCTGCCGCCCGGCTGAGGGCGGGAAACCCCCGCCCGGCCCTTTCCGCGTCTCAGTGATGCACGAAGATCGGGCAGGGCGTCTCGCGCAGCAGCTTGCGCGTGGCCGAGCCGAGCAGCAGGCTGCGCAGCCCCGAGGTCTCGTAGGCGCCCATGACCAGCAGGCGCGGCCGCTCCCCGGCCGCCTCGGCCAGCAGCAGGTCGGCCGGGCGCTGGCCGGAAACGGCGATGGCCTCGGCCTCCACCCCGTGCACGCGCAGATAGGCGGCGCCGTCCTCGGCCATCCGCCGGGCGGCGTCGCGGTTCTCGTCGGCGGCGAAGACCTTGGCGCGCACCTCGCCCTCGGGCTTGAGCAGGGCGTAGAGCTGCAGCGCGCGCATGGCGGGCAGCGAGGCGTCGTAGCCCACCAGCACCGTGCCCTGCGGGTCGTAATCGGCCATCTCGGCGGGGGGCGGCACCACCAGCAGGGGGCGGGCGCCATGGTGCAGCAGCGCCTCGATGACGGGGGCCAGGCCGTCCTCCGACGCCTCCATGCCCAGCGTGCTGTCCCGGCCGATCAGGATGACGTCGTGCCGCGCGCCGGCCCTGAGGAGCGCGGGCGCGGGCGCGTCGTCCAGGCGCAGCGTCTCGAAGCGCAGCTCGCCGGCGGCGGCGGCGAAGGCGGCCAGCGCCGCCTCGGCCTCCTCCGTGACGCGCCGCGCCAGGGTCTCGTTGCGCCGCTCCAGGAAGGCGGCGCCGCCCAGCGGCACCGCTTCCTGCGCGCCGCTGGTGTGGGGGATGTCGAGCACCACGGCGGCGGTGAGGCGGGCCCCGCTGCGGCGCGCCAGCGAGATCGCCAGCTCGCCGGCGGCGGCGGCGCCGGGCGTATCGTCGAGCGCCACCAGGATGCTGCGGATCATCGGTCGTCTCCCCCTTTCTCGGCCGTGGAGTCGGGCGGCAGCCTACACCGGGTCGTGGCGCCGGCAGAACTCCTCGGCCGAAAGGGCGCGGATCTCGGGCAGCGCCGCGCGCAGCCGCTCCTCCGGCCAGTCCCACCAGGCGATGCGGGCGAGGGCGGCGCGGATCTCGGCGGGAAAGCGGTGGCGCAGCACGCGCGCCGGGTTGCCCACCACCACGGCGAAGTCCGGCACGTCCCTCGTCACCACCGCGCCGGCGCCGATGGCGGCGCCCATGCCCACCGAAACGCCGGGGAGGATGATGGCGCCGTGCCCGACCCAGACATCCGGCCCCAGCACCACCGGCCTGGAGCGGCGCCAGTCGAAGAAGCCGGCCTCGTCCGGGCCGAGGCCATAGGCGCTGCTGCGGTAGGTGAAGTGGTTCAGCGCCACGCGGTCCAGCGGGTGGTTGCCGGGGTTGATCCGCACCTGTGCGGCGATCGAGCAGAACCTGCCGATGGTGGTGTAGATGATGTCGGCATCGTTCACGACATAGGCGAAGTCGCCCATGCTGCTCTCCGCCAGGCGGGTGCGGGCGCCCACCTCGTTCCAGCGGCCGAAGGTGCAGTCCCGCACCTGCGCGGTGGGGTCGATGAAGGGGGCTTCGCCCAGCGCCTTGCGGGCGCTGTCAGGATCCTGGTGCATGGCGCCCCCTGCCATGCCGGCGGCGTCAGGCCGATGACGCCGGCATGACAGGCGGGTGACGGCGCCGCCTCAGCCGGCCGCGAGACGGCGGCAGGAGAACAGCGAGAGGTCGTGCCGGCTGCGCCCCGTGGTGGCCAGCTCCGCCAGCACCTCGCCGATGACGCTGGCGAATTTGTAGCCATGCCCCGAGCAGGGCGAGGCGACCACCACCTCCGGGTGGCCGGGCAGGGTGTCGAGCACGAAATGCTCGTCCGGCGTGTTGGTGAAGAGGCAGGCGGCGAGGCGCAGCGTGGGGCCGTCCGCCTCGGGGAAATAGGCGCGGACGGCCTCGCGCAGCGCCGCCTCGTCGCGCGCCGTGGGCTCGCGCGACAGGGCGTCGGCGTGGCCGTGCTCGCCGAAATGGTGGTAGAGGCCGATCTTGAAGCCGGGGATGCCCCAGCTCGGGAACTGGTAGAAGTGGCCCTGCGCCGTTTCCATGTTGGAGACGGGAAAGGCGCCGGGCGCGAAGAGCGCGGGCCGGCGCGGCTGGAACCAGCCCAGCACCTGCCGCTCCGGCACCGCCTGGCCGCGCAGGCCGGGGACGAGGTCCTCGATCCAGGCGCCGGCGGCGGCGATGACGCGGCCCGCCTCGTAGCGCCCGCGCTCGGTGACGACGGTGACGCGGCCCGGCGCCGGCTCGATGGCCAGCACCCGCTCCCGCGCATGGATCTCGGCCCCCGCCGCCACGGCCAGCGAGGCATGCGCCAGGATGGCGCGCTCCGAGGCGATGAAGCCGCCATCGGGCTGGTGGATGGCGGCGTAGTCCGCCGGCAGCCGGTAGCCGGGGAAGCGGCGGTTCACCTCGGCGGCGGACAGCGCCTCGTGCGGCAGGCCATGCGCGCGGCAGGCGGCGAGCGAGCCCTGCACGATGCGGCCCTCCTCCGGCCCCGCATCCAGGCTGCCGGTGACGAAAAGCAGCTGCTCCCCGGCCAGCGCTTCCGTTTCCCGCCAAAGCTCATAGGCGCGGCGGAGCAGCGGCACGTAGCCGGGGTGCTCGAAATAGGCGAGGCGGATGATCCGGTTGAGCCCGTGCGAGGAGCCCATGGCATGGCCGAGGTCGAAGCGCTCCAGCCCCAGCACGCGCTGGCCGCGCCGGGCGAGCTGCCACAGCGCGGCGGAGCCCATGCCGCCCATGCCGATGACGATGCTGTCGTAGTGCTGCGGCATGGCTGCTTTCCCCTGTGGCTGGCGGCGGGGGCGGACCATAGCAGGCAGGGCGGGGGGTGGGCAGGGCAGGGGATGGGCAGGGCGGGGTGTTTAGGCGCAACCTTTCCCGGGTGACAAGGTTCGGCCCGGTTGCTAACGGTGGCCGCCCATGCCGCGACGCGCCCGCTTCCTGCTGCGCCTGCTGGCCGCCCTGCTGCTGGTGCAATGGGGCGGCGGGCTGCTGCCGCATCTGCGCGCCATGGCAGCGGTTCCGGGCGAGGCGGTGGTGATCTGCACGCCCGAGGGCTACCACACCATCCGCCTCGGGCCGGATGGCACGCCCGGGGATGCGCCGGAGAAGCCGAAGGGCGGCTGCTGCCTGCTCTGCCAGGCGCCCGCCACCAGCGCCGGCCTGCCGCCGCCCGACCGCCTGCCCGAGCCGCGCCTCGTGGCGGCGCCCGCCATGGCGATGGCCGCCGCCATGCGCGCGCTTGCCTTCCGGCCGCCGCCGCGCGTCCTGCATTCCAGGGCGCCCCCGATCTCCTGAGGTGACCGCCTGCCCCGGCCCGCGTGGCCGGGCCGCCGCAACCTTCCGGAGATCCTGTTCATGTCACGCCTGCCCCTTCACGGGCGGAGCGGCGCGGCCCCGGCCCGCGCCTTCCGGCCCGTCCCGCCGCCCATGGCCCCGCTGCACCCTCCGCCGACCCCCGGCCCGGCCACGGCGCCCGCCCGCCCGGGGAAAGGCGCGCCATGAGCGCCGCCCCGCGCCCGGCGGGCGAGATGAAGGCCTTCATCGCCCGGCTGCACTTCTATGTCGGGCTGCTGGCCGGCCCCTTCCTGCTGGTGGCCGCCGTCACCGGCGTGCTGTACGTCCTGACGCCGCAGGTGGAGGACCTGCTCTACCGCGACGCCCTGCGGAGCGGCGCCGCCGGTCCGGCGCAGAGCCTTGCCACGCGGAGCCTGGCCGCGCAGAGTTTGACCGCGCAGGCCGGGGCGGCGCGCGCCGTGGCCGGGCCGGAGGCGCGCCTTTTCGCGCTGCGCCCCGCGCCGGCGGAGGGCATGACCACGCGGGTGATGTTCTCCGCCCCCGGGCTCGGCGCCTCCGAGAGCCGCGCCATCTTCGTCGACCCGGTGACGCTGGCCGTGCGGGGCGACATGACCGTCTACGGCACCAGCGGCATCCTGCCCTTCCGCACCGCGCTCGACTACCTGCACCGCAACCTCCTGCTGGGCGAGTTCGGCCGCCTGTACAGCGAGCTGGCCGCTTCCTGGCTCTGGGTGGCGGCGCTGGGCGGGGTGCTGCTCTGGGCCTGGCGCCGCACCGGCCGCCTGTCCCGTCAGAACCCCGGAAACCGCCGGCTGCGCACCCGGCGGCTGCACAGCGTGCTGGGGGTCGCGGTGGCGCTCGGGCTGGTGTTCTTCTCGGCCACCGGCCTCACCTGGTCGCAATGGGCGGGCGGGCGCATCGAGGGGCTGCGCGCCACGCTGGGCTGGGTCACGCCCTCCGTCTCGCTGGCGCTGGAGGACGGCGCTGCGGCCCCGGCGGGGGAGCACGCGCATCATCACCCTGCGGGCCACGCGGCTGCGGCCGCCGGCCCGGACGACGACGCGGCGCGGCTCGACGCGGTGCTGGCCGCGGCGCGTGCCGCCGGCATCGACTCGCCCTTCGTGGAGCTGCGCCTGCCGCGCCCGGGCCAGGCCTGGCTGGTGCGGGAATATGACCGCGCCTGGCCCACCCAGGTGGACACCGTCGCCATCGACCCGCGCTCCATGGCGGTGACGAGCCGGGCGGATTTCGCGACCTTTCCGCTCGTCGCCAAGCTGATCCGCTGGGGGATCGACCTGCATATGGGCGTGCTGTTCGGCGTGGCGAACCAGCTCCTCGTCGCGGCGCTGGGCACCGGGCTGATCGTGGTGACGCTCTATGGCTACCGTGTCTGGTGGCAGAACCGGCCGGCGCCGGGCGCGCTGCCGCGCACCCTCACCCAGGGCTGGCTGCGCCTGTCCTGGCCGCAGCGCGCGGCGGTGGCCGTGGTGGCCGCCGGGCTGGGATGGGCGCTGCCGGTGGCGGGAGGAAGCCTGGCGGTGTTCCTCCTGATCGACGTGGCGCGCTGGCGGCTGGCCCGCCCCGTGCCGCGCCCGCAGCCGGCCGGGTAGCGGCGCGAAGGCGGCCGGGGCGGCGGGCCGGGCGCGGGGCGGTGCCTCACGCCTCGCGCCGGGTGGTGGCCAGGAACAGCGCGGTGCCCAGCAGCACCATGGCGCCCAGGAAGGCGAGGGCCATCGCCACCCCGCCCGCAGCGGCCACCGGCCCCGTGGCCGCCTGCAGCACGGCACCGCCGAGGAAGAAGGACAGGTTGACCGCCGAGAGCGCCTTGCCCGCCTCGGCGGGCGGCACGGCGGCGCGGGTCATGGCGAAGACCAGCGGCTGGATGGCGATGGCGAGGCCGAAGGCGAACAGCAGCGCCGCGTCGGCCGAGACCGGCAGCGCCGGCAGCCCCAGCAGGCGGGCGAGCCAGCCCCCCGGCCCCCCCGCCGCCAGCAGCAGCAGGAACAGCCCGGCCAGCGCGTGCCCCCCCGCCAGCAGGGCGCGGCGGTGGCCGAGGCGCCGGTCCAGCACCCCGGCGGCCACCGGCCCCGCGATCAGCGCCAGGGTGAGCAGCAGCAGCACATGCCCGGCCTCGATGCGGCCGAGGCCCTTCACCTCCATCAGCCACGGCCCGCCCCACAGGCCGCGCACGCCGATGATCACCGCGAAGGAGGCGAAGGCCAGCAGCATCAGGCCGCGCAGCCGCCGGCTGGTGCCGAGCCGCAGCACCTGCCGCGCATCGGCCAGCAGGCCGGGATGCGGGCCGGGCTCGGGCACCGGCGCCGGCACCACGCGCGCCACCAGCGCCGCCACCGCGATGGCGAGCCCCCCCGCCACCCAGAAGCCGGCGCGCCAGCCCTGCTGCTCCACCAGCCAGGCCAGCGGGCTGGCCGAGAGCAGCATGCCGACATTGCCCACGCCCTGGATCAGCCCCGACCAGAGGCCGAACCTGGCGGGGGTGAGCAGCTTGGCGGCCAGCGTCATCGGGCAGAGCAGCATGCCGCAGCAGCCAAGGCCGAGCACCACCTGCGCCAGCAGGAAGCCGCCCGGCCCGCCCACCAGCGCCGCCAGCACCGAGCCCGCCAGCACCAGCGCCAGCAGGGTGAGCGCCACCGGCCGCACGCCGAAGCGGTCCAGCGCCACGCCGAGCGGGATCTGCCCGGCGGCGAAGGCGAAGTGGTAGGCGCCGGTGAGGCTGGCCAGCCCCTCGGCCGAGACGCCGAGGTCGCGCGCCAGCACGTCGGCCGAGATGGCCGGCAGGGTGCGCACCATGTTGGAGAGCATGTGCCCGAAGGCCAGCACCAGCAGCGGCGCTACAAAGGCGGCCGATCCCTCGCGGGTGGTCATGCGCGTGTCCGTCTCGTCCCCTGGGGAGACAAGGTTTGGCTCAGCGCGGCGCTTTCGTAAACTCGGCGGAGCCGGCAAGGGCGGCGGCGGCCCGGCGCGCCTCCTCCTGCCGCCGCCCGGCCCCTTGTCCGCGCAGCCCCTCCGCGGCTCAGCCTTTGGCGCTGCCGAGCGCCGTGCGGCACCAGAGCGTCAGCCCCACCATGGCGACAGCGGCGATGAGGAAGGCGCCGCTATAGCCGCTGCGCGCCAGCATCGCGCCGAAGCAGATGGAGCCCACGCCCTGCCCCAGGAACAGCGCCATGGCGAAGGCCGAGACGGCGGTGGCGCGCGCCTCGGGCAGCGCCTCGGTGCTGCGGGCCTGCAGCACGCCGTGGAAGCCGAAGAAGAACAGGCCTATCAGCCCCTGCATCGCCGCCACCAGCGGCCAGGAGGGGGCGAGGGCCAGCACCGCCAGCGCCACGGCCAGCAGCAGCCCCCCCGCCAGCATCAGCCGCATCTCGCCGAACCAGCCCAGCAGCTGCCGCGCCGTGCGGGTGTAGAGCAGGGCGCCGAGGCCGAACCCCGCCACCACCAGCCCGGCCTGCCAGGGCTCCAGGTGGAAGTCCTGGATCAGGTAGGAGCCGATAAAGGGAAAGGCGCCGCCGAACAGCAGCAGCCCGTCGAGAAAGGCGGCCAGCAGCAGCAGGCGGGCGGCGCGGCGGCGGAGCAGCTCGGCATAGCTGCCGAAGCCCAGGCGCCCCGGGCCGGCGGGCTGCCCGCGCCACAGCCGCGCCCCCAGCGTGGCGGCGATGGCCGCCGCCGTCAGCAGCGCGACCGAGGCGGTGACCAGGAACACCGCCCGCCAGCCGAAGGCCTGGCCGATGCTGCCCGAGATGGGGCCGGTGAGGAGCTGCGCCATCACCATGCCGGTGAGGAAGCGGCTGATGGTGGCCTGCCGCTCCCCATAGGGCACGTTGTCGCCGATCCAGGCCAGGGCGAGGGGGATGATGGCGCCGCCCGCGGCCCCCGTGGCGGCGCGCAGCGCCAGCATCTGCCCGAGCGAGCCCGCCAGGGCGCAGGCCGCCATGGCGAGGCCATAGGCCACGAGCCCGAGGGTGAGGACGCGCAGCTTGCCGAAGCGGTCGCCGAGCGGCCCGAGCACCACCTGGCAAAGGCCGTAGGGCAGGGCGAAGGCGGTGATCAGCACCGCCACCTCGGCCACGGTGCTGTGCAGGTCCCGCGCCACCAGCGGCAGCAGCGGGTCCAGCAGCCGCATGCCGCAGCCGGTGGCGAAGGCCGCTGCCGCCAGCAGCGGCAGGATGGCGAGCGGCGGACGCGCCGGGGCAGGTGCCGAAGCGGGGGTGCTGTCCGGGCGGCTCCCCGGCCCGCCGACGGCGCTCACGCCGCGTTGGCCGTGCGGGGCTCCGGGGAAGGGGGGGGCGTGTCGGGGGCGCCGCGCGCGGGGCGGGCGGCGCGGGCGCGCTCGCTCTCGGTCTTGAGCTGGCCGCAGGCGGCCAGGATGTCCCGCCCGCGCGGGGTGCGGATGGGCGAGGCGTAGCCCGCATCCTGCACGATCCGCGCGAAGCGGTGGATGGCGTTGTTGGAGGAGGTCTCGTAGGGGCTGCCGGGCCAGGGGTTGAACGGGATGAGGTTCACCTTGGCCGGGATGCCCCTCAGCAGCCGCACCAGCTCGCGCGCATCGGCCTCCGAGTCGTTCACGCCCTTCAGCATGACGTATTCGAAGGTGATGCGCCGCGCGTTGGAGGCGCCGGGATAGCGGCGGCAGGCCGCCATCAGCTCCTCGATCGGGTATTTGCGGTTCAGCGGCACGATCTCGTCGCGGATGTCGTTGCGCACCGCGTGCAGCGAGACGGCGAGGCCGACGCCCAGCTCCGCGCCGCAGCGGTCCATCATCGGCACCACGCCGGAGGTGGAGAGCGTGATGCGCCGGCGGGACAGCGCGATGCCCTCGCCATCCATGACGATGCGCATCGCCTTGGCGACGTTCTCGTAGTTATAGAGCGGCTCGCCCATGCCCATGATGACGATGGTGGACAGCAGCCGCGGCGTGCCGTCGGTCGGGCTCGGCCATTCGCCGTAGCTGTCGCGCGCCGCCATGAACTGGCCGACGATCTCGGCCGCGCCCAGGTTGCGCACCAGCTTCTGCGTGCCGGTGTGGCAGAAGCGGCAGGACAGGGTGCAGCCCACCTGGGTGGAGATGCAGACCGCGCCGCGGTCCTCCTGCTGGTCGGGGATGTAGACGGTCTCGACCTTCTGCCCGTCGCGGAAGGCGAAGAGGAACTTGCGGGTGCCGTCCTCGCTGGTCTGCTCGGTGTCCACCCCGGGGCGGCCGACCACGAAGCGCTCGGCCAGCTTCGCCTGCATCGCCTTGGCGATGGAGGGCATCCGCGCGAAGTCGGTGACGCCCTGGTGGTAGATCCAGTGCCAGAGCTGCTTGGCGCGGAAGGGCTTCTCGCCCATCGCCACCATCTCCGCCGCCAGCTCCTCGCGCGACAGGCCGACGAGGTCGCGGCGGCCATCCGGCAGCGTGGCGGGGGGCGGCGCGAACAGCGCGGCCTTGGCCAGGATGCGGCCGCGCTCGGCCTCGGTCAGGTCAGGAGCGTCGGTGGTGGCGGTCTGGGTCATGATGCGTGCTTTACCGGCGGCCCGCCGGACATTCCTTGCTGATGGCCTCATAGGCCGCGGTGAAGCCGGAAAGCGAGAAGGTGTCGGTCGCGGTGCCGCGCCCCTGGGCGCCAGGGCCCTTGGCCACGGCCTGGGCGCCGCCGCGGAACGCGGCCACGGCCTTGGCGCCCTCGCGCGCGAAGGCGTTGTCCTGCGCGGTGTAGAAGTCGAGGCCGGTGCCGCCCACCGTCACCTCCACCTCGGCGTTGCGGGGATAGGCGTAGCCGGAGCGCAGCGCCACCTGGTCCCGCCCCTGCGGCCGGTGCGTCACCGTCAGGATGGCGGCCTGGCGGTTGCCGGCGCGGGTGAAGGCGTAGCACACCTTGCGCCCGCCCTCCTGGTGCGTGGCCGCCGTCCAGTCCTGGAAGGTGCCGAGCGACTGGGGGCGCTGCTGCGCCTGGCCATGGGCCTGGGTGGCGGCGCCGAGCCACAGGGCCGCGGCGACCAGCGGGATGGCGCCGGCGGCGCCAGACGGCAGGAGGGAGAGGAGGCGGATCATGCGCCCCAGATAAGGTCTCCGCCCCGCATGCCGCAACCGCGCAAAGCCGGTGTCCGCTGCGCTTGCGTTGCAGATGTGATGCGGCGACCGCCTCATCCGCCGTTCCGCTGGCCGTTCCGCTGGCCGTTCTGTGGGCCGCTCCGGGGGCCCGCGGCGGGGGGCCAGAGCACCTTGTCCGCGTAGTTGCAGTGCTCGCGCGCCACGCAGTGCCAGCACTCGGGCAGCCGCGCCTTGCAGATGTAGCGCCCGTGCAGGATCAGCCAGTGATGGGCGTCCCGCAGCAGCTCGGGCGGCACGCGCCGCATCAGCCCCTCCTCCACCTCGCGCGGGGTCTTGCCCGGCGCCAGGCCGGTGCGGTTGCCGAGGCGGAAGATGTGGGTGTCCACCGCCATGGCCTCCTCGCCGAAGGCCACGTTGAGCACCACGTTGGCGGTCTTGCGGCCGACGCCGGCCAGCGCCTCCAGCGCCGCGCGGTCGGCCGGCACCTCGCCGCCATGCCGCTCCAGCAATTGCTGCGACAGCCTGACGACGTTGCGCGCCTTGGCCTTCCACAGCCCGATGCGCCGGATGTGCCCGCCCACGCCCTCCTCGCCCAGCGCCACCATGGCGGCGGGGTTGTCGGCCGCCTGGAACAGCGTGGCGGTCGCCTTGTTGACCGACACGTCCGTGGCCTGGGCGGACAGCGCCACGGCCACCAGCAGCGTGTAGGGGGAGGTGTAGTGCAGCTCCGTCTCCGGCGCCGGATTGGCCTCGGCCAGCGCGCGGACGAAGCGCGCGGCCTGGGCCGCCGCCATGCGGCGGGCGCGGCGCGGCGCCTCGGCGGTGCCGTGCAGCGGGCGCCGGGCGGCGGCGCGGCGGGGCTGGCCCGAAGGGGCGGCAGGCCCGGCGGGCAGGGGCGAAGCCTGGGGCGGGGCGGGGAGCGAAGCCGGGTCGGGGGCGGGCCCGGCGCCGGGAGGGGCAGCGCCAGGGGGCTCGGCGGGCCCGGGGAGGGCGGCGGAAACGGGGGCGGCGGCCCTGGGAGCGGCCCTGGGAGCGGCCCTGGGAGCGGCCCTGGGAGCGGCCCTGGGATCGGGAGGCATCGGGGCGGGGGCGGCGCGGCGGGGGCGGGGGGGCGGCTTCATCGGGGCTTCCATCGGGAGGGAGGAGCATAATCCCATCTTCGCGGAACGCACTCCCGTCCTATGTTTGCCGTCGATGCCCGCAATGCCCGAGCCGATCCCCGCCGAGCCGGTCCTGTTCGAGGCGGTCAGCACGCCGCCGCGCAGCTTCCGGCCGCGCGGCTTCGTGGTGATGCTGGCGCTCGGCCTGCTGTGGTCGCTGGGCGGGGGCGCGGTGTTCGTGCTGCTGGGCGCCTGGCCGGTGCTGCCCTTTCTGGGGGTGGAGGTGGTGGGCGCGCTGGTGCTGGTGGCGCTGCACCACCGCTGGTCGGGCCAGGCGCGGGAGGTCGTCTCGCTCACCCGGCGGCACCTGATGGTGCGCCGCCGCAGCGGCATCGGCCGCTGGGAGCGGGCCGTGCTCGACCCCTATTGGGCGCGGGTGGAATGGAGTGAGCGGCAGGGTCTCGCCCTGGTGCAGCGCGGCCGCCGGGTGCCGATCGGCCGCTTCCTGTCCGAGGAGGAGCAGCAGGACCTCGCCGCCGCGCTGAAGCGGGTGCTGGCCGAGTACCGCGCCCCCGTCTTCGACAACCCGCAGCTTCACGAGGCACGACCACACAAGCCAGAGTGATGCTGCGCCGCACAAAAACCTGCTAGGATGCCTCCGCCGGGGCTGCCGCCCCTTTCTGGAGCGCCACCCGAATGACCGACCCCTTTACCCATGGCCAGCGCGCCGCGCGCCATGCCAATGCCGTGCTGACCACGCTGGAGGCGGCCCGCCAGGTGATCGATCACCGCCTTTCGGCCGATGCCGCCCAGCGGCGTGGCCCGGTGGCCACCCTGCTGGAGGTGGGGCGCATGGTGCCGGAGAAGATGCTGGCCTTCTCGGCCGGCGGTGCCGCGCTGGCGCAGGGCGGCATGGCGCTCGGCCAGCGCACCGCGGAATACGCCATGGCCGAGCTGGAGGCGGCGCATGGCGCCACGCTGCGCGCGGCCGCCGCGCCAAGCCCGCTGGCGGTGGCCAGCGCCCAGGCCGAGTGGGCGCTGGGCGCCATGACGCGCGCCCAGGGCTTCAGTGCCGCCTGGGCGGGGCTTTGCCTGTCCATGGCGGAGCAGTCGCTGCGCCCGGTGCGCAGCACGGTGGCCGGGAACCGCCGGCGCCTGCGTGGCTGAGGGATGCGCGGCTGAGGGATGGGCGGCGGGCGCCCGCCATCCTCAGGCGGGCGGGTCCCCGCCGATGAACTCCCGCAGCGCCTCGCCCCGGCTGCGGGCGGTGGCGAGGTAGAGCAGCAGGATCGCCGCCAGCAGGCCGGCGGCGATCAGCGGCGCCAGGATGTTGCCCGTCGTCACGCGCACCAGGATCAGCCCGGCGCAGACCAGCGCGCCCAGCGCCGGCACCGCCGCCGGCACCTCGAAGCGCCCGCGTGGCTCGCCGGGGCGGCGCTTGAGGATGACGAGGGCGATGTTCACCACCGTGAAGACAAAGAGCAGCAGCAGCACCGTGGCCGAGGCCAACGCCGCGATGTTGCCGAGCATCGCCAGCGCCAGGACGATGACGAACAGCACGCCGATGGCGACATGGGGCGTGTGCCGCGTGGGATGGACGCGCCCCAGCGCCGCCGGCAGCAGCCCCTGCCGCGCCATGCCGTAGAGCAGGCGGGAGGCCATCACGTAGTTCACCAGCGCCGTGTTGGCGACGGCGAAGATGGTGACGGCGATGAAGCCGATGGCGGGGAACCAGGGCGCCGCGCGGCGCACCACCTCGGCCAGCGGCGCCGGCGCCGCGGCCAGCTCGCGCCAGGGCACCACCGAGACGGCGGTGACGCAGACGGCCATGTAGATGACCGTGGCGGCCAGCATGGACAGGATCAGCCCGGCCGGCATGGTGCGCTCGGGCTCGCGCACCTCCTCGGCGAGGTTCAGCGTGTCCTCGAAGCCGATGAAGGAGAAGAAGGTGAGCACCGCGCCCTGGAACACCAGCAGGGCGGTGCCGGCCGCCTCCATGCCGCCGCCCGCCGCCATGCCCTCCGCCGGCGCGTCCGGCCATTCGAACAGGCTGGCCTGGCCCCAGTAGGGGATGCCCACGGCGATGACGAGCACGAGCCCCAGCGCCTCCACCACCGTGCAGGCGGCGTTGGCCCAGAGGGATTCGCGGATGCCGCGCAGCAGGATGCCCGACAGCACCAGCAGGAAGCCGGTGGCCAGCAGCGCCACCGGCGCGCCCTCCCAGGCGAAGGCGGCCTGCAGGTTGCGCGCCACCACATTGGCCTGGGTGGCGATGGAGGTGAGGCCGGAGCAGGCCACCGCCAGCCCCACCAGATAGGCCAGCAGCGGGCTGCGATAGGCGCGCTGGGTGACATAGGCGGCGCCGCCGGCGCGCGGGTAGCGGCTGGCGATGGTGGCGTAGGACAGGCCGGTGAGCAGCGCCGCCACCATGCTGACCAGGAAGGCCAGCCAGATGGCGCTGCCCATCAGCCGCGCGGCCTCGCCCACCAGCCCGTAGATGCCGGCGCCCAGCATGCTGCCGAGGCCGTACATCACCAGCAATGGCAGGCCGACGGCACGCTTCAGCGAGGGATTGGCGTTCGCGGGCTCGGCCATGGCGGCCTCCGGTTCCCGGTCGTTGCTGCTGCTGCAACCCGCGACGGAGCCGCCGGGTTGCCGCCGCGCCCTGCGGGTGGCCCGAAAAGGCGGCTTTGAAAGGCGGCCCGGAAGGCCGCCATGAAAAAGGGCGCCGGGGTTGTCCTCCGGCGCCCGTGTCCCCTTCCCGCGGGGGAGGGATCAGCCCAGCCGCTCGCCGTGCAGCGAGACGTCGAGGCCCTCGCGCTCCTCCTCCTCGGTGACGCGCAGGCCGATCGTCACGTCGACGACCTTGAGGATGATCCAGGTGCCGATCGCGGTGAACACGAAGGTGGCGACCGTGGCGTAGACCTGGATCAGGAACTGGTCGAAGGAGCCGGAGATGCCCTCCGGCGCGCCCGGCGTGGCCGAGAGCGGGCCATAGGCGAAGATGCCGACCAGCAGCGCGCCCACGATGCCGCAGATGCCGTGCACGCCGAAGGCGTCCAGGCTGTCGTCATAGCCGCACCAGTGCTTCAGCGTGGTGGCGCCCCAGAAGCCGGCGAGGCCCGCCGCCAGGCCGATGATCAGCGCCGGCACCGGCAGCACGAAGCCGGCCGCCGGGGTGATGGCGACGAGGCCGGCCACGGCACCGGAGATGGCGCCCAGCACCGAGGGCTTGCCCTTGATCACCCATTCGGCGGACACCCAGGCCAGCACGCCCGCGGCGGCGGCGACCTGCGTCACCAGCATGGCCATGCCCGCGCGGCCGCCGGCGGCGCCCGCCGAGCCCGCGTTGAAGCCGAACCAGCCCACCCAGAGCAGCGCCGCGCCGATCACGGCCAGGCCCAGGTTGAAGGGCGACATGTTCTCGGAACCGAGGCCGGTGCGCTTGCCGAGCACGATGGCGGCGACCAGGCCGGCCACGCCCGCATTGATGTGCACCACCGTGCCGCCGGCGAAGTCCAGCGCGCCGAGGCCGAAGATCCAGCCATTCGGGTGCCACACCCAGTGGGCGATCGGGCTGTAGATCAGCAGCGACCAGAGGATGGTGAACACCAACAGGGCGGAGAACTTCATCCGGTCCGCGACCGCGCCCGTGGCGAGCGCCGGCGTGATGATGGCGAAGGTCATCTGGAACATGACGAAGACGGTCTCGGGGATGGTGAAGGCCACCGCCGCGTCGCCGCTGCCCAGCGTGAAGGGCTGGTCCCAGCCCGCCGCCACGCCCGCCAGGAACAGCTTGGAGAAGTCGCCGAAATAGGCGCCGCCCTCGCCGAAGGCCAGGCTGTAGCCCGCCACCATCCAGACCACGCTGCACAGCGCCGCCAGGAAGAAGGACTGCATCATGGTGGCCAGCACGTTCTTCTTCCGCACCATGCCGGAATAGAACAGCGCCAGGCCGGGGATGGTCATCATCAGCACCAGGGCGGTGCTGGTCAGCATCCAGGCGGCGTCGCCGCTGTTGACCGTGGGCGCCTCCTCCTGCGCCAGGGCCGGCGCGGCCAGCAGCAGGGCCGGGGCCAGCAGCAGGGCCGGGGCCAGCAGGGCGGCGCCGCGCGCCAGTCCACGCCGGCGGGTGGTGGGGATAGGGGCGGATGCCGTTCGCATCGTCCTCGGTTCCATTGTCGTCTGGTTGGCGGGGAAGGGCGTCACAGCGCCTGGTCGTCGGTCTCGCCGGTGCGGATGCGCAGCGCGCGCTCCACATCCAGCACGAAGATCTTGCCGTCGCCGATCTTGCCGGTGCGCGCGGTGGTGGCGATCGCCTCGACCACCGCGTCCACCAGGTCGGCGGAAACCGCGACCTCGATCTTCAGCTTGGGCAGGAAGGACACATGGTATTCCGCGCCGCGGTAGATCTCGGTCTGGCCCTTCTGCCGGCCAAACCCCTTCACCTCGGTCACGGTCAGCCCCTGCACGCCGAGCGGGGTGAGCGCTTCGCGCACCTCGTCCAGCTTGAAAGGCTTGATGACGGCCATCACCAGCTTCATCCGCTGCGGTCCCCTCGTTGCTTCCGCTTGGCTGCTCCTGCCAATGCGAGCACCGTGCCAGACGTGGTTGCAGGGCTTGCGGGGCGGTGGGGCACGCCCATCTGCACAAACATTGGGCAATGGACGCGACGGAAGCGCGGCGTTTCGGCGGCGGCTTCCGGAAGCGGCGGCGAGGGGGCAGAATGGGCGGCATGACGAAACGCATCGAGGCCGCGGTCTGCATCATCGGGGCGGGCCCCGTGGGCGCCACGCTGGCCGCCACCCTGGCCGCCGCCGGCCTGCCCACGGCGGTGGTGGACAGCGCCCCCCTGCCGCCCATGGAGCTGCCGGAATTCGACGGCCGCGCCTATGCCATCGCGCTGACCAGCCGCAACCTGCTGGAGGCGGCGGGGGTCTGGCCGCTGCTGCCCTGGGCGCCGGGGCCCATCACCCGCATCCGCTGCGCCGACGGCATGCCCGGCGAGGCGCCGAGCCGGCTCGCCCTGCATTTCGACGCGGCCGAGACCGGCGCCGGCCCCTTCGGCTGGATGGTGGAGGCCCGTGCCCTGCGCATGGCGCTGAACGCGCGCATGAAGGCGCTGGCGCACCTCTCCGTCCATGCCCCCGCCCGCGCCGAGGTGACGCGCGGCGCGGAGGGCGCCGAGATCCGGCTGTCCACCGGCGAGACCATCGCGGCGCGGCTGGTGGTGGCGGCGGAAGGGCGGCGCAGCCCGCTGCGGCAACAGGCCGGCATCGGCGCCGCCACGCTGGACTACCGGCAGACCGGCATCGTCGGCGCCGTGGCGCATGAGCGGCCGCACGGGCAGGTGGCGCTGGAGCAGTTCCTGCCCAACGGCCCCTTCGCCCAGCTTCCCCTGGCGCCCACGGCCGAGCACCCCAACGCCTCGGCCATCGTCTGGTCGGAGAAGCGGGCCATCGCCGAGCGGGTGCTGAAGCTGCCGGACGCCGAGTATGGCCGCGAGATCCAGCGCCGCATGGGCGACCACCTGGGCCGCGTGACCCCCATCGGCCGGCGCTGGTCCTATCCGCTCACCGCCATGCACGCCATGCGCTACACCGACACGCGCCTCGCCCTGGTGGGGGACGCGGCGCATGGCATCCACCCCATCGCCGGGCAGGGGCTCAATCTCGGCTTCCGCGACGTGGCGGCGCTGGCCGAGCTGGTTGCCGCCGCCATGTCGCGCGGCGAGGACCCGGGCGGTGCCGCGCTGCTGGCCAGCTACCAGGCGCGGCGGCGGCCGGACGCGCTGCTGATGCTGGGCGCCACCCACGCGCTGGAGCGGCTGTTCGGCAACAGCCTGCCGCCGCTGCGGCTGGCGCGGCGCCTCGGCATGGGGGCGGTGGAGCGGATGCCGCGGCTGAAGGACTTCTTCGCCCGCCGCGCCATGGGCTTCGGCCCGCTCACCGGCAGCCTGATGCTGGGGCGGCCGCCGGGCGAGCCTTCCCTGGACGGCGCCCTGTACGGCCCCCTGGGCGGCCCCGCCGGCTGAAAGGGCGGACTCCCGTCAGGGGGCCATCACCCCGTCGAGCAGGCCGCGCAGCAGGCCGATGCCTTCCTGCACCCCCTCCAGCCGCAGCGGGCGGCCGCCCTCGGCGCCCAGGCTGCGGGTGAGGGCGACGCGGTCCTGGCCCAGCTCGGCGGCGGAAAGCCTGCCATCGCCGTCATAATCCAGGCTTTCCATGGCGAGGCGGCCGATGGCGACGCCGGCCAGCATGCCACCGCCGCCGGCGGCCAGCACGCCCTCGGGCGAGGCATCCTCGGCGGCGGCCATCATCCAGGTCATGCCGCGCACCAGCCGGGCGATCTCGGCAACCGACAGCAGCCGGTCGCCGGACACGTCGCCCTCCGCCACCAGGGCGGCGAGGCAGCCGGCGCTGCCGGCCTCCGGGCCGCCGCAGGCCGCTTCCAGCACCTCCAGCGCGCCCAGCATCGCCAGCCCCTCGCCATGCAGCGCGGCGAAGGCGGGGGGCGGGGCGGCGCAGCGGCGCCATTCGGCGAGCGGCGTGTCGCCGGGCAGGCGGTCGTCGCGCAGCTTGGCATCGGGCTCGGCGGTGCGCAGCGCCGTGGCGTCGCCGCGCAGCAGGATGCGGGGCGCCTCGGCGCCGCGGCCGGTGCCCACCACCCAGCCATCCTGGGCGCGCGCCTCGGCGAAGCGGATCAGCCGCGCGGGGCCCTCCGCCGGCAGCCGGGCCACGGCGCGGGCGGTGACGTGCAGCATGGCCGTGGGGCTGGCGCAGCCGCCCGCGAACCAGGGGCCGCGCAGGGCCGGCGGCACCGGCAGGAGCGCCGGGGGCGCGGCCGCGGAGGGGCCGGCCGGGGAAGCAGCGGGGGCGGCCGGCTGGGCCGGTGCCGCGCCCGGCGCGCCCAGCAGCAGCGGCAGGGCGAGGAGCAGGGCGGTGAGAGCGCGCGTCATGGCAGGGCCACCTCGGTGCCGGAGCACAGGTCAAAGCGGGGGCGGTCCACCTCCCGCCCGTCGCGGAAGACGGCGCGCAGATGGCCGGTGCAGCCCACCCCCTCGGGCGGCACGAAGTCCAGCGTCTCGCCGCGGCCGAGCACGGTGCTGCCCAGCCGGTCGGGTCCGCGCGGCGCGCCCACGGGATCGGCATACAGCTCCACCAGCGGCGCCGGGCCGTTGTTGCGGAAGCGCACGCTGCCCTCGCGCGGCGGACCCTGCTCCAGCGCGCCGGCGCCCTGGTCCAGCCGCTCCGCCAGCACCCAGCCGGGGCGCAGCACGATCAGCGCGTTCTCGCAGATGTTGACGCCGCGCCGCTCCTCGGCCCCGCCATTGCCGAAGACGATGCGCAGGTCGATCTCGCAGGCGCTGCGCATCACCAGCTCGGCGCGGGCGCCGCGCTCCAGCGGCGCGGGGCTGAGCCGGTCCTCGCCCCAGTCCGTGTCGTCGGTGGCGGAGGCATAGACCTCCTGCACCGGCGCGCCGTGGCGGTTGACCAGGGTGAAGGCGCGCTCCGGCGGGCGGGGAATGGTGCTGCCGTCGAACAGGATGGGAGCGCCGGCGCAAAGGTCGGCCGCCCGCTTCTCCTCGGCCGTCTCGTCGTCATACACCACGCGCAGGTCCACCTGGCAGGCGCGGCTGCGCAGCCGCAGGCGGAAGGTGGTGCCGGGCTCGACCATCACGGGGCCGAGCCGGTCATGGCCCCAGCCGGCGCCTTCCGGCCGCTCGCCCGCGGGCCGTTCCGCTCCGGGGCGTTCCGTTCCGGGACGTCCGCCGGGGCCGGTGCCGGCATAGAGGTTGCGGATGGCGCGGCCCGCGCCGTTGGCGATCTCCGCCTCGCGCCAGGGGATGGAAGGGTCGCCGAAGGTGACGCGGCTCTGCCGGCACAGGTCGACGCGGCGGCGCTCCTCCACCGTGTCGTCCTCGAACACGGCGGTGAGGTCGAAGACGCATTCGCGCGCGCGGCCGAGGCGCAGGCGCGTGGTGGCCTCGGGGGGCACCGTCTCGGCGCCCAGCCGGTCCGGCCCCCGGCCGGGGGCGCCGCTCGGCATGGCGTAGAGTTCGCGCATGGCGAGGTCGGTGTCGTTCACCACCGTGGCCTCGCGCAGCGGCGCGCTGGGGTCGCCGAAGGTGACGCGGCTGTTGCGGCAGAGATCGACGCCGCGCTTCTCCTCGGCGCTGCCATCGGCCAGCACCACGCGCAGGTCGAACAGGCAGAGCCGCTGCCGGCCGAGCGGCACGCGCAGCGCGGCGCCGGTGGGCAGCATGTCGTCGCCCAGCCGGTCGGGGCCCTGCTCCACGCTGCCGGCGGGGGCGATGTAGAGCTCGCGCAGCGGCAGGCCCAGCTCGTTGGCCACCACCGCCTCGCGCTCCTGCGCCGCGGGGGGGCGGGCGGGCGGGGCGGGGGGCGGAGGGATGGGCTGCGGCGGAACGGGCTGGGCGGCGCCGGGCTGGCGGGCCAGGGCGGGCGCGGCGGACCATGCCGGCACCGCGAGGCCCGCCGGCCCTGGTGCTGCGAGCAGGGCCAGCACCATCGCCACGCGAAGCCGCATCAACGCCGTCTCCCAAAAGCACGGCCAGAATGGGGCTGCGGCCGGCCGAGCGCAAGCGCCGCGCCCATGGCGAAAACGCAATTTGCGCTTTGCCGGCAAGGCGTTTATCGCGCAACCTCCTTGCGATTTCTGTGCCTGTGGAGGAAACATAATGTTGCGGCGCACCCTATTTTCCGCGGCTCTCGCCGGAGCCGCCCTGCCGCTGCTGGGAACCGGTGCCCGGGCGCAGCAACAGCTCTATCCCTCCATGCACGTCTTCATTCCCGCCGGGCCCGGCGGCGGATGGGACGGGCTCGGCCGCGCCATCGAGCAGGTGGCGCGCCAGGCGGGGCTGGTGGGCAGCTTCCAGTTCGAGAATGTCGGCGGCGCCGGCGGCACGGTGGGGCTGCCGCGCTTCATCTCGCAACGCCGCGGGCGCGAGGGCAGCATCCTGATCGGCGGTGCCGTGATGGTGGGGGCGGTGCTGGCCAACAAGGCGCCGGTCGGGCTGAAGGACGTGACGCCGATCGCGCGCATGACCACCGAGCCCGGCATCATCGTCGTCCCCGCCAGCAGCGACATCAAGGACCTCCAGGGCTTCCTCGACGCGCTGAAGAGCAATCCGGGCGCCACCTCGGTGGCGGGCGGCAGCGCCGGCGGCATCGACCACATCGTGCTCGGCCTGCTGCTGAAGTCCCAGGGCCGCTCGGCCAAGGAGGCCTCCTATGTCGCCTTCGCCGGCGGCGGGCCGGCCCAGGCGGCCATCCTGGGCGCCCAGGTCAGGGCCGGCATCTCCGGCGTCTCCGAGTTCGCCGAGCAGGTCAAGGCGGGCCGCATGCGGGCGCTGGCCACCACCGGCGAGCGCCGCTCCCTGCCCGACGTGCCGACGCTGAAGGAAAGCGGCATCGACATCACGCTGGGCAACTGGCGCGGCGTGTTCGGCCCGCCCGGCATCCGGCCCGAGACGCGCGCGGGGCTGGTGAAGTTCGTCACCGAGCTGCACGCCCTGCCGGCCTGGAAGGAGATGATGGAGCGCCAGGGCTGGGAGGACGCGTTCCTGCCGGGCGAGCAGTTCGAGGCCTATCTGAAGCGCGACGAGGCGGACACCGCCGAGGTGCTGCGCGAGATCGGCCTCATCTGAGCATGGCCGGCACGACCGGAGGGCCCGGCGCCGCGCCGGGCCAGGCGGATGCCCCGGTGCCGGACGGCCGGATGCGGGCCGCGCTGCGGCGGTCCGACATCGCGGTGGGCGTGCTGGTGCTGCTGCTCGGCCTGCTCTGCCTGTGGCAGGCGGCCATCATCCCCACCACGCCGCTCTATGCGCAGGTCGGGCCGAAATTCACCCCCTACCTGATCGGCGGCGTGGTCTGTGCGGTGGGGGCGGGGCTCACCCTTTCGGCGCTGCGGGGCGGCTGGTCGCACACCCTGCCCGACGTGACGGAGGCGGCGCCCGCCAACCTGCGCGCCCTCGGCCTGCTCGGCGCCGGGCTGCTGGCCAACCTGGTGCTGATCGGCACGCTGGGCTTCGTCTTCGCCGCCACGGCGCAGTTCGTGCTGGTGGCGGCGGCCTTCGGCAGCCGGCACATGCTGCGCGACCTCGCCATCGGCCTCGCCGTCACGCTCGGCGCCTATCTCGCCTTCGACAAGCTGCTGGGCGTCAACATCGGCGCCGGCATCCTGGAAGGGATCCTGTAGCCCATGGATGCCTGGTCCGGCCTGGCCCTCGGCTTCGGCAACGCGCTCACCGTCACCAATCTCGGCTGGGCGCTGCTCGGCTGCTTCCTCGGCACCGCCATCGGCGTGCTGCCCGGCATCGGGCCGGCGCTGACCATCGCGCTGCTGCTGCCCATCACCTTCCAGGTCTCCGCCACCGGCGCCTTCATCCTGTTCTGCGGCGTGTTCTACGGCGCCATGTATGGCGGCTCCACCACCTCCATCCTGCTCAACACGCCGGGCGAGAGCGGCTCCATCATCACCGCGCTGGAAGGCGCCAAGATGGCGCGGAGCGGCCGCGCCGGGCCGGCGCTGGTCACCGCCGCCGTGGGCAGCTTCATCGCCGGCACCATCGGCACGCTGGGCATCTCCTTTCTCGGCCCCGTCGTGGTCGAGCTGGCGCTGAAGCTGGGGCCGGCCGAGTATTTCTCGCTGATGGTGCTGTGCTTCGTCACCGTCTCGGCGGTGCTGGGCGGCTCGGCGCTGCGCGGGCTCGCATCCCTCGGCCTCGGCCTGATGATCGGCCTCGTCGGCATCGACCTGCAGACCGGCCAGCCGCGCCTGACCTTCGGCGTGCCCGAGCTGCTGGACGGCATCGACGTGGTGCTGGTCGCCGTCGCCCTCTTCGCGGTGGGCGAGACGCTCCACCTCGCCTGGCGCCATGTGGAGGGCAGGCAGGAGGTGCGCGAGGTCGGCCGCCTGATGATGACGAAGGAGGACTGGAAGCGCAGCACCGGCCCCTGGTTCCGCGGCGCGCTGCTGGGCTTCCCCTTCGGCGTGATGCCGGCGGGCGGCACCGAGATGCCCACCATGCTCAGCTACTACGCCGAGCGGAAGCTCTCGAAGCACCCGGAGGAGTTCGGCACCACCGGCGCCATCGAGGGCGTGGCGGGGCCGGAGGCCGCCAACAACGCCGCCGCCGCCGGCATCCTGGTGCCGATGCTGACGCTGGGCCTGCCCACCTCGGCCACGGCGGCGATCATGCTCTCCGCCTTCCAGAGCTACGGCATCCAGCCGGGGCCGCTGCTGTTCACCGGCCAGGCCGAGCTGGTCTGGACGCTGATCGCCTCGCTCTACATCGCCAACATCATGCTGGTGGTGCTGAACCTGCCGCTGGTGGGG
>NZ_PDNU01000017.1 GCF_002631185.1 Teichococcus rhizosphaerae | reverse complement strand
GTGATGCCGGCGGGCGGCACCGAGATGCCCACCATGCTCAGCTACTACGCCGAGCGGAAGCTCTCGAAGCACCCGGAGGAGTTCGGCACCACCGGCGCCATCGAGGGCGTGGCGGGGCCGGAGGCCGCCAACAACGCCGCCGCCGCCGGCATCCTGGTGCCGATGCTGACGCTGGGCCTGCCCACCTCGGCCACGGCGGCGATCATGCTCTCCGCCTTCCAGAGCTACGGCATCCAGCCGGGGCCGCTGCTGTTCACCGGCCAGGCCGAGCTGGTCTGGACGCTGATCGCCTCGCTCTACATCGCCAACATCATGCTGGTGGTGCTGAACCTGCCGCTGGTGGGGCTCTGGGCGCGCATCCTCAAGATCCCGCAGCCGCAGCTCTATGCCGGCATCCTGGTCTTCGCCACCATCGGCACCTACGGCATCAGCAACTCCGTGGTGGACCTGATGCTGCTCTACGGCATCGGCATCGTCGCCATGTTCATGCGGCGCTTCGACTTCCCCACCGCGCCGGTGGTGATCGGCATGATCCTCGGGCCCATGGCGGAGCAGGCGATGCGCCAGGCGCTGACCATCAGCCAGGGCGAATGGACCACCTTCGTCACCCGCCCCGTCTCGCTCTGCATCCTGCTGCTGGCCCTGCTCGGGCTGGTCGGGCCGCGGCTCTGGGCGCGCGCGGCGCGCCGCGGGTGAGCGCCGCCGCGCGCGCCTCGCCCGGCGCGGGCCGCGTTCCCTATTTCAGCCAGTGGGAATCGCCCGGCATGACGCCCGCCGTGCTGGCCGAGGGCGCCGAGGCCGCGTTGCTGCGCGACCCCGCCTGGCGTGGCTCGGGCGCCGCGACGGTGGAGGAATATGCCCGCTGGGCCGGCCATCTCTGCGGCATGGCCTGCCTGAAGATGGTGCTGGCCGCCCGCACGGGGCGGGCGCACCCGATGCTGGAGCTGGCGCGCGGCTGCGCCGCCGAGGGCGGCTATGTGGAGGAGGCGGACGGCGCCATCCGCGGCCTGATCTACGCGCCCTTCATCCGCTACGCGGCGGCGCGCTTCGGGCTGCGGGCCGCCACCCATCTCGGCCTGGCACCCGCCGATCTCGTGCCGCTGCTGGCGGGGGGCGGCTTCTTCATGGCCTCGGTGCACAAGGACATACGCTGGCCGGAGCGCGTGCCGCCGCACACCGGCGGCCACCTCGTGCTGGTCACCGCCGCCACGCCGGAGGCCATCACCTTCCACAACCCCTCGGGCCATGAGCCGGCGGCGCGGGAGGATGTGTCCCTGCCGCCGGCGGTGTTCGGCCGCTTCTTCGCGGGGCGCGGCATCGCCATCGCCTGAGGGGCGGCGCGCCTACCGCTTGCGGAGCCAGAGGCTGCCGCCGGGATTGCGCTCGAACAGGGGGAAGTCGGCGCGCATGACGTCCATGTGCCGCTGCCCGAGGAAATCGTTGAACAGGACGATCTCGTATTCCGCGTTGTTCACCAGGAAGGCGCGCAGGACATAGATCTCGTTCCAGGACCTGTTGGTCTCGAAGAACCAGGCTTCCGGATACTCGAACGGATAGAAGATGTCGTGGAAGTGGATGTGGACGCCGGAGGCCAGGCGCGGAAGGATCGTGAAGAGCTCGAAATTGACGTCGCTGCCGCACTTCGACACATGCGTCGAATCGATGAACAGGACGTCGCCCGCCCGCAGCCCGTCGATCAGGGAAAGGTCGAGATCCTGCACCGGCGTGGGGACGATGGCGTAGCGCTCCCGGTCGGCCGGCGTCATCAGGCTGCGCAGGAGATCGGGGTAGGGCTCGACGAAGGAGATGTCCATCGACCGGTCTAGGAACAGGTCGTTGACGTCCATGATGACGCAGGAGGAGTGGCCCGAGCCGATCTCGACAAACCTTTCCGGCCGCAGCTCCATCAGCAGGCAGGCCAGGATGATCGCGTCGCCATAGCTGAAATTGGGGTTCTCGTAGCCATAGCGGAGGCCGCCGGACCGGTCGGGGCGGAAGGGCAGCTTCTGGTAGTGGGGCTTCAGCCGCCGCAGCAGGGCGAGCTGCTCCGCCTCGCGCAGGTCGATGCCATGCGGCGCGGCGCTGCGGTCGAAGACCCTGCTCCGGCGCCGCTCCAGCTCGTCGGTGTCCACGATCGGCGAATAGAAGTGGCCCGGCGGCACCCAGGTGGCGGGCGGCTCGGGCCTTGTCCCGGCCTCGGCCGCAATCCTCGCCGCCTGCACCTCCAGGCCGGAGGATACCTGCCCGACCTGCCGCCGGACATCGGCCAGGGCCTGGGCGGAGCTGGAAAGGGCGCGCGCCATCCCCTCGACATGGCGGTGGGTCTCGTGGATCTCGGCCCGCATGCGTTTCAAGCGGCTCATGATGTTGAACAGGACGGCCTCCCCTTCTTGCCGGATTCGTGCGGCCGTCATGGGATCGGGCCTGCTGGCCGGAATTGTTCAGGAGCTGTAATTGTTGGGGTAATCACGTCCACGCGGGCTTGGCCCTTTTGCGGCGCGGAAGGGGGTGCCGCGCGCCCTGAGCCTGGGCAGCCAGGAGCCGGAAGGCCTCAGGGCGCGGCGGGCTCCAGGCGCAGCACGCGGCCGCGCGATTCGTCGGTCAGCAGGTAGAGAAGGCCATCCGGGCCCTGCGCCACATGGCGCAGGCGCCGCTCGCCCCAGAGCAGCCGCTCCTCGCCGGTCACGCGGTCGCCCTCCACCGTCAGGCGCAGCAGGCCCTGGCTGCTCAGCGTCGCCAGAAACAGGTTGCCGCGCCAGCCGGGAAAGGCATCGCCCGTGTAGAAGGCGGCGCCCGACGGGCTGATCGAGGGCGTCCAGTGGCGCAGCGGGTCCTGCAGGCCGGGGCCGGACGCCGCCTCATGGATCTGCGCGCCGCTATAGGCCCGGCCATGGCCCACCAAGGGCCAGCCATAGTTGGCGCCGGCGCGGACGAGGTTGATCTCGTCGCCGCCGCGCGGGCCCATCTCCACCTCCCACAGCGTGCCGGTGGCGGGGTTCAGCGCCAGGCCCTGCGGGCTGCGGATGCCGGAGGCGTAGATCTCGGGGCGCACCCCCGCGCGGCCGAGAAAGGGATTGCCGGCGGCGGGGCTGCCATCGCGCTCGAGGCGCAGCAGCTTGCCGGCCAGGTCGCCCATCTCCTGGGCGCGGCCGCTGTCGCGCTGGCGGTCGCCGGTGGTCATGTGGAGCTTGCCGTCGCGGCCGAAGGCGATGCGGCAGCCATAATGGCCGTTGCCGTCCTGGGCGGGGGTGGCATCCAGCAGCGGCCGCACCGCCTCCAGCGCGGCCGCGTCGGCGGACAGGCGGGCGCGGACGAGCCGCGTCAGGTTGCCGCCCGAAACGCGGGCGGCCTGGCAGAGATAGACCTCGCGGGTGTCGGCGAAGTCGGGCGCGAGCTGGATGTCCAGCAGCCCGCCCTGGCCCGCCGCCGCCACGGGCGGCACGCCGGAAAGCGGCGCGGAAACCCGGCCGTCGCGGCCGACCAGCCGCAGCCGGCCGGGGCGCTCCGTCACCAGCATCCGGCCATCGGGCAGGAAGGCGGCGCCCCAGGGGTGCTCCAGCCCCTCCGCGAAGGGAACGACGCGGAAGGCGGCGGCCTCGCTGCGCACCACCCCGCCGCCAGCCTCGGCGGCCGGGCCGCGCGCCGGCTGCGCGCAGGCCGGCGCCCCCGCCATGGCGGCGAGGGCGAGGGCGAGCGCCCCGCGCCGGCCGAGCCTGCCCTGCCCCGGCAAGCGGCTACTTGCCCAGCGCGGTGGCGATCCAGTCCTTGAGCTGGCTCTTCGGCAGGGCACCCACCTTGGTGTCCACCGGCTTGCCATCCTTGAACAGGATCATGGTGGGGATGCCGCGCACCGCGTACTCGTTCGGCGTCATCGGGTTCTCGTCGATGTTCACCTTGGCGACGGTGAGCTGGCCGGCATAGTCCTTGGCGACCTCGTCCAGGATCGGCGCGACCATGCGGCAGGGGCCGCACCACTCGGCCCAGAAATCCACCAGCACCGGGCCGGGGGCCTGCAGGACATCCTGCTTGAAGCTGTCGTCGCTGACGGCCTTGGTGAGTTCGCTCATCGTGCTCTCTTCCTCATGCGGCCCGTCGCGCGGGAACAGGGAGACGCCCCGCCGGGCTCGCGGCTTGGCGTGGAAAGTCGTGTCGGGAGCGCGCCGGGTCAAGCGTTCCCCGCCATGCCGTGATGCGGAGCTACCGCGCGAAGCCCGCCGCCCCCCGCCGCAGCCCTTCCGCGCGCCCCTCGCGCGCGATCTCCCAGAGCGGGCTGTCCACCGCCAGGCGCTGCCCACCATCGCGCTGCACGGGGCGGATCAGCAGCCCGCCGCGCTCCGCGCTGTCCCGTCCGAACAGCGACAGCGGCACCCGCACATAGATGCCCTTGTCGAAGGAGCCCTCGCCGAAGCGGGCGGCGGAGACATTGGTGAGGGTGGCGAAGCCGCCCACCTCGATGCCGGAGGCGAAGCGCCGGCCCAGCTCCAGCGTGGCGCCCCAGTCGCCGGCCAGGTAGCGGCCGGCGCGGGCCACGCCGTAGAGGTTCCACACCGGCAGGTCGGCGTAGAGCGAGAGATGGCCGGTGGCCACCGAATAGCCGCGGAAGCCGAGCTTCTGGTCGAAGCCGCGCTGCGCCACCCAGTTCAGGTCGAGACCGAGGGCGAAGGGCCGGTCATGCGGGCGCCACAGCACCTCGGAGGAGACGCCGCCGAACATCGGCTCCAGATAGCCGGCGCTGGCGCGGGCCAGCCAGTCCGGCGCCAGGTTCCAGACGCGCTCGGCATAGAGGGTCGCCAGCGCCGTGCGGCCTTCCCGCGCATAGGCCGCCTCGTCGCTGCGCACGCGCGGCAGCAGGCTGTCGGAGGGCAGGCCGCCCGACAGGTTGCCCAGCAGCGCCTGCCGCACCGAGCCGGCCACCGCCCAGCCGCCCCCCAGCACCTCCGGCCCGAGCCCGATCCGCCCGCCCGCCGCCAGCCCGCCCTGCCAGCGCAGCGTGCGCGAGGGATCGCCGAGCGAGAAGGCGAGGGTGGGGGCCACGCCCCAGGACCAGTCCACCCCGCCGGGGTGGGCGGCGCCGGGGGCCAGCTCTCCGGTGGCGGGCAGCAGGGTGGCGCCGAGCCAGGCCTCCTCAGGGCTGGCGCGGTTCCAGGCGGCGGCTTCCAGCGCGGCGCGGGGGATCTCCATGACGCCCGTTTCGGCGCCCTGCTGCCACCAGCGCAGCCGCAGCATCTCCACCTCCGGCGGCAGCGCCGTCTGGGTGGCGCGCAGCACCCGCCCCGCCACCTGCGGGAACTCCCGGAACCGGCCGCCGCCCAGCGCGATCTCGGCCACCATGCCCGCGCGGTGATAGGCCACGGGCTGGAAGCCCGCCGCCTCCAGCGCCGCGAACACCGCCTCCGCCTCGGCCCCCGGAAGGGCGGCGGCACGCGCCGGGCGGCGCGGCATGGGCAGCGGCGGGGGCGATGGCCGGGCGGGCGGATCGTCCGGGTCCAGCCGCAGCGAAAGGCGGAGCAGCAGGTCCGTGCCATGCACCCAGTGGATGCCGGCATCGAGCCACTCGTTCGACCATTGCAGGCCGAGATTGACGCGCGACGCCGCCTCGCCGCGCAGCCCGGCGCGGCGGGCGGGGTAGCCGCCGCGCTCGTCGCGCAGCGCGTCGCCGCTCCATTCCAGCTTGGCGCGCAGCCCCTCCACCGGCCCCCAGGGCGTATCCAGCGCGGGGGCGGACCATTCCACGCCGGCGAAGGGCGCCACCTCCCCGCCGCGGAACCAGTTGCGCCGCAGCGTGCCGCCGCGCCCCACATCGCGCGGGCGGTCGCGGAAGCGGTCGTCGGCCAGGGCCAGCGGGCTGGTCCATTCGCCGCCCGAGCCGACGCGCCCCCAGCCCAGCCCGGCCGACAGGTCGAAGCCATGCCAGCGCTTGGAGGCGACGATGTACTCCCCCGCATAAAGGCCGGTGCCGATGATGTCCTGGAAGCCCACGGCCAGGGCGGGGGTGGTGTCGCTCTCCTCCAGCAGGCGCAGCTTGAGGTCGAAGGCGCGGTCGGTGGTCATGCCGCGCCCCGTGGTGCCATCCAGCCGCTCGGTGAGGCGGAAGGTGGTTTCCAGGAAGGGCAGGGCCTGGAAGTTGACGAACCAGAAGCGCCGCTGGTGGCGCAGCGCCGTGCCCGCCTCCAGCGTGCCGTCCTCGCGGAAGCGGGCGTTGCGCGTCTCGATCAGCCCGGCGCCGCCATGATTGCCGCCCGTGGCCGGGATCTCCTCGGCCCGCGCGGCGCCCGCCACGGAAAGGCAGAGCAGCGACAGCAGCAGCAGCCCCGCCCGGCGGAGGGCCATGCGTGAACCACCTTTTCAGAGACATCACGAAATCGTGAGTTTATAGCCGGCCCCGCCCTGCCGCGCCACGGCAAAGCGCACGCCCCGCCGGATGGACAAGCGCCGGCTTCGCCCGTTGAATGCGCGGCCATGACCTTCTCCCTGATCGGCCGGTGCGCGCGCACCGGCCAGTTCGGCGCCGTGGCAACCACCTCGGGCCTGTGCATCGGCGCCCGCGTCCCCTTCCTGGCCGCCGGCATCGGCGGCGTGCTGACGCAGCACCGCACCGATCCCCGCCTCGGGCCGCGCGGGGTGGCGCTGCTGCGCTCCGGCTGCACCGCGCAGGAAACGGTGGCGGCGCTGGAGGCCAGCACGCCGGACCATGGCTGGCGCCAGTTCGCCGCCATCGACCGCGCCGGCCGCACCGCGCATTTCCACGGCGCCCGGGTGAAGCCCGCGCACAACCACGCGCATGGCGCCGATTGCGTGGCCATCGGCAACATCCTGGCCAGCGACCGGGTGCCGCAGGCCATGGTGGACGCCTTCCTGGCGCATCCCGAGGCGCCGCTCGGCGACCGGCTGATCGACGCGCTGAAGGCCGGCGAGGCGGCGGGCGGCGAGGGCCGCCCCCTGGTCAGCGCCGTGCTGCTGATGGTGGCGGAGGAAAGCTTCCCCTATGCCGACCTGCGCATCGACCGCGATCCGGAGCCGATCGCCGCGCTGGAGGCGCTGTGGCGGGACTACGCGCCGAACATCGACGAATACGTGCTGCGCGCCGTGGACCCGGACCGCGCGCGGGGTGGCTGAGAAGAGACGTTCTTTTTTGGAAAAAAGAACCAAAAAACTTCTGTCAGTTTGGCGAGTGCTGGTTGAAGGCGGGACGCCAGAGTTGAAAAGTCTTTTTGCTTCTTTTTCTTCAGAAAAAGAAGATTGCTTAAACTGAACTTCAAGAACACCAGATCCCATCAAGGATACCGCCCGATGCCCATCCCCAACCGCATCGCCGACTTCCTGCCCGAGATGACCGAATGGCGCCGGGACTTCCACACCCATCCCGAACTCGGTTTCGAGGAGCGGCGCACCAGCGACATCGTGGCGGAGAAGCTGGCGGGCTGGGGCATCGAGGTGCACCGGGGCCTGGGCAGGACCGGCCTGGTCGGCGTGCTGAAGGGGCAGGGCGAGGGCGGCACCATAGGCCTGCGGGCCGACATGGACGCGCTGCCGATGCCCGAGGCCAACAGCTTCGAATACCGCAGCCAGAACCCGGGCGCGATGCATGCCTGCGGCCATGACGGCCACACCGCCATGCTGCTCGGCGCCGCCAAGTACCTGGCCGAGACGCGGAACTTCTCCGGCACCGTCCACTTCATCTTCCAGCCCGCCGAGGAAGGGCTGGCGGGTGCGAAGGCGATGATCGAGGACGGGCTGTTCGACCGCTTCCCCTGCGACGCCGTCTACGGCATCCACAACGACCCGCACATGCCGCTCGGCACCTTCCGCGCGCTGCCCGGCGTCATCCTGGCGGCGTCGGACACGGTGGAGATCGTCATCCGCGGCAAGGGCGGGCATGGCGCGCTGCCGCACCTCTCGGTCGATCCGCTGCTGGTCGGCGTGCATGTGGTGAGCGGGCTGCAATCCATCGTCAGCCGCCGGACGGACCCCCTGGGCAGCGCGGTGGTCTCGATCACCCAGTTCCACGCCGGCAGCGCCGACAACGTCATCCCCGACGAGGCGGTGCTGCGCGGCACGGTGCGCACCCTGCTGCCGGAGGTGCGGGACGCGGTGGAGCAGGCGATCTCCGACATCGCCACCGCGACCGCCCGCGCGCATGGCGCCGAGGCCGTGGTGCGCTACCACCGCCGCTACCCGCCCACGATCAACCACGCCGCCGAAGCCGCCCGCGCGGCGGACGCGGCGGCCGAGGTCTCGGGCGAGGCCAAGGTGGTGCGCGAGGGGCTGCCCATCATGGGCGGCGAGGACTTCTCCTTCATGCTGGAGAAGCGGCCGGGCGCTTTCCTGTTCGTCGGCCAGGCGGAGGCGGACGGCAAGGGCAGCAACCCCGTCCACCACCCGACCTACGACTTCAACGACAACCTGCTGCCGATCGGCGCCGGGTTCTTCGCGCGCGTGGTCGAGCGGGAGCTGGCGCGGAAGTGAGGAGCGGAGCCGGGGGAGGAGCCTCCCCCGGCGCTACCCTGCGGAGGCGGCGCGGAAGGTCAGCACCAGCACGTCGCGGTGGCCCGGCCTGCCAGGGTCGATCGGCGCGATGGGCGTCACGCCGTGCCAGACGCGGCGGTCGTCCAGCAGCACCGTGTCCAGCGGCGCCGACAGGGTGAAGCTGTCCTCGCCCTCGCGGCCATCGACGCGGATGCCGGTGCGGCCGCCCGCCACGTTCTCGCGGCCGATCAGCGCCACCAGCACATAGTCCACGCCGTCGCGGTGCATGCCCTCGGGCGTCGGCCTTCCGGCCTCGCCGGGGCGGGCGAGGATGCGGAACTGGTGCATCTCCACATGCCAGTCCGTGCCGGGCGCCAGGCGGCCGAACACCGCGCGCGCGCCGGCCAGCAGCGCCGCCAGCGCCGGGCTGGCGCCGGCCTCCTCCGTCACGGGCGCGAACAGGCGCTGCACGCCGCCATTGAGCGGGTTGAACTCCAGCCCCTGGTAGTGCGGCTGGTGCGGCCGGCGGATCGCCGCCCCATCCGCGTTGAGGCGGAACACGGCATGGCGGCGCAGGCGGTAGCGGCCGCCATCGGCCATGTGGGCGTCCGGCTCCAGCGCGTCCCAGCCGCGCGCGAAGGCGTCCCAGGCAGGGCCGGAAAGCGCCGTGCCGGCGGGGTCGAACAGCGCGCGCGCCGCCGGGCCGGGCAGCGCGGCATAGCCGGCGGCGCCGATGGCGGCCTCCGGCCCCTCCTGGATCGTCGCGCCCTGGATCGCCGCGCCGGTCGTCTCCTGCATGGGCTCAGTCCCTCGTCGCCTGTTCCAGGAAGCGCAGCAGCGCCGCCATGTCCTCGTCATCGCCGATGGTCTGCACCGGCATCCGCGTCCCCGGCGTCACCACGTCGGGGCCGCGGGTAAAGAGATCGGCCACCGTTTCCTTCGTCCAGACGATATCGCCGCGGGACAGACGCTCGGAATAGGCATAGCCCGGCACGCTGCCCATGCGGCGGCCGAACAGCCCGCCCAGATGCGGCCCCGCCTTCATATCCGCCTGCCCGGCCGGAGGCGCGGCCAGGCTGTGGCAGGCGCCGCAGGCGCGGAACACCCGGGCGCCACGCGGCTCCTCCGGCCCCGCCACGCGCCCGGCCGGCGGGGCGGGCCCGGCGCCGAGCGCGGCGCCGCTCCGCATGTCGAAGGCGCGCAGGCGCCGGTCGGCGCCGGCGGTGTAGAGGCGGCCGCCATCGGGCGCGAAGGCCAGGGCCCAGACGGGCAACCCCGCCGAGGGCAGGCTGTGCCGCAGCCGCCCCTCCGGCAACGCCCAGACCAGGACGCCGCCCCCCGGCCCGGCGGCGGCCAGCAGCGCGCCATCCGGCGTGGCGGCCAGGGCGGCGATGGGGAAGGGGCCGGATTGCAGCCGCCGCTCCTGGCCATCGGAACTCGTCAGGCGGATCGCGCCGTCCACGCCCGCGCTGGCCAGGGTGCCGTCCGGCAACCCGATCAGGGCGGTCTGCGGCAGGCCGTGCCCGGCCAGCAGCAGGGGCGGGCCGTCAGCGGGCCAGCCGCGCAGCGTGCCGTCGGCGCCCGCGGTCACGGGCAGCCCGTCGGCGCGGAAGGCGGCGCCCGTCACCTGGCCCTGGTGCCCCTCCAGCACCCGCGCCGCGCCGCCAGCCAGCGGCCACAGCCGCGCCGTGCCGTCCCAACTCGCCGAAAGGAGCTGCCCCTCGCGCACGGCCAGGGCGGCGATGGCGCTGGCATGGCCGTGCAGCACGCGGGAAGGGGTGGCGCCGCCGCCCGCCGGCCACAGGGCGATGCGCCCGTCGGCGCCGCCGCTGGCGAAGCCGCCGCCCGGCAGCGCCGCCAGCGCCTGCACCGCCTGCCCGTGCCAGCGCGTGGCGGAAAGGGGGCGGGACAGGTCCGCCGGCCAGAGCATCACCGCCTGGTCGAAGCCGCCCGAGGCGAGGCGCGCGCCCTCCGCCTCCATGGCCAGCGCCCGCACCGGACCGTCATGCACCGGGCCGTCATGCACCGGGCCATTATGCAGCGGGCCGCCATGCGGCGGGGCCTGCGCGGCTGCGGGAAGGGCGGCCAGGGCGGCGGCCAGGAAGCCCGCCAGGGCGGCCGGAAGGAGCGGAAACGGGCAGGGCGTCATGAGGGAGGAGATTGCGCCATTCCGCGGGCGGTGACAGCCGCAATGCGAGGGGCGGCGCCCTTGCGCAGCCGCGGAGGACCGCAGCCGGCCACCCGCAGGCCACTCACGCGCGGGGCGGGGCGGTGCCGGCCTGTCCTGGTTCCGCCCGTCCGGGTTCCGCTCGTCCGGGTTCCGCCCGTCCGGGTTCCGCCCGTCCGGGTTCCGTTGGTCCCGCCGCCTGCCTTGCCTGCCCGGGCGTGACGCCGAAGGCGGCGCGGTAGGCGGCGCCGAAGGCGGGGGCGCTGGCATAGCCCACCATGGCCGCCGCGCGCGCGGGCGGCACGCCGCGCGCCAGCAGCGCCGCCGCCTCGGCCAGCCGCCAGTGCTGCCGCCAGGCGCCGAAGCTCATCCCCGTCTCGGCGCGGAACAGGCGGGACAGGGTGCGGGCGCTGGCGCCCACCTCGGCCGCCCAGCCCTCCAGCGTCAGGCCGCGCTCCGGATGCGCCCGCAGCGCCTCGGCCAGGCGCAGCAGGCGCGGGTCGCGCGGCTGCGGCACGCCGAGCGGCAGGGCGGGGGCGCGGCGGATCTCGTCCAGGATCAGCGCGGCGAGGTGGCCCGCGCGCCCTTCCGGGTCCCATTCCGGCGGCTCCTCGCAGGCGGCCAGGATCAGCTCCCGCAGCAGGGGGGAGACGGCCAGCACCGTGACGCCGGGCGGGCCGAGCCGCGCCGCGTCCTCGCGCAGGAACAGGGCGCGCATGGCCACCAGCCCCTGCGTCGCCACCGCGTGCGGCAGGCCGGCCGGCACCCACAGCGCCCGCCCCGCCGGCACCACGAAGCCCGCCGCGTCCGTGGTGATGCGCATGACGCCCTGGCTGGCATAGAGCAGCTGCACGCGGCGATGGGCGTGGCGCGGGGTGCGGCCGCCATCGGCGTAGTCGCGCCGGAAGCCGGCGAGCGGGCGGTCCACCGCGTCCTGCGGCAGCTCGCGCGAGGAGATGATGTGGATCGGCGATTGGCGGGATGGCGACATGATCTGGCCGGATGTCGGTTTCCGGTCAGGCTATGCTTCCCCGCAGGAACGGCAAGACCGGAACGCCCGCCATGTCCCTGCACCCCGCCACGCGACAGATCGCCTTCATCAACGCGGCGCACAGCGCCACCCATTTCAGCCTGCTGATCCTGGCCACCGCCGTGCTGGGGCTGGTGCAGCAGGAGCCCGCGCGCTTCGGCACCGACTATGGCCCGATCCTGGCGCTCGGCACCGGCATGTTCGTGCTCTACGGCGTGGGCTCGCTGCCGATGGGTTGGCTCGCCGCGCGCTTCGGGCGGCGCGCCCTGATGCTGGCCTTCTTTCTCGGCACGGGCGGCTGCATGGCGCTGGCCGGCCTCGCGCCCTCGCCGCCGTGGATGGCGGTGGCGCTGGCCGGCATGGGCGCCTTCTCGGCCATCTACCATCCGGTGGGCACCGCCATGCTGGTGGAGGCGGCGGGCGATAAGGTGGGGCGCGCCGTGGGCCTGAACGGCGTGTTCGGCAATCTCGGCGTGGCGACGGCGCCGGTGCTGACGGCCTTCCTGGTGGCCAGCCTCGGCTGGCGCTGGGCCTTCCTGGTGCCGGGGCTGCTCTGCGTGGCGGTGGGCGTGCTCTACTGGCGCGAGCCGGCGGTCGACATGGCCACGGCGCGCGGCGCGCAGAAGCCCTTCCCCGTCATCCCGCCCGCCGTGGTGCGGCGCGCGGTGGCGGTGCTGCTCTCCATCGCGGCGGTGTCGGGGCTGGTGTTCAACGCCTTCACCCTGCTGTTGCCCAAGCTGATGCAGGAGCGGCTGGCCGGCAGCCCGGACCTGCTGCCGGTGATCGGCGCCCTGGCCTTCGCCGTGACCATCTGCGGCGGGCTGACGCAGTTCACCGTGGGCCGGATGATCGACCGGATGACGCTGAAGCGCGTCTTCCTGCCCATGGCGCTGGTGCAGGTGCCGGCGATGCTGGCGCTCTCCTTCGTGGAGGGCTGGCTGGTGCTGCCGCTGGCGGCGGCGCTGGCGGCCTCGATCTTCGGCCAGGTGACGGTGAACGAGACGATGACGGCACGCTACATCGCGCCGCCGCTGCGGGTGAGGCTGTATTCCATCCGCTTCTTCGTGGGCTTCCTCGGCGCCGCCGCCGCCTCGCCGCTGATCGGCCTGCTGCACGAGGCGACGGGGCGGCTCGACATGACGCTGGTGGTGCTGGCCGGCTTTTCCGGCGTGACGCTGCTTTGCGCCCTGTTCTTCCCCGACCGCCGGGAGGAGCTGCGCCCCGAGCTGTGGCAGCCGGCGGCCGCTCCCGCGGAGTGAAACTGGCAGAAAGAAGATGGGGGTCCGGGGGAATTCCTTCCCCCGGCCTTTTTTTACTTCAGATGCCTCTCGAAGAACCCGAGGCTGCGCTGCTCCGCCAGCACCGCGTCCGCCGGGCTGTAGGAGGCGCGCTCCTCGCAGGCGAAGCCGTGCTGGGCGCCGGGATAGGTGAAGACCTCCACCTCCGGCCGGGCGGCGCGGATGGCTTCCACGTCGGACAGCGGGATGCCCTTGTCGGCCTCGCCGAAATGGAGCTGCACGGGGCAGTTCGGCACTTCCTCGCGTGCCGCGGCGATGCCGCCGCCGTAATAGCCGATGGCCGCCTGGAAGGCGCGGCTGCGGGTGGCGCCGTGCCAGGCCACGGTGCCGCCCCAGCAATAGCCGATGATGCCGCGCCTCGCGCCCCGGGGCAGGGCGGCGGCCGCGGCCTCGATGTCGCGCAGCGTGTCGGCCGGGTCGATGGCGCCGCGCAGCTTGAGGCCGCGCTGCACGTCCTCCGGCGCGTAGCCCAGCTCGGCGCCGCGCTCGGCGCGGTCGAACAGCGCGGGGCAGACGACGCGGAAGCCCTGCCGCGCGAAGCCCTCCGCCACATGGCGCATGTGGCGGTTCACGCCGAAGATCTCCTGCACCACGACCAGGGCGCGGGTGGCGTCCTCCGGCCCGGCGCACCAGGCGGAAAGGCGGTGGCCGTCGGCCGCGGCGAGTTCGGTCTGCATGGGCGCGTTCCTCCTGGGAGCGGGGCGGGCTATCCTGGGCGCATGGCAGAGATCGTCAACCTCAACCGGCGCCGGAAGGCCGCCGCCCGCGCCACGGAGGCGAAGCAGGCCGCCGCCAACCGCGTGAAGTTCGGCCGCAACGCCGCCGAGAAGGCGCGGGACGCCGAGGCCGAGGCGCGCCGCCGCGCCCTGCTCGACGGCGCCCGCATGGAAACGCCCGGGAAGGCGGCGGCAGGAGCGCCGGAAGGGATGCCGGAGGAAATGCCGGGCAAGGCTCCCGGCGACACGCCGGAAAAAGGCGGGCCGGGCTGAGCGCCCGCCCTCAGCCCGATGCCGCCAGGCGGGTGCCGCCGGCGGACAGGAGCGGCGCGGGCAGGGCGCGCAGCAGGGTTTCGCGCTGCAACGGCTTGGGCAGGTAGCCATCCATGCCCGCATCCCGGCAGCCGGGCAGCCCCTCGGCCACGTCCGTGCTGGAAAGCGCCAGGATGGTGACGCGGCGGCCGCCCGCCCGGCCGGCCTCCTCGGCGCGGATGCGCCGGGCGGTTTCCAGCCCGTCCATGCCGTGCATCTGCAGGTCGAGCAGAACCAGCTCCACCGGATGCGCCCGCAGATGCGCCAGCGCCTCCTCGCCGCTGCCGGCCTCGGCCACGCTGTGGCCGGCCTGGTGCAGCATGGTCCGCGCCACCATGCGGTTCAGCGGCACGTCGTCCACCACCAGGATGCGCAACGGAGCACCCGGGAGCATGGAGCCCTGGAGCGCGGGGCCTTGAGCTGCGGAGCCCTGGGGCGGGGCGGGGGGCGCCTGCTCCAGCGGCAGCTCGACCCAGAACAGGCTGCCGCGCTCCTGAAGCCCCGGCAGCACGCCGATCCGCCCGCCCATGGCCTGCACCAGCCCGTGGGTGATGGCCAGGCCCAGGCCGTGTCCCTCCACCTCCAGCGCCGACAGGCGGCTGAAGTCGCGGAACAGCAGGGCGCGCTGCCCGGCGGGGATGCCGGGGCCGGTGTCCAGCACCTCGAGCCGCAGGCGGCCATCCTGCGGCCGGGCCGAGAGCCGCACCCAGCCGCCGCGCGGCGTGAACTTCATGGCATTGCCGACGAGGTTCAGCAGCACCTGCCGCAGGCGCCGCGCATCGCCGGCGAAGCTGTCCGGGCAGCCGGGCGCCAGCTCCAGCCGCAGGGCCACGGCCCTGCGCGCCGCCTCGGGGCGCAGCAGCTCCAGCGTGCCCTCCAGCAGCGGGCGCAGCGGCACCGGCTCCCGCGCCAGGGTGAGGCGCCCGGCCTCCACCTGGGCGAGGTCCAGCACGTCGTTCACCAGGGCCAGAAGGTGGCGGCCGCCGCGGGTGATCACCCCCACCTGCTCGCGCGCCGGAATGGAAAGGTCGTGCCGCGCCTCCAGGATCTGCGCCATGCCGAGCACGCCGTTGAGCGGGGTGCGGAGCTCGTGGCTCATCCGGGCCAGGAAGCGGGACTTGGCGGCGTTGGCGGCCTCCGCCGCTTCCTGCGCGGCGGCGGCGGCGGCCAGGGCGCGCTGCTCGCCCCGCGCGCGGAACAGCGCCATCAGCGCGAAGCTGGTGGCCACGCTGTGCAGCATGCTGTGCACCAGCACGAAGCTGAACGCCAGGTTCGCCGGCAGCTCGGGGCCCGCATGCCATTCCTGCCGCGCCAGCGCCAGCGCCACCGGCACGCGCAGCAGCACCAGCACGCCCTGCAGGCCGAAGCTGGCGCCGAGCAGGATGCGGAACAGGCGGTGCTCGGCCCGGCCGCGCCAGAACTCCCAGGCGATGCCGAGGCTCATCGGCCCTGCCAGCAGCGACATGATGATGACCCGCGCCTCGCGCGTCTCGGTCACGCCGGGCAGCTGGCGCAGGGCGAGCCAGCCGAGCACGGGCAGCAGCATGGGCCAGAGCGGAACCCGGCGCAGGTCGAAGCGGCGCACGCCCCGCCAGCAGATGCCGAGGGAGACCAGCGTCAGCGCATTGCCGAGATCGATCGAGACCCAGTTGGGCAGCTGGCCGCGCAGCCCCACCAGCAAGGCGGAAAGGCCGAGGCCCAGCACGGCCAGCCCCCATTCGCCGAGGCCCGGGGCGCGGTGGCGGTCGAGGGAGAGAGCCAGCCACATCAAGCCTATGGTGAGGCTGAGCAGGGTGCCGACGAACAACAGGCTGGGAAAGTGCAGTTCCAAAGTCAGGCGCGGGTCCAGGTTCCGCCGGCAGGGTCAAGGCCGGGACGGCATCACTTTATCGTCGGCGCCGGCCCGGCCAAAGAACGAAATGCGCGGTGGCCCCTCGGCGCCGCGCATCGCAGATCAGACGTTGAAGCGGAACAGCATGATGTCGCCGTCCTTGACGACGTATTCCTTGCCTTCCACCCGCATCTTGCCGGCCTCCTTGGCGCCCTGCTCGCCGCCCAGCGCCACGTAGTCGTCATAGGCGATGGTCTCGGCCGCGATGAAACCGCGCTCGAAGTCGCCATGGATGACGCCGGCCGCCTGCGGCGCCTTCATGCCGCGGGTGATGGTCCAGGCGCGCGCCTCCTTGGGCCCCACGGTGAAGTAGGTCAGCAGGCCGAGCAGCCCGTAGCCGGCGGCGATGACCCGGTCGAGCCCGGAATCCGCGAGGCCCAGCCCCTCCAGGAACTCGCCCCGGTCGGCCGCGTCCATCTGGCTGATCTCGGCCTCGATGGCGGCGGACACCACCACCGCCTTGGCGCCCTCGGCGGCGGCGCGCTCGAACACCCGCGCGCTGTGCGCGTTGCCGGTGGCGGCCGCGCCCTCCTCGACGTTGCACACATAGAGCACCGGCTTGGAGGTGAGGAGCTGGAGGCGCTTCACGGCCTCCTCCTCGCCCTTCGGGATGGAGGCGCGGGCGGGGCGGCCGTCGCGCAGCCCGGCCAGGATGGGGTCGATCAGCGCGAGCTGCGCCGCCGCCTCCTTGTCGCCGCCGCGGGCGCGCTTCTGCAGCCCGGCCTGGCGCTTCTCCAGGCTGTCCATGTCGGCCAGCATCAGCTCGGTCTCGATGGTGTCGGCGTCGCGGATCGGGTCCACGCTGCCCTCGACATGGGTGACGTCGCCATCCTCGAAGCAGCGCAGCACGTGCACGATGGCATCCGTCTCGCGGATGTTGCCGAGGAACTGGTTGCCCAGCCCCTCGCCGCGCGAGGCGCCGCGCACCAGGCCCGCGATGTCCACGAACTCCAGGCTGGTGGGCACGATCTTGGCGCTCTTGCCGATCCTGGCGATGGTGTCGAGACGCGGGTCCGGCACCGCCACGCGGCCGACATTCGGCTCGATGGTGCAGAAGGGATAGTTGGCGGCCTGGGCCGCCGCGGTCTGCGTCAGCGCGTTGAACAGGGTGGATTTGCCGACATTCGGCAGGCCGACGATGCCGCAGTTGAAGCCCATGACAGGTCCTTTTTTCGTGTGCACCCACGCAGGGCGTGGGCGCCCTCAGTCGCCGGCGCCGGCATCCGCCGGCCTGGCTTCGCCGCAGTTGCGGCGGCGCCCGTTCGGGCGCCCGGCCCGCATCGCGGGCCGCAGGTCTCGATCCGGCCCCCGGCGGGTGCGCCAGGGTGCCGTCAGGCGATGCCCCTCCCTGCCGCCTCAGCCCAGCCCGGCGGCGATCTCGCCGGCGATCTGCGCGGCGGCGATGCGGGCGGCGGCGTCGTCGGTCGGCAGCGCCAGGGCGGCCGCGCGGAGCTGCGTCACGGCGCCGCCGAGCGACACGCCGAGCGTCTGGGCGGCGGCGCGGATCAGCCCGGGCCGGGCCTGGCCGGCGGCCTCGGACACGGCCTGGGCCATGGCCAGCGCCAGGGCGGCGCGGGCGGCGGCGGCGTCGATCGCGCCCTGGTGGCCGGCATCGCTCGCCTCCAGCGCGGCGGCGGTGCCGGCCAGGGTGTGAGCCTGGGCCAGCAGCCCGGCCGCCAGGGCGGCGGCGCCGTTCGCCATGTCCTCCGGGCCGGGGCCGCCGAACTCGGCGGCCAGGTCGGCGGCAGCGTCTTCCATCGCCATTCTCAGCTCTCCTGGGTCAGCAGGGCCACGCGGGTCATGAAGGCTTCCGGCTCGCCGCGGGCAAGCAGGGGCGCGGCCTCCGCCACCGCATCCAGCATGGGTTCCAGCCAGGTGTCCACCTTGGCGAAGTTGCCCAGCACATGGCCGGTCACCTTCTCCTTCATCCCCGGATGGCCGATGCCGAGGCGCACCCGCCAGTAATCCGGCGTGCCCAGCTTGCGGTCCATGTCGCGCAGCCCGTTATGCCCGGCCGCGCCGCCGCCCTTCTTCACCCGGATGCGGCCGGGGGCGAGGTCCAGCTCGTCGTGGAAGGCGGTGATGCCGGCGGGCGGTATCTTGTGGAAGGCGCTCGCGGCCTGCACCGAATCGCCCGAAAGGTTCATGTAGGTCTGCGGCTTCAGCAGCAGCAGCCTTTGGCCGGCGATGCCGCCCTCGGCCAGCAGGCCCTTGTAGCGTTGCCGCCACGGCGTGAAGCCGTGGCGGCGCGCGATGGCGTCGAGCGCCATGAAGCCGATGTTGTGGCGGTGCCGCGCCTGACCCGGTTCGGGATTGCCGAGGCCGACCCAGAGCAGCACGCCAGAACCCCTGCCTTACTTCTTGCCCTTGGCGGCCTTGCCCTTGGCGGGCGCGGCCGGGGTCGCGGCGGGGGCCTGGATCACCACCTCTTCCTCGACGGTCGGCGGCGCGATGGTGACCACCACGAAGTCGCGGCCGACGATCACCGGCTTGGTGCCCTTGGCGTCGGCCACGTTGGACCAGCGCAGGCTGTCGCCGATGGTGGCGGAGGCCATGTCGATCTCGAACTGCTCCGGCACCTGGTCGGGGTCGGACAGCACCTCCAGCTCGCGGCGGACGACGTTCAGCACGCCACCCTCCTTGATGCCCGGCGCGCTCTCCTCGTTGAGGAACACCACCGGCACCTTCACGCGGATCATCTGGCCCGGGGCCAGCCGCTGGAAGTCGACGTGCAGGGGGATGTCCTTCACGGGGTGGAACTGCACCTCGCGCATCAGGCAGCGCTCGGTGGGGCCGCCGGCCACCGCCACCTCGTAGAGGTGCGACTGCCAGCCGCCCTTGTGCAGCTCCTTCATCACGTCGCGCGGGTCGAGCGACAGCAGCGTCGCCTCCTGCTTCGCGCCGTAGATGACCGCGGGGACGCGCCCCGTCTTCCGAGTCGCGCGCGCCGCCCCCTTACCGGCCAACTCGCGCGCCTCGGCCTCGATCCGAATGGTCTGGACCATGTGTCCGTGCTCCGCTTGCTCTGTGGCGCCGCGCCGGCCATGCCGGGGCGCCTGCCAATCCCGCCTCCGGGCCCATGCCCGAAAACAGTTGCGCCGGCCTCCAGGGGTGCCAGCGCGGGGCGGGGCATAGGGCATTTGCGGCCGGGAGGCAATCATTAGCGGGCGCTCTCCCGCCCGCTCGCGGCGCGCGCGCCGCTCAGGGCAGGGGCAGGGGCTCGAACCGCCAGGCAGCCTCGCCGGCGGCGGGGGGCGTCACCCACATCGGCAGGGCGTTGGGCGTGCGCACATTGGCCGGCAGCCCCGCCTCGGCGCGGAAGGCGCGCCACAGCGCGCCATGCGCCACCACCAGCACCGGCCCGGGCCGCGCCAGGCAGTGGTTGATGGCGGCCACCGTGCGCTCCCGCAGCCGGGCGAAGCTCTCGGCCCCCTCGGGCGTGAAGCGGCCCTCGACCCAGTCGTCGAACCAGTCGGCCATGGGCTGGCCTTCCTGCACGCCGAAGGAGACCTCGCGCAGCGCGTCGTGGATCTCGACCGGCAGGCCGAGCAGCTTCCCCACCGCCGCGGCCGTGTCGCGCGCGCGGCCGAGGGGGGAGGCCACGATGGTGGCGATCTGCCGCCCCGCCTGGCCGTCCAGCAGCGCCCGCGCCGCGCGCTCCGCCTGGGCGATGCCGATGGCGTTCAGCGGGATGTCCACATTGCCCTGGGACAGGCCGCGTGCGTTCCAGTCCGTCTCGCCGTGGCGGAGGAACCAGAAGGGCGCGCGGCTCAGGCGGCCGTCACCCCCCATCAGGCCAGCCCCTCGGTGGCCAGGGCGCGCTGCACGGCGGGGCGGGCCAGCATCCGCTCGAAATGCGCCTGCAGCCGCGGCGGCAGCGACATCCCCATCCGCTTCACCGCCCAGAATTCCACGAAGAACAGCGCCGCGTCGGCGACCGAGTAGCCGGAGGGCAGGGCCCAGTCGCCGCCCTTCCACATCCTGTCCACATCGGCGAAGCCCTTGGCGGCGAGGGCCGCGCCCTGCTCCTTCACCTTCGGGTGGTCGGCCTCGCTGGGGGCGAAGCGGGCCTGGTTGAACAGGCGGGAGAAGCCCTGCATGTGGATGCTGCCGGTGGCGAAGTCGACGATCTCCAGCGCCCGCGCCTGGCCTTCCGGGTCGGCCGGCAGGAGGCCGGCGCCGGGGTTGGCGGCGCCCAGCCAGAAGGCGATGGCGGTGAACTGCGTCAGCACCGAGCCGTCGTCGCGCACCAGGGTGGGCACCTTGCCCTTGGGGTTCAGCGCCTGGAACTCGGGCGTCTGCAGCGCGCCTTCCTTGATCGGCGAGCGCACCGCCTCGAAGGGCCGGCCGATCTCCTCCAGGATGACATGGATGCCGAGCGAGCAGGCGCCGGGGGAATAGTAGAGCTTCATGAGGGCGGGGTTCCGGTCCGTGGAAGGTCGGGCCGGAGGATCGGCGGGGCGGCGGGGGGCGCGCAAGCGGGGCGGCGGATGAATTCTCCGGGGCGGCCGGGTTTTCCGGCGGGCGGGCCCGCGCCGCCCCTCCCGGCCCCTGCTTTCAGCCCAGCCGCCGGATCATGGTGTGGCTGTAGGGGACGAAGCCGGCGCGGCGATAGGTGGCCTCCGCCCCGTGATTGCCCGCCACCAGCCCGATCAGCAGGCGCCCGAGGCCCCGCGCGCGGGTCAGCCGTTCCGCCTCGGCCAGCAGGGCGCGGCCGATTCCCTGGCCGCGCCAGGGCTCGCGCACGAACAGGTCGGCCACCAGGCCATGGTCGCGCTCGGCCACGAAGGGCGGGTGCCGCTCGAAGCACAGCACCATGTGGGCGATGATGGCGGCCGTGCCGGCGGCCTCGGCCACCAGCACATGGCCGCCCGTTTCCGCCGCGCGGGCGAGGACGGCGCCGAGCGATTCGCGGGCGCCCTCCAGCTCCGTCCGGCGGTCGCCGGCGATGGCGTGCTCGAAGCGGTTGAGGCCCAGCATCTGCTCCAGCAGGGCCTCGCGGTCCGCCGCCGTGGCGGGGCGGATCGCGAAGCCGCCGGCGGGCGCCGGCGGGGCTTGCCGGGGGGCTCGGGGCGGCGCCTCCACGGGCCGGCTCAGTTGAACAGGGTGGAGACCGAGCTTTCCTCGGAGATGCGGCGCACCGCCTCGGCCAGCAGGGGCGCGATGGTGAGCTGGCGGATGTTGGAGGAGACGCGCACCGCCTCGGTCGCCTGGATGCTGTCCGTCACCACCATCTGCTCGATGCTGGCGGCGCCGATGCGGGCCACCGCGCCGCCCGAGAACACGCCATGCGTGACATAGACGCTGACCGACTTGGCGCCGTTCTTCAGCAGCGCGTCCGCCGCGTTGCACAGCGTGCCGCCCGAATCGACGATGTCGTCCACCAGGATGCAGTCGCGGCCGTCCACGTCGCCGATGACGTTCATCACCTCGGAGACGCCGGCGCGGGGGCGGCGCTTGTCGATGATGGCGAGGTCGGTGTGCAGGCGGGCGGCGATGGCGCGGGCGCGGACCACGCCGCCGACATCGGGGCTCACCACCATCAGGTCGCGGCCCTTGTAGCGCTCCAGGATGTCGCGCGCGAAGAGCGGGGCGGCGAAGAGGTTGTCCACGGGGATGTCGAAGAAGCCCTGGATCTGCCCGGCATGGAGGTCGAGCGTCAGGACGCGGTCGGCGCCCGCCTCGGTGATGAGGTTGGCCACCAGCTTGGCGCTGATCGGCGTGCGGGGGCCGGACTTCCGGTCCTGCCGCGCATAGCCGAAATAGGGGATCACCGCCGTGACGCGCCGCGCCGAGCCGCGCTTCAGCGCGTCGAGCGTGATCAGCAGCTCCATCAGGTTGTCATTGGCGGGGTAGGAGGTGCTCTGCACCACGAACACATCCTCGCCGCGGACGTTCTCGTGGATCTCCACGAACACCTCCATGTCCGCGAAGCGGCGGATGGAGGCCTGTGTCAGCGGCAGGTTCAGCGCGGCGGCGACCGCCTCGGCGAGGGGGCGGTTGCTGTTGCAGGCGACGATCTTCATGGGGCGCGGCATCTCCGGGCAGCGGACCCAGGGAGAAGTCGGGCCCGGCGAGGAACGGGCGCGTGGTAGCAACGTGACAGCCTCGTGTCTATCGCCGCCGGGCCTTTGGCATGGCTGGCGTGCAATTCCTCACGGCGCGGGGGCCCGGCGGCCCATGGCCCGCTCAGCGCGCGGGCGCCTCCGCCCGTGCCGGGGCCGGGGTTGGAGCCGGGGCCGGGGCCGATGGGGCGGCTGGCGGGGCGGCCACGTCCAGCTCCGGCTGGGCGGCGTTCTGCAGCACCTCGCGGATGCCGCTGGCCGCCTGCTCGGCCGCCACATAGGCCACGTCGCCCCACAGCCCGTTCAGCGAGCCGCGCGGCACCTCGTTGATCTGCACCACCCGGCCGAGCTCATAGCCGTCGCGCCGGCTGACGATCCATTGCAGCTCGATGCGCTGCTTGTTGTCCGGCGCCGGCACCGCCTGCACCTCGGCATGGACGGCATAGGTGGCGCCCTCGGCACCGTCCTGCGGCAGGTAGCCGAGGCGGGTGAGGAACTCGCCCAGCCGGTCGCGCAGGCTCTTGTTGCCGTCGCCCGGGGCGCCCGTCACGCCGGCCAGGCGGACGCGCAGGGGGCCGCGCCCGGCCAGCGCCGCCGGGTCGCTGGCCTTGCGGGAGGCTTCCACCGCCTCCAGCAGCGCGGCCACGCCGGGGGCGTCGCGCGTCGCCACCTCGCGGAACACCGCCTCCTCCTCCATGCCCCAGCCCCGCAGGGGGGCGGGCTTGCCCTCGGTGGCGCCGAGCGAGGCGCCGTCGGCGTCGAACAGCTCGTAGCGGGGCAGCACGCGGCCGCCCTCGCGCCGGGCGGTGACCACCAGCGGCCAGTCCAGCGGCTGGGCGGGGTTGGCCGAGGCCGGCACCTCCGCCCCCCGCAGCGCCTCCGCCAGCGCCCCCGCGAAGCGCTCCGCCCCCGCATCGGTCAGCAGCGCGCCCGTGGGGGTGGGCACGGCGATGCGGTAGGCGGGCGGCAGCGCCAGCCGGCGCGCCTCGCCCCCCGGATTGCCCCTGTAGGGCCGCAGGTCGGCGCAGGCGGCCAGGAACAGGAGGGGCAGCAGCAGGAAGGGCAGCCACCGGAAGGCGGCGCCGGGGCGGCCGCGGTCAGAGCAGCGCAAAACAGGACACCAGCATGGTCAGGACGAGGAGCAGCAGGAAGATCACCATGTAGGGCATGAGGTTGGCCCTCCGGTTGGGCGGATCAGGCCGGCAGGGCGATGGCCGAGAGCTGGTGGCCGATCGGTCCCTCGCCGGCCAGGGTGCGGCGGCGGTGGCTGAAGAAGCGGTCCGGCTCGGCGCAGGTATCGGCCGGGATCACGGCCACGCGGCCGGTTCTTGCCGCCACCAGCCGCGCGGCGCAATAGCCGGCGAGGTCGAACTGCCAGTGCGCCTCGCGCCGGCCGGCGACGAAGAAGCGCGCATCGGCCGCCTCGCGCGCCAGCACCGCGTCGCGCAGGTCGTCCCCCACCTCGTAGGAATCCTGCCGGATGCAGGGGCCGACCACGGCGGTGATGGCGTGGCGGCTGGCGCCCAGCCGCTCCATGGCCAGCAGCGTTTCCTCCAGGATGCCCGCCAGCGCGCCGCGCCAGCCGGCATGGGCGGCGCCCACCACCCCCGCCGCGCGGTCGGCGAACAGCACGGGGCCGCAATCGGCGGTGACGACGCCGAGCGCCAGGCCCGGCCGGCTGGTCACCAGCGCGTCGGCGGTGGGGCGGGCCTCGTTCGGGATGGGCGCGTCCACCACCGCCACGGCCGCGCCGTGCACCTGGTGCGCGCCGGACAGGGCGGCGGCGGGCAGGCCCAGCGCCGCCATCGCGCGGGCGCGGTTGGCGGCCACCGCCCCGGGGTCGTCCTGCCCCGAGAGCGAGCAGTTCAGCGTGGCGAAGCCGCCCTGCGAGACGCCGCCGCGGCGGGTGAAGAAGCCGTGCGGCAGGCCGGCGAGAAGGTCGGTGGAAAGGTATTCGGCGGTCATGCGGCCTCGAAGCCCGGCGGGGTGGGCAGGTCAGGGTGGCAGATCGCCAGCGCCTTGAACAACCGCCCCATTCCTTCCGGGGCGATCAGCCGCTGCGCGGCGGAAAGCTGGTGGCCCGCCGTGGCGGGGGCGGCGCGGGCCAGCATGGCGGCCCGCGTCACCAGCCCCAGCGCCTGCAGGAACAGCCCCTGCGGCACTGGGCCATGGGCGGCGGCGCCGGCCGCGCGGGCGGCGGCGGCGAGGGCGGCGAAATCGACATGGGCGGTGATGTCCACCTCCCCCGGATCGGCCAGCGGGTCGGCGGCGCGGTGGCCCCGGAGGGCCTGCAGCGAGTCGCCGAAGCCGCTCGCGGCCGGGCCGTAGTCGAGGAACAGCGCGGCGCCGCCCTGTGCCGCCAGCCGCGCCGCCAGCGCCGCCACCAGCCCGCGCGCCGCCTCGGAGACCTCCTGCACCGCGCCATCCGGCGCCGCCGCCGGCAGGGCGGGACCCGCGACGTCCCCGGCGGGCTGTTCCACAAAGGCGCCGGCCTGCACATACCGCTCCATCCATGCCCCGCCCCGGCGGACGAACTGCCGCACCGGCAGCGCGTCCAGGAACTCGTTGCCGAGCAGCAGCAGCGGGCCGTCCGGCAGGGTGGAGAGGTCCTCGTGCCAGGTGGCGCCGTCCTGGTCCAGGAGGGGCTCCACGGCCTGGGCCTGGGCGGCGCGGAGCACCGGGCTCTGTTCCACCAGATGCACCCGCAGCGCGGCGCGGAAGGCGGGCATCACCTGGCCGATGGCGCGCAGCGCGTCGGCCATCAGCGTGCCGCGCCCGGGGCCGGCCTCGGCCAGCAGCACCGGCGCGGGGCGGCCCATGGACTGCCACGCCACCGCCGCCCACAGCCCCAGACACTCGCCGAAGGCCTGGCTGATCTCGGGGGCCGTGGTGAAGTCGCCGCGCGCGCCGAACGGGTCGCGCCCGCCGTAATAGGCGGCGGCGGCGCGGGCCATGAAGCGGTCCAGCCGCTCCGGCGCCTCCGTCATGCCGGCGTCCCGCGGTCCCGCGGGGCGAGCAGCATCAGGGCGAGGCCGGCCAGGATCATCGGGACCGAGAGGAGCTGGCCCATGGTGGCGCCGCCCCACAGGAAGCCGAGCTGCGCGTCCGGCTGGCGGAACAGCTCGCCGATGACGCGCGCCACGCCGTAGCCGGCCAGGAAGGCGCCGGCGGTGAAGCCGCGCCGCTCCCGGATGGCGGGGATGCGGACCAGCACCTGCAGCAGCACGAACAGGCAGAGCCCCTCCATCGCCGCCTGGTAGAGCTGGCTCGGGTGGCGCGGCTCCGGCCCGCCATGCGGAAAGACCATGGCCCAGGGCACGTCCGTGACGCGGCCCCACAGCTCGCCATTGATGAAGTTGGCCAGCCGGCCGAAGAACAGGCCGATCGGCACCACCGCCGTCAGCCGGTCGCCGAAGCGGCGGAAGCTGAGGCCGTGCTTCCGGCAGAACAGGAACATGGCCAGGATCACCCCCGCCGCGCCGCCATGGAAGGACATGCCGCCGCGCCAGAGGTAGAGCGCCTCCCAGGGGGCGGACAGGTAGTGGTCCGCCTGGTAGAACAGCACATAGCCGAGGCGGCCGCCCAGGATGACGCCGAGCACCGCCCAGGTGACGAAGTCGTCCACCTGCTCCGCGCTGGCCGCCACCGGCCGCAGCGCCACCAGGCGGCGCATCAGCCGCCAGCCCAGGATGATGCCGGCGATATAGGCCAGCGCGTACCAGCGGACCGCCAGCGGGCCGAGCTGGATCAGCACCGGGTCGATGGCGGGGAAGGGCAGGGCGAGGAGCATGCGGGGCGCGCGCCTTCAGCGATACGGGTCGGGGCGGGTGAGGAAGTCCTGCACGTAGCGCCGCACCCCGTCCTCCAGGCTGGTGGCGGCGCCGGTGAAGCCGGCCGCGCGCAGCCGCTCCATCCGGGCCTGGGTGAAGTACTGGTACTTGCCCGCCAGATCGACCGGCATCTCGATGAAGGCGATCTCCGGCGTCTTGCCCAGCGCGGCATAGACCGCCCGCGTCAGGTCGAGGAAGGAGCGCGCCGTGCCGGTGCCGACGTTGAACAGCCCGCTGGCCTGCGGGTTGTCCAGCAGCCAGAGCATCACCTCCACGCAGTCGTCCACATGCACGAAGTCGCGCAGCTGCTCGCCATCGGCGATGCCCTCGCGGTCCGAGCGGAACAGGGTGGCGGGGGTGCCGGCCATGATCTGGCGGAACTTGTGCAGCGCCACGCTGGCCATGCGGCCCTTGTGGAATTCATTGGGACCGTAGACGTTGAAGAACTTCAGCCCCGCCCATTGCGGCGGCGCCGCGCGGCCGCGCGCCAGCAGGTCGGCGATGCGCCGGTCCGTCGCGTGCTTCGACCAGCCATACAGGTTGAGCGGGCGCAGCGCGGCCAGGGCGGCGGGGCTCGCATCGTCGTCGAAGCCCAGCGCGCCGTCGCCATAGGTGGCGGCGGAGGAGGCGTAGATGAGGCGCACCCCGTGCTCGGCGCACCAGGCGTAGAGGCGCAGCGTCAGGGAAAGGTTGTTCTCCGCCACCAGGTCGCCGTCGCGCACCGTGGTGTCGCTGATGGCGCCGAGGTGGAAGATCGCCTCCGGCCGGGGCGCGTCCTCCAGCCAGTCCCACAGCTTCTCGGGCGGCAGGATGCCGGCGATGGGGTGGTGGGCCAGGTTGCGCCACTTCTCCCGCCCCGGCTCGCCGCCGCGCAGCCGGTCGCAGACCAGGACTTCCGCGCCCCGCTCGCAAAGTGCCGCGACGAGGTTGGAGCCGATGAAACCGGCGCCGCCAGTGACCAGATACATGCGCGAGCCTTCCGCGACGATGGACAAGCGGGAGGGAATGGTCGCCCGCCGGGCGGGCCGGGTATAGGCGGCGTGCGCCGGCCCCGGCAACCGCCCCCGTTCGAGCCGCCGGCCCACAGGTGCCGCAACAAGGAGAGTTCATGATGGAATCGGGTTCTGAGAGCGGTGCCGGCAATGGCCCTGGCCGCCGCGGCCGCCTTTTCGACGATCTGGCCGGCCTGGCCGGCGGCGCCTTCTCCATGGTCTCGGGCCTGCGCGCCGAGGTGGAGGCGATGGCCCGCTCCCAGGTGGAGATGATGGTGCAGCGGCTGGAGCTGGTGCGGCGCGAGGACCTGGACGCCGCTCTGGAGGTGGCCCGCCGCGCCCGCGAGGAAAGCACCGCGCTCGCCGCCCGCGTGGCCGCGCTGGAGGCGAAGCTGGGCGGCGGGAATGGCGGCACCGGCTCCGCCGGCGGGACTTCCGAGCCCGGTGCCCCGGGCGCGGTCTTTGGCGCCGGCTCCGCCGAGGGGATCCTGGGCGCCGGCCCCACCACCGGGGCTTCCGCCGGCGCCTCGGCCAGCCCGGCCGGCGCGGCGCCGCTCACGCCCGCGCCGGAGCCCACCCAGTCGGCCGAGCCGCCCCTCCATGCCGGCGGCCCTCGCCTGGCCGACGAGGCGGCGGACAAGGGCGGCGAGGGCGCGCCGCCGGCCGGCACCGAGCCGGGCCGGGCCGCGGGCTCCGGTGGCGGCGACTCGCACCCCGCGAAGCCGCTCTGACCCACGGCCCCGCTTCCGGGGCGGCCAGGCGGCCGCTCCGGGCATGACTGAGGGCCGGCGTGGCGAAACGGAAAAGGGCCGGGGGAAGGCATTCCCCCGGCCCTTTCGCCATTGGCGGCGGGCGCGCCGTTCTGGGCACGCCGTCTCGGGCGCCCGGAAGATCAGAACCCGAAATAGATGCCGGCGCGCGGCGGCGGGCGGTAATAGCGGGGCGGCGGCGGCGGATGGTAGTAGCGCACCGGCGGCGGGTGGTAATAGCGCGGCGGCGGCGCGTAATAGCGCGGGCGCGGCGGCGGGCCGTAGTAGCGCGGGTGATGGCCGCGATGGTGGCGCCAGCCGCGATGGTCATGCACCAGCACCACCTCCTCCGCCCGGACGGGCGCGGGGGCGGCGGTGAGGCCGAGCATCAGCCCGATGGCGGCGAGCCCGGCCAGGACCAGTCGGCGCGGAGCCAGTCGATGCAAGCCTGGCATGGTTCGGTCCCTCCTCGACATGGCGCGAGTGTCATGCCGGCATGGGGCAGAACCATGGCGAGGGGCGGGCGGCGATGTGGCCGCCCTACACCTTCCTGTGTGCCGCGCCGCCCGCCCCGGCACAGGGCGGGCGGCGCCGCGCGGGTGCCTCAGCCGGCGGCGAAGACGCGGGCGAAGATGGTCTCCACATGGCGGAAGTCGCGCTGCGGGTCGATCACCTGGTCCAGCGCCGCGGCATCCAGCTTGCCGGCCACCTCGGCATCGGCCAGCAGGTTGTCGCGGAAGCCGCGCGCGTCGGGGCGGCCCAGCGCCTCCCAGGTGGCCATGGCGGCGCGCTGCACGGCGCGGTAGGCGCCCTCGCGCGACAGGCCGGCCTGGGTGAGGGCCAGCAGCACCTTCTGGCTGTGCACCACGCCGCCCAGGCTTTCCAGGTTGGCGGTCATCCGCTCGGGATAGACGGTGAGCTTGTCCATCATGCCCGTCAGCCGCGCCAGGGCGAAGTCCAGCGTGATGGTGGCGTCCGGCCCGATCACCCGCTCCACCGAGGAGTGGCTGATGTCGCGCTCATGCCACAGCGCCACGTTCTCCAGCGCCGGCATGGCGTAGCCGCGCACGACCCGCGCCAGGCCGGTGAGGTTCTCGCTCAGCACCGGGTTGCGCTTGTGGGGCATGGCGGAAGACCCCTTCTGGCCGGGGTGGAAATACTCCTCCGCCTCGCGCACCTCGCTCCGCTGCAGGTGGCGCACCTCGGTGGCCAGCCGCTCGATGCCCGAGGCGATGACGGCCAGGGCGCAGAAGAAGGCGGCGTGGCGGTCGCGCGGGATGACCTGGGTGGAGACCGGCTCCACCTTCAGCCCGAGCCTGGCGGCGACGAACTCCTCCACCCGGGGGTCCACGGCGGCGAAGGTGCCGACGGCGCCGGAAATGGCGCAGGTGGCGATCTCGTCACGCGCGGCCACCAGCCGGGCGCGGTTGCGCATGAATTCTGCGTAATGTCCCGCAAGCTTGAGACCGAAGGTCGTGGGCTCGGCGTGGATGCCGTGGCTGCGGCCGACGGTGGGGGTGTATTTGTGCTCCTCGGCGCGCCGCTTCAGCGCCGCCAGCAGCCGGTCCAGCTCGGCGATCAGCAGGTCCGCCGCGCGCGCGAGCTGCACGGAAAGGCAGGTGTCCAGCACGTCCGAGCTGGTCAGGCCCTGGTGCATGAAGCGCGCCTCGGGCCCGATGCCCTCGGCCATCCAGGTGAGGAAGGCGATGACGTCATGCCGCGTCTCGCGCTCGATCTCGTCGATGCGGGCGATGTCGGCGGCGGAGATGGCGGCGGCGCGGGGCGCGCCCTTCTCGCGGATGACGCGGGCCGCCTCGGCGGGGATGGTGCCGAGCTGGCCCATCGCCTCGGCCGCCAGGGCCTCGATCTCGAACCAGATGCGGTAGCGGGATTCGGGCGACCAGATGGCCGTCATCTCGGGGCGGCTATAGCGCGGAACCATGCGCGATCCTCCTGCGGGGGCGCCAGCGGGGGCGCCGGCGGGAGCGAAGGCCGGCACGCGGACGGCCCGGAAGGCGCCGGGAATGGCGGCAGAGGCCAACCGCGTCAACCGCCTGAACATGTCAAAAAAGTAACCCGAGCGACACAGATGTTGTGTCATGCCAAGTGTCGCTCTATGCGCCGCTTTCCACCGGGAATGGGAACGGGTTCATGGATTTGGCTGCCTTCATGCCAGAGTTGATCGCTCTCGGTCAGGTTCTCTTCATTGACCTCGTGCTGGCGGGCGACAATGCCATCGTGGTCGGCATGGCCGCTGCGGGCCTGCCGTCGGACCAGCGCCGCAAGGCGATCTTCTGGGGCATCGTGGCCGCCACGGTGATGCGCATCGGCTTCGCGGCCATCACGACGCAGCTCCTGGCCATTGTCGGCATCACCCTGGCGGGCGGCGTGCTGCTGCTGTGGGTCTGCTGGAAGATGTTCCGCGAGCTGCGCGAGGGCGCCGGGCATGGCGACCAGGAAGAGGGCGTGGAGGCGATCGAGGCCGCCAATACCGACGCCGCCGCTCCGGGCGCTCCCCGCAAGACGCTGCGCCAGGCCATCATCCAGATCCTGGTGGCCGACATCTCCATGTCGCTCGACAACGTGCTGGCCGTGGCCGGCGCGGCCAAGGACCACCTGTGGGTGCTGGTCGTCGGCCTCGCCGTCTCGGTGGTGCTGATGGGCGTCGCCGCCACGCTGATCGCGCGGCTGCTCGACCGTCACCGCTGGATCGCCTGGCTGGGCCTGCTGGTCATCCTCTACGTCGCCATCACCATGATCCTGGGCGGCACGGCGGAAGTGACCCAGGCGGTGCCGGAGGCCTACATGTACCTGGCCCTGCCGCTCGGCTACCTGGCGCTGCCGGGGGTGTTCCCCACCTGGCTGTGGGTCGGCGCCACGCTGCTGCAGCTGGTGGTGGTGACGGTGCTGGTCGCGGCCATCGGCACCAGCATCCGGCAGGCGCTGGAGCGCCAGCGGACGCACTGAGCCGCGCGCCGCGCGGAGCTTCCGGGCGCCCCGCCTCGCGCGGGGCGCCCTTTTTCGTGCCCATGCGGCGGGCCTGGCCATCCCGCCGCCGCACGCCCCCCCCCCGCATCGCCTGTGGCGCCGCCCGCTGGCGAAGCCGTGCGGCGAGGTTCCGGCCAAGCTGCTGGATTGCTTCAGGATCATCGCCTATGTCGGCGGGTGCTGACCGCCGCGCTCGGCGTACAACTGCTCTGGGAGGTCCTGATCATGGCGAATGCGACGCTCAACCCCGCTTCCGGCCGGCCCGGGGTGAGCCATTGATGCGCGCCGGACTCGGCTTGGCGCTGGCCGCCCTGCTGGCCGGCTGCGCGGCGCAGCCGGAGGGCGCGGGCGGCCCCCTGGCGGCGCGGCCGAGCCTGGATGCGGTGCTGGCCCGGCTGCCCGAGGAGGCGGCCGGCTTCACCCGCGGCCTGACGGCCGACCTGGAGGCCTCCCAGCCCGGCCAGGGGCGCGCGGTGGACTATGCCACCCCCGCCTATGCCGGCGTGGCGGCGCGGGCCGCCATCGCCTCCGTCATCGTCTATGACAGGGGCCTGCCGCCGCTGCCGCCCGAAACCCCGCCGGCGGTGGTGGACGCCCAGCTGAACGAGGGCGTGGCCGAGGCGCTGGCGCCGGCCCCCGGCCGCCAGATGGCCGAGGCTGGCCGCCGCGTGCTGGAGGTGCCGGGCGGCGCGCCACTGCAATGCGCGGTGCTGGACGGCACCTATGGCCGCACCGAGATGTGGCAGCAGCTCTGCGTCGGCATCGCTGCGGGGCGCTTCCTGAAGGTGTTCGTCGCCGTGCCGGTGCGCCAGCGCGACCTGCTGGCCATGGATGCGGACGGCTTCACCCGCGCCATCGCCCAGGCGGCGCGCAACGCCGGCCCGGTGCCGCCGCCCCGCTGAGCGTCCGGAAAGGGAGGAAGGGCCGGGGAGATCCTTCTTTCCGGCCTTTTGCTTATCGCTGGCGCGGCCAGTCCAGCTTCGGCTCGGCCCGCGCCGGGCCGCGCGCGCGGCCATCCGGATAGGCGGCCGGCGGCGGCACGGGCGGCACGATGCGCGGCGCGGCGTCGCGCCCGGCCGGGGGGCGGGCGGCCAGGGCCGGCGGCTCGGCCCAGTCGTCCGACACGCTGGCGGGGCGGCGCGTCATGGCCGGGTCCTGCAGCCGGAGCGCCAGGCTGCGGATCTCGTGCTGGATCTCGTCGAGCTGCACCTCCAGCGCCTCCAGCCGCGGCTTCACCCCGAACACGCTGAAGGGCATCAGCAGGAAGGCCGCGGCGCAGAGCAGCACCAGCGCGAGCAGCAGCAGCCCCGTCCATTCCGGAAAGCCCGGCAGGGACAGGGCGGCGATCAGGGTGCGCATCTCGTTCATGGGATCAGCCGCCTGTCACGCTCATGTGGCGCCCGACCGCCGGGCGGTTCTGCCGCCGGTCGATGACGAAGTCATGGCCCTTCGGCTTGCGCGCGATGGCGGCCTCGATGGCCTCGCGCAGCCCCGCCTCGTCCACCGCCGGGTCGCGCAGCACGGCGCGCAGGTCGGCCGCGTCCTCCTGGCCCAGGCACATGTAGAGGGTGCCGGTGCAGGTGAGGCGCACGCGGTTGCAGCTTTCGCAGAAATTGTGCGTCATCGGCGTGATGAAGCCGAGGCGCCGGCCTGTCTCGCGGATCGTCATGTAGCGGGCGGGGCCGCCCGTCGCGTAGTCGGTCTCCTCCAGCGTCCAGCGCTCGCGCAGGCGGCGGCGGACCACGGAAAGCGGCAGGTACTGGTCGGTGCGGTCCTCGTTGATCTCGCCGAGCGGCATGGTCTCGATCAGGGTGAGATCGAAGCCGTGCTCGCCGCACCAGGCGATCATGCGGTCGAACTCGTCCTCGTTGACGCCCTTCATGGCCACCGCGTTGATCTTGACCGCGAGGCCGGCGGCGCGGGCGGCGAAGATGCCGTCCAGCGTCTTCTCGATGTCGCCCCAGCGGGTCAGCGCCTTGAAGCGGCCCGGGTCGAGCGAGTCGAGCGAGACGTTGATGCGCCGGACGCCGGCGGCATAGAGCCCCTCGGCGTGCTTGGTGAGCTGGGTGCCGTTGGTGGTGAGGGTCAGCTCCTTCAGCCCGCCCCCCTTTTCCCCCTGGTTTCCCAGCCGCTCGCCGAGCGAGCGCACGAGGCGCATCACGTCCTTCCGCACCAGCGGCTCGCCGCCGGTCAGGCGGATGCGCTCCACGCCCAGGCCGACAAAGGCGCCGCACAGGCGGTCCAGCTCCTCCAGCGAGAGGATCTGCGCCTTGGGGAGGAAGGTCATGTCCTCCGCCATGCAGTAGACGCAGCGCAGGTCGCACCGGTCGGTGACGGAAACGCGCAGGTAGCTGATCCGCCGGCCGAACGGATCGATCATGCGGGCAACTCCCTTGCTCAGGCGGTGAACGGCGTGACCCCCATTTGGGCCGCCGCCCCCCTGGCGCGCAAGGGCCTGCCGCGGCGGCTCAGCCCAGCAGCGCGAATCCGCCGGCGCCCATCAGCGCCAGCAGCGCCAGCCGCCGGTACCAGGCGACGGGCAGCACATGGAACATCCGGGCGCCGACCGGCACGGCCAGCAGCAGCACCGGCAGCATCAGCGCCGTCATCACCAGCGCCGGCAGGCCGATCAGCCCGCCCCAGAGCGGCGGGATGACGGCGACGATGCCGATCAGCCCGAAATAGAGGATGAGGTTGGCGCGGTGCTGGGCCACCGCCTCCGGCCCCGAGAGCAGGTAGAGGATGACCGGCGGGCCGGACATGCCGGTGGCGCCCTTCATCAGCCCCGAAACGGTGCCGATGGCCAGGTTCAGCCCCAGCGGCCGCCGCCCGTGATAGCGCCAGGGCGACATCAGCAGCAGGCCGAACACCAGCACCAGCAGCCCGATCGCCCGCCGCAGCGTGGCGCCATCCGCCACGAACAGGATGTAGGCGCCGAAGGGCGTGGCCAGCATGGCGGCGCCGCCGAGGGAGAAGATGACGCGGCGGTTGGCGAGTGCCACCGCCTTGGGCAGCAGGTAGGCCGAGACGAACAGCTCCATCAGCAGCATCACCGGCACGCCGACCTTGGGCCCCCACAGCGTGGAATAGACCGGCGCCAGCAGGATGGCGGTGCCGAAGCCCGAATAGCCGCGCATCAGCCCGGCGATCAGCGTGGCCAGCACCGCCACCCCCACCTCCCAGGCGCCGAGCAGCCCGAGCGCCTGCTGCCAGGCGGCGCTCATGGCGCCTCGTCCACCGGCTCCAGCGCCACCTGCGCGGCGTTGATCAGCAGCTTGCCGGCATGCTCGAAATTCACCGTCACCCGGCTGCCGACGACGGACTGGACCTGGCCGATGCCCCAGTCGGGGCGGCCGGGGTGGCGGACATGCATGCCGGGCTCGAGGGGATTGAACATCTGGACGCCAGGGTGGCCGCAGGACGGCTTCCGGGCTAGGCTGCGTCGCGATCACGGATTCGTGAACTGACCTGGAGGGCGGCGATGGAAGGCGAGACGAGCCTGGCACAGGACCTCTGCGCCCGGCTGTGCCACGACATGGTGGGGCCGCTCGGCACCATCGGCACGGCGCTGGAGCTGCTGGAGGATGAGCCGGACGCCCCCGGCCTGGCGCGGGACGCGGCGGCGGAGCTGCGGCGGCGGCTGCGGTTCTGGCGCGCCGCCTGCGGCGCCGGCACCGGGCCGCTTTCGCCTGCGGAGCTGGCGGCGCTGCTGGATGGCATGCTGTCCGGCGGCCGGGCGGCCCTGCTGCTGGAGGCGATGCCGGCCGACCGGGTGCTGCCCGCGCCGGTGGCGCCGCTGCTGCTGCTGGGCGCCCTGCTGGCGGGCGATGCGCTGCCGCGCGGCGGCACGGTGGCGCTGGCCCCGCTGGCGGAAGGCTATGCGCTGCGGCCGGCGGGGCCGGTGCTGGCCTGGCCGCCGGCGCTGCCGGCCCTGTTGCGGGGCGAAAGGCTGGAAGGCGCCCGCCTCGCGCCCGCGCAACTGCTGCTGCGGCTCGCCGGTGCGGCCGGGTGGCGGGTGACGCTGGAGGACGGCGCCGCGCCCGCCGCCCTGCGAGTCGCGCCAATGGCGTGACGGCACCGGATTTACCTTTCCTTCGCCCCGCGGCCCCCAGGCTGAGCCGAACCCAGCCTGCCGGGGACCGCGATGGACGATCTTCTCGCCGACTTCCTGACTGAAACGAACGAAGGGCTGGCCGCGCTCGATGGCGCGCTGCTGAAGCTCGAGAAGGCCCCGGACGACCGGCAGACGCTGTCGGAGATCTTCCGCAACGTCCACACGATCAAGGGCACCTGTGGCTTTCTCGGCCTGTCGCGGCTGGAGAAGGTGGCGCATGCCGCCGAGAACGTGCTGGGCAGGTACCGCGACGGGTCGCTGAAGGTGACGCCCGCGGGCATCACCCTGATCCTGTCCGCGCTGGACTGCCTCAAGGGCATCGTCTCGGGGCTGGAGGGCACGGGCAGCGAGCCGGCGGGCGACGACACGGCGCTGATCGCGGCGCTGGACGCCGCCTGGCGCGGCGCGGCGCCGGGGACACCCGCCGCCGCCCCTCCCGCCGCGCCGCCGGAGGCCGACCCCTTCGAGCTGCCGGCCGGGGAGCCGGTGGCGGCCGCGCCCCCCGCGCCGCAGGCTGCCGCCCCCGAGCCGCCGCCCGCTGCCAGCGCGCCTTCCGCCAGCGCGCCGCCTGCCGCGCCCGCCCACGCCTCCCGCGGCAGCGACCACGAGGGCGAGGCCGCCGGCGCAAGCGGCGGTGGCGGCGCCAGCGGCCCGATCACGCCGGCGCAGACCATCCGCGTCTCGGTCGATGTCCTGGAAGACCTGATGACGCTGGTGAGCGAGCTGGTGCTGACCCGCAACCAGCTTCTGCAGCTCGTCCGCGCCCGCAGCGACGCGGCGCTGACCGTGCCGCTGCAGCGCCTCTCGCACATCACCTCCGAATTGCAGGAGGGCGTGATGAAGACGCGCATGCAGCCCATCGGCAATGCCTGGCAGAAGCTGCCGCGCATCGTGCGCGACCTCGCCAACGAGCTCGGCAAGAAGATCGAGCTGGTGATGAAGGGCGCCGACACCGAGCTGGACCGGCAGGTGCTGGAGCTGATCAAGGACCCGCTGACGCACATGGTGCGCAACAGCGGCGACCACGGGCTGGAAACGCCCGAGCAGCGCCGGCAGAGCGGCAAGCCCGAGACGGGCCGCATCCTGCTCAACGCCTATCACGAGGGCGGCCACATCATCATCGAGATCGGCGATGACGGGCGCGGCCTGCCGGCGGAGAAGATCAAGCAGAAGGCGCTGGCCCAGGGTCTGGCGACGGAAGCCGAGATCGCCGGCATGGGCGAGCGGGAGATCCAGCACTTCATCTTCCGCGCCGGCTTCTCCACCGCCGCCGCCGTCACCTCCGTCTCGGGGCGCGGCGTCGGCATGGACGTGGTGAAGACCAATGTCGAGAAGATCGGCGGCACGATCGAGCTGCGCTCGGTCGAGGGCCGCGGCACCACCTTCTACATCAAGATCCCGCTGACGCTGGCCATCGTCTCGGCGCTGATCGTGGAAGCCGGCGGCGAGCGCTTCGCCATTCCGCAGATCGGCGTGGTGGAGCTGGTGCGGGCGGGCGGCAGCGCCGAGGGCGCCCAGATCGAGCGCATCCACGACACGCCGGTGATGCGGCTGCGCGACCGGCTGCTGCCGCTGGTCTCGCTGTCCCGCCTGCTGGAGCTGCCGCAGGCGGCCGATGAGGGGCGGCGGGACGCGGGCTTCGTGGTCGTCACCCAGGTCGGCGCCAACGTGTTCGGCATCATCGTGGACAAGGTGTTCGACACGGAGGAGATCGTGGTCAAGCCGGTGGCGCCGATCCTGCGCCACGTCGCCATGTTCAGCGGCAACACCATCCTGGGCGATGGCAGCGTCATCATGATCCTCGACCCGAACGGCATCGCCCGCGCCACGGGCGTCGGCGCCGACGGGCCGAGCGAGGACGCGGCGCGCGGGCCGGAGGGCCTGCGCGGCCACCGCTCCACCGAGCGGACGGCGCTGCTGCTGTTCCGCGCGGGCGACGGCACGCCCAAGGCGGTGCCGCTCGGGCTGGTGGCGCGGCTCGAGGACCTGCCGGGCGAGAGCATCGAGCATTCGGGCGGCAAGACGCTGGTGCAGTACCGCGGCAAGCTGATGCCGCTGGTGGCCATGGCCGGCGGCTGGGCGCCGCCCGAGCCGGGCCGGCGGCAGGCGGTGCTGGTGTTCAACGACCGCGACCGCGCCATGGGCCTGATGGTCGATGCCATCCTGGACGTGGTGGAGGAGCACCTGCTGATCGAGGGCGCCAGCGAGCAGCCGGGCTTCCTCGGCAGCGCCGTGATCTGCGGCAAGGTGACGGACGTGATCGACTGCGCCTGGTGGCTGCACCAGGCGGGGGACGACTGGTTCCGCGGCAACGGCCAGGATGCCGTGCGCCGGCGCGTGCTGCTGGTGGAGGACAGCGCCTTCTTCCGCCACCTGCTGGTGCCGGGCCTGACCGCCGCCGGCTACGACGTGACGGCGGTGGACACCGGCATGCAGGCGCTCAGGCTGCGCGAGCAGGGCGCGGCCTTCGACGTCATCATCTCGGACATCGAGATGCCGGACCTCGACGGCATCGGGCTGGCGCGGGCGGTGCGCGAATCCGGCGCCTGGCAGCCCCTGCCGATGATCGCCTTGAGCGGCAAGGTCGAGGCGGAGCAGGTGCGGCGCGCGCGTGAAGCGGGCTTCAACGAATATGTGGGCAAATCGGAGCGCGAGGCGCTGCTCGCGGCGCTGAGCGAATGCCTGGCCACGCCGGCCATCAACTGAGGACAGGGAAGGCCATGCAGACCGAAATGCGCCCCAGCACGCAACGCGCCGTCGCCGTGGTGACGGAAAGCGCCGCCGCGATGTTCCTGACCCTCACCGTGGCGGGGCAGCTCTGCGGCGTGCCGGTCCTGGCGGTGCGGGACATCCTGGCCGCGCAGGCCATCACGCGCGTGCCGCTGGCGCCGCGCGAGGTGGCGGGCAGCCTCAACCTGCGCGGCCGCATCGTCACCGCGATCGACCTGCGCCGCCGGCTCGGCCTGCCGCCGCGCGAGGCGGGCGCGCCGCCGCCGATGAGCGTGGTGGTGGAGCAGAGCGGCGAGCTCTACAGCCTGCTCTCGGATTCGGTGGGCGAGGTGCTGGCGCTGCCCGAGGAGGGCTTCGCCGCCAACCCGCCGACGCTCGACCCGGTGTGGCGGGACGTCTCGCGCGGGGTCCACAAGGAGGATGAGCGGCTGCTCATCGTCCTCGACGTGGACCGCATCCTGGCGATCGGCTGAGGGGAGGGGACGATGGGCGAGGCCGTGAGCTGCCTGGTGGTGGATGACAGCCGCGTGGTCCGCAAGGCGGCGCGGCGCATCCTGGAGCGCCATGGCTTCGAGGTGCGCGAGGCGGAGGACGGGCGGAAGGCGCTCGATGCCTGCCGCGAGAGCCTGCCCCGGCTGGTAATGCTGGACTGGAACATGCCGGTGATGGACGGGCTGGAATTCCTCCGCGCCGCCCGCGCCGAGTTCGGGCCGGACGAGCCGCTGATCATGCTCTGCACCACGGAAAGCGAGTTCGACCGCATCGTCACCGCGCTGGCTGCGGGCGCGCAGGAATACATCATGAAGCCCTTCGACGACGAGATCGTGACGGGCAAGCTGGTGCAGCTCGGCCTCCTGGGCGAGGACGCCGAGCCGTGAGGAGCCTGCCGCCCAGCGGGGCGGCGGGCAACCGGAGGGTCCGCGTCATGCTGTGCGACGACAGCACGACCGTGCGCTCGGCCTATGCCCGCATCCTCGAATCCGATCCGGACCTGCAGCTCGTCGGCGGCGTCGGCGACGGGCGGCAGGCGCTCGACGCGCTGATGGGCCTGCCGCGCGAGGCACGGCCGCACGTGCTGCTGCTGGACCTGGAGATGCCGGTGATGGACGGGATGACGGCGCTGCCCCTGCTGCTGCGGACGCACCCCAACCTGGCGGTGATCGTCTCCAGCGCGCAGAACGAGAGCGGCGCGGCGGCGGCCATGGCGGCGATGCGCGCGGGTGCCGCGGACTACGTGCCAAAGCCCAGCGCCGCCGCCGGCGGCATGAACGATGCGGGCTTCCGCGCCGATCTGGTGGCCAAGGTGAAGGGCTGGGCGCGGATGCGCGGCTTCGCGCCGGGGGGCGCGCCGCCCCCGGAGGCAACAAGAGCCCCGCCGGCATCGCAGCAGCCGGCGCCATCGCCCGCCCCGGGCGTGCCCGCAGCACCCCTGGCGGGAATGGCGGCCGCCCCCGCACCCGCCCCTGCGCCCCTGTCCGCCCTGGTTCCGCCGCCCCTGCCGCCTGCGCAGGCGCGTGCCAGGAGCGCCGGCCCCGTGGCGCCCGCAACCGCAACAGCGCCTGGACCCTCGCTCCTGTCGGGGCCGGTGGTGCTGCGGCCGGTGCCGGCGGTGGTGCCGCGGCCGCGCCTGCTGGCCATCGGCTCCTCCACCGGGGGGCCGCAGGCGCTGGCCGCCTTCGTGCGGCGGCTGAAGGCGCCCCTGCCGGTTCCGGTCGTGGTGGTGCAGCACATGCCGGCGGGCTTCACCGCCATGCTGGCCGACCATCTGGGACGGCTGGGCGGGCCGGCGGCGGAGGAGGCGCGGGAAGGGGAGGTGCTGCGGCCCGGCCGGCTCTACGTGGCGCCCGGCGACCGCCACCTGCGGGTGGAAGGCGGCGGCGGCGGGCTGGTCGCGCGGCTCAGCGCCGATCCGCCGGAGAATTTCTGCCGCCCCGCCGTGGACCCGATGCTGCGCAGCGCGGTGGCGGCCTGCGAGGGGCGGGTGCTGGCGGTCATCCTCACCGGCATGGGGCAGGACGGCATGCTGGGCTGCAAGGCGGTGGCGGCCGCCGGGGGGCTGGTCCTGGCGCAGGACGAGGCTTCCAGCGTGGTCTGGGGCATGCCCGGCGCGGTGGCGAAGGCGGGGTTCGCGCAGTTTCTCGCGCCTCCCGGGCCGCTGGCCGACAAGGCTTTGGCGTATCTTGGAAAGGCGGGCCACGTCCCGGCCGGAGGAGTGGCATGAACACGGAAAGCTTCGCCGCGATCGCGGGCCTGGTGAAGGCGCGGTCCGGCATCGTGCTGACGCCGGACAAGGGCTACATGCTGGAAACCCGCCTGGCGCCGCTCCTGAAGCAGGAAAGCATCCCCTCGCTCGACGCGCTGGCCACCCGGCTGCGCGACCCGCGGGTGGAAAGCCTGGCGCGGGCCGTGACCGAGGCGCTGACGACCAACGAAAGCAGCTTCTTCCGCGACGGCAAGCCCTTCGACCATCTGCGGCGGCTGCTGCCCCGGCTGCGGGCGGCCCGCCCGGCCACGCACCGGCTGCGGATCTGGTCCGCCGCCTGCTCGACGGGGCAGGAAGCCTACTCGGTGGCCATCATCCTGCGCGAGCTCGGCATCCAGAACGCCGAGATCCATGGCAGCGACCTGTCGCGCGAGGTGGTGGAGCGGGCACGCGAAGGCAGCTTCACCCAGTTCGAGGTGCAGCGCGGCCTGCCGGTGCAGATGCTGGTGAAGCACTTCCGGCAGGAGGGCAGCCGGTGGCGCGTCTCGCCCGAGTTGCGCGCCATGACGCGGTTCGAGGAGCGCAACCTGCTGGCCGACCACCGCTCGCTGGGGCGCTTCGACATCATCTTCTGCCGCAACGTGCTGATCTATTTCGACCCGCCCACCAAGGGGCGGGTGATGAACGCCCTGGCGGCGCAGCTCGCGCCGGACGGGGTGCTGTATCTGGGCGGGGCGGAGACGGTGCTCGGCCTGACGGACCGGCTGGTGCCGGTGGCGGGCGAGCGGGGCGCCTATGCGCTGGCCGGGGCGGCCGGGGCGGCCAGTTGAGCAGGGCGGGCGCGGGCCGGGGCATCATGGCCCCGGCCCGCATGCTCGCCCTCTCAGGCCGGCACCACGCTGCGCGGCCGGGCGATGGCGGCCTGGGTGGCGGACGGCTGCGCCAGTTCCGGCAGGGAGAAGCGGGTGCCCATGCCCACCGGGTCGCGCAGCACATAGCCGCGGCCCCACACCGTGCCGATCAGCTCGCCCGCGCCGGCCTGGGCCAGCTTCTTGCGCAGCTTGCAGATGAAGACGTCGATGATCTTGGCCTCCGGCTCGTCGATGCCGCCATAGAGGTGGTTCAGGAACACCTCCTTGGTGAGCACCAGCCCCTTGCGGAGCGTCAGCAGCTCCAGGATGGCGTATTCCTTGCCGGTCAGGTGCACCTCGCGCTCGTTCACGCGCACCTCGCGGGAGCCGAGGTTCAGCATCAGGGGGCCGACGGAAAGGGTGGGCTGGCTGAAGCCCTTGGCGCGGCGGATGATGGCCTGGATGCGCGCCATCAGCTCCTGCTGGTCGAAGGGCTTGGTGATGAAGTCGTCGGCGCCCATGCCGAAGGCGCGCACCTTGGCCTGGGGGCGGGACAGGCCGGACAGGATCAGCACCGGCGTCTCCACGCGGTTGCCGCGCAGCCGGCGGACCACCTCGTAGCCCTCCATGTCCGGCAGCATGATGTCCAGCACGACGATGTCGTAGTCGTAGAGGGCGGCGAGCTCGAGCGCTTCCTCGCCGGTGCCGGCCACATCCGCGATCATGGACGAGGCCTTCAGCATCATGGCGATGCCGCGGGCGGTGGTCAGATCGTCCTCAACCAGAAGCACGCGCATCCTTTGGTCCTCCGCAATCTATGCGTGCATTCTTACCACTTATGCGCGAGTGCGGAAGATGTTTTTCATCTTTGAGACGTATCAAGAAGCGATCTACCGTTTAAAAAACAGAGAACGCCGTGCCGCTTTCCGTGCCCCGCCACAAGGCTGCAGGATTAAGTTATTGATAAATCTTGCAAAAAATTGCCGCCAGAGAAGGAAAAGATTTTCCCGGCCAGGTGGCGCTGTGCGCTCAGCCCTGCCCCAGTGCCCAGCGGATCAGCCCGGCAACCACTGTCAATGCCGCCACCCCTGCAACCCAAAGTAGCATGAACCAGCCGAGCTGGCGCAGCAGGGGCCGGCGGGGCGGGGGCGGCATCAGTGATAGCCCGCGCCCACGCGCACCTTGCCGCGGAACAGCCAGTACACATAGGCCGTGTAGGACAGGATGATCGGGATCAGCACCGCGGCGCCGACCAGCAGGAACTTCTGCGAGGCGGGCGAGGCGGAGGCCTCCCAGATGCTCACCGAGGGCGGCACGATGTTGGGCCACAGGCTGATGCCCAGGCCTGTATAGGACAGGAAGAACCAGCCCAGGACGCACAGGAAGGGCGCGCCGTCCCGCCAGCGGAAGTTGCGCCCCGTGGGATCGTGGGGGGCGGACGCCTCGCGCGCCTCGGTGGCGGGAATGGCGCGGAAGAACAGCCCGGCCAGCACCGCCAGCAGCACCGGCACGGGCGCGGCGTAGAGCATCCAGGGCAGGGCCAGCCAGCGCTCGCGAAAGGCGGATTGCAGGAAGGGCATGATCAGGCTGATGGCCGCGATGCAGGCCAGGGTGCCGATGCCGAGCAGCCAGGCATGGCGCCGCGCCTTGCGCGCCAGCGCCCCCTCCGTGCGCCAGATCAGCCAGCAGGCGCCGAGCAGCCCATAGCCCACCAGCAGGGCGAGGCCGGTGAGCAGCGAGAAGGGCGTCAGCCAGTCCCACCAGCCGCCGGCATAGGCGCGGTTCTCCACCCGGATGCCCTGCACCAGCGCGCCGAGCGCGATGCCCTGGCAGAAGCCCGCCACGTAGCTGCCCCAGCAGAAGGCGCGGTCCCACCAGAGCTGGGAGCGGGCGTTGTGCGCCTTGAACCGCATCTCGAAGGAGACGCCGCGGAAGATCAGCGCCAGCAGCATCAGGATCAGCGGCATGTAGAGGGCGGGGAAGATGGTGGCGTAGGCCAGCGGGAACACGGCGTAGAGCCCGGCGCCGCCCAGCACCAGCCAAGTCTCGTTGCCGTCCCACATGGGCGCCACCGAGTTCACCATCACGTCGCGCTCGTCCTTTTCCGGGAACCAGGGAAAGAGGATGCCGATGCCGAGGTCGAAGCCGTCCATCACCACATAGAGGAACACGGCGGTGGCGATCAGGACGGCCCAGATCAGGGGCAGGTGCTGTTCCATCGCGCGTCCCTCCTCAGTGCCGCTTCGCGGGGTCGCCATGGGTCGCGCCATGCGGCCCGGCATGGTGCATGGCGGGGCCGGGCGTGATGCCGCTGGTGCGGATGGGCTCCATCTCCTCCGGCCCTTCCTCGGCCATGTGCGGCGGCTGGGAGAACAGGCGGAACAGGAACCAGATGCCGGCGCCGAACACGACGAAATAGACCAGGATGAAGGCCAGCAGCGAGGCGCCCACCGCTGGCGCTGCGATCGGCGAGACGCTGTCCGCCGTGCGCAGCAGGCCGTGCACGGTGTAGGGCTGCCGCCCCGCCTCGGTGGTGATCCAGCCCGCCGTCACCGCCACCAGCCCGGCCGGGCCCATGAGCAGGGCGGCGCGGAGGAACCAGCGCGTGTCGTGGAGCCTGCCGCGCCAGCGCAGCCAGAGCGAGAGCAGGCCGAGCGTCGCCATCGCCGTGCCCAGCCCCACCATCACGCGGAAGGCCCAGAACACCAGCGGCACGTTGGTCGGGCGCTCCTCCGGCGGCACGTCCTTCAGGCCAGGGGTCTCGCCATCCCACTCATGCGTCAGGATCAGCGCGGACAGGCGCGGGATCTCCAGCAGCACATGCGTCTCCTCCGCCGCCATGTCCGGCTGGCCGAGCAGGATCAACGGCGCGCCGCGCTGCCGCTCCCAGTGGCCCTCCATGGCCGCCACCTTCTGCGGCTGGTGCTCCAGCGTGTTCAGCCCGTGGAAGTCGCCGATGACGATCTGGACCGGCGCCACGATCGCGGCCATCCACATCGCCATGGAGAACATGGTGCGGCTGCGCTCGTTCCGGCTGTCGCGCAGCAGGTGGAAGGCGGCGACGCCGCCGACGATGAAGGCGGTGGTCAGGTAGGCGCCCGTGACGGTGTGCGCGAGGCGGAAGGGGAAGGAGGGGTTGAAGACGATCGCCCACCAGTCCTCCGGCATGAAGCGGCCATCGGGCAGGATGCTGTAGCCGGCGGGCGTGTGCATCCAGCTGTTGGCGGACAGGATCCAGAAGGCCGAGATCAGCGTGCCGATGGCGACGAGGCAGGTGGCGGCGAAGTGCAGCTTCTTGCCGACGCGCTCCAGCCCGAACAGCATGATGCCGAGGAAGCCCGCCTCCAGGAAGAAGGCGGTCAGCACCTCGTAGCCCATCACCGGCCCCAGCACGTTGCCCGTGCGGTCGGCGAAGACCGACCAGTTGGTGCCGATCTGGTAGGACATCACCACGCCCGAGACGACGCCCATGGCGAAGGCGATGGCGAACACCTTCAGCCAGTACCGGAACACGTCCAGGTAGACGGCGCGGCCGGTGTAGAGCCACAGCGCCTCCAGCACCGCCAGGAAGCTGGCCAGCCCGATGGTGAAGGCGGGAAACAGGAAGTGGAAGGTGATGGTGAAGGCGAACTGGAAACGTGCCAGGTCAAGCGCGCTCGGCAGGAAGTCCCAGGTCATCACCGATCTCCATCAGGCCCCGGCGGGGCAGGGGTGCCGCGGCCTCAACCGCGGCCATGGCCGCGCGTTCCGCGCCGCCGCTCCGGCCGGCCGAGTTTGCTCCAGGAAGCGGCGGGAGGCTAGCAAGAACGGCCGAGCGTTCCTGGCGCCTTGCGGGCGCCTTCCGGAAGGAGAAACGAATGACCCAGCCCCTTACCCTGCCGCGCACGCCCTCCCTCAGGCTCGAGGGGCGGCGCGCCCTCGTGACCGGCGCCGGGCGCGGCATCGGCCTGGCCGCCGCCGCCGCTCTGGCCGAGGCGGGGGCGCATGTGGCGCTGGTGGCGCGCAGCGGCGGCGAGATCGAGGCGGCGGCGGAGGCCATCCGCGCGGCCGGCGGCAGCGCCGAGGCGCTGGCGCTCGACGTTTCGCGCCCCGAGGCGCTGGAAGCCGCGCTGGCGGCGCGCGAGCCCTATGACATCCTCGTCAACAACGCCGGCACCAACCGCCCCGCCCCCTTCCTGGAGGTGACGCCGGAGGATTTCGACGCGGTGATGGCGCTGAACCTGCGCGCCGCCTTCTTCGTGGCCCAGGCGGTGGCGAAGCGGCTGGTGGCGGCGGGCCGCCCGGGTTCCATCATCCAGCTTTCCTCGCAGATGGGCCATGTCGGCGGTCCGCGCCGCAGCGTCTATTGCGCAAGCAAGCACGCCATGGAGGGCATGACCAAGGCCATGGCCATCGAGCTCGGCCCGCACAACATCCGGGTGAACACCCTCTGCCCCACCTTCATCGAGACGCCGCTGACCCGGCCCTTCCTGGAGGACGCCGACGTGCGCGACTGGGTGCTCTCCAAGATCAGGCTCGGCCGCGTGGGCCAGGTGGAGGACCTGATGGGCGCCGTGCTGTTCCTCGCCTCCGACGCCAGCGCCCTGATGACCGGCAGCGCCCTGGTGGTGGACGGGGGCTGGACCGCCGGCTGATCCACGCGGCGGCAAGCCCTTCCGCACCAGGCACCCCGCACCAGGGCCCCCGCACCAGGGCCCCCGTACCAGGGCCGCGGCAGCGCCCGGGGCAGGGACGCTCGCCAGCCTGTGTTGCATACGGATGCAGAAGCGCTCTTGCATCCGTATGCACATGCTTCCACTCTCCGCCGCCGCAGAAGGAGGGACGCGATGATCCGCTATCTGAAGAAGGGCGCCGAGGCCGCCGAGACGGCCGAGTACGACCGCAAGGTGCGCCAGACCGTCGAGGGCATCCTGGCCGATGTCGAGGCGCGCGGCGACGCGGCGGTGCGCGAGCTGTCCGAGAAGTTCGACAAGTGGTCGCCCGAGAGCTTCCGCCTTTCGCCGGAGCAGATCCAGGCGCTGATCGACAGCCTGGCCCCGCAGGTGATCGAGGACATCCGGTTCGCCCAGGCGCAGATCCGCCGCTTCGCCGAGGTGCAGCGCGCCTCGATGCAGGATGTCGAGGTCGAGACGCTGCCGGGCGTCACGCTGGGCCACAAGCACATCCCCGTCGAGAGCGTCGGCTGCTACATCCCCGGTGGCCGCTACCCGATGGTGGCGAGCGCGCACATGTCCGTGCTCACCGCCAAGGTGGCGGGCGTGCCGCGCGTCATCGCCTGCACGCCCCCGCTGAACGGCCAGCCGCCGGCCGCCACCGTGGCCGCCATGGCGATGGCGGGCGCCGACGAGATCTACCTGCTGGGCGGCATCCAGGCCGTGGCGGCGATGGGGATCGGCACCGAGACCATCAGGCCCGTGGACATGCTGGTGGGCCCGGGCAACGCCTTCGTGGCGGAGGCCAAGCGCCAGCTCTATGGCCGCGTCGGCATCGACCTCTTCGCCGGCCCGACCGAGACGCTGATCATCGCCGACGACACGGCCGACGTTGAGATCTGCGCCACCGACCTGCTCGGCCAGGCCGAGCACGGCCCGACCTCGCCCGCCGTGCTGCTCACCACCTCGAAGAAGATCGCCGAGGGCATCGAGGCCGAGGTGCAGCGCCAGCTCGCCGTGCTGCCGACGGCCGACATCGCCTCCGTCGCGTGGCGCGACCACGGTCAGGTGATCCTGTGCGACACCGACGAGGAGATGCTGCAGGTGGCGGACGAGATCGCCTCCGAGCATGTGCAGGTGATGACGGCCAATCCGCGCTGGTTCCGCGACAACATGCGCAACTACGGCGCGCTGTTCCTGGGCCAGGAGACGAACGTCGCCTATGGCGACAAGGTGATCGGCACCAACCACACCCTGCCCACCAAGAAGGCGGCGCGCTACACGGGCGGCCTCTGGGTCGGCAAGTTCATCAAGACCTGCACCTGGCAGGAGGTGAAGCCGGAAGCCTCCGCCATGGTGGGCGAGTATTGCTCCCGCCTCTGCGCCATCGAGAACTTCGCCGGCCACAAGGAGCAGGCGGATCTCCGCGTGCGTCGCTATGGCGGCAAGAACGCCGCCTGACCCGGGGGGCGGGGAGGGCTCCCCGCCCTCGGCGCCGGCCAGGCCCGGAGCCATGTCCCCGGGCGCGTATCCGGGGGCACCGGGGGGCGCGGTGACGGCGCGGGACCTGGCGCGGCATCTCGGCGTGTCGCAGTCCATGGTCTCGCGCGCCTTCAGCCCCGGCGCCTCCATCGCGCCCGGGATGCGCGCCCGCGTGCTGGCGGCGGCCGAGGCCATGGGCTACCGGCCCAACTTCATCGCCGCCTCGCTGTCCCGCCGGCGCTCCAGCCTGGTCGGCCTGGTCATGGGGGAGCTGGCCAACCCCTTCTACCCCGCCGTGCTGGAGCGGCTTTCCCAGGCGCTGCAGGCGGAGGGCTTCCAGACGCTGCTCTTCACCGAGCCGCCGGGGCAGGAGGCGGATGCCTGCCTGCCCCTGCTGCGCCAGTACCATGTGGACGCGGTGGTGGTGACCTCGGCCAGCCTGTCCTCGGCCGGCGCGGCGCACTGGCTGGGCGATGGCCGCGCCGCCGTGCTGTTCAACCGCGCCGCCGCGGGCGACACGCCGCTCGACAGCATCGCCTGCGACAACGTGGCGGGCGGGCGCATGGCGGCCGAGGCGCTGCTGGCGCGCGGCCGGCAGCGCCCGGCCTTCATCGCCGGCCGCGCCGACACCTCCACCAGCCGCGAGCGCGAGGCGGGCTTCTTCGCGGCCTTCGCCGAGCGCGGCCTGCCGCCGCCGCGGCGCCTCGACGCCGCCGACTACAGCTACGGCGCCGGCCACCGCGCCGTGCTGGCGGCGGCGGAGGCGAAGCCGGACGGGATGTTCTTCGCCAACGACATCCTGGCGCTGGGCGGGCTCGACGCGCTGCGCCACGGCCTGGGCCGGCGCGTGCCGCGGGATGTGTCCGTCATCGGCTTCGACGACATCCCCATGGCCGCCTGGCCGGCCTACGACCTGGCCACGCTGCGCCAGCCCGTGGCGGAGATGGTGGCGGCGACGGTGGCGCTGCTGCGCGCGCGCCTGTCCGGCGCCGCGGGAGGGCCGCCCCACAGCGAGCGGCTGGCGGCCACGCTGGTCGCGCGCGGCTCGCTCTGAGAGCCCGCTCGGGAATGGAAGGGCGGGAGAAAGGAGGCGGCCTCCTTTCCCCGCCCCCGCGCGCTTAGAAGGCGCCGAACATGGTGCCCAGCACGATCACCGTGACCAGCGCCAGCACCGGGATGAGCAGGTTCACCACGAAGATGTCCCCGTAGGAGGATTTGTGGGTGAGCCCGGTGATGGTCAGCAGCGAGATCACCGCGCCGTTGTGGGGCAGCGAGTCGAAGCCGCCCGAGGAGATGGTGGCGATGCGGTGCAGCAACTCCGGGCTGATGCCCAGCGCGTTGGCGCGCTCCAGATAGGTGCCGCCCAGCGTGTCGAGCGCGATGGACAGGCCGCCCGAGGCCGAGCCGGTGATGCCCGCCAGCGCGTTGACGGCGATGGCCAGCGAGATGGTGGGCGTGTCGGGGGCGATGCCGACGACGAAGTCCCGCACCACCACGAAGGCCGCCAGCGAGGCGATGACGGCGCCGTAGCCCACCTCGCTCGCCGTGTTGAAGATGGGCAGCATGGAGCCCGCCGTGCCCTCGTTCAGCGTCTTCTGCGGGTCGCGCAGGTAGCGGCGCTGGAGGACGAGCACGGTGAGGATGGCGCCCAGCAGCGCCACGATCAGCGCCCAGGTGCCGATCACGGCGGTGGGCGAGACGTTGCCATAGGCCTGCTGCGCCAGGTAGCCGAGGTCGAGGCGCGGGAAGACCACCAGCGAGAACAGCGCGTTCAGCCCGATCACCACGACGATGGGCAGCATGGCCAGCGCGAAGCCGGGGCGCTCGGCCTCCTCGAAGCGCGGCAGGTTCTCCTGGTGGTCGCCATAGCCCTCGCCGGCCGCCTGGGCCTTGCGGGCGCGCATCTGCAGCCAAGCCAGGCCGCCGAACAGCATGATGCAGCCGGCGATGATGCCGAGCCCCGGCGCCGCGAAGGTGGTGGTGCCGAAGAAGCGGGTCGGGATCGCGTTCTGGATCGCCGGCGTGCCGGGGAAGGCGGTCATGGTGAAGGTGAAGGAGCCGAGCGCGATGGCGCCGGCGATGAGGCGCTTGGGCACCTGCGCCTCGCGGAACAGCGCGGCCGCGATCGGGTAGATGGCGAAGGCCACGACGAAGAGCGAGACGCCGCCGAAGGTCAGCACGCCGCAGGCCAGCGTCACGGCGGTGATGGCGTGGCCCGCCCCCAGCCGCTGCATGATGGTATGGGCGATGGTGGTGGAGGAGCCGCTGTCGGCCATCAGCTTCCCGAAGATCGCGCCCAGCAGGAAGATCGGGAAGAACAGCACGACGTAGCGGCCGAGGCTGGTCATGAAGATCTGGGTGTAGGTGGCCAGCACCGGCCCGCCCTGGGCCACCAGCACGGCGAGGGCGGCCAGGACCGGGGCCAGGTAGAGCACGCTGTAGCCGCGATAGGCGAAGTACATCAGCCCGGCGAGCGAGAGGATGATGGCGAGGGTGCCAGTCAAGAGGCGTTTCCTTTCCGGAGCATGGGCCGCCCTGCCCGGGCGGGCGGGCGGCGGCGGCCGGGGCGGGCATGCCGCCCCGGCGGAGGATCGGTTCGGCCGCGCGCGGCCCGCTCGCCCCGCGCGGGGCGGCGTCGCTTCGGCCATGCGCCCGGCCGCGTCACCCTGGCTGCGCGCGCGGATGCGTCACTTCGGCTGGGCACGCAGATGCGCGACGAGCGCCATCAGCCGGCGGTTGCGCCAGTCGGTGCGGGCCTGGAGCCGGTCGGCCGGCAGGGTTTCGCGCAGCTCCGCCTCGGCGCTCCGGATCGCCTCCTGCGACCAGGGCTTCGGGTCGCGGCGCGAAAGGGCGATGTTGTGGTAGAGCGGCGCGAGGCGCGCCGAATAGTCGGCGATGCCGCCCGGCGCGTTCAGGTCGATCGTCTCGAACGGCCCCATGAAGGCCCAGCGCAAGCCGAGCCCCTGGCTCACCGTGCGGTCGATGTCGGCGGCGGAGGCGAGGCCCGCCTCGTAGAGCGCCCAGGCCTCGTTCAGCAGCGCCCCCTGCAGGCGGTTCAGGATGAAGCCCTCGATCTCGCCCTTCACCTCGATCGGCGCCTGGCCCCAGCCTTCCATGGCGGCGCGCAGCGCGGGGATGATGGCCGGGTCCGTCCAGGGGGCGGGCACCAGCTCCACCAGCGGCACGAGGTGCGGCGGGTTCACCGGATGGGCGACCAGGAAGCGGCCGCGCTTCGGCAGCCCCGCCGTGAAGGCCGAGGCCGGAATGCCGGAGGAGGAGGAGCCGACGATGGCGTCGTCGCGCATCGCCGCGTCGATGTCGGCGCAGGCCGCCTGCTTCACCTCGACCCGCTCCAGCACGGATTCCTGGATGTAGTCGGCATCCCCCACCGCCTCGGCCAGCGTGGCGCAGACGGTGATGCGGGCGAGCACCGGCTCCACCGCCTCGACCAGCCCCGCGCCCCGCATGTCCTCCAGCATGGTGCGCAGCCGCGCCAGGGCGCCGGCGCGGATGGATTCGCTGGCGTCGAAGAGGCGGACGCTGGCGCCCCCGCGCGCGAAGACCAGTGCCCAGCCCGAGCCGACCAGCCCGGCGCCGACCACGGCCACTGTGTTCAGGGCATGCTGCATGAGGTTTCCTTCTCGAGATGCGTGTCGCGGGAAAAGGCGGGCGTGCTGCCGCGCGCCACCAGCGTGCCGGCCAGGCGCAGCGGGGCGGCGGGAAAGGGGATGCCCTGGCCGAGGCGGCCGATCCAGTCGAGCGCGGCGTCGAACATCGCCTCCACCGGCTGGCGCAGCGTCGTCAGGTCGTGCGCCGGCCAGGCGGCCATGGGGATGTCGTCGAAGCCGGCTATGGCCAGCTCCCGCGGCACGCGCAGGCCGAACTCGTCGCGCGCCACTTCCTGGAAGCCGATGGCCAGGATGTCGTTGGCGCAGAGCACCGCCCGGGGCGGCGCCGCCTGCCCCAGCAGGGCGCGCGCCGCCTGCTGCCCGGCGGCGTAGGTGAAGGCGCCCTCCCGCCCCTCGGGCGGCCATTCGCACGGCGCCGGGAGGCCCCGCTCGGCGCAGCGGGCCAGGAAGCCGGCCCGGCGCTCGGCATTGGTCGAGGCATCGGCGCGGCCGCCCACAAAGGCCAGCCGCGTCGCGCCGCCGTCGATCAGGTGGTCGGCCATGGCCGCGCCGCCCCGCGCGTTGTCGCAGACGATGGCGGCGGCCTCCGGGTCGCCGGGGTGGCGGTTGAGGAAGAGCAGCGGCGTGCCGGCCTCGCGGCAGGCCCGGCTGGCCGCGCTGCTGAGGGTGGTGGCGAGCACGATGGCGCATTCCGGCTGGTAGGAAAGCAGCAGCCGCAGCGCCGCCGCTTCCGAGGCCGCCGCCGCCCCTTCCGGCTCGGTCACCACCAGCATGACGTTGTAGCCGGCGCGCTGCAGCCGGCTGGTGAGCCGCTCCAGCGCCGCCGGGTAGAAGGGGTTGGCGAGGTCGGACACCACGACGCCGACGATGCCGGTACGGCGGGTGATCATGCCGCGCGCCAGGGCGTTGGGGTGGTAGCCCATCTCCTCGGCCCGGCGCAGCACGGCGGCCCGCGTTCCGGGCGCGATGGCGCCGCCCGGGTGGAAGGCGCGCGCCACGGTGGCCACCGACATGCCGAGCCCGCGCGCGAGGTCCTTGATGGTGACACGGGGCGCGCGGCTAGCGGGCATGGGCCCCGCCCCGGGCTGGTTTCGCGCTGTTGCGCATGCGCTTCCTCCTCACGCGGCCATGTTCTGGCTCGTCTTGCTTGGGTGAGAACGTTCTCAGTCGCATGCCGAGGCTCCGCTCGCAATCCCGCACTTTTTCGTGTTCAATGCGCGCGGCTTGATCTGGGCGGCTGGCCGCAAGGGCGGCGGCGGTAGCATCGTTGCGGGATCGGAGGGAGCGCGTGCAGGTACCGGGCATAAGGCGCACCGTCTCGCGCATCCTGGCCATGGTGTTCTGCCTCGGCCTGCTGGCGGGGCTCGGCGGCTTCTACCTGCTGCTGCAGGACCGCGCCCTGCGGCAGGCGGCCTCCGAGGCGCGCATCCTGCTGCGCTCGGCGCTGGCCATCCGCGGCTACACGGCCGACCACATCTTCCCCAAGATTTCCCGCCTGCCGGACGGCGAGTTCCACGCCGAGACGGTGCCCTCCTACGCGGCGCAGACCGTGTTCCGCATGGTGGCGAGCGATTACGGCGCCTACACCTACCGCGAGCCGGCGCTCAACCCGACCTCCAGCGCCGACCTTGCCACGCCCTTCGAGGTGGAACTGCTGCAGCGCTTCCGCGCCGACCCCGCGCTGCAGGAGCTGAGCGGCGTGCGGCCCACCGAGACGGACCGCCTGTTCTATCTCGCCCGCCCCATCCGCATCACCCAGGAGGGGTGCCTGAGCTGCCACAGCACGCCCGCGCGCGCGCCGCCCGCCATGCTGGCGAAGTACGGCACCGGCGGCGGCTTCGGGTGGGAGATGAACGAGGTGGTGGCGGCCCAGGTGCTCACCGTGCCGGTGACGCAGGGGCTGAAGGGCTCGCTGGAGCTGGTCGGCGTGCTGGGGCTCGGCCTCGCCGTGATCTTCGGCCTGGCCTATGTGGCGCTGGTGCTGGCGCTGGACCGCATGGTGATCCGCCCGCTCGGCGCGCTCAGCCGCGCCGCCGACGCCGCCAGCCAGAGCGGCGACCCGCGCCTCGGCCTGCCGCGCGCCGGCGCCGGCGAGATCCGCCGCCTGGCGGAATCGATCGACCGGCTGCGCATCTCCCTCGGCAAGGCCATGGGCCGGCTGGGGCGCGAGCCGGCGGCGCGCCCGGAAAGCGGCGATTGAGCCCCCGCGCGCCCGCGGGGCAGCCCGGCGGCTTCTGGGCGCTGGCCGTCCTGGCCACGCTTTGCGCCGGCCTCTGGCTGCTGAGCTGGCTGGCGGAGGACCACCTGCTGCTCGGCGGCGGGCCGGTGCAGTCCGGGCTGCGCGTCGCCGCCACGCTGAGCACCGCGCTGCTGGTGGTGCTGGGGGGCGGCCGCGCCGTGCTCGGCCTCGGCCTCAGCGCCGGCCTCGGCGTCGAGCCCACCGGGCTGCAGCGCGCCATCGCCTACAGCGTGCTCACCTTCGCCGCCTCGGCGGTGGTGCTCGCCTCGCTCGGCTTCGACATCACGGCGGTGCTGACCACCTCGGCCATCCTCACCGCCGCGGTCGGCCTCGCCCTGCAGCCCACGCTCGGCAGCCTGATCTCGGGCGTCGCGCTGCACATGGACCGCGTCCTGCATGTGGGCGACGCCATCGTGCTGGACGGGCAGAAGGTGGAGATCCTGCGGCTGGACTGGCGCACCGCCATCGCGCTGCGGCGGGACGGCGCGCTGATCGTCATCCCCAACGCCCGCATCTGCAACGAGACGGTGGTGATGCACCGCGGCGGCCAGCCGGTGCGGCAGGATTCGCACTTCCCGGCGCCGGCCAGCCTGCCGCCGCAGCGCATCTCCGATCTGGTGACGGCGATGATCACCGACTTCCCGCAGGTCGACGTGTCGCGCCCGGTGATGGTCATGCTGGAAGGCTACGAGCCCGGCACCGCGCTGGCGCGCTACAACGCCCGCTACTGGGTGCGCAACATGTGGGACGGGCCGGAGATCGGCAGCGAGGTGCTGCGCCGCGTCTGGTACGTCTATCAGCGCCACGGCATTCCCTGGCCGGTCTCGCGGCTCTACGGCGCCGGGCAGCGCGCGGTGGACGAGGTGGCGGTGCTGGCTCCCGGCGGCCGCCCGGTGGCCGAGACGCTGGCCATGCTGCTGCCGCCGGGGCCGGACCGCGAGGCGCGGGCGCGCCGCCTGGCCGAGGCCGGGCGCCTGCTGCTCTTCGCGCCCGACGAGCGGCTGATCCTGCCCGAGGCGCATGCGGAGGCCTGCTGCCTGCTGCTCGCCGGCCATGCGCTGGCCGAGACGGAAGGGGCGGGGATGCTGGCCGAGGTGTCGCCGCCGCCGCCGCTGCGGCTGCAGCGCCTGGGCCGCGCCGCGACGCTGCGTCGCATGGCCGACGCGCTGGCGCGCCACATCGGCCCCTATGCCGAGCACGCGGTGCGCCAGGCGGCGGCCCGCAGCGCCAGCCTGGCCGAGCTGTGCCGCGACGTGGCGGAGGAGATCCCCGACCCCGCGCGCCGCGCCGCCTTTCTGGCCGGGCTCGACACCGCCGAGGAGGCAGCGCACGGGCCCGGCCACCGTTTCCGCGTTTGCCGGGACGCCGCCGGGCGCCTGGTGTCGGACCCGCCGCTGCGCGCGGTGGACGAGGTGGCGGTGCTGGTGCTGCCGGGCGCGATGGAGGGGCTGCTGGGCCGGGCGGCCAGGGCCGGCTGATCCCTCCTCCAGCCTCCGGGCGGGCGCGCCGGAAGCGGCCGGGGCGGGATCAGCCCGGGTTGCGCAGCCGCTCCCCGCTGGGCGGCGGCGGCGCCTCCAGCCGGACCAGCCTGCCTTCCAGCGCCACCCGCCCCGACGCCACCCAGGCCAGCGCCGCCGGGTAGAGCCGGTGCTCCTCGGCCAGCACGCGGGCGGCGAGGCGGGCCTCGTCGTCGCCCGGCAGGATGGGCACGGCGGCCTGCGCCAGGATCGGCCCCTCATCCACGCCCGGGGTCACGAGATGCACGGTGCAGCCATGCAGCTTCACCCCCGCCGCCAGCGCGCGGGCATGGGTGTCGAGCCCCGGAAAGGCGGGCAGCAGGGAGGGGTGGATGTTGAGCATCCGCCCTTCCCAGCGGGCGGTGAAGCCTTCCGTCAGCACGCGCATGAAGCCCGCGAGCGCGATCAGCTCCACCCCGTGCCGCGCCAGCTCCGCCTCCATCGCCGCCTCGAAGGCCGCGCGGTCGCGGCCGAAGGGGCGGGATTCCACCACCGCCGTCGGGATGCCCGCCTCCGCCGCGCGGGCGAGGCCGGCGGCATCCGCCCGGTTGGACAGGACAAGGGCGATCTCGGCCGGGTAGGCGGGGTCCGCCGCCGCGGCGAGCAGGGCGGCCATGTTGCTGCCCCGCCCGGAGATGAGGATGGCGGTGCGCCGCCGCAGGCTCATGCGGCGGGCCAGCGCGGGCCGAGATTCTCCACCCGCACCTCGGGCGCCGCGCCCTCGCCGCCGGCGGCGATGGTGCCCAGGCGGAACACCGTCTCGCCCTTGTCGGACAGCAGGTCGGTGGCGGCGGCGACATCCGCCTCGCGCACCACCACGCACATGCCGATGCCGCAGTTGAACACGCGCAGCATCTCCTCCGGCGCCACCTGGCCGGCCTGGGCCAGCCAGGCGAAGACGGGCGGCAGGGTCCAGGCCTGCGCGTCCAGCACCGCGACCGTGCCCGGGGGCAGCACGCGCGGCAGGTTGCCCGGCAGGCCGCCGCCGGTGATGTGCGCCGCCGCCTTGACCAGCCCGGCGCGGTGCAGCGCCAGCACCGAGCGCACATAGATGCGGGTCGGCGCCAGCAGCGCCTGGCCCAGCGTCTGCGCGCCGGCCTCCGGCGTGGCGAAGGGGGCGGGGCTGTCCACCCCCTGGTCGGCCGCCTCGAGGATGCGGCGCACCAGCGAGAAGCCGTTGGAATGGACGCCGGAGGCGGCGAGGCCCAGCACCACGTCGCCCGGCGCGACGTCCGGCCTCGGCAGCAGCGCGCCGCGCTCGGCGGCGCCGACCGAGAAGCCGGCGAGGTCGTAGTCGTCCTTGGCGTACATGCCCGGCATCTCGGCCGTCTCGCCGCCGACCAGCGCGCAGCCCGCCTGCCGGCAGCCCTCGGCGATGCCGGCGACGACCGCCCGCGCCTGCTCCAGCCGCAGCTTGCCGGTGGCGAAGTAGTCGAGGAAGAACAGCGGCTCGGCGCCCTGCACCACGAGGTCGTTCACGCACATGGCAACCAGGTCGATGCCCACGGCGTCATGCATGCCGCAGTCGATGGCGAGGCGCAGCTTGGTGCCGACGCCATCGGTGGAGGACACCAGGACGGGGTCGGCGTAGCCGGCCGCCTTCAGGTCGAACAGCGCGCCGAAGCCGCCGAGCGACCCCATGGTCCCGGGGCGGTCGGTGGAGCGCGCCAGCGGCTTGATGGCATCCACGAGGGCGTCGCCGGTTTCGATGTCAACGCCGGCGTCGCGGTAGGTCAGACTGGTCATCAGGGGGCCCGATCGGCTATGCGCAAAGGCCCGGATAAGGAGATCGATCACCATGCCGGGCATCCAAGGGGGCGGAATGCAACATTTTCGGCGCTTCGCCGCAACCGTTGTCGTGGGCAGCCTGATCGGCGCCGCCCTCGGGGCTGCCGGGTTCGGGGCCGGGCAGGGGGCGCATGCCCAGGCGCTGCCGCCGGCCGAGGCCGCCGCCACGGGTAACCCCTATGTGCAGCGCGGCGTGCCGGCCGAAGCCACCGCCGAGAACGCCGTGGTGGCCCGCACCCGCGCCCTCGCCGCCGCGCAGCGCACCGCCTATGAGCGCATGGCGGGCGAGCTCGGCCTCCCGCGCGGGCTGAGCGATTCCCAGATCGATTCGCTGGTCTCCTCCATCATCGTCGAGGAGGAGCGGACCACCCGCAACGGCTACAATGGCCGGCTGACGGTGAACTTCAGCCAGAGCCGCGTGGCCGCCCGCAGCGGCGGCGTGGCGGGCGGCCCGTCCACCGGCCCATCCCCTGGCCTGCCGCCGGGCGGCGACGCCGCGCCGCCGGTGGTGCCCGCCGCCCAGCAGGCGGCGGGCTTCATCCAGGCCGAGGCGCGCTTCGGCGGCCAGCGGGAATGGCTGGAGCTGCGCCGCCGCCTGCTGACCAGCCCCGAGATCGCCTCGGTGGACATCCAGGCCATCGCGGTGGACGGCGCGCGGCTGCGCCTCGGCCTGCGCCAGGCGCCGCAGCAGGCCATGCAGGCGCTGCCCGCCACCGGCCTTGTCCTGGTGCCGCCCGCCCCCCTCGCGCCCAACCCCTTCGCCGCTCCCGCGGCGCCGGGCATGCTGGCCCCGCCCGTGCGCGTCGGCGCGGCGCCCAATCCGGCGGCCGTCGTCCCGGATGGCGCCGGCGCTTCCTCCGGGCCATGGCAAATCGGCCTTGCCGGGCGGATCTGAGCCGCCGCGCCCGCCCACGGGTCCGCCCGCGGGCCTGCCTGGGGGGGCGCCCGCGGGCCCGCCGGCTGCCCCGCCGGCCGGGGCCTTCACCCTGCCCAACGCCATCACCCTGGCGCGTCTCTGCATGGTGCCCGCCACCATCTGGCTGGTGATCCACGAGCGGCTGGACATCGCCTTCTTCGTCTTCGTGGCGGCCGGCGTGTCGGACGCGCTGGATGGCTGGCTGGCCCGGCGCCAGGGCAGCCATTCCCGCCTCGGCGCCATGCTCGACCCGGTGGCCGACAAGGCGCTGCTGATCTGCACCTATGTGGCGCTGGCCGTCATCGGCGTGCTGCCGGACTGGCTGGCCCTGCTGGTGGTGTTCCGCGACGTGCTGATCATGGGCGGCGTCACGCTGTTCACCCTGCTGGGCACGCCGCCGCGCATCCAGCCGCTGCTCGTCTCCAAGGCCAACACCGTGGCGCAGATCGGCCTCGCCGGGCTGGCGCTGCTGCTGGCGGGGTTCGGCCTGCGCGGCGCCTGGCTGCTGGACGTCATGGTGGCGGTGGTGGCGCTCACCACCCTGCTTTCGGGCCTGGCCTACCTGGCGCCGCTGCTGCGCCCGGAGCGGGGAGGGGGCCAGGGAGGCGGGGGCCGGAAAGGCGGCGGCACGGGCGGCGATACGGGCGGCGGCGCGGGGCCATGAGCGCGATGACGCCGCGACCCGAGCTGCCCGACCCGCCGCCGCCCCTCCGCCGCGACCCCCGCCTGCCGCCGCCGCCGCCCCCCCGCGCCGGGCCGCGCACCGCCACGCGCAACCAGCGCCTGACCATGGTGCTCGGCCTGCTGGCCGCCGCGCTGTTCCTGCTGTGGCTGTTCTCGGCGATCCTGACGCCTTTCGTGCTGGCCGCCTGCGTGGCCTATTTCCTCGACCCCTTCGCCACCCGGCTGAACCGCCTGGGCCTCGGGCGCGGCGTGGCGGCGCTGCTGCTGGTGACGGCGCTGATGGCCCTGGCGCTGCTGGCGCTGCTGCTGCTCTACCCGCTGATCATCGCCCAGGTGGCCACGCTGCTGGCGCGGCTGCCGAGCTATGTGGCCGGCGTCGGCGCGGCGATGCAGGAGGCGCTGACCGCGCTGGAGGAGCGCTTCGGGCCGGAGATCTTCGACACCCGGCTGCGCGACCTCGCGGTGAGCCAGATCGGCGCCATCCTTTCCTTTCTCGGCACCTCGGCCACGCGGCTCATCGGCGGCGGCTACGCGCTGTTCAGCGTGTTCACCCTGGTGGTGGTGACGCCGGTGGTGGCCTTCTACCTGCTGCGGGACTGGCCGCGCATCATCGGCCGCATCGAGAGCTGGCTGCCGCGCCGCTCCGCCGCCACGCTGCGCCAGCTGGCGCGGGACACCGACCGGGTGCTGTCCGCCTGGATGCGCGGCCAGCTGCTCTGCTGCGCCCTGCTGGCCGGCTACTACGCCATCGGCCTTTCGGCGGTGGGGCTGGAGCTGGGGCTGATGGTGGGTCTGGCCTCGGGCTTCCTCACCTTCATCCCCTATGTCGGCTCGATGACGGGGCTCGCCACGGCGCTGCTGCTGGCGATCGGTCAGTTCGGCACCTGGAACGGCGTCGGGCTGGTGGCCGCCATCTTCGTCGCCGGGCAGGTCATCGAGGGCTACATCATCTATCCCCGCCTGCTCGGCGGCCGGGTGGAGCTGCACGCGGTGTGGGTGATCTTCGCGCTGTTCGCGGGCGGCGTGGCCTTCGGCTTCCTCGGCGTGCTGCTGGCGGTGCCGATGGCGGCGACCCTGGGCGTGCTGGCGCGCTACTGGCTGCGGCGCTATCTGGAAAGCCCGCTCTATCTCGACCCGCCCCGAACCGGTGTGTGAATGCCCGCCCACCCGCACAGCCCCGGGCCTCCTCCCGCCGCACCCCTCCCGGCGCCCTCGCCGCTGCGCCAGCTCGCCTTGCCGCTGGACCTGCCGCCCGTCTTCCAGGGCGAGGTGATGCCCGACCGCTCCAACGCCGAGGCCCGCGCCTGGCTGGCGCGGGTCTCGGCCTGGCCGGCGCAGCGGCTCGCGGTGTTCGGCCCCGAGGGGGTGGGCAAGTCGCACCTGCTGCGGCAGGAGGCGGTGGCGCGGGGCTGGCGGCTGCTCCAGGGCCCGGCGCTGCGCGGCGTGCCCGAGCCCGCCCCCACCGCGCTGGACGACGCCGACTGCGTGGCCGAGGAGGCGGCGCTGTTCCACCTGATCAACGCCTGCGCCGCGCAGCGCCTGCCGCTGCTGATGGCCGGGCGGCAGCCCCCCGCCCGCTGGCCGGTGGCGCTGCCCGACCTCGCCAGCCGGCTGCGCGCCACGGCGGCGGTGGGCATCGGCGAGCCGTCCGACGCGCTGCTGGCCCGGCTGCTGGCGCGCCACTTCGCCGAGCGGCAGCTGCGCGTGCCGGAGGCGGTGCAGGAATGGCTGCTGGCGCGGCTGCCGCGCGAGGCCGGCGCCATCGCCGCCGCCGCCGCCCGGCTGGACCGCGCGGCGCTGGCGGCCGGCGGCGCCGTGACCCGGGCGCTGGCCCGCGCGGCGCTCGCCGACTGGCCGGGCTTCGAGGCGCCGGCCGACTGGACCGGCCTCGAACCTCTCGATGACGTTTCGATGGAACCCGCGGGCGCGGCCTCCCTGTCCACGCCGGCCTTGCTGTAGTCTCGGGCCATGGACGCCACCGACGCCAATCCCGCCTCCGCCCAGGCCGAGCTGTCCCGCCCGGCCATCGCCATGAACGCGCCGGAGCGGTTCATCAACCGCGAGCTGTCCTGGCTGGACTTCAACCAGCGCGTGCTGGAGGAGGCGGCCAACCCGAACCACCCGCTGCTGGAGCGGCTGCGCTTCGTGGCCATCTCCGCCTCCAACCTGGACGAGTTCTATTCGGTCCGCGTCGCCGGGCTGGTGGGGCAGGAGCGGGCGGGCATCATTCCCTCCTCGCCGGACGGGCTGACGCCGGGGCAGCAGCTCACCGCCATCCATGCCCGCGCCGCGGCGCTGATCGAGGAGCAGCAGGCGAGCTGGCGCAGCCTGCGGCAGCAGGCGCGCGAGGCGGGCGTCTCGGTCTGCGCCGTGGAGGAGCTGTCGGAGGCGGATCGCGGCTGGCTGGAGACCTGGTTCCTGGAGCGCGTCTTCCCGGTGCTGACGCCGCTGGCGGTGGACCCGGCGCACCCCTTCCCCTTCATCAGCAACCTGGCGCTCTGCATGGTCTTCAAGCTGGTGCGGGAGGAGGATGGCGGCACCATGCGCGCCCTGCTGCCGCTGCCCAGCCAGGTGGAGCGCTTCATCCGCCTCCCCGCCGCCGAGGACGCGCCGCAGATCACCCCCGGCACCGGCCCGATCCGCTTCCTGCTGCTGGAGGACGCGGTCACGCTGTTCCTGCCGCGCCTCTTTCCCGGCTTCATCAATGCCGAGCAGGGGCTGTTCCGCCTGATCCGCGACACCGACGTGGAGTTCGAGGAGGAGGCGGAGGACCTGGTCCGCTCCTATGAGAGCGCGCTGAAGCGCCGCCGCCGCGGCCGCGCCATCCAGCTCTCGGTCGACGGGCGCATGGCGGCCGACCTGGTGGACTTCGTGGTGGAGGAGCTGGACGCGCCGCGCGCCGAGATCTTCGTGGTCGATGGCCTGCTGGGGCTGGCCGACCTGAAGCAGCTCATCGTCGATGACCGGCCGGACCTGCTCTTCACCCCCTACACGCCGCGCTTCCCCGAGCGCATCCTCGATTTCGGCGGCGACTGCTTCGCCGCCATCCGCGCCAAGGACATCGTCGTCCACCACCCCTATGAGAGCTTCGACGTGGTGGTGCAGTTCCTGCGCCAGGCGGCGCGCGACCCCTCGGTGGTGGCCATCAAGCAGACCCTCTACCGCACCAGCCGCGACAGCCCGATCGCCCGCGCGCTGATCGAGGCGGCGGAGATGGGCAAGTCCGTCACCGCCATGGTGGAGCTGAAGGCCCGCTTCGACGAGGAGCGCAACATCGCCCTCGCGCGCGAGCTGGAGGCGGCGGGGGTGCAGGTGGTCTATGGCTTCGTGGACCTCAAGATCCACGCCAAGGTCAGCCTGGTGGTGCGGCGCGAGGGCGGCACGCTGCGCTCCTACGCGCATTTCGGCACGGGCAACTACCACCCCATCACCGCCCGCATCTACACCGACCTCAGCTTCTTCACCGCCGACACGGCGCTGACGCGCGACGCGCAGAAGCTGTTCAACTACATGACCGGCTATGCCCGGCCCGAGACGATGGAGAAGCTGGCCTTCGCCCCGCTCACCATCCGCCCCGCCATGCTCGGCCTGATCGAGCAGGAGATCGCCTTCGCGCGGGAAGGCAAGCCCGCCCACATCTGGCTCAAGATGAACAGCCTGGTGGACAACCAGCTGATCGACGCGCTCTACCGCGCCAGCCAGGCGGGGGTGAAGGTGGATTGCGTGGTGCGCGGCATCTGCTGCCTGCGCCCCGGCGTGCCGGGCCTGTCCGACCACATCCGGGTGAAGTCCATCGTCGGGCGCTTCCTGGAGCATTCGCGCATCTACGTCTTCGGCAACGGGCACCGGCTGCCCTCGCGCCGGGCGCGGGTCTACATCGCCTCGGCCGACTGGATGGCGCGCAACATGGACTGGCGGGTGGAGACCATGGTGCCGGTGGAGAACCCCACCGTGCACGCCCAGATCGTCGACCAGATCATGGCGGTGAACCTGAGGGACACCGCCCAGTCCTGGCAGCTCCACGCCGATGGCGGCTGGCGCCGCCTGCCGGCGGGGGCGCAACCCGTGTCGGCGCATGAGTATTTCATGACCAACCCCTCCCTTTCCGGCCGGGGCAGCGCCCTGCAGCGCGCGCCCGGACGGGCCGCCGCGCGCCGCCGGCAGGACCGCGTCTCCCAGGACTAACATCGAGGATCTCCGCTTGGACCTTCCCGACAGCCATGCCAGCCTTGGCCTCGCGCATCCCCACCGGGCCGGCATCGTCGATCTCGGCTCCAACTCGGTGCGCCTCGTGGTGTTCGAGGGGCGGGGGCGCAACCCGCTGGCCATCTTCAACGAGAAGGCGGTGCTGGGCCTCGGCCGCGGCCTGCAGAACACCGGCAGGCTGAACGAGGAGGCGGTTCCCCAGGCGCTGACGGTGCTGGAGCGCTACCACGCCATCGCCCGCGCCATGGGGGCCGCGCCGCTGGAGGTGCTGGCCACCGCCGCGGTGCGCGACGCCGAGAACGGCCCGGCCTTCGCCGCCGCCCTGGCCGAGCGCATGCCGGGCGTGCCGATCCGCATCCTGCACGGCGAGGAGGAGGCCGCCTTCTCGGCCGATGGCGTGCTGCTGGGCTTCCCCCAGGCGGACGGCATCCTGGGCGATCTCGGCGGCGGCTCGCTGGAGGTGGTGGAGCTGAACCAGGGCCGCGCCGGCGCCACGGAGTCGCTCCCCCTCGGCGCCATCCGCCTGGCCGACCGGGCGGGCGGCGAGATCGCCCGCGCCCGCGCCATCGCCGAGGCCGAGCTGGCGCGGCTGCCCTGGCTGGCGCATGGCAAGGACCGCGACCTCTACCTCGTCGGCGGCGCCTGGCGGGCGCTCGCCAAGATCCACATCGCCCAGACCGCCTACCCGCTCTCCATCGTGCACCACTACGTGCTGCGGCGGGAGGAGGCGCGCGACCTCTGCGCCGTACTGATGACGGCCACCCGCCGCACCCTGGAGCGGCTGCCCGGCGCCCCCTCCAAGCGGCTGCAGGACCTGCCCTTCGCCGCCGTGGCGCTGCGCCGCCTGCTGCGCGCCACCGGCGCCCGCCGCGTGGTGTTCAGCGCCAACGGCCTGCGCGAGGGCTGGTACGCCCGGCGCCTGTCCCCCGAGGTGCGGCGGGAGGATCCGCTGCTGGCCGCCGGGCGCGAGATGGCCGCGCGCTATGGCCGCGACACGGCGCTGCCCGCCGCCCTGTCCAGCTGGACGGCGCCGCTCTTCGCGCCCGAGACGCCGGATGCGGCGGCGCTGCGCCAGGCCGCCTGCTGGCTGTCCGACATCGGCAGCCACGACCACCCCGACTACCGCGCCGAGCAATCCTTCCTGCGCGTGCTGCGCCAGCCCGGCATCGGGCTCGACCACCACGAGCGGGCCTTTCTCGCCCTGGTGGTGGCGCTCCGCTACGAGCCGGAGCTGGACGCGCCCTGGCTCGGCACCGCCCGCATGCTGCTCGATGCCGGCACGCTGCGGCGGGCGGAGGTGCTGGGAGCGGCGCTGCGGCTGGCCTACACCCTTTCGGGCGGCACGCCGGGCCTGCTGGCCGGCACCGCGCTGGTGCGGGAGAAGGAAACCCTGACGCTGCGGCTGGTGGAGGGCGGCGGCGTCTTTGCCGGCGATTCCGTGCAGCGCCGGGTGGAGGCGCTGGCCGCCACGCTGGGCCTCACGGCCAGCGTGCAGGTGGCGCCGCCGGGCTGAGCGGCTGGCCGGGATGTGAGGCGGCGCGGCATGCCCGCCGCCCTTATGCTGGCCAGGCCATGCCCTTTCCCGCCGCCGCCATCCGGCGCCTCGCCGCCGGGGATGCCCCGCTGGCCCGCCAGCTCAACGCCCTGTTCGGCGAGGCCTTCGCGGACCCTGGAACCTATGGCGCGACGCCGCCCCCGGATGCCTATCTGGAGGCCCTGCTGGCCAGGGAGCACGTCATCGCCCTGGTGGCGGAGGAGGCGGGCAGGGTGGTGGGCGGCCTCGTCGCCTATGAGCTCGACAAGCTCGAGCGCATGCGGCGTGAGATCTACATCTACGACCTCGCCGTGGAGGCGGCGCAGCGGCGGCGCGGCATCGCCACGGCGCTGGTCGGGCGGCTGCGCGGGATCGCCGCGCGGCGCGGCGCCTGGATCATTTTCGTCCAGGCCGACCATGGCGACGGCCTGGCCATCGCCCTTTACGAGAAGCTCGGGCTGCGCGAGGAAGTGCTGCACTACGACATTCCCGTGCCGGCGCCGGGGCCCTGAGCGCCCCGCCTCCCGGCCGCCACATTGCCGGGCCCGCCTCCTGGCCGGCCCTGGGGAGACCGGACGTGTTGCTTCTGCGCTGGATCAGCTTCTCGGGCCGCATCTCCCTGGGGCGCTTCTGGCTGGCCTATGTGCTGCCGCTCATCGGCCTGCAGCTGCTGGCCCTGGCGGTCGATCTCGCGCTGTTCGGCTGGTCGGGCTGGAGCATCCGCCGCGGCCTCGTGCCGTCCGCCGAGGCGGCCGAGGGGCAGGCGGTGTTCTATGTCGCCAGCTTCTCGGGGCCGGTCAGCGCGGCATGGTCCTGGCTGTCCCTGGTCCCGGGCTTCGCCGGCATGACCAGGCGGTGGCACGACCGGGGCCGCAGCGGCTGGTGGAGCCTGCTGCTGCTGGTGCCGGTCATCGGCTGGCTCTGGGTGTTCTTCAGCCTCTTCTGCCGCGACGGGCAGCGCGGCCCCAACCGCTACGGCCCCGATCCTCTGGAAGCGGGCCCGCCGGAAGCGCGGGGCTGAGCCCGCTCAGCTCTGGATCAGCTTCACCTTGCGGCCCTCGACGCCGAGGGCCAGCCGCCCGCCCTTGAGCGCCAGCGCCGCCTGGCCGAAGATCTGGCGCCGCCAGCCATGCAGGGCGGGAATCTGCGGCTCCGCCTCCGTGGCCAGCCGCTCCAGCTCGTCGGCGCTGGCGATCAGGCGCGGCGCCACATGGTGCTCCTCCGCCTTGGCCGCCAGCAGCACCTTCAGCAGCGCGATCAGCGCCGGCGAGGCGGGCGGACCCTGGCGGCCATCGCGCGAAGGCTCGGGGAGGGCGGATTCGGGCAGCTCGCGCGCCGTGGCGAGCGCCGCCAGCAGCCCGGCGCCGGTCTTGCCGTCGGCGAAGCCCTTGCTGATGCCCCGCGCGCGGGACAGCTCGGCCGCCGTGGCCGGGCCGGTGGCGGCGATCTCCAGCAGCGTCTCGTCGCGCACCAGGCGCTGGCGCGGGATGTTCACACGCTGCGCCTCGCGCTCCCGCCAGGCGGCGGCGGCGCGCACGGCGGCCAGGAAGCGGCGGTTGCCGGAGCGGGGCTTGAGGCGCTCCCACGCCGTTTCGGGGTCCTGGCGGTAGGTGGCGGGGTCGGTCAGCTCCGCCATCTCCTCGGCCACCCAGGACAGGCGCCCCTCCTCCGTCAGGCGCTCCACCAGGGCGGTGTAGACGCGGCGCAGATGCGTCACGTCGGCGGCGGCGTAGTTGATCTGGGCCGGGGACAGGGGGCGCGCGGCCCAGTCGGAGAAGCGGTGCGCCTTGTCGATCTGCGCGCCGGCCAGCGCCCGCACCAGGCTGTCATAGCTCGCCTGGTCGCCGAAGCCGGCCACCATGGCGGCCACCTGGGTGTCGAACAGCGGGCGCGGGGGGGCGCCGAAGCGCAGGATGCAGATCTCCACGTCCTGGCGGGCGGCGTGGAACACCTTGGTCACGGCCGGGTCGGCGAACAGCGCGCCGAGGGGGGCGAGGTCGATCCCCTCCGCCAGCGCGTCGATCACCGCCACCTCGCCGGCGCCGGCGAGTTGCACCACGCACAGCTCGGGCCAATAGGTCCGCTCCCGCATGAACTCGGTATCGACCGTGACGAACGGCTCCTGCCGCAGCCGGTCGCATAGCGCGGCGAGATCCTCGGTGGTCGTGATCAGGATCGGATCGGCGTCCTGCGCCTGGATGCGTCGGCTCATTGTGTGGAGTGTTCTAGCGAAGCTGGGGCAAGCCGCAAAGCCTGCCCCCCGAAGCGGAGGGGTGCCCGGGGCATGGCGGGGCGGGGGAGGGGCAGGGGGAGGGGCAGGGGGAGGGGCAGGGGAAGGGGCAGGGGAAGGGGCAGGGGAAGGGGCAGGCGGAGGGGCAGGCGGAGGGGCCGCCCGCCACCGTGGCTTTCCGGCCGCGCCCGGGCCGCAGGATGCGCTCCGCCCTTGACACCGGGGCCTCCGGCGCCCCTTCTGCGGCCCTTTCCGTCCGAGCCTCGGGGTTTTTCATCGATGCACGCCTACCGCACCCATTCCTGCGGCGCGCTGCGCGCCAGCGACGCGGGGCAGACCGCCCGCCTCTCCGGCTGGGTGCACCGCAAGCGCGACCATGGCGGCCTGCTCTTCATCGACCTGCGCGACCATTATGGCGTGACGCAATGCGTCATCCCCGCCGGCTCGGATGTCTTCGCCCAGGCTGACGCGATCCGCCCCGAGAGCGTGATCACCGTCACCGGCGAGGTGGTGGCCCGCGAGGGCGCCACGGTGAACGACAAGCTGCCGACCGGTGCCATCGAGCTGCGGGTGAAGGCGCTCGAGGTGCAGTCCCATGCCGAGGTGCTGCCGATCCAGGTGGCGGGCGAGCAGGAATTCCCCGAGGAGCTGCGGCTGCGCTACCGCTTCCTGGACCTGCGGCGGGAGAAGCAGCACCGCAACATCATGCTGCGGGCCGGCGTCATCGCCTCCATCCGGCGGCGGATGATCGAGCAGGGCTTCACCGAGCTCCAGACGCCGATCCTGACGGCGAGCAGCCCCGAGGGCGCGCGGGACTTCCTGGTCCCCTCCCGCAACCACCCCGGCACCTTCTACGCGCTGCCGCAGGCGCCGCAGCAGTTCAAGCAGCTGGCCATGGTGGCGGGCTTTGACCGCTACTTCCAGATCGCCCCCTGCTTCCGCGACGAGGCCTCCCGCGCCGACCGCTCCCCGGGCGAGTTCTACCAGCTCGACTTCGAGATGAGCTTCGTCACCCAGGAAGACGTCTTCGCGGCCATCGAGCCGGTGATGGAGGGCGTGTTCAACGAGTTCGGCAATGGCCGCAAGGTGACGCCGGCCCCGTTCCCCCGCATCGCCTATGACACCGCGATGCTGGAATACGGCTCGGACAAGCCGGACCTGCGGAACCCGCTGAAGATCACGGATGTGACGGAAGCCTTCCGCGATTCCGGCTTCGGGCTGTTCTCCAAGGTGGTGGCCTCGGGCGGCATCGTGCGCGCTATCCCCGCGCCGGGCGCCGCGGACCGCCCGCGCGGCTTCTTCGACAAGCTGAACGAATGGGCCCGCGCCGAGGGCGCCGGGGGCCTGGGCTACATCCAGTTCGCGGCCGAGGGCCCCAAGGGCCCGATCGCCAAGAACCTGGAGGCCGAGCGCGTCGAGGCCATCCGGAGCGCCTGCGACCTGCAGCCGGGCGATGCCGTGTTCTTCGCCGCCGGCAAGAAGGATGAGACGCCGAAATTCGCCGGCAAGGTCCGCACCCGGCTGGGCGAGGAGCTGAACCTCATCGAGCAGGGCGAGTTCCGCTTCTGCTGGATCGTCGACTTCCCGATGTACGAACTGAACGAGGAGACCGGGAAGGTCGATTTCAGCCACAACCCCTTCAGCATGCCGCAGGGCGGGCTGGAGGCGCTGAACACGATGGACCCGCTGGAGATCAAGGCCTTCCAGTACGACATCGTCTGCAACGGCATCGAGCTGTCCTCCGGCGCCATCCGCAACCACCGCCCCGACATCATGATCCGCGCCTTCGAGATCGCGGGCTACACGGCCCAGGATGTCGAGGAGCGCTTCGGCGGCATGCTGAACGCCTTCCGCTACGGCGCGCCGCCGCATGGCGGCTCGGCGCCGGGCATCGACCGCATGGTGATGCTGCTGGCCGACGAGCCCAACATCCGCGAGGTCATCCTGTTCCCGCTGAACCAGCAGGGCCAGGACCTGATGATGGGGGCGCCCGCGGCGGTGGAGCCCGCGCGGCTGAAGGAGCTCTCCATCAAGCTCGATCTGCCGCCCGCCAAGGGTGCGGCCGGGCCCAAGGCTTCCTAACTCTGCCGGATGGCGCGCGGGGCGGGGGTTCCGCCGCGCGCGCCCCGGGCCATACTCGGGCCCGGACCCTCGAGAAGGATCATCCCATGCGCCTGCGCGATCTCCTGGCCGGACCCCGGACCCTCCCCGCACTCGCCCTGCTGGCGGCGCTGGGAGCGGCGGGCGGCATGGCCGGGCCCGTTGCCGCCCAGGCGCCGGGCGCGCCGCCCGAGGCCGCGCCCGGAAAGGCCGCGTCCGGGAAGCCGGCGCCCGGCAAGGCCGAGGGAGGCAAGGCCGAGGGAGGCAGGGCTGAGGGAGGCAGGGCTGAGGGAGGCAGGGCCGAGGCTGGCAAGGCCGAGGCTGGCAACGGGGCGCTGGAGATGGCGCCGCACCGCGCCGCCTACCGGCTGACGCTGGACCGTGCCCGCCAGGGCGGCGAGGTGATCCAGGCCGAGGGCGCCATGCTGTTCGAGGTGATGGATGCCTGCGACGGCTGGACCACCCGCCAGCGCCTGCAGCTGGTGGTGGCGGACCGCGCCGGCCAGACGGTGGAGACGTCCTCCGACTACTCCACCTGGGAAAGCAAGGATGGCAGGCGCCTGCGCTTCACCCTGACCCAGGCCGCCCAGGGCGCCGTGACCCAGCGCATCAGCGGCGAGGCGGAGCTGGATGGCGCCAGCGGCGGCAGCGTGACCTATGAGGCGCCCAGCGCCACCCGGCTCCGCCTGCCGCCCGGCACGCTGCTGCCCATGGCGCACACCATCCGCGCCCTGCAGATGGCGCGCGCCGGCCAGCGCATGCTGGTGACGCCGCTGTTCGACGGCACCGGCGAGGATGGCGCGCAGGACAGCACCACCATCCTCTCCCCCTGGACGCCCGCCCCCGCCGAGCCGCGCTTCCCCCTGATGGCGGGGCAGGCCAGCGCGCGCATGCGCATCGCCTTCTTCGGCAAGGAGGCCGCGGCCGGCGCCAGCGCCCCGGAATACGAGGTGGGGCTGCGCTACTACGCCAATGGCGTGGCCGACGAGATGAAGATGGATTTCGGCGACTTCGCCGTGGACGCGGCGATGGAAAGCCTGGACCCGCTGCCCGGGCATTGCTGAGCGGAACGGGGCGGGGGGTTGATCTTCCCCGCCCCCTTCCGCCTCCGGCCGGCCCTCAGTAGGTGTCGAAGATCCGCGTGATCTCGGCCGGGTCCCGCGTCACCGTCAGCGCCATGGCGAGCAGGATGCGCGCCTTCTGCGGCGTCAGGTTGTCGGCGGCGAGCAGCCCCTGCCGGACCATCTTCTCGCCCCGCACCACCCGCCCGCTGCCGACGCGGGTGGACTGCACCACCACCACACCCGCCTTCACCGCCTCCGCCAGCGCGTCCGCCTCGGCCGGCGTGGGCGAGCCGGGCGCGAAGCCGGCGCTGACGATGCCGCGCGCCCCCGCCGCCACGAAGGCGCGGATCGCGGTGGCGTCGGCATCGGCGTGGGAATAGGCGATGTCCACCCGCGGCAGGGTGTCGATGGCGCGGAGGTCGAACTCGGTGTCGGGCATCACGCGGCGGGTGGGGCGGCGGTAGAACGCCACGCGGTCGGCGTCCGCCTGGCCGAGCACGCCGAAATCGGGGGTGCGGAAGGTCTGCATCCGCCAGGTGGCGGTCTTGCTGACCTCGCGCGCGGCGTGGATCTCGTCGTTCAGCAGCAGCAGCACGCCAAGGCCGCGCGCCCCGGGGCTCGCCGCGGTGCGCACCGCGTTCAGCAGGTTCATCGGCATGTCGGAGGAAAGGCCCGAGGCGGGGCGCTGGGCGCCCACCATCACCACGGGGACGCCGACCTTGAGGCCGAGGTTCAGGGCGTAGGCCGTCTCCTCCATGGTGGAGGTGCCGTGGCCGATGACGATGCCGGCGAGCCCCGGGATCTCCGCCGCCGCGCGGTGGCACTCCAGGGCGATGGCCTTCCAGTCCCGGAAGCCGATGCGGCTGGAGATGACGGCGCTGTAGGGGCGGGGGATGACCTCGGCCACCCGCGCCAGCTCCGGCACGCGGGCCAGGATGGCCTCCGCCTCCATCACCCGGCCGTGGCGGCCGTAATCCTGGATGTCCAGCGCGTCCTGGCCGAGCGAGGCCATGGTGCCGCCGGTGCCGATGAAGGCGATGCGGGGCAGGGCGGGCGAATTGGGCATCGGCGCGGGCTCCTGTGCAGGCGTCCGCGCCGCTTTAGACCATCCGCCGCGCCTCCGGAATCGGCCGCGCCGCGATCAGGCGGCGTGCAGGCCGCCGGTGGGGTGGGCGGTGGGGGTGTTGGTGGGGTTGTCGGGCGACTTCCAGGGCAGGCTGTCCGCCCGGGTGACGACCAGCGTGCCGAAGCTGGCCGATTGCGGCACCTGCCGCAGCAGCCGCGCCGGCTCGCCCCGATGGAAGACCAGCAGGGCGGCCTCGCCTTCCGGTGCCTCCTCCTCCGGGCCGGCCCGGCCGATCTCCAGCACCATCCCCCCGCTCAGCGCAGCGAGCGGCGTGGTGGCGTGGCGCAGGCGCCATGGCCCGGCCCGCACCGCGCCATCCTCGCCGGTGAAGGCGCCGAGGGCCTGCCGCCACAGGGGCGGCGGCGGCAGGAGGCGCAGCAATTGCCGCGCATCCTCGGCGGGAAACACATCCTCCGCCCCATGGATGATCCGGTCCACGAGGGCGGCGACGAGCATGCGGTCGGTGACGCCGGGGGGGAACGTCATTGGCTGGCTGCTCCTGGCCTGCTGGGAACCGGTGCAGTGTGGCAACGGAGCGGCTATTTCTCCACAAGTCCCAGTCCAGAAGTTGAGAAACTTTCCGTGTTCTGGGGCGCTGCCGGCGCCGCATGGCCGTGCCGGGCCATCCTTGCCCAGCGCAGCGTCATCAGCACCGCGACGATGGCGAGGCCGCTGGCAAGCCCGACCCAGACGCCGAGCGGCCCCCATCCGGCCGGGAAGCCGAGGCCGAGGCCGATCGGCAGCCCCAGCCCCCAGTAGCCCAGCGCCGCGATCAGCATCGGCACGCGCGTGTCCTTCAGCCCGCGCAGCGCGCCGGCGGCCACCGCCTGCACCCCGTCGGCCAGCTGGAACAGCCCGGCCATCATCAGCAGGGTGACGGCGAGCGCCCGCGTCTCGGCCAGCTCCGGCGCCAGGAACAGGGCGGCGATGCGGTGGGGCACGCTCAGCAGCACCGCCGCCGCCAGCAGCATGAAGCCGGCGCCGAGGCCGATGGCCGTCCAGCCCGCGCGGTGGGCGCCGGCCGCGTCATGCGCGCCGGCCGCCAGCCCCACCCGCGCCGTGGCCGCCTGGCCGATGCCCATGGGCACCATGAAGCTGGCGCTGGCCACCTGCAGCGCCACCGCATGCGCCGCCACGGCGCCGGGGCTGAACCAGCCCATCACCAGGGCGGTGGCGCTGAAGATGCCGATCTCCAGCAGCATCGTGCCGGCGATGGGCAGGCCGATCACGACGATCTCGCGCATCCGCCGCCAGTCCGCCCGCCAGAAGCGGCCGGCGAGGCGGAAGCGGGACAGCCGCCGGTCGAGCGCCACCCACAGCGCCAGCCCGGTGAACATGCTGCCATTGGCGACCGCGCTGGCGATGCCGGCGCCCAGCACGCCATGGGACGGCAGGCCGAAGCCGCCCCCCACCAGCGCGTGGTCGAGCACCGCGTTCAGCCCGATGGCCCCCATCGAGACGCAGAGCGCCGGCCCGGGCCGCTCCAACGCCGCCAGGAAGCCGCGCAGCAGCAGGAAGCCGTAGAACGGCACCATCCCCCACAGCAGGGCCCGGTTGTAGGTCTGCGCCGCCTCGGCCAGGGCCGGGTCCTGGCCGGTGGCGCGCAGGATGGCGCCGGTGTGCCACAGCGCGAGGCCCAGCACGGCGAAGAGCGGCACGATCAGCCAGGCGCCCTGGCGCACGGTGCGGCGCATCTCGCGCATGTGGTGGCGCACCCGGCCGCGCTCCTGCGCCAGCATGGCGGCGGTGGCGAAGGCCAGGCCGAAGGGCAGCGCCATGGCGATGAAGTAGAGGTTGCCGCCCAGCGTGGCGGCGGCCAGCGGCACCTCGCCAAGCTGGCCGAGGAACAGCGTGTCGGTCAGCACCAGCGCGACCTGGGACAGGTTGGTCAGGGCCAGCGGCCAAGCGAGCGCCAGCATGGCGCCCAGCTCCCGCGCCCATCCTGCGCGCGGCAGCGGCCTCCTTGGGTTCTCTTGCATGATGCGGCGCTCCTTAGCGCAGGACGTGCCGCCTGGCTCGCGACGATGCCGTGTAGGCGGCCCCGCGCAGGAGGCGCGCGCAAGAGGCCCGCGCAGGCGGGGCCGCCCGCCCGGCCGGTGCCAAAGGTGCAGCCCGGCGCCGCCTGCCGCGTTAGCCCCGCGACAGAGGCCCCGCGCCCCGCCCCGACCCGCGCCGGGGGGAGCGGGCCGGCACAGGAAAGGCGCCCCATGACCGACACCGCCCTGCTGACCGAGGACTTCATCCGCCAGGCCGCCGGAACGCTCGCCACGGACGGCTTCCTCACCGACCGGCACGACTTCGTGCCGCCGGGCCAGTCCGTCGCCGGGCGCTGCGGCGAGGTCCAGGCGGCGCTGGAAAAGGCCGGCCACGCCCTGCCGCTCGGCGAGGTGCCGATCAAGCACATGTCCCAGGGCACGCTGGTCTGCCTCTACAACACCGCCATCTTTCCGCGGAAGGCGGAGGCCTACCAGGCCATCCACAACTGGCTGGACACGCGCTTCGAGCAGTCCTGACCGCCGCGGCCCCGTGCCAGGCGGGGCGCCGGGGGGATTCCCGAGGGCGCGCGATCTGCTCTAGGCTGCGGCGAATCCAGGGCCCGCGAATGGGCGGGCCGGCTTCGGGAGAACGCCATGCGACGCCGCGCGCTGCTCGCCGCCCCGCTCCTCGCGCCCCCGCTGCTCAGCCTCGCCGCCGCGCCCGCCGTGGCGCAGCCGGCCGGCGTCGCGATGGACGAGGTGATGATCCCCGGAGGCGATCCGGGCATCCAGCTCTACCTGCGCAACAAGCGGCCCGAGCAGGCCGCCGCCGCGCGGCCGGACAGAACCATCCTCTGCGTCCATAGCGCCACCTACCCGGCCAGCACCACCTTCGACCTGGCGGTGGGCGGCGTTTCCTGGATGGACTACATGGCCGGGCGCGGCTTCGACGTCTGGTGCCTGGACCTGCGCAACTACGGCCGCTCGACCCGCGAGGCGGCGATGGGCCAGCCGCCCGAGGCCAACCCGCCCCTGACGCGCGGGGAGGTGGCGCAGAAGGACATCGCCGCCGCCGCCGCCCATATCCGGCAGCAGCGCGGCCTCCAGAAGCTCGTGCATCTGGGCTGGTCATGGGGCAGCAGCCTGCAGGCCCGCTTCGCCGCCGACAACCCGGCGCTGGTGGAGCGGCTGGTGCTCTACGCCCCGCAATGGCTGCGCGAGGGGCCTTCCCCCGCCGCCGCCGGCACGGCGGGCGAGACGCTCGGCGCCTATCGCAGCGTGACCCGCGCCCAGGCCCGCGCCCGCTGGATGAACGGCGTGCCGGAGGCGCAGCGCGCCCGGCTGTTTCCCGCCGGCTGGTACGAGCACTGGGCCGATTCCACCTTCGCCACCGACCCGGAGGGGATGCGGCAGGTGCCTTCCGCGCTGCGCGCGCCCAATGGCGTGCTGCAGGATTCGCGGGAGTTCTGGCAGGCGGGCCGCCCCTATTACGACCCGGCGGCGATCACCGCGCCGACCCTCGTGGTGCTGGCCGAATGGGACCGGGACACGCCGCCCTCCATGGCCATGGCATTGTTTCCGCTGCTGACGAACAGCCCCGGCAAGCGGCTGGTGCTGCTCGGCGGCGGCACCCACGGCATCATGCTGGAGCGCCAGCGCGGCGCGCTCTTCCAGGCCGTGCAGGTGTTCCTGGAGGAGGCGATCGGCGGCTGATCACGCGGTTGATTTCGGGTCAGGCCGTCATGCCGGTTGTGGAAGCGCTTCGGTGCGCCTAGATAGGGTTCGTCGACTGTTTGTTTTGGTTCGGCTTGCTGTTCCAGCTCGCCCATCCCGCGCTCGCGCGGGAACGTAGCGTGCCTGGTGCCCGTTCCCATACGAAGTTGATCCGCCGCGCATGTCGTGCGGCGGCAACGCATTCTGACGGAGCACCGCGATGCCCATCGGTACCGTGAAGTGGTTCAACCCGACCAAGGGTTTTGGTTTCATTCAGCCGGAAGACGGCTCCAAGGACGTGTTCGTGCACATCTCCGATGTGCAGCGCGCCGGCCTGCAGGGCCTGCAGGAAGGCGAGCGCGTGGAGTTCGAGCTGCAGCGCGGCCGTGAAGGCAAGGTCTCTGCCGGCAACCTGAAGCAGGCCTGAGGCAGGCTGGCCCTGCCGCCGCCGCGCGGCGGGGCTCCCCCAGGGATCGCGAGCCGGGCACGCCGATGGCGCCGCCCGGCTCGCCTCGTTCAGGGCCCCCCGCAAGGCCCTTTCCCTTATCCCAGTGAGTGAGGGCGCTCCTTTCATGGCACGCATCCCCAATTACGGACAGCAACGGGCCGAGCGGAACCGCGCCAAGCAGGCCAAGGCAGATGCCAAGGCGCAGCAGCGCGAGGAAGAGCGGGCCCGCCGCAAGGCCGCCATCGCGGCCGGCCAGGACCCCGATATCGGCGAGCCGGTGACGCTGCCGCCGGACGGCGAGACCGAGGACGAGAAGGCCGGCTGAACCCGGCGCGGCGGCGGCTTTTTCCGGCCGCCGCGCGGACCGCCGCATTGACAGTGCCGTCCCTGGCGGCGGACCCTGCCTTCCAATGGGAGAAGCGGGGAACGCCTCAGATGGACCAGACCAAGAAGAATTTCAGGCTGCGCAGCCAGCGCTGGTTCGACGACCCGGAAGACCCGGGCATGACGGCGCTCTACATCGAGCGCTTCCTGAATTTCGGCCTGACACGCGGCGAGCTGCAATCGGGCAAGCCGATCATCGGCATCGCCCAGACCGGCAGCGACATCGCCCCCTGCAACCGCCACCACCTGGCCCTGGCCGAGCGGGTGAAGGCGGGCATCCGCGATGCCGGCGGCATCCCCCTCGAATTCCCGATCCATCCCATCCAGGAGACCGGCAAGCGCCCGACCGCGGCGCTGGACCGCAACCTGGCCTATCTCTCATTGGTCGAGATCCTGCACGGCTATCCGCTGGATGGCGTGGTGCTGACCACCGGCTGCGACAAGACGACGCCCGCCTGCCTGATGGGCGCGGCCACCGTGAACATCCCGGCCATCGTGCTCTCGGGCGGCCCGATGCTGGACGGGCACTGGAAGGGCCGCCTGTCCGGCTCCGGCACCATCGTCTGGGAGGCGCGCAAGCTGCTCGCCGCCGGCGAGATCAACTATGACGGCTTCATGCAGATGGTGGCGAGCAGCGCGACCTCGGTCGGCCACTGCAACACCATGGGGACCGCGCTCTCCATGAACTCCCTGGCGGAAGCGCTCGGCATGTCGCTGCCGGGCTGCGCCAGCATTCCCGCCGCCTACCGCGAGCGCGGGCAGATGGCGCACGCCACGGGCCTGCGGATCGTGGACATGGTGCGCGAGAACCTCCGCCCCTCCGACATCATGACGCGCGAGGCCTTCGAGAACACCATCGTGCTGGCCAGCGCCATCGGCGCGTCGTCGAACTGCCCGCCGCACCTGGTGGCCATCGCCCGCCACATGGGCGTGGAACTGACCACCGAGGACTGGCAGACGGTCGGCGCCGACATCCCGCTGCTGGTGGACTGCCAGCCCGCCGGCCGCTTTCTCGGAGAAATGTTCTATCGCGGCGGCGGCGTGCAGTCGGTGATGAAGGAGCTGGCCGATGCCGGCAAGCTGCACACCGGGGTGAGAACCGTCACCGGCCAGACGCTGGAGGAGGACCTCAAGCGCGCGCCGCTGCCGGACCGCGAGGTGATCCGCCGCTACAGCGAGCCGCTGAAGGAGCAGGCCGGCTTCGTGGTGCTCTCGGGCAACCTGTTCGAGAGCGCGGTGATGAAGGTCAGCGTCATCGACGCCGAGTTCCGCCGCCGCTTCCTGTCCGACCCGGAGGACGTGTTCGAGGGCAAGGTCATCGTCTTCGAGGGCCCCGAGGACTACCACGAGCGCATCGAGGACCCCGATCTCGGCGTCGACGAGCACACCGTGCTGGTCATCCGCAACTGCGGCCCCGTGGGCTATCCGGGCAGCGCCGAGGTGGTGAACATGCAGCCGCCGGGCGCCATGATCAAGGCGGGGCTGCAAAGCCTGCCCACCATGGGTGACGGGCGGCAGAGCGGCACGTCCGCCAGCCCCTCCATCCTGAACGTCTCGCCGGAGGCTGCGGTGGGCGGCGGCCTCGCCCTGCTGAGGTCGGGCGACCCGATCCGCATCGACCTGCGCAGCCGCAAGGTGGACGTGCTGATCCCGCCCGAGGAGCTGGCCGCCCGCCGCGCCGCCTGGACACCGCCCAGGCTGCAGCACAAGACGCCCTGGGAGGAGATCTACCGCTCCATGGTGGGCCAGCTCGGCACGGGTGGCTGCCTGGAGCCGGCGACGCTCTACCTCAACATCCTCGAGACGCGCGGCGAGAGCCGCCACAACCACTGATGCCCGGCCGTCTCAATGGCAAGCACTGCCTCGTCACCGCGGCGGGGCAGGGCATCGGGCGCGCGGCCGCGCTCGCCTATGCGGCGGAAGGGGCCACGGTCTTGGCCACCGACCGCGACGCGGGCAAGCTCGCCGATCTCGCCGCCCATGGCATCGCCACCCAGGCGCTGGACGTGCTGGACGACGCGGCGGTGAAGTCCGCCATCGCCGCGCACGGGCCGTTCGACGTGGTGTTCAACTGCGCCGGCTTCGTCCACCAGAACGACGTGCTGAGCTGCACCGATGCCGACTGGGACTTCGCCTTCGCGCTCAATGTGCGCGCGCAGTGGAAGGTGATGCAGGCGGCGCTGCCGGGCATGCTGGGCAAGGGGGGCGGGGCCATCGTCAACATGGCCTCGGCCGCCGGCTCGGTGAAGGGGGTCGCCAACCGCTTCGTCTATGGCGCCACCAAGGCGGCGGTGGTGGGCATGACCAAGAGCGTCGCGGCCGACTATGTGGCGCGCGGCATACGCTGCAACTGCGTCTGCCCCGGCACGGTGGACACGCCCTCGCTCGGCGAGCGCATCGCGGCCAATGCGCGGGCGGCGGGCGGGCTGGAGGCGGCGCGCGCCGCCTTTGTCGGCCGCCAGGCCATGGGCCGGCTCGCCACGCCGGAGGAGATCGCGGCCCTGGTGGTCTATCTCTCCGCGCCGGAATCGGCTTTCGTCACGGCACAGGCCATCGTCATCGACGGCGGCTGGACGAACTGACGCGCCTGTGATGCGCTGGGTGACGCATGCGGGCGCCGCCCGCTGGCTGAAGTATGCGGCGCCGCCCGCTGGCTGAAGTGTGCGGCTCCGCCCGCTGGGCGGACCTCCGGCCAGGATCTATGCTCGGCCACGAACGAGTTCGCTGAAGGGAAACGCTGAACAATGAAGCTGCTGCGCTTTGGCCCGCCGGGCCAGGAGAAGCCGGGCCTGCTCGATGCCGAGGGACGGATCCGCGACCTGTCCGGCGTGGTGCCCGAGCTGGCGGGCGAGGTGCTCTCCCCGGCGGGGCTGGAGCGCCTCGCCGCGCTCGATCCGTCCTCGCTGCCGGTGGTGGAGGGCCATCCGCGCCTCGGCCCGCCGGTGGCCGGGATGAGGAACTTCGTGTGCATCGGCCTCAACTATGCCGACCACGCTGCCGAGACGGGGGCTGCCATCCCGAAGGAGCCGATCGTGTTCCTGAAGTCGCTCGGCGCGCTGCAGGGGCCGAACGACGACGTCGAGATCGCGCCCGACAGCGTCAAGACCGACTGGGAGGTGGAGCTGGCCGTCATCATCGGCACCCGCGCCAAGCGCGTCTCCGAGGCGGACGCGATGTCGCACGTCGCGGGCTATGCCGTGTGCAACGACGTCTCGGAGCGCGAATGGCAGGCCGAGCGCGGCGGCACCTGGGACAAGGGCAAGGGGCACGACACTTTCGGCCCTCTTGGCCCCTGGCTGGTGACCAAGGACGAGGTGCCCGACCCGCAGGACCTCGCCATGTTCTGCGAGGTGGATGGCCACCGCTTCCAGGACGGCTCGACGCGCACGATGATCTTCGGCGTGGAGAAGCTCGTTTCCTACGTCTCCCACTTCATCACGCTGCACCCGGGCGACGTGATCTCGACCGGCACGCCGCCCGGCGTGGGCCTCGGCCAGAAGCCGCCGGTCTATCTGAAGGCAGGCCAGACCATGCGCCTCGGCATCCAGGGGCTGGGCGAGCAGACGCAGAAGACCGTCGCCGGACACTGACAGAAAAAAGATGGGGGCCTGGGGGAATTCCTTCCCCCAGACTCTTTTCTAGATGCTTGTACTGGTGATGAACCGCACGCCCCTGGCCCTGAGCCGCGCCGTTCCCGCCGCCGTCGCTTCCGGCGTGATGCCACGGCAGGCATCCTCCACCAGCACCACTTCGTAGCCCAGCTCCGCCGCGTCCTCGGCCGAGAAATCGGTGCAGTAGCCGCGCGCCAGCCCGGCGATGAAGACGCGCGTGATGCCGCGCTCCCTCAGGTAGCCATGCAGCCCCGTGCCGGTGCGCCGGTCGTTCTCGCGGAAGGCCGAGTAGCTGTCGATGGCGCGGCGGAAGCCCTTGCGGATCACCATCTGGATGCGGTCGGCGTTCAGCGCCGGGTGCAGCGCGGCACCGGGCGTGCCCTGGACGCAATGGTCCGGCCACAGCACCTGCTCACCATAGGAAAGCATGGCGGTGTCGAACGGCGCCTTGCCGGGATGCTGGCTGGCGAAGGAGGCATGGTCCGCCGGGTGCCAGTCCTGCGTGGCGGCGATGTTGCCGAAGCGTGGCATCAGCGCGTTGATGACGGGCAGCACCGCATCCCCTTCCGGCACGGGCAGGGCGCCGCCCGGCATGAAGTCCGGCTGCAGATCCACCACCAGCAGGAGGTTGTTCTCCCCGGTCATGCGGCGGGCTTCGCGCGCTTCTCGATGCCGCCGGATTCCAGGATGAAGTCGGCGATCTCGGCCACGCCCTGCAGCGCCTTGAGGTTGGTGAAGATGAAGGGGCGCGCGCCGCGCATCTTCCGCGAATCGCGGTCCATCACGCCGAGATCGGCGCCGACCAGCGGGGCGAGGTCGATCTTGTTGATCACCAGCAGGTCGGAGCGGGTGATGCCAGGGCCGCCCTTGCGCGGGATCTTGTCGCCGGCCGAGACGTCGATGACGTAGATGGTGAGGTCGGCGAGCTCCGGGCTGAAGGTGGCGGCCAGGTTGTCGCCGCCGCTCTCGATCAGCAGGATCTCGAGGCCGGGGAAGCGCCCCTCCATCTCCGCCACGGCGGCGAGGTTGATCGAGGCGTCCTCGCGGATGGCGGTGTGCGGGCAGCCGCCGGTTTCCACGCCGATGATGCGCTCCGGCGCCAGCGCGTCGTTGCGCGTCAGGAACTCGGCATCCTCGCGCGTGTAGATGTCGTTGGTGATGACGGCGATGTTGTGCGTGTCGCGCAGGTGCCTGCACAGGCGCTCGGTCAGCGCCGTCTTGCCGGAGCCGACGGGGCCGCCGATGCCGACGCGGAAGGGGCCGTTGGCGGGGATCGTCATGAGCGGAAGAGCCTCGTGTACTGCGTCTCGTGACGCATGGAGAAAAGATCGAGCATGGGGGCGGCGCTGCCCAGGCGGTCGAGCTCGGCGGCGAGCGCCGCATCGGTCGCGGCTTCCAGCGCGGGCAGCAGGCCAGCCGTGGCGATCTGCCCGTCCGTCTGGCCGAGCGGCACCAGCCGCACGCCGGCCGAGACCAGGTTGGCCGCGAAGGCGGACAGGAAGCCGAAGGCCGCCATGCGCAACGGCAGCCCGTGCCATGCCGCCGCGGCGCCGAAGGCCACCGGATGCGCCACGCTGCCGCCCTGACGCGCGGTGAAGGCGGCAAGGCGGGCATCCGGCCAGGCGGCGTTGGTCACCTTCAGGAAGGCGGCGCCCTGCGCCATGGTTTCCAGCGCCGTCTCGGCGGTGCCGCGCCAGGCGGCGGCGAGGGCGGCCACCTCGTCCAGCGCCGCGTCGTCCCCGGCCGCGGCGGCGCGGTGGGCGGCGGCGAGCAGCGCGCCGTCGATGCGCCCGGCACCCGCTTCCAGCACCGCGCTGATATAGGCGGCGAGGCCGTGGCGGTCGCGCACCGCGCCCTCCTCCACCGCCATCTCCAGCCCGTGGCTGTAGGTGTAGGCGCCCACCGGATAGGCGGGCGAGAGCCAGGTGAGCAGGCGCTGCAGCGCGGCCACCTCAGTGATGGTGGTGATGGCCATCGCCGTGGTCGTGGCCGCAGGCGCCATGCTCGTGGTCATGCGCGTGCCCATGCTCGTGGTGGTGGTGGCCGGCATGGCGGTTGTGCTCGCCATAGGCGCCGCCCTCGGGGTTGAAGGGCGCCTCCACCCTGGCCAGCGTGGCGCCGAGGCCCTGAAGCATCCGCTCGATGACGTGGTCGGCGCGGATCAGGATGCGCTCGGCGCCGATCTCGGCCGGGAGGTGCCGGTTGCCGAGGTGCCAGGCCAGCCGCATCAGGTGCAGCCCGTTCCGCGCGCGGATCTCCACCAGCGGCTCCGGCGCGGCGCGCACCAGGATGACGCCGCCGCCTTCCAGCAGCAGTCCGTCGCCGTCGCGCAGCACGGTGGCCTCGGGCAGGTCGAGCAGGAAGGCGGTGCCCTTCTCGCCGGTGTAGCGCCTGCGGCGGCGGTGGCGGTCGTCGAAATCCACCGTTACGGCGTCGCGCGCCGTGCGCGCCTGCCACTGCCCGGCCGGAAGGACCTGGGTCGCACGGGGAAGGGTGGCGTCGCTCATTCGTCTCGTCTCCAAAGTCCCCCTGACTTTCTGCCAGAAAAAAGAAGGGGGCCTGGGGGAATTCATTCCCCCAGCCTTGCTCAAAACAGGAAGTATCTCTGCGCCATCGGCAGCACTTCCGCCGGCTCGCAGATCAGCAGCTCGCCATCGGCCCGCACCTCGTAGGTCTCGGGGTCGATCTGGATGCGCGGCAGGGCGTCGTTCAGCACCATGTCCCGCTTGCCGATGCGCCGCGTGTTGCTCACCGGCAGCAGGGTGCGGGACAGGCCGAGCCGCCCCGCGAGGTCGCCCGCCTCCAGCGAGGCGCCCGAGACGAAGGTGACGGCACTGGCGTTCATCGCGCGGCCATAGCCCGCGAACATGGGGCGGTAGTGCACCGGCTGCGGCGTCGGGATGGAGGCGTTGGGGTCGCCCATCGGCGCCATGGCGATGCTGCCGCATTTCAGCACCATCTCGGGCTTCACGCCGAAGAAGGCGGGGGACCACATCACCAGATCGGCCAGCTTGCCCACCTCGACGCTGCCGACATGCGCGGCGACGCCCTGCGCGATGGCCGGGTTGATGGTGTATTTGGCGATATAGCGGCGGATGCGCAGGTTGTCGTTCTCGCCCCGCTCGCCGGCCAGGCGCCCGCGCTGCAGCTTCATCTTGTGGGCGCATTGCCAGGTGCGGATGATCACCTCGCCCACGCGGCCCATCGCCTGGCTGTCCGAGCTCATCATCGAGATGGCGCCGAGGTCGTGCAGGATGTCCTCGGCGGCGATGGTCTCGCGGCGGATGCGGGATTCCGCGAAGGCCACGTCCTCGGCGATGCGCGGGTCGAGGTGGTGGCAGACCATCAGCATGTCGAGATGCTCGTCCACGGTGTTCACCGTGTAGGGCATGGTCGGGTTGGTGGAGGAGGGCAGGAAGTTGGGCTCGCCGATGACGCGGAGGATGTCCGGCGCGTGGCCGCCGCCCGCGCCCTCCGTGTGGAAGGCCTGGATGGCGCGGCCGCCGATGGCGCGGATGGTTTCCTCGACGAAGCCGCTCTCGTTCAGCGTGTCCGAGTGGATGGCCACCTGGATGTCGAAGGCGTCGGCCACCGAGAGGCAGGTGTCGATCGCCCTGGGTGTGGTGCCCCAGTCCTCGTGCAGCTTGAGGCCGCAGGCGCCGCCGCGGATCTGCTCCTCCAGCGCCGCCGGCAGGGCGGCGTTGCCCTTGCCGAGAAAGCCGAGATTCATCGGGAAGCTCTCGGCCGCCTGCAGCATCCGTGCCATGTGCCAGGGCCCGGGCGTCGCGGTGGTGGCCAGCGTGCCATGCGCCGGCCCCGTGCCGCCGCCGAACATGGTGGTGACGCCCGAGGCCAGCGCCTCCTCGATCTGCTGCGGGCAGATGAAGTGGATATGCGGGTCGATGCCGCCCGCCGTCAGGATGCGCCCCTCGCCGGCGATGATCTCGGTGCCCGGGCCGATGATGATGTCGACCCCAGGCTGGGTGTCCGGGTTGCCGGCCTTGCCGATGGCGGCGATCCGCCCGTCCTTCAGCCCGACATCGGCTTTCACGATGCCCCAGTGGTCGATGATCAGCGCGTTGGTGATGACGGTGTCCATGGCGCCGCCCGCGCGCGTCACCTGGGACTGGCCCATGCCGTCGCGGATCACCTTGCCGCCGCCGAACTTCACCTCCTCGCCATGGGTGGTGAGGTCGCGCTCCACCTCGGCGAAGAGCTCGGTGTCGGCGAGGCGCACGCGGTCGCCGGTGGTCGGGCCGTACATGCCGGCATAGGCCGCGCGGGAGATGCGGTTGGCCATGCTCAGAGCCTCCCCTCGACCTGCCCGCGGAAGCCGTGCACGGTGCGGCCGCCGCCGAAGGCGATCAGCCGCACCGCGCGGCTCTGCCCCGGCTCGAAGCGGATGGCGGTGCCGGCGGGGATGTCGAGGCGCATGCCGCGCGCGGCGGCGCGGTCGAATTCCAGCGCCGGGTTTGTTTCGAAGAAATGGTAGTGGCTGCCGACCTGCACGGGGCGGTCGCCGGTGTTGGCCACGACCAGCTCCACCGCCTCGCGCCCCGCATTCAGCAGGATCTCGCCGGCGGCCGGGATGATCTCTCCGGGAATCATGGCGCTCCTCCTCAGCGGATCGGGTTGTGGACGGTGACGAGCTTGGTGCCGTCGGGGAAGGTGGCCTCCACCTGGATGTCGTGGATCATCTCGGGGATGCCCTCCATCACCTGCTCGCGCGTGAGCACGGTGGCGCCGTCGCGCATCAGCTCCGCCACGCTGCGGCCGTCCCGCGCGCCCTCCACCACATGGTCGGTGATCAGCGCGACCGCCTCGGGGTGGTTCAGCCGCACGCCGCGCGCCAGGCGCCTGCGGGCCACCTCGGCCGCCATGGCGACCAGCAGCTTGTCCTTTTCGCGGGGGGTCAGGTGCATGGAGCCATCCTGGGGCGGTGGGGAAGGGCGGGGGCCGGCATTGTGGCGCGGGGACGCTCAGCTGGTCCACAGGCGGGGCAGCTGCGGCGGCAGCTTCAGCACGGATGCCCGCAACATGGGCAGGGTGGCCGAGAGCGCGGCACGCACCGCCATGGCCTCGCCCAGCCAGCGGGCCAGCAGCAGGCCGGGGCGGGGGAGGGTGGCGTCGTGCCCGGCCCCGCGCAGCAGGTCGCGCCCCGCCAGGGCCTCGGCGGGGGAGGCGGCCAGCAGCAGCAGCGCCGCCGCCCCGGCGCCGTTGAAGCCGAAGCGCTGGGAGAGCCGCGTGCCGGGGCCGCCCGAAAGGTCGGTGGCGTCCGCCCAGTCCAGCCGCCCGTCGCGCCAGAGGCGCCAGGAATCGAACAGCGCGCCGCTTTCGAGACGCTCGCCCCGGGCGGCCCGGCCGAAGACCAGCATCTCCGCCGCCAGCAGCCGCGCGCCGGGGGCCAGCCGCACCCGCATGTGCCGCGCGAAGCGGGCGCCGTCGAACAGGATGGTTTCCTGCGGCAGCCATTCCAGCGTGGCGTCCCGCCGCAGCTCCAGCGTGGTGGAGACGAGGCTGTCCTCGCCGAGGCTGCGATAGATCTTCTCGGCCGCCGGGGTGGTCACGCCGGCCGTGCCGCCTTCGGCGATCTCCACCGCGACATCCAGCGAGTCGCCGCCCGCCAGCCCGCCGCCGACATTGACCAGCGCCGCCATGGGCGGCTCGCCCGGCTCGGGGGTGGGGAACAGCACGCGGAGCGGCGCGGCGTGGTAGAGGTGGCGCAGCGCCGTGCCGCGCAGCCTGAGGCCGAAGCCCAGCTCCGCCCGGCCATGGGCGCGCTGGTGGCGCGGAAGGGGAAGGGTCATGCTTTCCCGCTCTGGCAGGGCATCGGTCATGCGCCAGAAAAGCAAAAGACGTGCCGCCTGGCCACCGCTGCCCCGGCTGGGGCGGCGGGGCGCCTCATGGCGCGCCGGCTCCAGCTTTCCTCCAGCTTCGCCAGGTCCTGGAACAGGGAGAAGGCCTTGGCGGCCAGGCCGAAGGCCAGGAAGAGCAGGGGCAGCCAGACGGGGGCCAGCACGACGATCAGGACCGCCGCCACCAGGCGCCAGCCTCTGGAGACGCCCGCCCTTTCCAGCAGCGAAGGCGTCCTTTCCCCGGGTCGATCCTGCGCAGCCATGACTGCCCCCGTGACGGGGCGGGCCGCCCCATGGGCGTCCCGCCGCCGGGAAGCAGGCATTTTCAGTTATGATTTAGCAACAAAATAACGATCTGACGCCGCACCGGGAGGGGTGGTGCCCCTCCCGCCGCGCCTCACATGGTGGCGCCGATCGGCCAGGGCGCGAACTCCGCGCCGCCGAAATCGTAGTTCTCGCTCTTGGTCCGCTCGCCCGACGCCACGCGCAGGATGAGCTGGAAGATCCGCTCCCCGCATTGCTCCACGGTTTCGCGCCCCGAGAGGATGGTGCCGCAGTTCACGTCCATGTCCTCCTCCATCCGCTCATACATCGCCGAGTTGGTGGCGAGCTTGATGGAGGGCGCCGGCTTGCAGCCGAAGACGCTGCCGCGCCCGGTGGTGAAGCACACCATGTTGGCGCCGCCCGCCACCTGCCCGGTGGCGGCCACCGGGTCGTAGCCCGGCGTGTCCATGAAGACGAAGCCCTTCTCGGTCACGGGCTCGGCGTAGTCGTAGACGGCGGTGAGGTTGCTGGTGCCCGCCTTGGCCATGGCGCCGAGCGACTTCTCCAGGATGGTGGTGAGCCCGCCCGCCTTGTTGCCGGGGGAGGGGTTGCTGTTCAGCTCCGCCTGGCCGCGCGCCGCGTATTCCTCCCACCAGCGCATCAGCCCGACCAGCTTCTCGCCGACCTCGCGGCTGACGGCGCGGCGGGTGAGGAGATGCTCGGCGCCATAGGTCTCGGGCGTCTCGGAGAGGATGACGGTGCCGCCATGCCGCACCAGCAGGTCCGAGGCATGGCCCAGCGCCGGGTTGGCGGTGATGCCGGAATAGCCGTCCGAGCCGCCGCACTGCAGGGCGATGGTCAGGTTGCCGGCGGGCACCTCCTGGCGGTGCACCTGGTTGGCCTCGGCCAGCACCTCGCGCACGAAGGCGATGCCGGCCTCCACCGTCTTGCGGGTGCCGCCCATGGACTGGATGTCCATGTTGCGCAGGCGGCCTGCGAGGTTCTGCTCTTCCAGCAGGCCGGAGATCTGGTTCACCTCGCAGCCGAGCCCGATGGCGATGACATGGCTGAAGTTCACGTGGCGGGCGTAGCCGGCGAGCGTCCGGCGCAGGATGCGCAGACCGTCATTGTCGCCCATGCCGCAGCCGGTCTTGTGGGTCAGCGCCACCACGCCGTCCACATTGGGGAATTCGGCCAGCGGGTCGCTGCCGGTGAAGGGGTTGCGCTTGAAGGCATCGGCGATCAGCGAGGCGACATGGGCCGAGCAGTTCACGCTGGTGACGATGCCGATGTAGTTGCGGGTCGCCACCCGCCCATCGGGGCGCAGGATGCCCATGAAGCTGGCGGGCTTCGGCACGTAGAGCGTCGGCCTGGCATCCACGCCCCAGGCATAGTCCTTGTCGAAATCGCCCATGCCGCAGTTCTGGGTGTGCACCCAGTCGCCCGGCGCGATGGACTGCGTGGCGAAGCCGATGATCTGCCCGTAGCGCTTCACCGCCTCGCCCGGCGCGTGGGCGCGCACCGCCACCTTGTGCCCGGGCGGGATGCGCGCGCGGGTGAGCACGTTGGGCGCGACCGGCGTGCCTTCCGGCGCGGCGCGGCGGGCGATCAGCACGCTGTCCTCGGGGTGCAGGCGGATGAAGGGTGTGTCGGCCGCGGCGTCCATGTGCGTTTTCCTCCAGGGGGTGGAGGCAGTCTAGCGCAGGGGAAGGGCTTGCGAAGCCTTTGTCCGGAAAGGGTTAGCGCCGCCGCGCGGCAAGCGCGGGCCTGGCCGGCGCCGGGGCGTGGGCCCGCCGGGCGGCCGCCCACCGGGGGGGAAAGGCGGCGCCCCTTTCCCCCTCCCCCCGCCGCCGGTCAGGCGCCGGGCGCGTATTTGATGGCGCAGCCATAGTTGCGCGTCACCGCGCGCTCCACCGGCCTGCCATCGGCCACGGCGAGCATGGCGTTGCGCGCCAGCGGCTCGGCCTTCGCCACGTCCTCCACCTTGTTGGAGGCGATGCTGTCGATGCCGCCCATGTAGCGCAGCACCCCCGCCTGATCGATGACGTACATGTGCGGCGTGGTGGTGGCGCCATAGGCGCGGGCCATGCGGCTCTCGGGGTCGAGCAGCACGGCGGCGGGAGCGGCGCCGCGCTCGGCGGTCAGGCCGCGGGCGCGGGCGCCATCCACATGCCCCTGCTCGCCGGGCGGCGAGGAGATGACGGAAAGCCAGACGATGCCGCGCTCGGCCGCCTGCTTCTGCAGGGTCTGCATGTTGCTGCTGTTGTAGTGCTTCCGCACGAAGGGGCAGTCATGGTTGGTCCATTCCAGCATCACCACCTTGCCGCGGTAGTCGGCGAGGCGGCGGGTGGTGCCATCCTGGTCCGGCGCGGCGAAATCGGGCGCCGGCGCGCCGATGACGGGTGTGGCCCATGCCAGCCGGGGCAGGGCGGGCATCAGCACCGCGCCGAGGGGAATGGCGAGAGTGGCACGGCGGGACAGCAGCTTGGCCATGGTCGGTCACTCCAGGGTTCGGGGAACAGGCGCCGGCCCGGGAAGCCCGGACCGGGAAGCTCGGTCGGGCAGGCTCAGCCGGGGGGCAGGGCCTCCAGCACCAGGGATTCGGTGAGGATCTGCGGCAGCACGGCCGGCTCTCCCCCACCGGGCGGGTAGACCAGGTAGAGCGGCACGCCCTCGCGCCCATGGGCGCGCAGCACGGCGGCGATGGCGGGACCGCCATCCGTCCAGTCGCCCTTGAGATAGGCGATGTTGCGCTCCGCGAAGGCATCGCGCACCGCATCCGATTGCAGGGCGACGCGCTCGTTCACCTTGCAGGTGATGCACCAGGCGGCGGTCATGTTGACGAAGACGGGGCGCCCTTCGGCGCGCAGCTCGGCCAGCCGCGCCTCCGACCAGGGCTCTGCGCCCGGTTCGGCGGCGCTGGCGCGGGTGCCGGCGCTGGCGGGGGGCGTCATGGCGAGCGGCGGCAGCAGGGCCAGCGCCGCCAGCAGGGCAAGCGCGGCGCCGCCGCGCCCGGCCATCCGCCCGCGCCCGCCCCGCGCCTGCTGCGCCCGGCCCAGCGCCCAGGCGGCGAAGCCCACGGCGAGGCCCCCGGCCAGCGCCGCCGCCAGCCCTTCCGGCCCCACCTGCTGCGCCAGCACCCAGAGCAGCCACAGCGCCGCCGCGTACATCGGGAAGGCCAGGATCTCCTTCAGCCGCTCCATCCAGGCGCCGGGGCGGGGCAGGCGGTTGGCCAGCCCGGGGGCGAGGGCCAGCAGCGCATAGGGCGCGGCCATGCCGAGACCCATGGCGGCGAAGACGGCCAGCGTGGCGGCGGGCGGCATCAGCATGGCGGCGCCGATGGCGGCGGCCATGAAGGGCGCGGTGCAGGGCGTCGCCACCAGCACCGCGAGCCCGCCCGTGGCGAAGCTGCCGAGATGCCCGCCGCGGGCCGCGATGCCCGAGCCCAGCGCCACCGGCCCGCCGACCTGGAACACGCCGGACAGGTTCAGCCCCACCGCCAGCATCAGCCAGCCCATGCCGGCCACGAAGGCCGGCGCGGTGAACTGGAAGCCCCAGCCCGCCACGCCGCCGGCGGCGCGCAGCGCCATCATCACGCCGGCCAGCGCCAGGAAGGACAGCACCACGCCCGCCGTGTAGCTCAGCGCGTGGCCGCGCACCGCGCCACGCGCCGCGCCCGACAGCCGGGCGACGGCCATCGCCTTCATCGCCAGGATGGGGAAGACGCAGGGCATCAGGTTCAGGATCAGCCCGCCCAGCGCCGCCCAGAGCATGGCCCGCCACAGCGGCGGGGCCGCGCCCACGGGACCAGCGCCCACGGGACCAGCGCCCAGGGAACCAGCGCCCAGGCTGCCCCCGCCGAGCATGCCCGCATCGGCGAGCTGCGCCGGCAGCGCGCCCGGCGTGGCGGCGATGTCATAGGCGCTGCGGGTGCCGCCCGCGTCGGTCAGCACGAGCACGCCCCGCAAGGGGCCTGGCGGCAGCGGCGCCGCGCCACGCGGCAGGCCGATGCGCAGGGCGCCCTCGGCCAGCCGCACGGGCTGCGGCGCGGCATGGTCCAGCACGCCCCATTCGGCGGGGAAGAAATGCGCCTCCCGCACCAGGGCGGGTGAAAGCGCCGGCCCTTCCAGCCGCAGCGCCCCCTGCTGGCCCTCGAAGCCGAGCGCGGCGTTCCAGGGGGAGGGGCGGGGCAGGGCGGCCTCGGCGGCGCGGAAATCGGCGGCCAGCGCGGCGTCGGGGCGCGGCGCGGCCTCCACCGGCAGGTCGAGGCGGAACACGCCCTCCTCCGGGATGCACACCTTCTCGCACACCAGCCAGCTCGCCTGCGCCTCCACCGTGAACACGTCGCCCGGGCGCAGCGTGGCGGGGGGCGTCACCGTCAGCGGCAGCAGCACGGCGTTCTCGTAGCCGTAGTTCACCAGCGGGCCGAAGGGGATGCGCTCCGGCGCCGGCCAGTCGAAGCCGGTGGCGCTCGCCCCCTCGGGCAGGGTGAGGCCGATCTCGGGCGGCGTGCCGGCATCGCCCGGATTGCTCCAGTAGGTGTGCCAGCCCGGCGCCAGGACCTGCTTCAGCCCGAGGCGGAAGGGCTGGCCGGGTGCCACCGCCTCCAGCTCCGCCGCCAGGGTCATGCTGGCCCGCTCGGAGCGCGCGGGCACGCTTTCCAGCGCCTGGGCGCCCGGAGCCGGGAGGGAGGCCAGCAGGAAGGCCAGGACAGGGGCAGCCAGGGCCAGCGGTGAAGGCGGGGCGCGCAACATGGAGGGGATGAAACCTTTTCGGTGCGGCGAAGGGAAGGGGAGCGGGGTAACGAAACGTGTCGCCCCCGCCGCCCCGCCTTCGCGCCCAGCATATGGGGCCGGCTCCGCGCCTGTCAGGGTTTCCGTCGCGCGGCCGGGGGCTGTTTCCGCCCTGGCTCCGCATCGTCCTCCGCGCCGCGCCCCTTCCCACGCGCCCGGCCCCCCGCCCCCGGTCCCAACTGGCCGCCCACCGCCGGTTTGCGCTACAGGCAGGGCCATGGATGCCCTGCCCCCGCTGCCCGTCACCGAAGCCCTGCCGCGCCTGCTCGATGCACTGCGCGTCATGCGGGACGACAGGGCGCCGAACGCCGTGCTGGTGGCCCCGCCGGGCGCCGGCAAGACGACCCTGGTGCCGCTCGCGCTCCGCCACGAGCCCTGGGCGCAGGGACAGAAAATCGTCGTGCTGGAGCCGCGCCGCGTCGCCGCCCGCGCCGCCGCGCGCCGCATGGCCGACCTGCTGGGCGAGAAGGTGGGGCAGACGGTGGGCCTGGCCACCCGGCTGGAGCGCGCCGTTTCCGCCGCCACCCGCATCGAGGTGGTGACGGAAGGGCTGCTGGTGCGCCGGCTGCAGACCGACCCCGGGCTGGAAGGCACGGCGGCGGTGCTGTTCGACGAGGCGCATGAGCGCAACCTCGACACAGACCTCGCCCTCGCCCTGTGCCTGGATCTCCAGCGCGGGCTGCGGCCGGAGCTGCGCCTGCTGGCCATGTCCGCCACCATCGAGACGGAAGGGTTCTCGCGGCTGATGGGCGGGGCGCCGGTCATCGAGAGCCTCGGCCGTGCCTGGCCGGTGGCCGTCCACCACCGCCCGCGCGACATCCAGGACCCGCGCGACCTGCCCGAGGCCATGGCCAGCGCTATTCGCGGCGCGCTGGTGGAGCACCCGGGCGACGTGCTGGCCTTTCTCCCCGGCTGGGGCGAGATCCGCCGCACCGCCGAGCGGCTGGGGGGCGTGAAGGCGGATGTGCTGCCGCTGCATGGCGAGCTGCCGCCGGCCGAGCAGGACCGCGCGCTCAACCCTTCCCCCAACCGCAAGGTGGTTCTGGCCACCTCCATTGCCGAAACCTCGCTGACCGTGCCGGGCGTGCGCATCGTGGTCGATGGCGGCTTCCGCCGCGCGCCGCGCCTCGACCCGGCGACGGGCCTCGCGCGGCTGGCCACGCTGCGCATCTCCCGCGCGAGCGCCGAGCAGCGGGCGGGGCGCGCCGGCCGCACCGAGCCGGGCGTCGCCATCCGCCTCTGGACCGAGGCGCTGCACCGCGGCCTGCCGCTCTCCGACCGGCCCGAGATCCTGGAAAGCGAGCTGTCCGGCCTGGCGCTCGATTGCGCCGCCTGGGGCGGCGAGCCGGAGGCGATGGCCTTTCTCGACCCGCCGCCCGCCGGCCAGCTCGCCGCCGCCCGCGCCCTGCTGCGCGACCTCGACGCGCTGGACGCGCAGGGGCGCATCACCGCTATGGGCCGGCGCATGGCGCGGCTCGGCACCCATCCGCGGCTGGCCCGCATGATGGCCGAGGCGGCGGATGCGGAGGAGGCCGCGCTGGCCGCCGAGCTCGCCGCGCTGCTGGAGGAGCGCGACCCGATCCGCGGCCGCGAGGCGCCCTCCGACATCCAGCTCCGCCTCGACCTGCTGCACGGCGCCGACGACCCGAACGCCGACCGCGCCGCGCTGGGCCGCATCCGCCGCGCCGTGTCGCTGCACCGGCGGCGGCTCGGCGTGCCGGGCGGCACGGAGGCGGCGGGGGATGCCGGGCTGCTGCTGGCCGCCGGCTTCCCCGACCGCATCGCCGCCCGGCGCGGCAGCATGGACGGCGCCTTCCGCCTCGCCGGGCTTTCGGGCTCCGGCTCCGCCGGGGGCCAGGGCGCCCGCCTGCCGGCCACCGACCGCCTCGGCAAGTCCCCCTTGCTGGCGGTGGCAGACCTGGAGCTGGCCGGCACCGAGGCCCGGATCCGCATGGCCGCGCCGCTGACGCGCGAGGCGCTGGAGCGGAAATTCCCGGAGCGGCTGGTGCGCGAGGAGGGCGCCTCCTTCGATGCGCGGGCCGGCGCGGTCGTGGCGAGGCGGCGCCTGCGCCTCGGCCCGCTGGTGCTGGAGGAAAGCACCCTGCCGCATGCCGACCCGGCGGCGCTCGCCACGGCGCTGGCCGAGGCCGCCGCCGGCCGCGCCTTCCGCGACCTGGACTGGACCGAGGCCGCCCGCCAGTTCCGCGCCCGCATCGCCCGCATGCACGCCCTGGAGCCGGAAGGCTGGCCCGACGTTTCCGACGCCGCCCTGGCCGCGACTGCGGCCGAGTGGCTGGCTCCCTGGCTTTCCGGCATGACGCGCCTCGCCCAGCTCCGGGGGCTCGACGTGGTGGCGCTGCTGCGCGGCCTGCTGCCCCACGCCGCGAAGAAGGCGCTGGACGCGGCCTTGCCGCCGCGCCTCGCTTTGCCGAATGGCCGCGCCGCCCCCATCGACTATGCCGGCGAGGTGCCGCGGCTGGAGGCGAGGGCGCAATGGCTGTTCGGTCTGTCCACATTGCCGCCGCTGGCCGGCGGGCGTATCCCGCTGCAGGTGGCGCTGCTTTCGCCCGCCGGGCGGCCGATCGCCGTGACGGCCGACCTGCCGGGCTTCTGGCGGGGCGCCTGGGCGGATGTGCGCAAGGACATGCGCGGCCGCTACCCCCGCCACGACTGGCCGGAAGACCCGGCCCGCGCCGGCTGAGGCGCGCGCCCTGCAACCCGCGCGCGCCCTGACGGCTTGCGCAACGGCAAGCCCCTCCCGCACAACATGCGGGCGGAGCGCGCCGGCCTTCCCCCCTGGCATGCCGCCGCTCCGCCCCGACGATGCCCCCGCGGCTCGCGCCGCAGCCCACGCCGCCGAAGGAATGCACGCCCCCATGCCTGCCGCCCCCCGCCGCTCCCTCCTCTTTGCCTTCGCCGGCCTGGCGGTGCTGCCGGCCTGCGGGCTGGTCCCCTCCGCCGCCCTGGCGCAGCGGGGCACGGTGCCGGACTTCGCCGACCTGGCCGAGCAGGTGCTGCCCGCCGTGGTCAACATCGCCGTGCTGTCCGAGCAGACCACGACGCAGATCCCGCCCGAGCTGCGCGGCACGCCCTTCGAGCGCTATTTCCGCGAGCGGCGCGGCCGCCAGCAGGTGCAGGGCGCGGGCTCGGGCTTCGTGATCGACCCGGCGGGCTATGTGGTCACCAACAACCATGTGGTGGGCAACGCGGCCCGCGTCGTCGTCTCGCTGCAGGACGGCACGGAGCTGCCCGCCCGCGTCGTCGGCACGGACGAGCTGACGGACCTCGCCCTGCTGCGCGTCGAGCCGCGCGGGGCGCTGGCGGCGGTGCCCTGGGGCAATTCCGGCTCGGTGCGGGTGGGGCAGTGGGTGCTGGCGGCGGGCAACCCGTTCGGCCTGGGCGGCACCGTCACCTCCGGCATCGTCTCGGCGCGCGGGCGCGAGATCGGCGCCGGGCCGTTCGACGACTTCATCCAGACCGACGCCGCCATCAACCCCGGCAACTCGGGCGGCCCGCTGTTCAACGCGGTGGGCGAGGTGATCGGCATCAACACCGCCATCTACTCGCCCTCCGGCGCCTCGGCCGGCATCGGCTTCGCCACGCCCTCGGACCTCGCGCGCGGGGTCATCGAGCAGCTGCGGCGCGACGGGCGGGTGGAGCGCGGCTGGCTCGGCGTCGCGGTGCAGGATGTGGGGGAGGAGGCGACGCCCGGCGGCCGCAACCGCGGCGTGCAGATCCAGAGCGTGGAGCGCGGCAGCCCCGCCGCCCGCGCCGGGCTGCGCCAGGGCGACATCGTCACGGCGCTGAACGGGGAGCGGGTGGAAACCTCCCGCGCGCTGATCCGCGGCGTGGCGGGCACCCCGCCAGGCCAGACCATCCGCGTGACGCTGCAGCGCGAGGGGCGGCAGCGGGAGATGGCGGTGCAGGTCGGCCGCCGCCCCGGCGGCGCCGGCTGAGAGGCGCGTGGGCGGGCGCCCTCCACGGCACCCGCCCTGTTCCCGGCCTGGCGAAGCCGCTTCCGGCCTCGGGAGGGGAAAGCGGCGCGCGGCCGCGCCGCGCCCATGGCCGGCCCGCGCGGCGGAGGCGCGAGAAGGGCTTGGTCTGGCAGATGCGAATGATTATGGATTGCCGGATTATCCGCCCCTGCTGGAAGGGTCCCTCCCGTTGAAGCTTCTTCGCCTGTCCCGCGCCAGGGTGCCGCTGCCGCCCGGCACCGCGCCGACCGTGCCGCGCGATGCCGCCGGCCGGGAAGGGGCGCCGTTCGGCCCGGCGCCGGGAGGCCGCCTCCGGCCCGCCGCCGCCGTGGCGGGGGACATGCGTTGAGCGGCGCCGCCGCGACCCTGGCGGGGGCCGCCGGCTACCGCGCGCTGGTGCTGCGGCGCGCGGCGCTGCTGGCGCTGCTGGCCGTGCTGCTCGGCGCCTCGCTGCTGCTCGACGTCGCCACCGGCTCGTCCCGCCTTGGCCTCGCCGACGTGGCCAGGGTGTTGCTGAACCCGGCCTCGGCCAGCGGCCCGGTTTCCGTCATCGTGTGGGACGTGCGGCTGCCCTATGCCGTGATGGCCGTGCTGGTGGGCGCGGCGCTCGCCCTGGCGGGGGCCGAGATGCAGACGGTGCTGAACAACCCGCTGGCCAGCCCCTTCACGCTGGGCGTCTCCTCCGCCGCCTCGCTGGGCGCGGCGCTGGCCATCGTGCTGGGCGTCGGCATCCCCTGGGTGCCGCAGGAATGGCTGCTCTCGGGCAATGCCTTCCTGTTCGCCCTCGCCTCGGTGCTGCTGCTGCGCAGCCTGTCGCGCCTGCGCGGGGCGGGGGTGGAGGCGCTGGTGCTGTTCGGCATCGCGCTGGTCTTCGCCTTCAACGCGGCGGTGGCGCTGCTGCAGTTCGTCGCCACCGAGCAGGCGCTGCAGCAGCTCGTCTTCTGGTCGATGGGCAGCCTGGCGCGCGCCACCTGGCCCAAGATCGGCATCCTGGCGCTGGCGCTGGCGCTCGCCATCCCCTTCACCGCCCGCGCCGCCTGGAAGCTCACCGCGCTGCGGCTGGGCGAGGAGCGGGCGCTGTCCTTCGGCATCGACGCCAACCGCCTGCGCGACGGCGCGCTGCTGCGCGTCAGCCTGCTTTCGGCCGTCTCGGTCGCCTTTGTGGGCACCATCGGCTTCATCGGGCTGGTCGGGCCGCACGCGGCGCGGCTGATGGTGGGGGAGGACCACCGCTTCTTCCTGCCCGCCGCGGCGCTGTGCGGCGCGCTGCTGCTCTCGCTCTCCTCGGTGGCCAGCAAGCTGCTGGTGCCGGGGCTGATGGTGCCGGTCGGCATCGTCACCGCCCTGGTCGGCGTGCCGGTCTTCGTGCTGCTGGTCTTCACCCGGGGGCGCCGCGCGTGACGCTGGAGATCGAGCGGCTCACCCTGGGCTATGGCCGCCGCCTCGTCCTGCGCGACGTGAGCCTGGAGCCGCTGCCGGGCGGCGCCATCACCGCGCTGATCGGGCCGAACGGCGCCGGCAAGTCCACCCTGCTGCGTGGGCTGGCGGGGCTGCTGCCGGCGCGCGGCTCGGTGCGGCTCGAGGGCGAGGAGATGATCGGCCAGTCTCTGGAGCGGCGGGCGCGGCGCATCGCCTACATGCCGCAGAGCCTGCCGCAGGGCGTGGCGCTGACGGTGATGGAGGCGCTGGTCGGCGCGCTGAAGGCGAGCCCCACGGAGGAGGGCGTGCTGTCCGCCCGCGCCGCCGCCGGCCGCGCCCTGGAGTTGCTGGAGCGCCTTGGCATCGCCGAGCTGGCGCTGGTCGGGCTGGACCGGCTCTCGGGCGGGCAGCGGCAGCTCGCCGGGCTCGCCCAGGCCCTGGTGCGCCGCCCCCGCGTGCTGCTGCTGGACGAGCCGACCAGCGCGCTCGACCTGCGCCACCAGCTCGGCGTGATGCGGCTGGTGCGGGAGCTGACGCGGCAGCACGGGCTGGTGACGGTGCTGGTGGTGCACGACCTGGCGCTGGCCGCGCGCTTCGCCGAGCGCGTGGCGGTGATCGGCGAGGGCCGGCTGCGCGCCCAGGGCACGCCGGAGGCGACGCTGACGCCGGCGATGCTGGCCGATGTCTATGGCGTCTCCGCGCGGGTGGAGCGCTGCTCGCTCGGCCATCTCCAGGTGCTGGCCGACGCGCCGCTCTGAAGCCGGGCGGGCGGCGCCGGCAGGACAGGGCAGGGCAGGGCAGGGCCGGCATCCCGCTCCCGCTCCCGCTCTCCTGCTCTGGCGCGCGGGCGCGGGCCGGGGCATGTTGGCCGGCCCGGCGCGCCATGGATGAGGCCCTCCGCTTCCGCGGGGCCGGCACGCCGCGACAAGGAGCGCAGCACCATGCGAATTCTGCTGGTGGAGGATGATGCCGAGGTGGGCCGCTTCGTGAAGAAGGGCCTGCAGGAGGCGGGGCACACGGTCGAGCACACCACCAACGGGCGGGACGGCCTGTTCATGGCGGCGGGCGAGAGCTTCGACCTGCTGGTGCTCGACCGGATGCTGCCTGGCGGCGTCGATGGCGTGCGGCTGGTGGAAACGCTGCGCGGCCAGGGCAACCACACGCCTGTGCTGTTCCTCTCGGCCATGTCGGGGGTGGATGAGCGGGTGAAGGGCCTCAAGGCGGGCGGCGACGACTACCTGGTGAAGCCCTTCGCCTTCGCCGAGCTGCTGGCGCGCGTCGAGGCGCTGGGCCGCCGGCCTGCGGTGGACGCGCCGGCCACGCGCCTCAAGGTGGCCGACCTGGAGCTCGACCTGCTGTCCCGCACCGTGACCCGCGCGGGCAAGAAGATCGACATCCAGCCGCGCGAGTTCCGGCTGCTGGAGCACCTGATGCGCCATGTCGGGCAGGTGGTGACGCGCACCATGCTGCTGGAGAAGGTGTGGGACTACCATTTCGACCCGCAGACCAACGTGATCGACGTGCACGTCTCCCGCCTGCGGCAGAAGCTGGACAAGGGGCAGGACAGGCCGCTGATCCACACGGTGCGCAACGCCGGCTACATGATCCGCGCCGAGCCGTGAGCCGCCGGACGTGAAGGGCGCCTGATGCCCCACACGCGGCGGCGGCAGCAGCACCCCGGCCCCCTCTGGCGCCTGCTTTCCTCGGCCGGATTCCGCTTCGCGCTGCTGTTCGCCGTGGTGTTCCTGGCGGCCGGGCTGGCCTTCGCCGGGGTGCTCTGGTGGGGCACCGCCGGCACGCTGGAGCGGCAGACGGATTCCGCCATCCGCGCCGACGCCATGGCGCTGGCCGAGCGCGGGCGCGATTCCGGCCTCGCCGTGCTGGCCGAGGCGGTGGAGGAGCGGCTGGCGCTGGATGCGGAAGGGCTGTCCATCTACCTGCTGCTGGACCCGTCGGGGCGGCGGCTGGCCGGCAACCTCGCCGCCCTGCCGCCGCCACGCTCGGGCGACAGCTCCTGGTACCGCCTCAACGTGGAGCACGAGGACACCGGCCCGGGCGAGGCGCGGCTGCTGGTGCTGGACCTGCCGGATGGCAGCAAGCTGGCGGTGGGGCGCGAGGTGAGCGAGAAGGGCCGCCTGCGCGCCCTGCTCACCGAGGGGCTGGCCTGGGCGGCGGGGGCGGCGCTGTTCTTCGCGCTGCTCGGTGCCTGGCTGATGCGCCGGGCGCTGGAGCGGCGGCTGACGCCGGCCGCGACCACCGCCGCGCTGATCGCCGGCGGCGACCTCTCGCAGCGCGTGCCGCTCTCGCTGCATGACGACGAGTTCGACCGGCTGGGCGCCAGCATGAACGCCATGCTGGACCGCATCGCCCACCTGATGGACGGCGTGCGCGGGGTGTCGGACGCCATCGCGCACGACCTGCGCACGCCCATCGCCCGCGCCCGCAACGGGCTGGAGGAGGCGCTGCTGAGCGAGGCGGACGACCCCGCGACGCTGCGCGGCGCGATCGAGCGCGGCATCGCCGACCTCGACAACGTCACCCGCGTGTTCCAGGCGGTGCTGCGCATCGCCGAGGTGGAGGCGGGCGCGCGCCGCGCCGCCTTCGCCCCGCTCGACCTGTCCCTGCTGCTGGCCGACGCCGCCGAGCTTTACGGCGCCTCGGCCGAGGCGCGCGGCCAGACGCTGAACACCCTCTGGCCGGAAAGCCTGCCCCTGGTGGGGGACCGCGACCTGCTGCTGCAGGTGGTGGCCAACCTGCTGGACAACGCGGTGAAGTTCACCGCCCCCCACGGCACCATCGTCCTGTCCGCCTGGCGCGAGGCGGACTGGGTGGTGGTGCGGGTGGCCGATGAGGGGCCGGGCCTCTCGGCCCAGGACCGGACGCGGGTGGGCGAGCGGTTCTTCCGCGCCGATTCCGCCCGCACCACGCCGGGCTCGGGGCTCGGCCTCTCGCTGGTGCGGGCGGTGGTGCAGCTGCATGGCGGGGCGCTGTGGTTCGAGGATGCGGGCGGGCCGCCCGGCCAGCCGGGCTTGGCGGTGCTGTTCCGCCTCCCCGTCGCCGCATGACCCATGCTTCATGCGCCGCCCACCGGAGGGCAGGGGGCGCGCCTCCAGGATGGGCGCCATGCTGCTCCGCCTTTCCTGGCTGCTGGCCCTGCTGCTTGCCGCCCTGCCGGCCCGGGGCGCCGAGTTGCGGCTGCTGCCGCCCGGCCTCGCCTATTGCGACGAGCTGGCCGCCCGCTTCTCGCGCCTTCCCGGCGCCCGGCAGGACGCCGCGCGCGGCCTGGCGGCGGAGGGCGGCAGGCTGTGCGAGGCGGGGCATGCCCGCGCCGGCGTGGCCAGGCTGCGCCGGGCGCTGCGCGCCGCCCAGGGCGCGCCGCGGCTGGCCAGGTCCGCCCACCCCTGAGCGCGCCGCGCCCGGCCGGCGGCAAGGCGGCGGCCGGTGATGCGCGTGGCCCTGGCGGGGGCGGGGGCGCTCTGCGCCGGCATCGGGCTGGCGCGCTTCGCCTATGTGCCGCTCTTTCCCGCCATGGTGGCGGCCGGGTGGGTGGAGGGGGGCGAGGCCGGGCTGCTCGGTGCCTGCAACCTCACCGGCTACCTGGCGGGCGCGCTGGGCGGGCGGGCGCTGGGGCGGCGCCTCGGCGTGCCGGCGGCGCTGGATGCGGGCATGGCGCTGGTGGTGCTCTCCTTCCTGGCCTGCGCGCTGCACGGCCCGGGCCTCGCCTGGCTGCTCTGGCTGGCGCTGTGGCGCGGCCTCGCGGGGCTGGCGGGAGGCATCCTGATGTCCCTGGCCGGCCCGGCGGTGCAGGCGGTGCTGCCGCCGGGGCAGCGCCCCGCCGCGGCGGGGGTGGTGGTGGCGGGGATCGGGGCGGGCGTGGTGGCGGGGGCGCTGGCGGTGCCGGCGCTGGTGCCGTCCGGCCTGCCGCTGGCCTGGGCGGGGCTCGGGCTGCTGTCGCTGCTGGTCTGGCTCGGGCTGCGGCGCGGCTGGCCGGCGCCGCCCGCCGCCGAGACCATGCGCCTGCCGGTGGGCCAGCCGGCGCCGCGCGCCGGGGCGCTGCTGCTGGCCTACCTGCTGTCCGCCATCGGCATGGTGCCGCCCATGGTCTACCTGGCCGATCTCGGCGTGCGCGGGCGCGGGCTGGAGGCGGCGGCCACGGCGCTGCTCTGGGTGCTGTTCGGGCTCGGCGCCGCGGCGGGCACGCTGCTGGGCGGGCGGCTTTCGGGGCGCATCGGGGGGCGGCGGACGCTGGCGCTGTGGATGGCGGTGCAGGTGGCGGCGCTCGGCCTGTGCCTGCTGCCCGGCGCGTCGGCGGTGCTGCTGGCGGCACCCCTCTGCGGCTTTGCCGGCGTCGGCGCCAGTGCCGTGGCCCTGGCGGCGGCGCGCGAGATCGGCGGCCTTTCGGCCGGCATCCTCTGGGCGCGCGCCACGGTGATCTACGCCCTGGCCCAGGCGGTGACGGGCTTCGCCCTGGCGGCGCTGTTCCATGCCACGGGGGAGAGCCATGCGGCGGTGTTCGGCGCCGGGCTGCTGGCCTCGCTGGCGGCGCTGGCGGTGGCCCATGCGGGGCGGCGCCCCGCCTGAACAAACAGCCGGGGCGGCGCCCCGCCTGAACAAACAGCCGGGGCGGCGCCCCGCCTGAACAAACAGCCGGGGCGGCGCCCCGCCTGAACCAACAACCGGGGCGGCGCCCCGCCTGAGCGGGCAACCCGGGCGGCGCCGTGCCTGAGCGGGCAACCGGCGTGGCGCCTCGCCCGATCGTGCGGGGCGGGGCGCTTCCCGGCGCGGCACCGGGCGTCCAGTGTCGCGGCATGACAGACCCGTTCGACCTCGCCCGCTTCGTCCAGGCCCAGGCGCCGGTCATCGGCCAGGTGCGGCGCGAGCTGGCGGAGGGGCGCAAGCGCAGCCACTGGATGTGGTTCGTCTTTCCGCAGCTGCGCGGCCTCGGCCACAGCGCGATGGCGCAGCGCTACGGCATCGCCTCGCTGGAGGAGGCGCGCGCCTATCTGGCCCATCCCGTACTCGGCGCCAGGCTCAGGGAATGCGCGGCGCTGATGAACGCCGCGCGGGGCCGCTCGGCGCACGAGATCCTGGGCAGCCCGGACGACATGAAGTTCCAGTCCAGCATGACGCTGTTCGCCCTGGCCGACCCGGCGGAGCCCGAGTTCGGCGCCGCCCTGGACAAGTACTACGGCGGCGCCCGCGACCGGCGCACCCTCGCCGCGCTCGCTCCCGGAAGCTGACGGGAAAACGAAAAAGGCTTTGGGGGAAAATCCATTCCCCCAAAGCCTTATCCCTCAGCCGAACATCGGCAGCACGTCCCCGAGCGGCTGCCAGTCGGGCTTGCCGTCCTTGTCCACCAGCACGGAGCGCACCCCTTCGGCGAAGTCCGGATGCCGGGTGACGCTGCGGGTCAGCACCAGCTCCTGTTCCAGGCAGCCCGCCAGGTCGAGCGTGGCGCCGCGCCGCAGCAGCTCCAGCGTCACCGCCACGCTGGTGGGGGAGACGCGGGCGAGGATGGCCTGCTGCTCGCGCGCCCAGTCCGTGCCCTCGGCCTCCAGCGCCGCCTCGATGCCGGCGCGGTCCTGCGGCCCGAAGCAGCGCTCGATGGCCGGGCGGAGCTCCGCGATGCGGCCTTGCGGCACGGCCTCGGCGAACCGCTCCACCACCGAGGCGTCGCCGCCTTCCAGCAGGGCGGCGCGCAAGGCGGGAAGCTTCGCGCGCGGCACGAAATGGGTGGCGAGGCCCGCCTCCACGCCCTCGGCGCCCTTCAGCCGGGCGCCGGTGAGGGCGATCCAGCGGCCCATCGCGCCGCTGGGCGAGCCGGCCAGGCGCGGCAGCACATAGCTGGTGCCGACATCGGGGAAAAGGGCGATGGCCGTTTCCGGCATGGCCAGCAGCGCGTGCTCGGACAGGATGCGGTGGCTGCCATGCACCGAGACGCCGAGGCCGCCGCCCATGCACACGCCGTCGATCAGGCTGACCCAGGGGCGCGGAAAGGTGGCGATGCCCTCGTTCACCGCGTATTCGCGGGTGAAGAAGGCCTCCACCGCGTCGAGGCGGCCATCCAGCACGTCCTGGCGCACCTGGCGCACGTCGCCGCCGGCGCAGAAGGCGCGGTCGCCGGCACCTTCCAGCAGCACCAGCCGCACCGAGGCGTCGTCCCGCCATTCGGCGAGGGCGGCGGCGAAGCCGTCGATCATGGCGAGGTCCAGCGCGTTGAGCGCGCGGGGGCGGTTCATGGTGAGACGGCCCACGGGACCTTCGCGCCGGATGATCAGGCTGGCTTCGGCTTCGGTCATCGACGATCCTCCAATCGGTTGCGCGGCGCAGGGTCGCGGCAGAGGCGGCGGTTGACAACCCGCCCGCCGCCGGGAATGCAGCGGATGACGGCACAGAAGCAGGGGATGAACAGGATGGCCGAGCCGCTGGTCCGCTTCGAGGGCGTGCGCAAGGCCTATGGCGCGGCGGCCTCCGGCTATGCCGTGCAGCGGCTGGACCTGGATGTGGAGAAGGGCGAGCTGCTGACCCTGCTCGGCCCGTCCGGCTCCGGCAAGACGACGACGCTGATGCTTCTGGCCGGCTTCGAGATGCCGAGCGAGGGGCGGATCCTGCTGGGGGGGCGGGACATCGCCCGCCTGCCGCCGCACAAGCGGGGCATCGGCGTGGTGTTCCAGTCCTATGCGCTGTTTCCGCATATGAGCGTGGCGGAGAACGTGGCCTTTTCGCTGGAGGTGCGCGGCGTGCCGAAGCCCGAGCGGGCGCGGCGGGTGGAGCGGGCGCTTTCGATGGTGCGGCTGGAGACGTTCGGGGAGCGGCGCCCGGCGCAGCTCTCGGGCGGGCAGCAGCAGCGCATCGCCCTGGCCCGCGCCATGGTGTTCGAGCCGCCCATCGTGCTGCTGGACGAGCCGCTGGGCGCGCTCGACAAGGCGCTGCGCGAGGAGATGCAGTACGAGATCCGCTCCCTGCACCAGCGCCTCGGCCTGACCATGATGTATGTCACCCACGACCAGCAGGAGGCGCTGACGCTGTCGGACCGCATCGCGGTGTTCGAGGGCGGGCGCATCCGCCAGCTCGCGCCCCCGCGCCGGCTCTACGAGCAGCCGGAGAACGCCTTTGTCGCCGGCTTCGTGGGCGAGAACAACCGGCTGCCGGGCACGGTGCGCAGCCACCCCGAGGGCGAGGGGCGGGACCGCGCCATCCGCGTGATGCTGGATGGCGGCACGGAGGTGCTGGCCCGCCCGGTGGATGCGGGCGCCCCGGGGAGCCGCTGCGTGGTGGCGGTGCGGCCCGAGCGGGTGGCGGTGGCCGCCATCCTGGCCTCCGAGATGGGGGAGGACGCGCTTTCCGCGCGGCTGGCGGAGGTGATCTTCCAGGGCGACCATGTGCGGCTGCGCCTGAGCCTCGGCGATGGCGCCGAGGTGGTGGCCAAGCGCCCGGTGGGGGGCGGCATGATGCCGGAGCCGGGCACGCTGGTCTCGGTCGCGTGGGACCCGGCGCATGCCCACGCCTTCGCCGCCGGGGGCTGAGCGGGAAGGCGGCGGGCGGGAAATCGCTTTGCCCTTCAACCCTCCCGTCTCCTGGCCTAGGCTGCGCGGCGGGAAAGCCGGCGGTCCCGGCCAGGGGAGCAAGACGATGCTGCGGAGAGGTTTCGGCGCCATGCTGGCGCTGGGTGTTGGCATCCTGGGTTGCGGCCTGCCGGGCGCCGGCGGCGCCCAGGCGCAGGGGCGCGACCTGACCATCGTCTCCTGGGGCGGCGCCTACCAGGACGCGCAGCGCGAGGTGTTCTTCCGCCCCTGGCAGCAGCAGAGCCAGGCGCGGCTGCTGGAGGAGACCTGGGATGGCGGCGTCGGCGTGCTGCGCGCCAAGATCCAGTCCGGCGCCAACAACTGGGACCTGGTGCAGGTGGAGAGCGAGGAGCTGCTGCTCGGCTGCGAGGAGGGATTGTTCGAGAAGATGGACTTCGCCGCCATCGGCGGGCGGGACCACTACATCCCCGAGGCGGTGAGCGAGTGCGGCGTCGGCAACATCCTCTATTCCTTCGTGCTGGCCTATGACCGCGCCCGCATGCCCGAGGGCCCGAAGAACTGGGCCGAGTTCTTCGACACGGCGAAGTTCCCCGGCAAGCGCGGCCTGCGCCGCGGCCCCAAGGTGACGCTGGAGATCGCGCTGCTGGCCGATGGCGTGGCGCCTTCCGAGGTCTACAGGCTGCTCGGCACCAATGCCGGCGTGGACCGCGCCTTCCGCAAGCTCGATCAGCTGAAGAAGGACATCATCTGGTGGGAGCGCGGCAGCCAGCCGCCGCAGCTCCTGGCCAGCGGCGAGGTCGCCATGACCAACGCCTATAACGGCCGCATCAGCGCCGCCAACCAGAATGACGGGCGCAACTTCGGCATCGCCTGGGCCGGCAACGTCTTCACCCTCGATTCCTGGGTGATCATGAAGGGCAGCCCGAACCGGCAGGCGGCGCTCGACTTCCTGAAATTCGTGGGCCAGCCCGACCGGCAGGCGGGGCTGCCGCCGCGTATCCCCTATGGCGTGACGGCCAAGGGCGCCAATGCCGGCCTGCCGCCGGCCGTGCTGGCCAACCTGCCCACCGCGCCGGAGAACATCGAGGGGGCGCTGCAGCTGAACGACCAGTTCTGGCTCGACAACCTCGACAAGCTGAACCAGCGCTTCAACAACTGGGTCTCGCGCTGAGTTGGCCGCAGGGGTCGCCACGCCGCTGAAGGCGCGGCTGGCGGCGGCGGCGCTGGTGGCGCCGCTGCTGCTGTTCCTGCTCGGCGTGTTCGTGCTGCCGATCGGCGCCTTCCTGTTCCGCGCGGTGCAGGAAAGCGACGTGGCGCCCGTGCTGCCGCGCACCGTCGCCGCGCTCTCGGCATGGGACGGCGCGGCGCCGCCCGGCGAGGCGGCCTTCGCCGCGCTGGTGGAGGATCTGCGGGAAGCCCGGGCGCGCGACCAGCAATCCGGCGGCGGCGAGGTCGCCCGCGCCTCGGCGCGGCTGAACGCCGACCTGCCCGGCTTCCGCAGCCTGCTGCCGATGACCGCCCGGCGCGTGGCCGCCCCCTTCGAGGGCGAGGCGCGCGCCGCAGTGCTGGCCATCAGCGAGGAGTGGGGGGCGATCGCCCCCTGGGCCGCCATCCGCCGCGCGGGCGGCCCGGTCTCGGACTTCAACCTGCTGGCGGTGCTGGACCTCAAGCGGGACGCCACGGGCGGCCTCGGCACCGCGCCGCCGGACGAGGCGATCTTCCGCGCCATCCTGTGGCGCACGCTGTGGATGGGGGTGCTGGCCACCGCCATCTGCCTCGCCATCGGCTACCCGCTGGCCTGGCTGATCGCGACCGCCCCGCCGCGCGCCGTGCCCTGGCTGATGGCCGGCGTGCTGCTGCCCTTCTGGACCAGCCTGATCGTCCGCACCGCCGCCTGGATGGTGCTGCTGCAGCGCGAGGGCGTGGTCAACGCCGCGCTCGGCGCGCTGCGGCTGGTGGAGGAGCCGCTGCCGCTGCTGTTCAACCGCGGCGCCGTGCTGCTGGCCATGGTGCACATCCTGCTGCCCTTCATGGTGCTGCCGATCTATGCCTCGCTGAAGTCGCTGGACTGGCGGCTGCCGCGCGCCGCCGTGTCGCTCGGCGCCTCGCCGGCGCGGGCCTTCCGGCGGGTCACGCTGCCGCTTTCCCTGCCAGGGGTGGGGGCGGGGTGCCTGCTGGTGTTCATCCAGGCGCTGGGCTTCTACGTGACGCCCGCCCTGCTCGGCGGCGCCAACGACCAGATGCTGCCCTATTTCGTCGCCTTCTACGCGTCCCGCACCGTCAACTGGGGGATGGCTGCGGCGCTGTCCTGCCTGATCCTGGCGGCGGTGGCGGTGATCCTGGCGGTGTATGGCCGGCTCGTCGGCTTCTCGCGGATGCGCCCCGCATGAGCCCGGACCCCGCCCTGCCGCGGATCCCGGCGCGCCTCGCGGGCGCGGAGCCGGGGGGCGCACCCCCTCCGGCACCCCCTCCGGCACCCCCCTCGGCGCCGCCGCCCGTGGCAGCGCGGGCGCGCCCCGCGCCAAGGCCCGGCCGCATCCTGCTCTGGACCTTCGGCCTGCTGGCCATCCTGTTCCTGCTGGCGCCGGTGCTGGCGGTGCTGCCGCTCTCCTTCTCGGCCGGCTCCTTCCTGCACTACCCGCTGCCCGGCCTGTCGCTGCGCTGGTACGCCGATTTCTGGAACTCCGATTTCTGGCTGCCGGCGCTGTGGAACTCCTTGCGCGTCGGCGCCGGTGCCGCGCTGCTGGCGGGCGCGCTCGGCACGCTGGCCGCCTTCGGCCTGTGGCGCGGGCGCTTCCGGGGGCAGGCGGTGGTGATGGCGGTGCTGCTGGCGCCCATGGTGGTGCCGGCCATCATCGTGGCGGTGGCGCTGCTGCTGTTCTTCGGGCCGCTGGGGCTGACCAACAGCTTCACCGGGCTGATCCTGGGCCATGCCGCGCTCGGCGCGCCCTTCGTGGTGGTGACGGTGCTGGCGGCGCTGCAGCAGTTCGACCCGGTGCAGCTGCGTGCGGCGGCGGCCTGCGGCGCCTCGCCGCTGCGCGCCTTCTGGCGCGTCTGCCTGCCGCAGATCATGCCCGGCGTGGCGGCGGGGGCGGTGTTCGCCTTCGCCACCAGCCTGGACGAGGTGGCGGTGGCGCTGTTCATCGCCGGCCCCGCCCAGCGCACCCTGCCGCGCCAGATGTTCTCCGGCCTGAACGATTCGATCAGCCTGACCATCATGGCGGCGGCCATGGTGCTGGTGCTGATCTCGGGCCTGCTGCTTCTGGCGGTGACGTTGCTGCGCCGCGCGCGTTGAAGGGGAAACGCAGCCAGGGAGACGGGCGATGCTGGAAGGCGGATGCTTCTGCGGCGCGGTGCGCTATGTGGCGGAGGGCGAGCCCTTCAACCCCACCCTCTGCCATTGCGCCGATTGCCGGCGCGCGGCGGGGGCGCCCTGCGTCGCCTGGTTCAGCGTGCCGGCGGCGGCGCTGCGCTTCACCCGCGGCGCGCCGCGCTTCTTCGCCTCCAGCCCCAAGGCGGAGCGCGGCTTCTGCGCCGGATGCGGCACCACCCTCACCTGGCGCGGCCATGCCACGCCGGGCGAGATCGACGTCACCATCGCCAGCCTGGACGACCCGGAGGCCGTGCCGCCGGCCGACCACACCCTGATGCGCGGCCGCCTTTCCTGGATGAGGCTGGATGACGGGCTGCCGCAACACCAGGGCTGGCGCACGGAGGAATAGGCGCCCCGGCTCAGTGGCCGGCGCTGCCCGAGAGCAGGTTGATCACCAGAACCCCGGCCAGGATCAGCCCGATGCCGATCAGCGCCGGCGCGTCGAGCCGCTGCCCGTAGAGCACCCAGCCCGCCGCCGAGATCAGCACGATGCCGATGCCGGACCACAGGGCGTAGGCGATGCCCACGGGCCACGCGCGCAGCGCGAGCGACAGGAAATAGAAGGCGCCGCCATAGCCCAGCACCACCACAGCGGACGGCAGCGGGCGCGTGAAGCCCTTCGCGGCCACCAGCGCGGAGGTGGCGATCACTTCGAGCAGGATGGCCAGGAAGAGGTGCAGGCTCGCCATGCGCCGCCCCTGCCGGCGTGAAACCCGCGTGTCAAGCGCGGCCCGGCCCTTTCCGCCTCGCATCCCGGCGCCACCTGTCGTGTTGAACCCGCAGGACGGGCAAGGGAGACCCAGACGCCATGACCACGACCACCCCCATGCTGGCGCGCCGCGGCATGCTGGCCGCCGGCGCCACGCTGTTCGCCGCCGGCCTTTTCGCCGCTCCGCGCCGGAGCCTCGGCCAGGCGGCGCCCTCCGGCCCCTACACCCTGCCGGCGCTGCCCTATGCCGCCAACGCGCTGGAGCCGCATATCGACGCCGCGACCATGGAGCTGCACCACGGCAGGCACCACGCGGCCTATGTGACCAACCTGAACAACGCGCTGAAGGACCATGGCCAGCTCGCCGCCATGCCGCTGGAGCAGCTCCTCGCCAAGCTGGGCGAGGCGCCGGAGGCGGTGCGCACGGCGCTGCGCAACAATGGCGGCGGCCATGCCAACCACGCCATGTTCTGGCAGATCATGGGCGGCAAGGGCGGCGCGCCCTCGGGCGAGCTGGCCCAGGCGATCGACCGCGACCTCGGCGGCCTCGACAAGATGAAGGCCGACTTCAACGCCGCCGGCGGCCGGGTGTTCGGCTCGGGCTGGGTGTTCGTCACGGTGGACCGCTCGGGCAAGCTGGCGCTGGCCAGCCGGCCGAACCAGGACACGCCCATCATGGACGGGCAGCGCGTGCTGATGGGCAACGACGTGTGGGAGCACGCCTACTACCTGAAATACAACAACCGCCGGCCGGAATACCTGGCGGCCTGGTGGAACGTGGTGGACTGGGCGAAGGTGGGCGAGCGCTACGCCGCGGCCAAGGCGGGGACGCTGGCCATCTGAAGGCAGCACCGGGGGAGAAAGAATTCTCCCCCGGATCTTTTTTCCGCGAGTTCAGCCGAAGACCAGGCGCCAAAGCAGGGGGAGCATCAGCGCGGTGGCGAGGGCGTTCAGGCCCATCGCCATGCCGCTGAAGGCACCCGCCGTGGCGTTCACCGCAATGGCGCGGGCGGTGCCGAGGCCATGCGCCGCCGTGCCCATGGCCAGGCCGCGGGCCCGCCAGTCCTTCACCCGCATGAGGTTCAGCGTCATCGGGCCGAGCGTGGCACCCGTCACGCCGGAGGCCAGCACCACCGCCGCCGTCAGCCCCGGCAGGCCGCCGATCTGCTCGGCGATGCCCATGGCGACGGGGGTGGTGACGGAGCGCGGCGCGAGGCTCGCGGTGATCTCGGGCGCGGCGCCGAGGGCGAGCGCGAAGGCCACGCCCACCGCCGCCGCCACGCCGCCCCCCGCGATCACCGCCAGCAGGGCCGCCAGCGCCGAGCTTCGCACATGCTGCCATTGCCGGTAGAGCGGCACCGCCAGCGCCACCGTGGCCGGCCCCAGCAGGAAGTGCACGAACTGCGCGCCCTGGAAATATTGCCGGTAGTCGATGCCCGCAAGCAGCAGCGCGGCCGCCAGCAGCGCCACCGCGAACAGCACCGGGTTGGCCGCCGGGTGCCAGCGGCACAGCGCCGCCAGCCGCAGCCCGGCCATCCAGGCCAGCAGCGTGGCGGTCAGCGCCGCCAGCGGGTCCCGCGCGAGATAGACCCAGATCTCGGAAAGATCGACCATCGCTTCCGCGCCCTCAGCCGAGGCGCCGGATCAGCGCCTGGGCCAGCCGGCCCGTGAAGGCGATGCCGGCCAGCGTGCCCGCCACCACCGCCAGCGAGAGCGGCGCCCAGTCCCGCGCCAGCTGCGGCAGGTAGACCACGACGCCCACCCCCGCCGGCACGAAAAGCAGGCCGAGATGCATCAGCAGCGTGTCTGCCGTCTGGCCGAGGCCGGGGGCGGCGGGGGCCTCGGCCGGCCTGTCGCTCAGCCTGTCACGCAGCAGCAGCCCGGCGAAGAGCAGCGCCATGCCGATCACCGGCCCGGGCACCGGCAGGTGCAGCGCGCGGCCCAGCACCTCGCCGCAGAGCTGGCAAAGGAGGAGAAGGGTCAGGCCGTTGATCATGCGCGCGCCTTCCGGAACGGCCGGAGGGTGGCGGAAGGAAACGGGAGGGGATGGGGCAGGGTGGGATGGGGCGGGACGGGCATGGGCAGGGCTCCTTCGGCAGACGGGGAGGCCGCGCATGATCGGGCCGCCGCCCGGCCCGATCCAGGCCTGCCGCGCCGCACAACAAGCGGAGGCGAAAAAACAGGGCGGACCTCCGGGGGAAGGTCCGCCCTCAGGGGGGAGGTGCCGCGCCGGGCAGGCTGGGTGGCGCGGGGGATGCCGGCGGGTTCGGGGGCCGGCATCCGATCGGGGAAAGCAGGGCCCGGGTTCATGGCCCGGGCGCATTCTGCTACGGCAATCATTGAGCTTCGGTTTCCAGGATCGGTGCGGCGCAAAAAAACCGCCGCCCCCTTGCCGGGGGCCGCCGTCTCGCCAAGGCTGCGCCTTGCCAACAGGGGAGAGAGACACGCGCATGAGCACGGCCCAGCCCACTTCGCCCCAGCCCACTTCGCCCCAGCCCACTTCGCCGCAATCCGGCCTTCCCCTGGCCGGGCTGCGGGTGCTGGAGCTTGGCCACTACATCGCCGGCCCCTTCGCCACCCGCCTGCTGGCCGACATGGGGGCCGAGGTGGTGAAGGTGGAGCCGCCGGAAGGCGACCCGATCCGCGGCTGGGGCAGCAAGGCCCAGGGGCACCCGGTGTGGTTCAGCATCCATGGCCGCAACAAGCTCTCGGTCACGCTCGACCTGAAGAACCCGCGCGACAAGGCGCGCCTGCTGAAGCTCGCCGCCGGCGCCGACGCGCTGGTGGAGAATTTCCGCCCCGGCTACCTGGAGCGGATCGGGCTGGGGCCGGAGGTGCTGCAGGCGGAGAACCCGCGCCTCGTCATCGCCCGCGTCTCGGGCTACGGGCAGGACGGGCCGTACCGGGACAAGCCGGCCTTCGGCGCCATCGGCGAGGCGATGGGGGGCCTGCGCCACCTCACCGCGAATCCCGGCCAGACCGAGCTGCCGCCGCCGCGCTGCGGCATCTCCATCAGCGACGACCTGGCGGGGATGTACGCGGCTATGGCCGTGGTCTCGGCCTGCTGGGGGCGGGACCGCGCCGGCGAGGGCGGGCGCGGCCGCATCATCGACATCAACCTGGTGGACAGCGTGCTCAGCCTGATGGAGGGGATGCTCCCCGAATACGGCCTGACGGGAAAGATCCGCCAGCCGGCGGGCGCCGCCATCCCCACCGCCGCGCCCACCAACACCTACCCCTGCGCGGACGGCAAGTGGCTCTGCGTCGCCGGCAACTCGGACCTCATCTTCCGCCGGCTGATGGGCGCCATCGGCCGGCCCGAGCTGGCCGAGGACCCGCGCATGGCCGACAATGGCGGCCGCTGCGCCCACGCCGCGGAGCTCGACGCCGCCATCGGCGCCTGGACGCGCACCCTGCCGGCCAAGGAGGCGCAGGACATCCTGGAGGCGGTGGACGTGCCCTGCTCACGCCTCTACGACATCCGCGACATCGCGGAGGACCCGCATTTCCGCGCCCGGGACTCAGTGATGGAGCTGCGCGACCCGCTGATCGGCCCGGTGCTGCACCCGGCCGCGCCCTTCCGCTTCGACGGCGTGGCGCCGCGCGACATGGTGCGCTGGACGGGGCCGGCCCTCGGGGAGCACAACGCGCGGGTGTTCGGCCAGTGGCTGGGGGAGGAGGTCTGACCATGGGCGAGAGCGTCACCATCAGCGAGGTCGCCCCGCGCGACGGGCTGCAATCCATCGGCCCCTTCGTGGCCACCGAGACCAAGGTGGCCATGGTGCGGGCGCTGCACGAGGCGGGCCTGCGGCGGATGGAGGTGGGCAGCTTCGTCAGCCCCCGCCACGTGCCGCAGATGGCCGACACGGCCGAGGTGCTGAAGGCCGCCCGCGCGCTGCCGGGGCTGGAAAGCACCGTGCTGGTGCCCAACCGCAAGGGCTTCGACCTCGCCATGGCGGCGGGGGCGGACCGGCTGGGCTTCTTCATGTCCGTCACCGAGGCGCACAACCGCGCCAACCTCAACCGCAGCCGCGCCGACAGCCTGGCCGAGCTGTCCGAGCTGGTGCGCGAGGGCGCGCGGCTGGGCGTGAAGATGCGCTTCAACCTGTCCTGCGCCTTCCACTGCCCGTTCGAGGGGGTGGTGCCGGTGGCGGATGCCATCGACATGGTCGAGAAGGTCTACTCGCTCGACCCCGAGATGGAGATCGGCATCGCCGACACCACCGGCAACGCCGCGCCGGACCAGGTGGCCGAGGTGTTCCGCCACGCCCTGGCCTCCTGGAACAACCCCTTCGCTTTCCATGGCCACGACACCTACGGCATGGGCGTGGCCAATGCGCTGGCGGCCTTCGAGGCGGGGGTGCGGGTGTTCGACGGCGCCGCGGGCGGCCTCGGCGGCTGCCCCTTCGCCCCCGGCGCCACCGGCAACACCGCCACCGAGGACCTGGCCTGGATGTTCCGGCGCATGGGCGTCTCCACCGGGCTGGACTGGGCGAAGCTGCTGAAGGCCGCCGACCTGTGCGCCGCCGTCCCCGGCGGCACGCCGGGCGGGCGCATGCGCGGCGTTCCCGCCGCCCGCGCGGCCTGAGGGTGGGGGCTCCGGGCAGGGGCGCCGCCCTTCCCGGGGCGCTGGCGCTGCTGGCGGCGCTGTTCCTGTCCGCCTGCGGCGGCGGGGGTGGCGGGCCCGTCACCGGCGCCGCCGCCCTGCGCGAGCCGGTGGCCTGCGTGCCCTATGCCCGCGCCCGCTCGGGCGTGGAACTGCACGGCGATGCCGGCACCTGGTGGGAGGCCGCCTCCGGCCGCTACGCGCGCGGCCATTCGCCGCGCCCCGGCAGCGTGCTGGTGCTGCGCCCGGCGGGGCGGATGCGGGATGGCCATGTGGCCGTGGTCAGCCGGGTGCTGTCGGCGCGCGAGATCCGGGTGGACCACGCCAACTGGGCCAGCGGCTCCTCCAAGGGCCGCATCGCGCTGGACCAGCCGGTGATGGACGTCTCGCCGCGCAACGACTGGTCGCTGGTGCGGGTCTGGTACCCGCCGGCGCGGAGCTACGGGGTGACGGCCTACCCGGCCGCCGGCTTCGTGCATGGCGGGCAGGCGGTGGCGGCGCGCTAGCCCCGCTGGACGCCGCGCGCCGCCCGTGCTGCAAGCGTGGAAAAGCCCTGCCGGAGGTTGGCCCGTGACACCGCATCGCCGCACCCTGCTCGCCAGCACCCTTGCCCTGGGCGCCGCCGCCCTGGCCGCGCCGCGGCCGCTGCGGGCGCAGCCGGCCTGGCCCGACAGGCCGGTGCGCTTCGTCGTGCCCTTTCCGGCCGGCTCCACGCCGGACATCCTGGCCCGCGCCCTGACGCCGCATTACGGCAGCGTGTTCGGCCAGCCCTTCGTGGTGGAGAACCGCGCGGGCGCGGGCGGCAACATCGGCACCGACGCGGTGGCCAAGGCGACGGACGGCCACACCATCGGCCTCACCATCAATGGCCCGCTGGCCACCGCCCCCGCCCTCTACGCCCACCTGCCCTACGACCCGGTGAAGGATCTCGCCCCCATCTCGCTGCTGGCGCGGTCCGGGCAGGTGCTGGTGGTCCGCCCCGGCATTCCGGCGCAGGACGTGGCCGGCTTCATCGCTTATGCCCGGGAGCGGCCGGGCAGGCTCACCTACGGCTCCGTGGGCGCCGGCTCGGGCGGGCATCTCGCGATGGAGGACCTCAAGGCGCGGGCCGGCATCGCGCTGGAGCACGCGCCCTATCGCGGCTTCCCGCAGGCGGTGCTGGACCTGGTGGCGGGCCGGATCGACGCGATGATCCTGACGGTTGCGGGCATCCTGCCGCAGGTGCGGGAAGGTCAGGTGCGGGCGCTGGCCGTGACGGCCGAGGCGCGGCTGCCGCAGCTGCCGGAGGTGCCGACGCTGCAGGAGGCCGGGCTGCCCGGCGCCGTCTCCTATGCCTGGAACGCGCTGGTGGCGCCCGCCTCCATGCCGCCCGGGGTGATCGCCCGGCTGGCGCGCGAGACGCGGGCGGCGCTGGAAACCCCCGAGGCGCGCCAGGCCACCGGCACGGCGGGCTTCGAGATCGTCGCCAGCGGGCCGGAGGAGCTGGCCGCCTTCGTGGCGGCGGAAACCGCGCGCTGGGGCGGCATGATCGAGCGGCTCGGCATCAGGGCCGACTGAGCCGCCGGAAAGCCTTCCCCGCCGGCAGGGCGGGGAAGCGGGCGGCGGGGGAGGGAGCCTCCGCTCCCCCGGCGCTTCCCGTCAGAGGATCGGCTCCTCCTTCTCGCCGCGGGTCTTCCACAGCGAGAGGGCGATGGAGCCGGCGATGATCGCGGCCGTCACCATCAGGGCGTACTCCACCGGCACGGCCTTGCCGCCGGCGAACCAGTTGGCCAGCATCTTGACGCCCACGATCATCAGCACGATCGCCAGCCCGTGCTTCAGGTACTTGAAGCGGTGGATGATGCCGGCGAGCGCGAAGTACATGGCGCGCAGCCCGAGGATGGCGAAGACGTTCGCCGTGTAGACGATGAACGGGTCGGTCGAGACGGCGAAGATGGCCGGGATGCTGTCCAGCGCGAACAGCAGGTCGGTCAGCTCCACCAGCACCAGCACGAGCGCCAGCGGCGTCAGCATGCGCTTGCCGTTCTCGACGACGCTGAAGTTCTTGCCGCGGAAGGTGTCCGTCACCGGCAGGTGGCGGCGCATCCAGCCCAGCACCGGATTGTTGGTCGGGTCCGGCTCCTCGTCGGCGGCGCGCAGCATGGCCCAGCCGCTATAGACCAGGAACAGGCCGAAGATGATCATCACCCAGTCGAACTCGCGGATCAGCGCGGTGCCCACCAGGATCATGATGCCGCGCATCACCAGCGCGCCCAGGATGCCCCAGAACAGCACGCGGTGCTGGTAGGCCGCGGGCACGCCGAACTTGGCGAAGAGCAGCACGAAGACGAAGATGTTGTCGACCGAGAGCGACCACTCGATGACGTAGCCGGTGAGGAACTCGAGGCTCTTGGCGCTGCGTTCCTCCGGCGTCAGGCCGTAGCTCATGCGCAGCCAGCCGAAGAAGAGCAAGGCCAGGCCCACATAGGCGGCCGACTTGATCAGCGCGGTCTTGACCGGCACCGGCGCCGGGTCGCCATTGGCGTCCTTTCGGGCAAAGACGCCCAGATCGAGCAGCAGCAGGCCCAGCACGACCGCGTTGAAGATAACCCAGAACCAGATGGAAGCTTCCACGGAGGGACGGCTCCTCAGAATAGGGGCCCGGCCACATTTCGGCCGTGGAGGGATCGCTACAGGGGATGCAGACCGGGCCCGGATTGCACGAGAAGTCGATCCGACATCACGAAGGCGGCAGTCCGCGGCGAGGCGCAGAGGCCGCCGGGTCGCCAGAGGGGCCCGGATCCGCGGATTTAATGGACGAAATGTCATCCGGTTGCAAGGGTGGTTGTTTCCGGGCGCGATTCACGCCATGTCCTGGTTTGCGCGACGGTGCGCGGGACAGTAGTCTGCGGCATCAAGGCGAGGAGACGCGGTCAGGCTGGCTGGGGCATTCCCGTCACGCCGGTGGCCGCCCAAATTGGATCGAGGCGTGGCTATGGGTTCCTTCAGCATCTGGCACTGGCTTGTCGTGCTGCTCGTGATCCTGCTGCTGTTCGGCGGCGGGAAGATCAGCGGCCTGATGGGCGACCTCGCGAAGGGCATCAAGTCCTTCAAGCAGAACATGAAGGAGGACGACGAGAAGGATGCCTCCATGGCGGCCGACGCGCCGCCCGCGCCGCCCGCCGGCAACATCTCCGGCCCGGCGAGCCCCGCCCAGGCGCGCAACGCGAGCACGCAGCCGAACACCTCCACCTCGTCCCACCCGGCGGCCTGAGCCGCCTGGCCGGGCCGCGAGGCCCGGCCGCCGGCTCTGGCCCGCCCTGTCCGGGGCGGAAATCGGGTGCCGGGAGCGAGCCTCCCGCTCCCTTGTCGCGGCGCCCTGCGGCGCGCCGGGGTGGCCCAGGGCCATGCCCGGGCGCCGTCGCCGCGCGTCGATGACCTCCCGCCTCCCGCCTTGGCCGCCGTGGCACCCCGCAGGGGCAGGCTCTTTGCCGGCGCCGCCAACGCGGCGTTGAAACCTGTCCGCCCCGCCCGGTAGCCTGCGGGCGTGGCGCGCCGCCGGCGCGCCGCCCAGGAAGCACGCGGCACCCCGCTGAAGGGGCCAGCCGGCGGCAGGCAAGGGGGAGCGGTTATTGACGCATTCGGGCGCCATGCAGGCGGCTGGCGGGACCACGCCGGTCGACGATCTGGAATTCGCCAATTCGCGGCGCGCGCTGGCGGGCTGGCAGGGGAGGCTTTGGCAGGCGGTGGGCGCCGCCTTCATCGCCTGGCATCTCTGGGTGCTGCTGGTGGTGCCGGCCGACCCCACCGTGTCGCGCGCCGCGCATGTGTTCATCGGCGCCGCGCTGGGCTTCGCGCTGTTCGCGCCTGGGCGGCAGGGGGGCTCGCGCATCCCCTGGCATGACTGGGCGCTGATGCTGCCCTGCCTGCTCATCGTCGCCCACTACGCGCTGGATGCCGACGGCATCGAGATGCGCTCCTTCATGGGCCCCAACTGGCGGGACCTGGCGGCGGCGGGGCTGGGCATCCTGCTGGTGCTGGAGTTCACCCGCCGCACCGCCGGGCTGATCATGCCGGCGATCGCCACGGCGTTCCTGGTATACTGCTTCATCGGCCCCTGGATGCCGGGGCCGCTCTACCACCGGGGCGTGGAGCTGGCGCCGGCGCTGGTCGAGGTGTTCGGCAACAACGGCCTGCTGGGCACGGTGGTGCAGGTCTCGGCCACCTTCATCGCCATGTTCGTCACCTTCGCGGCCTTTCTGCAGGTGTCCAACGCCGGCACCTACTTCAACGACCTGGCGCTGGCGGCGGTGGGCTGGGCACGCGGCGGACCGGCCAAGGTGACGGTGCTGTCCGGCCTGCTGTTCGGCACCATCTCGGGCTCGGCGGTGGCCAACGTGGTGGCCTCGGGCATGTTCACCATCCCGATGATGCGGCGCGTGGGCTATGACCGCGCCACGGCGGGCGCGGTGGAGGCCACCAGCTCCACCGGCGGGCAGATCACGCCGCCGGTAATGGGGGCGGGCGCCTTCATCATGGCCGAGGTGCTGGGCGTGCCCTACACCGAGATCGCCCTGGCGGGGCTGATCCCGGCGCTGCTGTTCTATGTCGCCAACTACATCCATTGCGACCTCAACGCCCGCAAGGCCGGCATCCATGGCCTGCCGCGCGAGGAGCTGCCGCGCTGGGTGGCGCTGGCCCGCCGCGCCTACATGGCGGCGCCGCTGGTGCTGCTGATCTGGATGCTGGTGATCGGCTTCTCGCCCTTCCGCGCCGCCGCCTGGGGCATCGGCGCCACCATCGTCATCATGCTCGGCACCGCGCTGGCGCACCGGCTGGCGCTGGGCGGGCAGGGCGCCGCCGCCGCCATCGCCGGCGCGGCGCGCGAAACGGCCGGGGCGATCTATGGCGCGCTTTCCGGCAGCGCGCGGGAGATGATGCAGCTCATCGCCGTCTGCGCCACGGCGGGCATCGTGGCCGGCGTCATCGGCCTCACCGGGGTGGGCGGGCGCTTCGCCAGCCTGCTGCTGGAGATCGCCGGTGCCTCCACCTTCCTGGCCATGCTGTTCTCCATGGGGGTCGCCATCATCCTCGGCATGGGGGTGCCCACCACCGCGGCCTACGCCATCGCCGCCGCCGTGGTGGCGCCGGGCCTCACCCGCATCGGGGTGGAGCCGCTGGTGGCGCACATGTTCATCTTCTACTACGCCACCCTCTCGGCCATCACGCCGCCGGTGGCGCTCGCCAGCTTCGCCGCCGCCGGCATGGCGGGGGCCGACCTTTGGCGCACCAGCCTCATCGCGGTGAAGCTGGGACTGGCCACCTTCATCGTGCCGTTCCTGTTCTGGATCTCGCCGGCATTGCTGGCGCAGGGGCCGTTGCCCGGCATCCTGCTGGCGGTGGCGACCGCGGTGGCGGGGGTGTGGATGCTGGCCTGCGCCACGGAGGGCTGGATGCTGAACGGCCCGCTGCCCCCGGTTCTGCGGCTGGCGGCGGGGCTGCTCGGCCTCTCGCTGATGGTGCCCGAAGGCTACACGGACATGCTGGGCGTGGCTGGCACGGTGGCGCTGGTGCTGTATCAGCGCCGCATCCACCCCGCCGGCAGACCGGAGCCCGCCGCATGAGCCCATCCTCCTCCCTGGCCATCCCCGACGCCGCCATCCAGGCCATCATCGGCGCCGGGCGCCGCATGGACCGCTTCCACTGGGTGCCGGCCACGGCCGGGAACTTCTCCGTGCGGCTGCCGGGCGGCCGCGTCGCCATCACCCGCTCCGGCCGGCACAAGGGCTTCCTCGACGCCGATTCGGTGATGGGGGTGGACCTGGAGGGACGGCCGGAGGAGGCGGGGGCGCGTCCTTCGGCCGAGACGCTGCTGCATTGCGGCATCTACCGCCGCTTCCCCGAGGCGGGCGCGGTGCTGCACGGCCATTCCGTGGCCAACACCGTGCTGTCCCGCCAGGCGGGCGAGGGGATCGAGCTTGCCGGCTACGAGCTGCTGAAGGCCTTTCCCGGCCTGCCCACCCACGAGGCGGCGGTGACGCTGCCGGTGTTCGACAACGACCAGGACATCGCCCGGCTGCAGCGGGCGGTGGATGCGCGCTGGGATGGCATGGCTGCCATTTCCCCCGCCACCGGTTCTGTCATTCCCCCGGGCTATTTGATCCGGGGCCATGGCGTCTATGTATGGGCGCGGGACATGGATGCGGCGCTGGCCCGGCTGGAGGCGCTCGAATTCATGCTGGAATGCGAATTACAGGAGCGGAGGAGCCGATGAGCCTTCTGACCGTCAAGGACGCCGCCACCGGCGCCGAGTTGCTGCGCACCAGCGACGCGGAGGAGATCGCCCGGGCGCTGGCGCCGATCAATGTGCGCTTCGAGCGCTGGCAGGTGGCCGACCTGCCGGAGGGCGCCCCGGCCGAGGCCGTGCTGGAGGCCTACCGCCCGCAGCTCGACGCCTTCATGGCCGGCAGCAACGCCGGCACGGCGGACGTGATCAAGCTGGACAGCAGCCACCCCCAGAAGGACGCGCTGCGCGCCAAGTTCCTGTCCGAGCACACCCACACGGAGGATGAGATCCGCTTCTTCCACGAGGGCAGCGGCAACTTCATCATGCATGTGGGCGGCAAGGTGTATGACGCGCACTGCACCCGGGGCGACCTGATCAGCGTGCCGGCCAACACCCAGCACTGGTTCGACGCCGGCACCGAGCCGCGCGTCACGGCGCTGCGCGTCTTCACCGACACCACGGGCTGGACGCCGCACTACACCGGCACCGACATCTCCGAGCGCTTCCCCGCGGTGACCGGGTGAGCGGCAACGTGGCGGGCGGCATGGCTCCGGGTGGCGCGGGAGCGGCGCCGCTCAGCGTGGTGCTGACCGACATCGAGGGCACCACCAGCGCCATCGCCTTCGTGAAGGAGACGCTGTTCCCCTTCGCGGAGCGGGCGCTGGACGCCTTCCTCGACGCCCATGCGGAGGAGGCGGCGGTGGCCGCCTGCCTGCGCGAGGTGCGGCTCATGGCCAAGCCGGGCGAGGACGAGCGCGCCGCGCTGCGACGCTGGATGGCCGAGGACGCCAAGATCGGCCCGCTCAAGACGCTGCAGGGGCTGATCTGGCGCCAGGGCTTCGTCAGCGGCGAGATCGAGGGGCATCTCTGGCCGGACGTGGCGCCCTGCCTGCGCGCCTGGGCGCGCTCGGGCCTGTTCCTGGCGGTGTATTCCTCCGGCTCGGTGGCGGCGCAGAAGCTGCTCTTCGGCCATTCCCTGGCCGGCGACCTGACGCCGCTCTTCGGCGGCTTCTTCGACACGGCGGTGGGCGGCAAGCGGGAAGCGGCCAGCTACGCCGCCATCGCGCAGGGGCTGCACCGGCCGCCGGCCGAGATCCTGTTCCTGTCCGACGTGGCGGAGGAGCTGGACGCGGCGGCGCATGCCGGCCTGCGCGTCTGCCAGCTGGTGCGGGCGCAGGACGGCACGGCGGCCAGCGGGCGGCACCCCTGGGCCGAGGATTTCCCTGGCGTCGCGGCGGCATTCGGCCTACCCGTGCCGCGCCTTTCCGCCGCCTGAGCGGCACCCTCGCTCCTTCTCGACCTCCTTTCCCTCGACAACGCATCGCCGGGAGTGCGCACGGCATGATGACCACCTACACCGTGCGCGAGGGCCGGACCCTGCGCCACGAGGGCATCCCGGCGCCCGAGGCGCTGCGCGACGCGGTCTGGATCGACCTGCTCAACCCCAGCCCGGAGGAGGAGAAGGCGGTCCAGGCGGCGCTGTGCCTGGAGATCCCGACGCGGGAGGAGATGCAGGAGATCGAGAGCTCCTCGCGCCTCTACAAGGAGGACGAGGCGCTCTTCCTGACCGCCAGCTTCCTCTACGGGGTGGATGAGGGGGAGTTCGGCTCCACCGCCATCACCTTCGTGCTGGCCGAGCGCAGCCTCGTCACCGTCCGCTACGCGACGCCCAAGGCCTTCGCCCTTTTCGCCAACCGCGTGCTGCGCACGCCCGCGCTTCTGGCCAGCCCGGACGGCGTGATGCTGGCGCAGTTCGAGGCGGTGGTGGACCGGCTGGCGGACGTGCTGGAGCGCATCGGCGCCGACATGGACCGCGCCAGCAAATCCGCCTTCCGCAACGCCCGCAGCACCAAGAAGGTGAAGGTGAAGGCGCGCGACGCCGACCTGAAGGACGTGCTGATCGCGCTCGGCCAGGTGGGCGAGGTGACCAGCCGCGCCAACGAGACGCTGCTCGGCCTTTCGCGCATCCTCTCCTTCGTGGGCGCCGAGAAGTCGATCGCCGTGCGCAAGGAGAACAAGGGCGGCATCAAGACCCTGATGCGCGACGTGCGCTCGCTGGTGGAGCACGCGGCCTTCCTCAACAACAAGGCCAACTTCCTGCTCGACGCGGTGCTGGGCATCATCAACATCGACCAGAACGGCATCATCAAGACCTTCACCGTCGCCAGCGTGGCGCTGATGCCGCCCACGCTGGTGGCCAGCATCTACGGCATGAACTTCGCCGCCATGCCCGAGCTGCAATGGCAGTTCGGCTATCCGGCCGCGCTGCTGGTGATGGTGGTCAGCGCCGTGCTGCCGATCCTCTACTTCAAGCGCAAGGGCTGGCTGTAGGGGCGGGCGCCCGACTGGCCTCCAGCTCCGGCGCCAGGCGGGAAGCGGGGGCGGGGCATTTCAATCCGCCGGTTTTCGCCATCTTTCGCCCCGGCCGTGTTTCCGCCGCCTGAATTCTTGTTAATTATCGGATTCTGCTCGCGTTTTCTTGCCCAAGCCCACGCTTGCGGCCGCCATGCCGAGGCTGCTTCAAGAGAGGCGGACGCGGCGGCCCGCGCGGGGGCTGCCGGCAAGGGGACAGGCTTCATCTTGAGCACGGCAATCAGCCCGCTGAACGGCGGCAGGATCATCTCCGGCGGCCCCGGGGACGACACCCACCTGGTCTCCGACCTGTCGGACCAGGTGATCGAGGCGCCGGGCGGCGGCACCGACACGGTCGAGACCTGGCTTTCCGGCTACACCCTGCCGGACAATGTGGAGAGCCTGCGGCTGACCGGCACCTCCTGGTCCTCCGGCACCGGCAATGCGCTGAACAACGCCATCACCGGCAACGCGCAGCCCAACATCCTCGATGGCGGCGCGGGCGACGATGTCTTGATGGGCGGCGGCAGCCCGCATGAGGCTGGCCACGTGATCCCGCGCGGCGACACCTTCATCATCCGCGCGGGCGAGGGCAGCGACACCATCCTCGGCTTCCATCCCGGCGACGATGGCGGCGACCTGATCAGCCTGCCCGGCTTCGACTACCGCAGCCTCGCGGGCCTGCTGGCGACGGCCACCGAGGTGGACGGCGCGGTGGTGTTCCGCCTTTCGGAAACGCAGGCGCTCACCGTGCGCGGCGAGATTGCCCTGCGCGCCGCCGACTTCACCGCGCGCGACTTCGACCTCACCGCCAGCCTGACCGGGACACCGCGCCTGGAAACGGACGCGCAGGGCCGCACCGTCGCGGTGCTGACCGGCCGCGCCGAGATCTACGCCCCGACGCCCGACGACCAGTACACCCTCGTCTACATCAAGGACGCGGCGGGCACGAAGCTGGGCGAGGCGACGACCGACGCCAACGGCATCTGGCACTTCACCACCGCGCCGCTGGCGGAGGGCACCCATGCCTTCACCGCCACCTCGGTGGAGGCGAAGCGGAGCCCCGATGACGGGCTGATGCACTTCTTCGAGGTGTCCACCTCCAGCCCCCTCGCCGTGACGGTGCCGGCCGGACCTGCGGAAGAGGAGGTGCCGCCCCCGGCGCCGACGCTGCTGCTGGACGCCGCGAGCGACACGGGCGTGGCAGGCAACAACATCACCGCCGACACCACCCCCATCCTGCACGGCACGGCCGCCACGGGCAGCACCGTCACCCTCTACGGCACCGATGGCGTGACCGTGCTGGGCACCGCCACGGCCCAGAACGGCGCCTGGAGCATCACCGCGGCCGAGCTGGCGGGCGGCGCGCACAACCTGGTGGCGGTGGCCAGCCTGGGCGACCTGCGCTCCGACCCTTCCGCCTCCCTGGCGCTGGTGATCAACCTGCCGCGCGCGGCGGAGGACTTCCCCACCCCCGGCTTCGACCGCGACTTCTACCTGGTGCGGAACGCGGACGTGGCGGCCGCCGGCATGGATGCGCTGGAGCACTATCAGCAATTCGGCTGGCGGGAGGGCCGCGACCCGAACGCCCTGTTCGACGTCACCTACTACCTGGACCAGAACCCCGACGTGGCGGCCTCCGGCCTCGACCCGCTGCAGCACTACATGGAGTTCGGCTGGCAGGAAGGGCGCGACCCGTCGCTCTCCTTCTCCACCGGCCTCTATCTGGCGGAGAACCCGGAGGCGGCCGGCGGCAACCCCTTGCTGCACTACCTGACCATCGGCCAGGCGCAGGACAGCCCGACCGCCGGGGCCACCCCGCACGCCACCGCGCCGCAGGGCCCGCTGATGGATGCCGCCTTCTACTTCGCGCGCAACCCGGACGTGGCGGCGGCGGGCATGGACCCGCAGGCGCATTTCGACCAGTTCGGCTGGCGGGAAGGGCGCGACCCGAATGCCTGGTTCGACCTGGACTATTACCTCGCCAACAACGCGGACGTGGCGGCGGCCGGGGTCAACCCGGTGCAGCACTACCTGGAGTTCGGCTGGACCGAGCACCGCGACCCGAGCGCCGCCTTCTCGGGCGATGCCTATCTCGCGGCCAACGCGGATGTGGCGGCGGCGGGGGTGAACCCGCTGGCGCACTACCTCCAGTTCGGCATCGGCGAGAACCGCGACCTCGGCCTGGGCTGAGCGCGGGCGCGGCGCTCGCGCCACCGTGGCGCGGCCTGTCATGGCCCTGCGCTTGACAGGCCGCGCCATCGGGTTCTGCCATGCCGCTCCATGGCCAGCCGCATCTTCGAGCGAATCATCGACCCCGTGGCGGCGCCCGGGCAGCGGGCCAGCCGCCTCCTCGGCAGCCCGGTGCCGGAGGCGCCGCCGCCGGCGGGGCTGTGGGGCTTCTACTGGCACTTCATCCGGCAGTCGCGGGCGCTGTTCGGGCTGCTCTTCCTCGCCGGCCTCTGCGTGGCGCTGCTCGACGCGCTGATCCCGGTGTTCATCGGCCGCGTCGTCGCCATGCTGTCGGAGCACCCGCCGGGCGCGCTGCTGGCCGAGCGCTGGCCGGCGCTGCTCGGCATGGCGCTCGTGCTGCTGCTGGCGCGGCCCGTTGCCATCCTGGCGCAGAACCTGGTGGGCCAGCAGGCGATCAACGCCGGCGTCACCAGCATGATCCGCTGGCAGAGCCACTGGCACGTGGTGCGCCAGGGCTGGTCCTTCTTCCAGGAGGACTTCGCCGGGCGCATCGCCAACCGCGTCATGCAGGCGGGGCCGGCGCTGCGCGAGAGCGTGGTGCAGTCGGTCAACGCCGTCTGGTACATCCTGGTCTATGGCACGGGGGCGGTGCTCTACCTCGCCTCGGCCAACCTCTGGCTGGCGCTGCCCATCCTGGTGTGGTTCGCGGCCTATTGCCTGCTGCTGCGCTTCATCGTGCCGCGCATGCGCGCCCGTGCCCGCGCCGCCTCCGAGCAGCGCAGCCTGCTGACGGGCCGCATCGTCGACAGCTACACCAACATCCTCACGCTCAAGCTCTTCGCCCGCGCCGAGGACGAGGACGCCTTCGTGCGCGAGGGCATCCTCGGCCTCACCGCCGCCTTCCAGCGGCAGATGCGGCTCGTCACGCTCAACGCGCTGCTGCTCTCCACCCTCAACGCCACCATGCTGGTCTCCATGGCCAGCATCGCGCTCGGGCTGTGGGATGCGGGGCGGATCGAGCTCGGCATCGTCGCGGCCGCGCTGCCGATGGCGTGGCAGATCGCCAACATCTCCGGCTGGGTGGCCTTCAACGTCGCCGGCATCTTCGAGAATCTCGGCGTGGTGCAGGAGGCGAGCGGCAGCATCGCCGTGCCGCCCACGGCGCCGGACCCGGAGGGCGCGCGCCCGCTCGCGGTGCGCGAGGGCCGCATCACCTTCGAGCATGTGCGCTTCGCCTATGCCGGCACGCAGGAGATGGGCGCGCAGGAGCCGAAGGCCGGGCGCGGGGTGCTGGAGGACTTCCACCTCGACATCGCGCCGGGCGAGCGGGTCGGGCTGGTCGGCCATTCCGGCGCGGGCAAGACGACGGCGATGAGCCTGCTGCTGCGCTTCTTCGCTCCCCAGGGGGGCCGCATCCTCATCGACGGCCAGGACATCGCCGGCGTGACGCAGGAGAGCCTGCGCGGCGCCATCGGCGTGGTGACGCAGGACACGGCGCTGCTGCACCGCTCGATCCGCGACAACATCCGCTATGGCCGCCCCGATGCGTCCCAGGCCGAGGTGGAGGCGGCCGCGCGCCAGGCGGCGCACGACTTCATCGCCGGCCTGCGCGACTGGCGCGGCCGCGCGGGCTACGACTCGCATGTCGGCGAGCGCGGCGTGAAGCTTTCCGGCGGCCAGCGCCAGCGCGTGGCGATCGCCCGCGTGCTGCTGAAGAACGCCCCCATCCTGGTGCTGGACGAGGCCACCAGCGCGCTCGACTCCGAGGTGGAGGCGGCGATCCAGGAACAGCTCACCGGCCTGATGGCGGGCAAGACCGTGATCGCCATCGCCCACCGGCTCTCGACCCTGGCCAGCATGGACCGGCTGGTGGTGCTGGAGCAGGGGCGCATCGCCGAGCAGGGCAGCCACGCGGAGCTGCTGGCGCGCGGCGGCGCCTATGCGCGGCTGTGGCGCCGCCAGTCGGGCGGCTTCCTGAAGGAATAGGCGGCGGGAGTTGACCGGCCGCCGCATCGCCGGGAATGTGGCGGGGCCAGGAGGGAACCCGTCATGCCTGCCACCCATCATCTGCGCGCTTCGCCCGAGACGGTGCGCTTCGGGGCGTTCGACGCCGCGTTTCCGCCCGTGCTCACGGTCGAATCCGGCGACCTGGTGGTGATGGAATGCGTCTCCGGCCCCGCCGAGGTGATGCCGCCCGAAAGCAGCGGCCTGGCCAAGCCGGCGGCCCTGGCCGGGATCCACGAGGCCATCGCGGCCGGCGCCATGCCGCGGCTCGGGCCGCATTTCGTCACCGGCCCCGTGGCGGTGGCGGGCGCCGAGCCGGGCGACTGCCTGCGCATCGACATCGAGGGCATCGAGCTGGGGGCGGACTGGGGCTACAACCACTTCCGCGCCCTGGTCGGCACGCTGCCGGAGGACTTTCCCTATCGCCGCCTCATCCACATCCCCGTGGACCGCGCGGCCAGCACCTGCCGCCTGCCCTTCGGGCCGGACAACCATGGCATGACCCTGCCGCTCGCGCCCTTCTTCGGCGTGATGGGCGTGGCGCCGCCGGTGGAGTGGGGGCAGATCTCCACCAAGGAGCCGCGCGCCCATGGCGGCAACCTGGACAACAAGGAGCTGGTGGCGGGCAGCACCCTCTTCCTGCCGGTGCACCGCCCGGGCGGCCTGTTCAGCGCCGGCGACGGCCATGGCGTGCAGGGTGACGGCGAGGTCTGCGTCACCGCGCTGGAGATGTGCCTGACCGGCCATTTCCGCCTGAGCCTGGAGAAGGGCGACGGCACCCGCCGCCCGGCCCTGCGCTACCCGCGCGCCGAGACGCCGACCCACTACATCAGCATGGGCATGCACGAGGATCTCGACATCGCCATGAAGCAGGCGCTGCGGGAGATGATCGCCTTCATCACCGCGCGCAGCAGCCTCTCGGCGGCCGACGCCTACCAGTTCTGCTCGCTGGCGGTGGACTTCCACGTCACCCAGACGGTGAACGGCGAGAAGGGCGTGCACGGCCTTTTGCGCAAGGGCCTGCTGTTCTGATCCAGCGCTCTCCCGTTCCCGTGAAACGCCGCCTTGCATCGGGCGCCGTTTCGCGGGAACAGAGGCGGCCGGCGCGGCCCCGCCACGCCCGCCTCGCCTCATCCGGAGGAGGGGAAATTCTTTTCCACAACTTTTGCGAGTCGCTGCTTGCGCCGCATCTTGTGTCGCCACCCCGGCGTTAACTACCGTATCTGGGGGTGGAGGCAGGAGCCTGGGTATGGATTGGACAGCGGAAGCAATCGAGGCTCTGCGGACCCTCTGGGCCGAAGGCCATTCAACGGCCGAGATTGGCCGCCGCATGGGCATCTCCAAGAACGCCGTGGTCGGCAAGGCGCACCGCCTGAACCTGCCGGCGCGCCCCAGCCCGATCCGCCGTGAAAGCGAGGCCCGCGCCACCGTGGCGCCCGCCGCCGCGACCGCTGCGGAACCGGTGGCCGCGGCCGAGCCGGTGGCCGAGCCGCAGCCCCTGCCGGTGGCACCCGCCGCCGCGCCGGCGCCCGAGCCGGAACCGGTGCGCCCCGCCCTCACCACCCTGCCGCCGGCCACCCAGCCCATCGCGCCCGCCGCCGCCCTGGCCGCGCCGCGCCCGCCCGCGCCGGCCCGCCGCCCCGCGCCGCCGCCGGCCGTGGTCCGGCCCTTCCAGCGCCGGGGAGGCCGCTCCTGCTGCTGGCCGATCGGCGAGCCGGGCACGCCAGAATTCCGCTTCTGCACGGCCGAGGCCATCCCGGCGAAGCCCTACTGCCCCGAGCACGCGGCGGTGGCCTATGTGAAGGCCCGCGACCGGCGCGACGACGCCGCCTGACGCGGTCGGCCCTGAACCGCGCATGAAAAAGCCCGGAAGGTTCTCCTTCCGGGCCTTTTCATGCGCGGCGGCGTGAGGTCAGGCGATGGCGGCCTCGCGGCGGCCGATCAGGCGGCGGCGCAGCGCGCCGGACAGCGTGTCGATCGCGGCCACGGTCAGCACCATCAGGATGATGATGAAGGCCACCTCGTCCCAGTGCCGCACCTTGATGCGCTCGGCGATCTGCAGGCCGATGCCGCCCGCGCCCACCACGCCGAGAATGGCGGCCGAGCGCGTGTTGCTCTCGAAGAAGTAGAGCGCCTGGGCCAGCATCACCGGCAGCACCTGCGGCAGCACGCCGAAGCGCAGCGCGTGCAGCCGCCCCCCGCCCGAGGCGGTGACGCCCTCGCCCTGGCGCTTCTCGACGTTCTCGATCGCCTCCGCGTAGAGCTTGGCCAGCACGGCGAGGTCACTGGTGAAGATGGCCAGCACGCCGGCCAGCGGCCCGAGCCCCACCGCCCGCACATAGGCCAGCGCCCAGATGAGCTGGTCGACGCCGCGGATGCCGTCGAACAGGCGCCGCACGGAAAAGCGCAGCAGCGTGACCGTGACGATGTTGCGCGCGCCGAGGAAGCCCAGCGGCACCGCCACCAGCGCCGCCAGGAAGGTGCCCAGGAAGGCCATGGCCACGCTTTCCGCCATGCCCTTCAGGATCTCCAGCCACAGCGCGCCGGGATTGGGCGGCACCATCAGCCGCAGGATGGTGGCCAGGCCCTCCAGCCCGTTCCACAGCCGCAGGGGCGTGATGTCGAACAGCCAGAAGCTCCAGCCGAGCCAGAGCAGGAAGGCGGCGCCGCCCGCCCAGCGCAGCGCGCGGGTGGTGCCGGCGGGGCCGAAGGCGGCGGGCATGCGGGCCTGCCACAGCGCAACGGTTCGTGCATCCGGCCGCATCTCAGCGCCCTCCCGCCACATGGATCAGACGGTGCCGCAGCCGCTCGGAGACGAGGTCGATCAGCATGACGGCGAGGATGACCAGCAGGACGATGGCGCTGATCTCCTCGTAGTAGTTGAAGGCGATCACCTGGTAGAGCTCCTGCCCGATGCCGCCCGCGCCCACGAAGCCGATGACGCTGGCGCCGCGCACGTTGATCTCGAAGCGCAGCAGCGCGTAGCTCAGCAGGTTGGGCGCCACCTGCGGCAGGATGGCGTAGCGGCAGGCCTGCGCCCAGTTGGCGCCCGAGGCGCGCATGCCGTCCCAGGCCTGCATCTCGGCGTTCTCGATCACCTCGGCGAAGAGCTTGCCCAGCGCGCCGGCGGTGTGGATGGCGATGGCCAGGATGCCGGCCAGCGGCCCGACGCCGAAGGCCCAGACGAAGATCAGCGCATAGACGATCTCGGGCACGGTGCGGGTGGCCTCGAGCGCGCGGCGCGTCAGCGGCGAGAGCCAGCGCCCGGCGCCCAGGTTGCGCGCGGCGGGAAAGGCCAGCAGCAGCGCCACGGCGGCGCCGGAAAGCGTGGCGAGCGCCGCCATCTGCGCCGTCTGCGCCAGCAGCAGCAGCCAGGAATCGAGGCGGTAGAACCAGAAGGCGATGCTGCCCTCGGTGTCCGGCCCGGCGAGCAGGGCGGACCATTGCAGCGACGGCAGGATGCGCTGGAAATACTCGCCGATACGCGGCAGGCCGGCGGCCAGGGTGGCGGGGTGGAACTCGCTGATGCGGGCGGCCAGCAGCAACAGGGCGGCCAGCAGGCCGAGGCCCAGCAGCGTGGCGTTGCGGCGCTGGCGGCGAAGCGCCTGGAAGGCGGCCTCCCCGCGCTGCACCACCGGAAGATGCGCGGCGATGGCGTCCATGAACTCTCTCATGCGGGGGCGGGAAGGGGCCGGGGGAGGGTGGATCTCTCCCCCGGCCCGCCGGCTCGGCGACGCCGGCCCATGGTCAACGACGCCTGCGGCGCCAGGCCATGGTCAGCAGCGCCGACGGCGCGGGCTGTTGTTCGGCGGCGCCGGCGCCGCGGGCTGTCGCTCAGCAGCGCCGACGGCGCGGGCCGTCGCTCAGCAGTGCCGGCGGCGCGGGGCGATGTTCAGGAGCGCCGGCGGCGCTCGGCGGCCTCCTCGCGGCGCAGTTGCATGATCGGCTCGAACATGGCGTGGGTCACGCGCTCATAGCCCTTGCCGCCGCCGCGCTCGATGTCCGAGTAGATCTTCGGGTGGCTGGTGGGCAGCGCCAGGTGGAAGTTGGTGAAGTCCTCCTTGAACGCCGCCGGAAGGGCGGAGCGCACCACCAGCGGGCCGTTTGGGATGGGACGGGACTTCCAGATCAGGTTGAGGTCGGACATCTTCAGCATGCCCTTGGAGACCATCGCCTGCAGGTTGCCGCGGCTGAAGCCCTGGCTCTGGTCGCCGATGCCGGAAGCCCAGGTGCAGCAGGCGTCGTACTGCTTCTGCAGCACCGCCACCACCGCCTGCTCATGCCCGCCGGCGAAGCCGGTGCGGGAGAAGAAGCCGTTGATGTCGACGCCCGAATTGCGCAGCTCGGAGCGCGGGATCAGGTAGCCGGAGGTGGAGTTCGGGTCGGCCCAGGCGAGGGACTTGCCCTTCATCTGCTCCAGCGAGGTGATGCCGGAATCCTTCCGCGTCACCATCACCGAGATGTAGGAAGAGGAGCCGTCGCTCTCCAGCGGCACCACCAGCGGCTCCACCGCCCCGTTGGTGTCGAGCCAGGCACCGGCATAGCCCGAGGCGCCCATCGAGGAGGCCTCGATCTGCCCGGCCGAGAAGGCCTGCATCAC
>NZ_PDNU01000016.1 GCF_002631185.1 Teichococcus rhizosphaerae | reverse complement strand
CCGTCTGACACTTCGGCTCAGCCCGCTGAGGAGCCCCGCTCCTACACCACGCGATGGGACACGACCGAGGCCGCTCAGAACAGGGCGGCGAAGGGCAGCACCACCAGCCGCTCGCCCGGCGCCACGCCGGTGGCCTCCTCCGGCAGCTCGGCGAAGGCATCGCTCTGCGTCAGGGAGGAAAGCAGCCCCGCCCCTTCCCGCGCGTATTTGGTGGCGACGGGCAGCCCCCCCGCCGTGCCGGGGCGGAGCGTGACGCGCACATATTCCCGCCGCCCCGCCTTCTTGCGGTAGGGGAAGTCGGCCTCCGCGTGGAAGCGCGGCAGCGACGCGGGCGCGGCGCCGCAGAGCCGCAGCGCCAGCGGCCGCGCCAGGTGCAGGAAGGTGACGAAGGCCGCCACCGGGTTGCCCGGCAGCCCCAGCACGGGCGTGCCGCCGACCACCCCCATCGCCGCCGGGCGGCCCGGCTTCAGCGCCAGCCGCCAGAACACCAGGCTGCCCGCCGCCTCGATGGCCGCGCGCACATGGTCCTCCTCCCCCGCCGAGACGCCGCCCGAGGTCAGCAGCATGTCGTGCCCGGCGGCGGCCTCGCGCAGCGCGGCGCGGGTGGCCCCGGCGCGGTCGGGCAGGATGCCGAGATCGACCGGCTCCACCGGCAGCCCCGCCAGCAGCGCCAGCAGCGAGAAGCGGTTGCTGTCATAGGTCTGGGCCGGGCCGAGCGGGGTGCCGGGCGCGGCCAGCTCGTCGCCCGTGCTGAACACGCCGATGCGTGGCCGCGCCCGCACCGCCAGCGCCGGCAGGCCGAGCGCGGCGGCGAGGCCGATGGCGGCGGGGTCGAGCCGCCGCCCCGCCGGCAGGGCCAGCGCGCCCCGCGCCACATCCTCGCCCGCGGGGCGGCAATTGGCGCCGGGCCTCAGGCCGGGGGGCAGCAGCAGGGCATCGCCTTCCAGCCGCGCATCCTCCTGCATCATCACCGTGTCGGCGCCGGGCGGCATGGGCGCGCCGGTGAGGATGCGGCAGGCCGTGCCGGGGGCGAGCGCCGCCCCCGCCGCCTGCCCCGCCGCCAGCCGGCCCGCCAGCCGCAGCCGCGTCCCGGCCGCGCCGGCCGCAAGATCGGCGTGGCGGAAGGCGTAGCCATCCACGGCGCTGTTGAAGAAGGGCGGCAGCGGGTGCGGCGCGAACAGGTCGGCCGCCAGCACGCGGCCGCGCGCCTGGGCCAGCGGCACCGTTTCCGCGCCGGCGATGGGCGGCACCCGCTCGGCGATCAGCGCCGACGCCGCCTCCACCGAGAGCAGCGCGCCACCGAAGGCGAAGCAGTCGTCGCTCAGCTGGGCCATGGCGCAGCGTAGCGCAGGACGAGGTCCGCCACCCCCTCGATATCGTCCAGCCCGGCATGGGGCAGGCCGCCCGGGGGCGGCGTGTCGGCGGCGGCGGCGCGGATGGCGGGGTCCTCGGGGTGCAGCCAGGGCTTGCCATTGGCGGCGCGGAACACCTCGATCTTGGGGTGGCCGTCGCGCTTGAAGCCCTCCACCAGCACCAGCTCCACCGGGGAAAGGTGGCGCAGCAGCTCCGCCAGGGCGGGCTCGGGCGCGCCGCGCAGCTCGGTCATCAGCGCCCAGCGCTGGGCGGAGGAGACCAGAACCTGTTGCGCCCCCGCCTGCCGGTGGGTGTGGCTGTCCTTGCCGGGCTGGTCCACGTCGAAGCGGTGATGCGCGTGCTTCAGCGTGGAGACCGAAAGGCCGCGGCCGGTCAGGCACGGGATCAGCCGGGCGAGGAGGGTGGTCTTGCCGGCGCCACTCCAGCCGGCCAATCCGATCAGGCGCATGGCGATGAGCCTTATCCGGGCTGGCGGACAAAAAAAAGCCGGGGGAACGGATTCCCCCGGCCCATCCTGCTTTCTGCCGGCCCGCCTCAGTCGGCGCCGGCCGGGCGCGCGGCGGCCTCGGGCCGCACGGAATCATGCGCCTTCCTCAGCTCGTCATCGACCCACAGGCTGTGGTGCTCGCGCGCCCAGTTGTAGTCGACGCGGCCCGAGCCCATCGCGGAGAAGGAGCCCTCGATCCCGAGCGTGCCGATATAGATGTGCCCGAGCATCACCGCGATCATCAGCATCGACAGCGTGCCGTGGAGCATGTGGCTCCATTGCAGCCCGTTCACGCCGGCCACCGTGAAGGGGAAGAGCAGCAGGTAGCCCGACAGCGCGACCAGCCCGCCGCCCAGCACCGTGACCCAGAAGATCACCTTCTGGCCGGCGTTGAACTGCTGCGAGGGCGGGTTCCCGCTGCCGACCATGCCGCCGAACTGGCGCAGCCAGACCAGGTCCAGCTTGTTCGGGATGTTGCCCTTCACCCAGAACAGGAACATCAGCACGATGCCCAGGGTGAAGGGGAAGGCCAGGAAGTTGTGCGCGATCTTGCCGTAATGGGTGAGGTCGGTGAAGGGCTGGTCGCCGATCAGCGGCCGGATGAGGTGGCGGCCGAAGGTCAGGTTCAGCCCCGACAGCGCCAGCACGATGAAGGTGCTGGCTGTCATCCAGTGCACCACGCGCTCGATGAAGCCGAAGCGCAGCATGGTGCGGCCGGAAAACCCGGCCTCCAGGCGCACGCGGCCGCGGATCAGGTAGAACAGCGCGATCACCGCCGCCATGCCCAGCACCGCGATGGCGCCGGTCCAGAACAGGGTCTGGTTGCGGAAGGCCCGCCAGTCCCGGCCCTGCGGCTGCACCAGCAGGCTGGCCGACTGGTTCGGGATGGAGATGCGGCCCTGGATGTGCTGGCCCTTCAGTGCCGCCTCCAGCTCCTGCTCCTCGGCCGAGGGCTGGGCGCGCTCGCTGACCGGCGGAGGTGCCGGAATGGGCGAGACGGGCACCGGCGCCACCTCCGGCTGGGGCGCGGTGGGCGTGCCGGTGGGCTGCTGGGTGGCGGTGGAGGTCGGCGCCTGCTGCTGCCGGTTCTCGCCCGCGCTCTGGGATTCGGGAACGGGCGCCTGCACCTCGGGCGCGCCCTTGTCGGGGCCGGGGCCGCGGTCCTGGCTCTGCTGCTGCGCCGTCGGGGCGCCGTTCGGCACCGCCTGGGCCGTTTCCGCCGATTGCGGGGCCTGTTGCTGTGCCTGGGCCATGGCCGTGCCCGCCAGCAGCGGCAGGGCCAGCCCGAGGGCGAGAAGGGCGCGGCGCATCACGCGTCCACCGTCTCGCGGTAGGCGGTACGCCAGCCCCAGGCGCCGGCGCCATAGCCGCGGGTCTGCACCCGCTCCTTGTAGATGGAGGCGATGATGTCGCCATCGCCCGCCAGCAGCGCCTTGGTGGAGCACATCTCGGCGCAGAGCGGCAGCTTGCCCTCGGCGATGCGGTTGGCGCCGTACTGCGCGTATTCCGCCGCGCTGTTGTCCTGCTCGGGGCCGGCGGCGCAGTAGGTGCACTTGTCCATCTTGCCGCGGCCGCCGAAGTTGCCGACCTTCGGGAATTGCGGCGCGCCGAAGGGGCAGGCGTAGAAGCAGTAGCCGCAGCCGATGCACAGGTCCTTGTCGTGCAGCACGATGGCGTCGGCCGTGGTGTAGAAGCAGCTCACCGGGCAGACGGCGGCGCAGGGCGCGTCCGTGCAGTGCATGCAGGCCATCGAGATCGAGCGCTCGCCGGGCTTGCCGTCGTTCAGCGTGATGACGCGGCGGCGGTTGATGCCCCAGGGCACCTCGTTCTCGTTCTTGCAGGCGGTGACGCAGGCGTTGCACTCGATGCAACGGTCGCTGTCGCAGAGGAACTTCATGCGGGCCATGATCTGATCCCTCCCCTCACGCCGCTCGGATCTGGCAGAGCGTCACCTTGGTCTCCTGCATCGCGGTCACCGGGTCGTAGCCATAGGTGGTGACCGTGTTGGCGCTCTCGCCGAGCACGATCGGGTCGGTGCCCGGCGGGTAGTGGCGGCGCCGGTCCTCGCCCTGCCACCAGCCGCCGAAATGGTAGGGCATGAAGGCCACGCCCTTGGCCACGCGTTCGGTGACCAGCGCCTTGACCTTCACCTTGGCGCCGTTCTCCGGGCCGTCCACCCAGACGAACTGGCCCTCGCGGATGCCGCGCTCGGCGGCGTCCGCCGTGTTGATCTCGACGAACATGTCCTGCTGCAGCTCGGCCAGCCACTTGTTGGAGCGGGTCTCCTCGCCGCCGCCCTCGTATTCCACGAGCCGCCCCGAGGTCAGCACGATGGGGAAGGAGCGCGCCACGGTGTTGGAGCGCAGCTGCACGCTCTTGGCCAGGTGCGGCATGCGGAAGCCGCGGCGGTCGTCGATGGCCGGGTATTCGGCCAGCAGGTCGGTGCGCGGCGTGTAGATCGGCTCGCGGTGCACCGGCACCGGGTCCGGCAGGTTCCAGGCGTTGCCGCGCGCCTTGGCGTTGCCATAGGGCACGCAGCCATGCTCCATCGCCACGCGGATGATGCCGAAGGAAAGGTCGGTGGACCAGGAGACGCGGTCGGGGTCGTTGCCGCCGATGCGGGCGATGATCTCCTTCTCGCGCTCCGTCAGCTCGTCATACCAGCCGAGCTTCTTCAGCACCGCGACGGTGAACTCCGGGTAGCCGTCGGTGATCTCCGAGCCCTTGGAATAGGAGCCCTCGGCCAGCAGCGTCTGGCCGTTGCGCTCCACGCCGAAGCGGGCGCGGAAGGTGCCGCCGCCCTCCTTCACGTGGAGGTGGGTGTTGTAGAGGATGTGGCTGCCCGGGTGCTTCATCTCCGGCGTGCCCCAGCAGGGCCAGGGCAGGCCGTAGGTCTCGCCGGCCACCGGCGTGCCCGCCTTGCCGCGCAGCGTCACCACGTCGAAATCCGCCTGGTGCTGCATGTGCAGCTTCAGCCGCTCCGGCGACTGGCCGGAATAGCCGGTGGAGATGGCGCCGCGGTTGATCTCGCGCAGGATGCTTTCCGCGACCGGCTCCTTGCCGCGCACCTCGATGGTCTTGAACATCTCCTGCGCGAAGCCGAGCTTCTCGGCCAGCCGGTAGAGCAGCTCGTAATCCGTCTTGCTCTCGAAGATCGGCTTCACCACCGGCTCGTACCACTGCAGCGAGCGGTTCGAGGCGGTGCGGCTGCCGGCGCATTCGAACTGGGTGGACATCGGCAGCAGGTAGGTGCCGTTGCGCCGGTCGGACATGCTGGACATGTTGGTGGGGTGCGGGTCCGCCACCACCAGCAGCTCCAGCTTCTCCATGCCCTTGATCGCCTCGGGCATGCGGCTGACGGTGTTGCCGCCATGGCCGACGGCGATCATCGCCTTCAGCAGGTCGGGCTGCTGCACCTGCTCCTTGGGCAGCAGCACGGCATCGAACCAGCGGGTGGTCGGGATGCCGGGCGTCTCCATCAGCGCCTTGCTGGCGAAGCGCGAGACCATCCACTCATAGGGCACGTCCCAGACCCGGCACCAGTGGCGCCAGGCGTTCTCGTCGATGCCGTAATAGGCGGGCAGCGTCGTCACGTCGAGGCCGAGGTCGGTCGCGCCCTGCACGTTGGTGTGGCCGCGGAAGATGTTGGCGCCGGTGCCCGGCGCGCCGAGATTGCCCGTCGCCATCAGCAGGATCGAGAAGGCGCGCACATTGGCGGTGCCCACCGTCTTCTGGGTGGCGCCCATGCACCAGATCAGCGTCGAGGGCTTCTGGGTGGCGAAGATCTGCGCCACGCGCTTCAGCTGCGCCTCCGGCACGCCGGTGACGCGCAGCACCTCGGCCGGGTGCCACTTGGCCACCTCGCGCCGCACGTCGTCCATGCCATAGACGCGCTGCCGGATGAACTCCTTGTCCTCCCACCCGTTCTCGAAGATGTGCCAGAGCAGGCCCCAGATCACGGGGATGTCGGTGCCCGGGCGGATCCGCACATATTCGGTGGCATGCGCCGCCGTGCGGGTGAAGCGCGGGTCGATGACGATCATGTTCGCCCGGTTCATCTCCTTGCCGCTCAGCACGTGCTGCATGGCGACCGGGTGCGCTTCCGCCGGGTTGCCGCCCATGATGATGATGGAGCGGCTGTTGCGGATGTCGTTGTAGCTGTTGGTCTGCGCGCCGTAGCCGAAGACGTTGGCGACACCCGCCACGGTGGTGGAGTGGCAGATGCGCGCCTGGTGGTCGATCGTGTTGGTGCCCCAGAACGCGGCGAGCTTGCGCATCAGGTAGGCGCCCTCGTTCGAGAACTTGGCGCTGCCCAGCCAGAACACCGAATCCGGCCCGGACTTCCGGCGGATCTCCAGGAGCTTCTCGCCGATCTCCTCGATCGCCTGGTCCCAGGAAAGGCGCTGCCACTGCCCGTCCACCAGCTTCAGCGGGTATTTCAGGCGGCGGTCGCCATGCGTCAGCTCGCGCACCGAGGCGCCCTTGGCGCAATGGGTGCCGCGGTTGATCGGGCTGTCCCAGGCGGGTTCCTGGCCGACCCAGACGCCATTCTGCACCTCGGCCACCACCGTGCAGCCGACCGAGCAATGGGTGCAGATGTTCTTGATGCGCTGGACGGGCTGGCCGAAATCGGTCGCGCCGGCAGCGGCGGGGCGCACCGTGCCCAGCCCGAGGCCGCCCAGCGCCGCGAGGCCGGCGCCGCCGAGCCCCGCCTGCCGCAGAAAGGCGCGCCGGTCCAGCCCGCCGCCCGAAAGGCCCTGATAGGTGGAGGAAAGCCGCTGACGGGCGGCCTTCCCCTCGCTGCGCTTGATCAGCATGGGGCGTCCCTTCCTGTCGCGTCTCAGTAGCGGTTGGTGCGGTAGAAGGCCTTGACGTGGTCGGTCTCGCGATAGCGGGCCGCCACCTTCTCGGCATCGGTCTCCTTGCGGAGGCGCGGCGCCTGGGCCTGCGCCACGGCAGGCGCCGCCGCCGCGGCGGCAGCACCCCCGGCCAGGCCCAGCGTCCTCAGGAAGCCGCGCCGCTCCGCCACCCTGTTCTTCTCGCCGGCCGCCTTGTTCCCGTCCTGCATCGCCGCGTTCCCTGGTCTTTGTCCGTTGTTACGCCGGCAACCCGGCCACCGTTGCCTCGATCTCCATCGCCGCGCGTCCCAGCGCGCCGACGGCCTTGTAGAACCGCGCCGCCTCCGCCGCCTGCATGTCGGCGAAGCAGCGCGGCGCCCAGGACTGCATGTGGCGGGCGAAGAAGCCTGGCGCCTCCTCCGGCCCGGCGGGAAACACCCCCGCGATCAGCCCGGCCATGGTCTCGCACAGGAAGCCGAGGTGATCCTCCGGCTCGGACACGCCCGGGGCACGCTCCACCCCGAGCTGCCCCAGCGTGGCGCGCAGCTCGGCCAGCGGGCGCTCATGCAGGAATCCCGTCAGGTAATATGAGGCGAAGGGCAGCAGCTCGCCACGCCCCACGCCGATGAACAGGTCGTGGTATTCGCGCTCCACCTGCGCCGGCTCGGCCTCCCGCGCGGCCTCCGCCAGGGCGTGGTAGGCATCCCCCAGCAGGGTGCCCGGCTCGCCGCGCAGGGCACGCAGACTGGCCAGCAGCGCGCCATCCGGCGGCGCCACCAGCAGCCGCCCCAGCAGGGCGAAAAGCCGGGCGCGTTCCAGCTCCAGCAGATCCGGGGGGGCGGTCGGCGAGACCGGTTTGGCCATGCGTCGGGCAGTCCGATGGTGGGTGGTCTTGAACAAGGGCGGGCCGCCCGGAGCAGGGCAGGCCGGGGGCCATTCTGACTCATCCGCTCGGGTATGGGCAAGTATCCGCCACAGGCTTCATTTGAGAACTATTCTCAAATGACCGGTTTCTATTGTGGAACGGCGCCGCCATGCCGGCGGCGGGGCGGCGGGGATGCCTCCTTTTCCGGCAAGGCCGCGGGCAAGGGCAGCTCCGGCGCCCCGCTCAGCGGCGGCGGGGCCAGGGGAAGCTGAGCCGGGCGAAGCTGGACCGGGGAAAGCGGAACGGGAGAAAGGCCGGGCGGCCCGGACTGTTCCATTCCGGCCGCAGGCTCGGCCGGAAGCCCCTCTGGAAGCTCCTCTGGAAGCCTGGCCGGAGCCATGTCCGCCAGCGCTTCCGGGGCGGCGGGCGGGCGGGACCCTTCCGCCGCGCCAGGCTCCTGCCCTTCCGGCCCGGCCGGTGCGCCAATCGCGCGGGCCAGCAGCTCGCGCAGCTCGCCGCCCAACTCCAGGGAGAAGCCCGGCACCCCGTCCGGCGCGTTGAAGTCCCACGCATAGTCGGCGGGGCCCACATAGTCGCGGATGGCCGGGTCGAGCGACCACATCCGCCGCATCGCCGCCTGCCGCAGCAGCGCCGGGACCTCGGGCTTGAGAAAGGCGCCGAAGTCGCTCCCCGGCCCCAGGCTTTCCAGGGGCGGCAGGCTGGCCGGGTCGAACTCCGCCAGGGGCGGTGCCTGGGCCGCCATCGGTGGCTGGGCCGGTGCCTGCGGGGTGGCGGGCGCGGCCACGGGCGGGGCGGGGCGCGCTTCCGCCAGTGACTCGGCCTCCAGGCCGCGCTTGCGGCGGGACCAGCGGCCCAGGAAACCCTCCCC
>NZ_PDNU01000015.1 GCF_002631185.1 Teichococcus rhizosphaerae | reverse complement strand
TCCGCCAGTGACTCGGCCTCCAGGCCGCGCTTGCGGCGGGACCAGCGGCCCAGGAAACCCTCCCCGCTCATTCGCCCTCTCCCCCGCCATCCGGACCATCGCCGTCCGGGCCGTTTCCATAGGGGCCGTCATCCCCGGTCCGGCCCGGCCTCCGGCGCGCCAGCGCCTCCGGGTCCGCCCGGTCGCGGCGGCGCTTGGTGAAGCCGCGCTCGCGGTGGTGGCGCGCCACGTATTCCTCCAGCGGCGCGCGGAGGAAATCGGGCAGCGGCAGGCTTTCCAGCGTGTCGTTGCCCACATCGGCGTAGAGATGCGCCTCGCCCGGATCGGCGGTCACTGTGTGCAGCGCCATGCCCGGCTCGCCGGAAGCGGGGCGCAGCACCACCCACAGGCGCGGCGCGCCGCTCTCCAGATTGTGCTTGTAGTTGCTGGTGTCGGTCGGGTGCAGCGCCAGCTCGGCATGGCCGGCCAGGAACAGGCTGCGCCCCGCCTCCTGCCGCAGCAGCGTCCAGGGCGGCAGGGCGGGGGCCTCCGCCAGCACCTCCACCACGCGCCAGGACCAGTCGGCCCAGGGGCTGTTGGCCGGCCGCCGCTCGGCGATGACGGCGACAGGGATGCGCAGGCTGTCGGGCGTGTCGGTCAGCATGGCGGCCTCACAGCGCCGCCTCGGCGGCGATCAGGGGCAGGCCGGTGGCCAGGTTCTGCGGCTTCAGGCGCACCAACCGGGCCGGGTTCATCGCCAGCGCCAGATAGACCGGCCGGCCCGCCACGCGCGGCAGCACCCGCGTCGTCTCCCGGAACTCCAGCACGCCGAGCCAGAGGATGCGCGCCAGCCGCTCCTGCGCCACCGCCTCGCCGTTCCACAGCGCGTTGGCGATGCCGGTGGCCTCGCTGTCCAGCCCGACATGCCAGGACCAGTCGGCATCCTCGATCAGCCGGGTGGGGCGGATCGTCACCGGCTCGCCCAGCACATGCAGGATGAAGCGCTCCAGCGCGCGGGCGAGGCCCTGCTGGCCGGGGCGGCCCTCGGCGATGTCGAGGGCGAGGTCATGCGCGTCGGAGCGGGCGGCATAGGCGGCGGCGTCCGCATCGGCCAGCACGTCCAGCGCCACCTCGCGCGGGGTGGCGCCGGCCTCGGTCAGCAGCCGGCCCAGCGCGCCCAGGTCGCCATCCGCGGCGCGGGCGGCCACCACCTCCTCGTCGGCCAGCAGCAGCGCGCCCTGGTGGATGGCGGCGCGCTGCGGGCGGAACAGGCACTCGGCGGCGCGCAGCGTGTAGGCATCCGCCTCCCCCTCCAGCGCGGCGCGGGCGACGAGCTGGGTGAGCATCTGCAGGAACAGCGGCGGCACGCCGCCCACCCCGCCCCGATACAGCGCCAGCCAGGCGGCCTCCAGCGTGGGGTGGGACAGCACGCGGTCGCGGAAGTCGAGGAAGACCTGCCAGTTCTCCGCGGCGTCCGGGTCGGCCAGCCGGGCGAGAATGGCGGGGGCCACGGGGTGCAGCGGGTCGGCCAGCAGCGCGGCGTGCAGGGCGCGCTCGGCGCCGCAGGCCTCCTCCGGCGGCACCAGCTCGGGACGGGCGAGAAAGGCGCGCCACAGGTCCGGGGTGGAGATCAGCCGCCCCGCCTCGTCGCGGTCGCAAAGCTGGTGGCCGGAGGCGATCCAGAAATCAGCGGTCATGACAAATCACCCAACAGTAAAACGAGGCGCCGGCAAAATAAATTCTCCCGAACCCGTGGCTTCCCCGGCAAGTCATTCGCCCTTGCGCAGCGCGCCGAGATCCACCGCCTCGGGCTCCTCCCCCTCCACCTCCACGATGCCGAAGACGGGCAGGCTGCCGAAGTCGCGGTGCGGCGTCTCGCGGCGGTGCAGGGTGCGGAACCGCTCGCGCACCTGCCCCCCCTCCACGCTCCGGGCCAGGGCCAGCACCGTGCCGGGCGGGTGGCCGCACAGCGATTCCGCGAAGCCGATCTCCTCCTCGGCGGCGGCGCGGGCGGCGGCCTCGTCCGGCGCGCCATAGGCGGCGCGGATATGCGCGGCCAGCGCCGCCACCGCCGCGGCGCGCTCCCCCGCCGTGGCCTCCGCCACCTCCACCAGGGTGGAGAAGCCGAAGCTGCCAAGGCCCAGGAAGCCGGCGCGGAACTCCTGCCGCCGCTTGCCGGCCAGCGCCGCCGGGTCCTCGTCCCAGAAGTCGAAGCCGCCGGGCACGGCCCATTCGCCGGGCTCGGCGGCGCGGCCGAACACCACGGCGTCGGACGGGTCGAGCCGCAGGGTGCGCGGCAGGCGGTGCGGGCTCATCCGGCCTCCAGGGGGTGATGCGTGTCCACGCCCTCGCGGCGCAGCACCAGCGCGCCGGTGGCGGGGTCGAGGCCGCGCCGGGCGCCTTCCATCCAGGGCTCCGTCTCCAGCCGCTCCAGCACCGCATCGGCCATGGCCCGGAAGCCGCGCGACTGCCATTCGGCGAGGCCCGCCATCAGGTGCCGCGCCCAGGCGGCCACCACCTCCCCGGGCGGCACCTCCAGGAAGCCCTCCTCGGCCAGCGCGGTGCGGCCTGGATCAAGGCCGGGCTCATGGCCCTCCGGGTGGCGCCAGAACAGCCGGATGCCCACCACCAGCCAGTCCGGCACGCCCTCCTCCGCCGTGCCGGGTGGCGCGCCCAGGAACGCCTCCCCCACCACCGCCCCGTTCAGCACGATGCGGGCGGGCCAGCGCAGCGTCACCGGGATCTCGGGCGGGCCGAACACCGCCAGCGCGGCGGCGGCGGCGCTGGCGGCGGCGAGCAGCCCGGCCCGGGCGGCGGCGAGCCGCTCCTCCGGCTCCAGCACCAGCGCGGCCTCGATGCGGTCGGGCGCGGCCAGCCAGGGCAGCAGCCCGCCGCCCCGCTCCGGCGCCAGCGCCATGGCACGCGCCCGCGCATCCTCCTCCGGCCCCAGCGGCAGCGGGCTGAACACGCTGGGCAGGGGCGGCAATCCGCCCCGCAGCGGGCCTTCGCACATCATGCTTGCGCGCATTCTCGGCGCTCTTCCCTCGTCATCCGGCATGGCGATGGATATATGCGCTTCGGCCCGCGCCGGGACAGCCGGCGGGAAAAATCATGGCGGGCAGGAGAATTCATGAGAGATCCGGCCGAGAACGCCAACCGCACCGTCTTCGCCTGCAGCTGCGAGGACAGCATGCGGCTGGACGAGGGTGCGCTGGCGCGCGGCTGCGGCGGGCGGCTGCGCACCGCCGAGCAGCTCTGCCGCGCCCAGCTCGACCGCTTCCTGGGCGCGCTGGGCGAGGGCGACGTCACGGTGGGCTGCACCCAGGAGGCGCCGCTGTTCCGCCAGGAGGCGGAGGCGGCGGGCCATGCCGGCGCGCTGGACTTCGTCAACATCCGCGAGCAGGCGGGCTGGGCGCAGGAAGGCGCGCAGGCCGGGCCGAAGATGGCCGCCCTGCTGGCCACGGCCGGCCTGCCCATGCCCGCCGCCCCCTTGGTGCCGCTGGAAAGCCAGGGCGTCGCGCTGATCCTGGGCCGCGACGAGGCCGCGCTCGCGCTGGCGGAGCAGCTCCAGGACAGGCTCGACCTCACCGTGCTGCTGACCGGCGAGGCGGAGGTGACCCCCCGCCCGCAGGCCGAGTATCCCGTGCTGCGCGGCCGCGCCCGCAACGCCACCGGCTGGCTGGGCCATTTCAATGTCACCGTCGATGGCTACGCGGCGGCGGCGCCTTCCTCCCGCGCCGCCTATCGCTGGGGCACGCCGCGCGACGGCGCCGCCAGCGCGTGCGACATCCTGATCGACCTCACCGGCCACGCGCCGCTCTTTCCCACCCACGAGACGCGGCTGGGCTATTTCCGCGCGGCGCCCGGGGATGCGGCGGCGCTCGCCCGCATCGCGCGCGAGGCGGGCGAGCTGGTCGGGCAGTTCGACAAGCCGCGCTTCATCCGCTTCGAGGCGGGGCTGTGCGCCCATTCGCGCAACCGGCGCACCGGCTGCACACGCTGCCTGGACCTTTGCCCCACCGGCGCCATCACCCCCGCCGGGCCCGGCCACTGGGACAGCGTGGCGGTCAGCGCCGAGATCTGCGCCGGCTGCGGCGCCTGCGCCGCCGTCTGCCCCACCGGCGCGGCGCAATACGACCTGCCGCCGACCGACGCGGTGCTGCGCCGCATCCGCGCCCTGCTGCTGGCCTATCGCGCGGCGGGCGGCGAGGCGCCCACCCTGCTGCTGCATGACGCGGCGGGCGAGGCGATGATCGATGCCCTGTCCCGCCACGGCCCGGGCCTGCCCGCGCATGTGCTGCCGGTGCGGCTGCACGCGGTGACGGCCGCCGACCTCGCGACGCTGGTGGCGCCCTTCGCCTGGGGCGCGTCCGACCTGCAGCTGCTGCTGCCCGCCCGCCGCCCGCACGGGGCCGGCGGCGTGCTGCGCAACGTGGACCATGCGGAGGCGGCGCTGGCCGGGCTCGGCCTGCCCCATGCGCCAGGCGTCATCGAGACGGACGATCCCTTCACCCTGGGCGAGATGCTGCGCGCCGCGCCGCGCCCGGCAGCGGCGGCGCGGGCGGAGTTCCTGCCCCTCGGCGCGCCGCGCGAGATCCTGCGGACGGCGCTGGCGGCGCTGCGCGAGGCGGCGGAGGCGGCCCCCGCCCTCATTCCCCTGCCGGAGGCGGCGCCCTTCGGCGCGGCGCATGTGGCGGTGGAGGGCTGCACCCTCTGCCTGGCCTGCACCATGGTCTGCCCGACCGGCGCCCTCGCCGCCAGCCCGGAGCGGCCGGAGCTGTCCTTCCTGGAGGATGCCTGCGTGCAGTGCGGCCTTTGCGCCAGCACCTGCCCGGAGAAGGTGATCACCCTGGAGCCGCGGCTGGACCTGCGGCCCGAGGCCGGGCAGCGGCGGGTGGTGAAGCGGGAGGAGCCGGCCACCTGCCCCGCCTGCGCCCGGACCTTCGGCACCCGCGCCTCGATCGACCGGGTGAAGGCCAGGCTGCGGGCCGGCGGCCACTGGATGTTCGCCGACCCGGCGCGGCTCGCCATGCTCGACCTGTGCGAGGATTGCCGCGTCTCCGCCGCCACCGGCAGCGGGATCGACCCCTATGCCGGAGCGCCCCGCCCGCGCCCCCGGACCACGGAGGACTACCTGCGGGAAGGCGCGCCGGACGAGGGCTGAGCGGCCCGGCTCAGCCGAGGACGACGCGGGTGGCGCCGTCCTGGCTGCTGGCCTGCAGGCCGAGCCCGGCCAGCGTTTCCAGCACGCCCTCCGGCGCCGGCCAGTTCACCGCGATGGCGTTGCCGTCCAGCCGCAGCAGCGGCGTCCCCGGCGGCAGCGCGCGCGCGCCGGCGGCCAGGTCCAGCAGCGCCAGGTCCACCTCAGGCCGGGGCGGCGCGATGGCGGCGGTGGCGAGCACCTCCACCTTCAGCGGCTTGGCCACGGCCAGCGCCAGCACGGGCCGCACCGATTCCAGGAAGCGGCCCGAATCCACCTGCCCCTCCTCATGCGGCCGGCCGAGGCGCAGATAGGCGCGGATCAGCGCCTCCATCTCCCGCGCGCCCTGCAGGGCGCGGCCGACCCGCACCGCGTTGCGCTCCTCCGGCGGCAGCGAGGCCTGCACCGCCTCCAGATTGGCCTGCAACACCATGAAGAAGTTGTTCATGGCGTGCTGCATCGGGCGGGCCAGGTCAGCCAGGCGGGTGGGGGCGTCGGTCAAGGGAGTCCTTCCTCCACGATCTCGCGGAACAGTTGCGCCGGCAGGGTGCCGCCGCGCACGTCATCCATCGGGCTGGCATCGTCATTGCCCAGCCAGACCCCGATGGCCAGGGGGGGAGCGAGCCCTATAAACCAGGCGTCGCGGAAATCCTGCGTGGTTCCGGTCTTTCCTCCCACAACCTTACCTTGCACCAGGGCGGCGCGGCCGGTACCCCGCGCCACCACCGCGCCCAGCATCCGCCGCATCATCGCCGCGTGCTCCGCCGAAAGCACGCGCTGCGGCGCGGTGCGCGGCACCGCCAGCAGGCGGCGGGCCGATTCGGCGCGTGTCACGCCATGCGGCTCCACCAGCAGCCCGCCATTGCCGAAGGCGGCATAGGCCGCCACCAGATCGAGCAGCGTGGCCTCGGCGGTGCCCAGCGCCAGCGCGGCATTGTCGGGGAAGGGGCCGCGCAGCCCGAGGCGGCGTGCCGTCTCGGCCACGCGGCGCGCGCCGCCCGCGCGCAGCAGCACCCGCACGGCGGCGGTGTTGACGCTGTGCGCCAGCGCCTCCTCCAGCGAAAGCGTGCCACGGCCGCGCCAGGCGCCGTTGCGCGGCGACCAGCCGCCCAGCGTCAGCGGCGCGTCGGACACCGCCTCCTCCGGCGTGGCACCCGCCTCCAGCGCCGCCAGCCAGACCACCGGCTTGAACACCGAGCCGGGCTGCCGCCGCGCCGTGACGGCGCGGTTGAAGGGGCTGGCGCGGTAGGAGCGGCCGCCCGCCATGGCGCGCACCGCGCCGTCGCGCATGTCGAGCGCCAGCACGGCGCCCTGCCCCGCCCTGGCCACGGCGCCGGGGCCGGACAGCAGCGCCTCCAGCCGCGCCTCCACCACGGCCTGCAGCTTCAGGTCCAGGGTGGTGCGCAGCACCAGGTCGCCGGCGCCGGGATAGTTCTCGGCCAGGTCGTCCCGCACCCAGTCGGAGAACCAGCCCGCATCGCCGGAAGGGCGGCGCGGCAGGGCCATGCGCTCCGCCTCCTGCGCGGCCCGGCGGGGGGTGATCAGGCCCGTCCCGGCCATGGCGTCCAGCACCTCGGCGCCGCGGCGGATGGCGGCGTCCGGCGCGGCGCGCGGGTTGAGGCGGGAGGGGGCCTTGGGCAGCCCGGCCAGGATCGCCGCCTGCCACAGCGTGACGCGCCGCGCCGGCACGCCGAAGTAAAGCCGCGCCGCCGCATCCACCCCATAGGCGCCGGCGCCGAGATAGACGCGGTTGAGATAGATCTCGAGCAGCTGGTCCTTGGTGAAGCGGCGCTCCAGCCACAGCGCCAGCATCGCCTCCTGCACCTTGCGGCGCAGGCTGCGCTCGGGCGTCAGGAACAGATTCTTGGCGAGCTGCTGCGTCAGGGTGGAGCCGCCCTGCACCACCCGCCTGGCGCGGAGGTTGGCCAGCGCCGCGCGGGCCAGCCCCACCGGGTCCAGCCCGAAATGCTCGCGGAAGCGCCGGTCCTCCACCGCCATCAGCGCGCCAGGCAGGAAGGCGGGCAGGTCGTCGAGCCGCGCCACCTCGCCATAAAGGTCGCCATGGGTGGACAGGAGGCGGCCATCGGCGGCCTCCAGCGTCACGGAAGGGCGGCGCGTGGTGGCCAGCGCCTCCTCCGGCCGCGGCAGGTCCCAGGCGAAGAAGAGCAGCAGGGCCGCGGCCGCCACGCTTCCCCAGATCGCCAGCAGCAGCAGGCGGCGGAGCCAGGCGCCCACGCCGCCGCGGCGGCGCGGCGGGTTGCGGGCGCCCGGAGAGGCGGCCGGAGATGCGGCCGAAGACTTGGCCGAAGGGCCGGCCGGAGATGGGAGCGGCGGCGCGGCGGGGCGGCCGCGCGCCGGGAAACGCGCCATGGGCGGCTTATGTAGATCAACGCCCTCGCCGGGGGAAAGGCCGGGAGGCGGATTGCCCCGCCGGCCCTCGCGCCGTTCTTTCCGGCAAGCCGGCCCTTTCGGCGGCCAGCCGCCGCGGCCCGTCAGCCCAGCAGGGCGGGCTCGGGCAGGCGGCCCTCGGCGGCGCCGTGCTGCAGGAAGTGCATCAGCGGGTTCACGCCCGCCTCGGCCACGTCCGCGTTCGCCGCCAGATAGGCCGCGGCGTCAAAGCCGCCAAAGGTCGCGCGGCCCTCGCCGAAGCCGTGCTCCAGGTAGTGCAGCATCGGGTCCACCCCGGCGGCCGCCACGTCCGCATGCGCCTCGCGATAGGCGCCCGCATCGAAGAAGCCGTTCGGGTCGCGGCCCTCGGCGCGGCCATGCCGCTCGTAATGGTCGCGGGCGTCGAAACCGGCACGGGCCACATCGGCATTGCTCAGCAGGTAGAAGGCGGCATCGAAGCCATCCGCCTCCACCCTGCCGATGGCGGCGGTGGCGATGCGGCCCTCGGCCTGGCCGTGCGCCAGGTAGTGCGCCAGCGGGTTCATCCCGGCCTCCGCCACGTCGGCGTTGCGCGCCAGGTAGGCCTCGCTGTCGAAGCCGGCGGAGGGGTCGCGGCCCTCCTTCCAGCCGAAGGCGCGGTAGTGGTCGAGCGGGTTCATCCCCGCCGCCGCCACGTCCGGGTTGGCCGCCAGATAGGCATCCGTGTCGAACAGGGCGTTGGGGTCGCGCCCCTCGCGCCAGCCATGGTTGTCGTAATGCGCCTTCAGATCCACCCCGGCGGCCCAGACATCCGGGTTGGCCAGGGCGTAGGCCAGGCTGTCGAACAGCGCGTCGCCGCCATCCAGCCGCAGCGTGCCGTCGGCGAAGACCAGCCGCTCGATGGAGAGCAGGGTGTCGGTGCCGGCCTCGCCGCCCAGCACCAGCGCCGCGCCCTCGCGCGCGGCGGCATAGTCGGCCAGGCGGCCGGCGAACACGGCCGTGTCGGTGCCGGCGCCGCCCTCCAGCCGGTTGTCGCCCGCGCCGCCGGTCAGGGTGTCGTCGCCCTCGCCGCCCTTGAGGACGTCATCGCCCGCGCCGCCATCGATGCTGTCGTCGCCCGCGCCGCCATCGAGGAAGTCGATGCCGTCCGTGCCCGCCAGCGTGTCGTCGCCCGCCGTGCCGTCGGCGGCCATGAAGTCGGCCACCGCCTCCAGGCCGAGATCGGGCTGGTCGGTGAAGAAGCCGTCCACGCCGAGCTCGATCAGCTTGCGCATCTCGTCCTGCGTGGTCAGCGGCGTGCCGTCCACGTCCAGCACCAGGAACTGCTCCTCGGCGCGCAGCGTGTAGGGGATGACCTTGAGCCCCGCCGCATGGGCGTTCTCGACCAGCGGGCGCACCTCGCCGGTGAGCTGGCGGGCGATCTGCGCCACGCCATCGCCATCGGCGTCCACCGGCGCGACGGGGGCGCGCAGCAGGATGGCGTCCTTGCTCGGGCCCACGATGTCGGCATAGCGCGCGATCTCGGCCAGCGCCTCCGGCGTGTAGGCGTTGCCGAGCTGCACCAGCGGCAGGTCCACCCCCGCGCCCGGCATGATCTCGTCATGCAGGCGGATCAGGTTGCCGCTCTCGAAGGACTGGATGAAGACGCGCGCCGGGTCGGTGAAGCCGAGCGCCACCAGCTGCTCCACCAGCATGGCGCTGGTGTCGAGGCCGATGGATTCGAAGAAGGAGGGGCTCTTGGTCTCGGGCGCAATGGCGATCTTGCGCCCCGTCTCCGCCTCCACCTGGCGAACCAGAGCGACGATCTCCTCCAGCGTGGGGATCTCGAACCGGCCATCGAAGGACGCGCTCTCGGGCCGGGCCTCACCCAGCCTTTCCTTGGCGCGCAGCGTCTTCAGCTCGGCCAGGGTGAAGTCCTCGGTGAACCAGTCGGTGACCTCGCGGCCGCCGATCAGCTTGGTGGCGCGGCGGCCGGCGAATTCCGGCAGCTCGGCGACGTTGGTGGTGTCGGACAGGGTGTGCTCGTGGCGGGCCACCAGCACGCCGTCCCGGGTGGAGACGAGATCGGGCTCGATCACGCTCACGCCCATCTCGATGGCCAGGCGGTAGGCTTCCAGCGTGTGCTCGGGACGGTACCCGCTGGCGCCGCGATGGGCGATGACGATCGGCGGCTGGCCGTCCAGCGTGGCGAAACTGACCATGGTTCCCGGCTTCCTCTCAATGCGGCGTCGTGGCGCGGAAGGCCAGGATGGCGGCAACGGCCCGCCCTGCCGGGCGGAGCCAGCGCGGCCCGGCGCTTCTCGCGGCCCGCCATAGGGGCCCGGGATGACGGCCGGATGAGTATCGGGTTACCAGGGGATGAAACCCATGGGATGCGGGCGGAAGCCAGTCCAGGCCCGGGCCCTGGCGGGAGCCGCTTCCCGGCCCCCGCCCGCCACGTCGGTCAGGCCGCGCGGAAGGTGATGGGCTTGTTGCCGTCCCACAGCACGGAGCGGCAGACCCTGGCCAGCCGGTCGAGATCCTGGTGGATGGTCAGGAAGTGGTTGCCGGCGAGCTGGCCCGCCTTGCTGGCGAAGCAGCAGGGGCCATAGGCCACCAGGATCTCGGTTTCCGACACGCCGCTGATATGGCCCGGATGGACGATGACCTGCCCCGGCGCCGGATAGGAGGTGGCGTTCTCGTAGCCGATCGACAGGTCGCGCTCGCCCATCGGGATCCAGCACGCCTCGCCGGACCAGCGGACATGGATGATGCGGTCCTGGTAGGGCAGGAGCTGCCGGAAGCGGGCGACGGTCCGGGGCGCGGCCGCCTCCTCGAAGCTGGCGCGGAAGGTCTCTCCTCCGATCTCGATGACGATGTCGGCCACTCTGCTGTTCTCCTGCTCGGGCGCGCCGGTTGGCGGGGCGGGGTTCTGGCCGCCCGGGGCTGCCTGTGTGGCCCAGCCCCGCGCCCGCGGACAAGAGGAAGCATTGCCGGGGCCGCGCGGCTGGCGCAGGCTGCCCGCCTTTCCGGAGGAAACGGGCATGGCGTTGAGGATCTACGGCGTGGCGCGGTCGCGGGCGACGCGCCCGCTCTGGCTGGCGCGCGAGCTGGGGCTGGACCATGAGCAGGTGCCCGTCATCCAGTCCTACCGCCTGCCGGACGCGGCGGCGCCGGACGCGCCGCTGAACACCGCCTCCCCTGCCTTCCTCGCGGTCAACCCGAACGGCCAGGTGCCGTCGATCGACGATGACGGCTTCGTGCTGCACGAGTCGCTGGCCATCACCCTGTACCTGGCGCGCAAGCATGGCGGCCCGCTGGCCCCGCGCGACCTGCGGGAAGAGGCGCTGATGACCATGTGGACGCTCTGGGCCGCGACCCATGCGGAGGAGAACGCGCTGGCGGTGCTGACGCACCTGCCCCCCGCCTCGCCCAAGCACGACGCGGCGCGCGCCGCCGCCGCCGTGGCCGCGCTGCGCCGCCCCTTCGCGGCGCTGGAGAAGGCGCTGCGGGAGGGTGGCGGCCATCTGGTGGGCGGCCGCTTCACGGTGGCCGACCTGAACGTGGCCGAGGTGCTGCGCTACGCGCAGCCGGCCGGCGAGCTGTTCGCGGAGTTCCCCGCCGTGGCGTCCTGGATCGCCGCCTGCCAGTCCCGCCCCGCCTTCCGGGCGATGATGGCCGAGCGCGAGAAGGAGCCCGCCTGACGCGGCGAAGGCAGGAACAAGGGCCGGGGGCCTCTACCCCCGGCCTTCTCCTCAATCGGCCTGCGCCGCCTGCCCCAGCCGGTAGGGATGCGCGGGGTAGGAGCCCAGCACCCGCATCTCGCGCGAGAAGAAGTCCAGCTCCTCCAGCGCGCGCTTCAGCCCCGGATGGTCCGGATGGCCGTCGACGTCGCACAGGAACTGGGTGGCGGTGAAGTGGCCGTCGAGCATGTAGCTCTCCAGCTTGGTCATGTTCACGCCGTTGGTGGCGAAGCCGCCCAGCGCCTTGTAGAGCGCCGCCGGGATGTTGCGCACCCGGAAGACGAAGGTGGTGACGGTGTTGGCCGCGTCCACCGCCGGCGGCGCCGGCTGGCGGGCCATGACGTAGAAGCGGGTGGTGTTGTGCGCCGCGTCCTCGACGTTGCGCTTCAGGATCTCGAGCCCGTAGATCTCGCCGGCGAGCGAGGAGGCGATGGCCGCGTCCTCCAGGCTGGGCTTCTCGGCCAGCAGCTTGGCGGCGCCGGCGGTGTCGGCCTCGATCACCGGCTCCAGCCGCATCTCGCGCAGCAGCTTCAGCACCTGGCCGAGCGCCACGGGGTGGCTGTGGGCGCGCCTCAGCCCTTCCAGCGTGGCGCCCCTGTGCGCCAGCAGGCAGTGCTCCACGCGCTGGTAGTGCTCGCCCACCACGAACAGGCCGGAATCGGGCAGCAGGCGGTGGATGTCGGGCACCCGCCCCGCGAGCGAGTTCTCGCAGGGCAGCATGGCGAGCCCCGCCCGGCCCTCGCGCACCGCCTCCATGGCGGCCTCGAAGCTGGGGCATGGCAGGGTGGTCCAGCCGGGATAGGCGCTGCGGCAGGCAAGGTCCGAATAGGCGCCGGGCATGCCCTGGAAGGCGATCACACCACTCATCTCGTTCTTCTCGATCCGTCCTCGGCGTGGCGACGGCGGCGGCCGGGGGCCCGGCGTCGCATCGGCACGGGGCTACGGGTTGAAGCGCCCGCTCTCTGCCACTATGGTCCGGGCGCTTCTAGTCGAGCCCCGGTTCCTGCGCAAACCGGCCGGGGCATCGCCTGAGCGAGTCGCTTCGCACTTCTCGATGGATGGATCGGCAGCATGAGCTTGGAGGTCAACAAGGCGTTCGCGGCCGTCCTTACCGCCGGGATCGCCTTCATGGTGGCCGGCGTGGTGGGTGATGTGGTCGTGCACCCGAAGCGTCTCGACAAGGTGGCCATCGCCATCGAGGGCGCGCCGGAGCCGGGCGCCACGGCCGCCCCCGCCGCCCCGCAGGTCGAGGACGTGACGCCCCTGCTGGCCGCCGCGAACCCCCAGGCCGGGCAGCAGCTGGCCGGCCGGCTCTGCGCCTCCTGCCACAGCTTCGACCAGGGCGGCGCCAACAAGGTGGGGCCGAACCTCTATGGCGTGGTCGGCAACCACCACGCGCATCTGGACAGCTTCAACTATTCGCCGGCCATGAAGGCGCTGTCCGACAAGGCCTGGGACTACGCGGCGCTGAACGAGTTCCTGGCCGCCCCGGCGCGCGCCGTGCGCGGCACCCGCATGGCCTTCGCCGGCATCCGGGACGTGAAGCAGCGGGCCGACGTCATCGCCTATCTCCGCACGCTGGACGCCAACCCCCAGCCGCTGCCCTGATGCGGGAGATGATCGCGGCGGCCGAGGCGGCCGCCGACGCGGCGGGGGCGGTCATCCGCCCCCTTTTCCGTTCCGCCCTGCTGGTCGAGGCCAAGGGCGATGCCAGCCCCGTCACCGAGGCCGACAAGGCCGCCGAGCGGCGCATCCGCGCCCTGCTGGCCGCGCGCTTCCCCGATCACGGGCTGATCGGCGAGGAATACGGCGCCGAGCGGGCGGATGCCGAATGGGTCTGGGTGATCGACCCGATCGACGGCACCCGCGCCTTTGTCACCGGCCGGCCCATCTTCGGCAGCCTGATCGGGCTGATGCGCCGCGGCCGCCCCGTGCTCGGGCTGATCGACCAGCCCGCCACCGGCGAGCGCTGGATCGGCGTGGCCGGCCAGCCCGTGATGTTCCGCGGCCCGATGGGCGGCACCCCCCGCACGCGGCGCTGCGCTGCGCTGTCCGGGGCGGAGCTTTCCGTCACCAGCCCGGACATGTTCGCCCCCGCTGAGGCGCCGCGCTTCGCCCGGCTGCGCGCCGCCGCGCGCCGCGTCACCTATGGCGGCGACTGCTACGCCTATGGCCTGCTGGCGCTCGGGCTGATCGACGTCATCGCCGAATCCGACCTCAAGCCCTGGGACTGGGTGGCGCTGCAGCCGGTCATCGAGGCCGCCGGCGGCAGCATGACGGACTGGGCCGGGCAGCCCCTGCGGCTGGACGGCCCGGGCCAGGCCCTGGCGCTGGGCGACCCCGCCCTGCTGGACGAGGCGGTGCGGCTGCTCGGCTGAGGCGATGGCGGGCGAGGAAGGGCAGGCGGGCCCTTCCTGCTTGCGCCGCCGGCATCAGCCGATCAGATCGTCCGTGCGCTGCTCGGCGGCGCCATACAGGATGAAGTGGCGGGCCGCCCCTTCCACATCCCACCCCACCGCATTGGCCACGTCCGCGTATTTGGCCAGGTAGGCGAGGGCGTCGAAATCATCGGCCCGCCGCCCTTCCGCGCGCCCGTGGCGGATGTAGTGCGCGGCACCGGCCTCCGCGTCGGCGCCGAGGGCGGCGATCAGATCGCGATGGGAGGCGATGTAGTCCAGCCCGCTGAAGGTGACCGCGCGGCCTTCCCGGTGCCCGTGGCTGAGCAGATGCTGCGCCGCCGCCGCGCCGTTCGCCCCGAAGGCCTGCATCAGGTCGTCATGCGAGGCGATGTATTCGAGTCCCCTGAAGCTGATCTGGCGGCCTTCCGCGGCACCCCACTGGAGGTAGTGGCGCGCTCCGGCCTCGGCATCCGCCCCGAAGGCCTGGGTCAGGTCCTGGTGGGAGGCGATGTAGTCCAGGCTGCGGAACCACGTCTCCCGACCCTCGCCCCGGCCGAACTGGATGTAGTGCCGCGCCGCCGCGTCGGGGTCCGCGCCGAAGGCCAGCGCCAGATCCCGGTGGCTGGCCAGGTAGGCGAAGGGGGTGAAGCTGACGCCTCGCCCTTCATCCCAGCCATGCCGGAGGTAATGATCGAAGCCGGCGGAGGCGTCCGTGCCCAGGGCCCGCGACAGGTCGGCATGGGAGGCGATGTAGTCGAGCGGCCTGAAATTGACGGCCCCGACCTCCTTCAGCTCCCACCCTCCGGAGAAGCCGAGGCGCTCGACGGAGAACAGCCTGTCTGTTCCGTCCTGCTGCCGGGCGGCGGGCTGGAGGGGAATCACGCCCACCGCGCCATAGGCCACCACCACCTTGTAGTCCTGCGAGGCGCCGGAATAGATGGCGGTGTCCCATCCCGCGCCGCCGTCGATCAGGTCCCGGCCCGCGCCGCCGCGGATCCGGTCGTCCCCCGCCCGGCCCAGGATCGTGTCGTCCCCGCCATGGCCCAGCAGCATATCCGCGTGGGGCGAGCCGCTGATGTGGTCGCCGCCCGCCAGGAGCGCCTGCATCGCCTCCGTGGAGGCGTTGCGGGCCGTCCAGTTGTTCAGCTGCTGGACCGGGACGGACAGGCCCGTGACCTCGACGCTCAGGATGCCGTTCTGGGTCTCGCGATAGCCGGTCACGGTTCCGCCGGCCGGGAGGCCTTCCGCCGTGTAGGTGATGCCGTGGCCGAAGAACTCGGTGCGGCTGCCGGACTGCCCGAGGAAACGGTAGTCGCCGGCGAAATAGTCCGGCCGCGCGCTGGTCGGCCACAGCCAGGCCCAGCTGCCGATGTTGCTGGCATCGAAGCTCATGGAGAACATTTCGCCGGACTGAACGACGGCCATCGGGCAAGCCTTCCCTCTTCTGGAACCCCGAGGTTGAATTTGTAGGCGCCATTTTATTGACAGGGAATGTCGGGAGATCCCCGGCCGCCATGGATTTCCCGCGGGACGGAGGCGGGAACACGCGGGAACACGCGGGAACACTGTTGCAAAACGCAAGCCGCGGCACACGGCAGTTGTCCTGGCGCGGCCGAACGCCCATCCTACGGCCCATGCGCCGCCGCCATCTGATCGCATCCGGCCTCGCCCTCGCCACGGGGCCCCTCCTTTCCCGCGCCTGGGCCCAGCAGGGCGCCGGTGCCGCAGCGATGCCCGCGCCCGGAACGGCCGCTCCAGGAGCCGACGGGACGCCACAGCCGCCGCGCCGCGCCCATGCCCTGTCCCTGCTGGGGGAGCCGGCGCTCGCCGCGGACTTCACCCACTGGCCCTGGGTGAACCCGGCGGCGCCCAAGGGCGGGCGCATGACGCTGACCGCCCTCGGCAGCTTCGACAGCTTCAACCCCTACATCCTGCGCGGCGCCCCGGCCGCCGGCATCGGCCAGATCTACGACACGCTGATGATGCCGAGCCCGGACGAGGCCAGCACCGAATACGCCCATCTGGCGCAATGGGTGGAGCTGCCGCGCGACGGCCGCGGCGTCACCTTCGTGCTGAACGAGGCGGCGCGCTGGCATGACGGGCAGCCCGTCACCGCGCAGGACGTTGTGTGGACCTTCAACACGCTGCGCCAGCACGGCCGCCCCTTCTTCCGCGCCTATTGGGGCGACGTGGCCGAGGTGGTGGCGGAGGATGCGCGCCGCGCCGCCTTCCGCTTCGGCAATGCCGACAACCGCGAGCTGTCGCAGATCCTGGGCCAGATGCCGGTGCTGCCGCGCCACTGGTGGGAAGGGCGGGACTTCACCCAGCCCGGCCTGACCGTGCCGCTCGGCTCCGGCCCCTACCGGATCGAGGGCTTCGAGCCCGGGCGCAGCGTCACCTATCGCCGCGTGGCCGATTACTGGGGGCGCGACCTGCCCACCCGCCGCGGCACCCAGAACCTCGACGTGATGCGCTACGACTATTTCCGCGACGCCACCGTGGCGCTGGAGGCCTTCAAGGCCGGGCAGATCGACCTGCGGGTGGAGAACGTCGCCAAGGAATGGGCCACCGGCTACGACTTCCCCGCCGCGCGGCGCGGCCTGGTGAAGCGCGAGGAGATCCGCCACGAGCTGCCCACCGGCATGCAGGGCTTCGCCATGAACCTGCGCCGGCCGATCTTCCAGGACCGCCGGGTGCGCGAGGCGCTGGGGCTGGTGTTCGACTTCGAATGGATGAACGCCAACCTGTTCTATGGCAGCTACACGCGCACCACCTCCTACTTCTCCAACTCCGAGCTGGCCGCCACCGGCCTGCCCTCCGAGGGCGAGCTGATGGTGCTCTCCGCCTTCCGCGGCCGGCTGCCGGAGGAGGTGTTCACCACCGAGTTCCGCGTCCCCGCCTCGGATGGCAGCAACAACAACCGCGAGAATGCCCGCCGCGCTCTCGGCCTGCTGCGCGAGGCGGGGTGGACGGTGAGGGAGCGCCGCCTCGTCAACGACAAGGGCGAGCCCTTCAGCTTCGAGATCCTGCTCAACAGCGCCACCTTCGAACGCGTCGCCCTGCCCTACATCCAGGCGCTGCAGCGCCTCGGCATCGAGGCCCGCGTGCGCACGGTCGATCCCGCCCAGTACCAGGTGCGGATGGACGCCTTCGACTACGACATGACGGTGGAGCTGTTCGGCCAGAGCCTGTCCCCCGGCAACGAGCAGCGCGACTTCTGGGGCTCGGAGAAGGCGCGCGAGCAGGGCAGCCGCAACACCCTCGGCATCGCCGACCCGATCATCGACGCGCTGGTGGAGCTGGTCATCGCCGCGCCCGACCGGCAGGCGCTGATCGACCGCACCCGCGCGCTCGACCGGGTGCTGCTCTGGGGCCACTACGTCATCCCCCACTGGCACAGCCGCAGCTTCCGCGTGGCGTGGTGGGACAAGTTCGGGCGGCCGGAGCGCAACCCGCGCTACGCGCTCGACCTCCAGTCCTGGTGGGTGGAGCCGGCAAAGGACCGCGCCCTCCCGGCGGACCGGAACGTGGCGAACTGAGGCCAGCGGGCGGGGGGAGCGGCACGCCCCCCGCGGCTTTCTTCCAGCTGCCGGCCCTGGCCTTCCGCTCGGGGCCGGAAAGGGATCACGGGGACATGATGCGCGCGCAAGACCCTCTCACCGCCTGTTCGCGCCCCGGGCGCGGCACTCCCCCTCCCCCGCTGCCCCCGGCCGCCTGACCGAGACATGGGAGCCTATCTGCTGCGCCGCCTGGCGCTGCTGGTGCCGACGCTGTTCGGCATCATCCTGATCAACTTCGTCGTCGTGCAGTTCGCGCCCGGCGGGCCGGTGGAGCAGATGCTGGCCGAGCTGCGCGGCGACAATGCCAGCGTCCTCGGCCGCGTCACCGGCGAGGGGCAGGGCGAGCTGCGCGGGCCGCCCGCCCAGGCGCAGGGCGGCGACGCCCCCTCCGGCACCTATCGCGGCGCGCGCGGCATGGACCCGGCGGTGGTGGCCGAGATCGAGCGGCTCTTCGGCTTCGACAAGCCGGCGCACGAGCGCTTCCTCGCCATGATGAAGGGCTACCTGACCTTCGACTTCGGCGAGAGCCTGTTCCGCGGCCGCAAGGTGGTGGACCTGCTGTGGGAGAAGCTGCCCGTTTCCGTCAGCCTCGGCCTGTGGTCCACGCTGATCATCTATCTCGTCTCCATCCCGCTCGGCATCCGCAAGGCGGTGCGCGACGGCACGCGCTTCGATGCCTGGACATCGGGCGTGGTGCTGGTGGGCTACGCGGTGCCGGGCTTCCTGTTCGCCATCCTGCTGGTGGTGCTGTTCGCCGGCGGCTCCTTCCTGCAGATCTTCCCGCTGCGCGGCCTCGCCTCCTCCGGCAGCGCCGACTGGCCCTTCTGGCAGCGCGCGGCCGACTATGCCTGGCACATGGCGCTGCCGACGCTGGCGCTGGTGATCGGCGGCTTCGCGGGGCTGACCATGCTGACCAAGAACTCCTTCCTGGAGGAGATCAACAAGCAGTACGTCGTCACCGCCCGCGCCAAGGGGGCGGGCGAGGGGCGGGTGCTCTACGGCCATGTGTTCCGCAACGCCATGCTGCTGATCATCGCGGGCTTCCCGGCGGCCTTCATCGGCATCCTGTTCACCGGCGCGCTGCTGGTCGAGATCGTCTTCTCGCTCGACGGCCTCGGGCTGCTCGGCTTCGAGGCCGCCATCCGGCGCGACTACCCGGTGATGTTCGGCACCCTCTACATCTTCACCCTGCTCGGGCTGGTCATGCAGATCGTGGGCGACCTCACCTACACGCTGATCGACCCGCGCATCGACTTCGAGGCGCGCCGATGAGCCTTTCCCCCATCACCCGGCGCCGGCTGGCCAATTTCCGCGCTAACCGGCGCGGCTGGTGGTCGCTCTGGATCTTCGCGCTGCTGTTCCTCGTCACCCTCGGCGCCGAGCTGGTGGCCAATGACCGCCCGCTGCTGGCCAAGGTGGGGGAGAGGTGGTTCTTCCCCGTGGCGGTGGAATACGCGGAAAGCGACGTCATCGAGGGCGGCTTCCCCACCGCCGCCATCTGGCGCGATCCCGCCTTGGCGGAGGAGGTCGCGGCGCAGGGCGGCTGGATGCTCTGGCCGCCCATCCCCTACCGGCACGACACCATCATCCGCGACCTCGGCCAGCCCGCCCCCTCGCCCCCCTCCTGGCAGAACCTCCTCGGCACGGACGACCAGGCGCGGGACGTGCTGGCGCGCGTCATCTACGGCTTCCGCATCTCGGTGCTGTTCGGCTTCGCGCTCACCCTGGCCTCCTCGGTCATCGGCATCGCGGCGGGGGCGGTGCAGGGCTATTACGGGGGCTGGGTCGATCTCGGCTTCCAGCGCTTCATCGAGATCTGGTCCGGCATGCCGCAGCTCTTCCTGCTGATCATCCTGGCCAGCGTCATCGAGCCGGGCTTCTGGACGCTGCTCGTCTTCCTGCTGCTGTTCTCCTGGATGTCGCTCACCGGCGTGGTGCGGGCCGAGTTCCTGCGCGGCCGCAACCTCGACTATGTGCGGGCCGCCAAGGCGCTCGGCGTGTCGGACACGCGGGTGATGACGCGCCACATCCTGCCCAACGCCATGGTGGCGACGCTGACCTTCCTGCCCTTCCTGCTGTCCGGCTCGGTCACCATCCTGGCCAGCCTGGACTTCCTGGGCTTCGGCCTGCCGCCCGGCTCGCCCTCGCTCGGCGAGCTGGTCAGCCAGGGCAAGAACAACCTCCAGGCGCCCTGGCTCGGCATCACCGCCTTCTGCGTGCTGGGCGGCGTGCTGACCCTGCTGATCTTCGTGGGCGAGGCGGTGCGCGACGCCTTCGATCCCCGCAAGCTGCCCGGAGGCGAGCGATGAGCCCCCCCACCCCGCCGCCGCCGCTGCTCAAGGTCGAGGGCCTCGGCATCTCCTTCCGCGGGCGGGAGGTGGTGCGCAACGTCTCCTTCGAGGTGCCGCAGGGCCAGACCGTGGCGCTGGTGGGGGAAAGCGGCAGCGGCAAGAGCGTCAGCGCGCTGGCCTGCCTGCGGCTGCTGCCGCCCTCCGCCACCGTGGCCGGGCGCGTCACGCTGGACGGCACCCGGGTGCTGGAGGCGGGGCCGGAGCAGCTCCGGCGGCTGCGCGGCGGCACCGCCGGCATGGTGTTCCAGGAGCCGATGACCAGCCTGAACCCGCTGCACAGCGTCGGCCGCCAGGTGGCCGAGGCGGTGCGGCTGCACCAGCCCCTGCGCGGCGCCGCGCTGCGCGAGCGGGTGGTGGCGCTGCTGGAGCGCGCCGGCCTGCCCAATGCGCGGGACCGGCTGGACGCCTACCCGCACCAGCTCTCGGGCGGGCAGCGCCAGCGCGTGATGATCGCAGCCGCCCTCGCCAACGACCCGAAGCTGCTGATCGCCGACGAGCCCACGACCGCGCTCGACGTCACCATCCAGGCGCAGATCCTGGAGCTGCTGGCCGAGCTGAAGCAGCGCCTGTCCATGGCCATGCTGCTGATCACCCACGACCTCACCATCGTCCGCCAGCACGCCGACGCGGTGGTGGTGATGCGGCAGGGCCGGGTGGTGGAGCAGGGCCCCGCCGCCCGCGTGCTGGGCGCGCCGCAGCACGACTATACCCGGCTGCTGCTGGCCACCGAGCCGCGCGGCCGCCCCGCCCCCGTGCCGCCCGATGCGCCGGAGCTGCTGCGGGCCGAGGAGGTGAAGGTGCACTTCCCCATCCGCCGGGGCCTGCTGCGCCGGCAGGTGGGGGCGGTGCGCGCGGTGGACGGCGTCTCGCTGTCGCTGCGGGAAGGCGAGACGCTGGGGCTGGTGGGCGAGAGCGGCAGCGGCAAGACCACGCTGGGCCTGGCGCTGCTGCAGCTGGAAGGGAGCGAGGGCCAGGTGCGCTTCGAGGGCCGCCCCATCCACGGCCTGTCCCGCGCCGCGCTGCGGCCGCTGCGGGCGCGGATGCAGGTGGTGTTCCAGGACCCGTTCGGCGCCCTTTCCCCCCGCATGAGCGTGGCCGACATCGTGGGCGAGGGGCTCGCCGTGCACGAGCCGGGCCTCGATGCCGCCGGGCGCCGCGCCCGCGTCACCCAGGCGCTGGAGGAGGTGCAGCTCGATCCCGCCACGGCCGAGCGCTACCCGCACGAGTTCTCGGGCGGGCAGCGGCAGCGCATCGCCATCGCCCGCGCCCTGGTGCTGAAGCCGCGCCTGCTGGTGCTGGACGAGCCCACCAGCGCGCTCGACGTCTCGGTGCAGGCCCAGGTGGTGGAGCTGCTGCGCGGCCTGCAGGCGCGGCACCGGCTGGCCTATCTGTTCATCAGCCACGACCTGCGCGTGGTGCGGGCGGTGGCCCACCGCATCATGGTGCTGAAGGGCGGGCAGGTGGTGGAGGAAGGCGAGGCCGCGGCGGTGTTGCAGTCGCCGCGGGCCGACTATACCCGCGCGCTGATGCGCGCCGCCTTCCCCCTGGAGGCGGCGGCCGGGGAAAGAGCCGCCACGCCATGAACGAGTTCGAGACGCTGAAAGAGCTGGTCCGCCAGGACAAGGTCCAGCTCGGCGTCCATGTCCGCAAGATGAACGTGGCCGGCTCGCCGGCCTACCGCCCGGTGGAGACGCTGGCCTGGCCGGTGGGCATCCTGCTCGCCTGCTCGCTCGCCGCCTGGCTGACGCAGAACGTCCATGTGGGCGCGGCGGTGCTGGCGGCGGGCATGGCGTGGTGGCTGCTCAAGGTGCAGCCGCGCGTCAAGGCCGCCGTGTTCGAGCGCACCACCGAGCTCGCCTTCTCCGACGAGCGGCTGTTCGACGGCCTCTGGGCCAAGGGCGTGCTGACCCTCTACGCCAAGCTGGAGGATGGCAGCGCCCGCGCCGCCACCCGCAAGGATGACTGGCGCGCCTTCACCCGCGCCCTGGCGGCGCTGAAGGGCTGAGGGCGGGGGCGCTGCCCCTCCCCCGCCGCCTCAGGCCACGGGCCGCGCCTCCTTCAGCACCGCGCCGATCTCCTCCAGGATCGCCGGGTCGTCGATGGTGGGCGGCACGGCGAACTCGTCGCCATCGGCCAGCTTGCGCAGCGTGGCGCGCAGGATCTTGCCGCTGCGGGTCTTGGGCAGGCGGGCCACCACCCGCGCCTCCTTGAAGGCGGCGACAGGCCCGATCCGCTCCCGCACCAGCGCCACCAGCTCGCGCGCCAGCACCGCCTCGGCCTTGTCCACGCCGGCCTTCAGCACGACGAGGCCGAGCGGCGCCTGGCCCTTCAGGCTGTCCCGCACCCCCACCACCGCGCATTCCGCCACATCGGGGTGGGAAGCCAGCACCTCCTCCATGGCGCCCGTCGAGAGGCGGTGGCCGGCGACGTTGATGATGTCGTCCGTGCGGGACATCACCCAGACATAGCCATCCTCGTCCACCATGCCGGCATCGCCCGTGTTGTAGTGGCCGGGGAAGGTTTCGAGATAGGCCTCGCGGAAGCGCGCCTCGGCCCGGTAGAGGCCGGGCAGGCAGGCGGGCGGCAGCGGCAGGCGGATGGCCAGGCTGCCGATCCGCCCCGGCGGCACGGGCTTTCCGCCCTCGTCCAGCGCCTCCACCACATAGCCCGGCGCCGGCTTGCCGCCCGACCCGGCGCGCATCGGGAACAGCCCGGCGCCGCGGAAATTGCCGGTGATGCACCAGCCCGTCTCGGTCTGCCACCAATGGTCCACCACGGGGCGGCGCAGCAGCCGCTCGGCCCAGAGCGCCGTGTCCGGGTCGCAGCGCTCGCCGGCCAGGAACAGCGCCTCCAGCTTCGAAAGGTCGTGCCCCGCCAGCAGCCTGCCCTCCGGGTCCTCCTTCTTGATGGCGCGCAGCGCGGTGGGGGCGGTGAACAGCACCTTCACCCCATGCTCGGCGCAGACGCGCCAGAAGGCGCCGGCATCGGGCGTCCCCACCGGCTTGCCCTCGTAGATGACGGAGGTGCAGCCCGCCAGCAGCGGCCCGTAGACGATGTAGGAATGGCCCACCACCCAGCCCACGTCGCTGGCCGTCCAGGACACGTCGCCCGCCCCGAGCCCGTAGAGCAGGCCTATGGAATGGTGCAGCGCCACCGCGTAGCCGCCGCAGTCGCGCAGGATGCCCTTGGGCTTTCCCGTCGTGCCGCTGGTGTAGAGGATGTAGAGCGGGTCGGTGGCCGCCACCTCGACGCAGGGGTGCGGCGCGGCGGCGGCCATGGCCGCCTCCATGTCCTCGCCCCGCCCCGGCTCCAGCTCGCAGCGCCAGGTCTCGCGCTGCAGGACGAGGCAGGCGCCGACGCGGTGCGGCGAGAGCGCCAGCGCCGCGTCCAGCAGCGGCTTGTACTTCACCACCCGCCCCGGCTCGATGCCGCAGGAGGCGGACAGCACCAGCCTCGGCTCGGCATCGGTGATGCGCGCCGCCAGCTCCGCCGCCGCGAAGCCGCCGAACACCACGGAATGCACCGCCCCCAGCCGCGCGCAGGCCAGCATGGCGATGGCGGCCTCCGGCACCATGGGCATGTAGATCACCACCCGGTCCCCCGCGCCGACGCCGCGCGCGGCCATGGCGCCGGCCAGCCGCGCCGTGCGGTCCAGCAGCTCGGCATAGGTGAGGCGGGATTTCGCGCCGGCCAGCGGGCTGTCCCAGATCAGCGCCGGCTGGCCGCCGCGCCCGGCGGCGACGTGGCGGTCGATGGCGTTGTGGCAGATGTTCAGCCGCGCATCCGGGAACCAGCGGCCATAGACGCCCTGGCCGGGGTCGAAGGCGCGGGCGGGCGGCGCGGACCAGTCGATGCCGCCGGCGGCCTGGAGCCAGTAGCCCTCCGGGTCCTGGCGCCAGCGGGCATAGGTGGCGTCATAGCCATCCGGCATGGAAAGCCTCCCGATGGTTCTTCTTGTGGAAACGGGCGCCGCGTCGCGGAGCGCCGGACCGGCCGGGGAATGCGCCCCGGCGCGGCGGAAAGGGGGCCGCCCCTCTCTGCGCCCGGGAGGGGCGGAAGCCGGAGCCCTCCCGCCAGGGAGCGGGCTCCGGCACCGGGAGCGGCCAGGCTGGAGGGCGGCCGCGCCGGAGCGCGGCCGCCGGCCGGGCGCGGCTAGACCCGCGCCCGCGCCGCGCTTGGCTGCGCCTCGGTCTCGTCCTCGGCGAAGATGTCGCGGTCCTTGGTCTCGGGCACGAAGAAGATGCCGATGACCACCGTGGCGAGGGCGATCACCACCGGGTACCAGAGGCCGTAATAGACGTCGCCGGTCTGCGCGATCATGGCGAAGGAGGTGGCGGGCAGCAGGCCGCCGAACCAGCCATTGCCGATGTGGTAGGGCAGCGACATGGAGGTGTAGCGGATGCGGGTCGGGAACAGCTCGACCAGTGCCGCCGCGATCGGGCCGTAGACCATGGTGACGTAGATCACCAGCAGGGTCAGTACGGCGATCAGCACCGCCGGCTGCTCGCGGAAGAAGTCGAACGGGTGGTTCATCTTCACCACGGTCGGGTTCGAAGCCGCCGGGTAGCCCGCCGCGGTGATGGCCGTGCCCACCGCCTGCGCGAAGTTGGGCGTGGAGGAGGGGATGGCGGTATCGCCGATCCGCACGGTGGCGGCGGTGCCGGCGGGCGCGGCTTCCACCGTGTAGTTCACCGAGAGCCGGGCCAGCGCCGCCTTGGCGATGTCGCAGCTGTTGGTGAAGCGGGCGGTGCCGGTCGGGTTGAACTGGAAGGAGCAGTCGGCCGGGTCGGCCTGCACCACCACGGTGATGTTCTGGTGCGCGGCGTGCAGCGCCGGGTTGGCCTCGGCGCTGATCAGCTTGAACAGCGGGAAGTAGGTGAGCGCCGCGATCAGGCAGCCGCCGAGGATGATCGGCTTGCGGCCGACCTTGTCCGACAGCCAGCCGAACAGGATGAAGCCGCCCGAGCCCAGCAGCAGCGACCAGGCGATGAGCATGTTGGTGGTGTAGCCATCCACCTTCAGCACGGAGCCGAGGAAGAACAGCGCGTAGAACTGGCCCGTGTACCAGACCACCGCCTGGCCGGCGACAAGGCCGAGCAGGGCGAACAGCGCCACGCGGGCGTTCTTCCACTGGCCGAAGGCCTCGGAGATCGGCGCCTTGGAGCCGGTGCCCTCCTCCTTCATCTTCTTGAAGGCCGGGCTCTCCTGCAGTTGCATGCGGATCCAGACGGAGATGCCGAGCAGCAGGATGGAGACCAGGAAGGGGATGCGCCAGCCCCAGTCGAGGAAGGCCTCCTCGCCGAGGGCCGAGCGGGTGAACAGGATCACCATCAGCGACAGGAACAGGCCGCCCGTGGCGGTGAGCTGGATGAAGCTGGTGTAGAAGCCGCGCCGGCCATGCGGCGCGTGCTCGGCCACGTAGGTGGCCGCGCCGCCATACTCGCCGCCCAGCGCCAGGCCCTGGAGGCAGCGCAGCACGATCAGGATGATGGCGGCGGTGATGCCGATCTGGTCCGAGGTGGGCAGGATGCCGACGATGAAGGTCGAGGCACCCATGATCAGGATGGTGACCAGGAAGGTGTATTTCCGGCCCACCAGGTCGCCCAACCGGCCGAACACCAACGCGCCGAAGGGGCGCACCAGGAAGCCGGCGGCGAAGGCCAGCAGCGCGAAGATGTTCCGCGTTCCCTCCGGGAACTGGCTGAAGAACTTCGCGCCGATGATGACCGCGAGCGAGCCGTACAGGTAGAAATCGTACCACTCGAAGACGGTTCCAAGCGACGAGGCCAGGATGACGCGCTTCTCCTCACGCGACATCGGCCGATTCGCCGTATCTGTTCTGGGTGTTGCAGAGCGCATCTTCGAACCCATTCCTGCCCTTGCCGGATGCGCCGCGGGGCGCCCCGGTTTTTCTTTGTTGATGGTCCGCGCCACCATGGCTTGCGGTGTTCAAGCCCAAGATCCCGGCCTGAGACTGCCCAGCGTGACGGCAGGCGGATTGTGGCGTCGCCATCGCAACGATGAAATCGTGGAAACGGGGGCGGCCCTGTCCTCACCAAAAAGTTATGTTGCGGCGCGAGATCGAAATGCCGGCGCGGCCGCCACCGCGCTGGAAACCCTGGCCTTGTCCGGAAGCGCCCTCATGGCCGCCTTCCGTTCGCGAAAGAGCCGCATGACAGCCGCGCCATCTGGCGGGGAATGGCGTTGCATCTCCCGCTCCCGGCGCTCCGGCCGTGTTTCCCGCCCCTGCCGCTGCAACACTTGGTGCGCTGCCCTGTTCGCCCAATATGAAAGGCAGGGCGGGCACCGCCTGGATGCCGGCCTGAGCTCGGGGCGGGCTTCCCGGCCTGGCCCTGCCCCCGGCGCGAAGGGCGGCGGCCTGCGGACAGCGCCACTCGCGCGCGCAGAACCGGCTGGAATCTTTGGCCAACCGGCGTCAGCATGGAGGAGAAGGGGGGCCATGGATGGATACGCTCCGCGCACTGGCTGACCAGGCGATCAGGCGGGTCCTGCTCGGTCTCGTGCTGGGCATCGTCGTCATCATGGCCGGACTGGCCCAGGCGCCGCTGCTCGCCCTGCAAAGCGGCGCTCTGCTGACCGCCGCGCTCTGGCTCATCCTGTGGGGTCTCGCCCTGTCGGTGCCGCGGCGGGACCTGCGGGGGACGCAGCTCTGGCGGCAGCTCTCCACCCTGGCGGGGGGCAGGGCGGCGCGCCTGCGCGGCCATGAGGGGCACCGGCAGCTTGCCGCCATTCTGGCCGAGCGGCTGATGTGGCACGCCGACCGCGCCGGCATGGCCGCGCTCTCCCTGGGCGGGATCACGCTGCTGGCCTTCGGCTACCGGGCGCTGCGGCCCTGACCCTGCCCGCTTCGCGGCACCGCACAATCGATTCGGTTGACGCGCCGGAATTGTGGCGGGATGGTGGCGTAACCTTCGCGGCAGAGTAGGATGGGCGCCATCACGGACCAGAATATCACGCTGCTCCTGGATGCGGTGCGGGAGCAGGACATCATCCCCCAGGCACCCTCCTCCGGCTACAGCCTCGACGAATCCGTGGGCCACCTGCTGCGCCGCGCCCACCAGCGCCACGCCTCGCTGTTCCAGGACCGGGGCGCGATCGGCGGCCTCACCTCCACGCAATTCGCCACCCTGCTGAAGCTCGGGGAGCTGGGGCGGGCCACGCAGAACGCGTTGGGCCGCGCCGTGGCGCTCGATCCGGCCACCATCCAGGGCGTCGTCGCGCGGCTGCGCGACCGCGGGCTGGTGGATGTGGCGCGCGACCCACTGGACCGGCGCACCGTGGTGCTTTCCCTCGCCCCGGCGGGGGAGACGGTGCTGGCGGAAGCCATGGTGCAGGGCCGGCGGGCCAATGAGCAGCTCCTGGCGCCGCTGGCGCCGGAGGAGCGGCGCGCGCTCATCCGGCTGCTGCACCGCCTGCTGGGATAGCCTTTCTCCCGGGGGGAGGCCCGCCCGCCCAAGCGGGCGGGGAGGGTTCAGTCGCGCTTCCGGCGGCTCAGCATGCCGATGATCACCCCCAGAAGCGGCGAGCGCGCCACGCCGCCCAGCATGGGCAGCAGCCCGAAGCTCGCCCGCGCCTGGCTGATGGCGTTGTCCCGCAGCATGCGGGCCTCGATCTCCTGGCGGCTGGGATTGTCGCGCAGCGCCAGCATTACGAGGAGGCCCGCGATCACCAGATCGCCGGCCAGGATGGCGCCGGCCCGCCCGAGCGGCCCGAGATGCGGCTCCAGCGCCAGCCAGACCAGCAGGTGCGCCATGGCGAAGGCGGCAAAGCCGAACAGGGCGGCCACCGCGCCCATCGCCACCTTCACGGCCATCCGTTTGGCCTGAAGGCCCAGCAGCACGCGCTCCGCTTCCAGGGAGACGGTGACGAGGCGGAACGCGCGCATGGGCATCAGCGCCGCAGCAGGCGGGCGATCAGGATACCCACGCCCACCGCCACCGCGATGGTGACGACCGGGCGCTCACGCACCAGGTCCATCGCGTGGTCCGCCTCGCGGCGGGTGGTGTGGCTCACCTGGTGCGCCAGGCTCTGCGCGCGGCTGCCGACGCGGGACAGCGCCGGGTTCACCTGCTCCTGCATCAGCTCGTCCACCTTGCGGCGCAGGTCGGCGATGCGTTCCTCCACGGAGGAGGTGTCGAAGGAGGCGGAATAACGGGGCATGGCGTTTCTCCTGCGGCGCGGGTCAAGGCGTGTTCAGGTGCGGCCGCCCTCAGAGGGTGCGGTCGATGCTGCGGCCCAGGCGCTCACCGGGGCCCTTCGGCGGGTCGATGGTGTCGCGGATGTTCTCGCCGGCGCGATCCAGGCTGCGGCCCGCACGCTCGCCCGGCCCCTCGCTGCATGCCATCAGCGGCAATGCGAGGACAAGGGCCGGAAGAAGGGTGGCCAGGATCTTGCGCATCATCGAACTCCTTGCGTGATTGCCCCGTCAACGCCGCGCTTCCGGCCGGGTTGCGCGGCTCAGCCCGCCTCGCTCTCCGCCTCGCGCCGGCGCAGGGCGAAGCGCAGCACCAGCTCCGTCCCGCCCGCGCCGTGGATCTCGATCTCGCCGCCCAGATGCTGCGCGAAGCCGCGGATCAGCGTCATGCCGATGCCCTGCCCGCCCTCCTGCTCGTCCAGCCGCATGCCGAGGCCGTCGTCATGCACCTTCAGCGTCACCTCCTCTCCCTCGGCATGGACCGAGACGGTGATGGTGCCGCTGCGCGCGTCGGGGAAGCCGTGCTTGATGGCGTTGGTCACCGTCTCGGTGATCAGCAGCGCCAGCGACACCGCCTGGTCGGTGACGATCTCCAGCTCGTCCGCCTCGACCACCAGCTTGATGCGCTGCCCCGGCCGCTCGCCCAGCGCGGCGAAGAGCTGCTGGCCCAGCTCCTCCAGGAAGGGGCGCAGCGCGATCACCTCGAAGGTCTGGTTGGTGTAGAGGTGCCGGTGCAGCGTGGCGAGCGCCTGCACCCGGTCCCGCGCCGTGACGAACTCGGCCCTGGCGCGCGGGTCGCGCAGCCGGTTGGCCTGCAGGTTCAGCAGCGAGGCGACGATCTGCAGGTTGTTCTTCACCCGGTGATGGATCTCGGCCATCAGCAGGTCGCGCTGGCGCAGCGCGGCGCGCAGCTCCTCCTCGCGGGCGCTGATGGCCTGGGCGGCATCGGTGAAGGCCTGCTCCAGCGCGCGCACCTCGTCCGGCTCGCCGCGCAGCGCCTTGCCGCCGAAGGGCGCGCCGGGCCGCCAGCGCCGCACCCGCTCGGCCAGGGCCCGCAGCGGCCGGGCGATGGCGATGTCGGCGCCGAGCACGATCACCACCAGGCAGGCGAACAGGAAGGCGGCCAGCTCCACGGCGCGGCGCAGCAGCACGGCATGGGCGGCGCGGCGGATCTCGCCGATCGGCAGGCCCACCAGGAGATGCAGGCCAGGGTCGAGCCGGGTGCTGGCATAGGCGAACTCGGCCCCGCCCACGGCGCGGGTTTCCAGGGTGGTGCTGCCGGCGGGCTGGCGGGCCAGCCCTTCCAGCACCCCGCGGGCGGGCAGCTCCGCCGCGGCGGCCTGGGTGAGCGGCAGGGCGGCGCTGTCGCGGTCGATCAGCCAGAGGCGGCGGGCGGCGCGTTCCTGGCTGCCTTCCTCGCTGCGGACGAAGAAGTCCAGCAGCAGGCTGGCCGCCACCACGCCCTGGACCTCGCCCCCCATCACCAGCGGCACGGCGCCCACGATGATGGGCCGGCGGGTGACCGGACCGCGCATGAAGCTGCCGAGCGCGAATTGCCGCTGCGCCATGGCATTGCGGAAATAGGAACGGCCGGAGAAATCCTCGGCGCCCGCATGGGGCAGCCCGCTGCAGCGCGGGCGCCCCGCCGTGTCGAGCACCCAGAAATTGGAATAGCGCGCCCCGTACAAAGCCAGCAGCGAGCGCAGAAAGGCGCCGCAATCCTCGGGCGAGGCGGCACGGACGTGGCTGTCCTCGGACAGGCGCGCCAAGGTCTGGCGAAGGCTCTCGATGGTGGAGCCGTGGCGGGCGGCGGCGACGTCGCCCAGGATGTTGGCGGTCCGGCGGCCGGTCGCCAGCTCGCTCTCATAGCTGAGGATGGCATTCGCCCCGGCGATGCCGACCACCGGCACGCTGGCGACCATCAGCAACAGGAGCATGCGGCCACGAACGCCGCGGAGAAGTCTGTTCAGCGCCCACCCTTCCGGGGGCGCCGGAAGCCTCATTTCCTGGGACTTTGATCCCGGTCCTGTTCGATCAGGCGAAGCAGTTCCTCCGGAATGGGTTCCTTGGCGATGTCGTCATACATCGCGTGCAGGCCCCGCTGCAGCCAAAGATCGAAGGCGGCATCGGAGGTGCCCTTCCGGGCACGCCCCGAGGCCGAGCGGTTTGGCTTGGCAGCCGGTTCCGCCAACATGCGCTTGTCCGCTCGATCGTCCATCACATTCCCGGATGCAGCACTCGCGTTTCAGCTGCGCTTCCGCTCCGGATGCTACCACCGCGGCGCCGGGCTTCGCCAGACTTCGCCTGTGCCTTGGCCTGCGATTGGGCGGCCCGCTTGGCCGGCTGCGGCTCGCCCATCAGCCAGGCCTCGAGCTGGCGGCGGGCGCGGAACACGCGGCACTTGGCGGTACCCACCGCGCAGTTCATCGCCTCCGCGGCTTCCTCGTAGGACATGCCCTGCACCGTCACCAGCATCAGCGCCGTGCGGTGGTCGGCCGGCAGGTCGGCCAGGCGGCGGCGCAGCTCGCGCAGCGCCATGCTGTCCTCCTGCGCGGCCGGGCGGGCCAGCGCCTCGGCCGGGGCGTTGTCCATGTCGCAGGTGTCGCGGCGGCGGCGGATGTCGGACAGGAAGCGGTTGCGCAGGATGCGGAACATCCAGGCGCCGAAATTGGTGCCCGGCGTGAAGCTGTGCTGCGCGGCCAGCGCGTTGCTGACGGCGGCCTGCACCAGATCGTCCGCGTCCGCGCGGTTGCGCGTCATCGACACGGCCTGGACACGCAGGCGGGGCAGGATGGCCACAAGCTGCTCATGAAAGCTCGGGCCCTGCGCGGCAGCCCCGACAGAAGCATCGACATGGCCGGCTTTGGTGGAGATCGCGGTCATCATGGTGCTTTGCTCGTCTTGCATGCCCCACCAATGCAGGGGCGCGTTCGCCGGTTGCATCGCAGAGGCGCATAAATTTCATGCCTGATATGCAAATAGTACATGAAACTGCTCAAGCTCCCGCTCGCTTCATGCCGCAGCCATTGATGTCCGCCACCCTTCCCTTCTTTCCCCACCCCACCGCCTCCGGTGGCCAGGGGGAGCCGCGCCGGGAGCCGCGCCGCCTCAAGCTTCTTGCGCGACCGGCTCCAGGCCGCGCGCGAGGGCGGCGCGGGCGCGGGCCACGCGCGCCTTCACCGTGCCCACCGGCACCCCGCACACCACCGCCGCCTCCTCATGCGAGAGGCCATGCGCCCCCACCAGGATCAGCGCCTCCCGCTGCGGCAGCGGCAGGCGCTGCAGGGCCCGGGAAAGGTCCGCCATGTCGTTGCGCGCCTCCTGCTCCGGCGGCGGCGGGCTGGGCTCGGGCATCCGCTCCAGGGCGCGCCGCTCGGTGCCCCGCCGGCGGATCTGCTCCAGGAAGACGTTCCGCAGGATGTGGAACATCCAGGCCCGCAGGCTGGTTTCCGGGTCCCACTGGGCTTCCGCCCGCAATCCGCGCAGGATGGCTTCCTGCACCAGATCGTCCGCCAGCGCCGCATCCCGCGCCAGGAAGCGCGCGAAGGCGCGCAGGTCCGGCAACAGGCCGGGCAGCCGGTGGCGGATCGGGTCAGTTTGATTTGCCATTCTCATCCAAGCGCCGTCTTCCTGAACCATAGGACCGATACGAGGGCCACACATGAACGCCGTAACCCAAGCCGAGCTTCTGCGGAGCCTGCCGCCCGCCCGCCGCTATGCCCGGGCGCTGACCGGCAGCCAGACCGCCGGTGACGGGCTGGTCGCCTCGGCCCTGCGCGGCGGCCTGCCGCCGCTCCCCGCGCGGCTGGCGCTCTATGCCGGCGTCACACGCCTGGCGCCGCCGCCCGCGCCCACGCCGGGGGGCGGCGCCAGCCTTTCCCCCCGCCACCGGCAGCTCCTGCTGCTGACGGCGCTGGAGGAGCTTTCCGTGGCGGACGCCGCCACGGTGGTGGGCGTGCCGCTCGACGTGGCCGAGACGGAACTGGCCGAGGCGCGCGACGCGCTGCGCCGCGCCGCCGCCACCGAGATCCTCGTCATCGAGGACGAGCCGATCATCGCCATGGATGTGCGCCAGCTCGTGGAGGCCTGCGGCCACCGCGTGGTGGGGGTCGCCGCCAGCGAGGCGCAGGCGGTGCGCCTGGCGCAGCAGAAGCGCCCGCGGCTGATCCTGGCCGATGTGAATCTCGGCGCGGGGGGCGACGGCATCACCGCCGTCAACCGGATCCAGCGGGAGCTGAAGGTGCCGGTGATCTTCGTCACCGCCTATCCGGAGCGGCTGCTGACGGCCGAGCAGGTGGAGCCGGCCTTCGTGATCAGCAAGCCGTTCGAGCCGCTGGCGCTCGCCATCGCCACCTATCAGGCGGTCTCCTCCACCGTGCCGCTGGACTGAAACCGTGCGGCGAAATGCCGCGTTGCTTCGGCACTCCCACGGGGCGGGCCCCGTGGAACAGACCGAAGGAATCGCGGACATGACGCGGGATCGCGAGGCCGGCCGCCAGCCCTGCAGGCACCCTCCCCGGGGCCGCTGGCGGAACGGGCCGGCCCCGGGCCTTCCCTTGGGGCTTCCCTTGGGCCTCTCCGCGCGGCGCCGGCCCGCCATGGTCCTGGCCCCGCTTCCTTCGGGCTGACGCCTCTCCTCCCCTCGATCCGAAGGACAGCGCCTCATGCTCTACTGGACCCTCATCTTCCTCGTCATCGCCCTTGTCGCCGGCGTGCTGGGCTTCACAGGCGTCGCCTCCGCCGCCAGCGGCATCGCCAAGATCCTGTTCGTCATCTTCCTGGTGCTGTTCCTGGTGTCGCTGGTGGCCGGACGCGGCTGGGTCTGACCGGGCGCGCGCCCCGCCTGCCCGCCTGGCGGGCTTCTCGGAAAACCCCGCCGGGCCCAGGCCCGGCGGGGTTTCTGTTGCGGGCTTTCCGGCGCCAGCCCGCCGCGGTCCGGACAAGGACACCGGACAAGGACATGGGAAGGGAGCGGCGGCCCCTTCGCCGCGCATGCGGAAGGCCGGGGCGGACAGCGTCCGCCCCGGCCTTCGTTTCCTGTCGCCTCATCCGCGGCGCCACGGGGCGCCGGCCGGATGCCGCCTCAGCGGCGCGGGCCGTGCTGCGGATAGGCGCCCGAGGTGTTGGAATCGGTGGCGCGGTCATAGGCGCGGGTGGCGGAGGTGCCGGGCGGGTTGACCCGCGTGCCGTCCGACTGCGACGGATAGGCGCCGGAGGTGTTGGTGCCGGCGGCGCGGTCCAGCGCCCGGGTGGCGGCGGTGCCCGCCGGATTGGCCGGCGTGCCGTCCGACTGCGCCGGATAGGCGCCCGAGACGTTGGTGCCGGCGGCGCGGTCCACCGCGCGCTCCGGAGCGGTGCCGGTGGGCGAGGAACTGCAGGCGGCGAGGCCGAGCAGGGCGGCGGAAATGATGATCGCCGGAATGATCTCGCGCTGGCGCATGGCCTGGTAACTCCGAAGGATGTTGCGTCTCGGGCGCCCCGGGGCTAGCGGCGGAGGCCGGGGCCTCGCCCTTTCGGGGCCGCCGCCAGCCCCATAGGGCGTGCTCCCGGTCAACGCCGCGCCACGGTGGAGGTTCCAGAGACGCGTCGCAAAAATGGCGCCGCTCCATCCTGGGCGACACGCGCCGAAACCCGCTCAGCGCCGCCGCGTTCAACCGCCATCGATGTTCCCTGCATGATGTGGTCCATCCTCTGTGCGCGTTTCGGGAAGCCCGAAGGTCCACCTCGCCAGGCCCGTTCCGAAGGAGAAGGTGATGCGTTCGATCCTGTTGTGGCTGCTGGGCATTCCCATTCCCATCATCATCCTGCTGCTGATCTTCGGCGTGCTCTGAAGACCGCCGCCTGACGGGCGCATGAAAAAAGGGGGCCACGTGGCCCCCTTTCGCATGTCCGGGCTGCAAGCCTCCGGCTCCGGCCCTCAGCGGGCCGTGCGCCTCGTGCGCCAGAGATGCCACAGATACAGGCCGATCACGGCAGCCACCACCACATAGCTGAGCGGCTCGATCGCCGCCTCCACCTTGCGGTACTGGTCGCGCAGCAGGTAGCCCGCCCCGGCCAGTACCGTCACCCAGAGCAGCCCGCCCACCAGGGTCCACAGGTAGAAGACCGGGCGGGTGATGCAGGCGAGCCCCGCCGGGATCGAGATCAGCGTGCGGATGGCGGGCAGCATGCGGCCGAAGAACAGCGCCACCGGGCCGTGCCGGCGCAGCGTGTTCTCCGCCTTGTCCATGTCCTCGCCCGAGACGCCGAACCAGCGGCCATAGCGCGCCACCAGCGGGCGGATGCGCTTGCTGCCGATGCCGCGCGCCACCTCGTACCAGACGCCATTGCCGATGACCGAGCCCGCCGTGCCGGCCAGGATGGCCGCCACCAGCGACATGTCCCCCTCCGCCGCCGCGAACCCCGCCAGCGGCATGATCAGCTCGGACGGGATGGGCGGGAAGAGGTTCTCCAGGAACATCAGGAAGAACACGCCGGCCGGGCCGGCGCTGCCGACCGTCTGCGTCACCCACTCGATCATGGCACCGCCTGGAACAGGCGCAGCGTCAGCCGCCGGCCGCGCGTGTAGTTGTAGCCTTCCACCAATCCGATCTCCCGAAGGTTCAGCCCCGCCCGCATGGCCGCCGCACGGAAGCCGGCCTGGTCACGGTCGCCGATGGCGACGGTGCGGCCCGGCTCCGCGCCCAGAAAGGCGGCCCCGGCCGCGCCGTCGCGCAGCAAGGCCGTCCCCGTCCCGGTGGCGAAGACCATCGACGGCTCATGATAGCCGACGACGCCGAAACCGCCCTGCACATCCCCGGTAGGTGCGGCCTCGGCGAGGCGGGCGGCGAGGCGGGGGCCGATCCAGGGCGCCTCCAGCCGCGGCAGCACGCCGCCCAGGATCAGCCCGTAGACCGGCACGGCCAGGATGGCGCCGAGCAGCGCCGCCCGGCCCGGCCCGCCGCGCCGCAGCATGGCGGTGACGCCCCCCGCCAGCAGCAGCGCGGCGGGCAGCACCAGCAGCGCCACGGGGTCCACACGGCGGTCGGCCAGCCAGGGCAGCAGGGCGGCGGCCACGCCCAGCGCCGCCGCCACCAGCCAGAACAGGCCGAGGCCGAGCCCGGAAAGCCAGCGCGGCGCCGGGCGGCGCAGCGGGTCCATCGCCCAGGCGGCGGCCAGCAGCATCAGCGCCGGAAAGGCCGGCAGGGTGTAGTGCGGCAGCTTGGTGGCCACCGCCTCGAACAGCAGCCAGGTGGGCGCCGCCCAGGCAAGCAGGAAACGCGTGCCGGGGCTCATCCGGTCCCGCCAGGCGGCGGGCAGCGCGCGCAGCACCAGGAAAGCGGCGGGAAAGGCGGCGAGCGCGAAGGTGGCCAGGTAGTAGCCCGGCGGCCCCCAATGCGCCTCCTCGCCCGAGCCCACCTTGGAAAGCATGTCGCCCCCCACCGCCTCGGCGAAGAAGCGCCCCTCGGTCGCGATGCCGATGGCCACCAGCCAGGGCGCCGCCATGCCCAGCATCAGCGGCACGCCCCAGAGCGGGCGCAGGGCGCGCAGCCAGCCGGCGGCGCGGTCGGCCACCGCCAGGGTCAGCCCCGCCAGCAGCGCCACCATCGGGCCGATCGGGCCCTTGAGCAGGATGGAAACGCCGAGCACCGCCCAGAACCCCGCCGCCTGCCGCGCCGTGAAGGTGCCGGGCGCCAGATAGGCGCGGCCGAGCAGCCCCATCGCCGCCGCCACGGTGGCGAGCAGCGCGGCATCGGTCTTGGCGATGTGGGTCTCCACCACCAGCACGGTGCAGGAGGCCAGCAGGGCGGCGCCCAGGAAGGCGGCGCGCCGCCCCACCAGCGCGCGGCCCCAGTGATAGGTGGCCAGCACCGCCAGCAGCGCGCCGAGCAGCGAGGGCAGACGGTAGGGCCAGATCTCGCCGCGGTGGCCGAGGCCGAGCGTTTCCACCGCCCGCACCGAGGCGGCCTGCGCCCAGTGGATGCCCACGGGCTTCTTGTTGCGCTCCTCCTCGCCGAAGCGGATGCGGACATAGTCGCCGCTTTCCACCATCTGGCGGCTGGCCTGGGCGAAGCGGCTTTCGTCGCGGTCGCCGGGCGGCAGGGAGGCGAGGCCGGGCAGCCAGAGCGCCAGGCAGAGGAGGCTCAGCCAAAGGCGCGGCCAGCGCGCTTCCGGCAGGCGATCGAGGATATCACGCGGGAAAAGCGGCATGGCGCCCGGGGCTTAGAGCCTTTTGCCGGGCGTTGGTAGCGGCAAAGCCATGGCAGCCCCGCCCTGCCCCGCCGGCAAGGGCGGCCAGGAGCCGGAAGAAAGGCGGGGTCCGGGAAATTCCTTCCCAGGCCCGGCCTTCTTTCCCCTCAGTCCAGGCGCCAGTCGACCTCCGCCCGGCCGCGGGCGCGCAGGAAGTCGTTGGTCCGGCCGAAGGGGCGGGCGCCGGCGAAGGGGCTGGGGCTGGTGGCGGCGCGGGCCGCCGCCAGGGGGGAGGGATGGTCGGATTCCAGGATCAGGTGCCGGCCGGCATCCAGCATGGCCGCCTTCCTGCGCGCATGGCCGCCCCAGAGCAGGAAGGCCACCGGGGCTTCCCGGGCATTGACCGCCTGGATGACCCGGTCGGTGAAGGCGTGCCAGCCGGCCCGGGCGTGGCTGCCGGCCCGGCCCCGCTCCACCGTCAGGCTCGTGTTGAGCAGCAGCACGCCCCCATCCGCCCACCGGGTCAGGCAGCCATGGTCCGGGACCGGGACGCCGAGATCGGCGTGCAGTTCCTTGTGGATGTTGCGCAGCGAGGGGGGCACGCGCACGCCCGGCGGCACGGAAAAGGACAGGCCCATGGCCTGGCCGGGCTGGTGGTAGGGGTCCTGGCCGAGGATCACCGCCTTCATGGCGTCCAGCGGCGTGCGGGCGAGGGCCGCGAAGACCAGCGGCTCCGGCGGGAACACCGCCTTGCCCGCCGCGCGCTCCGCCGCCAGGAACTCCGCCAGGGCCGCCATGTACGGCGCGTCGAACTCGGCGCCGATCGCGCTTCGCCAGCAGGGCGGCAGGGCCGCGCGGGCGGCGCTCCAGGCGGGGTGCGTCACGGCTTCAGCGCGCGTTCGCGCTGGCCTCGGAGCGGGTGGCGCCGACGCGGGAGGCGAGGGCGGCGGCCATGAAGTCGTCGAGGTCGCCGTCCAGCACCGCCTCGGGATTGCCCTTCTCGACGTTGGTGCGGAGATCCTTCACCAGCTGATAGGGCGCGAGCACATAGGAGCGGATCTGGTGGCCCCAGCCGATATCGGTCTTGCCGGCCTCGGTGGCGGCGTTGATCTCTTCCCGCTTGCGCAGCTCCAGCTCGTAGAGGCGCGCCTTCAGCATGTCCATGGCGATGACGCGGTTGCGGTGCTGGCTGCGGTCCTGGGTGGAGGCGGCGACGATGCCGGTCGGGATGTGGGTGAAGCGCACGCCCGATTCGGTCTTGTTGACGTGCTGCCCGCCGGCGCCGGAGGCGCGGAAGGTGTCGGTCTTGAGGTCGGCCGGGTTGATCTCGATCTCGATCTTGTCGTCGATCACCGGAAACACATAGACGCTGGCGAAGCTGGTCTGGCGGCGCGCGGCGGCGTCGAAGGGGCTGATGCGCACCAGGCGGTGGACGCCGCTCTCGGTCTTGAGCCAGCCATAGGCGTTGGGGCCGCTCACCTGGATGGTGGCGGACTTGATGCCGGCCTGCTCGCCCTCGGATTCCTCCGTGAGCTGCACCTTCAGCCCGCGCTTCTCGGCCCAGCGCGTGTACATGCGCAGCAGCATCTGCGCCCAGTCCTGCGCCTCGGTGCCGCCGGCGCCGGCATTCACCTCGACGAAGCAGTCCCGCATGTCGGCCTCGCCCGAGAGCAGGCTCTCGATCTCGCGGCGCTTGGCCTCGGCGGCGAATTCCTTGAGGTCGGCCACGGCGGCGTCGGCGGTGGCGGCATCGCCCTCGGCCTCGGCCAGCTCGACCAGCTCCAGCGCGTCGGTGACGTTCTGCTGCAGCTTCCGCACGCCCTCGATCTGGTCGGCCAGGCGGTTGCGCTCGCGCATCACGGCCTGGGCCTCGTCGGGCTTCTCCCACAGGGTGGGGTCCTCGGCGCGGGCGTTCACCTCGTCCAGCCGGCGCAGCGCCACGTCCCAGTCCAGGTGGCGGCGCAGCAGGGCGATGGAATCCTCGATCTGGCCGCGCAGGGCCTCGGCATCGGCGCGCATCGTGTCTTCCTTCGCTCGCACAGGGTCCGGCATCGCCCGCCCGGCCGCCCATGCGGGCGGCCCGTGCAGACAACCCGCGGGCAGCGCGGCCGCCCTGGCGAGAGGCCGCCAGCCCCAGGCGGGGCGGGGCAGCGGGGCGGACAAGGCTGCGGGGTGGGCGGGGATACTATCCCGCCGCCCACCCTGTCCAGTGGTCGCGATGCCTTGCCCGGCCCTTGCCGGGCGCCGGCCTCAGCCGATCAGCGGATCGTCGTTGCGGCCCTCGTAGAAGCCGAACTGGACATAGTGCGCCGTGGCGGCATCGAGGTCGGCGCCGTAGACCGCCTGCACATCCGCATACTTGTTGAGGTAGGTCACGGCGTCGAAGCTGTCGCGCGAGCGCCCCTCAGCATAGCCGTAATTGACGAAGTGGGAGATGCCCGCATCGTAGTCCACGCCGAAGACCTGGAGCAGGTCGTCATGCGAGGCGATGTATTGCAGCCCGTTGAAGTCGCCGCGCTGCCGCCCCTCGGCGTTGCCATACTGGATGTAGTGCGTCGCGCCGGCCGAGCGGTCCGCGCCGAAGGCCTGGATCAGGTCGTCATGGCCGGCGATGTATTGCAGGCCGTTGAAGCCGGCCGGGTTGCGCCCCTCGCCGAAGCCGAAGCCGATGTAGTGCGCGATGCCCTGCTGGGCGTCGGCGCCGAGGGCCCCGATCAGGTCGTCATAGCCGGCGATGTAGTCGAGGCCGCTGAAGGCGTTGGTGGCCCGCCCCTCGGCATTGCCATACTGCACGTAGTGCCAGGCGGCGGCGCCGGAATCGATCCCGAAGACGGGGATCAGGTCCGGGTTGGAGGCGACATAGCGCTGCGGGTTGAAGCCGGGAACGCCGCTCAGATCGACCTGGCCGTTGTCGAAGTCGATGCGCTCGATGTTGACCATCCAGCTGACATTGCCGTTGCTGCGGTCCTGCACGGTGACCACGCCACCGACGGCCTGCACGGCATAGCGGCCGGCGGCGCCGGCATAGGCGGCGACGTCGTAGCCCGGGCCGCCATCGATGTAGTCGGCGCCTCCGCCTCCGGAGATCCAGTCGTCACCTTCACCACCATAGATGTCGTCGTTCAGCGTGGTGCCGGAGATACGGTCGTTTCCGGCGCTGCCGACGATCTTGTTGATAGGGGCAATATAAGGGCGGACCATTTCGGCGTCCTCAGATTTTAAGTTTTATGAGACGCCTCACTCTGCCTTATTATTGAGAACGCGAAGCAAAAAAATCAAACTTCCCCGCTCAAGTCTTGGTGAATGCCGCGCTGCGGGGCGGAAGGCGCCGGAAAGGGCGCCCTCCGCGGGCCGGCTCAGTAGAGCCCGCCCAGGCTGTTGTCGACGCCCGCGGGCGTCTCGGAGGAGATCACCGTGTCGCCGCTCGGGGGCCGGGCGGCGTCCTCGGTGCCGGGGCGGAAGGGCTCCAGGATGGTCTGGCCATTGTCGAGGCGCAGGCGCACCAGCGCCACGCCGGGCGGGGCGCGGAACGGCACGGGCGGGCTGTCCTTCAGCGCGGCGGACACCACCTCCTGGAAGATGGGCGCGGCGTTGCTGCTGCCGGTCTCGCCATTGCCCAGGCTGCGCGGCTCGTCATAGCCCATCCACACCGCCACCACGATGTCCGGGGTGAAGCCCACGAACCAGTTGTCCAGGTAGTCGTTGGTGGTGCCGGTCTTGCCCGCCACGGGGCGGTTCAGCCCGGCGCCCGCGCGGGTGCCGGTGCCATATTGCACCACGCCCTGCAGCAGCGAGACCATCTGGTAGGCGGCGATCGGGTCGGTGATCTGCCGGCGCTCGTCCACCAGCCGCGGCGGCGCCCCGTGGGGGCCCGAGTCGCAGCCCTCGCAGCGGCGCGTGTCGGCGCGCCACACCACCTTGCCGAAGCGGTCCTGCACCGAATCGATCAGCGTCGGCACCACCTCCTTGCCGCCATTGACGAAGGAGGCGTAGCCGGCGGCCATGCGCATCACCGTCGTCTCGCCGGCGCCGAGCGCCATGGACAGCACGCGCGGCATGTTGGGGATGACGTGGAAGCGCGCCGCCGTCTCGGCCACGCGGTCGATCCCCACCTCCTGCGCCAGCCGGATGGTGACGAGGTTGAGCGATTGCTGCAGCGCGGTGCGCATGGTCACCCAGCCGCGCGGCTGGCCGCTGTAGTTGCCGGGCTTCCACATCCCCTGCGGCGTCATGATCTCGATCGGCCCGTCCAGCAGGCGCTGGTTGGGCGGGATGCCCATCTCCAGCGCCGGCAGGTAGACGAAGGGCTTGAAGGAGGAGCCGGGCTGGCGCAGCGCCTGGGTCGCGCGGTTGAACCAGGACTTCTCGAAGGCGTAGCCGCCGGCCATGGCCAGCACGCGGCCGGTGGCGGGGTCGAGCGCCACCACCGCCCCCTCCACCTGCGGGATCTGCCGCAGGGAAAGCCGGCCCGGCCGCGCCTGGGTGCGGCCCTGCGCCTCGCGGCCGGGAACAGGCTCCACCATCACCACGTCGCCGGGGCTCAGCACGTCCTGCATCCGGCGCGGCGCGGCGCCGAGCCGGCCGTCCCGCACCGGGCGGGCCCAGCCCACATCGTCGAGCGGCAGGGTGCCCTGGCGGGGCTGCGCCTGGGCGCGGCCATCGGGGCGCTCCAGCCAGGCCAGCCGCGCTTCCCGCGCCTCGACGCCCAGCACCACGGCGAGCTGCCAGCCCGGCTGCATGCCGCCCGGCCGCTGCACCGCCTCCAGCGCCGGCATCCACTCGGTGGGCGCGGCGGAGATCTGCGCCACCGGGCCGCGCCAGCCGCCGCGGCGGCGGTCATAGCCGGTCAGCCCCTCGCGCAGCGCCCGCTCGGTGGCGGCCTGCAGCTCCGGCTCCATGCTGGTGCGCACCACGAGGCCGCCCATGGTGGTCTGGTCCTGGCCGAAGCGCGCGACCAGCTCGCGCCGCACCTCCTCGGTGAAGTAGGGGCCGGTGGCCACCAGGTCCGGGCGGGTGCGGCCGCGCGCGATGAGCGGCTCCTGCTTGGCGCCCTCCGCCTCGGCGGCGGTCAGCGCGCCCTCCTCCACCATGCGGTCCAGCACCCAGTCGCGCCGGGCCTTGGCCGCCTCGGGGAAGCGGTTGGGGTTGTAGTTGTTGGGCGCCTTGGGCAGCGCGGCGAGAAAGGCCATCTCGCCCGGCGTCAGCTCGTCCAGGCCCTTGTTGAAGTAGTTCCAGGCGGCCGCCGCCACGCCATAGGCCTGCTGCCCGAGGAAGATCTCGTTGAGGTAGATCTCCAGGATGCGGTCCTTGGGCATGGCGCTTTCCAGCCGGAAGGCCAGGATCGCCTCGCGCACCTTGCGCAGGATGGTGCGGTCATTGCCCACCAGCATGTTCTTGGCGACCTGCTGGGTGATGGTGGAGGCGCCGACGGCGCGCCGCCCCGTGGCCATGCCCTCCACATTCGTCACCACCGCGCGGGCGATGGCCAGCGGGTCCACGCCATGGTGGGTCCAGAAGTTCTGGTCCTCGGCCGAGACAAAGGCGGCCTGCAGCCTCGGCGGAATGGCGCCGATCGGCACGAAGACGCGGCGCTCCAGCGCCAGCTCCGCCATCAGCTTGGAGTCGGCCGCGTAGATGCGGCTCATCTGCGGCGGCTGGTAGTCGGCCAGCCACTCATGCTCGGGCAGGTCGGCCGCCGCCTGGCGGTAGAAGCCGTAGCCCGCGATGCCGCCGACCGCCACGCCGGCCAGCCCCAGCACCAGCCCGAGCTTGGCCATGCCGAGCAGGAAGCGCCCGATGCCGCGGCGCCCGCCGCCGCCGCCCTTGCCGCGGCGCCCGCCGCGCGGTGGCCGCGGCGGCGCGCCAGGGGGAGCGCCGGGGGGAGCGGCCTCGGGCGGGGAGGGAGGGGTGGCGCGCTCGCCCACCAGCGGGCGATCGGCGCGAAGTTGGTTCGGTGCCATGGCGGGCTCCCCTTACACCCTCGGGCAGCAACGCGCGAAGCGCCGAGTGGTCATCCGGCTCAGATGGGCAGGGCTCGAGCGTCACGCCAGGGTGAAAACGGGCGGCGCGGCACGCGAGGCCGCCCGCCCTCCCTTCAAAGCCCGAGCAGGTCCAGCGTGCGGCCGATCACCCGCGCCTCGTCGAAGCGCGCCAGGGCGCGGGCGCGGCCCGCTTCCCCCAGACGGGCGCGCAGCGCCGGGTCGTCCGCCAGGCGCCCCAGCGCGGCGGCCAGGGGCGCCACGGCGCGCGGCGGCACCAGGAAGCCCGTCTCGCCCTCCGCCACCTGCTCGCGCGGGCCGCGGATGTCGGTGGCCACCACCGGCAGGCCCGTCAGCATCGCCTCGATCACCGACATGGGCAGCCCCTCGAAATGGCTGGGCAGGCAGAACACGTCCGCCGCCGCCAGGATGCGCGCCACGTCGTCGCGGTAGCCCAGCAGCCTCAGGCGCGGCCCGAGCGCCCGCCGGGCGCGGGCGAAATCCTCCGCCATGTCCGGCCCGTGGTCGGTGGGCAGCCGCTCGCCCACCACCCAGAGGGTGGCGCCGGGCACGGCCTCCATGGCCCGCAGCAGCTCCACATGGCCCTTGTGGCGCACCAGCCGCGAGACGATCACCACCACGCACTCCTCCGGCGCGGCGCCGAGCTCGGCGCGCAGCGCGGCGCGCGCCTCCGGGTCGGGGCGGAAGCGCGCCGGGTCCCGGCCATTGCCGATGCCCACCGCGCCACGCGCGATGCCGAGGCGCCGCGCATCGGCCGCCTCCTCCTCGCTCACCGTCAGGAACACATCGGTGGCGCGGCCGCCCAGCCATTCCAGCCCCATCGACAGGCCGCGCCGCCAGGCGGGGCCGGGCTGGTTGAACAGGAAGCCATGGCCCGTATAGGCCACGCGCGGCACGCCTGCCGCCCTGGCCGCCGCCCGCGCCAGCAGGCCGGAGATCGGCATGTGGGCATGAACGAGGTCGAAGCGCTCCTCGCGGAAGATGCGCAGCAGGGCGGCAAAGGCGCGCGCCTGCGCCAGCGGGTTCAGGCTGCGCGCCATGGGCACGGGGATGATGCGGAAGCCCTCGGCGCGCGGCACCTCCAGCAGCGGGCCCTCGGCGCAGAGGCCCACCACCTCATGCCCGCGCGCGCGGGCGCCGCGCATCACCGGCAGCACGAAATGGCGCATCGAGAAATCGACGTTGCAGACTTCAGCGATCTTCATTCGGCGAAAAAAGGCCGGGGGAATGAATTCCCCCGGACCCCCTTCTTTTTTTTCTGTCGGTGGGTGTGAGCCTCAGTCGTCGGCGGCGCTGGCGCCGGACTGGTTGGCGCGGCTCAGCGCCCACTGGACGGAGGGCGTGCCCACCTCGGCCGAGAGCACCACCTGGCTGGTGCGGCGCGGCTCGCCGGCCATGAACACGCTGTCCTCCACCGAAAGCTTCGCTCGGCTGGCCCGCAGGCGCCAGGAGGCGCCGGAGGGGAGGCGCAGCAGCACCGCGTTGTCCTCCAGCTGCGGGCTGGCGACGACGCCGGGATGCAGGTGGAAGCGGACCGCGTAGGCGGGCAGGTTCTCGCCCTCGACCGAATCCTCGCCGCGCAGGTCGTCGCCCGATTCGGACAGGTAGAGGCGGCGGCGGTGCAGCGCGCCGAAGCCGCGGCGGTAGCCGTCATGGCTGGCATCCAGCCATTGCGCGCCATTGGCCTCCTGCCGCTCGGCCTCCACCGCCTCGGGGCGGCGGCCAAGGCCCTCCTCGCGCAGCTCGCTGCTGTTGGTGTCGGACAGGATCAGGGTGGAATGCGCGGCGGTGGCGCGCAGCGCGTCGCGCCACGGCCCCTCGGCCGCCGGCGCGGCGCCGCAATTGACGATCAGCCGGTCGCGCCCCACGGACATCTCGAAGGCCAGCGTGCCGGCATGGTGAAAGCGGTCCGCCTGCCGCGGCAGGCCGGCGGGGCCGAGCGCGGCGCGGCCCTCCGGCGGCGCGCCGCAATCGGCGATCACCAGGGTGCGCCCCGCCTGCAGCCGCTGGAACCCCGCCTCGGCCAGGATCAGCGGCGCGCGGCCGCGCGCCTGCCCCTGGGTCAGCACCAGGTCCACCAGTGCTGCGCCCTCGTCGCGCGTGCCGTTGAACAGGGCGAGCCCGCCATCGCCGTGGCGGAACAGCCGCAGCGCGGGCGCCGCGCGGTCCAGCGCCAGCGCCAGGTGCGGCGGCGCCTCCAGGTTGGAGCCGTGCAGCAGGTTGCGGATCTCGATCAGGTCCTGCACCGCCAGCAGGAGCTGGCCGGGGCTGCGCTCCACATGCGCGCCGTCGGGCAGGATCTGGCGCTCGATCTCGACCGGCAGCACGCGCAGGCAGCGGGCGATCCAGGCCTCCTCGGCCAGCGCCACGGAAGCGGCCAGCGCCCCCTTCAGCGCGGCGAGGCTGCCGCGGTGCCGCCCCTCGGCCGGCAGCGAGGCCACCAGACCGCGCGCATCCTGCGCCAGCCGCACCATCAGCGCGCGGCGAAAGGAATCCTCGGCCGTGGCGGCCAGGAAGTCCCAGTGGCCGAGCCAGGCGGAAAGCCGCGCGCCCGTCACCTCCGGCACGGCGGCGACGGATTCGGTGCCGCCCTGGGAAAGCCAGTCGGTGGTCAGGTCGCGGGCGCGCAGCCGGGCGCCGTCGGTGCCGAGCGCGCGGAGGTCGCGCAGCCAGGCGAAGCCGTGCACGGCGGCGCGCCAGGTGGCGGAGCCGCTGCCCTCGGCCCAGCCCTGGCCGCCCTCCTCGGCGGTGGTCAGCGGCCGGGCGGTGCCCGCCACCTCGCACTCGCCGCGCAGCAGGCGGTGGCCACGGCCGGCATCGCCCGGCCAGAGGTCACGGAAGGCGCGCGCCGGCGCCTCGGGCACCCGGATGGGCTTCAGCCCGGCCACGATCCGCCGGGCGCCGCGCAGCCAATCCGACATCAGGCCAGGCCTCCGCGCAGGGCGGCAATGGCGGCGGCATAGTCCGGCTTGCCGAACACGGCGGTGCCGGCCACCAGCACGTCGGCCCCCGCCTCGATGCAGAGCGGCGCGGTCTCGGCCGTCACCCCGCCATCCACCTCGAGCGCGATCTCCCGCCCCGTGGCGTCGATCATGCGGCGCAGCTCGGCGATCTTCGGCAGCTGGCTGTGAATGAAGCTCTGGCCGCCAAAGCCCGGGTTCACCGTCATCACCAGGATCAGCTCCACCATGTCCAGCACCGGCGCCACGACGGCCGCCGGGGTCGCCGGGTTCAGCACCACGCCGGGGGACCTGCCCAGCGCCCGGATGCTCTGCAGCGACCGGTGCAGATGCGGCCCGGCCTCGGCGTGCAGGCTGATGCGGTCCGCCCCCGCCTCGGCGAAGGCGGGCAGGAAGGCATCGACCGGCGCGATCATCAGGTGCACGTCGAAGGGCATGCGGGTGCGGCCGCGCAGCGCCTTCAGCACGGCGGGGCCGTAGCTGATGTTGGGGACGAAATGCCCGTCCATGATGTCGAGGTGAAGCCAGTCGGCCCCGGCGGCATCGATGGCGGCGACTTCTTCGCCCAGCCGCGCGAAATCGGCGGCCAGCAGGGACGGAGCGATTTTGACGGGGCGTGTCACGAGGGAAGTTATGCCTTTGAGGCTGGGGCGGGACAAGCCGCGCAGGGCCGGTGGGGTCGCGGAAAACACGGAAAGCCGCGGATGGGGGCCGCATAAAGGGGCCGCCATCCCGCCGCGTCCAATCCCCTGCCGGGGATTTCGCAATAACAGATCGGAGAGAAGGCGCTCATTCCGCCCGGAAGCGGGCGATGAAGAAGCCATCCAGCCCCCCCTGCCCGGCCCAGAGGTCGGGGCGGGTGCGCAGCCAGCCCTCGGGCTGGAGGGCGCCCTCCAGCCCCGGCACCTCGGCGGGGAGGATCGGGTCGGGGCGCAGGCCGGGGGCGCCGGTGCGGGCCTGCGCCTCCCCCTCCTCCGGCTGCAGCGAGCAGGTGGCGAAGACCAGCCGCCCGCCCGGTGCCAGCAGCCGCGCCGCCGCCGCCAGCAGCGGCCGCTGCAGCCCGGCCAGGGTGCCGATGTCGGAGGGGCGCTTCAGGTGCGGCACGTCCGGGTGGCGGCGGATGGTGCCGGTGGCGCTGCACGGCGCGTCGAGCAGGATGGCGTCGAAGCGCTCGCCGGGGTTCCAGAGGGCGGCGTCGGCCTGCACCAGCTCCGCCTCCAGCCCGAGCCGCGCCAGGTTCTCGCGCAGGCGCTGGAGCCGGGTGCCATCGCGCTCCACCGCCACCACGCGGGCACCGGCGGCGGCGAGCTGCGCCGTCTTGCCGCCCGGCGCGGCGCACAGGTCGGCCACCCGCTCGCCGGGGCGCACGGCCAGCAGCCGCGCCGGCAGGGCGGCGGCGGCATCCTGCGCCCAGGCGCGGCCGGCGGCGAAGACCGGCAGCTCGGTGATGCGCGTGCCGGCGGGAAAGCGCGCCGTGCCGGTGGGCAGGCGCTCCGCCCCTTCCGGCCATTCCGTGCCGGGCAGCAGGGACAGGTCGAGCGGCGCCGGCGCGCGGTGGGCGCGGGCGATGGCGCGCACCGCCGGGCCATAGGCGCCGTGCCAGGCGGTCCAGAGCCAGCCGGGCGTGTCGAGGCGCTCGCCATCCAGCTCCTCCAGCGCGGCGGGGCCCTGCTCGGCCACGCGGCGCAGCACGGCGTTCACCAGGCCCGCGAAGGGGCGGGGCACGAGATCGACGCAGCTCGCCACCGCCGCGTGCGGCGGGGTTTCCAGCAGCAGCAGCTCGGCCGCGCCGATGCGCAGCGCGTTGCGCACCTCGGGCGGCGGCTCGCGGCGCAGCAGCGGCTCCAGCACGGCGTCCAGGCTGCCCAGGCGGCGCAGCACGGCGGCGGCGATGCGGTGGGCGGCGGCGCGGTCGCGCGCCTCGGCGGGGGGCAGGGCGTCCAGCGCCTCCTCCAGCCCGCGATGGCGGTCGAGCACGGCGCCCACCAGCGCCAGGGCGGCGCTGCGGGTGGGGTTGCGGGGGCGCGCGGCAGGTGCGGGGCGGGACGGGCCGGAACGGGGGCGGCGGGCGGGCGGCTTCATTGTCGCAGTGCTATGGGCCGGAAGGCAGGGCGCTGTCGAGCGCCCAACGCGCACCGGCAGCCCTGCCCTGCGCGGCCCCCGGGGCTGCCGCTCAGGCGGTGCGCAGCCCATGCAGGGTGCGGACGACGCCCCCACGCAGCGCCCCGTCCTGCTGGCGCAGCGTTTCCGCCAGGCCGGTGAGCGGCGCCACCAGCCCGGCCGTGTCGGACAGCATGGCGGAGGTGCTGGAAACGGCACCGCTGACCCGCCCCGATTCGGTGGCGACGCTGCTGGCGGCGCGGGCGATCTCCCGCGTGGCCTCCGCCTGCTGCGCCACCGCCTCGCCGATCAGCCGCGCGACGCACTGCACCTCGGCCACCACCGCGGCGATGCCCTGGATGGCGGAGGCCGCCTCCTGCGCCGCGCCCTGGATGGCGCCGACCTGGGCGCCGATCTCCTCGGTGGCGCGGGCTGTCTGTCCGGCCAGCGCCTTCACCTCGGTGGCCACCACGGCAAAGCCCTTGCCGGCCTCCCCCGCGCGCGCCGCCTCGATGGTGGCGTTCAGCGCCAGAAGGTTGGTCTGGTTCGCGATGTCGCTGATGAGGCGCACCACGTCGCCGATCCGCGTGGCGCTCTGCATCAGGTCCTGCACCGTGGCGTCGCTGGCGCCGGCGCGGGCGGCGGCCTGGTCGGCCACCGCCGATACCTGCCGCACCTGCCGGGTGATCTCGGCCACCGTGGTGGCCAGCTCCTCCGTGGCGGCGGCCATGCCATGCGCTTCCCCGCTGCTGGCGGTGGCGGCATCGGCGGCGGTTCCGGCGCTGTCCCGCGCCTTGCCGGCCGCCTCGGCCAGGCGGCCGGCCAGCGTGCCCAGCTCGGCCACGGCCGCCTCCACCCGCACGGCCACGCTGCCCACCGAGGCCTCGATCTGCTCGGCCAGGGCCAGGCGGGCCTGGCGGCGCTTCTCGTCCTGCTCCCGCTCGGCCGCCTCCTGGGCAGCCTCGGCGGCGCTGGCCTGCGCCTCGGCCGCGGCGGCGTTCATGCGCGCCTCGGCGGCGGCGGCGGCGGCCTGTTCCAGGCTGTATCCCAGCCAGATCAGCGGCACGGCCTCGGCCAGCAGGACGGCGGCGTGCAGCAGGACGCGCGGCAGCGCCTGCCCCGCGTCCGGAAAGATGGCGAGGGGCAGCAGCAGCCCGAGGCCCAGGTGATGCAGCGCCACGAACAGCGTGGCCAGCGCCACCGGCCGCGCGTCGCAGAAGCCGGCCACGAGGGCCAGGGTGGCGAAGTAGGCCATGTGCATGTCGACGCGCCAGGCCTCATCCACCCGCCACACCAGCAGCGAGACGCTGAACATGATGGCGACCGCCATCGCGTTCCGCGTGGCCAGGCCCAGCACGTCCCGGTACGCCAGCAGCGAGCCGCCGAGCGCGGCGAGGGCGGCCAGCGCGGCGGCGAGGCCGGTGGGCAGGCCAGGGCGCGGGGTGGCCCACTCCACCGCCAGCAGGACGGGGACGCAGGCCCAGAGCAGGCCCAGGATGAAGCCGGTGAAGCGCCGGCGCAGGGGCGTCAGGTCCATGGGGTGGCCGCCTTCCGGCCGGGGGCGCAGCCGGCGCCGCCACCCGCGGCGAGGGCCAGCCAGGCCCGCGGCGGCAGCGGGTGCGCGGCCTCCAGCACGGCCAGCACCACGGGCGGCGCGGCGCGCAGAAGGCGCATCGGCCGGTGCCCGCCTTCGCTGGTCAGCAGCAGCGCCTGCTCCGGCGCCAGGCCGGCGCCGAACAGGATGGCCACCGGCTGCCCCGGCGTGGGCCAGAACCGAACCGCGCCCAGCAGTGCCATGGCAAGGCCAAGGCATGCTAGGCTTGAAAAGGCAGAACGCATCCTGGCCTCCTGAAATCCGGACGGAAACCAGGATGCGGGAGAAAGATGACTCCTTCGTTGCTTTGTGGAGGATGCCCGGGCTCAGGCGGCGGCGGGGTCGATCCAGCCCACATGCCCGTCCGGGCGGCGATAGACGACGTTGAGCTGCCCGCTGGCGCGGTTGCGGAACATCATCACCGGCATCTGGCCGAGATCGAGCCGCATCACCGCCTCGCCCACGGTGAGGCGGGCGATCTCGGTCGGCGTCTCGGCGATGATGGCGCCATGCTCGGCGCCGTCCATGTCGTCCGCCGCGCCCGCGCCGTTCGCGGCGTCGGCGGCGGGGGCGTCATTGTCCAGGCCGTCCAGCAGCACGGCGGGATCGACCGGCTCGTCCGGCACGTCCGCGGGCTGGGCCAGCACCACCTGGCGCGCCGTCTCGGCGGTGGCGGGCAGCCGCTCATCGGCCAGGTTGCGGGAATGCTCGTTCATGCGGCGGCGATAGCGGCGCAGGCGCTTGGCGATGTGCGCGGCCGCCACGTCGAAGGCGCGGTGCGCGTCCGGCCCCTCGCCCTCGCCGCGCAGGCTGAGCCCGCGGCCGGCATGGATGTCGATGACGCAGGAGAAAAAGGCGCGGTTCTTTCCGAAGGTGACATAAGCCTCCAGCGCATGGTCGAAGTATTTGCGCGTGACGGCATTCAGCCCTTCGGTCACGTGGACCTTCAGGGCCTCGCCGGTCTCGACCTGTTTCCCTGCGACAATGATATGCATGGCGGGCTAACCCCTCCTTCCTGCTGGGGAGGGGCCGTCCCTTCGGACGGCGGGGCGGGCGGGTCGCGCCCGCTCCGGGTCAGGCTGGGACGGCCTTCTCCCGTTTGCGCTGCACGGACGATGGAATGCGCAGCGCTTCCCGGTATTTGGCCACCGTCCGGCGGGCGATGTCCACACCTTCCCGACGCAAAGCGGCGACGATCGCGTCATCGCTGAGGATATCGTCGGGCGTTTCGGCCGCGACCATGCTCCGGATGCGGTGGCGTATCGCCTCGGCGCTGAAAGTTTCGCCGCCCGTGCCGCCGATCGCGGTTGTGAAGAAGTATTTGAGTTCGAAATTGCCGCGCGGCGTCGCGATGTACTTGTTGGCGGTGACACGGCTGACGGTCGATTCGTGCATCTCCACCGCCTCCGCGACATCGCGCAGGATCAGCGGCCGCAGATGCGCGACGCCGTGGCGGAAGAAGCCGTCCTGCCGCCGCACGATCTCGGCCGCCACCTTCAGGATGGTGTTGGCGCGCTGCTCCAGGCTCTTCACCAGCCAGTTCGCCGCCTGGAACCGTTCCGACAGGAAGGCGCGCTCCTCGCGCGAGGCGGCGACCAGCGCGCGCGCGTGGAAGCCGCGGTTGACCAGCACGCGCGGCAGCGTCTCGGGGTTCAGCTCCAGCAGCCACTCGCCCGCCTCGCCGCTCCGGATGGGCGCGGGGCGCATCAGCACGTCGGGCACCAGCGAGGGGGCGGGAACGGCGTCGAAGCCGGCGCCGGGCTTGGGATCGAGGCGCCTCAGCTCGGCCACCATGTCGGCCAGGTCCTCGGCATCGACGCCGCAGGCGCGCATCAGCCCGCGCATGTCGCGCCGCGCCAGCATCTCCAGGTTCCGCAACAGCGCGGCCATGGCGGGGTCCAGCCGGTCGCGCTCGGCCAGCTGCACGGCCAGGCACTCGCCGAGCGAGCGGCAGAACATGCCCACCGGCTCGAAGCGCTGCATGCGCGCGCGGATGCGCGCCACCCGCGCCTCCGCGCAGCCCAGCGCGGCGGCGATGGCGGCATCCGGCGCCGGCAGCCGCCCCGCCGCGTCGAGCAGCGCGATGAGCTGCGCGCCGATCATCCGGTCCATCGGGTCGGCGAAGGTGAGGCGGAGCTGCTCGCCCAGCTCCTCGCGCAGGCTGCGCGGCCGCTCGGCCGCCAGCGCCTCGATGCCGCGCGCATCCTCGTCGAAATCGGCGCGGCCGCCGCGCGGGGCCTCGTCGTCATAGACGTTCGACCAGTCGCGGATGTCGAGCGGCGCGTCTCCCTCGGGTGGCAGGGCGGCGGCGGTGCTGCTCTCGAAGCTGTCGGCCGGGGCGGGCGGCGGCGCGGCCGGCTCGCGCCCGGCATGGGCATCGGCCGGCGGGCCGTCGGGGCGCTCGTCGCGCTCCAGCAGCGGGTTGCGCTCCAGCTCCTCCTCGACAAAGGCGATGACCTCGAGGTTGGAGGATTGCAGCAGCTTGATCGCCTGCCGCAGCTGCGGCGTCATCACCAGCGACTGGGCGTGCCGCAGGTCCAGGCGCGGGCCGATGGCCATGGAGGCTCAGCCTGCCTTCAGGCGGGGTGGCGGGGAAGGGACGTCCGCCGCACGGGACCGGTGCAGCAGACGCATCTCAGAGGCTGAACCGCTCGCCCAGATAGACCCGCCGGACCCCCTCATGGGCGACGATGTCCTGGGGCGTGCCTTCCATCAGCACCTGGCCGTCATGCAGGATGTAGGCGCGGTCGATGATCTCCAGCGTCTCGCGCACGTTGTGGTCGGTGATCAGCACGCCGATGCCGCGGTTCTTGAGATGCTTCACCAGCTCGCGGATCTCGCCCACCGCGATCGGGTCGATGCCCGCCAGCGGCTCATCGAGCAGCACATAGGCGGGGTGGGTGGCGAGCGCGCGGGCGATCTCGCAGCGCCGCCGCTCGCCGCCCGAAAGGGCAAGCGAGGGGGAGCGGCGCAGATGCGTCAGCCCGAACTCGGCCAGCAGCTCGTCCAGCATCTGCTCGCGCCGGGCGCGGACGGGCTCCACCACCTCCAGCGCGGCGCGGATGTTGTCCTCCAGGCTCAGCCCGCGGAAGATCGAGGCCTCCTGCGGCAGGTAGCCCAGCCCCATGCGGGCGCGGCGGTACATCGGCAGGGCGGTGACGTCCTGCCCGTCCATGAAGACCTGCCCCTGATCGGGGCGGACCAGGCCGGTCATCATGTAGAAGGTGGTGGTCTTGCCGGCGCCGTTGGGGCCGAACAGCCCCACCGCCTCGCCACGCTTCACGCTGAGCGAGACGCCGCGCACCACGGGCCGCTTCTTGTAGCGCTTGCCCAGGTTGGTGGCGACCAGCCTGCCCTCGCCGGGGACGACCTTCAGCGCGGCGCTCATCGCGGCTGCCCCTGGGATTGCTGCCCCTGGCTTTGCTGTCTCTGGCCCTGGCCCTGCGGCTGAAGCGCCTGCTGCCCCTGCTGCGGGATGATGAGGCCCTGGACGCGCTGGCCGGGGGTGGACACCAGCCGCGCCACGCCGCTGCGCATGTTGACGATCGCCTCCTGTCCGTTGAGCTGGTTGTCGCCGCGCGTGATGCGCACGCCGCCCAGCAGCCGGGCCATGCCGGTCACTTCCGAATAAACGCCGCGGTCGCCGCGCACCACCTCGCCGGGGGTGCGGATCTCGACATTGCCGAACGCCTCGACGCGCTCGAGCTGGCTGCCCTGGCCGGGGGTGGCGGCACCGCCCGGGGCCTGGGCCGCGGCGGGCGCCGCGGCCCGGCGGGCGCCGCCCTGCTCCAGGAAGTAGCCCACCAGCGTGTCGGCGGCGATGCGCCGCTGGTCCTCGGTCACCACCACGGCGGCGCCGCGCGCCACCGCCATGCGGCGGCCCGGCCAGTATTCCATGCTGTCGCGCGCGGTCAGGGTGTTGCCGGGCGTGGTCAGCTTCAGGGCACGCCCCGTCATCACCAGCACGGACTGGTCCATGTCGTAGATGGCACGGTCGCCCTCGGCATGGTCGGTGGCGCTGTCGATGCGGACATTGCCCTCCGCCTCCAGCCGCCAGATCTCGCCGCCCGACATCGGCGTGTCCGCGCCCGGGGACACGCCGGCCGGCTGGCCCGCGCGGGGGCGGTAGCGGGCGATCAGCCGGTCGGCGGTCAGGGTCACGCCCTGGCGCACGGCGCGGGCATTGCCGCGGGCGATCACCACCTGCTCCTGCTGGCGCCACTCGATGCCGTCGGTGGCGGTCACCTCCACCGGGCCGCCCTGGCTCAGGTCCAGCGCCTGGGCGGCGGCGGCACGCGGGGCGAGCGCCAGCGGAGCGGCGGCCAGCAGCGCGCAGGCGGCAAGGATGGCCGCCGGAAGGCCGCGGTGCTTCTCAATCATCGTCCGCCCTCCAGGACAGCCTTGGCATTGCCGGTGAACACCACCACCTGGCCGCGATTCTCCAGCCGGAAGCCCTCGCTGACCAGCGTGCCGAAGGGGCCCTGCGCCGCCACGGGGCGGTCGCCCCGGGCATTGCCGCCCGCCACGTCGATCTGCGCGGCCTCGGTGCGCAGCGTGCTGCCGTCGTCGTGCCACAGCGTCACCTGGCCGGACAGGGCGAGCTGGTTGCTCATGCGCGCGTAGCGGCCCTGCTGCGCCTCCAGCAGCACCCAGGCGCCATCCGACATGAACAGGTCGGCGCGCGGCCGCTCGAGGTCGATGAGGTCGGTGTTGGCCTGCTGCGTGGCAGTGGTGGCGGTCACGTTGTAGGGGCGGTTCTGCTCGTCCAGCCCCTGGTAGCGGGCCGCGGCGATGCGCATGGCCTCGGCCGAGGTCTGCGCCACGCGACGAAAGGCGAGCCGCCCCCGCTCCTCGGCCGAATCGAACTCCGGCCACAGGGCGATGGCCGCCAGCAGGCCGAGCGCGCCCACCGGCAGCAGCCACTTGGCCAGCCGCACCAGCAGGCGTCGCCGCGCCAGGGCGCCGGCATCCATCGTCACGCGCGCGCGGGAAGGCAGCGTCGCGCGCGCGCGGCCTGGGGCGCGGGCGGCACGTTGCGCGGCAAGCGCGTCGCGGGGCGGGGTGGAGGGCGTCATTCTTCGGGCTTCGCTGATCCGGCGACGTTCAGCCCCGGCCGGCGCAGGGCCACGCGGGCGGGAAGGACGGGCCGGGCGGGACGGGGAAAAACCTCACCCACCCTGTATGGGGCCGCGCAGGGGCAGGGTCAACGCGCCGGGGCGCCGCCCGAATCAAAAAGCATGCCAAGTTTTCGCCGCATTCCGCTCAGTGGGCGAAAATGTCCGGCTCATCATAACCCATCAGGTCAAGCGCCCCGCGCGTGGGCAGGAAGCGGAAGCAGGCCTCGGCCAGTTCCAGCCGCCCCTCGCGCCGCAGCAGCGCCTCCAGCCTGTCCCAGAGCGCGTGCAGGTGCAGCACGTCGGAGGCGGCATAGGCGAGCTGCTCGGGCGTCAGCTCGGCCGCGCCCCAGTCGGAGCTCTGCTGCTGCTTGGAGATGTCCACACCCAGCAGCTCGCGGCAAAGGTCCTTCAGACCGTGCCGCTCGGTGAAGGTGCGGACCAGCTTGGCGGCGACCTTGGTGCAGCGCACCGGCGCGCATTCCACGCCCAGCGCCGCGCGCAGGATGGCGACGTCGAAGCGGGCGAAGTGGAACAGCTTCACCACGTCCGGCCGCGCCAGCAGCGCCTTGAGGTTGGGGCAGTCCGCGCCGCGCCCGCCGAGGCTCTCGGGGATGATCTGCACGCAATGCGCCGTGCCGTCGCCGGCCGAGAGCTGCACCAGGCAGAGCCGGTCGCGCCGCGGGTCGAGGCCCATCGTCTCGGTGTCGATGGCGACGACGGGGCCGAGATCGACATCCGGCGGCAGGTCGTGCCTGTGGAGCTTGATGGTGGTGTTGGCCGCGAACAGCGTGCTCGCCATCTTCGCCATCCCCTGCCTTCCGATCCTCGCTGCCGCGCCAGGGCGCCGCGGAGGAGATATGCCCAGGAAAGGACTCGAACCTTCACGACCTTGCGGTCACTGGCACCTGAAGCCAGCGCGTCTACCAATTCCACCACCTGGGCAAGGGGGCGAACCGCCGTTTGGCGTGGGAGGGCTTTTATGGGGGCGGCGGGGCGCCGTCAACGGGGGTTTTGACAAAATTACGACGCCCCGCGGAAAGGCCCGGCCCAAGCCCCGGGAACGGCCTCCGGCCCCGCTTTCCAGGGCCTTACGCGGGCTGCGCGGCACCGGCCCGCCGCCGGGGCGGCGCGGCGGGCCGGGGGATCCTCTCCCCCGGCCCCCGCCTCAGAGCTTCACCACCAGCTTGCCGAAGTTCTTTCCTTCGAGCAGCCCGGTGAAGGCGGCGGGCGCGTTCTCCAGCCCTTCCGCCATGTCCTCCTTCCAGCGCAGGCTGCCGTCGCGGACCCAGGCGGCGCCGTGCTCGCGCCAGCTCGGCCAGGCGCGCGGATGGTCGGTGACGATGAAGCCCTGCAGCCGCAGGCGCTTGCGCACCACGCTGGCCAGGCTCGGCCCGGGCGGCAGGGGGCGGACATTGTAGTCCGCCACCATGCCGCAGAAGGCGATGCGGCCGAAATCCCGCATGCGCGGGAACACCGCCTGCAGCACCGCGCCGCCGACATTCTCGAAATACACGTCGATGCCGTTCGGGCAGGCCTCGTCGAGCTGCCGGCCCAGGTCGCCGCGATGGTCGAGGCAGGCGTCGAAGCCCAGCTCCTCCGTCACGTAGCGGCACTTCTCCGCGCCGCCCGCGATGCCGATGACGCGGCAGCCCATGCGCCTGGCGATCTGCCCGGCGATGCCGCCCACCGCGCCGGAGGCGGCGGCGACCACGAAGGTTTCCCCGGGCTTCGGCTGGCCGATCTCGGTGACGCCGACCCAGGCCGTGGTGCCCGGCATGCCGAGCACGCCGAGATAGGCGCTGGGCGGCACGCCCTCCACCGCGGGCAGCTTCTGCACGGTGTGGCCGGGGGCGGCGGAATAGAGCTGCCAGCCGCGCGCGCCGCCCACCCAGTCGCCGGGCGCGAAGCCGGGGTGGCGGCTTTCCACCACCTCGCCCACGCACTCGCCCTCCATCACGCCGCCCAGCGGCACGGGCGCGGCATAGGAGGCGCTGTCATCCATCCGGCCGCGCATGTAGGGGTCGAGCGACAGGAAGCGGTGCCGCACCAGCACCTCGTTCTTGCCGATCTCCGGCAGCGGCGTCTCGGCCAGCTCGAAATGCTCCGGGCCGGGGCGGTCCTTCGGGCGGGCCTTCAACAGAATCTGCCGGTTCCGCTCAGCCATTCGCTGTCTCCCTCATTCCTGGCGTTGGGCGGGCAGTCTGCGCCGGCTTCGCCGCCCTGCCAACGCGGCAAGGGCACGCCTTCCCCGGAGCCGCTGCCCTCAGGGCGGCGCGTGGCGCAGCCATTCCTCGATCCGCGCGGCCAGGCCGGGCCAGCCGGGCTCCAGCATCATCAGGTGGCCCATCCCCGGCAGGAACTCCGCCCGCGTGCCGTGCCACAGGGCGCAGCGCCGCACCGCGTCGGAGGCGATCAGCCTGTCTCCGCCGGCGCCCAGCACCAGCACCCGGCGGCCATGCAGCCAGCCATGCGGCACGGGCTGCGGCAGCTGCGCCTCCAGCAGGGCGGCGCGCGACTCGCCGCCCATCCGCGCCAGCAGGGCCTGCGCCCTGGCGCGCGGCATGGCGGGGCCGAACAGGGTGTCCGCCAGCTCCGGCGGGGCGCTGCCGATGGGCGCGTCCATTCGCGCCGCCTCGGCCCACAGCGCCGGGTCGGTCAGCGCCAGCCGGGTGGAGGAAAGCCAGAGCCCCTCGGGCGGCACGGGCGCGAGCAGCACGGCGCCGCACACGGCGGGCTCCAGCAGCAGGCGCTGCGCCACCAGCGCGCCCAGCGAATGCCCGACCAGCACCACCGGCCGGCCGATCCGCGCCAGCGCGGCGCGCGCCTGCACCACATAGTCGGTCAGGCCCGCGGCGTTGTGGTGCGCCTGCCGCGCCAGGTCGAGCACCCAGCCGGGAAACCCCGCCCCGGCGAGATGCGCCGCGAAGCCTTCCTCCCACACCCAGCCGCCGCAACCGGCGCCGTGCAGGAACAGCAGGGCCGGGGCGCCCACCGCGGGGAAGTGCCGCATTCCCGGCCGCGCCGCGGCGCTGCCGGGCGGCGGGGAAAGGCCGATATCGGGCATCACCCGCCCTTTCCGGGGCGCGGGGCGGAAGGCGGCCGCCCCGCCGCCCGCCACATGCCGGCGGCGCGGGCCTCCAGGCTCCGCAACGTGAAATCGGCCATGCCCAGTGGCGCCCCCTTTTCCATCAGCATCCCGCCCGAGCATCGTGCCGGCGCCGGCAGGCCCCTTGCCCGGGCACGCGGCTTCGCGCCGGGCGGCATCGGCTGCCACGATAGGAGCGGGCCGGCAGGGGGAACAGAGGGGCGGATAGCGGAAGCGCCGCCGGGGGCGTTCACGGGCGGGGCCTCCCCCTTGCGCGCCGCGCGCCCCAGATGCTGGCCATCCACCGCCCCGTCCGGAAGGCCCGCATGTCCGAAGCCCCGCATCCCCCCACCCCCGACCCGCATCCCGCCGGGGCGCCGCTCGCCATTGCCGGCGTGACCCTGGCGGCGCGCGACGCGCCCCGGCTCGCGGCGTTCTATGCCGGGCTGTTCGGCTTCGAGTCCCGGCCCGACCCGGCGGAGCCGGGCGCCCTGCGGGTCGGCCCCGCCGGGCGGCCGCTGCTGCGGCTGCTGCACCGCCCGCAGGCGCGGCCGGAGCGCGGCGACGAGCCGGGCCTGTTCCACGCCGCCTTCCTGCTGCCCGGCCGCGCCGCCCTGGCCGGATGGCTGCACCATGCCCTGGCGCAAGGCACGCGGCTGGAAGGCGCCTCGGACCATGGCGTCAGCGACGCGCTCTACCTTTCCGACCCCGAGGGCAACGGCATCGAGGTCTATGCCGACCGGCCGCGCGCCGAGTGGCCGCGCCCGCCCTCGGGCGAGGGCGTGGCGATGGTGACGCGGCGGCTGGACCTGCCCCTCCTGCTGGCCGCGGCCCCCGGCCCCGCCCTGGCGCCCGGCGACACCCATATCGGCCATGTGCACCTGCGCGCGGGGGATCTCGCCGCCACGGAGGCGTGGTACGCCGCGCTCGGCCTAGCGGTGACGCAGCGCATGCCGCGGGCGAGCTTCCTCGGCAGCGGCGGCTACCACCATCATGTCGCGTTGAATGCGTGGCGCAGCGGCGGCGTGCGGCCGGAAGGGCTCGCGGGGCTGGTGGCGCTGGAGCTGCGGGCCAGCGGCCCGGAGGCCCACGCCAGGGCGGCGGCGGGGCTGGGGAGCGGGGCCGACCCTTCGGGCAACCGGGTGCGGCTGGCCGGCGCGTGACTGGCTGGCGCGTGAAGGGAGCCGGGGGAATTCCTTCTCCCCGGCTCGCTCGTTCCTCGCCAGCCTCAGCGGCACATCAGGACGGGGATGTCCGCGTTCTCCAGCACATGCCGCGTCACGCCGCCCAGGATCAGCTGGCGCAGGCGGGAATGGCTGTAGGCGCCCATGCACAGCAGGTCCGCGTTGAAGTCCCGCGCCGCGCCGAGCAGGCCCGCGCCCACCTCGCGCGTCTGCGGCTTGAACGGCACCGCCTCGGCCTGGATGCTGTGCCAGCGCAGATAGGCCTTCAGCCCCTCCGCATCCGGGCCGCGGCGCTGGTAGTCCTGGCTGTGCAGGATGCGCACCGCCTCGGCATGGTGCAGCCAGGGCAGCGCCGCCGCCACCGCCGCGGCGCTTTCCGCCGTGCCGTTCCAGGCGCAGCAGACCCGCGTGCCGATGGTGACGGGCGGCTCGCGCGGGGCGATCAGCACGGGGCGGCCGGAATCGAACAGCACGGCATGCAGCGCATCGGAGGAGGAGACGTCCTCGTCCGCCTCCGGGTGCGGCACCACCGCCATGTCGTAGAGGCGCGACTGCTGCGCCACCACGTCCTCTTCGCGCCCCGCGATCGACTCGAAGGACAAGGTCGGTCCCTCGGTCTTCAGCGCGCTCTCGGCGGAAAGCGCGATGGTCACGTCCCGCCCCTGCACGAACTTCTCGAACAGGCTGCGCACGCGCCCCGCGCGCTCGCCGCTCTCGCGCTCGGTGGCCGCCATCATCTCCTCGATCATGGCGCCCGAAAGGCCCTCGCCCGCCAGCGGCGCCACGTCGCGCGCATCGACGCGGACATGCAGGCAATGCACATGCGCGTTCCAGGTCCGCGCCACCATCAGCGCGGTTTTCAGCGCCGCTTCGCCGGCGGCGGTTCCGGTCAGCGGCAGCAACAGCCGGCGGTAGGCCATCGGTTGGTCTCCTTCCTCCAATCCGGCACCCGGACGACCGGGCGCGGAGCATTGTAACACGGCGCGGCGGCGCGCGTCCCGCCCGCCATCCTCCGCCCTTCCGGCGGGGGGTGGAGGCTAGAGCCTGGCCGGCGGATCGCCTCGTTAAATCTCGTTGGGCAACGGCCGGCTGGCATCCAGCCGCCGCCACGCGATCGGGCCGGGGTCGCGCCGGGCCGTCTGCTCCAGCACGGCGAGCCCGGCATCCGAGGCGTCGCCGCGCCGCGCCGCCACCCGGGCGCGCAGCAGCGGCAGCGGCGCCTCCAGCCAGACGCCCTGGAAGGGAACGCCCGCCGCCGCCGCCACCGCCGCGATGCGGGCGCGCAGCGCGGGCTCCAGGAACACCGAATCGGCGATGACGCCGTGCCCGGCCCGCAGCGCCTGCCCCGCCAGGGCGCAAAGCTCGGCCTGCACGGCGGCGCTGGCCTCCGGGGCATAAGCCTCGGGCGGCAGGCGGTCCTCGGGCGCCATGCCGTGCAGCCGCTTGCGGATCTCGTCGCTGCGCAGCACCAGCGCGCCGGGCGCGGCGCCGATCCCCGGCGCCCAGAGCCGCGCCGCGTGCGACTTGCCGGTGCCCTGCAGCCCGCCCACCGCGACCAGGCGCGGCGGCGCCGGCCGCAGCGCCGCCTCCGCCGCCGCCAGGAAGGGCAGGCCGTCCTGCCCCACGCGGTGCAGGCAATGGGCGCGGATCATGCTCCGCAGCGACAGCCACAAGGGCAGGCCGGCCAGCAGCCCGGCATCGCCGGTGCGGGCCACGTAGCGGTTCAGCACCCGGTTGGCGGCGGCGCGGTCCACCCGCCGCTCCAGGTCGGCCAGCAGGAAGGCGAGGTCGTAGCCGGTGTCGATGGTGGCCAGCGCCTCATCGAACTCCAGCGCGTCGAACGGCACGGGGCGGCCCTGCCAGAGCACCAGGTTGCCGAGATGCAGGTCGCCATGGCAGCGGCGCACCATGCCGGCCGCGGCCCGCGCCGCGAGCACGGGCGCCAGGCGGGACAGCCAGCCGCGCGCCGCCTCCGCCCAGGCCGCCACCCGCGCCTCCGGCAGGCCGGCCTCCAGCGCGGCGGCCACATTGCCCTCCAGCACCGCGCCCATGCGGGCGGGCGCGTCCCATCCGGCAACCGGCGCCAGCCCCGCATGCAGCGCCGCCACCGTGTCCCCCAGCGCATCCTGGAGAGCGGCATCGAGCGCGCCGCGCCGGGCGATGGCGTCGAGGAAGTCGGCGGCGGGAAGCGGGGCCATCTCCAGCACCCATTCCTCGGCCGGCCCCTCCCCCTCCAGCGCCAGCGCGCCATCGGCGCCGCGCGCCAGCCTGCGCACGCCGCGATACAGGCCCGGCGCCGACGGGGCGTTCAGCGCGTGTTCGCGGCGGCAGAAATGCTCGCGGTCGGCCAGGGCGGTGAAGTCGAGGAAGCCGAGGCTCACCGCCTTCTTCAGCTTCAGCACGCGGTCGGGGCCGATGAAGATGGCGGAGATGTGCGTCTCCACCGGCGTGTCGTCGCCGGTCAGCCGGGCCAGCAGCGCCGCCGCCGGCCGCTGCGCCTCGGGTATGCTCACGGGTAGAGGGATTCGGTGCGCCAGCCGCCGCCTGCTCCGGTGCCTCCCCCCGCATCGGCCCGGAAGATCTGCCGGTCGTGCAGGCGGAAGGGCATGTCGCGCCAGAATTCCAGCCGCTCCGGCAGCACGCGGTAGCCGCCCCAATGGGGCGGGCGCGGGATCTCGGCGCCGGGGAAGCGCGCCTCGGCCTCGCGCAGCGCCTCCTCCAGCTCGGCCCGGCCGGACAGCGGGCGGGACTGCCGCGAGGCCCAGGCGCCGAGGCGCGAAAGGCGCGGGCGGGTGGCGTAGTAGGCGTCCGACTCCTCCGCCGTCACCTCCTCCACCCGGCCTTCCACCCGCACCTGCCGGCGCAGCGTCTTCCAGTGGAACAGAAGGGCGGCGCGCGGATTGGCCCCCAGTTCGTCGCCCTTGCGGCTTTCCCTGTTGGTGAAGAAGACAAAGCCGCGCGCGTCCAGCCCCTTCAGCAGCACCATCCGGGCGGAAGGGAAGCCCTCCGGCGTGGTGGTGGCCAGGCACATGGCGTTGGGGTCGTTCGGCTCGCTGGCCTCGGCCTCGGCCAGCCAGGCGGCGAACAGCGCGAAGGGGCCGGCGGCCCCGGCATCGGCCTCCATGCGGGACACAGTGGCGGACGGATCAGGCGCGGTCATACGGCTCCCCCTTGCCCAGGCCTCGGGGGTGTGCCACCAGGGCCAGACCCTTGCAACCGGGGACATCCCCTGCCCTCGCAACCCCGATCAGAGCGGTCCTGCCCGAAAATGGAAGCTGCTGCCCCGCACGCAACCCCCGCCACCGGCACGCTGATGGCCGGAAAGCGTGGCCTCATCATGGGCTTGGCCAACGAGAAGTCCATCGCCTGGGGCATTGCCCGCGCCGTGGCCGCGCAGGGGGCCGAGCTGGCCTTCACCTATCAGGGGGAGGCGCTCGAGAAGCGCGTCCGGCCGCTGGCGGCCAGCGTCGGCAGCGACATCGTGCTGCCCTGCGACGTGGCGGACGAGGCCAGCGTCGATGCCACCTTCGCCGCGCTGGAACAGCGCTGGGGCCGGCTGGACTTCCTGGTGCACGCCATCGCCTATGCCGACAAGCAGTATCTGCGCGGCCGCTACATGGACACGCCGCGCGACGCCTTCCTGCAGGCGATGGACATCTCCTGCTATTCCTTCGCCTCCGTCAGCCGCCGCGCCGTGGCGCTGATGCCGGATGGCGGCAGCCTGCTCACCCTGACCTATCTGGGGGCCGAGCGCGTCACGCCGCACTACAACGTCATGGGCGTGGCCAAGGCGGCGCTGGAGGCCAGCGTGCGCTACATGGCCGTCGACGTCGGCAACCGGGGCATCCGCGTGAACGCCATCAGCGCCGGCCCGATCAAGACGCTGGCGGCCAGCGGCATCGGCGACTTCCGCTACATCCTGAAGTGGAACCAGTACAACGCGCCGCTGAAGCGCAACGTCACCATCGACGATGTGGGCGGCGCCGGCCTCTACCTGCTTTCCGGCCTCGGCTCCGGCGTCACGGGCGAGGTGCACCACGTCGATTGCGGCTACCACGTCGTCGGCATGAAGGCCGAGGACGCGCCGGACATCGCCGTCGCCACCTGAGCCCTGGCGGGGCCTCGCGGCCCCTCCCGCGCCGCCCCGCCGACACGGCGCGGCAACCTCTCCCCTTCCGGGCGGTTCCTTTCCCGCGCGGCCAATCCGGGCCGCGCCAGGGGATGCGCGCATGAGCCAGCACGAGCCGCCACTGCCGCCGGGCGCCCGGGGAACCACGCCCCTGTCCGGCGCCCCCACCGCACCCGCCTCCCCCGGCGCCCAGGACGATGCCGCCGCGGCGGAGCGGCAGGTGGCGGATGGCTCCGGCGAGGCCGCCACGGAGATTGCCGGGGATGCCGGGCGGGATGGCCGCGCCGGGCGCGCCCGGGCCGCCGCGCGGAACCTGCGCTGAGCACCGCCTCCGCTAAAGGACGCCCCCGCCGGGAAGTCGGCGGGCCATTCCAGGGAACGAGGAGAACGCCATGAGCAAGGCGCACATGCCGCCCGTGCCACCCGCCAACCGGCCCAAGGGCCCGGGCGGCGCGGCCGAGACGCCCGAGCAGAAGAGCCAGCAGCAGGCCCGGCCGCAGGACAACGTCCCGCAGCACCAGGGCCGCAGCGACAACCTGATGCAGAACACCCGCAACCAGGGCCACCAGCAGGACCGCTGATCATGCCGGACAAGCACCCCGACGCGGAGCGCCATGGCGGCCCCGGCAGCAGCCACCAGAACCGCCAGGACCCCTCGAAATCCGCCCCCACCGGCAGGAAGGGCGGCGGCTCCCATGAGGGGCCGGACCCGGGCTCGCCCACCAACCCCGACCACAGCCGCGTTTCCGGCGGCGGCGGGGAGCGGGACCGGCACCACGTCCACCACCCCGCCCACAAGAGCTGAAGGGAGCCGCCATGGCCGAGAAGCAACCAATGGCGCAGCGCACCCCGCCCGGCGGGGAAGCGGGCGGCGGCAGCGGCACCATCCGCCACAGCCACGCGGAAGATGCCGGGCGGAGCGGGGATGACGGGCAGCAGGAGAAGGCCAGCGGCACCATCCGCCAGCCGATCCCGCCCGGCGAGGTGCAGCCGGGCGAGACCAACGAGCTGGCCGCCACGCTGGGCGGCCCGGTCGACGTCTTTCCGGCCGGCGGGCGGCGCAAGCCGCCGCAGAGCGGGGACTGAACGCCAGAAGGGGCCAGGGGGGCCGGGGGATGGAACGCCCCTGGCCTCCCGCCTTCCGGCGCGGATTTGCGGTGGGGCGGGGCTTCGCCCATAACCGGCGGCCCAGCAGCCTCGCCGGTGTCCCGCCATGTCGCACAACAGCTTCGGCCATCTTTTCCGCGTCACCTCCTGGGGCGAGAGCCACGGCCCGGCGATCGGCGGCGTGGTGGATGGCTGCCCGGCCGGCATTCCGCTCACCGAGGCGGACATCCAGCCCTTTCTCGACAGGCGCCGCCCGGGCCAGAGCAGGTTCGTCACCCAGCGGCAGGAGCCGGACCAGGTGCGCATCCTGTCCGGCGTGTTCGAGGGGCTGACCACCGGCACGCCCATCTCGCTGCTGATCGAGAACCAGGACCAGCGCAGCAAGGACTATGGCGAGATCAGGGACCGCTTCCGGCCCGGCCATGCCGACCTCGCCTACCACCTGAAATACGGCGTGCGGGACTATCGCGGCGGCGGCCGCTCCAGCGCGCGGGAAACGGCGGTGCGCGTGGCGGCCGGCGCCATCGCCCGCAAGGTGCTGGGCGCGGGCGTATCCATCCGCGGCGCCATGGTGGCCATGGGCCCGCTCGGCATCGACCGCGCCCGGCTCGACTGGGCGGAAACCGACAGGAACCCCTTCTTCTGCCCCGACCCCACCGCCGTGCCGGCGTGGGAGGAGAAGCTGGCCGCCACGCGCAAGGCCGGCTCCTCGCTGGGCGCCGTCATCGAGCTGGTGGCGGAAGGCGTGCCGGCGGGCCTCGGCGCCCCCCTCTACGGCAAGCTGGACGCCGAGCTCGCGGGCGCGCTGATGAGCATCAACGCGGTCAAGGGCGTCGAGATCGGCGAGGGCTTCGCGAGCGCCGCGCTGGATGGCGAGGCCAATGCGGACGAGATGCGCATGGGGGAGGATGGCGAGGTGGCGTTCCTGTCCAACCATGCGGGCGGCATCCTCGGCGGCATCTCCACCGGCCAGCCCATCGTGGCGCGCTTCGCGGTGAAGCCCACCTCCTCCATCCTGACGCCGCGCCGCTCGGTGGACCGCTTCGGCCAGGAGGTGGAGGTGCGGACCCTGGGCCGGCACGACCCCTGCGTCGGCATCCGCGCCGTGCCGGTGGGCGAGGCGATGCTGGCCTGTGTGCTGGCCGACCACCTGTTGCGCCACCGCGCCCAGAACCCCGATGCGCCGGAGCGGCCCCGCCTTCCGCGCAACTGAGCCTGCCGCGCAACCGATGCTTCCGCGCAATTGAGCGCGAGCGCCGGGAGGGGGCGGCCCCAATCCCGAGCGGCGCGCTTGACTATTCGGCGGGGCCTCAGGATTAGAAAGGCAGACCAGACCAGCCGAGGCTTCCGCATGTTCCTCGATGCTCCACCGGCCGACATGGACCCGACCGCGACCTGCCGGCACTTCCTGTCGCTGGCCGGGCCAGACTCCTGGAGCCGGCGCATGGCGGACATCGCGGAGCGGGCACGGCCGCGCTCCTGGTCGGGCCGCGCGGCGCAGCAGCGCCACGCGCTGGAGCTGCTGCTGGCCCGCCTCGCCGACCCGCGCGAGAGCGCCGGCCCTTCCGCTGCCCTCAGCCCCGCCGAGCGGCGCATCCTGGCCCTGGTGCGGGAGGCGCTGGACCTGGCCGACACCCTGCCGCGGGATTCGCGGGAGCGGCTGCGCCAGCGCCTGCTGGAAGGGCTGACGGGCGAGGGCACCCTGATCCCGCTGTTCCACCTGCTGCGGGAGGCGGCGCGCCAGCGGGCGCGCGGCTTCAGCGTGGCCTTCACCGGCCTCGCCGAGGGCACGCCGCACGACCTGCTGCTGAGCCGCGAGGGCGAGTCGGCCGAGCTGGTCTGCGAAACCGTCTCGGCCGAGGAAGGCCGCCAGCTGCACCGCGGCGACTGGTTCGCGCTGGTGGACGGCATCAACCCCGACCTGCAGACCTGGCTGGCGGCGCATCCCGGCCGCTACGTGCTGAAGATGACCCTGCCCGAGGGCATCAGCGGCCCGCAGGAGCTGGCCGAGCTGCAACGCCGCGTCAGCGCCCTGCTCGCCGACCACCGGCGCCAGGACAGCTCCGCCTCCGCCGTGCTGAAGCTGGACCCGCTGGTGCTGGCCGGCGCGCAGATGTCGGGCGCCGCCCTGCCGCAGCACCTGCGCAGCCTGTTCGGCCCCGACGCGCACCTGGCCGTGGCGGCGGCGCCGGGGGGCAACAGCATGTTCGTCATGGCCGCCCGCGCCGGGCGGGAGAACGGCGTGGCCGCCGCCATCACCGCCCGGTTGGAGCAGGCGGCCGCCCGCCGCCTGTCCGGCACGCGGCCCGGCATCGTCTCGGTGTTCCTGGAGGACATCGAGCGGGCCGAGTGGCGCAGCCTGCGCGAGACGCTGGAGCTGGAAGGCACGGTGCGGCGCTTCTTCACCACCCCTGGCGCGCAGCGGATCATCGCCGCGAGCTGCGTCACCCGCATGGAGTTCTTCGGCATTCCCGCGCCGGACGGGGCGGCGGAAGGAGAATTGCGGTTCCGCAACCAGCTGCATCCGCAGGCCCGTTCTTCAGGGTTGCATGCGGCGATTGCATCCACTGTCTAAAATTTTCTCGATGTCTATTTAGTTTAACTTAAACGTGACCTGAATCTTTGCCCTGGCCATAAAATGGGGTCACAGAAGAGCCACTTTTTCCGGCATGCTGTGTTGCATCCTTCCCGCAACCGCCGCACCCAGGGGTTCCACCCGATGTCGGACCGTGAAATGGAAGCCAAGCTGCTGGAGCTCGATCGTCTGCTGAACGATCCCGAGGTCCAGATGGATCCGCATCGCGTCTGGTCGCTGCTGCAGGAAATCTCCGGCGCGCGAAAGGGCAACGTCCCGCGCGCCGCCTGAGGTTCTCAGGCCTCGCGCCGGGCGGCGATCAGGAATTCCCGGTTGCCCTCCGGCCCGAGGATCGGGCTCGGCTCCACCCCCAGCACCTTCCAGCCCCCGAGGCCCGACCACCAGGCCACCACCCGGTCGCACACCGCCTGATGCACCGCCGGGTCGCGCACCACGCCACCCTTCCCCACCAGCTCCGGCCCCGCCTCGAACTGCGGCTTGATCAGCGCCACGGCCCAGGCACCGGGCGCCGCCAGCGCCAGCGCCGCCGGCAGCACGGTGGCCAGCCCGATGAAGCTGGCATCGCACACCACCACGCCGGGCGGCTCGGGGATCAGCGCGGCATCCAGGCGGCGGGCATTGGTCTTCTCCAGCACCACCACCCGCGCGTCGCTCCGCAGCTTCCAGGCAAGCTGGCCATGGCCCACATCCACGGCATAGACCTTCGCCGCGCCATGGTGCAGCAGCACGTCGGTGAAGCCGCCCGTGGACGCGCCGACATCCACCGCCACGCGGCCGGCCGGGTCCAGCCCGAAATGCTCCAGCGCGTGCGAGAGCTTCATGCCGCCGCGGCTGACCCAGGGGTGCTCCTGGCCCTTCACCTCCAGCGGCGTGTCCCCGGCCACGGGCTGGCCGGGCTTCTCCACCCGCTTCGTGTTGGAGAACACCTTGCCGGCCATGATCAGCGCCTGCGCCCGGGCGCGGCTTTCCACCAGGCCGCGCTCCACCAGGGCGACGTCGGCGCGTTGCTTGGGCATCTTTGAAACTCCAGGAACAGGAGCCAGGGGCGCTGCCCCTGGAACCCCGCCGGGGTGACAGTGTCACCCCGGACCCCGCCTCAGGTTAAGCGCGGGCGGGGCGGGCAGCGCTTTCCGCGCCGAGGGCGGCGAGGGCGGTTTCCACCACGGAACGGGCGGACAGGCCGGCGGCCTCGTACTGCGCCTTGGGCGTGTCGTGGTCGATGAACGCGTCCGGCAGCACCATGGGGCGGAACTTCAGCCCGTGGTCGAAGGCGCCCTTCCAGGCCAGGTGCTGCATCACCAGCGCGCCGAAGCCGCAGACCGACCCCTCCTCGATGGTGATCAGCACCTCGTGCTCGCGCGCCAGCCGCTCCACCAGGGCGGTGTCCAGCGGCTTGGCGAAGCGGGCATCGGCGACCGTGCAGGGCAGGCCCCGCGCGCCCAGCTCCTCCGCCGCCTTGAGGCATTCCTGCAGGCGGGCGCCGTAGCTGAGGATGGCCACCTTGCCGCCCTCGCGCAGCACGCGCCCGCGCCCGATCTCCAGCACCGTGCCGCGCGCCGGCACCGGCTCCAGCCCGAAGCCCTCGCCGCGCGGGAAGCGCAGCGCGGTGGGGCCCTCGTCATAGGCGGCGCAGGTGGCCACCATGTGGGCCAGCTCCACCTCGTCGGCCGAGGCCATCAGCACCATCTCGGGGATGCAGCCGAGATAGGCGATGTCATAGGCGCCGGCATGGGTGGCGCCATCGGCGCCGACCAACCCGGCGCGGTCCATGGCGAAGCGCACGGGCAGCTTCTGCAACGCCACGTCGTGCACCACCTGGTCATAGGCGCGCTGGAGGAAGGTGGAGTAGATCGCGACAAAGGGCTTCATCCCCTCCGTCGCCATGCCGGCGGCGAAGGTGACGGCGTGCTGCTCGGCGATGCCGACATCGAAGGTACGGCGGGGGAAACGCTTCTGGAAGGCGTCGATGCCGGTGCCCGACGGCATGGCGGCGGTGATGCCGACGATGCGGTCATCGGCCTCCGCCTCGGCGATCAGGCTCTGCGCGAACACCTTGGTGTAGGTGGGCGGCCCCGGCGGCGCCTTGGCCTGGGTGCCGGTGATGACGTTGAACTTCGAGACGGCGTGGTACTTGTCGGCGCTCGCCTCGGCCGGGGCATAGCCCTTGCCCTTCTGCGTCACGACATGCAGCAGGATCGGCGCGCCGTCCTCCGCGTCGCGCAGGTTGCGCAGCAGCGGCAGCAGGTGGTCGAGATTGTGCCCGTCCACCGGGCCGACATAGTAGAAGCCCAGCTCCTCGAACAGCGTGCCGCCGGTCAGCAGGCCGCGGGCGTACTCGTCGGCGCGGCGGGCGGCGCGCTCCAGCGGGGCGGGGAAGCGCCGCGCCAGCTTGGCCATCATCTCGCGCAAGGAGAGGAAGGGGCGGGACGAGATCAGCCGCGACAGATAGGCCGACATGGCGCCCACGGGGGGTGCGATCGACATGTCGTTGTCGTTCAGCACCACGATCAGGCGGGAGCGCATGGCGCCGGCGTTGTTCATCGCCTCATAGGCCATGCCCGCGCTCATCGCCCCGTCGCCGATCACGGCGATGACGTTCTGCTCGTCGCGCCTCGAGGGCGCGCGGCGCGCGGCGGCGTGCTTCAGGTCGCGCGCCACCGCCATGCCGAGGCCGGCCGAGATGGAGGTGGAGGAGTGCGCCGCGCCGAACGGGTCGTACTCGCTCTCGCTGCGCCGGGTGAAGCCGGACAGGCCGCCGCCCTGGCGCAGCGTGCGGATGCGGTCGCGCCGCCCCGTCAGGATCTTGTGCGGGTAAGTCTGGTGGCCGACATCCCAGATCAGCCGGTCGCGCGGCGTGTCGAACACGGCGTGGATCGCCACGGTCAGCTCCACCACGCCGAGCGAGGCGCCGAGATGGCCGCCCGTCTGGGACACGGCGTGGACCGTCTCGGCGCGCAGCTCGTCGGCCAGCTGGCGGAGCTGCTCGGCCGAGAAGTTGCGCAGGTCGGCGGGCACGCGCACGCGGTCCAGCAGCGGCGTCGCCGGCAACGCGCCGGGGGCGAACGGGTTCGGGGGGTTCGCCATCCTCAGGACCTCCGGGCAATCGTGTAGTCGGCCAGCATCCGCAACAGATCGGCACGCGCGCCGAAGCTGTCGAGATGCGCGCGGGCCTGCGCGGCCAGCCTTTCGGCCTGCACCCGGGCGCGCTCCAGCCCGAGCAGCCCCACCAGGGTCGCCTTGCCGGCCGCGGCGTCCTTGCCGGTGCGCTTGCCGGTCTCGGCCGCGCTGGCGGTCGCGTCCAGGATGTCGTCGGCGATCTGGAAGGCGGCGCCCAGCTCGCGCCCATAGGCGCAGAGGGCGTGGCGCTGCGGCCCCGGCGCCTTGCCGAGAACGGCGCCCGCCTCGGCCGAGAACTCGATCAGCTTGCCGGTCTTGAGCAGCTGCAGCCGGCCGATGGCCGCCTCGGTCGGCGGCTCGGCGCCGTTCTCGGCCAGCATGTCCAGCATCTGGCCGCCGCACATGCCGCGCGCCCCGGCGGCCAGCGCCAGGCGCAGGCACAGCTCGGCCCGCACGGCGGGGTAGGAATGGGTGTCCTCATGCGCCAGCACGGCGAAGGCGTGGGCCTGCAGCGCGTCGCCCGCCAGGATGGCGGTGGCCTCGTCGAAGGCCTTGTGGACGGTGGGCTTGCCGCGGCGCATGTCGTCATTGTCCATCGCCGGCAGGTCGTCATGCACCAGCGAATAGGCGTGCAGCATCTCGATGGCGGCGGCGACGCGCAGCGCCGAGGTGCGCGAGACGCCGAACTGCGCCGCCCCCTCCAGCACCAGGAAGCCGCGCATCCGCTTGCCGCCCCCCAGCGCGGCGTGGCGCATGGCGGCGTAGAGGCGGGCTTCCGCCCCGTCCTCCGCCGGCAGCAGGGTGTCCAGCGTGTGCTCGATCTCGGCCGCCGCGGCGCGCAGCGCCTCGGGCAGGGCGGCGGGCAGGGTCTGGCTCACGGCGCTCAGGCCATCTCGCGGAGCGTGGCGCCCTCGGGGCCGCCGCCGGGGCCGGCGACGATCGCCTGCACCTTCTGCTCCGCCTCGGCCAGCTTCGCCTCGCAATGGCGGCGCAGCGCCGCGCCCCGCTCATAGTCGGCGATCGCCTCCTCCAGCCGGGCCTGGCCACCCTCCAGCTTCTTCACGATCGCATCCAGCTCGGCCAGGGCGGCCTCGAAGGACAGGGAAGCGACGTCCGGACGGTTGGGCGTCTCAGGCATGGGGCAGCAACCTCGGGGCCAAGTGTGGGGCAGGTGGGCAGGGCGGCGCGTCAGGCGTTCATCAGCGCCCGGACATGGCTGGCGGCGGAGGCCGCCAGCGCTTCCAGATCATAGCCGCCTTCGAGCGTCGAGACGACCCGGCCGCCGCACAAGCGGTCCGCAATGCCGCAGATTTGGCCGGTGAGCCAGCCGAAATCGGCCTCCCGCACGCGCAGCTGCGCCAGCGGGTCGCGCGCATGGGCATCGAAGCCGGCGGAGACGACGATGAGGCCGGGGCGGAATGCCTCCAGCGCCGGCAGCAGCCGCTCCCGCCACGCGGCGCGGAAGGCGGCGGCGTCCGCCCCCGGCTCCAGCGTGACGTTCATCACGTTGCCCATCCCCGTCTCGTGCTCCATCCCCGTGCCCGGGTAGCAGGGCGACTGGTGCGAGGACAGGAACAGGATGGAAGGGTCCGCCTCCACCGCCGCCTGGGTGCCGTTGCCGTGGTGGACGTCGAAATCCAGCACCGCCACGCGGGCGATGCCGTGCGCGCGCTGGGCGTGGCGGGCGGCGATGACGGCGTTGCCGAACAGGCAGAAGCCCATGGGCCGGCGCGGCTCGGCATGGTGGCCGGGCGGGCGCACGGCGCAGAAGGCGCGCCGCACCTCGGCCCGGCACACCGCGTCCACCGCCGCGATGCCGGCCCCCGCCGCGCGCAGCGCCGCCTCGGCGCTGTGCTCGTTCATGCCGGTGTCGCCATCCAGCATCACCATCTCGCCCGGCTCCGGGCGGATGCCCAGGATGGCGCGCACATAGTCGGGGGGGTGGGCGAGGGCGAGCTGCTCGGGCGTCGCGCGCGGCGCCTCCTCGCGGATCAGGGTGGCGAACTCCTCCGCTTCCAGCGCCGTCAGCACGGCGCGCAGGCGGTCGGGGCATTCCGGGTACCCCTCGCCGTTCTCATGGCCGAGGCAGGCGCGGTGCGAGACCAGGAGGACGCTCATGGCGCGCGCGTCAGTCCTTCGCCGGCGCGGCGGGCTGGTCCTCCCGCTTGCGCAGGGTGAAGCGGTACAGCCCGGCGGATTCGCTGAAGGCCACCAGCGCGTGTCCGGTCTCGCGGCTATAGGCCTGGAAATCCTTGACGCTGGCCGGGTCGGTGGCCAGCACCGTCAGCTTCGCGCCGGGGGGGAGGCCGCGCAGGGCCTTGTTGGCCTTCAGCACGGGCAGTGGGCAGGTGAGGCCCTGAACATCCAGCGTGGTCTCGCTCATGGGAAGAGACTGGACCACCGGCGCGGCCGCGGCGCAAGCGGCCTCCCCGCGCGGAGGGGCGCCCTGCCCCGCTCCGTCGCCCGGCATCACGCGCCCCGCAGGCGCTGGGCCAGCACGGCCTGGGCGGCCATGGCCGCGCCGCCGCCGCGCCGGAAGCCGAGCGTGACGGGCTCGCCGCCATGGTCCCAGACCTTCAGCTCCTCCTCCAGCTCGGCCGTGCCGCCGACCTCGACGGCGAAGCGCCGGATGGACCTGTAGGGAATGCTCAGGATCTCGGTCTTGGAGCCGGTGATGCCCTGGCGGTTCGTCACCAGCAGCCGCCAGTCGGTCAGGGCGAAGCCATCCCGCACGGTGCGGAAGGCCGCCAGCACCGCCTCGCCCGGCAGCAGCGCCTCCTGGAAGCGGGGGCCGAGTTCCTCCGGCCGCACCTGTCCGGCATCGCCGGTGATGGCGCCCAGCAATTTGCCCAGCATGGCCCTGTTCCCTCCGCAAGCCCGTGCCCCGGAAGATGGGAGGCGGCGGGCCCGGCGTCCAGGGCCGCGGCGGCGCTCAGTTATGTAGCGCTCAGTTCTGCGGCGGGCCGGCGCGCATGTCGAGCGCCCGGCCGCGCGGCGGCTCCAGCAGCTTGTAGTAGTAGTGGCCGGCCACGGTGCGGCCGCGCACCCGGGCATAGGCCGGGTGGGTGCCCCAGCGCGTGTAGCCCAGCGCCTCGAACAGCGCGATGGCGGTGCTCTGCGTTTCCCGCACGTCGAGGTTCAGCACGCGGTGGCCGAGGGCGGCGGCGCGCTCCTCCACCCGGCGCACCATCAGCCGGGCGAGGCCGTGGCCGCGCGCATAGGGCGCGATGTAGGCATGGGTGAGCTGGGCGCCGAAGGCCTGCGCCTCGTTGTTGCGCGGCGGGCGGATGAGCTGGGCCGAGCCCACCGGCACGCCGTCGAGGCGCGCGATGAACAGCTCGCTGCCCGGCACCAGCAGCACGCCGCGGAAATGCCGCGCCAGCGCCTCCCGCCCCTGCGGCTCCACCCAGCCGAAGCCGCCCCCCTCGATGATGGCGGCGTCGGTGGCCTCGCACAGGTCGGCGAGGTCCAGCTCGTCGAGCGCCTCGGCGCGCTCGATCATCAGTTCATGCTGCGAGGCGGACATTCAGGGGTGCCATGCGAGGAAGTTGGCCAGCATGCGAAGGCCGGTGAACTGGCTCTTCTCCACATGGAACTGGGTGCCGACCATGTTGTCCCGCCCCACCACGGCGGCGACGGGGCCGCCATAGTCGGCGGTGGCCAGCACCTGCTCCGGCCGGCCGCCGGACAGCGCGTAGGAATGCACGAAATAGGCGTGCGCGCCGGGCTCCAGCCCGGCCAGGACGGGGTGGACGCCGGGGGTGAAGCGCAGCGCGTTCCAGCCCATCTGCGGCAGCGGCAGGGGCGCGCCGGACGCGTCGCGCGGGTCGAGCGGCGCGATCTCGCCTTCCAGCCAGCCGAGGCCCGGCGTCTCGCCATGCTCCAGCCCGCGCCGCGCCATCAGCTGCATGCCGACGCAGATGCCGAGAAAGGGCACGGCGCGGCGCGTCACCGCCTCGTCCACCGCCTCGATGATGCCGGGCATGGCCTCCAGCCCGCGCCGGCAGGCGGCGAAGGCGCCCTGCCCCGGCATGACGATGCGGTCCGCCGCCGCCACCGCCTCGGCGGCCGTCTCGACGGTGATGGCGGCATCGAGCCCCGCGTCATGCGCCGCGCGGTGCAGCGCGCGCAGCACCGAGGCGAGGTTGCCCGAACCCGGATCGACGACCGCGACCTTCATGCCGCCTTTCCTTCCATCATGCCCGCCGCATCCATCGCGCGCGGCGCTTCGGCCCGTGCCAAGGCGGGGCGCGCGTCGAGCGCGCGCAGCAGCGCCGCCTCCTCGTCCGCGCCGAGCACCACGGCGGCGACGGGCAGGCCGCGCCGCGCCAGCGTCCAGCGCCGCAGGTCCTGCGCGTGCAGCCCGATCAGCCAGTGCGCGCCCAGCCACGCGTAAGGGCGCAGGGCCTCCGGCAGCAGCAGGGCCGCCAGCACGGAAAGCGCCAGGTAGAGCACCAGCACCAGCCACAGCCCGTGCCGCAGGAACCACAGCGGCGGCAGCAGGGCCGCGGCCAGGGAGAAGCCCTCCGGCACCAGGGCCAGCCCCTGCGCGCGCCGCGCCCGGCCCGGCGCGGCGGCCTGGCCGGAAATGGGCGGGCTGTGCACCGTCCAGGCGCGCATCACCCCTCCAGCACCCCCTTGGTGGAGGGGATCACGCCGGCCGCGCGCGGGTCGGGCTCCACCGCGGCGCGGAGCGCGCGGGCCACGGCCTTGAACACGCCCTCGGCGATGTGGTGCGCGTTGGTGCCGGCGCGCTGCGTGACGTGCAGGGTGATGCCCGCGTTCATCGCGAAGGCGCGGAAGAACTCCTCGAACAGCTCGGTGTCCATCTCGCCGATCTTGTCGCGCGGGAAGGTCACGCTCCAGGCCAGGAAGGGGCGGCCGGAGATGTCGATGGCGGCCTCGGCCAGCGTCTCGTCCATCGGCACCACGGCATGGCCATAGCGGCGGATGCCGCGCTTGTCGCCCAGAGCCCGCCGCACCGCCTGGCCGAGCACGATGCCCACATCCTCGGTGGTGTGGTGGAAGTCGATGTGCAGGTCGCCCTTCGCCTCGACATCCATGTCGAGCAGGCTGTGCCGCGCCAGCGCCGTCAGCATGTGGTCGAGGAAGCCGATGCCCGTGCCGACGCGGCTCTTCCCGGTGCCATCCAGGTCGAGCGAGACGCGGATCTCCGTCTCGCTGGTGCTGCGGGCGATGTCGGCGGTGCGGGGCTTGGCGTCCATGGGGGCTTCCTAGACCGCGTGAGGGGGGCTTGCCCAGAGGTAGAAGCGCGCGGGAGGGTTGCCACCCCCCAGGCCCGGGCATGGCGGCCAAAGCCGGGCCCCCGCTTGTTGCGCCGCGTCGGCGATGCCATCTCCGGCGGCATGAACGCGACGTTTCACGCCTCCTCCCACGATCCCCTCGGCTGGCATGGCACCACCATCCTTTGCGTGCGCAAGGACGGGCAGGTGGCCATGGCCGGGGACGGCCAGGTCTCCATGGGCCAGACCGTGGTCAAGAACAATGCCCGCAAGGTCCGCCGCATCGCCGGCGGCAAGGTCATCACCGGCTTCGCCGGCGCCACGGCGGATGCCTTCACGCTGCTGGAGCGGCTGGAGGCCAAGCTAGAGCGCTTCCCCGACCAGCTGGAGCGCGCGGCGGTGGAACTGGCCAAGGACTGGCGCACCGACCGCTACCTGCGCCGGCTGGAGGCGCTGCTGGCGGTGGCCGACAAGGACCGCTCCCTCCTCATCACCGGCCAGGGCGACGTGCTGGAGCCGGAGGACCAGATCATCGGCATCGGTTCGGGCGGCAACTACGCGCTGGCCGCGGCGCGCGCGCTGATCGACGTGGATGGCATGACGGCCGAGGCCATCGCCCGCAAGGCCATGGGCATCGCCGCGGAGATCTGCGTCTACACCAATGGCCGCTACGTGCTGGAGACGATCTGACCATGGCCCCCGAGACCGTGAACCTTTCCCCGCGCGAGATCGTCTCCGAGCTGGACCGCTTCATCATCGGCCAGCACGAGGCCAAGCGCGCCGTCGCCATCGCGCTGCGCAACCGCTGGCGCCGCCAGCAGCTCCCCGAGGCGATGCGCGAGGAGGTGGTGCCCAAGAACATCCTGATGATCGGGCCCACCGGCTGCGGCAAGACCGAGATCGCGCGGCGGCTGGCCAAGCTGGCGGACGCCCCCTTCATCAAGGTGGAGGCCACCAAGTTCACCGAGGTCGGCTATGTCGGCCGCGACGTGGACAGCATCGTGCGCGACCTGGTGGAGATCTCCATCAACCGCATGCGGGAGACCGCGCGCAAGGAGGTGCAGGCCAAGGCGGAGCTGGCGGCGGAGGAGCGGCTGATCACCGCGCTGGTGGGCGAGGGCGCCTCCGGCGAGACGCGGATGAAGTTCCGCCGCATGCTGCGCGAGGGGCAGCTCGAGCAGAAGGAGGTGGAGGTCCAGGTGTCCGACCAGGGCGGCGCCACGCCCGTCGGCATGATGGACATGCCGGGGATGCCGCCCGGGCAGATGGCCAACATCCAGGAGATGATGGGCAAGATGTTCGGCCGCCAGGCCAAGGCCCGCAAGCTGACCGTGGCCGAGGCGCGCACCGCCCTCACCCAGGACGAGGCCGACCGCCTGCTGGACGCGGAGAAGCTGACCCGCGAGGCGGTGGCGCATGCCGAGAACCACGGCATCGTCTTCCTCGACGAGATCGACAAGGTCTGCGCCCGCACCTCCGAGGGCGGCGGCCGTGGCGGCGACGTCTCCCGCGAGGGTGTGCAGCGCGACCTGCTGCCGCTGATCGAGGGCACCACGGTCGCCACCAAGCACGGGCCGGTGAAGACGGACCACATCCTGTTCGTGGCCTCCGGCGCCTTCCACATCGCCAAGCCTTCCGACCTGCTGCCGGAGCTGCAGGGCCGCCTGCCGATCCGCGTCGAGCTCGGCGCGCTGACGCGGGAGGATTTCCGCCGCATCCTGACCGAGCCGGAGCACTCCCTGGCCAAGCAGTACGTGGCGCTGCTTTCCACCGAGGGCGTGACGCTGGAGCTGACCGAGGACGCCATCGAGGCGGTGGCCGACCTCGCGGCCGAGATCAACGCGCGGGTCGAGAACATCGGCGCCCGCCGCCTCGCCACCGTGCTGGAGAAGCTGCTGGAGGAGGTTTCCTTCAGCGCCAGCGACCGCAACGGTGAAACGGTCCGCGTCGATGCGGCCTATGTGAAGGAGAAGGTCGCGCCGCTGGCCGCCAGCGCCGACCTCAGCCGCTTCATCCTGTAAGCCTGTCCGGAGCACGCCGCGCCATGAGCCAGACCCTTCCCGCCACCCTGCCCCTTCCCGCCGAGGCCGAGGCGGAGCTGGCCGAGGCGCGGCGCGTGCTGGACGAGACCTCGCTCGCCGTCCGCATGGCGCAGATGGCGGGCACGCCGATCGAGGCGCTGCGCCGCCGCCTGCCCGCCTCCGCCCAGGGGATGCTGGACAAGGCGGTGCGCCGCGCGCTCTCCACCGCCCTGGACGCCGCGCTGCGCAGCCGCCCCGACCGCAGCCCGGCCGGGCTGGCGCCGGACTGGCTGCACCGGGGCCTGGCCGTGGCCGCCGGCGCCGCGGGCGGCGCCTTCGGCCTGCCCGGCACGCTGGTGGAGCTGCCCGTCTCCACCACCGTGCTGCTGCGCCAGATCGGCGCCGAGGCGGCCGCCGCCGGCGAGGACCTGTCCGACCCGATGACCGGCGCCGAGTGCCTGAAGGTGTTCGCCCTCGGCGGTCCCAGCCCCTCGGACGACGCGGCGGAGACGGGCTACTTCGCCACCCGCCTGGCGCTCGCGCAGTTCCTGCCCAACATGAGCGCGGCGCTGCTGCCGGGCTTCGTCGGCGCCATCGCCGCGCGCTTCATCGGGCCGCTCAGCATCAAGCTGTCCGCCCAGGCGGCGCCGGTGGTGGGGGCGGCGGCGGGGGCGGCGGTGAACCTCGCCTTCCTGGAGCATTTCCGCGCGGTGGCGCGGGCCCACTTCACCGTGCGCCGGTTGGAGCGCGTCCATGGCGCGGGCGCGGTGCGGGCGGCCTATGAGGTGCTGGCGGCGCGCGCGCGGCACCAGGCGGCCTGAGGGGGGCGGGGCTACCCCAGGATCTGGCCGATCACCCGCGCCGTGTAGTCCACCACCGGGATCACACGGCCATAGTTGATCCGCGTCGGGCCGATGACGCCGATGGCGCCGACGATCTGCTCCTGCCCGTCGCGGAAGGGCGCCACCACCATGGAAAGCCCGGCGCTGTTGAACAGGCCGGACTCGGCGCCGATGAAGATCTGCACCCCCTGCCCGCGCTGCGCCAGCTCCAGCAGGCGCAGCATGGTCTCCTGCGCCTCCAGCCGCTCGAACAGCGCCTGGATCTCCTGCACGCGGGCGATCTGGTCGAGGTTCTCCAGCAGCTTGGCCTGGCCGCGCAGGATCAGCGAGCCGCCGCCGCCGCCCGCCCAGGTGGCCAGCCCCTGCTCGATCATCTGCTGGGTCAGCGCGTCCAGCGCGGTGCGGTTGGCCTGGATCTCCTCGGCCACCACGCCGCGCGTCTCCTCCAGCGTGCGGCCGGACAGGCGGGCGTTGAGGAAGTTGCTGGCCTGGGTGAAGGCGCTGGGCGGCAGGCCGGGCGGCACCTCGATGACGCGGTTCTCGACCTGCCCGTGCGCGTTGACCAGCACCACCAGCGCCCGCCCCGGCGACAGGGCGACGAACTCGATGTGCCGCACCGCCGCCTCGGTCTTGGGCGCCACCACGAGGCCGGCCGCGCCGGCCAGGCCGGACAGCATCTGCCCGGCCTCGGACAGGGTTTCCTCCATGCTGCGGCCGGCGGCGGCGCAGCGCGCGGCGATCGCCTCCCGGTCCTCGTCCGAAAGGTCGCCGAATTCCAGCAGGCCATCCACGAAGAGGCGCAGCCCCTGCTCGGTGGGCAGCCGCCCGGCGGAGGTGTGGGGGGCGTAGAGCAGCCCCGCCTCCTCCAGGTCGGCCATGGCGTTGCGGATGGTGGCCGGGGAAAGCGCCAGCGGCAGCCGGCGGGACAGGGTGCGGGAGCCGACCGGCTCGCCCGTTTCCACGTAAAGCTCCACCACCTGCCGCAGAATGGCCGCGCCGCGGCTGTCGAGCCCCGGCAGGAGGTTCAGCCCCCCGCGATGGCCGGTGAACAGCGGCGGCACCCCCTTTCCCTTGGCCAAGTTCTTCGGTTCCTTCATCACTTTGCAGCGTTTCGGGCCAGTTTCGAGCAGCCGTGAAGCAAATGGGTGACACTTCGCCCCAATCTTGTCACGCGCCGACACATCCTGGCCATGAATGCATTGCACTTCTTCTATCGTATTGGTGCGCCACAGGGCGCCGACAAGCGCGGAGGGCCTCATGACGGACAAGTCTGGACTTCGGCTCTGGCCGCTGGCGCTGATGGGCTGGCTCGCGGCCCATCCTTCCGTGGAGAAGGAGGCGGCGGCCGAGGCGCCGCCCGGCTTCGAGGAGGAGGCCGAGGGCCGGCACGCGGCGCCACCGCGGGGGGCGGCGCGCGCCGGCGCGCCGGTTCCGGGGGCCCGCGCGGCCTGGCTTGGCACCTCCCGGGCGCTCTACGCGCATCTGAGCGACACGGAGCGCGCCCGCCTGCGCGCCGAGCGCAAGGCGGCGCGGCGGGCTGGCCCGTTCACGGCATGAGCCCACCGCCATGGTGACGGCTGGCATGCCGGTGCTGGCCGGCTTCCTGCTGGTGCTGTCGCTTTTCGCGCTCGGGGCGGGCCTGGCCGGGCTGTTCCTCGACCGCGCCGCGCGCCACCCCCGCACCGCCGCGGGAATGGTGGCGGCGATGATCGGGCTTTCCTGGGGCGGGAGCCTGCTGCTCGGCGAATGAGGCGCTGGCCGGATGCGCCGGAGCAGCCGCGCCCCGGAGCAGCCGCGCCGAGGGTCAGCCGCGCCGAGGGTCAGCCGCGCCAGAAGCGCGGCATGAACAGGATCAGCACGGTGAACAGCTCCAGCCGGCCGAGCAGCATGGCGAAGCAGAGCAGCCACTTCGCCGCCTCCGGCATGGCCGAGAAGTTGCCTTCCGGCCCGGTGAGCGGCCCGAGGCCGGGGCCGACATTGGAGAGCATGCTGACCGCGGTGCTGGCGCTGGTGAGGAAGTCCAGCTCCATCGCCATCAGCGCGATGGTGATGGCGCCGTAGCAGAAGAAGTAGAGGGCGAAGAACACCACGACGGAGCCGATCACGTCGTCCGGCAGGGGGCGGCCGGCATAGACGCGGGGAAACACGCCGCGCGGGTAGAGCAGCCGCAGGAAGTGCGCCCGCAGCATGATGGCCACCACCAGGAAGCGGAAGATCTTCATGCCGCCCGCCGTGGAGCCGGTGCAGCCGCCCACGAACATCAGCGCGAAGAAGATGCCGACGGCCGCCCCGCCCCACTTCGTGTAGTCGGCCGAGGCATAGCCGGTGGTGGTGACCACCGAGACCACGCTGAGCGCCGCGTGGCGCAGCGCCTCCTCCACGCCATAGACGCCGCGGACCAGCAGGATGGCCGCCACCAGCAGGGTGGCGCCCAGCAGCAGGCCGAGCAGCGCCCGCACCTGCGGGTCCCGCAGGATCTCCCAGTCCCGGCGCAGGGCGCGCAGGTAGAGCACGAAGGGCAGCGCGCCGGCCAGCATCCCCACCGTGGCGATCCAGTGGACGGCCGGGCTGTCCCAGCGGGCCAGGGAGGCGTCGGAGGTGGAGAAGCCGGCGGTGGAGATGGTGCTGAGCGCGTGCACCACCGCGTCGAACGCCGCCATGCCGGCGGCCAGGTAGGCCAGGGCGCAGGCCGCCGTCAGGCCCACATAGACCAGGGTGATGGCCGTGGCGATCTGGCGCGCGCGCGGCAGCACCTTCTCCGAGCGGTCCGAGCTTTCCGTGCGGAAGAGCTGCATGCCGCCGACGCCGAGCGCCGGCAGGATGGCCACGGCCGTGGCGATGATGCCGATGCCGCCCAGCCATTGCAGCAGCGAGCGCCAGAGCAGGATGCCGGGCGGCGCGTGGTCCAGCCCCGTGACCACGGTGGCGCCGGTGGTGGTGAGGCCCGAGACCGCCTCGAAATAGGCGTTGGTCAGGCTGCCGCCGAGGCCGGGGTGCTGCGACAGGTAGAGCGGGATGGCGGCGCAGGCGGTGATGGTGGCCCAGCTCAGCGGCGTCAGCACGAAGGCCTGGCGCAGCGTCAGCCCCTCCGCCAGCGGGCAGCGCGTGGCACGGAACAGCAGCCCCGCGCCGGCCAGCAGGCCGAGGCTCGCCGTGGCGAAGGGCTTCCAGTCCGGATGGCCATGCGCCGCGTCGAGCGCCGCCGGCAGCAGCATGAAGGCGGCCAGGGCCAGCAGCATGCCGCTGGTGAGGTGCAGCACCGGCCGCAGCGGCGGCGGCGACCAGCCTCCCAGCCCCGCCGGGCGCGGCGCTTCAGGCCGCATCGGGGCCGCGGCCGGCGGGATGGGAACGGGCAGGACCGGAGCTGTCGGGACCAGAGCTGTCGGGGCCGGAGCTGTGGAGGGCGGGGCTGTCGGGGTCGAGGCTGTCGGGGTCGAGGCCGGCGGGGCCGGGCGGCGGGCGGTCATCCTCGTGGCCGGGCACCGTCAGCACGGCCTCGGCCTGCTTCAGCGCCGCGTGCGAGACCACGGCGATGATGTCGTCGCCCGGCTGGATGCGGGTGGCGGCGTTGGGGATGATGGCCTCGCCCTCGCGCAGCACGGCGCCGATCAGCATGCCCGGCGGCAGCCCGATCTCGCCCAACCTGCCGCTGACCAGGCGGGAGCCGGCCAGGGCCTTCGCTTCCAGCACCTCGCCGAAATCGCCGCGCAGCTGATAGACCTGCGCGATGGCGCCGCGCCGCACATGCCGCAGAATGGAGGAGATGGTGATGCTGCTGGGGCTGACCACCGTGTCGACGCCGAGCGTGTCCATCATCGGCTCGTAGGAGCCCTTGTTCACCAGGGTGATGGCGCGCTGGCAGCCGGCCCGCTTGGCCAGCACGGAGACGAAGATGTTGGTCTCGTCGTCATTGGTGACGGCGACCACGGTTTCCGCCGCGCCGATATTGGCCTCCTCCAGCAGCTCGCGGTCCAGCGCGTCGCCCTGCAGCACGACCACGGAGGAGCCAAGCTCCTGCGCCACCTCCCTGGCCCGCTCCGGGCTGTGCTCGATGACCTTGAGGGAGACCAGCGCCTCCCGCCCCAGCATCCGCGCCAGGTGCAGCCCGACATGGCCGCCGCCGACGATGACCACGCGCCGCGCCACCTGCTCCCGGTGGCCGAAGGCGGCCATCACCTGGTCCGCCTGGGCGGGCTGGGCGATGACATAGACATCGTCGCCGCAGCGCACCTCGTCCTCCGGCCGCGGCACGAAGGCGCGGCCTTCCCGCACCAGGGCCACGACGACGAAGCCGTTCTCGGCGGCGCGCTGGCGCAGGTCGCGCAGCGGCCTGCCGGCGACGTGGCATGCGGCGTCCTCGCAATGGATGCCGAGCAGCTGCACCCGGCCATCGGCCAGCGGCACCATGTCGAAGGCGCCGGGGGTGCGCAGCCGCCGGGCGATGCCGCGCGCCACCTCCACCTCCGGCGAGATGATGACGTCCACCGGCATCTGGTCCTGGGCGTAGAGGTTGGTCCAGATCGGCTCCAGGTAGCCGTGGTGGCGCAGCCGGGCGATGCGCCGCTTCACGCGGAACAGGGAATAGGCCACCTGGCAGGCCACCATGTTCACCTCGTCCGAGCGGGTGACGGCGATCAGCAGGTCGGCGTCCTTGGCCCCGGCGCGGCGCAGCACCTCGGGGTGGGAGGCGTGGCCGGCCATGCCGCGCACGTCGTAGCTCTCGTCGGCGCGGCGGGCCTGCTCCTCCGAAAGGTCGATGACGGTGACGTCGTTGCCCTCCCGCGCCAGGTGCCGCGCGATGGTGGTGCCGACCTGCCCGGCGCCGCAGACGATGATGCGCATGGCCCCGCTCCGCTCAGCTCTTGCCGCTTAACGCCGCGGGCGCGGCCAGGGCGGCAATGGCGCAGCTCAAATGATACAGGCTGCTGGCCGGGGCCGGCTCCTCGCTGAGGCGGCCATCGGGCAGGCGGCGCTCGTGCCACAGCCCGTCGGGGCGCAGATAAGCGCCGAGCACGCGGGCGGCGCCGGCCCGCTCCTCCGGCGTGGCGGCGGCCTTCAGCCACTCGCTCTGCGGCCAGAGGCGGGCGCCCTCCTCCAGCACGGCGCCGCCGCTGTCCAGCACGTCGCGCAGCGCGCCCTCGGGGCGGCGGGCGGCGGGGCGGTCGAGAAAGGCGCGCAATGCCGCCGCCTCGGCCGGCGCGGCATGGCCTCCGGCGAGGCGCGCATGCCAGCGCAGCAGCCAGATCCATTCGCAGTGATGCCCGGGCTCCACCGGGTGCGGCGCGGCGGGCGGCGCCAGGCGGTCGTCCAGGAACTCGGCCAGGGTGCCGCTGGCCGGCTGGAAGAAGCGCGCGCGGAACAGCGCCAGCAGCCGCGTGGCGCCTTCCAGGAAGCACGGCTCGCCGAACGCCTCCAGGGCGGCGAGGCGGGCCTCCAGCAGGTGCATGTGCGGGTTCTGCCGGCGCGGCAGGGCGGGTGGCAGGCTTTCCACGTATCCGCCCGCCGGGTGGGACATGCGCCGCTCGATGAAGGCGTCCAGCGCCAGCGCCATCTCGCGCAGCGGCGCGGCCGGCAGCACGGCCGTGGCGGCGGAGAGCGCCAGCAGCACGAAGGCATGGTCGTAGAGGTCGCGCCGGTCGTCCGCCACGCGCCCCGAGAGGTCGAAGCGCCAGGCATAGCCGCCATCCGGCTGGCGGGCGCGGCGGCGGAGGAAGTCGAGGCCGAGCTCCACCGCCTCGGCGGCGCGGGGCAGGCCCGCGCGGTGGGCGAGCGAGAAGCTGTAGACCTGCCGCGCCGCCACCCTCAGGCGGCGGAACTCCGCCGCGCAGGCATATCCGTCGAGGGTGAGGCTCTCATGGAAGGCGCCGGCCCGCCAGTCGACGCCATGGGCGAGCCAGCAGGGCCAGGCCCGCTGTGTCAGCCAGGGCCAGAGATCGTGTTGTTCCACGCCGCCGCGTTACCCCGCCCGCCCTTCCTTCCGCAAGCGGCCGGCCGGAGCGGGAGAAAGGAGCGGGAGAAAGGAGCGGGAGAAGGGGGCGAAGGCGGGGCCTCGCCGGGGCGGAGCGCCATGGCCCGGCGGCGCGCCGGGCCGGTCGCTACAGCGCGCCGGCCGGCGCCAGCGAGGTTCCGTCCACCAGCCGGCTGTAGCGGTAGGCGCGCGGATCGACGATCGGCGCGTCGCCCGCCACGATGTCCGCCGCCAGCCGCCCCGCCGCCGGCCCGATGCCGAAGCCGTGCCCGCTGAAGCCGGTGGCCAGGTGGAAGCCCTTGAGCTTCTCCACCGCCGAGATCACCGGCACCGCGTCCGGCGTCGAGTCGATGGAGCCGGCCCAGGCCTCGGCGCAGCCGATGCCGGCGAACGAGGGATGCGCCGCGCGCAGCATGGCGAGCGCCTCCTCCACCAGCGTCATGTCCGGCGTGGGGTCCAGCACGCGGTTGCGCTCGAAGGGCGTCTCGCGGTCGAGCGACCAGGAGGCGCCGGCCAGCAGCCCGTCCAGGAACGGCTTGCCCACGCGGATCTTCAGCTTGGCGGCGCGCTGGCGGAAGGTGGGCCAGAACTGGCGCGCGTAGCGCAGCCCGTCCGGCGTCAGGTGCAGCGTGCCGCGGCCGCGCAGCGCCACGGTGAAGCCGCCATCCTCGCGCCGGCGCATGCAGTAGCCGGGCGTGCCCAGCGCGCCCTCGGTCAGGGCGGGGGCGGCGGTGGTGCGGAAGGCGGTGCCCGTCACCATGGCCTGCGGCAGGTCGATGCCATGGCGGCGGCAGAACAGAGTGGACCACGCCCCGCCCGCCAGCAGCACGGTCTGCGTGCGGATGCGGCCCTTCTCCGTCACCACCGCGTCGATGGCGCCGGCCCTGGTTTCCAGCCCGCGCGCGGCGCAGTTCTGGAACAGCCTCACGCCCAGCCGGCGCGCCGCCGCCGCCAGCGCGGGCGCGGCCTTCGAGGGCTCGGCGCGCCCGTCGCTCGGCGTTTCCATGCCGCCGATCCAGCCCTCGTTGCTGCCGGGCAGGCGCTCGGCCACCTCGGCGGCGCTCAGCATGTGGCTGTGCACCTGCATCTGGCGCGCGTCGTTCGCCCAGCGCTCCCAGCCGGCCAGCTCCTTCGGGTCCCGCGTCACCCACAGCACGCCCTTGCGGCGGAAGCCGAGATCGGCGCCGATCTCCTCGTGCAGCGTGCCCCACATCTCGAGGCTGGCGCGGGCGAGCGGGATCTCGTGCCGGTCCCGCCCCTGCTGGCGGCACCAGCCCCAGTTGCGGCTGGACTGCTCGGCCCCGACATGCCCCTTCTCGATCAGCGCGACCGAATGGCCCTTCTTCGCGAGATGGTAGGCGGCGGCGACGCCGATGATGCCGGCGCCGATGACGACGACATCGACCGCCTCCGGCAGCTTCTCATCGCTGGCGATGCGGTCGACAGGAGGCGACATGAAGGCAATCCTTGCTGTGGGTCGGGCGAAGAGAAAGGGGCCGCCCGCCGGCGGCCCCCATGCGGCCCCGCGTCAGGTCCAGTACCATCAGGCCCAGTACCATTCGCGGATGTTCCAGCAGTTGGAGGAGGTGTTGATGTTGGCGCGGAAGCCGTGCAGCCCCTCCTTCACCCCTTCCACCAGCGACTGCTGGAAGATCGGCAGGATCGCCAGCTCGTCGCGGATGATCTCCTGGATGCGGCCATAGGTGGCCTTGCGCGCCGCCTGGTCGAACTGCGTGGCGCCCTTCTGCAGCAGCGCGTCCACCTCGGCGTTCTCGAACTGGAAGGTGTTCTGCCCGCGCCCGCCCTTGGCGGGGATGGCCTTGCTGCTGAAGCGCGGCGTCACGTCCGGGTCGCTGCCCAGCATGTAGTTCACGCTCACCAGCACGGAGTTGAACTTGGACTGCTGCCAGAACTCGCCCCAGATGACGGCGGCGGGCATGTTCTGGATCTTCATGCCGACGCCGATGCCCTGCCATTCCTGCATCAGGTATTGCTGCACCTGCTCGCGCACCTGGTTGCCGGTGGTGGTGGAGTTGGTGAACTCCAGCCGCACGCCGTCCTTCTCGCGGATGCCGCCCGCGCCCCGCTTCCAGCCCGCCGCGTCCAGCAGCGCATTGGCCTTGGCGGGGTTGTATTCGTGCTGCGGCAGGTCAGGGTTGTAGGCCCAGCTCTGCCGCGGCAGGAAGGATTCGGTGGGCGTCGGCAGGCCGTAATAGATGGCGTCGATCAGCGCCTTCTTGTTCATGCTCAGATAGAGCGCCTGGCGTACCGTTTTGTCGGCCAGGGCGGGGAAGCCGAGATTGGGCGCGATGCTCTCCACCGAGGCGATCGGGTTCACATGGACCTTGCGGCCGCGCAGCCCCTGCGCCTCACGCGCGAAATTGGGCAGGATGCCGGAGATGCCCGTGTAGTCGACCTGGCCCGTGCGGAACTGGGTGTAGAGCACCGTCAGGTCCGGGATGTACTTGAACACCAGCCGCTCCACATACGGCCCCTTGCCGTGATAGTCGGGGTTGGCGTTCAGCAGGATGTGGTCGCCCGCCGCGCGGCTGCCCCAGCGGAACGCGCCGGTGCCGACGGGCGCCGCCGCGAAGGGCGTGTTGTTGGGGTCCGCCGCGTCGGCCAGCTTGTGCTTCGGCACGATGAAGGTGAGCGAGAGGATGGAGAGATAGGGCGCGTAGGCCGTCTCCATCCGCCACTGGATCTCGTCCGGCGCCACCACCTGGATGTCCCGCACCAGCCCGTGCCCGACGCGGTTGCGGACGCGAAAGCCGGGATTGTTGATCAGCTCCAGGGTGAACTTCACGTCCTCGGCGGTGAAGGGCGCGCCGTCATGCCACTTCACGCCCTGGCGCAGCTTCACCTTCCAGGTCAGGCCGTCCTCGGAGATGCCGCCGTTCCGCTGGCTCGGCATCTCCGCCGCCAGGTCGGGAACGAAGTTGCCGTCCGGGTCGATGTACCAGAGGGTGCTGAACAGGTTCCACCACACGCCCTGGTCCACCTCGATGCCCGGCATCAGCGGGTGGAAGACGGTGGGCTCCTGCGACAGGCCGGCCACCACCTGGCCCTTGGGCTTCTCGGGCGGGCGGGGCTGCGCCCGGGCCGGGCCGGCGGCCAGCGCCGCCGCCGCGCCGCCGCCAATGGCGAACAGGCCGCGCCGCGTGGGCGAGAGGATGCGCTGCCAGCGCGGGCCAGTCTCGTCATGCGTCATGCTTCTCGTCTCCCACGGTCCGGGCCGTCCGCCGCGTGATCAGCGCCGGGCCGGTCGCGGCCCCTTCCCCGGCGCGGGTCTTTTCAGCCCGGTCAAAACCCTTGCCCTCATGTTCACTCTCATGAAATTTTCTTGTCAATCATCTTGCAACGGTCCGGCAGGGCTGACATGGCGGCGGCGACCCGCAGGAGAGAGGCGCATGAAATCCGAGGCCGAGCTGGCCGCCATGCCCCCGCTGGACCTCGCCAGCGCCGACGACGCCGCCAGCGACCGCCGCCTGGGGGAATGCGTGCGCGTGCTGCGGCAGCGGATGGGGCTGTCGATCCAGGAGCTGGGCCGGCGCACCGGCCTGTCCACCGGCATGATCAGCCAGATGGAGCGCGGGCTGGCCACGCCCTCCATCCGCACGCTGCGGCTGCTCAGCCTGGCGCTGCGGGTGCCGATCTCGTTCTTCTTCGAGGAGCGGCCGACCGGCGCCTCGCCGCGCCACATCGTGCGCCGCGCGCAGCGCCGCCTGCTGCGGCTGACCTCTTCCGGCGTGCTGAAGGAGGCGCTGGCCCCCGACACGCCGGGCAGCGTGGAGATGTACGAGCTGACGCTGAACCCGGGCGGCTCGTCCGGTGCGGACTTCTTCCGGCACGAGGGGGAGAAGGCGGGCTATGTGCTGTCCGGCACGCTGCGCCTGTGGCTCGACCACGAGGCGCACCTGCTGGAGGAAGGCGACAGCTTCCGCTTCCCCAGCACCGTGCCGCACATGTTCGACAACCCGACCGAGGCGCCGACGCGCATCCTCTGGATCACGGTGCCGGCGAGCGAGACATGAAAAAGGCCCGGGGAGCGAACTCCCCGGGCCTTTTTCCGTCAGCCGCCGCTCATGGTCAGGACGGGACCGCCGAGCCCGACCGGTTCGCCCCGATCCGGCGCAGCGGCCGGCGTCTCGGCCCTGATTGGCAGCCCGCAGAGAATCAGGCGGCCTCGCTGTCGGAGCGCTTGGCGTGCTTCTTGCGCTCATGCGGGTCGAGGTAGCGCTTGCGCAGGCGGATGGCGGTGGGCGTCACCTCCACCAGCTCGTCCTCCTCGATATAGGCGATGGCCTGCTCCAGGCTCATCCGGCGCGGCGGCACCAGCAGCAGCGCCTCGTCCTTGCCGGCGGCGCGGACGTTGGTCAGCTTCTTTTCCTTGATCGGGTTCACGTCGAGGTCGTTCTCGCGCGAATGCTCGCCCAGGATCAGGCCGGTATAGACCTTGGCGCCCGGATCGACGAACAGCGTGCCGCGCTCCTGGAGCGAGAACAGCGCGTACTGCACCGCCTCGCCGTCGGAGTTGGAGATCAGGCTGCCCTTGATGCGGCCTTCGATCGGCCCGGCCCAGGGCTGGTAGCCCAGGAACAGGCGGTTCATCATGCCGGTGCCGCGCGTGTCCGTCATGAACTCGCCGTGGTAGCCGATCAGCCCGCGCGAGGGGATGTGGAAGGTCAGGCGCACCTTGCCGCCGCCGGAGGGGCGCATGTCCTGCATCATGCCCTTGCGCAGCGACATCTTCTCGACGACGACGCCCGAGTATTCCTCGTCGACGTCGATGACGGCCTCCTCGAACGGCTCCTCCTTCTCGCCCGTTTCCGGGTTGATCTGGGTGAGCACGCGCGGGCGGCCGATGGTGAGTTCAAAACCCTCGCGGCGCATCGTCTCGATCAGCACGCCGAGCTGGAGCTCGCCGCGGCCGGCCACCTCGAAGGCGTCGACTTCCTCGGACACCTTCACCTTGATGGCGACGTTGCCCTCGATCTCCTTGAACAGCCGGTCGCGGATCTGGCGCGACGTGACCTTCTTGCCCTCGCGGCCACCGAGCGGGCCGTCATTGATGCGGAAGGTCATGGACAGCGTCGGCGGGTCGATCGGGATCGCCGGCAGCGGCTCCGCCACCTCGGGGGAGGCGATGGTGTCGGGGATCGTCGCGTCCGACAGGCCGGCGATGGCGCAGATGTCGCCCGCCTGCACCTCGTCGACCGGCACGCGCTCCAGGCCGGAGAAGGTCATCAGCTTGGTCAGGCGGCCGGTCTCCACCACCGTGCCGTCCTGGCGCAGCACGCGCACCGGCATGTTGGTGCGCGCCACGCCCTGCTCGATGCGGCCCGTCAGGATGCGGCCCAGGAACGGGTCGGCCTCCAGGATGGTCGCGTTCATGGCGAAGGGCTTGTCCACCGCCACCGTCGGCGCCGGCACATGGCTCAGGATCAGGTCGAACATCGGCGACAGGTCCTTGCGGGGACCGTCCATCGTCAGGTCGGCCCAGCCCTGGCGGCCGGAGGCGAACATGGTGTGGAAGTCGAGCTGCTCGTCCGAGGCGCCGAGCGCCGCGAACAGGTCGAACACCTCGTTCAGCACCTCGTCGGCGCGGGCGTCCTGGCGGTCGACCTTGTTGATGACCACGATCGGCTTCAGGCCGCGGGCCAGCGCCTTGGTCAGCACGAACTTGGTCTGCGGCAGCGGGCCCTCGGCCGCGTCGCAGAGCACGATGGCACCGTCGACCATCGAGAGGATGCGCTCCACCTCGCCACCGAAATCGGCGTGGCCAGGCGTGTCGACGATGTTGATCTTGACGCCCTTCCACTCGACGGCGGTGGACTTGGCGAGAATGGTGATGCCGCGCTCACGCTCCAGGTCGTTGCGGTCCATGGCGCGTTCGGCGACCTGCTGGTTGGCGCGGAAGGCGCCGGCCTGCTTCAGCAGGTTGTCGACCAGCGTGGTCTTGCCATGATCGACGTGGGCGATGATAGCGACGTTGCGCAATTCCATAAAGCGGGCAGTCCCGAGGCTGCGCCGCCTACGCACACGGCCCGACTTCCCTGTCCGCAGGCATGCGGCGGGGTCGGGCAGGGCGGGCCTGGCGGCTTGTTTCGGCGCACAGATAGGATGCCCGGGCCGAAAAAGCGAGCTTTTCCCGCCCCCGATCCCGGCGGCGGATGCAGGGCTGCCTCCCGGGCGCGGTGGGCGTGGCCCGATTCTACAGCCGGTACAGCGCCTTGCTGGCTCCGCCGAAGGGGCGCCGGGGCTGGAACCGCTCCACCACGCACAGATGCAGCGCCTGGTGCATGGCGGGCGGCACCTCGCCGCTCTCGGCCTCGGGGCCGGGGGGAAGGCCGGGCTCGGCCCGGGGCAGCTCGGTGTCCACCGGCCGCCAGCCGATCAGGCGGGGCATGTGCGAGCGGAACAGCGGCGCCGATTCGGCGCATCCGGGCGCGGCCGGCAATCCTGGCCCGGACACGGCCTGGAACAGCGCGACAGGCTGCGGGCGGAGGGGCTGGTCGGAAACGGTGGCCCGGGGGGCGGACATCGATGCTCCGAGGGCGACCGCTGCGATGAGGGGGGTGATCGTTGAGCGGCGCATGCGATTCCAACGAAGCGGTTTTCGCATCGTTGCCGGGCCGGGTTAGCATGTCCCTAACACAAAAATTTTTGGGCAACCCCGGCCTGCCATCCGGCCTTCGCGTTGCCATAGCCTTACCCAGGGAAAGGAGGACGCCGCATGAGCGATACGCCGCGGGACGATGAGAGCGATGTCGATCTGGGCGTCAGCCTGGAAACCGTCGCGACGGTGGTCGACCACATCCGCGCCATCCAGGGTGAGGACACCAATGAGCGCGACACCGAGGATGAGGACGAGGAGGGGATCGGCGAGGACGATTTCGACGAGGGCACCCTCGCCGCCTTCATCGACGAGCTGAACGAGGACGAGCAGGCGGCGCTGGTGGCCCTGGCCTGGACCGGCCGGGGCGACTACGAGGCGGAGGAATGGGAGGAGGCGGTGCGCCTCGCCAAGGAGCGCGGCGCCGGCACCGACACCGCCGCCTACCTGCTCAGCATGGACATGGCGGGCGACCTGATCAGCGAGGGCCTGGCCACCTTCGGCATCGCCATCGAGGAAATCGAGCGCTGAGGCACGCCGCCCGCCAGGCCAGGCGGAACGGGGGCGGGCGGAACCGGGGCGGGCGCCTGCCCCGCCCCGCCGGCGGGGCACGGCCCCGGTGGGTGCCCTCTCCTCAGGCGCGCTCCATCACCGGCCCGTCCAGCCCGGCAATCTCGCGGATCAGCTTGCGGCGAACCGCGACGCCGAAGCTCGCGAAGTCGTCCGCCGCCACCAGAAAGGCGCCGTCGCCCCCGATCACCGATTCGGCATAGTACTGGTCGAGCGGGATGCTGAGGCGGCGGCCGAAGGTGGGGTTGTCGTTGATGATGGGCAGGCCGTTGATGACGATGCCCTGCGCCACCGCCGCGTCCCGCGCTGCCTCCACCGGGCCGCCGGAATTGTTCACCCCGTCGCCCGAGATGTCGATGACGCGCCGCGTGCCCTCGAAAGGCGCCTCCGCCAGCATGCGCGCGCTGAAATCGATGGCGGCGGAGATCGAGGTCCAGGACAGCGAGGCGCGCGGCGCCTCCGCCAGCATGTCGGACCAGCGATTCGCCTCCCGCTGGCCGCCGATGCGGATCCAGGGGAGCACCTGGCGCTGGTACTCCGCCCCCGCCCATTCGACATAGGTGATGGCGATGGCGCCGAGCGTGCCGCCCTGCAGCGCCTCCACCACCTTCGGGTCGGACATGGCGGCGCGGTAGCCCTCGCGCTGCAGCCTCGCCTCGTCCTCGTCCACCGAGCGCGAGACATCGACCGCCAGGACAAGGAGGACATCGACCGCCTCCGCCGCCCTGGTCCGCCCGGGCAGGAGGGTGGCCGCCGCCAGCCCGCCCGCCGCCAGCAAGGAACGTCGACGCATACCGAGCCTCCTGCCTGTCCGGAGACCAGCAAAGCCGATCCGGGGGGGAGGACTGCAACCGTTACGAGTGCAAGTCTGCGTGCGGTTCCAGGGCCGCCCCGCAAGGGCGCGGCGCGGAGCGTCGGGAGCCCCGCGCCCCCTTCCCGGCCGCCCGCGGCATGGCAGTTCCTCCCAGGGCAGTTCCTCCCAGGGCAGTTCCTCCCAGAACAGCCTCTCTCAGGACAGCCTTTCTCAGGGCAGCTCCTGCAGGCGCCGCTCCACCAGGGCGCGCCAGGGCGCGTCGGCCGGGGCCTGGGCCAACAGGGCGCGCCAGGTGGCGCGGGCGTTCTCGGTGCGGCCGGCGCGCGCCTCGCCCAGGCCGGACAGGTAGCGCAGGCGGGGCTGCTCCGGCTCGGCGGCCAGCGCGCGGGCGAGCAGGGAGGCGGCCTCGTCCAGCCCGCCATGCTCGATCAGCAGCTCGGCCAGCTCAGCCGCCAGCGGTCCCTCGAAGCGCGCCTCCAGGGCGCGGCGCCAGGCAGCGGCGGCGGCCTCCCAGCGGCCGCGGCCGCGCTCGGCATTGCCGAGCAGGATCCAGCCCTGGCGTGCCGTCTCGCTGCCGGCCGGCACCTGCTCCAGCCGGGCGCGGAGCTGGGTCATCAGCGCGTCGTCGCGCGCCGCGGCCTCGGCCCGCTCCACATAGGGCGCGGCCGGCAGCTCCGGGTTGCCGCGCTGGAGATAAACGCCGAACCCCAGCGCCGGCACCAGGAACAGCAGCGCCGCCAGCACGGCCGCGCCGCGCCCGCCATGGCTCTGGCCCCCCGCGTCGCTGCTGGCCAGCAGGCGGCGCTGCACCTCCAGCGTGGCGGCGCGGTGCGCCCCCTCGTCCAGCCGCCCCGCGGCCCGCTCGCGCTCCAGCTCGGCGAGCTGGGCGCGGTAAAGGGCGAGGTCGGCCTCGCGCCGGCCGGTGAGGCGGACGGGACGCAGCAGGGCAAGCCCGAGCGGCGCCAGGGCGAGCGCCGCCAGCCCCAGGAAGAGGAGCCAGATCAAAACAGAAACCAGGTCATCGGGCGGGGTCATCCTCCAGCGCCGCCAGGCGGGCGCGTTCCTCGGGCGTCAGCGGCGCCGGCTCGGGCCGCGCCCCCTGGCGGCGGCGCAGCAGCAGCAGGGCGAGCCCGCCGCCGCCCAGCGCCAGCACCGGCATGCCCCACAGCAGCGCGGTGGCCAGCGAGAAGGGCGGCCGCAGCAGCACGAAGTCGCCGTAGCGGTCATGCACGTAGTCCAGCACGGCGCGGTCGCTCTCGCCGGCGGCGATGCGCTCGCGCACGATGCGGCGCAGGTCGCGCGCGAGGTCCGCCTCGCTGTCCTCGATCGACTGGTTCTGGCAGACGAGGCAGCGCAGCTCCCGCCCGATGGAGCGCGCGCGCTCCTCCTGCGCCGGGTCGCGCAGCATCTCGGAAGGCAGGCCCACGGCGGAAGCGGGCGCCAGCGCCGGATGGGACAGGCCGGCCCAGGCCAGCAGCGCCAGGATCGCGAGGCGGCGCATCAGGCGTGGCGCCGCAGCAGCGGGCGGATGTCCTGCTCCAGCACCTCGGGCGTCACCGGCCCGGGCCAGCGCCAGCGGACGATGCCCTTGCGGTCCAGCAGATAGGTCTCCGGCACGCCATAGACGCCCCAGTCGATGGCGACGCGCCCCGGCCGGTCGGCGCCCAGCCGCTGGAAGGGGTTGCCGTGGCGGGTGAGGAACTGCGCCGCGTCCTGCGGCTTGTCCTTGTAGTTGACGCCCCAGACGGCGACCCCCTCGCGCGCGAGGCGCATCAGCTGCGGGTGCTCGATGATGCAGGGCACGCACCAGCTCGCCCAGAAGTTCACCAGCATCGGCGCCGGCAGCCCGCCCAGCTCGGCGGCGGCGAAGCCGGGCAGGCCGGCGGCCTCCACCGGCGGCAGCACGAAGGGCGGCGGGGCGCGGCCGACCAGCACGGAAGGCACGCCGCGCGGGTCGTAGCTGCCCGTGCCCATGCCGCGCAGCATGGCGTAGAAGCCGGCGCCCCCCGCCACGGCGAGGCCGAGCGGCGCCAGCATCAGCATGCGGCGGGAGGTCATGGGCATGGTCGGGCTCCGGTCATGGGCATGGGCTGGGCTGCGTCTGGGCTGCGTCCTGGGCTGCCGGACCCTCAGGCCTGGGCCACGGCGCGGCTCCTGGGGGCGGGCGCCGCCACGCGGATGCGCCGGTCGGTGAGGGAGATGCCGCCCCCCAGCGCCATGATGGCGGCGCCCAGCCAGATCCAGGGCGCCAGCGGGTTGTGGTGGATGCGCAGCACGGCGGTGCCGCCCTCCTCCTCGCCCATCACCGCGTAGAGGTCGGACAGCCAGGTGGTGTGGATGGCGGCCTCGGTGGTGTTCATCCGGCCGACGGGGAAGAAGCGCCGCTCCGGCGTCAGCACCGCAACCGGCGCGCCCTCGCGGCTGACCGTCACGGTGGCGCGGCGCGAGGTCCAGTTGGGGCCGATCACGTCCTCCACCCGGTCCAGGCGCCATTCATAGCCGGCATGGGCGATGGTGGCGCCGGGGCGCAGCGCGGCCAGCCGGTCGGTCGCCAGCCCCATGCCGGCCATGCCGAGGATGGAGATGCCAAGCCCGGCATGGGCGATGGCCGCGCCCCAGGCGGCGCGCGGCAGGCCGCGGGCGCGGCTCCAGGCGGCCGACGGGCGGCGGAACAGGGCGATGCGGTCGAGGATGTCGGCCAGCGCGCCCGCCACCAGCCAGGCGGCGGCGGCGAAGCCCAGCGCCGGCCCGATCCGCACGCCCGCGAAGGCGAGGCACAGCGCCACGGTCAGCGCCGCCAGCAGCGCCGCCCACCACAGCCGCTGCAGCACCGGCCAGAGCTGCGCCCGCTTCCAGGGCAGCAGCGGCCCGGCCGCCATGGCCAGCACCAGCGGCACGGCCAGCGGCAGCATGGCGGTGTTGAAGAAGGGCGGGCCCACCGAGATCTTCTGGCCCAGCAGCAGGTCGGCGAACATCGGCCAGAGCGTGCCGGCGAGCACCACGGCCGTCATGGAGCAGAGCAGCAGGTTGTTCAGCACCAGCCCGCCCTCGCGCGAGAGCGGCGCGAACAGCCCGGCCGGCGCCATGGCCGGCGCCCGCCAGGCGAAGAGCGCGAAGCCCCCCGCCACGTAGAACGCCAGCAGGCCGAGGATGAAGACGCCGCGCTCCGGGTCGTTGGCGAAGGCGTGCACCGAGTTCAGCACGCCCGAACGCACCAGGAAGGTGCCGAGCAGCGAGAAGCCGAAGGCCAGCAGCGCCAGCAGCACGGTCCAGACCTTCAGCGCCTCGCGCTTCTCCACCACGATGGCGGAGTGCAGCAGGGCGGTGCCGGCCAGCCAGGGCAGCAGGGAGGCGTTCTCCACCGGGTCCCAGAACCACCAGCCGCCCCAGCCCAACTCGTAATAGGCCCACCAGGAGCCGAGCGCGATGCCGAGGGTGAGGAAGGCCCAGGCCGCCAGCGCCCAGGGGCGCACCCAGCGGCCCCAGGCGGCGTCCACCCGCCCTTCCAGCAGGGCGGCGATGGCGAAGGCGAAGGTGACGGCGTAGCCGACATAGCCGAGGTAGAGCAGCGGTGGGTGGAAGGCGAGGCCCGGGTCCTGCAGCACCGGGTTCAGCCCCTGGCCGTCCGGCGGCGGCGGCCAGACGCGGCCGAACGGGTTGGAGGTGATCAGCACGAAGGCCAGGAAGCCCACCGCCACCAGCCCCAGCACGCCCAGCACACGGGCGCGCAGCGCCGAGGGCAGGTCCCGCCCGAAGCCGGCCACGGCGCCGCCGCACAGCGCCAGGATCAGCGCCCACAGCACCATGGAACCCTCGTGGTTCCCCCAGGCGCCGGAGAGCTTGTAGAGCAGCGGCTTGGCCGAGTGGCTGTTCTGCACCACGTTGACCACGCTGGTGTCGTTCGCCGCGAAGGCCCAGAGCAGCGCGCCGAAGGCGGCGGCGACCGCCAGCAGGTGCCCGCCCGCCAGCGGGCCGGCGGCGGCCATCAGCCGGGCATCGCCGCGCGCGGCGCCGAGCAGCGGCACCAGGCTCTGCGCCAGGGCCAGGGCGAGGGCGAGGGCGAGGGCGAAATGGCCAAGCTCCGCGATCATCCGCCGCGCTGCTCCCGCGGGTTCTCCGCCCTGTCCTGCGCCCCGGGCGCGGGGGTGTCCGGCGAAAGGGTGTTCCAGGAAGCGGCCGGCGGGGCCGCGCCCTGCGCCGGGTCCCAGTGGCCGCTGCGCTTCAGCGCGTCGGCCACCTCGGGCGGCATGTAGGTCTCGTCATGGCGGGCCAGCACCTCGCTGGCGCGGAACAGCCCGTCCGGCCCCAGCTTGCCCAGGGTGACGACGCCCTGCCCCTCGCGGAACAGGTCCGGCAGCACGCCGACATAGGAGACGGGGATGGTCACCGGCCCGTCGGTGACGCGGAAGCGGGCCTCGGTGCGGCCATCGGCGGCTTGCGCGCGCTGCAGGCTGCCGGCCTCGACCAGCCCGCCCAGGCGGAAGGCGCGGTCCGGCCCGGGGCTCTTCGCCGCGATGTCGCTCGGCGCCAGGAAGAAGACGAGGTTGTCCTGGAAGGCGGTGAGGGTGAGCGCCGTGGCCGAGCCGAGGCCGAGCCCCGCCAGCACCACGATCCACATCCGGCGCCGCTTGCGCGACGGTCTCATGCCCGCCTCCTCTCGCGCGGGTCCAGCCGGGCCAGATCCCGCTTCGCCGCCGCATGCCGCCACGCGGCCAGTATCGCCATGCCCCCGAAGCCGAGCGCCGCCAGCCCCCAGGAGATGGCCACATGCCACCAATGCTGCGTCATGGCGTCTTTCTGTCCGTGATTTCCATGACTTGCATCAAGATCGCCGGTTTCCCTCTGGGGCTCGCATGGTGATGGGCAGGAACAGGAAATGGGGGGCCTGCGGGAAAATTCACTTCTCCGCCGCCCCGCCATCGTGCCGCCGCGCCTGCGCCAGCTGGAGCTGCCGCACCCGCCGCTCCATCACCGCCGCCCGCGTCCGCGCCAGCACCAGCGCGGCGAAGGCGAGGCCGAAGCCCAGGGCACAGACCATCAGCGGGTAGAGGATGTCCACATGCATCCCCGGCGCCGCCGCCCGCGTGACGGAGGCCGACTGGTGCAGCGTGTTGAACCAGTCCACGCTCCACTTGATGACCGGCAGGTTCACCGCCCCGATCAGGGCCAGGATGGCGCCGGCGCGGGCACCGCGCTCCTCCTCGTCGAAGGCGCGCACCAGGGCGGCATGGCCCATCCACAGGAAGAACAGCACCAGCACGGAGGTCATCCGCGCGTCCCAGGCCCACCAGGTGCCCCACATGGGCCGCCCCCACAGGCTGCCCGTGGCGAGGCAGAGCGCCGTGACCATGGCGCCAACGGGCGACAGCTCGCGCGCCGCGAGGTCGGCCAGCGGGTGGCGCCAGATCAGCGACATCAGCGAGGCGATGGCCAGGCCCAGATAGCCGCCCATGGCCAGCCAGGCCATCGGGACATGGACATACATGATGCGCACCGTCTCGCCCTGCTGCCAGTCGGGCGGCGAGAACAGCAGCGCCCAGGCGGCGCCGGCGCCCAGCACCAGCAGGGCGGCGCCCCACAGCCAGGGCAGCACGCGGTCGGTCAGCCGCAGGAAGCGGCCGGGATTGGCGAAGCGGTGCAGGCCGCCGCCGGCGGGCGGGACGCCTGGGCGCCGCGCGGGGCTGGCGGGCAGGGGCCGTGGGGCCGAGGGGGGGGCCGAGGGGGGGGCCGAGGGGGGGGCCGAGGGGGGGGCCGAGGGGGGGGCCGAGGGGGGGGCCGAAGGGGGCGCGGGGGTGCTCACGGGGGGCAAACTAGGCGCTGGCGGCGCCGGATTGAAGCCATCGCCGCACGCGGTTACGTCATGCAACAGCGGCGCCTGGCGCCGTGCTCATCCGGAGAGGACGTTCCCCATGCTGTTCGCCATCATCGCCGACGACAAGCCCGGCGCGCTGGAGCTGCGCCTGGCCACCCGCCCCACCCATCTGGAATACCTGGACAGCCAGGTGGAGAAGCTGGTGCAGGCCGGCCCGGTGCTGGACGCCGAGGGCAAGCCCTGCGGCAGCGTGCTGATCGTCGAGGCCGAGGACCAGGCGGCGGCGGAGGCCTTCGCGGCGGCGGACCCCTATGCCAAGGCCGGGCTGTTCGCCCGCACCACCATCCGCCCCTTCCGGCAGGTCTATGCCGGCGGCGCCCGCATTGGCTGAGGCCGCCAGCCCGGCCCGGGAGGCGCCGGCCTACTGGCTGGTGAAGAGCGAGCCGGACGCCTTTTCCTGGCAGCAGCAGGTGGCGAACGGCACGGAGCCCTGGACGGGCGTGCGCAACGCCCAGGCCGCCAGCTTCCTGCGCGCCATGCGGAAAGGGGACCTCGCCTTCTTCTACCACTCCAATGTGGGGAAGGAGATCGTCGGCATCGTCTCGGTGGCGCGGGAAGCCTATCCCGACCCCACCGAGGCGGTGCCGGAGGGCCGCGCGCCGCGCTGGGTCTGCACCGACATGCGGGCGGTGGGGCCGATGCCCCGCCCGGTGACGCTGGCGGCGATCAAGGCCGAGCCGGCGCTGGCCGGGATCGGGCTGATCCGCCAGTCCCGCCTGTCGGTGATGCCGGTGGCGCCGGAGCACTGGGCGCTGCTCTGCCGCATGGGCGGGTGGGAGGGCTGAGGGCCTCTTCCCCGCTCAGGGCCGGGTGCGCCGCGGGTCGTTGAACCACGGCGTGCGGCCGCGCGGCCCCTCCCCGTCCGGCTCGGCCGGCGTCCAGAGCGGCGGCGCGGGATCGATATAGACATGCACGCCGGGCGGGCCGTAGCCGCCCGGCCCCTGGCCCGGGCCGCCCGGGCGGGGCGGCGCCGGCCGCGGATAGGGCGGCGGCGCAGGCGGGCGCAGGCGGAAATCCCGCTCGATGTCGTTCCGGCCCAGATAGCGGCCATCGGCGTCGTAGTGGCGCATCACGCCGCCGCCGGCCGAGCGTTCGGAATGGCCTTCCGGGCGGCCCCAGGCGTCGTAATGGCGGAGCGTGCCGCCACGCTGCTCGGTGCGGCCGTCATAGCGGCCCCAGGGGTCGAGCTCCGGCCGCGTCTGCGCCGCCGCCGGCCCCGCCAGCAGCAGCCACGCCCCGATCGCCGCCATGGCTCCACGATGTCGCATCCCGCCCCGCTCCGTGCCGGCCCGTTCCCGCCGGCAGGATGGGCGGCGGATATTGCCAGGGCATGAAGGGCCGGGGCGCTTGCCTCGGCCGCTTCGCCGGGCGATCCCTTGGCTCCCCCACCCCGCCCGAGGAAGCCCCCGCCCGATGACCGACGAACGCCGCCTTTGCCGCCTCGACGAGATCCCCGACGGGCAGGCGCGCGGCTTTCCCGGCGCGGCGGGCAGCTTCATCGGCCTGTTCGCCGTGCGGCGGGGCGGCGCGGTGCATGTCTATGTCAATTCCTGCCCGCATGTGGGGGTGGCGCTGGAGATGATGCCGGACCGCTTCCTCGACGGCGCGGGCGAGCACATCCTGTGCGCCGTGCATGGCGCGCGCTTCCAGGTGGAGGACGGGTTCTGCATCTCCGGCCCCTGCGCGGGAGACTCGCTGGAGGCCGTGCCGGCGCGGATCGACGCGGAAGGCGCCGTCTGGGTGCCGGCCGATGCAGGGGCGTAATCCCTCGCGGGGTTCACTTGACGCCGGTCATGGCCGCTTGGCCCAATAGGTGCTGAAACACTGTGCCAAGGCTCCCGGAACCGGGGCCCCATCAAAGCGGGAGGAACACCATGCCGGATGATGCGCTGATTGCCGTGAAGCCCGATCTGGCCCAGGGCGCCCGGGTGGATGCCGCGCGCCACCGCGCCATGACGGAGGAGGCCATCCGCGACCCGGAGGGCTTCTGGCGGGAGGAGGCGAAGCGGATCGCCTGGATGACCCCGCCCACGAAGATCAAGAACACCTCCTTCGAGGGCGACGTCTCGATCCGCTGGTTCGAGGATGGCGTGCTGAACGCCTCCGTCTCCTGCCTCGACCGGCACCTCGAGACGCGCGGCGACCAGGTGGCGATCATCTGGGAAGGCGACGACCCGAACAGCGACGCCCGCGTCACCTATCGCGAGCTGCACGAGCGCGTCTGCCGCATGGCCAACGCCATGAAGGCGCTGGGCGTGCGGAAGGGCGACCGCGTCACCCTCTATCTGCCGATGATCGTCGAGGCGGCGGCGGCGATGCTGGCCTGCGCGCGCATCGGCGCGGTGCATTCCATCGTGTTCGGCGGCTTCAGCCCGGACAGCCTGGCCAGCCGCATCCAGGACTGCGACAGCACGCTGCTGATCACCGCCGACCAGGGCCGCCGCGGCGGCCGCACCGTGCCGCTCAAGACCAACGCGGACGAGGCGCTGAGATCCTGCCCCTCGGTGAAGCACGTCCTGGTGGTGCGCAACACCGGCGGCGAGGTGCCGATGCAGGACGGGCGCGACATCTGGTGCGACGAGGCCTGCGCCGCCGCCAGCCCCGACTGCCCGCCCGAGCCGATGAGCGCGGAGGACCCGCTCTTCATCCTCTACACCTCGGGCTCCACCGGAAAGCCCAAGGGCGTGCTGCACACCACGGGCGGCTACATGGTCTGGGCCAGCTTCACCCATGAGCTGGTCTTCGACTACCGCCCCGGCGAGGTCTACTGGTGCACCGCCGATGTGGGCTGGGTCACGGGCCACACCTACATCGTCTATGGGCCGCTGGCGAACGGCGCCACCACGCTGATGTTCGAGGGCGTGCCGAACTGGCCGGGCATCGACCGCTGCTGGCAGGTCGTCGACAAGCACAAGGTCAACATCTTCTACACCGCGCCGACCGCCATCCGCTCGCTGATGCGGGAAGGCGAGGCGCCGGTGCGGAAGTGGTCGCGCCAGTCGCTGCGCGTGCTGGGCTCGGTGGGCGAGCCGATCAACCCCGAGGCCTGGATGTGGTACTACCGGGTGGTGGGCGACGAGCGCTGCCCGATCGTGGACACCTGGTGGCAGACCGAGACGGGCGGCATCCTGATCTCGCCGCTGCCGGGCGCGGTGGACCAGAAGCCTGGCTCCGCCACCCTGCCGCTGCCCGGCGTGCGGCCGGCGCTGGTGGATGGCGAGGGCAACCTGCTGGAGGGGGCGACGGAGGGCAACCTCGTCATCCTCGATTCCTGGCCCGGGCAGATGCGCACCGTCTACAAGGACCATGAGCGCTTCATCCAGACCTACTTCTCCACCTTCCCCGGCAAGTACTTCTCGGGCGACGGCGCGCGGCGGGACGCGGACGGCTACTACTGGATCACCGGCCGGGTGGACGACGTGCTGAACGTCTCCGGCCACCGCATGGGCACGGCCGAGATCGAGAGCGCGCTGGTGGCGCACCCCAAGGTGGCCGAGGCCGCCGTGGTCGGCATGCCGCACGAACTGAAGGGCCAGGGCATCTACTGCTACGTCACGCTCAAGAGCGGCGAGGAGCCCTCCGACGCGCTGAAGAAGGAGCTGGTGGCCTGGGTGCGCAAGGAGATCGGGCCGATCGCCGCGCCCGACGCCATCCAGTGGGCGCCGGGCCTGCCCAAGACGCGCTCGGGCAAGATCATGCGCCGCATCCTGCGCAAGATCGCCGCCAACGAGACGGACAGCCTGGGCGACACCTCGACGCTCGCCGACCCGACCGTGGTGCAGGACCTGATCGGCAACCGGGTGGGCTGAGCCGCGGGGGGGGCGGGGTGGCGCCCGCCCCGCCTCAGCCGATGCCGGTCGGGCCGTCCAGGATCAGCCGCACCTTGCGGGCCAGCTCCAGCCGGCCATAGGGCTTGCTGATCACGTCGAACTCGGAGCCGCCGGCGTCGCTGCGCTCCAGCGAGGCCTCGGCATAGCCGGTGGTGAGCAGCACCTTCAGCTTCGGCTGGCGGCGGCGCGCCTCGCGGGCCAGCATCACGCCGTTCATGCCGCCCGGCATGATCAGGTCGGAGAACAGCAGGTCCACCCGTCCGGCGCGGTCCAGCACCTCCAGCGCCTCGCGCCCATTGCCGGCCACCAGGACCGTGTAGCCGAAATCCTCCAGGATGGCGCGGGCCAGCTCGGCCACCTCCTCGCGGTCGTCCACCACCAGGATGTGTTCGGTGCCGGGGCGGTCTATGACGCGGAGGGCGCGCTGCGAGGTCGGCCGCTCCTCCTCCCCCTGGCTCGGGAAGTAGAGCCTGACCGTGGTGCCGGAACCCAGCCCGGAATCCAGGCAGAGCGCGCCGCCGGACTGCTTGGCGAAGCCATAGACCATCGACAGGCCGAGCCCGGTGCCCTTGCCCTCCTCCTTGGTGGTGAAGAAGGGGTCCATCACCCGCGCCAGGATGTCGGGCGGCATGCCGGGCCCGTTGTCGGCGATGGAGAGCAGCACGTAGTTCCCCGCCCCCAGATTGCCGATATTGGCGGCCTCCTCCGCGCTCAGCGCCACCTCACGGGTGGCGATGACCAGCTCGCCTTCCGGCTGCCCCGCCAGCACGTCGCGCGCGTTGATCAGGATGTTGAGCAGCGCCACCTCGGCCTGGGTGGGGTCGAGGCGGCAATTGCCCAGGCCCTCCGCCAGGTCCAGCCGCAGCGAGATGCCGTCGCCCAGGGTCCGGCGGGCCATGTCGCGCATGCCCTCGACCAGGGTGTTGAGGTTCAGGATGCGGCCGTCGAGCCGCTGCTTGCGGGCGAAGGCCAGCAATTGCTGCGTCAGGGTGGTGGCGCGGTTCACCGCGCCGCGCACGTTCTCGAGCCCCCGCCGCATGCGGTTGCGGTCCAGCTCCGGCCGGCCGAGGGCAAACTCGGTCAGCTCCAGATAGCCCACCATCACCTGCAGCAGATTGTTGAAGTCATGCGCGATGCCGCCGGTGAGCTGGCCCAGCGCCTCCATCTTCTGGCTCTGCCGCAGCGCGTCCTCGGCGTCCCGCCGCCGGCTGACGTCGAGCTGTGAGCCGAAGAAGTACATCAGCTCCCCTTCCGGGCTGTAGACCGGGGACACGAACAGCGCGTTCCAGAAGCTGGAGCCGTTCTTGCGGTAGTTGAGGATCTCGGTGGCGATCTCGCGCCGCTCCCGGATCGCGGCGCGGACGCTGTCCACCGTGTTCCGATCGGTTTCCGGCCCTTGCAGGAAGCGGCAATTGGTGCCGAGGATCTCCTCCAGGCTGTAGCCCGTCATCTTCAGGAAGGCGTTGTTGGCGAAGATGATCGGGTTGTCCCTGGCCCGCGCATCCGTGACGATCATCGGCATGCGCGTGGTTTCCACGGCCGCGAAGAAGATGTCGCCATACTGCTTCCCGCCATTGCCGGCGGCGATCGAGCGGGAAACGCGGGAGGCTGGATCAGGCTCCATCGGGAGTTCCATCAGGTCTGGGGGCGGGCCACCCGGGCGATGGCCGGCCCGGACGCGGGTGGCCACCGGAGGACCGGCGGGAAAGATCGAGAAATGGCCAGGCCCCAGGCTTCCGCAACGGGCAGGCGACACCGCGCCGCGCAGGACCCATGCCATGCCGGTCCGGATGGCGCCGATCCTGCCGGGCGGGGGCGCGGGCCGCAATCCGCCGCCGGCGTCAACTTTCGCTCAGCCCTCCCTCATGGCCGGATCGGCCCCGCGGATTGGCCCCCGCGGATCGCCCTCCTGCGGATCGCCAGGCCAAGGCACGGATTGCCAAGCAGGGGCGGCTGTGAAACCCATGCCGCCGGAAACAGGCGGAAGGGCTGCGGCGGATGCGAATCCTGGTGCTGGGGGCGGGGGCGCTTGGCGGCTATTTCGGCGCCCGCCTGCTGGAGGCCGGCGCGGAGCTCGCCTTCCTGGTGCGCCCCGGGCGCCAGGCGCAGCTGCGCCGCGACGGGCTCTCGGTGCGCTGCCCGGCGCTGGGCGACTGGCGCCAGCCCGTCACCGCCCTGCTGGCCGGCGAGGTCCGCCCGGGCTGGGACGTGGTGCTGCTGAGCTGCAAGGCCTACGACCTCGACACCGCGATCGAGGCCGTCCGCCCGGCGGTGGGGCCGGAGACGGCGGTGCTGCCGGTGCTGAACGGCCTGTCCCACATCGACACGCTGCGCGCCGCCTTTGGCGAGGCGGCGGTGCTGGGCGGGCTGGCCAGGATCCGCGCCACCCTGACGCCGGATGGCGAGGTGCGGAACCTCTCGGACTGGCGCGCCCTCGCCTTCGGCGAGCTGGACGGGCGGATGACGCCGCGCGTCGAGGCGCTGGCGGCGCTGGCCCGCCGGGGCGGCATCCTGGCCGAGGCGGTGCCCGACATCCGCGCCGCCATGTGGGCCAAGCTGGTGCATCTCGGCACCGTGGCCGCCGCCACCGTGCTGATGCGCGGCTCCACCGGGCAGATCGCCCGCGCGCCGGGGGGCGTGGACTTCATGCACAGGCTGCTGGAGCGCAATATCGCCATCGCCGCCGCGCATGGGGTGGCGATGCCGCCCAGCTTCGCGGCGGAATACCGCGCCATGCTGGCCGACCCCGCCGCCGGCTACACCGCCAGCATGCTGCGGGACCTGGAGCAGGGCGGCCGCATCGAGGCCGACCACATCCTCGGCCATCTGCTGGCGGCGGCGGAGCGCGCCGGGGTGGAGCGCGACCTGCACGCCCTCGCCTGTCTCCATGCCAGGACCTATGAGGAAAGGCGGGCGGAGGAGAAGGCCCGCCGCAAGGCGGCGGCGGGGCGCGCCGCATGAGCGACCGCCACAACATCGGGGCCGATGGCCTTTCCGCCACCATCCTCGCCCATGGCGCCGAGCTGGCCAGCCTGCGCGACGCCGTGGGGGAGGAATATCTCTGGCAGGCCGGCCCGGAATGGCGCCGCCACGCGCCGGTGCTGTTCCCCATCGTCGGCCGGCTGGCGGGGGACACGCTGCGCCATGCGGGCCGCGCCCACCGCATGACGCAGCACGGCTTCGCGCGCGACCGGCGCTTCGAGTGGGTGGAGCGCGGCGCCGCCGCCTGCCGCCTGCGCCTGACCGACGACGCCGAGACCCGCGCGGCCTTCCCCTTCGGCTTCGCCCTGGAGCTGGCCTATGCGCTGGCCGGCGGCACGCTGACGGTGGAGGCCACCATCGCCAACCCGGCGGAAAGCGGGGCGCTGCCCTGCGCCATCGGTGCACACCCCGCCTTCCGCTGGCCGCTGGTGCCGGGCACCGCCAGGGAAGCGCACCGGCTGGTGTTCGAGCGGCCGGAACCCGGCCCGTCCCACCGGCTGGAGGGGGGGCTGCTCGGCCCCGCCGAGCCCTCGCCCATCCAGGGCGGCGCGCTGCGCCTCTCGCCCGCGCTGTTCGCGCGCGACGCCCTGATCCTGCCCGGCGTCGCGAGCCGCGCCCTGCGCTACGAGGCGCCGGACGGCACGGCTCTGGCCCTGCGTTGGGAGGGCTATCCGGACCTCGGCATCTGGTCGAAGCCCGAGGGCGCGGATTTCCTCTGCATCGAGCCCTGGCACGGCATGGCGAGCCCGGTGGGCTGGGATGGCGAGTTCGCCGGCAAGCCGGGCCTGCTGGTGCTGCGGCCCGGCGAAAGCCGCAGCTTCACCTGGAGCGTAAGCCTGGGAGCGTGAGCTCGGAAAGCGTGGCGCCGGGCTGAGCACCGCCTCCGCCCGGCGGAAGGCTCAGAGCCCGGCGGTCACCGCCGCCACCACGCGCTCGAGCTGCCCCTCGTCCAGATAGGGGTGCATCGGCAGGGACAGGATGCGCTGGCAGAGGCTCTCGCTCACCGGCAGGGGCGGCGCCTGGCGCAGCCCCTCGGCATGGGCCTTCGCATAGGCCGGCTGGCGGTGCAGCGGCTTCGGGTAGTAGATGGCGCTGGGCACGCCGCGCGCCTGCATCGCCGCCTGCACGCGGCCGCGCGCCTCGGCATCCGGCAGCAGGATGGAGTAGAGGCCCCAGGCGCTCTCCGCCCCCGGCATCTCGCCCGGCACCGTCACATGGCCAGCCAGGTGCTGGCCGTAGAAGCGGGCGACGCGGGCGCGGTCCTTCAGCTCCTGTTCCAGCAGCGGCAGCTTGCACAGCAGGATGGCGGCCTGGAGGGTGTCGAGGCGCCCGTTCATGCCGGTGCGCTCCACCTCGTAGCGGGTCTTGCCCTCGCCATGGGTGCGGAGGGAACGGTACAGCTCGGCGCGGCCGGCATCGTTGGTCAGGATGGCGCCGCCATCGCCGTAGCAGCCCAGCGTCTTGGTGGGATAGAAGCTGAGCGCCGCGGCATCGCCCCATTGGCCGAGGCGCCTGCCGTGCAGCGCGGCGCCGAAGGCCTGCGCCGCGTCGTCCAGCGCGAACATGCCTTCCGCGCGGCAGATCTCCTGGATCGCCGGCCAGTCGGCCGGGCGGCCGAACAGGTCCACGCCCACCACGGCGCGCGGGCGCAGCCGCCCTTCCTCCTTCACCAGCGCGATGCGCCGCCGCAGGTCGGCGAGGTCGATGTTGAAGCCGTCCTCGGCGACATCGACGAAGACCGGCGTGGCGCCAAGCACCAGCGGCACCTCGGCCGTCGCGGTATAGGTGAAGGCGGGCAGGAACACGGCGTCGCCGCGGCCGATGTTCTCGGCCATCATGGCGATCTGCAGCGCGTCCGTGCCGGAGGAGACGCCCACCGCGTGCGCGCAGCCGGCGAACTCGGCCAGCTTCTCCTCCAGCTCCCGCACGTCGGGGCCGTTGATGAAGGCGCCGCTGTCGAGGATGGCGGCGACGCGGCGGTCGATCTCGGCACGGATCAGCGACTGCTGCGCCTTCATGTCGAACAGCCCGATCGGGCGCGGGGAGGTGTCGGCGTTCATCGGCAGTCGTGCTCCGTCATCCGCAGGCGGCATCCGCAGGCGGCGGGGCGCCCCGCGGGGCGGCCCTCAGGCCTGGATGACGCGGTGATAGGCCGGTTCCGCCCGCGGAGGGAAATCACCGCGCGTTTCAAAGGGCAACGTGCCCAGGGAAAAGCCGCCCGAAGGCGGCGTGCCGGGGCAGAGCGCGCCGGACGGCCAGGCGGCGGAGGGGCTGGAGCCAGGAGACACGGAGTCTGGGGACACGGAGCCTGGGGACACGGAGCCTGGGGACACGGAGCCTGGGGACACGGAGCCTGGGGACACGGAGCCTGGGAACACCGTGCCGTCCGGCTGCACCGCCGCGTCGCGGTAGATGCCGCGCGTGTCCACCACCAGCCGGGCGGCCGCGCGCAGCGCCGCGAAGTCGATGCCCGGCTGCGGCGTGACCACCACCACCGCGTCCTGCGCGGCGACGAGGTCCGGCGCGAGGGGCTGGCTTTCCAGCGCCAGCGCGCCGCGCCCGCCGCGCGCCAGGGAAAAGCGCGGCACCAGCGGGTCGTGGTAGGACAGGACGGCGCCGCGCTCGTCCAGCAGCCGCAGGATCTCGGCCGCCGGGCTTTCCCGCGTGTCCGGCACGCCGGGCTTGTAGGCCAGCCCCACCAGCAGCAGCCGGGCGCCGCGCAGGCCCCGGCCGCGCGCGTCCAGCGCGTCCCGCAGGCGCGAGACGACATAGCCCGGCATGGCGTCGTTCACCCGGCCGGCGAGCTCCACGAAGTCGCTCGGCACGCCGAGCTCGCGCGCCTTCCAGGCGAGGTAGTAGGGATCGACCGGGATGCAGTGGCCGCCGAGGCCGGGGCCGGGCCGGAAGGGCATGAAGCCGAAGGGCTTGGTGGCGGCGGCGTCGATCACCTCGTGCACGTCGAGGCCCAAGGCGTGGCTGATCCGCTTCAGCTCGTTGACGAGGCCGATGTTCACCGCGCGGAAGACGTTCTCGTAGAGCTTGGCCAGCTCCGCCACCTGCAGCGAGGAGACCGGCACCAGCGGCCCCGCCACCGGCCCGTAGAGCGCCTGCCCCACGGCGAGGCAGGTGGGGGTGGCGCCGCCCAGCAGCTTCGGCACGCGGCCCACCGTGCCCTCCGGGTTGCCGGGGTCCTCGCGCTCCGGGCTGTAGAGCACGAAGGCGTCGCGGCCCGGGGTGAGGCCCGCGGCGCGCAGGGCGGGCAGCACGTATTCCTCCGTGGTGCCGGGATAGGTGGTGCTTTCCAGCGCCAGCACCTGGCCGGGGCGCAGATGCGGCAGCAGCGCCGCCAGCGCGGCCGAGACGGGGCCGAGATCCGGCTCCTTGTGGCGGCCGATCGGCGTCGGCACGCAGATGATCAGCACGTCGCACGCCCACGCCCCGGCGGGGTCCGCGCTGGCGGCGATGCGCGCCGCCGCCACGCGCCCGTCGGGGATGCCGTGCACCGGGCTGCGCCCGGCGGCGATGGCCGCCACCTTTTCCGCGTCGATGTCGAAGCCCGAGACGGGAAAGCCGCATTCGGCGAAGCGCAGGGCCAGCGGCAGCCCGGCATAGCCCAGCCCCACCACCCCCACCCGGGCCGTCCGCGCGGCGATCCGCGCCACCAGCGCCTCGGCCAACAGGCCGCCCTCCCTCCCTTCCCATCCCGGCACCGGGCGGTCCGGCGAAGCCGCCAGCGCGGCGGCGGCGCCGGGGGGAGAGAGGACGGTCATGGTCAGGTCCTGGTCACGGGGGGAGCCCCCGGGTTGTGGTCGAACTCGGGGACCATCTCGGCCAGCCGCGCGAGGGCGGGCTTGGCCTGGCCCTGGCGCGCGGCGGCGGCGATGGCGTCGATGGCGCCGCCCACGGCATCGGCATCCGTGGTGCGGGGGGTGGCCACGAGCAGGCCGGCGAAGCGCGTCGGCCGCGGCGGCTCCTGGCCGTGGAACAGCTCCTCGTAGAGCTTCTCGCCCGGGCGCAGGCCGGTGAAGCGGATCTCGATGTCCTCGTCCGGCCGCAGCCCGGCGAGGCGGATCATCCGCCGCGCCATGTCCACGATCTTCACGGGCTTGCCCATGTCGAGCACGAAGATGCCGCCCTCGGCCAGCTCGGGCGGCTGGTCCTGGCGGTCTTCCGCGCCAATCACGCTGGCCTGCAGCACCAGCCCCACCGCCTCGCGCACGGTCATGAAGTAGCGGCGCATGTCGGGGTGGGTGACGGTGAGCGGCCCGCCGCGCTCGAGCTGGCGGCGGAACAGCGGCACCACGCTGCCGGTGGAGCCCAGCACGTTGCCGAAGCGCACGGTGACGCAGCGCATGCCGCGGGCGCTGGCGCGCGCCTGCTTGTCCAGCGCCTGGCAGTACATCTCCGCCAGCCGCTTGGAGGCGCCCATCACGCTGGTCGGGTTCACCGCCTTGTCGGTGGAGATGAACACCATGGCGCGGCAGCCCACCGCGCGGGCCGCGTCGGCGATGACGCGGGTGCCGAGGGCGTTGGTCAGCAGGCCCTCCAGCGGGTCGTTCTCCACCATCGGCACGTGCTTCAGCGCGGCGGCGTGGAACACCAGCTCGGGCCGCACATCGGCCATCAGGGCGGCGACGCGCGCGGCGTCCCGCACATCGGCCAGCACGGCGCGGCGCGGCACGCCGGGATGGCTCTCGGCCAGCTCCAGGTCGATCGAGTAGAGGGCGAACTCGCCATGGTCGAGCAGGGCGAGCTGGGCGGGGCCGAGCGCCGCCACCTGCCGCGCCAGCTCGCCGCCGATGGTGCCGCCCGCGCCGGTGACCAGCACGCGCCGCCCCTGCACCAGCCGCGCCATGCCCTCGCGGTCCAGCGGCACCTGCGGGCGGTCCAGCAGCTCCTCGATGGCCACCGGGCGCAGGTCGAAGCGGCGGCTGGCCGGGTTCTCGCGCCGCGCCGGGTCGAGCGCCGTGATCCGCGGGGCGCGCTTGACCAGCACGCCGTGGCGGTCGGCCACGTCCAGCAGGTCCTCGAGCTCCGGGCCCTGCAGGTCGGGATCGGCCAGCACCAGGGTCGCGGGCGGGCGGCCCTCGGCGCGCAGCCGGTCCAGCACCTCGGCCGCCTCCTCGAAGCCGCCGAGGATGGGATAGCCATGGATGCGCCGCCCCGCCGCGCGCGGCCGCCGCGCCAGGATGCCGATGACGCGGTAGCCGGGGCTGCGCTGCTGCAGCAGGGCGCGGATGAACAGGTCGGCGGCGTCGCCCGTGCCGACCAGCAGCACCGGCTGGGCGGGCTGCGCCACGGCCAGGCCCGCCGGGCCGTTGGCGCGCCGCTCCTGCCGCAGCCGGCCCGCCATGCGCGGCGCCAGCAGGGCCGCGGCCAGGGTGCCGGCATGGATCAGCGGGAAGGCCGCGTTGTCCGGCCGCCAGGCGCCCAGGAGGAAGAGGCCGAGCGCGAACAGCACCGCCCCCCCCGCCCCGGCGGCGACCGCGGCCACGAGGTCCTTCAGCGCGGCGAAGCGCCAGTATTGCTGGGGCAGCCGCACCGGCAGCCCCGCCAGCAGCAGCGCCGCCACCGCGCCGGGCACGGCGCCCAGCCACCAGAGCGGCGGGGGCGGCCAGCCGCCGGGCGAGGCCATCCAGACGGCGAGCGGCAGGGCAAGGGCGGCGAGCAGCGCGTCCAGGCCGAGATTCAGCAGAATGCGGGTGAGGGCCATGAGGGCCGCGTATAGGCCCCGGGCGGGGGTGGGTGAAGCGCCGCCCTGCACGCGGGCGCGCGGCCAGGCCCGCGCCGCGCTCATGGCAAGGGCGCCAGCCGGCGGTAGAGCCGCACGAGCCGCTCCGCCTCGCCCGCCCAGCCATAGCGGCCGAGGGCGGCGTCGCGCCCCCGCCCGGCCATCGCGGCGCGGCGCTCCGGCTCCGCCAGCGCGGCCACGGCGGCGGCGATGGCGGCCGCGTCGGCGCTGTCCACCAGCACGCCGTTGCCGGCGTCGCGGATGATCGCCGCCACCTCGGTGGCGAAGGCGGGGGCGATCACCGGCAGGCCGGCCAGCATGCAGTCGAACAGCTTGTGCGGCAGGGCCAGGCGGTGGTTCTCCACCCCCGGCTGGAACAGCACCAGCCCGAGATCGGCGGTGGCGGCCTCGGCCAGGGCGTCGGCATGCGGCATCCAGCCGCGCCATTCCACCTGCGCCGCGAGGCCCAGCGCGGCGGCGCGGGCGCGGAACTCCGGCTCCGAGCCGTCGGTGAAGCGGCCGATCAGCCGCAGCCGCGTGCCGGGCGGGCAGAGCGCCAGTGCGTCGAGCATGGTCATCGCGCCGCGCTCCCGCCCCAGGGCGCCCAGATGCACCAGGGTGAGCGGCCCCTCCGCGTGGCGGCGCGGCATGACGGGCGCGGCGGCGGCGTAGTTGCGCACGGCGATGGTCTCGGGGGCGGTGGCGAAATCCGCGTCCAGTCCGTCCTTGGCCACCACCACCGCGTCGGCCCGCCGCGCCATGGCGCGGCAAAGGAGGCGGAGCGCGGCGCGGCCGAGCGGCCGCAGCGGTCCCGGCAGCCGCCCGTCCAGCCGCGAGGGGTAGTGCTCGTGCACGTCGAGCACCACGCGCGTGCCGCTCCGCCGCGCGGCCAGCAGCGCGGCCGCCCAGGCATCGGGCTCGCTGGCATGCAGCACGGCGGCGCCGGTGGCGCGCGCCCGCCGCGCCAGGGCGGGAATGCCCAGCAGGCGGCCACGCCAGCCCGCCGCGCGCCGGTAGCCCTGGATGGCCACCCCGGCATGCCGCTCCGGCGCGCCTGCCCCGCCGGGGCAGAGATGCATCACGCGCCAGCCCGCCTCGGCCAGGGCCGCCCCTTCCTTGCCCACCACCCGCAGGTCCGCCGGCGGATGCGCGGCGGACAGCATGCAGACCAGCGGGGCGGGCCGGCCGGCGCCCGGCATCAGGCCACTTCCCGCAGCCGGGGCACCAGCAGCTCGGCCAGGTGTGCCGCCATGCGCGCCCCCGCCTGCCCGTCCCAGAGCGGGATCGGCCGCGCATGCGGCCAGTGCCCAGCCAGCACGGCGCCCACCGACTCGGCCAGCCGGTCCGCCGGCACCAGGCGGTTGGAGCCGGCCTCCAGCGTCACCGGCCGCTCGGTGGAGGGGCGCAGCGTCAGGCAGGGCAGGTCGAGCGCCGTGGCCTCCTCCTGCACGCCGCCGCTGTCGGTGGCGACGAGACGCGCCCGCGCCAGCAGGCCCAGGAAGTCGAGATAGCCCAGCGGCGGCAGCGCCCGCACGCCGCGCGGCAGGGCCAGCCCCGCCTCCTCCAGCCGCCGCGCCGTGCGCGGGTGCATGGGCCACACCAGCGGCAGCGCCGCGGCGGCCACGCCCAGCGCCGCCAGCAGCCGCGCCAGCACCGCCGGGTCGTCCACATTGGCCGGGCGGTGCAGGGTGACGACGCCATAGCCCTGCGGCACGAGCCCTTCCGGCAGGGGCCGCCCGCGCGCGACGGGCAGGCGGGCCAGCAGCGTGTCGATCATGGCGTTGCCCACCGCGCGCACGGCGCCCGGAGCGTGGCCTTCCGCCAGCAGCCGCGCGGCGCTGTCCTCGTCCGGCGCCCAGAGCAGGTCGCTCACGGCATCGATGGCGCGGCGGTTGATCTCCTCCGGCATGTCGCGGTCGCCGCAGCGCAGCCCCGCCTCCAGATGCGCCACCCGGATGCCGAGCTTGCGCGCCGCCAGCGCCGCCGCCAGCGAGCCGTCCACGTCCCCCGCCACCACCACCATCGCCGGGCGCCAGGCGGACCAGAAGCCGGCGCAGGCCATCATGGTGCGGCCGGTGACGGCGGCGTGCCCGCCCCCGCCGGCGATGCCCAGCGCGTGGTCCGGCCGCGGCAGGCCGAGACCGGCCAGGTGGGCGCCGAACATCGCCGGGTCCTGGTGCTGGCCGGTGTGCAGCAGCAGCGGGCGGCACAGCTCCGGCCGGGCGGAAAGGGCGTGCCACAGCGCGGCCAGCTTGGGCAGGTTGGGCCGGGCGGCGGCCACCAGGTGCAGCTCGGGCGGGGTGGTGGTCATGCGGCGGCCAGTGCCTCCAGCGGGGCCGGCGCCACGGCCCCCTCGACGATCTCGGCGAAGCGGCCGGCCAGCAGGCGGCGGTCCCAGCGGCGCACCGCCTGTTCCCGCGCGCTGCGTCCCATGCCCTGGCGCAGGGCGGGGTTGTCGGCCATCCAGCACAGGGCCTCCGCCAGCGCCGCGGCGTCGCCGGGCGGCGTCGCGATGCCGCAGGGGCCCTCGGCCAGCAGCCGGGCGGCGCGGCCGGGCAGGTTGGCCACCACCGGCAGGCCGGCGGCGAGGTAGTCCATCAGCTTGTTGGGCGCGGTCAGCTCGGCGAATTCCGGCACCGGCGCCAGGCACTGCACGCCGAGCTGCGCGCCGGCCAGCAGCGATGCGAGCTGCCGCTTCGGCATGGGCGGCAGGAAGGTGACGTTGTGCAGCCCCCGGCTGGCGGCGAGGGCGCGCAGCCGCGGCTTCTCGCTGCCCTCCCCCACCAGCAGGAGGCGGATGCGCCGCTCCTGCCGGGCGCGCAGCACCGCGGCCGCCTCCAGCAGCGCGTCCAGCCCGTTGGCGCGGCCATGCGCCCCGGCATAGACCGCCAGCATCTCCCACGGCGCCGCCTCGGGCGGGCGCCAGGGGGACAGGTGCGGGCCGAACAGGTCGAGGTCGCAGCCATTCGGCACGACATGCACCCGCCCCGGATCGGCCCCCCGCGCCAGCGCCGTGCCGGCCATGCCCTCGCTCAGCGCCACCACGGCGGCGGCGTTCCGGCAGGCGGCATTGGCCAGAGCCCCCATTCCCGCCAGCGCCCAGCCGGGCACGCCGCCCAGGGCGCGCGGCAGCTCCGGCCAGGGATCGCGCATCTCGTAGAGGAAGGGGGTGCCGCGCAGCCGCCGCACCAGCAGCGCCGGCAGCAGCACGGTGAGCGGCGTGGAGCTGGCGATCACCAGGTCCCACTTCTCGGCCAAGGCGAGGCGCGCGGCGCTGGCGGCGTAGCGGCCGAAGGACAGGCCGCGCCCGCCCAGCCCCTGCGCGTTGCCGCAGGGGATGTCGAACTCGACGAGGCGCAGGCCGCGCAGCACCCCTTCCCGCCGGCCGCCGCGGAAGGCGCCGGACAGGCCGGTCACCGCGCCGTCATAGTGGCCGCAGGCGAGTGTCACGCGGTGGCCGCGCGCCACCAGGGCGCCGGCCAGGGCGTGGCTGCGGGTGGCGGTGGCGCCGGCCGGGCCGGAATAGTGCTGGTGCAGGTAGAGGACGCGCATGAACTCAGCCCCGGCAGCAGGAGCGCAGCACGGCGATCACCCGCTCCTGCTCCTCCGCGCTCATCGCGCCGCTGGGCAGGCAGAGGCCGCGCTCGAAGAGCTGGTTGGAAAGCCCGTCCCCGTGGCAGCGTATGCCGCGGAAGGCGGGCTGCATGTGCAGCGGCTTCCACACCGGCCGGCTCTCGATGTTGGCCGATTCGAGGGCCCGGCGGACCGTCTCCGGCGTGGTGCCGAAGCGGCGCGGGTCGAGCTGGATGACGCTCAGCCAGCGCGTGGCGTGGCCCCATTCCGGCTCCGGCATCAGGCTCAGCCCGGGCAGGCCGGACAGGCCCGCGGCATAGCGCGCGAAGACCTCGCGCCGCGCCGCGACGCGCGCCTGCAGCGTGGTGATCTGCGCCAGCCCCACCGCCGCCAGCACGGAGGACAGGCCGTAGGAATAGCCGGTGGTCTCGTGCTGGTAGTGCGGCGCCACCTCCTTGGCCTGGTTGGCCAGGTGGCGGGCGCGGGCGATCAGCGCCGGGTCGTCCGACACCAGGGCGCCGCCGCCGCCGGCGGTGATGATCTTGTTGCCGTTGAAGGAGAAGGCGGCCAGCGCCGCCCCCTTGCCCACGGGGCGGCCCCGGTAGAGCGCCCCCAGCGCCTCGGCGCTGTCGCACAGCACCGGCACGCCCCAGCGGCCGCACACCGCCAGGATGGCGTCGAGGTCGCAGGACTGGCCGTAGAGATCGACCGGCACCACGGCGCGCGGCAGGCGGCCGCGCCGGGCGGCGGCGCGGAGCTGGGTCTCCAGCACGTTGGGGTCGAGCGTCCAGCTCTCGGCCGCCACGTCGAGGAAGCGGGGGCGCGCGCCCATCTGCACGGCGGGGGCGATGGTGGCGACGAAGGTGAGGCTCTGCGTCCACACCTCGTCGCCGCGCTCGACGCCCAGCACCCGGTAGGCCAGGTGCAGCGCCGCCGTGCCCGAGGCCACCGCCGCCGCGTGGGCGAAGCCGGTGGTCTCGGCCACGGCCCGCTCGAAGGCGGCGGGCATCGGGCCCGCGGGGGCGATCCAGCCCGAGGACAGGGTCTGGCTCAGCGTCGCCAGCTCGCCGCCCGCCAGGTGGGGCGGGGAAAGGTGCAGCCTTTGCCGCGGCTGCGGCGTGTCCTGGCCCCGGCCGGAGAACAGCAGAATGCCCGCCCGACGGGCCAGGGCATCACCGATCGATCTGCTGTCGAATGCCGCCATGGGTCCGATCACGTTTCTGTGAGCACAACCCTAGCCAACCAAACAATTGCGGCATCTTCAAGAGGAAAATTCAACTACAGGTTTATGAAGCGCTGGAAGCTTCCTCGCCGCCTGTGGAAATGCCGCCTCCGCTCAGCGGTGGCATGGTGGCGTGGCCCGGCGCGCTCACTCCCCGCCCCGAAAGCAGGATGCGCAGCGTGCCGCAGGCGGCGCGGAGGTCGGCCATCGCCGTGACATGGCCGGCATAGCGGGCATCCAGCTCCAGCCGCTCAGGCCAGGGCAGGGCGTTGCGGCCGGCCGCCTGCGCCGCCCCCGCCAGGCCCGGGCGCACGCGCAGCCGCAGCCGCTGGCGCGGCGTGTAGCGGGGCAGGTAGGCCAGCGGCAGCGGGCGCGGCCCGACCAGGCTCATCTCGCCGCGCAACACGTTGAGAAGCTGCGGCAGCTCGTCCAGCGCGCTGGCCCGCAGGCGGCGGCCGAACGGGGTCAGGCGCTCGGCGTCCTCGCCGGGGCCGTCGCGCATGCTGCGGAACTTCAGCAGGGTGAAGGGCCGGCCATCCCGCCCCGCCCGCTCCTGCCGGAACAGCACCGGCCGCCCCAACGCCAGCCGCACCGCCAGCGCCACCCCCAGCAACAGGGGCGAGAGCACCAGCAGCGCCAGCGAGGCCAGCAGCACATCCCCCACACGCTTGCCGAAACGTTCATACACGACGCGCCATCACTCCGATCGAAAGGGCCAGGCCCAGGGCGAACCAGACCATCCGGTTGCCAAGGTCGGTCGAAACCATCGCCGCCAGCACCACAGGCAGCGCCAGGGCCGCGATCCGCGCCACGCGGGCGGGCGCCACCTGGCGGCAGCGCAGCAGCAGCAGCAGCGCCGCGCCCCCAAAGGCCAGCAGCCACAGCAGCAGCCCGGGCAGGCCGCCTTCCGCCCAGGCCTCCAGCGCGTGGTTGTGCGGGTAGAGGCCGCGCCGCTCGCCATGCCCGGCGGCGGGGGTGAAGCCGCCCGTGCCGAGGCCCCAGGGCAGCGTCTCGGCACCCCATTCCAGCGCGGCGCGCCACAGGGCGGGGCGGGCGGAGCTTTCGAGGTCGCCCTGGGTCAGCCGCTCCAGCGTGCGCAGGCCGGCCGTGGCGCCGTCGTCCAGCAGCAGGGTGGCCAGGGCGGCGGCACCGCCGCAGGCGGCGAGGGCCAGCCAGCCCAGGGCGTGGCGCGGCTGGCCGGCGGACCAGCAGCGCAGCGCCGGCACCAGCAGCACCGAGAGCGCCAGCGCCGCCAGCGCGGTGCGCCCCCCCGGCAGCAGCGAGGCGGCGGCCAGCAGCGCGGTCAGCCCGCCCCAGAGCAGCCGCCCCGGCCAGCCGCCCGCCTCCACCAGCCGCACCGCCGAAAGCCCGGCGGCGCAGGCGATGGCGAGGCCGGCGAGCTGGTACTGCACGCGCAGCATGTCGGGCGCGGTGGTGCCGGCCATGCCGCCCAGCACCACCTGCCCCGTCGCCAGCCCCACCGCCACGGAAGCCGCCACCAGCGGCCCGCTGGCCAGGGCGACGCCGACAGCCAGCCGCCGCGCCCCCGCATCGGCCCCCACGGCCAGCCCGGCCAGCAGCATCACCGGCGCCAGCAGCACCACCTCGGGCAGCTTGGCCGCCAGGATGGCGCGGCTGCCGCTCCAGCTTCCCGCCAGCACCAGCCACAGCCACAGCAGCGCGGCCCCCGCCAGCGGCGGCCCCAGCCCGGGATGCAGCCACCAGCGCCGCGTCAGCAGCAGCAGCGCCAGCAGGGGCAGCAGCAGCCCGCCCGCCAGCAGCGTCAGGTCCACCGGCAGCGCGGCGCCGAGCGGCGTGGATTTCAGCGCCCCCGCCAGGTGCAGGATGGCCGCCACGGCCCCGGCGAGGCTGCCCAGGGCGGCGCTGTCGATGCGCGGCGCGCTCAACCCCGCCCTGCCCGCGGGCGGCGCGCCGGAGACGGGCCGCGCAGCAGCACCAGGCAGGCGCCGAGAAAGGCCACGGCCATCGGCACCGCCACGGCCAGCATGGCCAGCAGCAGGGGGCGGTTGGGCAGCGAGGGCCGCATCTCCACCGCCGGGCCGGACACCAGCCGCGCCGCCACCACGCTGTCCGCGCCGATCACCAGCAGGGCGCGCTGGTGCTGCGCCAGCAGCTCGAACAGGGGGGTGCGGAGATAGATGTCGCGCTCCTGCGCCAGCCGCGCCTCCAGCGTGGCAACGCGGCGGCGCAGCAGCGCCAGCAGGTCCTCCCGCACGCGCTGCTCGGCGAAGTCGTGCAGCCGCGCCAGCAGCTCCAGCGCCAGCGCGCGCCGCGCATGCGCCAGCTCCAGCGTCCAGGTGACGGAGGCGAGGGACTGGGTGACGGACAGGCTGCGCTCCAGCCAGCGCTGCGCGTCATCGGCGTCCGGCGCCCGGTCCAGCTCCAGCGCGGCGCGCAGGGGCGCGAGCGGGCTGCCGGCGCGCGCCTCGGCCATGGCCTCGGCCAGCCGCGTCTCGCGCAGCAGCATGGCGCTGGCCTCGGGGCTGCGCAGCGCGGCGAGGTAGATGGCGAAGTTGCCGCCCGGCCGCGTGTCCAGCAGGTTGCCCGGCGCCAGGCTGTTGGCCGAGATCAGGGTGGAGACGGCGATGCCGGATGTTTCGGCCGGCGCCACCACCGCCGCCGCCACATAGGCGCGCGGCCAGCCGAGGACCAGCGCGGCGCCCAGCCCCCAGCCCAGCAGCACCGCCGGCAGCAGCCAGCGCCAGAGCCGCCAGACGCCCCTCAGCAGCTGGTCGAGCGGCATCGTGTCGCTGCGGGCGGGCCGGGCGGCATGGCCTCAGTCCAGCTGGATCTGCGTGGCCAGGCAGGTGGCGGGGGCCAGGGCGCGCACCGTCAGCACCTGGCAGGACCGCACCACGCCATAGGCGGGGCTTTCCCACCCCTTCTCCAGCGTGATCCGCAGCGGCGCGTCGGCGGTCACCCGCAGCCGCGCCGGGCCGTCCACCCCGCCGGGGCGGAGCCGCCATTTCCCGGGCCCGAGCCGCCAGCGCAGCGTCAGGCCGTGGAAGGGGCCGCACACCGTGTCCAGCACCGTCCAGGCGCGGCCCTCGGCACGCACCCGCCGCTGGTGCGCGTTGCCCCAGCCATCGCGCAGCGCGGCGCCGTCGGGCAGGGCGTGCATGCGCGGCCAGCGGGCCAGCAGGAAGCGCGACAGCCGCGGCATCGGCTCGCGCTCATCGAAGGTGATGGTGTTGTGGGCGGCGGCGGAGGGGAAGTAGTCCAGCCACCATTCGTGGCCGGGGGGCGGGTTGTAGGCGCCGGTGCCGGCATCGGTCAGCAGGGGGCGGTCGCCGTCCCACAGCTCGAAATGCAGCAGGTCGGCCTGGCCGGGGCGGAAGCGCAGCGGCCCGGCGCGCAACAGGCCGCGCGCGCCCGCGGCCGCCCAGCCGCGGCTGCCCGCCGCCTCCCAGGCGGCCGGGCGCGCCGCCACCGGCATGCCCTCCGGCAGGCCGAGCCAGCGGCAGCCCGGCTCCCCCGCGAAACCGGCCGACCCGCCGGCGAAAAGCCGCATCGCCCGCTCCACGCTGCCGCGCGCGTCATCCGCCCCGCCCGCCGCGAGATCGGCGAAGACGGAGCCGTCCTGGTGGCCGAGCGCCGGCAGCGCGCCCCGGGCCGAGACCAGCCGCGCCAGCCAGCGCGCCGCCGCCGCCGCGCGGTCGGCGAAGGGCGCGGGCAGCGGTGGCGCGCCGAGGTGCAGGCGCAGCGCCTCCACCACCGAGAGCACGTCGAGCAGCAGCCGGTGGTAGCCGGTGGAAAGCTGGGCGAAGCCGCCATCCGGCGCCACCAGCCGCGCCGTGGCGGCGGCCAGGGCACGCGCCGCGCGGCGGGCCATGGCCCCGTCCTCCAGCAGCCAGCCGCAGGCCAGCAGCCCGGCGGGCTCGCTGATGCTGTGGTTGTTGTCCTGGGCCCGGGCATAGGCGCGGGTGGCCTGGATGCGGCGGGCGTGCAGCAGCAGCAGGCCGCGCGCCGCCGGGCCGGGGCGCCGCTGGCCGGCCAGCATCAGGGCCAGCGCCATGTGCAGCACGCGCAGGGCCGCCTCCTGCCCGCACGCCCAGTTCGGGCCGCGGAAGGGCGGGTTGGCGGCGGCCCAGTCGGCCAGCCGCGACTCCAGCCGGGCCTGGTGGCCCTCCTCCGGCCAGAGCCGCGCCGCCTGCACCAGCAGCGGCAGGCAGGCCAGGCGGTTCGCCTCCCAGACGGGGCGCACGTCGCCGGGGCGGAACAGGTCCAGCGCCAGGGCCGGCGCGTCGGCGGGAAAGGGGCCATGGCTGACGGCGCCGGGCAGCGCCTCCAGCGCGGCGCGCAGCCGCAGCTCCGCCTCCGGCGGGAGGACGGGCGGCGGCGGCAGCGCGCCAGGGCCGAGAAGGCCATCCGGCGCCAGCAGCCTGGCCGGGGCCAGGGGCCTGGCAGCCGTGGGCGGCAGCGGCCCCGAGGGAAGCAATCCGGCTGGAAGCAGTTCGGCGGAAAGCGGCGGCCTGTCGCGCAGCGCCTGCTGCGGCAGGCCGGCGGCGCGCTGCAGCCGGTGCCAGCCGTAATGCGCCAGCGCGCGGGGCCCGAGGCGGCAGGCCACATCCGCCAGCAGCCACATCCGCGACGGCTCAGGATTGCGCGCTTGGATCGCCATGGGGAAACTGATAATTCATTCATCACTTTTTAGCGAGCATTTCCTGGCCCTGTCCGGCCTGAGAAAAAGGCCCTTCCGCATGTCGCCTTCCGGTGTGCCTTTCCGCCTTTTCCGCTGGCCAGCCTCCCTTAGTCTCGTTCGCCTGCCCCTCGCCCTGCTGGCCGGCCTGCTGCCGCCCGCAGCGGCATCCGCGCAGCCCGGCCCGCCCGGCGGCCAGGTGCCGAGCCCGCTGCTCTCGCCGCCCTCCCTGCCTTCCACCCTGCCCGGCGGCATGCCGCTGCCCAGCCTGCCGCCCGCCCTGCAGCAGGACATCCTGCAACGCATCCTGGACGCCTCGGGCGGGCGGGCGCCCGGGCCGGCGCAGGCCGCGCCGCCGCCAGGCCCCGCCCTGGCGCCCGCCGCGCCACCGGCCTTGCCGCCCGCCGCGCACCCGCCGGCACCGGCCTTTTCCGCCGAGCCCCTGTCGAACGCCGAGGCCTTCTTCGCGGCGCGGCTGGAGCAGCCGCTGCGGCAGTTCGGCTACGACACCTTCCGTGAGCTGGCGGCGGTGCCGCCCGCCCAGGCGGCGCTCGGCACCCTGCCGGACGACTACGTGCTGGGCCGGGACGACGAGGTGCTGGTCTCCATCCGCGGCCGCACCCGGCAGAACCACGCGCTGCGCATCAACCGCGACGGCACGCTGCTGCTGCCGGACCTGCCGCCCTTCACCGCCGCCGGCCTTTCCCTCGGCGCGCTGCGGGCCGAGATCGGGCAGCGCGTGGCGCGCGAACTGGGCGGCTCGGAGGCCTTCGTCTCGGCCGGGCAGCTGCGCCAGATCGGCATCTTCGTCGCCGGCGAGGTGGTGCGGCCGGGGCTCTACGGCCTGCCCGCCATGGCCTCGGCGCTGGAGGCGCTGGCCCTGGCGGGGGGCGTGCGCAAGACCGGCACGCTGCGCGCCATCCGCGTGGAAGGCCCGCGCGGCAGCCGGGTGATCGACCTCTACGCCGTGCTGGGCAGCGAGCCGGGCACGCCCGACCTCGCCCTGCGCGAGGGGGAGCGGCTGGTGGTGCCGCCGCTCGGCGCCGCGGTGGCGGTGGCGGGGGAGGTGACGCGGCCGGGCATCTACGAGCTGCCGGCCGGCGCCGCCACCGCGCCGCTGGAGGCGCTGCTGCGGCTGGCCGGGCAGCCGCTGCGCCCGGCCGGCAACCGCTTCCTCCTCCAGGGGACGGACGCGCAGGGGCGGCGCGTCTATTCCGAGGTGGGCGCCAGCGCCCGGCTGCGGCGGGGCGACGCGCTGCTGGTGCAGCCGGGCACCGATGTGAGCGCCGGGCAGGTGCGGCTTTCCGGCCATGTGACGGCGCCGCTGCTGCGCGCCGCCGGCAGCGGCGGGCTGCGCGGCCTGCTCGGCGACCCGCGGCTGGTGAAGCCCGACCCCTATGTGCGGATGGGCCTGGTCTGGCGGGTGGACGCGGAAACGCGGGTGCGCCGCTTCATCCCCTTCGATCTCGGCCGCGTGCTGCGCCGCCAGGCCGATATGCGGCTGCAGGAGGCGGACGAGGTGATCCTGCTGTCCCAGTCGGAGGTGGCGTGGCTGGCCAGCCCCCCCGTGCAGCGCGCCCTGCGCGGCGAGGCGGCGGCCGCCGCGCTTTCAGCCACCCCCCCCTCCGCCCCTGTCTCCGACTGCGCGGCGCTGCAGGCGCTCGCCACCGCCGCCCGCTCCTCCCCCGCCCGCTTCGCCCATGCGCGCGGCGCGGGCTTCCCCGATTTCGGCGCGCCGCCCTGCCCGCCGGTGTTCCTCGACCATCCGGCGCTGCTGCCCTTCCTGCTCGACCAGTCCGTGCTGATCGCGGGCGAGGCGCGGCTGCCCGGCCTCTACCCTATCCTCGACGACACCGGGCTCGACCAGGTGCTGGCCGCCGCCGGGGGTGCCACCGACACGGTGGACCTTTCCGCCGTCGAGCTTTCGCGCGAGCCGCTGGAGCAGGCGGGCGCCATTCCGCTCAGCCGCACGCTGCTCGACCTGCGCAGCGGCAACTTCGCCGCCGTGCGCCTGTCCCCGCGCGACGCCATCCGCCTCCCCCGCGGCTTCGGCGACCGCGACAGCGGCCCCGTCACCCTGGCGGGCGAGTTCGTGCGGCCCGGCATCTACGACATCCGCCGTGGCGAGCGCCTGTCGGAGCTGATGACGCGGGCCGGCGGGCTTTCGCCCCAGGCCTATCCCTATGGCGCCGTGTTCACGCGCGAGAGCGTGCGGCAGCGGCAGCAGGACGGCTTCGCCCGCACCGCGCGCGAGCTGGAGCAGAGCCTGATCCAGGTGGCGGCGGGGCAGGCCATGGCCGGGGCCAAGGCCGGGGGCATGGACCTCGGCGGCGCCATCACGGCGGGGCGGGAGCTGGCGGGCGCGCTGCGCGAGGCGCGCGCCGCCGGCCGCATGGTGGTGGAGGCCAATCCCGTGATCCTCGCCGCCAGGCCGGAGCTGGACGTGCTGCTGGAGCCGGGCGACCTGGTCATGGTGCCCAAGCGACCGAACGAGGTGACGGTGGTGGGCGCCGTGCTGAACCCGGGCAGCCTGCAATTCTCCACCGGCTGGAAGGCGGCGGAATATGTGCGCGCCTCGGGGGGCGCGCAGCGCTTCGCCGATGGCGGGCGCGCCTTCGTGGTGCTGCCGAACGGGCAGAGCGTGCCGGCCGGGCTCGGCGCCTGGCAGGCGGGCGGCCCGCCCATCCCGCCCGGCAGCCTCGTCGTCGTGCCGCAGGACCCGAGCCCCTACGAGACCTGGGGCTTCGTGCGCGACCTGACCCAGACGCTGGGGCAGATCTCGATCAGCGCCGCCGCGCTCGCGGTGATCGCCAAGCAGGCGCGCTGAACGGGCTCAGCCCCGGCTGTCGCCCGTGTCGCTGGGGGAGGAGCCGGCGCCGCCCGGGCCGCCCTGCAGGCCCGGCTCGCCGGGGCGGCGGGTGGGCTTCGCGTCGCGCGGGTCGGGCCGCTCGCCAGGGCGGCCGGGGGTGTGGTTGCCGGGCCGCTCATGGGCGGGCAGCCGCATCGGGTCGGGCTTGTCGGAGGGCGGCATGGCGGGGCTCCTGCTGCGAGGGATTGGTGCTGCCGCAACGCCCGGAGGGCGCACCGGGCTGCGCGCCCCTTTCCTTTGTCCCCGCGCCGGGGCATGGCTGGCGGCCATGACCGAGACGCCCACCATCCTCCGCGCCACCACGCCGGAGCAGCGCGCGGCCTGCCTCGCCATCCGCGAGGCGGTGTTCGTGCTGGAACAGAACGTGCCCCCCGAGATGGAATGGGACGAGCACGACGCCACCGCCCTGCACTTCCTGGCGCTGCGGGGGGAGCGGCCGCTGGCCACGGCGCGGGTGGTGTTCAAGGATGGCGGGCGCACCGCCAAGATCGGCCGCGTGGCGGTGCTGGCGGAGGCGCGCGGCAGCGGCCTCGGCGCCGCGCTGATGCGGGCGGTGGAGGCCGACCCGGCGCTGCGCCGGGTGGAGCGCTGCGTGCTGGAGGCGCAGCTGCACGCCCTGCCCTTCTACGAGAAGCTGGGCTACGCGGCCTCGGGCGCGGTGTTCCTCGATGCCGGCATCCCGCACCGCTTCATGGAGAAGCCGCTGCCGCGCCCCTGAGGGGCGCGCCGCCTCAGAGCAGCTCCGGCCCTTCCCGCCCCGTGGTGATGCCGCGCCACAGCTCGCCCAGGGAGCGCGCATCGGCGGCGGGGCGGCGGGTGAAGATGCGCGCCTCGCCCGGCCGGCCGGCGGCATCCACCGGCACGCTGATGCCCCAGAAGCCCAGCAGGCTCTCGCCCCGCGTGCCGTAGCGCGTGTCGGCGCCCTCCACCACGCTGCCGCCCCCCGTGTCGGGCAGCACGCGCCAGGCGACATGGCCCATGGCGAACCAGTCCAGCAGCCGCCCCTCCCGTGTCGCCGCCACCGCGTCGATGCGCGGGTCGCGCTGGCGCGGCACCTCGGTCCAGGCGATCGGGCCGGGCGCCCACATGCTGTGGTGGCCGATGCGGATGCTGTCCGGCGTGTCCGCCACCACGCGCCGGTACCAGGGCTGGAACAGCAGCGGGTAGCTGCGGACATCGGTGGCCACGATGCCGCGCTCGGCGAGCTGCGCGCGGGCGGCGTCGCGCGTGCGGTCGTCGAGGCTCCAGGCGAACAGCGTGTAGGCGGCGACGAAGAACAGCGCGCAGGCGGCCGCCACCGCCCCCCGCCCCGCCCGGCGCGAAAGCCCCGCCACCAGCACCGCCGCCAGCAGCGCGAGGCTGTAGACGGGGTCGATGATCGGCATGGCGTTGATGGCGAAGCGGTGGTCGGAGAAGGGCGCCAGCAGCTGCGTGCCATAGCTGGTGAACAGGTCGATCAGCGGGTGCGTCACCAGCACCAGCACGGACAGCCAGATCCAGGCGCGCAGCCGCTCGGGGTCGGGCGGCGCGGCGGGCGTGGAGCGGCGGCGCGCTTCCCACCTCGCCAGGCCCAGCCCGATCAGCGGCCCGACCACCGGCCCGAAGAAGATGGAGTGGGTCAGCCCCCGGTGGTGGCGCCAGGTGGCGAAGCCGTCGGCCACCCAGCCCACCGCCACGTCGAGGTCCGGCACGGTGCCGAGCACGGCGCCCGCCAGCACCACGCGCCGCCCGAGGCTGCGCCGGAAGCCCGCCGCCGCCACCGCCGCGCCGAAAAGGGCCTGGGTCACGCTGTCCATGCCGGTCGATCACTCCTGCCACGATTACGCCGCCGCATGTGGGGTGCCAAAGCGCCCTGTGCAGTGCGGCGGCGCGTTGACGCCCCCCCGGCAGGGGCATAGCGTTTCCCTTCCGGCGATCGAGAGGAAACGGAATTACATGCCGAACAAGGTCAAGGACGCCTGGGCGCAGGGCCGCGCCGTGGTCAATGGCTGGCTGGCCATCCCGAATGGCTACAGCGCCGAGGTCATGGCGCAGGCTGGCTTCGACAGCCTGACCGTCGACATGCAGCACGGCGTGCAGGACTACCTGTCCGCCGTGAGCTGCTTCCAGGGCATGCAGCCGCATGGCGTGACGCCCATGGTGCGCGTGCCGTGGAACGAGCCGGGCATCATCGGCAAGGTGCTCGACGCCGGCGCCATGGGCGTGATCTGCCCGATGGTGAACACGGCCGAGCAGGCGCAGCAGCTCGTCTCCGCCTGCCGCTACCCGCCGGAGGGCACCCGCTCCTTCGGTCCCATCCGCGCCGGCATCTATGGCGAGGCGGGCAGCTACTTCGAGACGGCCAACCGCGACATCGCCGTCATCCCGATGATCGAGACCAAGCAGGCGCTCGACAACCTGGAGGCCATCCTCGACGTGCCGGGGATCGACGGCATCTATGTCGGCCCCTCCGACCTCGGCCTGTCGCTCGGCATGGCGCCGAAGCTGGACCGGGAGGAGCCGGAGATCCTGAAGATCTACGAGCGGCTGCTGAAGGAGTGCGGCAAGCGCGACATCGCGGTGGGCCTGCACAATGCCAGCGGCGCCTATGCCAAGAAGATGATCGGCATGGGCTTCAAGCTCACCACCATCCTCAACGACAGCGGCCTGATGCTGCAGGGCGCCAAGGCGCAGATCGCCGCCCTGCGCGGCTGAAAGCGGCAAGGGCCGGGGGAAGCGATTTTCCCGGTCCCATCCCCGTCTCTTCCGGCTACGCGGCCGCCGCGAGCTGCTTCGGCAGCCTCGCGATCAGCGCCTTCAGCATCTCCATCTCGGCCGGCTCCAGATCGGTCAGCGGCGCGCGCACCGGGCCCGCCGGGCGGCCCACCGCCGCGCAGCCCGCCTTCACGATGGAGACCGCGTAGCCCTTCCGGCGGTTGCGGATGGCGATGTAGGGCAGCACGAAGTCCCGCAGCCCCTGGAACACGGCCTCGCGGTCCCGCCGGCGCACGGCGGCATAGAAGGCCTGCGCGAACTCCGGCACGAAGTTGAAGATGGCGGAGGAATAGGTGGTGACGCCCATCTCCAGATAAGGCAGCGCGAAGGTCTCGGCGGTGGGCAGGCCGCCCACATAGGTCAGGCGCTCGCCCATCCGGGCATAGACGCGCGTCATCAGCTCGATGTCGCCCACGCCGTCCTTGAAGCCCACGAGGTTCGGGTTGCGCTCGCACAGCCGGGCGAGCGTGTCCTCGTTCAGGATGGCGTTGTCGCGGTTGTAGACGATGACGCCGAGGCGGGTGCTGCGGCACACCGCCTCGACATGGGCGGCGAGGCCCTCCTGCTCGGCGTTCACCAGATAGTTGGGCAGCAACAGCAGGCCGTCGGCCCCCGCCGCCTCGGCGGAGCGGGCGAGGTCGATGGCGATCGGCGTCGCCATGCCGCAGGGGGCGATCACCGGCACGCGGCCGGCCGTCTCCTCCACCGCGGCGCGCACCACCGCCTCCACCTCGGCGGGCGAGAGCGAGAAGAACTCGCCCGTGCCGCCGGCGGCGAACAGCCCGGCCGGGCCGTGCTCCAGCAGCCAGGACACGTGCGCGCGGTAGGGCGCGGCGTCGAAGCCATGGTCGGCGCGGAAATGGGTGACGGGAAAGGACAGCAGGCCGCTGCCGATCTGCCGGGCCATCTCGGCGGGGGTCATGCGGGACATGGGCGGCTCCTGGATTGATTTGTCAGGTCATCATACATCCTGGTGCCAGGAAGCCAATCCGCCTTTCTCAGGCCTGCCCCGGGCTGTCCCAGAGCCGCGCCGCGCCGAACACGCCGGAGGAATCGCCGTGCCGCGCCGGGCGCAGGCGGCACTGCGCCACGTCGCCGAACACATGGGGCGCCATGAGGCGCGGCACCTCCTCATAGAGATGCGCCAGGTTGGACAGCCCGCCGCCCAGCACCACCACATCCGGGTCGATCAGGTTGGTCACCGCCGCCAGGGCGCGGGCGAGGCGGCTGGCATGGCGGGCCAGCGCCGCGCCGGCGGCGGCATCTCCCGCCGCCGCGGCCTCGGCGATGCCGGTGGCGTCGCGCTCCCCCCGCCCCTTCCAGTCGGCGGCGAGGGCGGGGCCGCAGAGCAGCGTCTCCAGGCAGCCGCGCTGGCCGCACCAGCAGGCGGGGCCGGGATGCTCCTCCGGCGCGGACCAGGGCAGCGGGGTGTGGCCCCATTCGCCGGCCACGCGGTTCGGCCCCTCGATCAGCCGGCCATCCACCACCAGCCCGCCGCCCACGCCCGTGCCGAGGATGACGGCGAACACCACGCCGAAGCCCGCCCCCGCGCCGTCCGCCGCCTCGCTCAGCGCCAGGCAGTTGGCGTCGTTCGAGACGCGCACCGGGCGGCCCAGCGCTTCCCGCAGGTCGCGGTCCAGGGGCCGGCCGTTCAGGCACTGGGTGTTGGCGTTGCGCACCAGCCCCGTGGCCGGGCTGAGGCTGCCGGGGATGCCCACGCCCACGCTGGCGCCCCGCGTCCCCAGCTCCACCTCCGCCGCCTCCACCAGCCCGGCCATCAGGCCAAGGATGCCGTCATAATCCTGCGGGGTGGAGGCGCGGCGGCGCAGCCGCGCCGTGCCGGCCTCGTCGAGCGCCACGATCTCGGTCTTGGTGCCGCCGAGATCAATTCCGATGCGGAACTTCATCGTGGCAGGATGCGGCCTCGGCGCGCGCAGGCCAAGGGTGGAAAGCCCCCCGGAAGCAGGGGAGGGAAGCCGGGCGGGAGGCGGGGGCGGCGCGCTGGACCGCCCGGCCGGCCCGGGCTATGCCGGCCCCCCTGCCAGCAGCCGCGGACCGCCTCCATGCTCTTCACGCTCTATCCCGCCATCGACCTCAAGGCCGGCCAGGTGGTGCGCCTGAAGCGCGGCGACATGGCGCAGGCCACCCTCTATGGCGACCCCGCCACCCAGGCCACCGCCTTTGACGCGGCGGGCTTCGCCTGGCTGCATGTGGTGGACCTCGATGGCGCCTTCGCCGGCCGCCCCGCCAATGCGGAGGCGGTGGACGCCATCCTGCGCGCCACCACCCGCCCCGTGCAGCTCGGCGGCGGTATTCGCGACATGGCGACGGTGGAAGCCTGGCTCTCGCGCGGCATCGCCCGCGTCATCCTGGGCTCGGCGGCGGTGAAGGACCCGGCCTTCGCGCGCGAGGCGTGCCGCGCCTTCCCCGGCCAGGTGGCCGTGGGGATCGACGCGAAGGACGGCATGGTGGCCACCGAGGGCTGGGCCGAGGTGAGCGGCATCTCCGCCCTCGACCTCGCCCTGTCCTTCGAGGATGCGGGCGCGGCCGCCATCATCCACACCGACATCGAGCGGGACGGCATGCTGGGCGGCGTCAACGTGGAGGCCACGGCGGCGCTGGCGGCGCGGCTTTCCACGCCGGTCATCGCCTCGGGCGGCGTGGCGGGGGTGGAGGACATCCGCGCGCTCCGCGCCACCGGAAAGGTGGCCGGCACCATCATCGGCCGCGCCCTCTATGACGGGCGGCTGACGGCGGAGGAGGCCATGGCCGCCGCGCGCGGCTGAGGCGCCGTCCCGCCCGCCGCCACCAGGCGGCGCAGCGTCTCCTTCTCGGTTTCCAGCACCAGCGCCGCCTCGGCCCGCTCCAGCGCCTCCCGCGCATGGCGCGCCGCCGGCGCGGCGAGCCGACCCTGCCCGGCACCGCCCAGCATGTGCAGCGTCCGCTGCAACCGGATGCCCACCTCCAGCACGCCGGCGCCGTCCCGCGCCAGGGGGCGGAAGAAGTCGTCGAACATGTCCTCGGCCGCGAGGCCGGGCGCGTGCAGGTTGCGGTAGCGGCACGCCTCCCCGGACGGCTCCTCCGCCGCCGCCCATTCCGCCAGCAGCCGGCCGCCGGCACCGATGACGCTGATCGCCGTGCCGGGGTCGTTCACCGCCGCCGACAAGGCGCGCGAGCCGATCTCGGACAGCACGATCAGCCCGAAGCGCGGGTCCTGGTCGTAGGAGCGCTCCTCGCCCAGGGTGAAGGCCGCGCGCAGGCGGTCATCCTGTTCCCCGTCGGGCGGCGTGTTGATCCAGAGCAGCGGGCGGCCGGGATGCACATAGGTGCCGGGCCGCACCGCGACGTGCAGCGCCACACCCAGCGCCTCCGCCAGGCCCGAGAGCGCCCCCATGTCGATGTGCTGCACATAGCCGATCCGCCCCGGCTCCACGGCACGGGCGCTGGCGGGCGGCGCCACCGGCGGCAGGCCCCCCAGATGCGGCAGCCTCGCCGCCTCGCGCAGCGCCGCGCGCGCCGCCGTCTCGATGCGCTGCGTCGTCTCCCCCACGCGGCCGAGGCGGGAGAGGTGCTCCATCCAGCGCACCAGCGTCACCACGATCCACAGGATGACCAGCACCGTCACGCCGAACAGGATGACCCGCCCGCTCTGGCCATACATCCCGGTGCTGAGGGCAATGATGCCGACCACCGCGTAGAGGAAGCTGCCGAGAAAGGTGGAGATGGCGTTCTGCGCCGTCCGGTCCTCGATCAGCAGCTTCGTCGCCCGCGGCGTGGCGTTGCTGGTGGCGGCCGAGAAGGCCGAGACCATGGTGGTGAGGGAGAAGGTGGTCACCGCCAGCATGCTGCTGGCCAGGATGGACAGGATGTTGTCCACCGCCTCGGCGCCGATGCTGGCGGTGATCTCGTAGGGGATGAAGGGGGCGGCCACGGCGGAAAGCAGCGCCGTCACCGCCGCCAGCAGGGCGAAGAAGGCGGCACGGAACCACAGCCGCCGTGTCAGCCTGCGCAGGAGCCAGCGCCAGCGGCTCATCTCCCCCCTCCCCTTGCCGACGGGCCGGGGCATGAACCCGCGCCGGGCCGGCAGGGTTGCGCCGCAGCCCGTCCCGTGGTGCCCCAGGCCGGCACGGGGCGGGCCCGTGCTTCAGGCCAGTAGTCGCTTCAGGCCGGCACGCGGGCGCCGCGCACGGATTCCGCCAGCTCGCGCACCTGGTCCAGCACCTTGCGCACCGTGTCGGGACGGGCGCGCCCCTTCTCGTCCAGCGACTTCGCCAGCGTGTCGATCAGCGCCGAGGCCACCACCGCGCCGTCGGCGACCTGCACCGCCTCGGCCGCCTGCTGCGGCGTGCGGATGCCGAAGCCGATGGCGATGGGCAGGTCGGTGTGGCGCCGCACGCGCGGGATGGCCTCGGCCAGCGCGTCGCGCGAGGCGCTGCGCGTGCCGGTGACGCCCGCGATGGAGACGTAGTAGATGAAGCCGCTGGTGCCGGCGAGCACCCTGGGCAGGCGCTCGTCATCCGTGGTGGGCGCGATGAGGCGGATCAGGTCCAGCCCCTCGGCCGCGGCGTGCGGGGCCAGCGCGTCGGCCTCCTCGGGCGGCATGTCCACCACGATCAGGCCATCGACGCCCGAGGCGCCGGCATCGCGGCAGAAGCGCTCCTCGCCATAGGAGAGGATGGGGTTGAGATAGCCCATCAGCACCACGGGCGTCTCGTCATCCTCCCGCCGGAAGTCCCGCACCATGGCGAGCGCGCCGGCCAGCGTGCCGCCGGCCTTCAGCGCGCGCTGCCCGGCCAGCTGCACGGTGGGGCCGTCCGCCATCGGGTCGGTGAAGGGGACGCCGAGCTCGATCAGGTCGGCGCCCGCGCCCGGCAGGCAGCGCAGCAGCGACATGCTGGTGGCCGGGTCCGGGTCGTAGGCCTCGATGAAGGGCATCAGGGCGCCGCGCCCCTCCGCCCGGAGCTGCGCGAAGCGGGCGGCGATGCGGCTCACAGCGTCTCTCCCAGGTGCTTGGCCACGGTGAAGATGTCCTTGTCGCCCCGGCCGGACAGGTTGAGGACGATGATCTGGTCCTTGTCCATGGTGGGGGCGAGCTTCAGCACATGCGCGAGGCCATGCGCGGACTCCAGCGCCGGGATGATGCCCTCCAGCCGCGAGCAGAGCTGGAAGGCCTCCAGCGCCTCCTGGTCCGTCACGCTGACATAGGTGACGCGGCCGATCTCGTGCAGCCAGGAATGCTCCGGCCCGATGCCGGGATAGTCGAGCCCGGCCGAGATGGAGTGCGCCTCGTGGATCTGGCCGTGGTCGTCCTGCAGCAGGTAGGTCTTGTTGCCGTGCAGCACGCCCGGGCGCCCGCCGGCGATGGCCGCCGCGTGCTCGCCCGTCTCCAGCCCCCGCCCCGCGGCCTCGACACCGTAGATCGCGACATCCTCGTCGTCGAGGAAGGGGTGGAACAGCCCCATGGCGGAGGAGCCGCCGCCCACGGCGCAGACCAGCGCGTCCGGCAGCCGGCCTTCCGCGAGCATGATCTGCTGCCGGGTTTCCTCGCCGATCACGCACTGGAAGTCCCGCACCATCTGCGGGAAGGGCGCGGGGCCGGCCACGGTGCCGATGCAGTAATAGGTGTCCGCCACATTGGCCACCCAGTCGCGCAGCGCCTCGTTCATCGCGTCCTTGAGCGTGCCGGCGCCGGCGGTGACGGGCACCACCTCGGCGCCCAGCAGCTTCATGCGGAACACGTTGGGCTGCTGCCGCTCGACGTCGGTGGCGCCCATGTAGACGACGCATTTCAGCCCGAACAGCGCGCAGGCCGTGGCGGTGGCGACGCCATGCTGCCCGGCACCGGTTTCGGCGATGATGCGCGGCTTGCCCATCCGCTTGGCCAGCATGATCTGGCCCAGCACGGCGTTGATCTTGTGCGCGCCGGTGTGGTTCAGCTCCTCGCGCTTGAAGTAGACCTTGGCCCCGCCGAGATGGGCAGTCAGCCGCTCGCACAGCCAGAGCGGGCTGGGGCGGCCGACATAGTCCTTCAGCAAGCGCCGCCACTCCGCCATGAAGGCCGGATCGTTGCGGGCCGCGTTATAGGCCTGCTCGACCTCCTGGATGACGGGCATCAGCGTCTCGGCGACGTAGCGCCCACCGAACTGACCGAAGCGACCGCGCCCATCCGGGCCCTGACGCAGAGAATTTGGCAGAGGCTTGTTCACTCATCCCTCCAGGCCGCGCATCGTCACGCATGCGCTGTCATATGGGGCCAGGGCGCGCCGCGCCACCCAGGGGCCGGGCCGCAGTTGTAAATGAATGAAGGGCCGGGGAAACGAATTCCCCCTCGCCTCCCCTTCTTTTTTCCGCCCCTCAGGCCGCGTGGGCGGCGGCGACGAAGGCGGCGATCAGCACGGGGTCCTTCACGCCCCGCACCCGCTCCACGCCGGAGGAGACATCCACCGCCGGGGCGCCGGCGGCGCGGATGGCCGCGGCCACGTTCACCGGCGTGAGGCCGCCGGCCAGCATCCAGGGGCGCGGGATCTCGCGGCCCGCCAGCAGCGACCAGTCGAAGCTCACCGCGTTGCCGCCGGGCAGGGCGGCGCCGCGCGGCGGCTTGGCGTCCAGCAGGAAGCGGTCCACCGCCGGGGCGTATTCGGCCAGCCGGGCGAGATCCTCCTCTCCCCCGATGCCGAGCGCCTTCATCACCGGCAGGCCGAAGCGCCGGCGGATGGCGGCGCAGCGCTCCGGGCTTTCCATGCCGTGCAGCTGCAGCAGGCCGAGCGACACCTCGGCCAGCACCGCCTCGATCATCGCGTCGTCGGCATCGACCAGCAGGCCCACATTCACCGGCCGCCGGCCCGTGCCGCCGCGCGCCGCCAGCGCCGCCGCCTGCTCCGGCGAAACGGCGCGCGGCGAGGGCGGGTAGAACACGAACCCCACCCACTCCGCCCCGGCATAGCAGGCGGCGTCATAGGCTCCGGCATCGTTGATGCCGCAGATCTTCACCTGGGTGGCGGGCAGCATGCCGGGCCTCAGCGCGGCAGGCTGGCGGCGATGGCCGCCGCCGCCGCCGCGGGGTCGTCCGCCCCCGTGATGGGCCGGCCGACCACCAGCCAGTCCGCCCCCATGGCGGCGGTCTCCTCAGGCGTCGCGATGCGCGCCTGGTCGCCCGCCGCACTGCCGGCCGGGCGGATGCCGGGCACCACCAGCAGCGGCGCGCCGCCAAAGGCATCGCGCAGGCGGGACACCTCCTGCGGGCTGCACACCAGCCCGTCGGCGCCGGCGGCCAGCGCCAGCCGGGCCAGCCGCAGCACCTGCTGCGCCGGGCCGCCGGCCACGCCCGTCTCGGCCAGGGCGGCGGCGGTGAAGCTGGTCAGCACCGTGACCGCCAGGATGGCCGGGCGCGCCGCGCCCAGCGTGTCCTCGGCGGCGCGGCGCGCGGCCTCGATCATCGCGGCCCCGCCGCCGCCATGCAGCGTCAGCATCGCCGGCGCGGCGGCGCGGTCGGCGCAGACGGAGCGCACGGCGCCCGCCACGGTGTTGGGGATGTCGTGGAACTTCAGGTCGAGGAAGACGGGCCGGTGCCGCGCGATGCGCCCCACCACCCCGGGTCCGGCGGCGCAGAACAGCTCCAGCCCCACCTTCACCAGCCCGACATGCGGCGCCACGGCGGCGGCCCAGCCCTCGGCGCGCGCCGCGTCCGGCGTGTCCAGCGCGGCGATGAGCCCCGCCGCGTTCGGCTTCTGCCGCATCGTCAGCGCGTGGCCACGGCCGTGGAGGGCGTGGTGGCGGGCGGGGCGGCGGCGTGGCCCGGCGCGGCGCCCGCGCCGGCCTCGTGCTGGCCGCGCAGCTCGGCCAGCTCGGCCTCGAGCAGCTGGGCGGCGCGCTGCATCCTGCTGGCGCGGCGGCGGTAGCGCAGCGCACCGCCCCAGGCCACCAGCGCGCCGAGCAGGAAGAACAGCGCGGCGGCGCCGAGCACCGCGCCCGCCAGCGGCACCTCCCAGCTCAGGTCGAACGGCCAGAGCTGCAGCGACACGGGGTCGGTGTTGGAGATGGTGAACAGGACCAGCACCAGCAGCAGCAGCGCGGTCAGCAGGAAGCCGAGAATTCTCATGAAGGGGTCACCGTGCCGCGCGGGCTGCGTTTCGGCGCCTGCAGGGGGCCGCCATTGACACGCTCGCGCAGCTCCTTGCCAGGCTTGAAATAGGGGACGGACTTGCCGGTCACCTCAACCGCTTCCCCCGTGCGGGGGTTGCGGCCGGTGCGCGGGTCGCGCTGCTTGGCGGAGAAGGCCCCGAAGCCGCGCAGCTCGACACGGTCGCCACGCGCCAGGGCGTTGGTGATCTCGTCGAAGATGGTGCCGACGATCAGCTCCACATCGGGCTGGCGCAGATGCGGGTTGGCCGCCGCCAGCTGCGCGATCAGTTCGGATTTGGTCATGGCGCCCCTGTTTCCTGCCACCGGTCCCGGCCCGGGTAAAGGCCGGGGTCCATGCCCCTGTCTCCGGCCCGGATCTCGCCGGCGCCGGTCATCGCGGAAGCTGCCAAACGGCCCGGGCGCCGTCAATCGCACGCCATTCCGAGGCGATGCCCCGCGCCAGGGCGCGCAGCGAGAAGCCGAGCGCCCGCTCGGCCGGGTTGCGCGGGTCGAGGTCGCGCACCGGCAGGCCCGCCGGCAGCTTCGCCTCCGCCTCCAGCCAGGCGCGCGCCTCGGGCTCGCCGCCGATGGCGTCCACCAGCCGCAGCGCCAGCGCCTGCCGCCCGGTGTAGACCCGGCCATCGGCCAGCTTTTCCACCGCCTCGGCCGGCATGCCGCGGCCGGCCGCCACCATGGCCACGAACTGCGCGTGCATGTCGCGCAGCACCGCCTCCAGCGCGGCACGGCCCTCGGGGCTGAGCGGGCGGAACGGGTTCGGCTCGCCCTTCAGCGGGCCGGAGGCGATCTGCTCGGCGCGGATGCCGAGGCTGCGCATCAGCTCGCCCACGTCGAAGGATTGCAGGATGACGCCGATCGAGCCGGTGAGGGTGGATTCGCGGGCGAAGACGCGCTGCGCCGGCATGGCGATCATGTAGCCGGCCGAGGCGGCGGTGCCGCGCATCACCGCCACCAGCGGCTTGCCGCTCTCCCGGAAGCGGCGCAGCGCGGCGTGCAGCCCCTCGCCCCCCGCCACGGTGCCGCCCGGGCTGTCGATCGACAGGATCATGCCGCGCACCGCCGTGTCCTTGGCCGCCCGGGCGACCGCCTCGGTCACCCTGGGGTCGTCGGTGATGGTGCCCTCGATGGACAGGCGCAGCACATGGCCGCGCAGCCCCGCCACGCCATCGCCGAGGCCGGGCGCGAAGGCGGCGAACAGCGCCGCCAGCACGGCCAGCACGGCGAGCACCCGCCACAGCGCCAGGCGGCGCTTCAGGCGGCGGCGGTCCACCAGCAGGTCGTGTTCGAGGGAGGCGCTCATGCTGCCGGCATCAATGCCGGGGCACGGGGCGGCGGGTCAAGCGCGCGAGCGGCCGCCACGGCGCGGGAGGGGCGGATTTCATCGGCCCATTGCTCCGGCGGAAGGCAGGGGATGGGGTGCTGCCCCGCCCCGGAAGCAGAAACGCCCCGGGTGGAGGACCACCCGGGGCGCCATGCGGACCGCCCGGCCGGAGCCGGACGGAACAATGCCGAGATCAGTCCTCGGAGGCCATCTGGTTGCGGCGGCGGATGGCCGCGCCCAGGATGTCGCCCAGCGAGGCGCCGGAATCGGCGGTGCCGTACTCCTTCATCGCCTCGCGCTCCTCCTCCACTTCCTTGCCCTTGATGGTCAGGGCCAGGCGGCGGGCGGCGCGGTCCACGGCGGTCACCTTGGCATCGACCTTCTCGCCGACGGCGAACTTGTCGGGGCGCTGGTCGCCGCGGTCGCGGGCCAGCTCGGCGCGGCGGATGAAGCCCGTCAGGACCTCGTCGACCTTCACCTCGATGCCGTTCTGCTCGACCTTGGTGACCACGCAGGTGACGACATCGCCCTTGCGGACGCGGTCCAGCACCTCGGCGGCCGGGTCGGCCTGGAGCTGCTTGATGCCGAGGGAGATGCGCTCCTTCTCGACGTCAACGTCCAGCACCTTGGCCTTGACGACGTCGCCCTTCTTGTAGGCGGCCATCGCCTGCTCGCCCGGGATCTCCCAGGAGAGGTCGGACATGTGCACCATGCCGTCGATCTCGGGCGCCAGGCCCACGAACAGACCGAACTCGGTGATGTTGCGGATCTCGCCCTCGACGATCGAGCCGGGGCCGTGGCTCTCCAGGAACAGCTCCCAGGGGTTGCCCTGGGCCTGCTTCAGGCCGAGCGAGATGCGGCGCTTCGGCTCGTCCACGTCCAGGATCATCACGTCCACTTCCTGCGAAGTGGCGACGATCTTGCCCGGATGGACGTTCTTCTTGGTCCAGCTCATCTCGGAGACGTGGACCAGGCCCTCGACGCCCGGCTCCAGCTCCACGAAGGCGCCGTAGTCGGTGATGTTGGTCACGCGGCCGCTGAACTTCGCACCCACCGGGTACTTGATGGCCACGCCCTCCCACGGGTCGGACATCAGCTGCTTCATGCCGAGCGAGATGCGCTGCGTCTCGGGGTTGAAGCGGATGACCTGCACGCGGACCTGCTGACCGATGGTCAGGGCCTCGGAGGGGTGGTTGATGCGGCGCCACGCGATGTCGGTGACGTGCAGCAGGCCGTCCACGCCGCCGAGGTCCACGAACGCACCGTAGTCGGTGATGTTCTTGACCACGCCGTCGAGGATCATGCCCTCCTTCAGGCCCTGGATCAGCTCGGAGCGCTGCTCGGCGCGCGTCTCTTCGAGCACGGCGCGGCGCGACACCACGATGTTGCCGCGGGCGCGGTCCATCTTCAGGATCTGGAAGGGCTGCGGGCTGCCCATCAGGGGCCCGACGTCGCGCACGGGGCGGATATCGACCTGGGAGCCGGGCAGGAAGGCCACGGCGCCGCCGAGGTCGACGGTGAAGCCGCCCTTCACGCGGCCGAAGATGACGCCGTTGACGCGCTGCTGCGCGTTGAACGCCTTCTCCAGGTTGGTCCAGGCCTCCTCGCGGCGGGCCTTCTCACGCGAGAGCACGATGGAGCCGTCGCGGTCCTCGTAGCGCTCGACGAACAGCTCGATCACGTCGCCGGGCTGCACCTCGGCCTTCTGGCCCTGCGGCGCGAATTCCTTGAGGGGCACGCGCCCCTCGGACTTCAGCCCGACATCCACGACCGCGTAGTCATCGTCCACCCGGATCACCTTGCCGGTGACGACGGAACCGGCGAAGCCGGTATCGGCGCCCAGCGTCTCGTCGAGCAGGGCAGCGAAGTCTTCGGTCATGGACGGGCTGTTGGCATTAGCCATGAAGCAGAGTGTTCCTGATCCGCCCCGCGACAGCGCCACGGGAGGATTCCTGCGCCCCCGCTCGCGCGGGCACGGCTTGACCGAGCGCCCGCTCCGGGTGGAGGAACGCCCTTCGGTCCAGATCATGACAGGCGGAGTGTCGGCCCGCCTATTCCGGTCCGGGAAGGTGGGAAGCCGCAGGGCCGCCCGCCAGGGTCCGGACTTCCCGCCGCCCGTGGGCGAAGGGAATGGGGGACTCGCCTAGGCCAGTTGGGCCGCGAGCGTCAAGGGGATTCTCTCAGGGGCGCAACAATTCGGCGGGGAAGGATTTCAGGAGGAAGCGGCGAATTCTCCCGCCCCGCCCTCCTCTTCTTTTCCCCGCAAGTCCTCGCGGTCCCGCCCCAGCTTGCCGCGCACCAGCGACCAGGCCGCCGCGAAGGCCGCCTCGGCATCCAGCGCGGTGGTGTCGAGCAGCAGGGCATCCCCCGCAGGCCTCATCGGCGCGGCGGCGCGGCCCGCATCCCGCGCGTCGCGCGCGCGCAGCTCGGCCAGCACCTCCGCCAGCTCGGCCGCCACGCCGCGGCCGCGCAGCTCCAGCCAGCGGCGGCGGGCCCGCTCCTCGTCGCTGGCGGTGACGAACAGCTTCACCGGCGCTTCCGGAAAGACCACGGTGCCGATGTCCCGCCCGTCCAGCACCGCGCCATGGGCGCGGCCGAAATCGCGCTGCCAGTCCAGCAGCGCCGCGCGCACGGCGGGAAGCGCCGCCACCGCGCTGGCGGCGTGGTCGGCGGCCGGGCCGCGCAGGTCGGCGCGGCGCAGATCCTCGGGGCGCAGCGCGCGGGCGGCGGCCTCGGCGCGGACGGGGTCGGCAGGGTCCGCCCCCTGGTCCAGCAGGCGGCGGCCGACGGCGCGGTACAGCAGGCCGGTGTCCAGGTAGGGCAGGCCCAGCGACTCGGCCAGGCGCCGCGCCAGCGTGCCCTTGCCCGCCGCCGCCGGCCCGTCCACCGCGATCACCAGCCCGGCGCGCGCCCGCGCCAGGGGCTGCTCCGCCGCCGTCACGCCACCGCCGGATGGTTCAGCGGGCACAGCACCTCGCCGCCGGCCGCGCGGTTGATGAGGGCGGCGAAGCCGGGAAAGGAGGTGTCGATGAAGCTGGCGTCGTCCACCGCCACCGGAGCCCCGGTGGCCAGGCCCAGCACCAGCGCGCTCATGGCGATGCGGTGGTCCATGTGGGTGACGACGGTGCCGCCGCCCGGCGGGGGCGCGCCGGTGCCGTGCACCAGCATGTCGTCGCCCTCGATCTCCACGCGGATGCCGTTGGCCTCCAGCAGGGCTGCGGTGGCGGCCACGCGGTCGCTCTCCTTCACCCGCAGCTCGGCCAGGCCCCGGAAGCGGCTGGTGCCGCTGGCGCAGGCGGCGGCGACCGCCAGGATCGGGTACTCGTCCACCATGGAGGGCACGCGCTCGGCCGGCACGTCCACGGCGCTGAGCGGGCCGAAGCGGGCGGTCAGGTCGCCCACCTTCTCGCCACCCTCGGTGCGGGCGTTCTCCACGGAAAGGTCGGCGCCCATCTCGCGCAGCGTGGTGAACAGGCCGGTGCGCAGCGGGTTCAGCCCCACATGCGCCACCGTCACCGCCGAGCCCGGCACCAGCAGCGCCGCCACCAGCGGGAAGGCGGCCGAGGAGGGGTCGCCCGGCACCGCCACGGGGGCGGCGACCAGCTCCGGCTGGCCGTCCAGCTCGATGACGCGGCGGTGGCCATCGGCCTCCACCCGCACGGTGGCGCCGAAGTGGCGCAGCATGTTCTCGGTGTGGTCGCGCGTCGCCTCGGGCTCCACCACGCGCGTCGTGCCGCGGGCGCAGAGGCCGGCCAGCATCACCGCCGACTTCACCTGCGCGGAGGCCATGGGCAGGGTGTAGTCGAGCGGCATCGGCTCCGCCGCGCCCTCGATGGCCAGCGGCAGGCGGCCGCCGGCGCGGCCGGTGAAGCGCGCGCCGCCGGCCGAGAGCGGGTCGGTCACCCGCTTCATCGGGCGCCTGCGCAGCGAGCCGTCGCCGGTCAGCACGGCAAAGATGGGATGGCCCGCGATCAGCCCGCAGATCAGCCGCGCGGCGGTGCCGGAATTGCCCATGTCCAGCACGTCCTCCGGCTCCAGCAGCCCGCCGACGCCGCGGCCCGAGACCTGCCACCGGCCCTCGCCCAGCCGCTCCACCGTGGCGCCGAGGGCGCGCATGGCGGCGGCGGTGCGCAGCACGTCCTCGCCTTCCAACAGGCCGGAGATCTCGGTGCGCCCGACCGCCAGCGCGCCGAACATCAGCGCCCGGTGGCTGATCGACTTGTCGCCGGCGACCGTCAGGCGGCCGGCGAGGCCCTGAAGCGGCCGGGAGGCGCGCAGCGGCCGTGCATTCGTTCCGTGTTCCACGGGGGTGGGGTTTGACATGGGGGCAGGGTGCGTGGCAATGCGCCCCGTGTTTTTCGGCCGGCCCATCCCTGGCCCGCCTTTCCCGGGATATTCACGCTGATGGCCAAGCCCGAACTGGGTCTGAAACGCACTTGCGTCGCCTGCGGTGCCAAGTTCTACGACCTGACCCGCCAGCCGGCCGTGTGCCCCAAATGCGGCACCGAGCAGCCCGCCGAGCAGCCCCGCCTGCGCCGCGCCGCGGCCGTGGTCGAGGAGAAGGTCAAGAAGCGCCCCGTTCCCGTCGAGGCCGATGGCGACGATGTCGAGATCGAGGACGTGGACGCCGACGACGCGATCGATGACGGCGAGGACCTCGACGACGCCGAGGACGACCTGGACGGCGAGATCGAGGTCGAGACGGACCGCGAGGAAGAGAACTGACCGCGCCGCGCCCAGGCGCGCGGCGATGGCGGCACGGGCCCGGGGGAAAGCCATTCCCCCGGGCTTTTTTCATTCTCCTGGGCTTTTTTCATCGCCCCTCGATGGCGAACATCGCGATCCGCACCAGGGCGCTGATCACGAGCAGGATAAGGACAACGCGGGACAGGGTGGAGATCGGCGGCATGGCCTCCAGATGGCCCCGCCCCGCCCCGTCCGGAAGGCTCGCTGGCGCGGCGCCGCGTCATCGCCTATCCGATGGGGCATGGACGCCACCGATGCCCACCTCGCCGCCCAGTACGAGGCCTATCCCTACCCGCAGCGCGACCCGCGCGAGGAGGCGAGGCGCCTGATCGTCGGCAGCCCGAGCCACCTGCGGGAGATCGACCACTGGATCTTCGGCGCGCGCCGCCCGGCCGGCCGGCCGCTGCGGGCGCTGATGGCGGGGGGCGGCAGCGGCGACGGCACGATGATGCTGGCGCAGCAGATGGCCTGGGCCGGCCGGCCCGGCGAGGTGGTGTGGCTCGACCGCTCGGCGGCGGCCCGCCAGGTGGCCGAGGCGCGCGCCCGGCAGCGGGGGCTGTCCAACATCCGCTTCGTCGGCGGCTCGCTGCTGGACCTGCCGGCGCTCGGCCTCGGCGCGTTCGACTACATCGACTGCTGCGGCGTGCTGCACCACCTGCCGGACCCGGCGGCGGGGCTGGCCGCGCTGGCCGGCGCGCTGGCGCCGGGGGGCGGCATCGGGCTGATGGTGTATGCGCCGCACGGCCGCACCGGCGTCTACATGCTGCAGGACGCGCTGCGCCTGCTGGCGCCCGAGGGCGAGCCGCCCGCCGCCCGGGTGGAAGCCGCGCGCCGCCTGTGGAAGCACCTGCCGGAGACCGCCTGGCTGCGCCGCAACCCCTGGATCACCGACCACCTCGATGGCGGCGATGCCGGGCTCTACGACCTGCTGCTGAACCCGCGCGACGTGTCCTTCAGCGTGCCGCAGCTCGCCGCGCTGATCGGGGGCGCGGGGCTCAGGCTGCGCTGCTTCGTCGAGCCGCTGCGCTACGACCCGGACCGCTACCTGCCCGACCCCCGCCTGCGCGCCCGCACCGCGGGGCTGGACCCGGTGGCCCGCGCCGCCCTGGCCGAGTCGATCTGCGGCAACATGGGCATCCACATCGCCTATGTGACGCGCGACGAGGCGCCCGCCCCCGCCTGGGACGACCCGGCCTCCATCCCCGTGCTGCGCGAGCTGGACGGCGCGGCGCTGGCGAAGGGCCTGCCCCGGGACGGGGTGATGCGCGTCGCCTTCGACGGGCTGCGCCTCGGCGTGCCGCTGCCGCGCCTGGCCTCCGCCATCCTGGCGCGGGTGGATGGCCAGCGCAGCCTGGGCGAGATCGGCGACGCGCTCGCCGCCAACGGCATCTCCCGCGAGGCCTTCGCCCGCGACTGGGCGGCGCTGCGCGACGCCATGGAGCCGCTGAACCGCCTGCTGCTGGCCGCGCCGCCCGGATGAGCGGCGCGGGCGGGGAGCGGGCGGAAGGGCGGCCGGCCATCGTCATCTTCGGCGCCGCGGTGCGGCCCGATGGCGGGCCGAGCCTGACGCTGCGCCGCCGCGTGATGGCCGCCGCCGCCTTTGGCGCCACCCTGCCCGGCCCGCTCTATGTCCCCACCGGCGCCAGGGGCCGCCACGGCCCGGCCGAGGCCGAGGTGATGGGCCGCCTGCTGCAGGATCTCGGCGTGGCTTCCGCGGCGATCCGGCTGGAGGTGACGGGCACCGACACGCTGTCCTCCGCCCGCGCCTGCGCCACGCTGCTGCGCGGGCACCAGGGGCCGGTCTATGCCGCCAGCAGCGGCTACCACCTGCCGCGCTGCGTCATGCTGCTGCGGCTTTATGGCCTGCCGGCCCGCGCCGCGCCGCCGCCGGAGGCCGCCCATGTCTGGCGGGAGCGCTGGTGGTGGCGCGGGCGGGAAGCGCTGGCCCTGCCCTATGACGCCGCCCTCGCCTGGTGGGAAACGCGCCGCGCCACCGGAAAGGGGGGCGGGGAATAGTGTCAAGGCCGGCTTCGTGCCAGCCTGCCCGCCGGACACGCTGAGGGAGAACGCCATGCACCAGAGCGCCACCGGCCCGAACGAGACACCCTGGGAGCCCAGCCAGCGCTACCCCGAGCCCCGCTTCCGCGCCTTCGACCCGGCCTTCCTGCGCTTCCGCGCCATGAACGGCACGGTGGAGAAGCTGGCCGGCGGCTGCCGCTGGGCGGAAGGGCCGGTCTGGTTCGGCGACCAGCGCGCCCTCTACTGGTCCGACATCCCGAACGACCGCATCCTGCGCTGGGACGAGGCCACCGGGCAGGTCGCCACCTTCCGCCAGTCCTCCAACTTCGCCAACGGCAACACGCGCGACCGCCAGGGCCGGCTCGTCACCTGCGAGCACCTGACGCGGCGCGTGACGCGCACCGAGCATGACGGCGCCATCACCGTGCTGGCCGACCGCTACGAGGGCAGGCGCCTGAACTCGCCCAACGACGTGGTGGTGCGCTCCGACGGCTCCATCTGGTTCACCGACCCGCCCTTCGGCATCGCGGGCTTCGTCGAGGGCGAGAAGGCGGAGCCGGAGCTGCCCCAGGGCGTCTACCGCGTCGATGGCCAGAGCGGCGCCGTCACCCTCCTCACCGACGAGCTGGCCGGGCCGAACGGCCTCGCCTTCAGCCCCGACGAGCGCGTCCTCTATGTGGTGGAAAGCCGCGCCGAGCCCCGCCGCATCGTGGGCTACGACGTGGCGGAGGATGGCCGCCTGTCCAACCGCCGCACCGTGGTGCAGGGCGCGCCGGGCGACACGCCGGACGGCTTCCGCGTGGACACCGAGGGCAACCTCTGGTGCGGCTGGGGCATGGGCGGGCCGGAATTCGACGGGGTGCGCGTCTTCACCGCCGAGGGCAGGCCGCTCGGGCAGATCGACCTGCCGGAGCGCTGCGCCAATGTCTGCTTCGGCGGGCGGCACCGCAACCGGCTGTTCATGGCCGCCTCGCGCTCGCTCTACAGCATCTATGTCAACGCGCAGGGGGTGAAGGGGGGGTGAGGCAGGCCGGGGCGCGCGTCTCCCCCGCGCCCTATTCCGCCCGGATGCGGCCGCGCGGCGCGGCGCGGGCGGCGCCGCCGGCGGCGATGTGGACGGCCAGCGCCTCGTCCATCGGCAGGCCGTTGTCGCGCGCGGCCAGCGCCCGGTCGCGCAGGGGCAGGTAGCCATCGCCGCCGCGGCGGAGGAAGTCGTTGGTGACGACGCGGTAGGCGCGCTCCGGCTCGAGCGGCCGGCCGCCGACCGTCACCGCCGCCACGCGCTCGCCCACCGGGGCGCCGGGGCGCCAGCGCAGCGCCATCCCCGCGACCTGCGGAAAGCCGCCGCCCACGCCGGCGCGCGACAGGCCGATCTCCAGCGCGGCCCGCAGGTCGGCGCCGCGCAGCACCACCAGCGCGAGGGTGTTGCCATAGGGCAGGGTGTCCAGCACCGCGCCGCGGGTGATCATCCCCTCCGGCAGCGCGGCGCGCAGGCCGCCGCCATTGGTCAGCGCCACCTCCGCCTCCGGCTCGGCCGCCAGCATCGCATCCGCCACCAGGTTGCCGAGCGCGCATTCGCCGCCACGGCAGCCCTCCGGCGTCAGGCCGGGCGCGCCGGGGCCGGCGGGGCTGGCGCGCAGCGCCTCCAGCGGCGCGGCGAAGCCGGCCAGCAGCGCCTTCACCGCCCCGTCCTCGGCCAGCGCCGCCGTGACGGGCCGCACCGCCCCGCCATGCGCCAGCACCCGCCCATCCGCCGCGAGGTCGAGCGAGAGTCGGCCGAGCCAGCGGCCATGCGCGCCCGCCTGCACGATGCGCACCGGGCGGTCCGGCCCGTCGGCCAGCAGGGGGTGGGGACCCGCGGCGCCGGGCAGGCCGTCGGCCAGCAGGGTGTGGGAATGGCCGCCCACGATGACGTCGATGCCCGCCACCGCCGCGGCCAGGGCGCGGTCCTCGGCCAGCCCCAGATGCGAGAGCACGACGATGGTGGAGAAGCCTTCCGCCCGCAGCGCCGCCACCTGCCGCGCCGCCGCCTCCTGCGCGCTGGTGAAGGCGAGGTCCGGGCCGGGGCTGGAGGAGCGCGGCGTGTCCTCCGTCGTCAGGCCGATGACGCCGATGCGCGCGGCGCCGCGCCGGAACGTGGCATGGGGGCGGATGCGCGCCTGCAGCGCCGGCACCCGGCGCGCGTCGAGATTGGCCGAGAGCAGGGGGAAGTCCACCGCCCCGGCATAGCGCAGCAGCCCTTCCGGCCCGCGGTCGAACTCGTGGTTGCCGAGCGCCATGGCGGCACAGCCCGTGGCCTTCTGCACCGCCGCCTCGGCCAGGCCGTGATGCGCGACGTGGTAGAGGCTGCCGGTGAACTGGTCGCCCGCATCGAGCTGCAGCACGGCGCGGCCCTGCGCCGCGGCCTCGCCGCGGGCCTCGCGCAGGGCGGTGGCGAGCCGGGCGCTGCCGCCCAGGCATTCCCCGGCCGGCCCGCAGGCGGCGCCGCTCGGCCGCGACCCGTCATGCCGGGCGTGGAAGTCGTTCAGGTGCAGCAGGTCGAGCCTCGCCGCCGCCTCGGCGCGCGGCCGGCGCAGGGCGGGGAGGGCCAGCGCCAGCCCCAGCGGCGCGGCCCGCAGCAGGGCGCGGCGCGCCAGGCCAAGTGGCGGGGTGAGGTCCTTCGGCATGGTCGCGCGCTCCAGGGGGAGCCATGCTTTAGCCCAAGTCCCGCCGCATTCGGAATGTCCCTTGTCTGCCGGGCATGACGGGTCCAAACCGCATGGCCTTGTCCTTCTGGCGTGAAGACTGGAACCGCGATGCAGGTCTACCTGCCGATCGCCGAGATGTCGGTGGATGCGCTGCTGCTGCTCGGCATCGGCTTTGGCGTGGGCTGGCTTTCCGGGCTGTTCGGCGTGGGCGGCGGCTTCCTGCTGACGCCGCTGCTGATCCTGATCGGCATTCCCGCGCCCGTGGCGGTGGCGTCGGGCGCCAACCAGACGCTGGGCGCCTCGGTGTCGGGCCTCATCGCGCAGTGGCGGCGGGGCAATGTCGATCCGCGCATGGGCGGGGTGCTGCTGGCGGGCGGCTTCCTGGGCTCGGGCCTCGGCGTGCTGCTCTTCGCCTGGCTGCGGCGGCTGGGGCAGGTCGACCTGGCGGTGTCGGTCTTCTATGTCGTCATCCTGGGCAGCGTGGGCGGGCTGATGGTGCGGGAAAGCGTGCGCGCCATCCTGCGCCGGCGGCGGCAGGGGGGGCCGGCGCGGCTGCACGCGCACCTCTGGATGCACGGCCTGCCCTTCAAGCTGCGCTTCCGCAAGTCGCGCCTCTACATCTCGGTCATCCCGCCGCTGCTGGTGGGCTTCGGCATCGGCGTGCTGTCGGCGATGATGGGGGTCGGCGGCGGCTTCATGCTGGTGCCGGCGATGATCTACCTGCTCGGCATGCCCACCGCCGTGGTGATCGGCACCTCGCTGTTCCAGGTGGTGTTCGTGGCCGCCAACGTCACGCTGCTGCAGGCGGTGCAGACCGGCAGCGTGGACATCGTGCTGACGCTGCTGCTGCTGGTGGGCGGCGTGGCCGGCGCGCAGTTCGGCGCCAGCATGGGCAGCCGCCTGCGCGGCGAGGAAACCCGCGCCCTGCTCGGCCTGCTGGTGCTGGGCGTGGCGCTGAGCCTGCTCTGGGGGCTGGTGGTGACGCCGGAAAGCGAGTTCGCCGTGGGCCCGATGCCGCTATGAGCCCGTGGCGGCCGGCGTGGCCGCGCCCGGCCCCGCTCCTGTTCCTGGGCGCGCTGCTGTTCGCGCTTCCCGGCCCGCTGCCGGCCTGGCCCGCCATGGCCCAGGCCCCGGTTGCCCCGCCGCCTGCCCCCTCGGCCGCCCCCTCGGCCGCGCCGCCGCGCCGGCCCCCCGCCGTGGCGCAGCTGCTGCCGCCACCGCCGCCCGCGCCGCCCGGCCAGCCCGCCGCCGCCCGCCCGCCCCTGGTGGCCGAGCTTTCCCAGGCGCAGGTGGCCATCACCACCGGCTTCAGCGGCACCGAGGTGCTGGTGTTCGGCGCCACGGAGCGGCTGCTCGGCGCCGGCGGGGACGAGGTGCTGGTGATCGCCCAGGGGCCGGCCCAGCCCATGGTGGTGCGCCGCAAGATCCGCGTGCTGGGCTTGTGGCTCAATGGCGCCTCGGCCCGCTTCTGGCGCGTGCCGGGCTACTACTTCCTCACCGGCACCCGGCCGCTGGCGGAGATGCTGAGCCGGGAGGAGCGGGCCACCAAGCGCATCGGCCTCGGCGCCCTGCCGCTGGAGGCGGCGGGCAACCAGAGCCAGGAGTTCCGCGAGGCGCTGCTGGAGCTGAAGCAGGATGCCGGGCTGTGGCACGAGGAGGGCACCATGCACATCGCCGGCGCCCGGCTGTTCCGCGCCAGCCTGCCGCTGCCCGCCACCGTGCCCACCGGCGACTACCTGGTGCAGGTGCTGCTGGTGCGCGACGGGCGCGTGGTGGCGCGGCAGGAGCTGAGCTTCCGCGTCGGCCGGGCGGGAACCGCCGCCCGCATCGCCGATGTCGCCAAGGTCCAGCCGGTGGTATACGGCCTGCTCTGCATCCTGCTGGCCGCGCTCGCGGGCTGGCTCGGCAGCGTGCTGTTCCGGAGGGGATGAATGCCCGAAGCCGCCCGACGCGACCGTGTCTTCCTGGTGGTGGTCGACGACACGCCGGAGCTGCGCGTGGCGCTGCGCTATGCCTGCCTGCGCGCCAAGCATGGCGGCGGCCGCGTGGCGCTGCTGCGGGTGGTGGAGGAGGCGGGCACGGTGGAATGGGCCGGCGTCGGCGCCATGCTGCAGGAGGAGCGGCGCGAGGAGGCGGAAAAGCTGCTCTCCGCCCTGGCCGCCGAGGTGCAGGAGATCACCGGCGGCATGCCGATCCTGCTGATCCGCGAGGGCAATGCGCGCGACGAGCTGCTGGCGCTGCTGGAGGAGGACCCGCGCATGTCCATCCTGATCCTGGCCACCGCCGCCAATGCCAGCGGGCCGGGGCCGCTGATCACGGCGCTGACCGGCCGCTACGCGCCGCGCCTGCGGGTGCCCATGACCATCGTGCCCGGCACGCTGGACGACCGGGACATGGAGCGCGTCACCTGAGACCCTGCCGCGCCTTCAGCGCGGAACCGCAAAGGTTGCACGCGGCGGCCCGACGGCCCAAATCCCGTCCACGACACGCGCCGACCCTCACACGGAAAAGCCCAGAACGATGTTCATCGAGACCGAAGCCACCCCGAACCCCGCCACCCTGAAGTTCCTGCCGGGCCAGGACGTGATGGGCGGGCGCGGCACGGCCGATTTCACCAGCGCCGAGGGCGCCGGCCGCAGCCCGCTGGCCGAGCGGCTGTTCGCGCTGGACGGCGTGGCCCGCGTCTTCCTGGGCGCCGACTTCGTCACCGTCACCAAGACGGACGCGGTGGACTGGCAGGCGCTGAAGCCCATGGTGCTGGGCGGCATCATGGAGCACTACATGGCCGGCCGCCCCGTGGTGCTGGACGCCGACGCCGAGGAGGCGATCGAGGACAGCGACCCGGCCGATGCCGAGATCGTCGCCCAGATCAAGGAGCTGCTGGACACCCGCGTGCGCCCGGCCGTGGCCGGCGATGGCGGGGACATCGTCTTCCGCGGCTTCCGCGACGGCATCGTCAAGCTGCACCTGCAGGGCGCCTGCTCGGGCTGCCCCTCGTCGCGCGCCACGCTGAAGCACGGGGTGGAGAACATGCTCCGCCACTACGTGCCGGAGGTGATGGCGGTGGAGCAGGTGGACGCCTGACCCAAGGGGCCCGGGCCGGCCAAAGGCCCGGGCCCCATTCACCCGGCGAATACCGGCCATCGGCTTGGCCGCGTTGGCAGGCCCGCTGCCCGGCCTCATCCTGTGCGCCCCGCACAGGAGCACCCGATGACCGCCCCTCTCGACGACACCGCGCTCGACCAGCTGTTCCGCGCGGCGCGCACCCACAACAGGTGGCAGGACCGCGCCGTCGGCGACGAGACGCTGCGCCAGCTCTATGACCTGGTGAAGATGGCGCCGACCAGCGCCAATTCCTCCCCTGGCCGCTTCGTCTTCATCCGCACCCGCGAGGGCAAGGAGAGGCTGCGCCCCGCCCTTTCCGCCGGCAACCTCGACAAGACGATGACCGCGCCGGTGACGGTGATCGTCGCCTGGGACCAGCGGTTCCACGACAAGCTGCCCGTGCTGTTCCCGCATGCCGACGCCAAGTCCTGGTTCACCGGCAACGCCGCCTTCGCCGAGGCCACCGCCTTCCGCAACGCCTCCATGCAGGCGGGCTACCTGATCATGGCGGCGCGCGCGCTCGGGCTGGATACGGGCCCGATGAGCGGCTTCGACAACGCCAGGGTGGACGAGGCCTTCCTCGCCAACACGGGCTGGAAGTCCAACCTGCTGGTCAATCTGGGCTATGGCGACGAGGCGGGGCTGCAGGCGCGCCTGCCGCGCCTGGCCTTCGACGAGGCGGTGGACCTCGCCTGACGAAGAGGAAGGCCGGAGGAAGGGATTCCGCCGGGCCTTCCGGTTTCAGCTGTCCAGGCGGATGCCCAGCTCGCGGATCAGCGGGCGCCAGGCGGCGTTCTCGCGCGCGACGAAGGCATCGAACTCCTCCGGCGACCAGGGGGCGGTCTCGACGCCGAGGTCGCGCATCCGCTCCTGCATGGCCGGCGCCGCGATGACGGCGCGCATCTCCCGGTTCAGCCGCGCCAGGATGGCGGGCGGCGTGCCGGCGGGGGCCGACATGGCCTGCCAGCCAAAGGCCACCGCCTGGCCGATGCCGAGCTCCAGCGCCGTCGGCACCTCCGGCATCCGCGCCGAGCGCGTCTCGGACAGCACCAGCAGCGCCCGCGCCTTGCCGTCCCGCAGGAAGGGCAGGCCGGTGGCGCAGTCGATCAGCACGCTGTCCACCGCGCCGCCGATCAGGTCGGCCATCGCCGCCGGGCCGCCGCGATAGGGCACGTGCGTGGCGTCGAAGCCGGCGCGGCGCTTCAGCATCTCCATGGCCAGGTGGTGCGGCGAGGCGACGGCGGGGGAGCCATAGGTCGGGGCCTGCCGCGCCGCGGGCGCCACGTAGTCGGCGAGGCTCCGCACCGGGCTGTCGGGCCGCACCACCAGGAAGAGCGGGAAGCGGCCGATGAAGCCCACGCCGGTCAGGTCCCGGTCCGGGTCGTAGGGCAGGCGGCCATAAAGGGCGGGGTTGTAGACGAGGTTGCCGTTGTCGGTGTGCAGCAGGGTGTGGCCGTCCGGCGCGCTGCGGGCGACGGTCTCGCTGGCCAGCACGGCGCCGCCGCCGGGGCGGTTGTCCACCACCATGTTCTGGCCCAGCGCCGGGCCCATGCCGGCCGCGATGAGGCGGGCGAAGGTGTCGGACGGCCCGCCCGCCGGATAGCCCACCACCCAGCGCAGCGGGCGCTCCGGCCAGCCCTCCCGCGCCCTGGCCCACCCCGCCGGGATGGCCGCCCCCGCCAGCGCCATGCCCGCCAGGCCCCGCGCAACCTCCCGCCGCCCCACCCGCCGCTCCGGCTCCGTCATCGCCTGCTCCATGCCCTTCCCGATCGTCACGCGCGTCCTGGCGCCGCACAAAGATACCAGGGGTGCGCGCGGGGGCGGAACATCGCGCCTCCCGCGCCCGCCTCAAAGCGCCAGCAGCGCCACCCAGAGCGGCAGCGTCACCATGGCCAGGAGGTGCTGCGTCGTGGTCATCGCCGCCATCAGCGGCGCGTCGCCGCCCATGGCGCGGGCCTGCACATAGGCGGTGGTGGCGGTGGGCTGGGCCATGAACAGCACGGCGACGGCCAGCGCCTGCGCCTCCAGCCCCAGGGCGTGGCCGAGCGCCAGGGTGATCGCCGGCACCGCGAACAGCTTCAGCGTTGCCGTCAGCCCCTGGGTGAGCGGGCTGGCCGCCAGTGCCCCTGGCGTCAGCGCCGCGCCGACGCAAAGCAGCCCGATGGCCAGCGACCCCTGCGCCAGGCTGCGCAGCAGCCCGGCCAGCCCCGGCGGCGCACCGCCCACCAGCGAAAGGGCGAGCCCCGCCGCGCAGGCCAGCAGCAGCGGGTTGGTGACCATCTGCCGCAGCACCCGCAGCGGGTCCGCCCGGCGCGTGCCGCCCAGGCTGAACGCCAGGGTGATGAGGACCTGCACAAAGGGCACGATCAGCCCGGTGGCGATGCCGCCGAAGGCGATGCCGGCCGCCCCGTAGACCGACCCCGCCACGGCGAAGGCGAGCAGGGTGTTGAAGCGGATCCCCCCCTGCAGCACGGAGGTGGCGGTGGCGTGGCCATGCCCCAGCCCGCGCGCCAGCAGCAGGGAAAGCGCCGCGCCCAGCAGCAGCGCGCCCCAGATGGCGCCGGCCATGCCGCCCAGCGGCAGCTCGGCCAGCTTCACCGCGCCGATGGAGGAGACCAGCAGGGCCGGCAGCAGCACGGTGAAGACCAGCTTCTCCATGCCGGCCCAGACCGCCGCGTCGGTCAGCACCCGCCGGCGCAGCAGCGCGCCGAGGCCGATCAGCCCGAAGGTGGCGACGAAGGCGTCGAGCCAGGGACCCATCGGGCCTCCCTCCCCCGCGCCGGCCTCAGGCGCCGACCAGCGCCTTCAGCTCGGCCTGCGGACGGGCGCCGAAATGGCCGATGCACTCGGCCGCCGCCACCGAGCCCCAGCGGCCGCATTCCGGCAGGGCGCGGCCCCGGGTGAGCGCGGCCAGGAAGCCCGCGGCATAGGCGTCGCCCGCGCCGGTGGTGTCCACCACGCGGGCGGGCTCGGCGGCGACCTCGTGCGTCGCCTCGCCCGCCACGATCACGCTGCCCCGCTCGGAGCGCGTGATGGCGGCGAGCTTCACCTCGCCCCGCACCGCCTCGATCGCCGCGTCCAGGCTGTCCGTCTCGTAGAGGCTCATGATCTCCGCCTCGTTGGCGAAGACGATGTCGGCCTGGCGGGCGACGAAGGCGCGGAAGGCCTCGCGGTGGCGGCCGACGCAGAAGGGGTCGGACAGGCTGATCGCCACCTGCCGCCCGGCCTGGTGCGCCAGCGCGGCGGCGCGGCGGAAGGCGGCCTGCGCCGCCGGCGGGTCGAACAGGTAGCCCTCCAGGTAGGTGACGGCGGCGGAGGCCACCATGGCCGCGTCCACGTCCTCCTCGCCAAAGGCCACGCAGGCGCCGAGATAGGTGTTCATGGTCCGCTGCCCGTCCGGCGTGACCAGGATCAGGCAGCGCGCCGTGGGGTCGCCGCCCCGCAGCGGGGCGGTGGGGAAGGTGACGCCGGTGGCGCGGATGTCGTGCGCGAAGACCTGGCCCAGCGCGTCCTCCGCCACCTTGCCCAGGAAGCCCACGCGGGCGCCGAGCGCCGCGGCCACGGCGCAGGTGTTGCCGGCCGAGCCGCCGCTGCTCTCGATGCCGGGGCCCATGGCGGCGTAGATCGCCTCGGCGCGGGCGGTGTCGATCAGCGCCATCGCGCCCTTGGTCATGCCCTGCGCGGCCAGGAAGCCCTCCTCGGCGCGGGCCAGCACGTCCAGGATGGCGTTGCCGATGCCGAGGATGTCGAGGGTGGAGGCGGCCATGTGGGGAACCCTGTGCTCTGCGGGGATGCGGCGGTGCCGCGCAGCACCGCCGATAGCAGCCCCGCGCCGCCGGGCATAGGGCGGGCGCCGCGCCCTGCCCTCCCGCTCACATCTGGCGGCGCGGGCGCGGCGTCCTGGCTGGCGGAACGGCGCCCGCCCGCCGCCCCTTCCGTTGCGCCCGCTGCCGCGCCCGACGGGCACCGCCCCCGGGCGGCCCGCCCGAGCTTCCGGAAAAAGGGGGATTCGTTGCGCCCGCCCCGTTGTCCGGACGGGGCCCTGCGTGATAGCCGGGGACAGGAGCGCGCCGGCCCGCCGCAGGGCCCCCGCGCGAGGCTTCATACCCAGCCGTTGCACAGGGGGAGCGTATGTCCATCTTCCGCCGTCGCGAAGAGCCCATCCAGCCCGCGCCCGGCGCGGGAGGGGCAGAGGAAGGCCCCGGCGCGCCGACCACCGTTCCGGTGGCGCGCGACCCGGACCTCGCCGTTCCCCCCTTCCGCCCCGCGCCCAGCAAGGAGGCCGCCATGAACCTGCCGCCGAAGCCCAGCCAGCCCCCCGCCGGAATGGGCATGCCGCCACGGCCGCCGGTGAATGCCGGGGTTCCGGCCCAGGGCCAGGCCCAGGCCCCCGCCGCCGCCGCCCGCGCGCCCCTTCCCGCCGCCGCCACCGAGCGCCGCACCATGGTCGTGGGCAAGGGCATCAGCCTGCAGGGCACCGTGACGGATGCCGAGCGGCTGGTGGTGGAGGGCACCATCGAGAGCCAGATGATGCAGGCGGCCGAGCTGTTCATCAGCCCGAGCGGCGTGTTCAAGGGCGAGGTCGAGGTGGACGACGCCGAGATCGCCGGCACCTTCGACGGTACGCTGACGGCGCGCGGCAACCTGATCATCCGCGGCACCGGCCGGGTGCTGGGCGTGGCCCGCTGCCGCAAGCTCCAGGTGGAGGAAGGCGGCCAGCTTTCCGGCCGCATGGAGATGCTGAGCGACAGCGCGCCGCAGCACAGCTACGCGCCCTCGCCGCTCGCCATTCCCGCCGCGGAGGTCTGACCGGCGGCGCGGGGGGTCCGCCCCCCGCCGGCCTTCCGCCCCACCGCCCATGCGTCCACTCCTCCTGACCGCCCTGCTGCTGCTCGGCGCCTGCGCCGCGCAGCCCTCTCCGGCCGATCCGCGCGCGGTTCTGCAGGAGGTGCTGGAAAGCTACCGCGCCAACCTGGCCGGCATGCAGCCGACCGCCGCCCCCGTCCTGCCACGGCTGGAGGGGACGCCGGAACGCGCCGCGCAGCTTCTCGGCCAGTCGCCCGAGGCGGTGCGCCGCTGGCTGGGCGAGCCGCGCCTGCGCCGCACCGAGGGCGCGGCGCAGATCTGGCTCTACCAGACGTCCTTCTGCCATCTCGACGTGGTGCTGGACCGCGACGACGCGCCCGGCGCGGCGCTGCGCGTCAGCTATGCCGCGGCGCGCGCCTCGGGCACCGAGCGCCGCACCGAGGCCGCCTGCCTGCGGCAGCTCGCCGGCGGCGCCGGGCCGGCGGTGGAGCGCACCGCGAATTGACAGGCCGCGGCCACCGCCGCATTCCGTTCCAGCCCACCCCACCACCGAAAGACCCACGCCCATGCGCCCTTCCGGCCGCGCCCCCGACGCGTTGCGCACCGTCAGCCTGGAAACCGGCGTGGCCCGGCACGCGGAGGGCTCCTGCCGCATCCGGGTGGGCCACACGGAGGTGCTCTGCACCGCCAGCGTGGAAGGGCGCGTGCCCTCCTTCATGCGCGGCAAGGGCGAGGGCTGGGTGACGGCCGAGTACGGCATGCTGCCGCGCGCCACCCACAGCCGCGGCGACCGCGAGGCGGCGCGCGGCAGGCAGTCCGGCCGCACGCAGGAAATCCAGCGCCTCATCGCCCGCAGCCTGCGCGCGGTGGTGGACCGCCGGGCGATGGGCGAGCTGGCCGTGGTGCTGGATTGCGACGTGCTGACGGCCGATGGCGGCACCCGCTGCGCCGCCATCACCGGCGCCTGGGTGGCGCTGCACCAGGCCTTCGAGCATTGCGTGCTGAAGAACCTGATCAGCGGCAACCCGATCCGCGACCAGGTGGCCGCCATCTCCTGCGGCCTGTGGAAGGGCGAGCCGGTGCTCGACCTCGACTACGCCGAGGACAAGGACGCCCAGGCGGACGCCAATTTCGTGCTGACCGGCAAGGGCGGCATCGTCGAGGTGCAGGGCACCGCCGAGGGCGCGCCCTTCTCCGACGCGCAGCTCGCCGCCATGCTGGGGCTGGCGCGCACGGGGACGGAGGCGCTCTTCGCCGCCCAGCGCCGGGCGATCGGCCGGTGAGCGGGGCATCGCACCGCCGCCTGACGGAGCGGCGCATCGTCATGGCCAGCCACAATGCGGGCAAGGTGGCGGAGAACGCCGCGCTGCTGGCCGAGTATGGCATCGGGATCGTCAGCGCCAGGGAGCTTGGCCTGCCGGTGCCGGAGGAAACCGAGGCCACCTTCCTCGGCAACGCCACGCTGAAGGCGCTGGCCGCCGCCCGCGCCTCCGGGCTGGTGGCGCTGGCCGATGACAGCGGCTTCTCGGTCGCCTCGCTGGACGGCGCGCCGGGCGTCCACACCGCCGACTGGGCCGAGCTTCCCGGCGGCGGGCGCGACTACGCCGCCGCCATGGCGAAGGTGCACGCCCTCGCCGCCCCGCATGCCGACCGCGCCGCCTGGTTCACCTGCGCGCTGGTGCTGGCCTGGCCGGACGGGCATGTGGAAGGCTTCGAGGGCCGCGCCATGGGCGAGTGGGTGTGGCCGCCGCGCGGCCCGGGCGGCTTCGGCTACGACCCGATGTTCCAGCCCGCCGGCCAGGGCCAGACCTTTGCGGAGATGGACAAGGCCGGCAAGCACGCCATCAGCCACCGCGCCAACGCGTTCCGGATGCTGGCCGAGGCCTGCCTGAAGGGCTGAGGGGGAAGGTCAGCCGGCCTCCTCCTTTCCCACCGCCATTACCGCCCGCGCGAAGGCCTCCGGCGCTTCCTGCGGCAGGTTGTGCCCGATCCCCCGCAGGACGTGGCGCGCATAGGGGCCGGTGAAATGCGGTGCCGCCCTGTCCTCCGCCGGGAGCGGCCCCTCCACCCCGTCCGCGTCGCCCTGCAGCACGATGGCGGGCACGCCGATGGCGGGCCGCGCCGCCAGCCGCGCCTCGACCCCGTCCAGCGCCGGGTCGCCCGGGACGCCGCCGAAGCGGTGCCGGTAGGAGTGGATGACGACCTCCACGAAATCCGGGTTGTCGAAGGCCGCGGCGCTGCGGCCGAAGGTGGCGTCGTCGAAGCGCCATTCCGGCGACCAGAGCCGCCAGATGAGCCGGCACAGCTCCCGCCGGTTGCGGGTGAGGCCCGCCCGGCCGCGCTCCGTGTGGAAGTAGTACTGGTACCAGTAGCGCAGCTCCTTTTCCGGCGGCGCCGGCTCGCCGGCGCGGGCGATGTCCTGGATGTTGTAGCCGGTGCCGCAGCTGACCAGCCCGCGCACCCGCTCCGGCCACAGCGCCGCGACGACGCAGGCCGCGCGGCCGCCCCAGTCATGGCCCGCCAGCACCGCGCGCGGGATGCGCAGCGCGTCCATCAGCGCCAGCAGGTCCGCGCCCAGCGCCGCCTGCTGGCCCGAGCGCGGCGTCCCGTCCGAAAGGAAATGCGTGCCGCCATAGCCGCGCAGGAAGGGGACGACGCAGCGCCAGCCTTGCTCCGCCAGGATCTCCGCCGCGGCCTCGCAGGCATGGATGTCGTAGGGGAAGCCGTGCAGCAGGATCGCCACCGGCCCGCCGGCCGGGCCGGTTTCCCGGTAGGCCACGGACAGCACGCCCGCCTCGATCCGCCGCATCATCGCCCCATCCCTTCGCTTTCCGGGCCGCAGGATAGGCCGGCGCGGCGGCCCCGCGCGCATCATTCCGCCGAGTCTCGCGCGGATCGCGGGAAGCCTCTCGCCTTCCGCCCGCAACCGGCCTAGCCTTTCCCGCCATCCGCCCCGGCTGTGCAGGATTGGCCATGAACCAGATCAACGTGCCGCGCCCGAACGACCTCGATGCGTTCTGGATGCCCTATTCGGACAACCGCTACTTCAAGTCCCAGCCGCGCATGCTCGCCCGCGCCGAGGGCATGTCCTACTTCACCGCCGACGGGCGGGAGATCATCGACGGCACGGCCGGCCTCTGGTGCTGCAATGCGGGCCATGGCCGGAAGGAGATCACCGAGGCCATCCAGAAGCAGGCGGCGGTGATGGACTTCGCCCCCACCTTCCAGCTCGGCCACCCGATCGCCTTCGAGGCGGCCGCGCGCGTCGCCGAGATGACGCCGGCGGGGCTGGACCGGGTGTTCTTCACCAATTCCGGCTCGGAAAGCGCCGACACGGCGCTGAAGATCGCGCTCGCCTACCAGAAGGCGCGCGGCCAGAGCCAGCGCGTGCGCCTGGTCGGGCGGGAGCGCGGCTACCACGGCGTGGGCTTCGGCGGCATGTCGGTGGGCGGCATCGGCGGCAACCGCAAGCAGTTCGGCGCCATGCTGCCCTATGTGGACCACCTGCCCCACACCCACCTGCCGGAACAGAACGCCTTCTCCCGCGGCCTGCCGCAGCACGGCGCCCACCTGGCCGACGCGCTGGAGAACCTCGTCGCCCTGCATGGCGACACCATCGCCGCCGTGATGGTCGAGCCGATGGCCGGCTCCACCGGCGTGCTGGTGCCGCCCGAGGGCTACCTGAAGCGCCTGCGCGAGCTGTGCGACAAGCACGGCATCCTGCTGATCTTCGACGAGGTGATCACCGGCTTCGGCCGCCTCGGCACCAATTTCGGCGCCGAGCGGCTGGGTGTCACGCCGGACATCATGACCATGGCCAAGGGCCTCTCCAACGCCGCCGTGCCGATGGGCGCGGTGGCCGTGAGCAACGCCATCTACGACGCGGTGGTGAACGGCGCGCCGGAAGGCATCGAGCTGTTCCACGGCTACACCTATTCCGGCCACCCGCTGGCCTGCGCCGCCTCCATCGCCACCCTGGCGCTGCACAAGGCGGAGGACCTGCCCGGCCGCGCCGCCGCCATGGAGCCCTATTTCGAGGACGCCGCCCACTCGCTGCGCGGGCTGCCCAATGTCATCGACATCCGCTCCATCGGCCTCGTCACCGGCATCGAGCTGTCCTCGCGCCCGGGCAAGCCCACGGCGCGGGCGGTGGACATCTTCCGCGACTGCTTCGACAAGGGCGTGCTGATCCGCACCACCGGCGACATCATCGCCCTCTCGCCGCCGCTGATCGCCGAGAAGCACCACATCGACCGCATCTTCGGCACCCTGTCCGACGCCATCAAGGCGGCGGCCTGACCGCTTCCGGGGAAGGCAGGCCCTTCCCCGGACCCTGCCCCGCTCCAGGCCCGCGTTCCGGGTCCGCGCTCTGGGCGCCCGTCCCCCGGCCTTCCACACAGGCCTTCCGCACGGGCCATCCGCACGGGCCTTCCACCATGGGCCTTCCACCATGGGCAGCCGGGCGAAGGCCCGGCCCTGGCCGGCGCGGCACCCGCGGGCGGCCGATCCGCCCCGCCCCAGGCCGGGCCGCCGGCATGCCGGCCCCCGCTTCCTTCTGGCAGCCATGCCCACTCTGTCCCGCCGCCCCCCGTGACCTTCGGGGGGAACCGTATCATATGACATTCCCCGAACGACGCCCCAGCGACGTCCCGACGACGTTTCCCCGGCAGGAGATCGCCCCCATGAGCGAGACCAGCGACACCGTTCCCGTCACCGTGCTGACCGGCTATCTCGGCGCCGGCAAGACCACGCTGCTGAACCGCATCCTCACCGAGAACCACGGCAAGAAGTTCGCCGTGGTGATCAACGAGTTCGGTGAGCTCGGCGTGGACAACGACCTCGTCATCGACGCCGACGAGGAAGTGTTCGAGATGAACAACGGCTGCATCTGCTGCACCGTGCGCGGCGACCTCGTGCGCATCCTGGGCGGGCTGATGAAGCGGCGCGGCAAGTTCGACGGCATCATCGTCGAGACCACGGGCCTGGCCAACCCGGCCCCCGTGGCGCAGACCTTCTTCATGGACGAGGACGTCAAGCGCGCGACGCGCCTCGACGCCATCGTCACCGTGGTGGACGCCAAGAACCTCATCGCCCGGCTGGCGGACAGCAAGGAGGCGGAGGAGCAGATCGCCTTCGCCGACCTCATCGTCCTCAACAAGATGGACCTGGTGAGCGAGGACGAGGCCGCCGAGGTGGAGCGCCGCATCAAGGCGATCAACCCCTATGCCGAGATCCGGCGCGCCACCAGGTCGGCCGTGCCGGTGGAGAGCGTGATCGGGCGCGACGCCTTCAAGCTGGAACGCATCCTGGAGCGCGAGCCGGACTTCCTCACCTCGGACGAGCACGAGCACAACGAGGAGGTGATGAGCATGTCCTTCGAGGTGTCGCAGCCGATCGACGCCGAGAAGTTCAACGCCTGGATCAGCCAGCTCCTCCAGGCCAAGGGGCAGGACCTGCTGCGCACCAAGGGCATCCTGGCCTATCAGGGCGAGGAGAACCGCTTCGCCTTCCAGGCCGTGCACATGATCGCCGATGGCGACTTCATCGGGCCGTGGAAGGAAGGCGACCCGCGCAAGTCCAAGATCGTGTTCATCGGCCGCAATCTGAACCGGCCGCAGTTGCGCCGCGGCTTCGAGGGCTGCGTCGCCTCCCAGGGGGCCGCATGAGCGAGGGCATGACCGGAAGCGTCGAGGACGCCGACTTCCTGCTTTCCACGCGCGGGGCTGGGCGGGAACTTGGCGCCTGGGTGGTGGGCGTGGCCTTCGGGCGGGACGGCAAGGGCGCCGCCTTCGGCCTGGGCGACGGCACGCTGCACCTGGCCGACCCGGCCCTGCCGGAGGCGGAGTGGCGCAGGCTGGAAGCGCATGACGGCGCCTGCCTGACGCTGGTGCCGGACTTCGCCGACGGCTTCCTGTCGGGCGGCGACGACGGCAAGCTGCTGCGCGTCCTGCCCGATGGCGGCGTGTCGGCGCTGGCCGATTTCGGCATGATGAAGTGGGTGGAGCACATCGCGACCCATCCCTCCGGCCTGCGCGCCGTGGCGGTGGGCAAGGCGGTGCACCTGCTGGACAAGGCGAGTGCCAAGCTCAAGGCGCTGGCGCACCCCTCCACCGTGGGCGGCGTGGCGTTCGACGCCAAGGGCAAGCGCATCGCGGCCGGGCACTACAACGGCGTCAGCCTGTGGTTCGTCAACAGCCGCGAGGACAAGCCGCGCGTGCTTCCCTGGAAGGGCAGCCACCAGCTCGTGGCGTTCAGCCCGGACGGCACGCATGTGGTCTCCACCATGCAGGAGAACGCGCTGCATGGCTGGCGCCTGACCGACCAGCAGGACATGCGGATGTCCGGCTACCCCACCAAGATCAAGTCCTTCTCCTTCACCGGCAAGGGCCGGTGGATGGCCACGGCGGGGGCGGATTGCGTGGTGCTGTGGCCGTTCTTCGCCGGCGGGCCGATGGGCAAGCCGCCGGTGGAGCTGGCGGGGGGCGATGGCGTGCTCTGCACCCAGGTGGCCTGCCACCCGCAGCACGAGGTGGTGGCCGCCGGCTTTCAGGACGGGCTGGTGCTGATGGCCGAGATCGGCTCCGGCAAGATCGTCCCCGTGGCCGCGCCCGGCCGTGGCGCGGTGTCTGCCCTGGCCTGGAACGCCACCGGCACGCATCTGGCCTTCGGCACCGAAACCGGCTTTGCCGGCCTGGTGGACCTGTCCAGGCGCGGCTGAACCTGCAGAAAAGAGAAGCGGTCCCAGGGGAATTCCTTCCCCTGGCCTTTTCCTAGTTCTGAACCAGCCTGAGCATCTCCGCGAACAGCGCCTCCCGCTGCTCCCTCAGGCTGCCATCCCGCTCCCTTGTCAGCGCGATGATGGCGTCCGGCTCCATCCCCTTCGCCGCCAGCCTTTCGGGTGGCGTGAAGCCGATCCAGTCCGCCACGCACCCTGCATGGGCCTCGGGGTGGAACTGCACCCCCAGCGCCCGCCGGTGGCGGAAGGCCTGGATGGTGCCCTCGGAGCGCGCCAGGACCTCGGCTTCCGGCGGCAGGGCCACGTGGTCGCCGTGCCAGCGCAGCCAGGGGCCGCGCCAAAGGGGCGTGCTGGCCTCCGCCGTCTCCATCCAGCCCTCGTGGAAGGTGCCGCTCGGCGCCACGCTGCCGCCGATGGCGGAGGCGATCATCTGCGCGCCGAAGCAGATGCCGATCACCGGCCGCCCTTCCCCGATCCAGCGGGCGAGCAGCTCGCGCTGGATGGCGATCCAGCCATCGCCGTCATAGGCGGCCTTCGGAGAGCCCAGGGTGACGAGCAGGTCGGCCTCCGGCAGGGGCGCGGGCGCCGTCAGGGCCGGGCCGGGCAGGATGGCCAGCGAGGCGCCGTGGCGCGCCGCCAGCCAGTCGCCGAAATGGCCGATGGGAGCGAGGGGGGAGTTCTCGAGGACCAGGACATGCATGGGAGCTGGCTTTCCGCGCAACAGGCGGCGCGGACGATGCCAGCCTGAGCGCGCCGCGCAAGGCGGCCGCGGTGGTTTTTCCGCACAGGCACGGCCGGCTTCCCGCGCCCGGGCGCCATCGCGGCGTCAGCCGCTCGCGTGCAGGTCAGGCACGGAAACCTTTTGTCCGGCTTTCAGCCATGGCGCGGCTCATGAATCGGGCAGCCATTGCGCGTGCCGCGGAAGCGCGCGGAATCCTCATAGGCGGGGCGGCGGGCGCGCATGATGTTGCCGAGCGGCCGGTGCGCCTCCAGCCCGTGCCAGGGGCTGAAGGCCATGGCGTCGTCGATCTCGCGGGAGCGCTCCGCGTCCCAGCCCGATTGCGGCGGCAGGAGGATGCGGGCCACGGGGATGTAGGGGCTCTCCTCCTCCGGCCAGGCCACGGAGGCGTCCTCGACAGGCATGGTCTCGCGGTTGGTGAGAAGCTGCGCGCGCAGTTCCCACTCGCCGCCCTGCTCGCGGAAGAAGGCCCTCACCTCCTCGCGCAGCGCGTCCGGCCGGCCGCTGGTCTCCACCCTGGCATCCTTCAGCGCCTGGAGCGCGGGGGAGAGCGGGGCGATGGAATACTTGGCCACATACTCGCCATGGCGCAGCGGCGCCTGGCTCCAGAAGGTCTCGCCCAGGATGTGGGTGCTGGGGTGGCCACCCATGCTCTTCAGCGTGGCGCTCTCGCCGCCAAAGGTCTCCACCACCGTTTCCGCGCCGCGCAGCACGGCCGAGACCACCTTCTTCAGCGCCTGCGGCGTGTCGGTGGTGCGGGCCAGCAGCTTCAGGCTGCCGGCGAAGGTCTTGGCGTCCGGCGCGGCGAAGACCGGCGCGTTGGCCATGACGAAGTCCTGGGTGGTGTCGGCCTCCGAGCCGGGCAGCCGCTCTCCCTCCACGCCGATCACCTTCACCGCCAGGCCGCGCGGCACGGTGATGCTGTCGTCCAGCACGTCGCCCGGATTGGTGGAGAAGCGCAGCACCACCGGGTATTCCGCCGGCCGCGCGAAGAGGCCCTGCGCCAGGGTGGGGGGCAGGTGGTCCAGCACCCGCAGCGTGCCCTTCAGCAGGCCATGGCTCTTGGCGTGCACGCTGCGCACGGCATGGCCGTAATCCTCGAAGGTGGTCTCGCTGATCTTGCGCAGGCTCCCGACGATGCGGGCGATGGTTTCCGCCTCGTCGGGCTGCACCTGTTCCAGCGACGGGTCGTAGCGTACGGGCATGCGGGCATTCTCCAGGGGGGTTGCCCCGGGGAACGCCGCATCCCGGCCATTGTTGCCCGGGGCGGCCCTGGCGGCCCCCCCTGGCTTCCCTTCCGGCGGCTTCCCTTGCGGTGGCCGGCCTCAGCCCGTGCGGATGACGCGGGCCAGCGCCGCCACATGCTCCGGCGGCGTGGGCGGCACGATGCCGTGGCCCAGGTTGAACACGAAGGGCCGGCCGCGCATGGCGGCCAGAATGGAGCGTGCCTCCGCCTCCATGGCGGCGCCGCCCGCCACCACGGCCTGCGGGTCCAGGTTGCCCTGCAGCGCCACCTCGGCGGGCACCGCGGCCGCCGCCCAGCGCGGGTCCATGGCGGTGTCCATCGCCACGGTGGAGACGCCGGTGCGCTGCGCGTATTCCGGCAGCAGCGGCCCCGCCAGGCGGGGGAAGCCGATCAGCGGGATGTCGGGCCGGACCTTCCGGATGTTGCGCACGATGGCGGCGCTGGGCTCGACCGACCAGCGGCGGAACTGCGAGGGGGAAAGCAGGCCGGCCCAGCTGTCGAACAGCATCAGCGCCTCGGCCCCTGCCTCGGCCTGGGCGAGGAGGTATTCCGTGGTCGCGTCGACCAGCAGGCGGATCAGCTTCCCGAACAGGGCGGGGTCGGCATAGGCCATGCGGCGGGCATGGGCGAACTCCCCCCCTCCCCGGCCTTCCACCATGTAGCAGGCGACCGTGAAGGGGCTGCCCGCGAAGCCGATCAGCGCCGCCTTCGGCGCCTCCTGGCCAAGCCCGGCGCGAACTCTGGAGACCGTCTCGTAGATCGGCGCGAGCCGCGCGGAGGCGCCGTGCGGGTCCAGCTTCGCCAGCCCCCCGGCGTCGCGGATCGGCTCCAGCAGCGGCCCCTCCCCCTCGGCGTAGCGGAGCGGCTGCCCCATGGCCCAGGGCAGCATCAGGATGTCGCTGAACAGGATGGCGCCATCCATGCCGTAGCGGCGCAGCGGCTGCAGCGTCACCTCCGCGGCCAGGGCGGGGTTGGTGCAGAGGCGGATGAAGTCGCCGGCCTGGGCCCGCAACTCCCGGTACTCGGGCAGGTACCGCCCGGCCTGGCGCATCAGCCAGAAGGGCGGCGGCCAGACCGCCTCTCCCGAGAGGGCGCGCAGCAAGGGCTTCGATGCGTTTTCCATGGCGCCCCTTTCTATGAAAAAGAGTCTTTAAGAAAGATGGGGGTCCAGTAGGGCCTGTGGATAAGGGGGACGCAGGGGAAGCAATTCCTGTCCACAAAGTTCTCCACAGGTGCGAATCGGGCGGAAAACCAGCTCAAAGGCCGCTTTCCGGCGTTTTCCACAGAGTCTCGCGCGGCGCTGTGCCCAACAAACCACAACCCTCCGGAAATGCGGATTCCATCCCCGCTTATCCCAGGGGGGGTTCAAGCGGGGCAAGGTTTTCCCCAATCTCCACAGCGATCCCCGTTATTCTCCACCCCTCTTCCCCATGGCGGAACAACGCCGCACGAGGCCGACCGGAGCCGATGCCAAACCGTAGCTTCAACCTGCATCTCGTCTCCGACAGCACGGGCGAGACGCTGAACTCGATCGCCCGCGCCACGCTGGCCCGCTTCGCGGACCCGCATGTGATCCATCACCGCTGGTCGCTGGTCCGCTCCCACCTGCAGCTCGAGCAGGTGCTGGAGGGCATCAAGGCGGAGCCGGGGCCGGTGATGTTCACCCTGGTGGACCGCTCGCTGCGCCATTCGCTGGAGGAGGTGTGCCAGCAGCTCGGCGTGCCCTGCCTTTCGGTGCTGGACCCGGTGATGGACCTGCTGCAGACCCAGCTCGGCCAGCAGGCGCGGGAGAAGCGCGCCGCGCAATACGTGCTGGACGCCGATTATTTCCGCCGGATCGACGCCATGCACTACGTGCTGGCGCATGACGACGGCCAGGGCGTGGCCGGCATCGAGGAGGCGGATTGCGTGCTGGTGGGCGTCTCGCGCTCCTCCAAGACGCCCACCTGCTTCTACCTGGCCAACAGGGGCATCAAGGCGGCCAACGTGCCGATCGTGCCGACCTCGCCGCTGCCCGAGGAGCTGGAGAACCCCCCCTGCCCGGTGATCGGCCTCACCATCGACGTGGCGGCGCTGATCGACATCCGTCGCCACCGGCTGAAGATCATCGGCGCCGGCGGCGTGCGGCAGGACACCCACGACTATGTGGACCACGAGGCGGTGAAGGCCGAGATCCAGGCGGCGCGGCGCCTCTGCACCAGCCATGGCTGGCCGGTGATCGACGTGACGCGCCGCTCCATCGAGGAAACGGCCGCCACCGTGCTGCAGCTGATGGAAGCCTGGCACGCCCGCCGCAACCAGGGGAGCGCGCCGCGCCCGGGCGGCATCGGCGCATGATCCGGCTGATCCTGGCCTCGGGCTCCGCCACGCGGGCGGCGCTGCTGCGCGAGGCGGGGCTGGACTTCACCATCCAGCCCGCGCCGGTGGACGAGGCGGGCCTGAAGGAGGCCGCGCAAGCCGAGGAGATCCCGCCCGCCGACGCCGCCATCCTGCTGGCCGAGGCCAAGGCGGCGCGGGTGGCGCGGCGGGAGCCGGAGGCGCTGGTGATCGGCGCCGACCAGCTCCTGGTGTGCGAGGGGCGGTGGTTCGACAAGCCGGAGGACCTGCCGGCGGCGCGCGCCCAGCTCCAGGCATTGCGGGGCCGGACGCACACGCTGTTCACCGCCATCGTGCTGTGGCGGCACGGCCGGCGCGTCTGGCAGCACATGGCCACGCCTCGGCTGACGATGCGTGACTTCCCGGATGCCTTCCTGGACCGCTACCTGGCGCTGGAAGGGGAGGCGGTGACGCATTCCGTCGGCGCCTACCGGCTGGAGGGCCCCGGCATCCAGCTTTTCCGCGCCGTGGAGGGCGAGCACAGCGCCATCCTCGGCCTCCCCCTGCTGCCCTTGCTGGGTTTTCTGCGCCAGCACGGCGCGCTGCCCGACTGACAGAAAAAAGAAGTGGGGGCCTGGGGGAGAATTCTTTCTCCCCCAGCCTCAAGCCGGCCGCCGTGCCTTCAGCGCCGCCGCCAGCGTCCCATCATCCATCACGTCCAGCGCCCCGCCCATTGGCACGCCCTGGGCGAGCTGCGTGATGGCTACCCCTGTGGGCCGCAGCCGGTCCGTCAGGTAGTGCGCCGTGGTGGCGCCATCGACCGTGGCGGGCAGGGCCAGGATCACCTCCCGCGCCTCGCCCTCGGCCACGCGGGCCAGCAGGTCCGCCACCCGCAGGTCGTCCGGCCCCACGCCCGCGAGCGCCGAAAGCACGCCGCCCAGCACATGGTAGAGGCCGCGATGCACATGCGCCCGCTCCAGCGCCCAAAGGTCCGAGACGCCCTCCACCACGCAGAGCACGTCGTGCTCGCGCGCCAGGTCGGTGCAGATGCGGCAGGGGTCCTGGGTGTCGAGATTGCCGCAGACACGGCAGGGGCGGACGGCTTCCGCCGTTTCGCGCAGGGCCTGGGCGAGGGGCAGCATCAGCCCGCCCGGGTCCTGCAGCAGCTTCAGCGCGGCGCGGCGGGCGCTGCGGCGGCCAAGCCCCGGCAGCCGCGCCAGCATGGCGACCAGACGCTCGACCTGGTCCGGCCCGCGCATGCTCACCGCCGTTCCGGGGGGGCTGCTCAGAACGGCAGCTTGAAGCCGCCGAGGCCGCCGCCGCCCATGCCGGGGATGTTCAGCCCGGAGGTGGCCTTCTGCATCTCCTCGGCCATCATCGCCTCCACCTTCGCCTTGGCGTCGGCATGGGCGGCGACGATCAGGTCCTCCAGCACCTCGCGCTCATCGGCCACCATCAGGCTGGGGTCGATGGCCAGGCGCTTCAGGTCGCCCTTGCCGGTGAGGGTCACCTTGACCATGCCGGCGCCGGCGGCGCCTTCCACCAGGGTGGCGTCCAGCCGCGCCTGCATCTCCTGCATCTTGGCCTGCATCTGCTGGGCCTGCTTCATCATCGAGGCAAGGTTCTTCATGCGTCCTCTCCGTGGAGATCAGAGGAATGGAAATCGTCGAGGTCGGCCGGCTCGGCGTCGGGCGGCGCGAATTCGGGGCCGTCATCGGGCGGCTCGGGGAGCGCGTCGGGCAGCGGCGGCAGGCCGTACTCGTCCAGGCTGTCGTCGCGCAGCGCCTCCACCTGGGCACCGGGAAAGGCGAGCAGGATGGACTGCACCAGCGGGTGGGACCTGGCCATCTCCATCCGCTCGCTGGCCACGTGGCTGCGCTGCTGGGCGATGGTGGGCTCGCCCTCGGCATTGGAGAGGGTGATGGTCCAGCGCTTTCCCGTCTGCTCCAGCAGCAGGGCCGAAAGCTGGGCGGCGAGGTCGCGCGGCGCCTCGGGCCGCTGGCGGATCTCGATGCGGCCGGGCGCGAAGGCCACCAGATGCGTGTTGTGCAGCAGGTGGGCGTGCAGCATCGGCGCCCGGCCCGAGGCCAGCGCCACCACCTCGCGGAAGCCGCGCGGCTGGGGAAGGGCGGCGGGCGCCGCCTCCATGGCCGGCGCGCCATTGGCCGTGGCGCGGGCGCCGCCTGCCGGCTTGCCCATGCCAGGGCCGTTCACCGCGTGGCCCGCACCCGGCTGGGTGGCGCCGCCCTCGGTCAGGCGCCGCACCAGTTCGCCCGGCGTCGGCATCTCGGCCAGGTGGGCGAGGCGGATCAGCACCATCTCGGCCGCCGCGCGCCGGTCCGGCGCCTCGGCGACCTCGGTGATGCCCTTCAGCAGCACCTGCCAGGCGCGGCCCAGCACCGGGATGCTCAGCGCCTCGGCCAGCGCCGTGCCGCGCACCCGCTCGGCCTCGGCCAGGGAGGGGTCCTGGCGCAGGGCGGGCACGGCGCGGAGCCGCGTCAGGGTGTGGGTCAGTTCCAGCAGGTCGGCCAGCACCACGCCGGGGTCGGCGCCGCGCTCATGCCCGGCATCCATCGCCGCCAGCACGGCCGGGATGTCGCCGCGGAAGGCGGCCTCCAGCAGGTCGAACAGCAGGGTGCGGTCGGCCAGGCCCAGCATGTCCCGCACGAGGTCCGCCTGCACGCCCTCGGCGCTGCCGGCGGCCTGGGCGATCGCCTGGTCCAGCAGCGAAAGGCCGTCGCGCACCGAGCCATCCGCCGCGCGGGCGATCATGGCCAGCGCCTCGGGCGTGGCGGGCACGGCCTCGGCCTCCGCGATGCGGGCGAAGTGGGCGCGCAACGTTTCCTGCGGCACGCGCCGGAGGTCGAAGCGCTGGCAGCGGGACAGGATGGTGGCCGGGACCTTGCGGATCTCGGTGGTGGCGAAGAGGAACTTCACCTGCGGCGGGGGTTCCTCCAGCGTCTTCAGCAGCGCGTTGAACGCCGCCGTGGACAGCATGTGGACCTCGTCGAGGATGTAGACCTTGAAGCGCGCGCGCGCCGGGCGATACCGCACCGCCTCGCGCAGCTCGCGGATGTTGTCCACGCCGTTGTTGGAGGCGGCGTCCAGCTCCAGCACGTCCGGGTGGCGGTCGGCCAGGATGGCCTGGCACTCGGCGCAGGCGCCGCAGGGCTCGGCGGTCGGGCCGTCCTGGCCGTCGGGCCCGACGCAGTTCAGCGCGCGGGCGATGATGCGGGCGGTGGTGGTCTTGCCCACGCCGCGCACGCCGGTGAGCATGAACGCATGCGCCACGCGGTTCTGCGCGAAGGCGTTGCGGAGCGTGCGCACCAGCGCGTCCTGGCCGATCAGGTCGGCGAAGCTCTGCGGGCGGTATTTGCGCGCCAGCACCCGGTAGGGGGTGGCGGGCTGGTCCGGCGCCGGCGCGGCGGGGGGGGAGGCGGGCGCGTCCCCGAACAGCCCCGGCCCCTCGGGTGGCGGCGGCTCGCCGAACAGGCCGGCGCCTTCGGGCACGGGCGGTTGTTCAAGCTCGTCGGGGCGGGTGTCGCTTGGCATGGCGCGCGGCGGATCCGGTGCTGGCCGCGGCGGGCCATTTCAGCGAGAGGGTGGAAGACCGGCGGAACGACCCAGACGGGAACTCGCTGCGGCTGCTTCCTTCCGGACCTGACCGGGTTGGCAAGGCGTCTGTCCGCCGCCGACCTTCCGAGGGAACAATATCATGCCGCCCCCCCTCCCGGGCAAGGGGGGCGCGCCGGAAAGGCGGCCGAGTTGCCGTCGCGGCCCGCCCATGGCAGGGTCGCGCCCGCATGCTGTCCATTCCGGCTTCCCGCCCCAACGCCTATACCGGCAGCCCCCTCGACCGCGCCTCGGGCCGGCGGGAGGACGCCGAGTTCATCGACACCGCCCTGGCCTCGCCGCAGGCGCTGTTCGTGCCGGTCTGGCGCAGCCGCAGCCTGATGCGCGGCGTGGAGGAGGGCCGGCCCGAGGCCGTGCTGCTGTCCGCCGAGGCGGCGCAGGCCCTGCGCATGGCCGGCGGCCCCTGGGCCTTTCTCGGCCTGTGGGACGGGCGGCCGGTCTTCAGCGTGGACTGTTCCGCCGCCGAGGACCCGCTGCCGCTGCTGTCGGGGGATCTCGGCGCCTTCGCCGACCTCCGCGCCGTGGCCGGGCTGCTGCCGCCGGGCGAGGCCAGCGTGCTGGCCCATGCCCGCGGGCTGATGCACTGGCGCGTGCGGCACCGCTTCTGCGGCGTCTGCGGCGGCGCCTGCGAGCCGCGCTCGGCCGGCAACGCCATGGCCTGCACCGCCTGCGGCGCGCAGCACTTCCCGCGCACCGATCCGGCGGTGATCATGCTGGTGACGGACGGGCCGCGCGCCCTGCTCGGCCATTCCACGCGCTTTCCCAACACCACCATGTATTCCACCCTGGCCGGCTTCGTGGAGCCAGGCGAGAGCCTGGAGGAGGCGGTGCGCCGCGAGGTGCTGGAGGAGGTGGGCATCCGGGTGGGCGGCGTGTTCTACCATTCCTCGCAGCCCTGGCCCTTTCCCGCCTCCATCATGCTGGGCTTCCATGCCGAGGCGCTGTCGGAGGCCATCACCATCGACCCGGAGGAGCTGCGCGACGCGCGCTGGTTCACCCGCGCCGAGATCCGCTCGCATGAGCGGCACGGCTTCAGCCTGCCGCGCCTGGACTCCATCGCGCGCCGGCTGATCGAGGACTGGCTGGAGGCCGAATGATGCGCCCGATCCATGCCCTGCTGCTGCTGCCCCTGCTGGCCGCCTGCGCGGGCCGGCCGCCGGCGCCGCCCGCGCCGCAGGAGCCGCCCGGCCATGCCGCCTGCCGCGCCGAGGCGCGGAACGACCCGGCCGTGCTGGCGCTGGGCCGGCAGGACAACCCGCTGAACTGGGGCAACCGCGACCGGGTGCAGAACGACCTGCGCGTGGCCGAATTGCGGGCATTCCGTGACTGCCTGCGGCGCAATGGCCTTGCGGCACCCGGCGGGGTCGAGCCGCTGCGCTGACGGAAGCGGCGGCATGGAAATTGCATACCGATATTTTGCCCCGCTTCCGCGTCTGCCCTAAGAGGCCCTTCCGCGGAACAGCCGAGGAGCCGCCATGACCAGCCCCGCCCCTTCACCCAGCCGAGGCGCGCCGGCCCCCGGCCTGGGCCGGCCGATCGTCGATGCGCGGGGCCTGTGGAAGCGCTACGGCCCGCTCGCGGTGCTGAAGGGCGTGGACCTCAGCGTGGCGGAGCGCGAGCTGGTGTTCATCATCGGCCCCTCCGGCTCCGGCAAGTCCACCCTGCTGCGCTGCCTGAACCGGCTGGAGGAGCCCGATGACGGCTCCATCCATGTGGACGGCATCGAGCTGCTGAGCCCGCGGACCGACATCAACGCCGCCCGCCGGCGCATCGGCATGGTGTTCCAGAGCTTCAACCTCTACCCGCACATGACGGCGCGGCAGAACGTGATGCTGGCGCTGCGCAAGGTGCTGAGGCAGGACAGGGCGCAGGCCGAGGCCGTGGCGGCGCGGGCGCTGGAGCGCGTCGGGCTGGCCGAGCGGATGGACCACTTCCCGGCGCAGCTCTCGGGCGGGCAGCAGCAGCGCGTGGCCATCGCCCGCGCCATCGCGCTCGAGCCGCGCGTCATGCTGTTCGACGAGCCGACCAGCGCGCTCGACCCCGAGCTGGTGGGCGGCGTGCTCAACGTGATGCGCGAGCTGCGCCAGGACGGCATGACCATGGTGGTGGTGAGCCACGAGATGGCCTTCGCCCGCGCCGCCGCCGACCGCGTGGTGTTCATGGCGGACGGGGAGAAGCTGGAGGAGGGCCCGCCCGCCCAGATCTTCGGCGAGCCGCGGCACGAGCGCACCCGCGCCTTCATCCGCCAGATCGACCGGCACTGAAGGCGGGGGCCGGGCACGCGCCATGGGCGGCTTCGAGAATTTCCTCTTTTCCTTCTTCAACCTGAAGGTGATGGCCACCTACCTGCCGCTGATCGCGCAGGGGCTCGGGCTCACCATCGTGCTGGCGCTGCTGATCGTGGTCTCGGGGCTGGCGCTCGGGCTGGGGCTGGCGATGCTGCGCGCCTGCGGCATCCGGCCGCTGAACTGGCTGATCATCTTCACCGTCGACCTGTTCCGCGCCCTGCCGCCGCTGGTCATCATCGTGCTGCTGTTCTTCGGCCTGCCGGCCATGGGGCTCGGCATGTCCAGCTTCGCCGCCACCTGGCTGTCGCTGACCCTGGTGCTGATGGCCTTCGCCGAGGAGATCTACTGGGCCGGCATCACCGCCGTGCCGAAGGGGCAGTGGGAGGCGGCGCGCTCCACCGGCCTCGGCTTCTTCCAGACGCTGCGGCTGGTGGTGCTGCCGCAGGCGCTGCGCATCACCATCCCGCCGCTGACCAACCGCACCATCGCCATCACCAAGGGCACGGCGCTGGGCTCGGTGGTGGGCGTCGCCGAGATCCTCGGCGCCTCGCAGAGCGCCATGTCCTTCTCGGCCAACCCCTCGCCGCTGACGCTGGGCGCCATCGCCTACCTGGTCCTGTTCATTCCCGTCGTCGCGCTCGGCCGCTGGGTCGAGACGCGCTTCGCCTGGAAGCGCTGAGGGAGCCGGCAGAATGGAAGAGTTCGCCTTCGCCTTTCTCAACGGCGACATCCTGCGGGAAGCCTGGCCCATCCTGTGGCAGGGCTTCCTCTACACCCTGGCACTCGCCGCCATCACCGTGCCGCTCGGGCTGGTGGGCGGCGTGGTGCTGGCGCTGCTCTCCACCTCCGGCCCGCGCGCCATCCGCCTCGCCGCGGCGGGCTGGACCGACCTGTTCCGCGCCATCCCGCCGCTGGTGCTGCTGGTGTTCCTCTATGCCGGCCTGCCCTTCGCGGGCATCGATGTCGGCGCCTGGGGGGCGGTGGCCATCGGCTTCTTCCTCAACACGGGCGCCTATTACGGCGAGGTGCTGCGCGCCGGCATCGAGAGCGTGCCGCGCGGGCAGATGGAGGCGGCGCGCTCCACCGGCCTGTCGCGCGGGCAGGCGCTCCGATACGTCATCCTGCCCCAGGCGGTGCGCAACGTGCTGCCGGACCTCGTCAGCAACACGCTGGAGGTGGTGAAGCTCACCTCCATCGCCTCCGTGGTGGCGCTGCCGGAGCTGCTGTTCCAGGCGCGGCAGGCGCAGAACGCCACCTACAACGCCACCCCCATCGTGGCGGCGGCGGTGGCCTATTTCCTGCTGCTCTGGCCGCTGGTGCGGCTGATCTCGCGGCTGGAGAACAAGGCGCTGGCGGGGCGCTGAACGGCCTTGATCCTGCGGCCCCGCCCCGGAGCGTTCGCCCTGCTCTTCGCCCTGCGCGGCTCCATCGTGCCGCGCATCGCCGGGCGGCTCTGCGTCGTGGCGGCGCTTTCCACGCTGCTGACCGTGGCGGATCTCAGCCATCCCCACCTCTTCGTGCAGGTGCCGGCGGCGCCCTTCACCTTCATGGGGCTGGCGCTCTCCATCTTCCTCGGCTTCCGCACCAGCACCTGCTACGCCCGCTGGTGGGAGGCGCGCCGCCTCTGGGGGCGGCTGATCGCCGCGGCGCGGGACCTGGCGCGGGATGCCGGCGCCCTGTTCCCCAACGAGGCCGCGCTGCGGCGGCGCCTGCTCTACCGCGTGGCGGGCTTCGCGCAGGGGCTGGCGGCGCAGCTGCGCGGCGAGGACGTGGCCGCCGCCCTGCGCCCCTGGCTGCCCGTGCCGGAGGCCGCGGCCCTCGGCACGCTGCGCAACCCGTTGCAGGCCGCGCTGCGCGCCTGCGCCGCCGACCTCGCCGCCTGCCGGGCCGAGGGGCGCATCGGCGAGGTGCTCTATGTCCGGCTGGACGGCCACCTTTCCGCCCTGACCGAGGCGCAGACCGGCTGCGAGGGCATCCGCAACACCCCCACCCCCTTCGCCTACTGGCTGCTGCTGAACCGCACCGCCTGGCTGTTCTGCCTGCTGCTGCCCTTCGGCTTCGTCGGCTCGCTGGGGCTGGCCACGCCGGTGGTGGTGATCATCCTGGCCTACACCTTCTTCGGCCTCGACGAGCTGGCGGACGAGCTGGAGGACCCCTTCGGCCGCGCCGCCAACGACCTGCCGCTGGACGCCCTGGCGCGGATGGTGGAGATCGAGCTGCGCGAGGCGCTGGGCGAGGCGGAGCTGCCCGAGCCGATGCGGCCCGACGCGCGCTTCGTGCTGCTGTGACGGCGCGTCCGGCCTGGTGCCGCCACCGGGCCGGGCGGGCGTCTCAGCCCTTCGGCAGCACCGCCTCGGGCGGCACCGACATCCCCATGGCGAGGTAGCCGGCGCGGTTGGGGTGCAGCCTGTCGCCGGCGGCGCCGGTGGTGGAGTCGGGCACCATCTCCGGCTTCAGCCCGCCCGTGGCCGGGTCGCGCGTGGCGGCGTCGAAATCCACCACCGCGTCGAACAGCCCGCCCTCGCGGATGAAGGCGTTAAGCTGCCTGCGCTTCTCGTCCTGCTCCGCATGGCCATGGGCGGGGCTGCTGCTGCCGAGCGCCGGCGTCACCGTGGCGCCCACCACCCGGATGCCGGGGATGGCGGCGCGCAGCCGCTCCACGCCCTGGCGCATGCCGTCGCGCACCGCCTCGAAGCTGGCATTGCCGTTGCGGCTGAAGTCGTTGGTGCCTTCCAGCCACACCACCGTGCGGATGCCGGACAGGGAGATGATGTCCCGCTCCAGCCGCGCCAGCGCCGAGGGGCCGCCGGGGAAGGGCTTCTGCGGCCCGTATTCGGCCGGGCCCACCACCTGGTTGCCGCCGATGCCGGCATTGACCACCGCCACCCGGTTGCCGAGCGCCGCGTGCAGCCGGCGGGACAGCACGTCCGGCCAGCGGTCGTCGCCGTTCATGGTGGAGGCGGTGCCGTCGGTGATCGAGTCGCCGAAGCAGAGCACCACGGGCGTGCCGCGAGGCGCTGCCATGTCCACCGCGTCCAGGAAGAACCAGGAGGCGGTGGAGAAGGGAAAGGCCGCCTCGCCCTCCTCCGCGCCGTGCGCGCCGCTGCCGGGCGGGGACACATAGGAGGTCTGCAGCGCCTTGGCGTGCCAGGTCATCGGGCCGGAGGAGCCCATGACGTGGAAGGAGACGGCCAGCTTGCGGCCCATCAGCAGGGCGGCGTCCGCCTCGGCGGCGAAGGGCAGCTCCACCGCGTCCGTCCAGAGCTGCCCGCCGGGCGGGATGGTGGCCTCGGCCGCGCCGTTGAACAGCACGGTGCGGTTGCTGCCCGGCAGCAGCGCGGCGCCGCCATATTGCAGCCCGGCATGCACGCCGCCGATGCGTAGCGGCCGCGTGCCGAAGGCGTTGGTGAAGCGGAGCCGCGCGCGGTGGCCCCAAAGGTCCGGCCGCAGCACCAGCCGGAAGGTCTGGTCGCGCGCGCCCTCGGCGGCGTCGGGAAAGGCGAAGGATTGGTTGGGCTGGGCAGAGGGATTGCCCACGGGGTAGGGGCCCTGGGCGGAGCCGGTCCAGGCGGTCACCCAGCTTTCCGTGCCCGTGACGGCCTGCTGGGCACGGGCGGGGGCGGCCAGAGCGCCCGTGCCCAGAACGGTGCCGGCCAGCATCAATCCTTGCGCCAGTTCTCTGCGGTTCATGGTGGTTCCTCCTGTTTCCCCGCTCTGGATGCGGGGTTGGGAGGGGCAGCATTCCATGCCGCGCGCGCCGGGCACCACCCAGGCCGGTGGAGAACAGGCCCTGGCGAGGAACAGGAGGGCGTTACCGCGGCCGCGCCGGCACCCCCGCCACCGACGCGCGGGGCGGCACATCCGCCACCACCGCCGCGCCCAGCGCCACGGCGGCGCCGTCGCCCACCGAAACGCCCGGCCGCAGCCCGGCCAGGATGCCCACCAGCACCTCCGCCCCCAGCGTGACGCCGCCGCCCAGCACCGCGCCGGGGGCGATGTGGCAGCCGGGGCCGGTGCGCCCGTCATGCTCCAGGATGGCGCCGGTGTTGAGGATGCTGTGCGGGCCGAGCTCGGCCGCGGCGCCCACCACGGCGCGCGGCATCAGCACGCTGCCCGCGCCGAGCCTCGCCGTGGAGGCGACGATGGCCGAGGGGTGGCGCGGCACCGGCAACGCATAGCCCAGGGCCAGCAGCGTCTCGCCCAGCCGGCGGCGCGCGGCGTTGTGGCCGAGCGCCACATGCGCCGCCGCCGCCCCCTCCGCCCGCAGCGCCGCCATGCGGGAAAAGGGGCCGAGATGCGGCACGCCGGGCAGGCCGGGGCTGTGCGGGTTGTCGTCCAGCACGCCGAGGGGGGGCGGGAAGCCGGCGTCGCGCAGCACCTCCAGCACGGCGCGGCCATGGCCCCCCGCGCCCAGGATCAGCAGCCGGGGGAGGAGGTCCATGCCGTCAGATGGCGACGCGCACGCCCAGCTCCACCACGCGGTCGGAGGGGATGCGGAAGAACTCGGTGGCCGGCATGGCATTGCGGCTCATGGCCGAGAACAGCCACTGGCGCCAGGCGGCCATCTTGGGCACCGAGGCCGCCACCAGCGTCTCGCGGCCGAGGAAGTAGCTGGCCTGCATGGCCTCGAACTGCACGCCGTATTCGTGCAGCGCCTCCAGCTCGCGCGGGATGTTGGGGCTTTCCTGGAAGCCGTAGCGCAGCATGACGCGGTGGATGCCGGGCGCCAGCTCCGTCACCTCCCGCCGCTGCGGGGCCTGGGGGACGTCGAGGTTCTCCACGGTCACGAACAGCACCCGCTCGTGCAGCACCTTGTTGTGCTTGAGGTTGTGCAGCAGGGCGGCGGGCACGTAGTCGGCCTGCCCGGTCATGAACACGGCGATGCCGGGCACGCGGATGGTGCGGGACTGCGGCAGCCGCGCCAGGAAGGACTTCAGCGGCAGGCTGTCCTGCCGGAAGCGGGCGAAGAGCAGCTCCCGCCCGCGCCGCCAGGTGAGCATCAGCACGAACAGCGCGGCGCCCAGCAGCAGCGGCACCCAGCCGCCATCCGGCACCTTCAGCACGTTGGAGATGAAGAAGCCGGAATCGAGCAGCAGCAGCGGCACCACCATCGCCGTGACGGCGGCGCGCGACCAGCCGAACTGCCGCCGCAGCACCAGCCCGGCCAGCAGGGTGGTGCACAGGAAGGTGCCGGTGACGGCGATGCCATAGGCCGCCGCCAGGCTGTCGGAGTCGTGGAAGCTCAGCACCAGGATGACGACGCCGGTCAGCAGGGCGAGGTTGATCTGCGGCATGTAGATCTGCCCCTCCTCCGTCTCGGAGGTGTGGCAGACGACGAGGCGGGGCAGGAGGCCGAGCTGCACGCATTGCCGCGCGATGGAATAGGCGCCCGAGATCATGGCCTGGCTGGCGATGATGGTGGCGCAGGTGGCCAGCACCACCAGCGGCAGCCGGAACCAGGCGGGGGCGAGGAGGTAGAAGGGGTTCTCCAGCGCACCGCGCTCGGTCAGCAGCAGGGCGCCCTGGCCGAAATAGTTCAGCGTCAGCGCCGGCAGCACCGCCCAGAGCCAGACGAGGCGGATGGGGCGGGCGCCGAAATGGCCCATATCGGCGTAGAGCGCCTCCGCCCCCGTCACCGCCAGCACCACCGAGCCGAGCGCGATGAAGGCGGCGAGGTGGTAGTTCAGGCAGAACTCGATGGCGTAGTGCGGCGAGAGCGCCAGCAGCACCCGCGGCTGCACGAGGATCTCGACGAGGCCGAGCACGGCGAGGCTGCCGAACCACAGCGCGGTGATGGGCCCGAACACCTTCCCGATGACGTGCGTGCCCTTGTACTGCACCAGGAACAGCGCCAGCAGCACGCCGAGCGAGATGGGGATGACCGCGCCGGTGAAGGCCGGCGAGATGATCTTCAGCCCCTCCACCGCCGAGAGCACCGAGATGGCGGGGGTGATGATGCCGTCGCCGAAGAACAGCGAGGCGCCGGCGATGCCCACCAGCATCACCAGCATGCGGCCGCGCTCGCCGCGCGCCACGCGCTGGGCCAGCGCCATGAGCGCCAGGATGCCGCCCTCGCCGCGGTTGTCGGCCCGCAGCACCAGCAGCACGTACTTCACCGTGACGACCAGGATGAGCGACCAGAAGATCAGGCTGAGGACGCCGAGGATCTCCCAGTCCTCCAGCCCGTCCGCCGCGAAGTGCAGCAGGGAGGCGCGCAGCGCGTAGAGCGGGCTGGTGCCGATGTCGCCATAGACCACCCCCAGCACGCCGAGCAGCAGCGCGGGGGTGAGGGGGCGGGAAGCCGGGGATGTGGGGTGTTGGGACACTGCCATGCCGCGAGGATGCCGGGCGGCAAGGTCTAGGCCGGCTTGGTGCGGCGCCGCAAGAGTCAGCTCCGTGAGCGGTCAAGGTGGCGCCCGGCCCCGGAGGCGGCGCCCGGCGCCTGAGGGCACCAGAGCAAACATGCGGCTGGCGGAGCCGGCCGAGCGCCCGAATGGGCGCCGCCGCCGATGCGGCGAAGCCAAGCCGCCGGAGGCGGCGCCCGGTGTTTGAGGGCACCAGAATAACATGCGGCCCGCGGAGCCTGCCGAGCGCCTGGATGGGCGCCGCCGCCGATGCGGCGAGCCAAGCCGCCGGAGATGCTCGGCGCCTGAGGGCACCAGAGCAAACATGCGGCCGGCGGAGCCGGCCGAGCGCCCGGATGGGCGCCGCCGCCGATGCGGCGAAGCCAAGCCGCCGGAGGCGGCGCCCGGCGCCTGAGGGCACCAGAAACAAATTGAATGCTGCTGGCCGGAAGCCCGGCCAGCAGCATTCAGTGACCGCGCAGGATCTGGCTGAGGAAGGTCTTCAGCCGGTCCGTCTTGGGGTCGTTGAAGAGCTGCTCCGGCACGCCCGACTCGACGATCTCGCCGCGGTCCATGAACACCACGCGGTCCGCCACCTGGCGGGCGAAGCCCATCTCGTGGGTGACGCAGACCATGGTCATGCCGGTCTCGGCCAGGCCCACCATGGTGTCCAGCACCTCCTTGATCATCTCCGGGTCGAGCGCCGAGGTGGGCTCGTCGAACAGCATGATCTTGGGCTTCATGCACAGCGCGCGGGCGATGGCCACGCGCTGCTGCTGCCCGCCCGAGAGCTGGCCGGGGTATTTGTGCGCCTGCTCCGGGATCTTGACGCGGGCGAGGTATTCCATCGCCAGCGCCTCCGCCTCCTTCTTCGGCATGTGCCGCACCCAGATCGGCGCCAGGGTGCAGTTCTCCAGCACCGTCAGGTGGGGAAAGAGGTTGAAGCTCTGGAACACCATGCCGACCTCGCGGCGGATGGCGTCGAGGCTGCGCGTGTCGTCCGTCAGCTCCATGTTGTCGACGATGATCCGCCCCTCCTGGTGCTGCTCCAGACGGTTGATGCAGCGGATCATGGTGGACTTGCCGGAGCCGGAGGGGCCGCAGACCACCACGCGCTCGCCGGTGGCGACGCTCAGCGTCACGTCGCGCAGGACGTGCATGGCGCCGTACCACTTGTTCACCTTGTCCAGCACGATGGCCGGCGGCGCGTCGGTGCGGGCGGCGGAGGCGAGGTGGGGGCTGTCCCCCGGGTGTTCCCCTGGGCGATCCCCTGGGCGATCCCCTGGGCGGTCCCCTGGGCGGTCCATGGTGGTGCTCATGCGTTCGGTCCCTGGGAAAGAATGGAGCGGGTCATGGACGGCGCCTCAGCGGACACGGTGGCGGTTCAGCTCCGCCTCCAGGCCCTGGCTGTAGCGGGACATGGCGAAGCAGAAGACGAAGTAGATCAGCCCGACCGTGACGTAGATCTCGATGCCGAAGCCCTGCCAGGCCGGCTCGACGATGGCGGTCTTGCCGGCGGTCAGCAGGTCGAAGATGCCGATGATCAGCACCAGCGAGGTGTCCTTGAAGAAGCCGATGAAGGTGTTCACCAGCGGCGGGATCACCAGCCGCAGCGCCTGGGGCAGGATGATGAAGCCGGTCTTCTGCCAGTAGGACAGGCCCAGCGCCTCGGCCGCCTCGTACTGGCCGCG
>NZ_PDNU01000014.1 GCF_002631185.1 Teichococcus rhizosphaerae | reverse complement strand
CCGCATGCCTTCGACACGGACCGCGCCAACGCCCTGCTCGACCAGGCCGGATGGGCGCGCGGCGCCAACGGCATCCGCCAGAAGAACGGCGTGCCGCTGGAGTTCGCCGTCTCCACCACCACCGGCAGCGCGCTCCGCGAGCAGTGCCAGCAGCTCATGATGCAGGACTGGCAGAAGATCGGTGTCTCCATGAAGATCAACAACATGGCGGCGGCGGTGATCTGGGGCGAGTTCTATGTGCGCTCCAAGTTCCAGTCGCTGCTGGTGGGCACCGCCTTCCGCACCGGCATCGACCCGGACCCCGCCACGCGCTTCGCGAGCGACGCCATCCCCGTGCGCGGCGGCAGCGGCGGCAACTACATGCAGTGGGTGAACCCGGAGGTGGACAGGCTCCTCCTCGAAGGGCAGACCAGCTTCGACCAGGCGCGGCGCAAGGCCGTCTATTTCCGCCTGCAGGAGATCGTCCGCGAGGAACTGCCGGTCCTGCCCATCTTCCAGTACGCGCCGGTGGAGGGCACCAAGGACAAGCTGGTCGGCTACCGCCCCAACATCAACGCGCGCCAGAACACCTGGAACATGCGCGAATGGTACTGGGCCGCCTGAGGGCGTGGATGACCGGGGGACGGGCGGCGGCGCCCTCCCCCGGAGCGCCTCCAGGCTTCAGGCGACCGCGGCTTCCGGCAGGGCGACGCTGTCGCCGGGCAGGATCGGGCCGGGCCGCACCACCTCGCAATACAGGCCGAGATTCTGGTCGAAGCCCTGCATCAGGGCGCGCAGCACCTCGCGGTCATCCGGCAGGCCGGGCTGCGCCAGCGTGGTGAAGGCGCAGCGCACGCAGGGGATGGTGCCGCGCAGCACGGCGCCGCCGATGCGGAACTCCCGCCCGATCCAGCCATATTCCGGGATGCCTCCCATGTCTTGGGGCGTGTCGAGCAGGATGTTGGGGCGGAAGCGCCGCTCGTCCAGCACGCTGCCGGGAATGGCGGCCTGCAGGGTGCGCAGCGCCGAGGTGGTCAGCAGGTGGATGGGGGCGTGCGCGTAGCGCGAGGCCGGCCCCTCCTCGCCCGGCGCGGCGTAGCGCCGGATCGAGGCTGGAAAGCCGTAGAGGTCGGAGAGCGGGCCGAGGCTGCCGGAACCGTGCCAGTCCTGCCCGTCCACGCTGACCTCCACCTCCACCTCCCCCTCGGCGGCGCAGCGGGCGGAGGCGCGCGGCAGTGCCATCCATTGCCGCATGCGGCCGGGGCGGGCGATCTCGCCCGTCTCGGCGTGGAACACGCCATGGGTGCGGTCGCCGAGCACGCCGGAGGCGAGCAGCTCCATCCGCTCCAGCCGCTCGCCGCCCATCGAGCTCACCGGGTAGCGCCACAGCGCCGCCACCCGCCCTTGCGGGGCGGCGCTCACGCGGCGAGCCCCGTGGGCGCGGCGAGGTGCAGGTCGTCGCGGATGCAGGCCTTCATGTGGCCGGGCGCCACCTCGCGCAGCGCGGGCACCGCGCCCGCGCAGGCCGGCAGCGCATAGCGGCAGCGCGTGCGGAAGCTGCAGCCGGAGGGCGGGTCGAGCGGGCTTGGCATGTCGCCGGTGAGCATGATGCGTTCTCGCTGGATGGTCGGGTCCGGGATCGGCACGGCGGAAAGCAGCGCCTCGGTGTAGGGGTGGCGCGGCATGGTGAAGAGCGCGCGGGTCGGCGCCACCTCCACCAGCCGGCCGAGATACATCACCGCGATGCGGTCGGAGATGTGCCCGACCACCGCGAGGTCGTGCGAGATGAAGAGGATGGTGAGGCCGAGCCGTTCCTTCAGCTCCAGCATCAGGTTGACCACCTGCGCCTGGATGGAGACGTCGAGGGCGGAGACGGGCTCGTCGGCGATCAGCAATTGCGGCTGCATGATCAGCGCGCGGGCGATGCCGATGCGCTGCCGTTGGCCGCCCGAGAATTCGTGCGGATAGCGCGCCGCGTGCGACGGCAGCAGCCCGACCAGCGCCAGCGTCTCCTCCACGCGCTGCCGCCGCGCGGCTCTCGGCAGGCCGGGCTCGTGGATCTCGACCGGCGCGCCGACGATGTCCTCCACCGTCATCTTCGGGTTGAGCGAGGCGTAGGGATCCTGGAAGACGAGCTGCATCTTCTGGCGGAAGGGCCGCATCGCATCGCGCGAGAGGGTGGTGATGTCGTCTCCCGCGAAGCGGATCCGGCCGGAGGTCGGGCTGGTCAGGCGCAGCACGGTGCGGCCCACGGTGCTCTTGCCCGAGCCGGACTCGCCCACCAGGCTCAGCACCTCGCCGCGCCGGATGTCGAAGGACACGCCATCGACCGCCTTGACCACGGAGCGCCTGCGGAACAGGCCCTCCCGCGGCCCGCCATACCATTTGCGCAGCTCCTGGACTTCCAGCAGGGGCGGCGCCTCGTTCGGTTGCGGATGCATCACGCGGCCTCTCCGGTGAGGGCGGACCAGCGCACGCAGCGCACCTGGTGCCCGGGCCGGGCTTCCTCCAGGGGCGGCACGGCGGCGTCGCAGGTGCCGGGCAGAAAGCCGCCGCAGCGGGGCCCGAAGCTGCAGCCGGGCGGCGGCTCCAGCGGGTCGGGCACGGTGCCGGGGATGGCGGCCAGCGGCTCCCGCCCCAGCCCCGCGAAGTCGAGGCGCGGGACGGAACGCAGCAGGCCGCGCGTATAGGGCATCAGCGGCGAGCGGAAGAGCGGCCGCACCGCCGCCTGCTCCACCACCCGCCCGGAATACATGACCATGACGCGGTCCGCGATCTCCGCGACGACGCCCAGGTTGTGCGTGATGAAGATGACCGCCATCCGCGTCCGCTCCTGGAGCCGCCGCAGCAGGTCGAGGATCTGCGCCTGGATGGTGACATCAAGCGCGGTGGTCGGCTCGTCGGCGATCAGCAGGCGCGGCTCGCAGGCCAGCGCCATGGCGATCATCACGCGCTGGCGCATGCCGCCCGAAAGTTCGTGCGGATAGGCGCCGAGCCGACGGCGCGGGTCGGGGATGCCGACGAGGTCGAGCAGCCCCGCCGCCTTGTCGAGCGCGGCGCGGCGGGAGAGCCCCTCGTGGAAGCGGATCGACTCCGCGATCTGGTCGCCCACGCGGTGCACGGGATTGAGCGAGGTCATGGGCTCCTGGAACACCATCGCGGCGTCGCGCCCGCGCACGTCGCGCATCTCGTCCTCGGGCAGGCTGGCGAGGTCGCGCACCGTGCCGTCGCGCCCGCGCAGCAGCACCTGGCCGGTGATGGAGCAGAAGGGCGGCTTCGGCGTCAGCCGCAGGATGCCGAGGCTGGTGACGCTCTTGCCGGAGCCGGACTCGCCCACCAGCGCCAGCGTCTCGCCGCGCCGGATGCGGAAGGACACGTCGCGCACCGCGGGGATCTCGCCCGCCGGCGTGCGGAAGGAGATGCCGAGGTTGCGGACGTCGAGGACGTCCTCCTCGTCCTGCATGACGCGCGGGGCGGTCTGGGTCATGCTGGCCGCCTCCATCACCGGCCGTCCATGCGCGGGTCGAGCGCGTCGCGCAGGCCGTCGCCGATGAAGTTGAAGCTGGTGACAGCGAGCGTGATGGCGAGGCCGGGCAGGATGGCGAGCCACGGGGCGCTGGTCAGGTAGCTCTGCGCGCTGTCCAGCATGTTGCCCCAGCTCGGCGTCGGCGGCTGGATGCCGTAGCCCAGGAAGCTGATGTAGGACTCCGCCAGGATGGCGTGCGCCACGTTCAGCGTGGCCGCGACGACGATGGGCGCGATGGCGTTGGGCAGCAGCTCGCGGAACATCACCCGCCGGTCGCTGGCGCCCAGCGCCTCCGCGGCCACGGCGAAGTCGCGCGCCCGCAGCGCGCGGATCTGCGCCTCGACGATGCGCGCCACCTCCATCCAGGAGGTGATGGCGATGAGGAGGATGATGGAGCTGACCGAGGCGTTGATCAGCGCCGAGATGGCCAGCAGCAGGAAGATGCTGGGAAAGCAGAGCATGGCATCGACGAAGCGCATCAGCACCGTGCCGACCACGCCGCCATAATAGCCCGAGACGATGCCGACGGCGATGCCGATGACCATGCTGATGGCCATGGCCGAGAAGCCGACCAGCAGCGAGATGCGCCCGGCCATCAGCAGCCGTGCCAGCATGTCGCGGCCGAGCGCGTCGGTGCCGAGCACATGCGCGCCCGAGAAGGGCGGCGCGAAGCGCTGCATGATGTCGATGTGGGTGTCGGTGAAGGGCAGCAGGTAGGGGCCGAGCGCGCAGGCCAGGGTGAGGAAGAGGATCACGCCGGCGCCGAACACCGCCAGCCTGTGGCGGAGGAAGCGGCGCAGCGCACCGCCGCGGCGGCGGGCGGGCCGCGCCGCCGCGGCGGGCGGCGCGACGCTGCTCGATGCACTCATGTTGCGTTCGCTCCGAGGCGGGGATCGGCTACGTTGTAGAGGAGATCGGCCAGCAGGCTTCCCAGCAGCACCAGCACGGCGGTGAACATCAGGATGCCCATCACCACCGGGTAGTCGCGGTAGTTGATGGAATCGAGGAACAGCCGGCCCATGCCCGGCCAGGTGAAGACCGTCTCGGTCACTAGCGCGCCGCTGAGCAGCGTCGGGAGGTGCAGGCCGGTGATGGTGATCATCGGCAGCAGCGCGTTGCGCACCGCGTGGTGGATCAGGATGCGCCGCTCGGGAATGCCCTTGGAGCGTGCCGTGCGGATGTAGTCCTGGTGGATCACGTCGAGCATGGAGGAGCGCATGTAGCGGCTCCACACCGCCGTGCTGACCAGCGCCAGCACCATGCAGGGGCCGATCAGGTGATGGACCCGGTTGGCCAGCGATTCGTCGCCGATCGTGTAGCGGTTGCCGGAGGGCAGCCATCCGAGCCCGACGGAGAAGACGTAGATCACCACGAGGCCGAACCAGAAGGTTGGGATGGAGAGCGCGATCATCGCGCCGATCGTGGCGAACCCGTCGAACAGCGAGTAGCGGCGGATGGCGCCGAGGATGCCGACCCAGGCGCCGATCATCATGGCCAGCAGCGTGGAGGTGAGCATCAGCTCCAGCGTCGCGCCGAGATGCGAGCCGATCACGGACAGAACCGGCTGCTGGTCGCGGTAGGACAGGCCCCAGTCGCCTTGCAGCATGCGCCACAGCCAGTCGAGGTACTGGATCGGCAGCGGCCGGTCCAGGCCGAGCTGCGCCGCCACGCGGTCGAGATCCTCCTGGGTCATGTCGCCCCCGGCCGCGAACTGCGAGAGCGGGCCGCCGGGCGCCAGATGCAGGATGGCGAAGCCGATCATGGAGACGAGCAGCAACAGGCCCGCGCCCTGCAGCAGGCGGCGTATCACATAGCTGCTCATCGTCCGGCCATCCCAGTGTCCAGGGTTCGCCGCGCGGCCTTGCCGGCCTTCTCGCGCTTCACGCGGCCTCGCAACAAGGCGGAGACGTTGCTCAAGCCCATTCCCTTCGGCACGCCGTTGCGCCGCATGACCTTCGCCTCCGCAGCCTTCATGCGCGCCACGCTCGTCCGGCGCAGGTTTCGCATGAAACGCCGAAAGGATCGTTTCATTATATTGAAACTGCGGTCAAGCCGTGTTTTGCATTCCCGCCTGGGCGACGTGGCGAGCGCGCCTGATTCGCGTTATCCCCGCCGTGCAAAGGAAAGGACGGGACCATTGGCCGTGCCCGGAATGGCGGCGCCAGCCGCGGATGAGGCCATGCGCATCGGCATCCGGCTGCGCGCGCTCCGGGCCGAACTGGGGCTGACCATTCCCGCCCTGGCCGCGAAGGCGGGCCTTTCGGCCGGGCTGATCAGCCAGATCGAGCGCGGCCAGGCCAATCCCTCGATGCGGACCATCCAGCGGCTGACCATGGCGCTCGGCGTCAATCTCTGGGCGTTCATCGGAGAGGCGGGGGGCGAGGTGGGCAATGGCGCGGCGGCCCCCGCGAATGGCGGGGCGGAGCCGCGCGGCGCGGAGATGCTCCCGTTCGTGCGGCGCCGCGCGGAGCGCCCGCGCGTCGTGGTGGGAAAGTCGAGGATGGTGAAGGAGCTTCTCTCGCCGCGTGGCGAGCGGGGCCTGCGCTTCATGATGGTGACGCTGCCCCCTGGCGGCACGGCCGACGAGATGCTGACCGGGCCGGGGGAGAAGGGCGGCTATGTGGTGTCCGGCCGCGTGGCGCTGACGGTGGGCGAGCGGCAGGCGGATCTCGCCGAGGGCGACAGCTTCCAGTTCGACAGCCGCCATCCCCACAGCCTCGCCAACCACTCGGCGCAGGCGGCGACGGTCATCTGGATCATCAGCATCCTCGAGCCGCATCTCTGAGGGCCGCGCCCTCATGCCTCCCGGTTGAGGAAGCCCTCGAGGTCGTGGTGGTGCTTCACAAAGACCGGCTTCATCACGACATAGGAGAAGTATTTCTCCACGCCGATGTCCATCGCCAGCATCCGCTCCATGGTTTCCTGGTAGTGCTGGATGGAGAAGACGACGAACTTGATCAGGTAGTCGTAGCCGCCGCTGACGAGATAGCACTCCATCACCTCGCTCATCAGCCGCACGCGGGCCTCGAAGCGGGAGAAGTCCTGGCTGCGGTGGTCGGCCAGCGTGACCTGGGTGTAGATGATGACGGTGCTGCCGAGCTTCTGGAGCTGGACCTGCGCGCTGTAGCCGGTGATGTAGCCCGCCTTCTCCAGGCGCTTGACGCGCGCGAGGCACGGGCTGGCGGAAAGCCCCACCGCCTCGGCCAGCTCGACATTGGTGGCGCGGCCGTGCTTCTGCAGATGCGAGAGGATGCGGATGTCGATGCGGTCCAGCTTGGGGACGCCAGGCACCATGCAGCGGGGTTCCGGATTGCGGGAGTCTCTGTCGCCGGCGCGGACTCTAGCGAGGCGGCAAAGCCCCTGACAAGGCCGCCCCCTCAGCCCAGGGTCTGGCTCACCAGCGCATAGCCGCGCGGCGCGCCTCGCGGGGCGGGCGGCCGGCCAAGCGCCATCCCGGTCACGGTGCCGGCATCGTCGAGGCCCAGCGCCTCCAGCCAGGCGGGCAGCCCGCTTTCCGCCGGCACGTCCACCCGCACGAACTGGCCCTGCTGCACGCCCAGCCAGTGGCCGATCAGCGCCTTCGCCATCTCCGGCCCCGGCGCCACCACCGGGCCGATCACCTGCCCCTGCCCGAAGCGGCGCATCAGCGCGAAGCCCGCCACCTCGCCCGCATGGTCCAGCGCCACGCCCTTGGCGCCCTCCAGCAGGGCGGCGATCAGCGCCTGGCGCGGCAGGCCGGAGGCCGATGCGTCGAGCGCCGCCAGCAGCGCGTGGTCCCGCTGGCCGACCGGCCGCAGGCGGTGGCCGGGCGGCAGCGGCACGAGGCCGATGGAGAAGGAGGCGCCCTGGTATTGCCGGACGATCCCCGTCCGCGCGAAGCCCAGCGCTTCATAGAGCGGCATTCCCGCCGGAGTGCCGTTGAGCAGGATGCCGCGCCGGCCGAGCCGCGCCATCATCGCCTCCATCAGCAGGCGGGCAAGCGCAGTGTCGTAGCGGGGCGGGTCGGCCAGCAGCATGCCGATGCGGGCGAACTCCGCGCCGAAGCGCCAGCCCATGGCGGTGCCCACCAGCCGCCCGTCCCGCTCGGCCGCCAGCCCCTCGCCGGTGCGGAGCAGGAAGGCCCAGTCCTCCTGCCGGTGCGGCCAGCGCATGGCGGCGGTGAGGCGCTGCGCCGCGGGCAGGTCCTCCGCCGTCAGCGGCCGCAGGGTGATGGGCGGCGGGCCCGCCCGGAGGGTGTTCGTCATGCCATGCTTCTCCGCCCCTGCCGCGCCGCCCGTCATGCTGCCCGGCATGGCCGGGTGCCGGCCCCGCGCGGCGCCCCCCTTTGTCAGCCCAGGGCCTGGCTGACCAGCGCGTAATTGGCGAGATCGGGCCGCCGCCGGGGTGCCGCGCCCCGCACCATGCCGGCGACGGCGCCCACTTCGGCCAGCCCATGCGCGGCGAGCCAGCCGCCGAGGCCGCTTTCCGCCGGAACGTCGAGGCGCAGGAACCGCCCCGCCCGTGCGGCGAGCCAGTGGCCGATCAGCAGCCGGGCCGCCTCCACGCCGGGCGCCACCACCGGCCCCACCACCTCCCCCCGGCCGAAGGGGCGGATCAGGGCGAAGCCGGCCGGCATGCCGCCCCGCTCCAGCACGACCCCCTCAGCCAGGGGGAGCACGGCATGCAGCAGGGCCGCGCGCGGCGTGCCGGTGGCCTCCGCGTCGAGCGCCACCAGGGCGCCCGCATCCTGCGGCCGCACCGGGCGCAGCGTCAGGCCGGCCGGCGCCGCCTGCTCCGCCGGGGCCCGCGCCAGCCCGTTGTGCTGGCGGATCTCCAGCGCGGGGCGGAAGCCCAGGCTGCGGTAGAGGGGCGCACCGGCCTCGGTGGCGTGGAGCAGCACGCGGCAATCCTCGCCCAGCCGGTCCAGCACGCCCTGCGTGAGGCGCCGGCCGATGCCGCGACCCTGCATGGCGTCATCCACGATCACCGATCCGAGCGTCGCGAAGCCGGGGCCGTGGCGCCAGCCCATGGCGGTGCCCACCAGCCGCCCTTCCCGCTCGGCCGCCAGCCCTTCCCCCAGCGCCAGCGCGAAGGCCCAGTCCTCCAGCCGGTGCGGCCAGCGCAGCGCGGCGGAAAGGGCATGCGCCGCCGGCAGGTCGGCCGGAGCGAGCGGGCGCAGAAGGAGGCCAGGGTTTTCAGGCCGTGAAAGCGTGGCCATGCGGGGTGGTCCTCATCCATCCGTCACAGGATCGGCCGCCATGCTGCCCCGGGCGGCGCGGCAGGAGCTTCCGTTCTGCGCGGCATTTCGGCAGCATCCACTGCCTCCCGCCTTCCCCCCCCGCCCGTGGCCTACCCCTCCAGCGGCTCGACCGCCGTCAGCAGGCAGCCGGGGCGGGCGGTGTGGATGTTGATGAAGCGGGTGCGCGGATCATCGAGTGCGCGCATCAGCGGCGCGGCCACGGCCCCGCCTTCGCAGACCTGCCCGAGATCGTAGAGGCACAGCTCCGCCGCGTCATAGGCACGCACGGAAACGAGGCCGTTGGCCAGCACGATGGGGGCGATCTCGTCCTCCGCCTCGAAGCGCGGGCACTCACCCGCGTGCAGGAAGATGGGGCTCGGCGTCCAGTAGGTGCCGAGCGGGTGGGGCAGGTCGTAGCTGCCGAGCAGCATCGTCTCGCCCGGCGCGCCGAGGCGCAGGCAGTGGCGGCAGGGGAAGCCCGGCCCGTCGACAGGGCGCGCGTGCAGCGGCAGGCCGCGGTCGTCCCGGCCGGTCTGGCGGAAGCGGCGGGCGGTGCGGGTCGGCATCGGCACGCAGCGGAAGCGTGGCATGGCGGCTCTCTCTCTCCGGTGGGCGGAGGGGAGGATGCGGCGCGCCCGCGCGGGCGCGCCATCCGGCGGTTGCGCCCTCATCCCCACCGGAACTCTGCCCGGACGCGCTGGTTAGCCCACGACGCCCTTTCGCGAGGAGAACCGAGATGACCATCACCCCGCCGCTGCCGAAGCAGCAGCAGGACATGCCCGGCGAGACGGACGCGATGCGGCCGCGCCCGGACCATGGCGAGGAAAGCTACAAGGGCAGCGGCAGGCTGCAAGGCCGGGCCGCCCTGATCACCGGCGGCGACTCCGGCATCGGCCGCGCCGTCGCCATCGCCTATGCGCGGGAAGGGGCGGACGTGCTGATCTCCTACTACAACGAGGAGGAGGATGCGCGCGAAACGGCGCGCTGGGTGGAGAAGGCCGGCCGCAAGGCGGTGCTGGTGGCGGGCGACATCAAGGAGGAGAGCCACTGCAAGGCCCTGGTGGAGCGCGCGCTGAAGGAGTTCGGCCGGCTCGACATCCTGGTGAACAACGCCGCGCACCAGGCGTCCTTCTCCAGCCTGGAGGACATCAGCGCGGAGGAATGGGACGTCACCTTCCGCACCAACATCCACAGCCAGTTCTATCTGTGCAAGGCGGCGCTGCCGCATCTGAGGCCGGGCAGCGCCATCATCAACACCAGCTCGATCAACGCCAAGAACCCCTCCCCCAGCCTGCTGGCCTATGCGACGACCAAGGGCGCGATCGCCAACTTCACGGCGGGGCTGGCGCAGCTCCTGGCGGAGAAGGGCATCCGGGTGAACGCCGTGGCGCCCGGCCCGATCTGGACGCCGCTGATCCCCTCGACGATGGATGCGGAGACGGTGCAGAGCTTCGGCGAGAACACGCCGATGGGCCGCCCGGGCCAGCCCGCCGAGCTGGCGGGCGCCTATGTGCTGCTCGCCTCCGACGAGGGCAGCTACATGAGCGGCGCGCTGATCCCGGTGACCGGCGGGCGCCCCATGCTCTGAGCCCCCGCCCCTTGTGGCCCGCATGCCGTGGCGCCTTGGCCGCTTCCCGCCGCCATGCGAAGGAATGTGGCGGGTGGGTGATCGGGGAGGCGAATGGCCATGGCGCGGACCCTGGAGGCCGAGCCGCTGCGCATCCTGGCGGCGGACGGGGTGGTGCTGGGCGGCCATCACTGGCCCGCCGGCGCCGCGGGGCCGGCGCGTTCCGTCGTGGTGATCGGCCCCGCCACCTCCGTGCGCAGCCGCTACTACGGCCGCTTCGCCGCTTTCCTCGCCGCCGCCGGCTTCGACGTGCTGACCTTCGACTACCGCGGCATCGGCGAATCGCGGCCCCGCCGGCTGCGGGGCTTCCGGGCGGATTGGCGGGACTGGGGGGAGCTCGACCTGGAGGCGGCGCTGCGCACCGCCATGGCGCGCTTCCCCGGTCGCCCCGTCGATGTGGTGGCGCATTCCATCGGCGGCTTCGCGCTGGGGCTGGCGCCATCGGCGCAAAGGCTGCGGCGCATCGTCACGGTGGGGGCGCAATATGCCCATTGGCGCGACTACGAGGCCCGCGCCCGCCTGCGCATGCTGCTGCGCTGGCATGTGGCGATGCCGGCGCTGGCGGGGCTCCTCGGCTACGTCCCGGCACGCCGGCTGGGCTGGATGGAGGACACCCCCGCCGGCGTGGCGCGGGACTGGAGCCGGATGGGCGCCCGCTTCGAGCGCACGCTGCGGGGCGGCGCCGGGCTGCCGGACCGCTTCGCGCGGGTGGGCGCGCCGATCCTGGCCATCAGCCTGACCGACGACCCGTTCGGCACCATCCCCGCCATCGAGCGCCTGCTGGGCTACTACTGCGCCAGCCCGCGCACCCATCTGCGCATCGCGCCGGGCATGGTCGGGGCGGCCGCGATCGGGCACTTCGCCTTCTTCCATGACCGCTTCCGGGACAGCCTGTGGCCGCTGGCCCGCCACTGGCTGGAGGCGGGGCGCCTGCCCGCTGGGGCGCCCGGAAAGGTCGTGGCCGGGAGGGACGCCACACCTCCTGTCCCGCCCACGGAGCAGGACCCGGCGCTGGACCGCCAGAGCAGGTCCCGCCCGGGCGGAACTGCCCGAACGGGTGGAGATGCCTGAGAAGACAAGGGCCTGGAGCATCGGGGCGAGCCAGGGCCCACGGAAAACGCTCTAGCCGGGCGGCGCCCCCGGCGCGGCGCTCCCGGCCGGCACCGGCCGCGCCAGCCGGCTGACCCCCCAGCACAGGGCCAGCACCGCCACCACCACGGCCAGCCGCCCCGGGGCGGGCAGGACGTGGAGAAAGGCCGCGACGAGCCCCGAGGCGCCCAGCGCCAGCCGCAGCACCGGCCCGAGCGGCCCGGCGAGGAAGCCGGCATAGGCGGCGGTCAGCGCCGTCAGCGCCGCCAGCTGCACGGAAAAGGCCAGAAGGATGTCGAGCAGGCTGCCCTGCATCATGATGCCGGGGTCGTAGACGAAGGCGAAGCCCACGGTGAAGCCGGCGATGCCGAAGCGGGAGGCGTGCAGGCTGGTCAGCGTCGGCGGCGCCTTGGCCACCGAGGCGGCGGCGAAGGCGGCGGCGGCCACGGGCGGCGTCGCGTCGGCCAGCACGGCGAAGTAGAACAGGAACAGGTGCGCCGGCAGCATGCCGACCCCCATCTCCATCAGCTGCGGCACGCCGATGGCGGCGGCGATGATGTAGGAGGGGGTGGTGGGCAGCCCCATGCCCAGCACCAGCACGGTGAGCGCCAGCAGCACCAGCAGGAGCGGCAGCGATCCGCCCGCCAGTTCCTTGATGATGCCGCCGAAGGCCACCACCATGCCGGTGGCCGTCAGCGCCGAGACGACGATGCCGGCGCCGGCGATGGCCACCGCCAGCGGCGCCATGGTCAGCCCCGCCTGCACCAGGCTATTGAAGATGGCGCGCGGCGACATGCGGGTGCGGCCACGCAACATGGCCACGGCGATCATCGCCATGGTGGCGCAGAAGGCGGCGAAGTTGCCGCTCCACCGCTCCATCATCAGCCAGACCAGCACGGCGATGGGCAGCAGCAGGTGGCAATCGGCCAGCACCTCGCGCCAGGGCGGGATGTCGGCCTCGGCCATGGCGGTGACGCCGAGCTTTTTCCCCTCGAAATGCACCGCGACATAGATGGCGAAGAAGTAGAGGACAGCGCCCAGCGTGGCGGCGATGACGATCTCGCCATAGGCGATGTTGGTGATCTCGGCCATCACGAAGGCGGCCGCGCCCATCACCGGCGGCATCAGCGCGCCGCCGACGCTGGCCGCGCTCTCGATGCCGCCCGCGACCGCCGCCGGGTAGCCGATCCGCTTCATCAGCGGGATGGTCATGGCGCCGGTGGTGATCACGTTGGACACGGAGGAGCCGCTCATGGTGCCGAACAGCCCGGAGGTGATGACCGACACCTTGGCCGGCCCCGCCGTGTAGCGCCCGGCCGCCGCCGCGCCGAGATTGCTGAACAGCCGCCCCGTGCCGCTGCCCTGCATGAAGGCGCCGAAGGTGATGAACACCGCGATGGTGGTGGCGACGATGCCGGTGAGCGGGCCATAGATGCCGCCCGCCGTCGGCACCAGCCAGGAGGCCTCCAGGATCTCCTCCAGGCTGAAGGGCCGCGTGTTCAGCACGCCCGGAAGGTGGTGGCCGAAGGCCATGTAGCCGATGCTGACCAGCACCATCACCGCCAGCCCCGGCTCCACCGCCCGCCGCGTTGCCTCCAGCAGGGTGACGATGGCGAGGATGGAGAGGACCACCATCTCCGGCCCGAAGGGATCGACATACTCCATCCGGTCGGACACGGCGGCGGCGTTCAGCCAGACCCAGAGATGCGGCGCCGCCGCCAGCAAGGCCCAGAGCCAGTCGATGACGCTGGGCCGTTCCTTCGGGCTGGAGGCGCGGGCCGGCCAGAGCAGGAAGATGGGCGGCACGAAGGCCAGCAGGTGGAAGCCGCGCATGGCGATCGGCTCGGGGAAGCCGAAGCCGCCGAAATAGAGGTGCAGCGCCACCACCCCGGCCAGCCAGGCCGGGAGGATGACGCCGAGCGGTCCGCGAAGCTGGCGCACGCGGCCTCAGCCCTGCATCACGCCGGCTTCCCGGTAGGCGCGCTCGGCGCCCGGATGCAGCGGCACGCCGGCATACTTCCAGGCGACGGCCGGGTCATAGGCGCCCATCGAGGCATGGATCTGCGTCAGCCGCGCGCCCTTGGCCCTGATGAGGGTGCGCGTCACGGCATAGGCCACGGCGTCGGGCAGCGTGTCGTGCACCAGGATGACGCTGTCCATGGTGGTCACCGGCACGTCGGCGTCCTGGAGCGCCGGATAGGTGCCGGCGGGGATCACGCCCTGGTTGTAGGCGTAGGTGTCGATCAGGTGCTTGCGCACATCGGCCGGGAACTCCACCAGCTTCGCCTGGCGCCGCCCCTGGCCGATCTCGGTGAGGATGGCGGCGGGCTTGGCCAGCGCCGCGTAGAGATAATCCACCTGCCCGTCGCCAAAGGCGCCGGCGATGTCGTTGTAGGAGCCGTTGAGGTAGCGGCCCCCCTCGTCGCGGATCTTCTCGGGCGAGGTGCCGTAGAACTTCAGGATGCGCTGCAGCGTCATCTCGTCGGTCGAGGAGCGCTGCGGGCAGCCGATGCGGACCCCCTTCTGCGTCAGGATCGCCTTCATGTCGGCCGGGCCGCCATCGGCGCGGCGGAGGAAGTTGTGCTCGGTGGGCGAGTAGCCGGTGCCGAGCGAGCGCAGCCGCTCATGCTTGGCCTTGTAGGGCTCCTCGCCCCGCGCCGCGGCGGCGGTGAAGGCGTCGATGCCCCAGCCCATCTGGCTCTGGCCGTTGTTGACGCGCGTCGGGTTGGCGAGGCCGCCGCCCGGCACGACGCGGATCTGGATCTCGGGGTTCTCGTCGCGCACCAGCGCGGCGACGCCGGCGGCCATGGTGTACCACCCGCCGCCCAGCGAGCCCGCGACGAATTCCAGCGTCTGCTGCGCGGAGGCGCGGCGGAGGGCCGGCAGGGCGAGGGCGGAGCCGGCCAGCACCGCCCGGCGGGAGATCCGGAAATCCATGGGAAGCCTCCTGAACGAGTGTTTCCCCATGATGAACAGAGATCAGGAGGCGCGGCAATCGGCGCGGGCGGGGGCATCGCCGCCGCGCGCGGCGGAAATGCCCTGGAAACGCGCAGTCCGCACCCGGCTGCCGGCGCGGAGGGCGTTCAGAAATAGTCGGGGAAGCGCTCGCGGATGCGGGCCAGCTCGGCGAAGGTGTTGGAGAGGTGGTCCCGCAGCAGCCGCTCGGCTTCCGCCGGGTCCCGCCGCAGGATGGCGGCCGCCAGTTCCTCATGCTGGCGCAGCACGGCCTCGGCCTTGCCGGGGCTTGGCAGGTGCAGCCGGCGCAGCCGGTCGAGGTGGCCGCTGCGGCTGCGCACCAGCTCATGCAGCCCGGGCACCCCGGCGGCCGCGCAGAGCACGCCGTGGAACGCCTCATCGGCGGCGGTGAAGCCGTCCTCGTCGCCGCTGGCGCGCATCCGCGCCAGCTCGGCGCGCAACGCCTCCTCGAGGCCGGGCGGCGGCGCCTCCGCCAGGCGGCGCACCACCGCCAGCTCCACCGCCTGCCGCAGGAAGCTCGCCTCGCGGGCGCTGGCGGTGTCGATCCGCGCCACGCGCGTGGCCGATTGCGGCACCACCGCGATCAGCCCTTCCTCCTGCAGCCGGATCAGCGCCTCCCGCACCGGTGTCTGGCTGACGCCGAGCCGCGCCGCGACGGCGGCGCGCGAGATGGCCGTACCGGGCGGCAGCGCCAGCGAGATCACCGCCGCGCGCAGCGATTCATAGGCGCTCTCGGCGGCGGAGCGGCGCCGGCCCATCGGCGCCAGCGTGGCGAGGCCGCCAGCATCGGGCCGGATGTCGAGGGGCGGTGCGGGCGGGAGGCGCATGGCAGGAGCCTTAGCAAAGGCACGGCCGCGGGGCCACGGAAGGCTTGACGCCAAAAATCTAATATATCAGTTTGACGCCGAGATGCCGCGCCTGTTGCGCGCGATCCCAGCAATGCGTGCCGCCAACGGCACCACGAGGAGGAACCGCCCATGCCCAGCCAGTCCCGCCGCGGCCTGAGCCTTGCCCTGCTGTCCCTGCTCGCCTTGCCGGCTGGCCTGGCCTCGGCGCCGGCCCCCGCGCGGGCGCAGGCGCCGGCCTACCCGACCCAGCCGATCCGGCTGATCGTCCCCTTCGCCGCCGGCACCTCGGACACGCTCGCCCGGCTGGTGGGGCAGGAGATGAGCAAGGCGCTCGGCCAGCCCATCGTGGTGGAGAACCGGCCCGGCGCGGGCGGCAACATCGGCAGCGAGGCCTGCGCCCGCGCCACGCCCGACGGCTACACCTTCTGCCTCGGCACCATCAGCAGCCACGCCATCAATCCGGGCATCTACCCGAAGATGCCCTATGACGTGCAGAAGGACTTCGCGCCGATCACGCAGCTCGCCTCGCAGCCCAACGCGCTGGCGGTGAGCAACAGCAATCCCGCCCGCAACCTCCAGGAGCTGATCGCGCAGCTCAAGGCCAAGCCCGGCGAGGCCAGCTACGCCACCTCCGGCGTCGGAACCTCGATCCACCTGGCGGGCTCGCTTTTCGCGCAGCTCACCGGCACCCGGATCGAGCACGTCCCCTATCGCGGCAGCGGGCAGGTGACGACGGCGCTGCTAACCGGCGAGGTGCCGATGGCCTTCGACAACCTCTCCTCCGTGCTGCCCTTCGCGCGGGAAGGCAAGCTGCGCATCCTCGGCGTCACCTCCACCGAGCCCAGCGCCGTGGCGCCCGAGATCCCGACGGTGGCCAGCGTCGTGCCCGGCTTCGAGAGCCTCTCCTGGCACGGCTTCTTCGCGCCCGCGGCGACCCCGCCCGCCATTGTCGCCCGCCTGCACAAGGAGGCCGTGGCGGCCCTGCACGGCCCGGCGGTGTCCGGCCGGCTGAAGGATCTCGGCATCACTCCGGTGGGCAGCGCGCCGGAGGAGTTCCGCCGCTTCGTCGCCGCCGAGACGGCGCGCTGGGGCGAGGTGGCGCGCAAGGCCGACATCCGCATCGACTGAGGCCGGTCAGCGCCGCCTGCGCCCGCGCCCGGCCGGGGCGGCGTCCTCCCCGCCCCGCTGGTAGTCGGGCCGCAGGTCCCACACCAGCGGGGGCCAGTCCCGGCGCAGCCGCAGCAGGGCGCGCCAGGGCGACCAGTCGGCCGACCAGAACTCCACCGCCATGCGGTCCGTCCGGGTGCTGCGGGCATCCTCCATGCCCGGCAGGGCGCGGACATGGCGCAGCGCCCGCGTGGTGCCCCAATGCGCCCAGAGCCAGCGCCGCGCCTCGGCATCGTCCGGCCCCAGCGCCAGGATGGCGGGCGGGAGGGGCACCAGGCGGTGCAGGTCGAAGGGGCAGCTCCGGTCCGTCGCGGCGCGCGCCAGGGCCGCCTGGTGGTTGGCCGCCGCCGCGTCCCGCAGCCGGCGGGACAGGATGCGGGCGCCGCTCGGGCTGATCGCCGGCTCGCCCTCGCGCGGCGCCAGCAGCTGGAGGCGCCAGTCCTCCTCCATCCGCCCGAGGTCGAGCACCCACGGGATCAGCCCTGAGCCGGCCGCGGCGGCGCGGAACCGGGCCATGGCCTCGGCCGGGCCGCTGATGGTGAGCCGGTGCCGCAGCCAGTCCGTATAGGGCGGGGCCGGCGGCGCCTGGCCTTCTCCGGCGGGGAAGATGGTCATGTCCGGGTTCTGGCGGCTGTGCAGGGCTGCCTCCTCAGCGCGGGATTGGGCCTGGCCTGCTTGGTCACTTTCCTCGTTCCCTGGCAAGCCTCGCCTTTTCGTGCGCCAGGAATGGCGGGCGCGCACGAATATGTGTTAACAGCCCCTCCCAATGCGCGGAGGGTTTCATGACCATGCGGGGCCCTCTGAGGCTGATCATCGCTCCCGACATCCAGGACCAGCGGGGCCTGCGCCGCTATGTCGCCAGCGCCACGGCCGCCGCGGTGGTCGGGGCGCTGCTGCTCGATGTCATCAACCAGATGGTCTTCTTCATCGACTGGACCACCGCCCTGCGCTCCTGGGTGGTGACGGTGTTCGTGGCGCTGGTGGTCGCCATCCCGATCCTCGGCTGGATCGGGCGCGCCCACCTGGCGCTGGCGGAATCGCGGCGCGACCTGGAGCGGATCAGCCGCACCGACCCGCTCACAGGCCTGCCCAACCGCCGTGCCCTGATGGAGGCGGCGGAGCGCGGGGACGCCGCCTGGATGGTGCTGGTGATCCTCGACATCGACAACTTCAAGCGCGTCAACGACACGCATGGCCACCGCGTGGGCGATGCCCTGCTGTGCGCCGCCAGCCGCAGGATGGAGGAGGCGCTCGGGCCGTTCGGGCTGCTGGGGCGGATGGGGGGCGAGGAGTTCGCCTTCATCTCCAGCACCACCCCCTCGCGCGAGGTGCTGGAACGGCTGGAGGCGATGCTCGGGCAGTTCGCGGCGGGGCCCATGGTGGCCGACGGGCAGGCCGTGCTCGTCACCCTTTCCGCGGGCGCCGCGATCGGCCGCCAGTGCGGCTTCGACGCGCTGTACTCGGAGGCCGACCGCGCCCTCTACGCCGCCAAGCGGGCGGGGCGGAACCGCATCTGCCTGTCCGATGCGCTGCGGGAGCTTCAGGAGCGCGAAGGGGAACAGGGGCGTTCCGCCGCCTGAAGCGGCGCGCCCTCAGCCGCGCCGCGGATCGTAGGGCGCCAGGGAGATCTCGGCCGCGCCGCGCAGCAGATGCTGCGCCAGCAGCCGCCCGGCATAGGGCCCCATGGTCAGCCCGCCCGCGCCCAGCCCATTGCCGATGACCAGCCCCTCGACCCCCGGCACGGGGCCGAGCAGCGGCTTCAGGTCCGGCCCCATCGGCCGCATGCCGATGCGCATTTCGTGCAGCGTCGCGCCGGCCAGGCCGGGTGCCACGTCGAGCGCCTGCCGCAACACCTGCATCACGCCGCCCGCCGTCAGCCGGTGGTCGAAGCCCGAGCCCAGCTCGCGCGTGGCGCCCACCACCACGCGGGAATCGTCGAAGGCCAGCAGGTAGTGGTGGCTCATCGGCAGCAGCACGGGCCAGTCCCGCGTCTGTTGCCCGGGCAGCAGAAGATGCAGGATCTGCCCGCGCTGCGGCTGCACCGCGAGTTCCAGCCCGAGCGGCGCCAGCAGGGGCGGCGCCCAGGCCCCGGCGGCGAGCAGCACCGCGTCGCCCTCGAACACGCCGCCCGCCGTGCGCGCGCCGCGCACCCGGCCGCCCTCCGCGAGCAGCCCCACCACCACGTCCCGGTGCGCCACGGCGCCGCGGCGCTGCGCCGCGCGCAGCAGGGCCGCCGCCAGCAACCTGCCATCGACCCGCGCCGCGCCGCTCAGATGCAGCGCCGGCTCCTCCGGCCGCAGCGGCGGGAACAAGGCCCGCGCTTCCGCCGGCGGCAGGCGGGACAGCGCCCCCGCCTCGGGCGCCTCCGCCATGCGGGCGCGGATGCGGGCCTCCGTCTCGTCGAGGCCGCCCTCGTCGCCCGCGATGCACAGGGCCCCCACGCGACGGTAGCCGAGATCGGTTTCGCCATCCTCGGCGAGCTGCACCACCAGCATGGGGTAGTCGCGCGCACCGCCGCCGGACAGGCGGTACCAGTCCGGGTCCGTCACGCGCGAGGACCAGGGGCAGACGATGCCCGCCCCCGCCGCCGTCGCGCGCCCTTCCAGCATCGGGTCGAGGATGACGACCTCGGCGCCGCCTGCCGCCAGGTGATAGGCCGCGCTGGCCCCCAGGATGCCCGCGCCGACGACGATCACCCGCATTCCGCCCGCTCCGTTCCGTTGCCCCGGCATCCTGCCCCGAACGGCGCGGCGCGCAAGCCCGGCGCGGCGGGGACCGCGCTAGGCCAGCCTGTCCAGCTCGGCGCAGAGGGGCATGCCCTGCTGCGCGCCGGGGCTGAGGCAGGCCAGGGAAGCCCCGGCGCAGGCGCGCGAAAGCGCGGGCGCCAGGGCCATGCCCTCCGCCAGCGCGGCGGCCAGGATGCCCATGAAGGTGTCGCCGGCACCCGTGGTGTCCACCGCCTGGACGGGGAGCGCGGCGGCGCGCAGCGTCTCGCCGGTGGTGGTGCAGGCCACCGCCCCGGCGCGGCCGAGGGTGACGATGCCCCCTTCCCCGCACCGCGCGGCGAGGCGGCGCATGGCGGCGGCGGCATCGGTCTCGGTTTCGCCCAGCAGCGCCAGGGCGGTGAGCGCCTCGTGCTCGTTCGCCACCAGCAGGTCGGTTTCCGCCAGAAGCTCCGGCAGCAGCGCGGCCTCCGCCTCGCCCGGGGCGGGGGCGAGGTTCAGCAGCACGCGGGCGCCCCGCGCGCGGGCCCGACGGGCCACCGCCAGCGCCTCGGCCGGCGGCACCTCCATCTGCAGCACCAGCACCCGCACGCCATCCAGCAGCGCATCCGGCAGCGCGTCGCTGGACACGGCGAGGTTGGCGCCGCTCGCCACGGTGATGGCGTTCTCCCCCGCCTCGCTCACGGTGATGAAGGCGCAGCCCGTGGGCAGGGCCACCTTGCGCACCGCCGCGATGTCCACGCCGTTGCGCGCCAGGTTGTCCAGCGCCGAGCGGCCGAAATCGTCCTCGCCCACGGCGCTGGCCATGCGCACCGCCAGCGCCGCGTCGCGCCGGGCGCGGGCTGCGGCCACCGCCTGGTTGGCGCCCTTGCCGCCGAAGGAGAGGTCGTACCGCTCCGACAGCACCGTCTCCCCGGGGCGGGGGATGGCACGCACCCGCGCCACCAGGTCGAGGTTGATCGAGCCGAAGACAAGGATCATGCCACGCCGCCCCGGAGAGTGTGGATCACGCGCCCGCGCCGCGCATGTGCTCGGGCAGCTCGGCGCCGTGGTACTTCTTGTAGATGGCGTTCAGCTTGCCGTTGCGGATGTTCTCGTCGATCCAGGCGTTGACCTTCTCCATCAGCGCCGTCTCGCCCTGGCGCAGCCCCATGGCGAGGTCGAAGTTGCGCAGCACGAACTTGGGCTCGAAGTTCCTGGCCGGGATGCGCTGGCCGATCTGCGCCACGATGGTGGCCGAGGTCGCCACCATCTCCGCCTGCCCGCTCACCGCCGCCGTCACCATGGTGGCGTCGTCGTCATAGCGGACGACGCGGAAGTTGTGCTCGCGCGCGAGGCCCGTCAGCTCGGTGTCCTGCGTCGTGCCGCGGGTGACGGTGACGGCGCGGCCGCGCAGGTCGGCCAAGCCCTTCACCGGCAGGTCGCGCGCACCGCCCACCACGGATTGCAGCGCCGCATAGGGCTTCGAGAAGGCGATGACGCGTGCCCGCTCCGGCGTGACGGACAGGGTGGAGATGATGATGTCCGCCTTGTTGGTCTGCAGGTTCGGGATGCGCGTGGCGCCCGTGGTCTGCACGAATTCGAGCTCCAGGCCCCAATCCTTGGCCAGCAGCCGCGCCACCTCCACGTCGGAGCCGATCGGCTCCATCTGCGGGCTCATCATGCCGGAGGGCGGGATGGCGAGGTCGGTGGCCACGCGGATTTTCCTGGCGCGCATGATGTCGTCGAGCTGGTCGGCGCGGGCGGGGCGGCCCCCCAGCGCGACGAGCGCGGCCAGCGCGGCGCCGCCGCCCAGGAACTGCTTGCGTGTGACATGGGTCATCTCAGAGGTCTCCCGTTTCTTGGATCTGGAACTCAAAGCCCGCTGCCGACGAACTGCCGCAGCTCGGCCGTCTCCGGCGCGTCGAGGATGCCGGCCGGGCCGGTCTCCCACACCTTGCCCTGGTGCATGAACACGATGCGGTCGGCGACGCGGCGGGCGAAGCCCATCTCGTGCGTCACCATCACCATCGTCATGCCGCCGGCGGCGAGCTGCTCGATGACGCGCAGCACCTCGCCCGTCAGCTCGGGATCGAGGGCCGAGGTCACCTCATCGAACAGCATCACCTGCGGCTCCATCGCCAGGCTGCGGGCGATGGCGGCGCGCTGCTGCTGGCCGCCCGAGAGCTGCTCGGGATAGGAATCCAGCTTGTCGCCCAGCCCGACCTGCCCCAGCACGCGGCGCGCCGTCTCGCGCGCCTCCGCGCGGCGCTTGCCCTTCACCGTCACCGGGGCGAGGCAGATGTTCTCCTCGATGGTGAGGTGCGGGAACAGGTTGTAGCTCTGGAAAACGATGCCGACATCGAGCCGCAGCGCGCGCAGCGGCAGCTTCGGGTCGCTGACGCGGTGGCCGCAGACGATGATCTCGCCGGACTCGATGGTTTCCAGCCGGTCGATGCAGCGTAGCGCCGTGCTCTTGCCGGAGCCGCTGCGGCCGATGATCGCCATGACCTCGCCGCGCGGCACCTCGAAGGAGACGCCGTCCAGCACCTTGAGGCTGCCGAAGCTCTTGTGCACGTCGCGCAGCGACACGACGGGCGCGGCGGAGGAGGGGAGAGGCTGGCTCATGGGGACACCACCTGCTGCCGGCGCGCAAAGCCGGTCCTGCGTTCGAGCCGCCGGCTCCAGCGGGAGAGCGGGTAGCACATCGCGAAGTAGAGCAGCGCGATGATGAGGTAGACCAGGAAAGGCTCGAACAGGCTGTTGTTGATGATCTGCCCGGCGCGCGCCAGCTCGACGAAGCCGACGACGGAGGCGAGCGAGGTGTTCTTGATGATCTGCACCAGGAAGCCCACGGTGGGCGGCGTGGCGATGCGCACCGCCTGCGGCAGCACCACGTGGAACATGCGCTGGGTGCGGCTCATCGCCAGGCACTCGGCGGCCTCCCATTGCGGCTTCGGCACGGACTCGATGCAGCCGCGCCAGATCTCGCCCATATAGGCGCTGACATAGAGGATCAGCGAGGCGCTGGCGGCGGCGAGCGGCGAGACATTCAGGCCGAGCGGCGGCAGGCCGAAGAACACCAGGAACATGATGACCAGCAGCGGCGTGCCCTGCACCACCTGCACATAGGCGCCGGAGGCGAGGCGGACCGCGCGGCTGCCGGAAACTCGGCACAGCGCCACCAGGAAGCCCAGCAAGCCGCCGCCCACCAGCGCGATGGCGGAGAGCACCACCGTCCAGAGCGCGCCCTGGAGCAGGAACTGGAGATGCGTGGCGCCGAGTTGGGTCGCGATCATGGCGTCATCCTCACAGCGGCGTGCCGAGGCGGCGGCGGCGCGGGAAGAGGACCAGCCCCAGCCCCCAGAAGCCCAGCCGCATGACGAAGGACAGCGCCAGGTAGAACAGCGCCACGGTGATGTAGGATTCGAAGGCGCGGTAGGTGTCGGACTGGATGTAGTTGGCCACCGCCGTCAGCTCCTCCGCCGAGATCTGCGAGGTGACGGAGGAGGCCAGCATCAGCAGCACGAACTGGCTGGTCAGCGCCGGATAGACGCGCTCCATCGCCGGCAGCAGCAGCACGTGCCAGTAGACCTGCCGCTGGGAAAGGCCGAGGCACTCCCCCGCCTCCAGCTGCCCGCGGGGAATGGAGTCGAAGCCCGCGCGCATGATCTCGGTGGTATAGGCGCCAACATTGATGGTCAGCGCCAGCGCCGCGACGGTGAAGGCGGACAGCGAGAAGCCGAGGCTGGCCAGGCCGAAATACACCAGGAAGATCTGCACCAGCAGCGGCGTGTTGCGGATCGCCTCGACATAGCCGCCGCAGAGCTTGGCCAGCCAGGGCGGGCCGCTGCGCCGCCCCACGGCGCAGAGCGCGCCAAGGGCGAAGCCGAACAGCGTCGCCAGCACCGCCAGTTGCAGCGTCATCCAGGCGCCGTCCAGGAACAGCGGCCAGCGCTCCAGGACGACGCCGAAATCCAGGCGGAGATTCATGGCCGCGCTCCCATCTGGCTCAGGCCGCGGCTTGGTTCGTCATGCGGTCATAGACCTTGAACAGCGCCTGGTTGCCGTTGCCGCCCTCGCCATGCGCCCGCGCCTCGACATACTGCGTCGTCACCAGCGCGGTGCCGGGCAGCGGCACGGACAGGGCATCGGCCAGCTCGCGCACCAGGCGCAGGTCCTTCAGCATCAGGTCGATGCGGAAGCCCGCCGCCGTCTGGCTCTCGATCATGGCCGGGCCAAGCCGGTCCAGCATCCAGGAGGCGGCGGAGCCGCCCAGCAGCACCTCGCGCATCTGCGCAAGGTCCACGCCGGCGGCGCGGCCGAGCGCGATCGCCTCGCACACCGCCTGCAGGTTGATGCCGCAGATGAGCTGGTTGCACAGCTTCACCGTCTGGCCCGCGCCGCTTTCGCCCACATGGTTGATGGTGGTGCCCATCGCCGCCAGCACCGGGCGGGCGCGGGCGAAATCCTCCGCGTCGCCGCCCGCCATGATGCTCAGCGTGCCGGCCCTGGCCCCCTGCGGCCCGCCCGAGACCGGCGCGTCCACGAAGCCGATGCCAGCCGCCTTCAGCCGCGCATGCATCTCGCGCACGGCGGTGGGCGCGATGGTGCTCATGTCCACCACCAGCCGCCCGGCCGGAGGGCTGGACAGCAGCCCGCCCTCGCCCAGCACCACCGCCTGCACATGCGGCGTGTCGGGCAGCATGGTCACGACGATGTCGGCGCCCGCGGCGGCCTCGGCCACGCTGGCGGCGGGCACCACGCCCTCCGCCGCCATGGCCCGCGCCGCATCGGCGCGCAGGTCATGGCCCCGCACGCGGTATCCGGCCTTGAGCAGGTTGCGCGCCATGTCGCAGCCCATCGTGCCGAGGCCGATGAATCCGACGGTTCCCGTCATTCCGTTTCCTTCCCTCTGCCGCCCTGCCGCAGGCAGCGGATCAGTCCTCGTTCTCCATGGCGTGCAGCTTCTGCACGCGGCGCACATGGTCCTCGTTGGCGTCGAACTTCGCGTCCAGGAAGCTCGCCACCAGGTCGCGCGCCAGCCAGGGGCCGACGATCTGCGCGCCGATGCACATGACGTTCACGTCGTCATGCTCCACCGACTGGTGGGCGGAATGGGCGTCGTGGCAGACGGCGGCGCGGATGCCGCGCATCTTGTTGGCGGCGATGACGGCGCCGACGCCCGTGCCGCAGACCAGCAGGCCGCGCTCGGCGCCGCCCTTGCGCACCGTGTCGCACACGGCGCGGGCGATGTCGGGGAAGTCCACCGGGTCCGGCGTGTGGGAGCCGACATCCTGCACCTCGTGGCCGAGCGCGCGGACATGGGCGATGACGTCCGCCTTCAGCGGAAAGCCGGCATGATCGCTGCCGATGACGATCTTCATGGGGTGTTCTCCTGCGGCGCCACGGGCCGCCGCGCGGCCTCCATGGCGTTCCTGAGACGGAATTCGTGGCCGATGGCGAAGTGCTCGCGCAGCGTCTCGTCCACCTGCCGCTCGTCGCGCGAGAGCAGCGCGATGAAGATGCGGCGGTGGTCCTCGACCAGGTGCGCGCGCATCTCGGGGCTGACGCGCACCACCTCGCGCCGCGCGATGTGCGAGCGGGTCAGCAGGTCGCTGATGGCGCTGTAGACGCTGCGCAGCGTGGCCGAGTGCGCCGCCTCCACCAGCAGCTGGTGGAAGGCGAAATCGGCGAGCCCGCCGGCCACCGGCTCGTCGATCGTGGACTCGATCCGCTCCAGCGCCTCGCGCAGGCGGTTGAAGTCGGATTCCTGGGCGCGCTGGCAGGCCAGCCGCACCGCCTGGCACTCGATGGCGATACGGGCCTGCATCACGTCGTCGGTGATGTCGGAATGCTGCGCCAGCACGAAGGTGAAGAACTCGCCCAGCACCGAGACGTCCGGGCGGCGCACCACCGTGCCCATGCCCTGGCGGATCTCCACCACGCCGAGCATGGCCAGGGCCCGCAGCGCCTCGCGCAGCACGGGTCGGCTGACGCCGAGCTGCACGGCCAGCTCGCGCTCCGCGATGAGCCGGTCGCCAGGGCGGATGGTGCCGTTCAGCAACTGCTCGCGCAGGAAGGCGAAGACCTTGCCGAACCCCCTGGCGCCTGCCTCCTCGGGGCGGACGATGCGCAGCGCTTCCTCCAAATTCCTTCTCCGGGCCATTCCTGGGCCAACTGGTATGACCACGGTATGGCGCCGGTCAGGAGCCGTCAAGACCAGTCGCCATTCCTTGACCCTGCGGCGCGGCGTTGCCTAGCCTCGGCGGGAACCGCCCCCGGCATGAAACAGGGGAGGCGGACCAGGGAAGGAACACGCCATGCGACGCCGTTCGCTCCTCCAGGCAACCGGGCTTGGGGGCCTTGCCCTCGCCTTGCCGCCGCTCGCAGCGCCAGGCCTCGCCCAGGGCGCGCGCGCCGGCACGCTGCGCTTCGTGCCGCAGGCCAACCTCACGGCGCTGGACCCGATCTGGACCTCCGCCATCGTCACCCAGATCCACGGCTACCATGTGTACGACACGCTCTATGCGGTGAACGGCGCGCAGAAGCCGCAGCCGCAGATGGCGGAGGGCCACACCGTCTCGGACGATGGCCGCCTCTGGCGCATCCGCCTGCGCGAAGGCCTGCGCTTCCACGATGGTGAGCCGGTGCGCGCGCGGGACGCGGCGGCGAGCCTGGAGCGCTGGTCGAGGCGCGATCCCTTCGGGCAGCTACTTGCCAGGGTGGTGGAGCGCTGGGGCGCGGCCGATGACCGCACGGTGGAGATCCGCCTGACGCAGCCCTTCCCCATGCTGCTCGACGCCATCGCCAAGCCGGATGCCAATGTCGCCTTCATCATGCCGGAGCGCCTGGCGCGGACGGATGCCAACGCACAGGTCGGCGAGGTGGTGGGCTCGGGCCCGTTCCGCTTCAGGGCGGATGAGTTCGTCGCCGGCAGCCGCGCCGTCTACACGAAGTTCGAGGGCTACCAGCCGCGCCAGGAAGCGCCGGACTGGGCCAGCGGCGGCAAGGTCGCGCATTTCGGCCGCGTCGAATGGCACATCATGCCCGACCCCGCGACCGCCGCGGCGGCCCTGCAGGCGGGCGAGGTGGACTGGGTGGAGCAGCCGCTGAACGACCTGCTCCCCACGTTGCAGCGCAACCGCAACATCCGGCTCGACACGCTCTTTCCCGCCGGCTTCATGAGCCTGATGCGGCTGAACCACCTGCAGGCGCCGTTCAACGACCTCCGCACGCGGCAGGCCGTGGCGCTGGCGGTGAACCAGGCGGACTACATGCAGGTGACCATCGGGCAGGACAGGTCGCTCTGGCGGGAGTGCCGCAGCCTCTTTCCCTGCGGCACGCCCTACGGCACGGAGGACCTCTCCGAGCTGGCCCGGCCGCCCCGCAGCCTGGACCGCGCCAGGGCGCGGCTGGCGGAATCCGGCTACAAGGGCGAGAAGGTGGTCATCATCAATCCCACCGACTTCCCGCTGATCGGCCCGCATGGCCAGCTCACCGCCGAACGGCTGCGGCAGATCGGGATGAACGTGGAGCTGGCGGACACGGACTGGGGCACGGTGGTGCAGCGCCGCGTCAGCCGCGAGCCGGTGGAGCGTGGCGGCTGGAGCATCTTCCACACCTATGGCTCGGCCATGGCCTATGCCAATCCGGGCGTGTCCTCGCTGGTGAAGGGCACCGGCGCGGCGGGCTGGTTCGGCTGGTACGAGAGCCCGCGCATGGAGGCGATGATCCAGGCCTGGCTGGCGGCGCCGGACGAGGATGCCCGCAAGTCCCTGGCCGACCAGGTCAACAAGCTGGCCCAGGACGAGGTGGCCACCATTCCGCTCGGCCAGTTCGTCGCCCGCACCGCCTACCGGAGCGACCTGTCCGGCTTCGTCCAGGGCAGCATGCCCTACCCTTGGGGGGTGCGGCGCGGCTGAGGGCGGGCCGGCGCCGCGCCGGGCGATGGCGCGGCGCCGGGCCCCTCCTCCGGCTTCCGCCCTCAGCCCGCCAGGGCGCGGGCGATGCCGAGCAGCCGCGCATCCTGGCCGCGCCAGGCGAGCAGCGACAGGCCCACCGGCTTGCCGGCCACCTGCCCCAGCGGCAGGCTGAGCTGCGGCACGCCCGTCAGCCCGGCGAAGGAGGTCAGCAGGCCGATGCGGTCCGACAGCGCGTCCAGCGCATGCAGCGGCAGGCCGAGCGGCGGCGCGGTGAAGGGCGTGCTGGGGATGCAGAGAATGGCGCCTCCGTCCAGCAGGGCCCGCGCCCGCTCCCGCACCCGGTGCCGCAGCGCGGCGGCCAGGGCGATCTGCGCCTCCGTCAGCGCGGCGCCGATCCCCAGGTTGCGCGCCACGCTGAAGGCCAGGCGCGGATTCACCCGATCGATCCAGTCGCGGAAGGTCTGCCAGCCCTCGGCGCGTTGCAGCACGGCGCGCTGGGAGCCCCATGCCGCCAGCTCCCCGGGCTCGCCCAGGGCCATGGGCCGAGGGGCACCGCCGAGCAGCGCCGCCACCCGGGCCGCCTGCGGCCGCAGCGCCGCCTGCACGGCCTCATCGGCCAGCGCGAAGGCGTCCTCGGCCAGCAGAAGCGGCCCCTGCCCCGGTGCTGCCGCCGGCTCGCCCAGCAGCACGGCGCCGGCGCGCGCGAAGGCCCCGGCGTCGCGGGCGAACCAGCCGGCCGTGTCGAAGCTCGGCGCCTGCACGCAGACCCCCTCGAAGGAGATGCGGCCATGGGTGGGGCGCAGCCCGTAGAGGCCGCAAAGGCTGGCGGGCACGCGCACCGAGCCGCCGCTGTCCGTGCCCAGGGCGATGTCGGCCAGCCCCGCCGCCACGGCGGAAGCCGAGCCGCTGGAGGAGCCGCCGGGCAGGCAGCCCGGCGCGGCGGGGTTGGGCGGCGTGCCGCAATGCGCGTTGAAGCCGAGAATGCCGAGCGACAGCTCGCAGGTGACCGTCTTGCCCACCAGCCGCGCCCCCGCATCCAGCAGGGCCTGCACGGCCCAGGCATGGCGGGCGGGCAAGGGCCGGCCCCGCGCCCAGTCCGGGTTGCCGGCGCCGGTCGGGTGGCCCGCGACGTCGAACAGGTCCTTGGCGGCGAAGCGCAGCCCGGCAAGCGGCCCCTCCGCCGCGCCGGCGATCTCCAGCCGCGGACCCTCCAGGAAGGCGCCTGTCTCCGATTCCATTCCACGATCCCCTTCGTCGCCGCGCCGCGCGGCGGATGGCCGGCAGCATCGCCGCGCCGGGGCGGCGCGTAAATCCGGGCAACGCTTTCGTGGAACCTTTGCCGGGCGATGCGTTTGCTGAGGGGAAGCCAACGTGCCCCGCAAGGCACAAGCAAAGGGAAGCCGCATGTACTATCACGACAAGCGCCTCCAGTACCCGGTTCGCGTCGAGACCCCCGATCCGCTTTTCGCCCGCCAGTTGCAGCAGGCGATCGGTGGCGTCGAAGGTGAGATCCGTGTCTGCCTGCAATACTTCTTCCAGGCCTGGGGCGCGCGCGGCCCGCACACCAAGTACCGCGACATGCTGCTGCACACGGCGACGGAAGAGATCGGCCACATCGAGATGCTGGCCACCGCCGTCGCGATGAACCTGGAGACGGCGCCGCTGACCTTGCAGGAAAGCGCCGCCGAGGCGAACCCGGTGGTGAACGCCGTGATGGGCGGCGAGCGGCCGCGCCACGTCGTGGAAGGCATGCTGCAGCGGCACCTGCTCTCCACCGGCCTCGCCGCGATGCCGACCAACGCCGACGGCGTGCCGTTCGACTGCTCGCATGTCTATGCCAGCGGCAATCTCGCCGCCGACATGTATGCCAACGTCACCGCCGAGGCGACGGGCCGGACCCTTGCCGTGCGCCTCTACAACGCCGCGCATGATCCCGGCATGAAGGACATGCTGAGCTTCCTTGTCGCGCGCGACACCATGCACCAGCAGCAATGGCTGGCCGCCATCGAGGAGCTGGGCGGCGCCGCGGCGCTGCCGATCCCGAACAGCTTCGACCAGGCCATGGAGCGGCAGGATTTCAGCTATGTCTTCCTGGGCACGGACGTGACGGGCGCGCCCCCGCCCGAGGGCCGCTACACCGCAGGCCCTTCCATGGACGGCAAGGGGCAGTTCAGCGTGCTGCAGAACACGCCGCTGGGCGAGGTGCCGGTGCTGGGCCCCGCGCGCGAGGGCTCTGGCGCGCAGGCGGAACAGATCGGCAAGCCGGCGGGCCGCTGAGCGGCTTCCGGTACACAGGAAAAAGGAGCGATCCATGGTTACCACCGTCGGCACCGAGAGCACCCTGCCCAAGCTGGTGAAGAACCTGCTGCTGCTGGAACACGACGCCATCGCCGCCTATGACGAGGTGATCGCGCGGCTGGACAATCCGGCCTACAAGCAGCAGATCGCCGCCTTCAAGGGCGACCATGACCGCCATGTGAGCGAGCTGACACAGATGGCGGCAACGGTGGGCGCCGAGGCGCCCATGGAAGGCGACATGAAGCAGTACCTCACCACCGGCAAGGTGGCGCTGGCCAGCATCATGGGCGACAGCGCCATCCTGCAGGCGATGCGCAGCAATGAGGAGGACACGGTGAGCGCCTATGAGCGCGCCAGCACCCATGCCGAGGCGACGGCCGAGATCCGGCAGGTCTTCGAGCGGGCCTTGCAGGACGAGAAGCGGCACCGCGCCTGGATGATGGAAACCGCCAAGGCCGGCTGATGGCCAGACCCGCCTGACAGCCACGGGGCGCCGCGCCAGGAACTGGCGCGGCGCCTTCGTTTCAGGCCTGGCGGTTCCGCAGCGCCTCGGCCTCGGCGTAGAACTTCTTTTCCCACGCCTTGTGGTTGTCCAGCCCCTCGCGGATGAAGGGGGTGAACACCGCCATGTTGAGCAGGAGCCAGTTCACCAGCCGCGCCGGAAAGCGCAGCGGCTTGACGAAATCGACGAACAGCACGACGCGTGTCTTGTCCGTGTGGTTCCACGCCTCGTGCTCATACGCGTCGTCGAAGATCAGCGCCTTGCCCTCGTGCCAGTTGCAGACCTGGTTCTCGACACGGATCGCGAGGCGGTCGCTCTGCTCCGGCACGATCAGGCCGAGATGTAGGCGCAGCACGCCGTTATAGGGGCCCCGGTGCGGCGGCAGGTGCTTGCCCGGCTCGAAGATCGAGAACATCGCCGTCTTCAGCCCCGGGATCTTCTGGACGATGCGCCATGTCTCCGGGCAGCGGCGGATGTTCTCCTCCGAGGACAGGCCATAGCCCGCAAGGAAGAAGGTCTTCCACGCGCTGTCCTTGCTGATCGTCTGCACGTCGGTGGAGATGTCGTGGAAGCTCGGCAGCTCGCTCTGCCGCACCAGCACCTGCTCCAGCTCCTTGCGGATCAGCGGCCATTCCCGCTCGATCTCCGCCGCCCATGGGAAGGTGGCGTTGTCGTACACGGGCGGATTGCCGACCTTGGAGCAGCGCAGGTTCAGCCGCTCGGCCGCCGCGACGATGCTCATGAAGAAGCGCGTGGCGCGGCTCGGGCGCTCCATCGGCGCGATGTTGGCGGTGCCGAAATTCTGCTGGGGCGCCTCCTGCCGCGCCGCCGCGGTCGGGTCGTGATTCATCGCGTCAATCCTTCGTGTCTGGCCTTCGTGTCTGGCTTGCCCGGCGGGCCGGGACGGAGGTTCCGGCCTGTCAGTGAAGGCGGCCAGTCCTTCCGTGTCAAAGGGCCTCTCCTCCGGCGGCGGTCAAGGGGTGGCGGCCGGGCGCCCATGAATTCTGCGGCAGGCGGTAGCCAGAAGCGGGCAATGCTGCGCATCTTGCGGCCGGAAGCGGAGGGTGCCTGGACCTTCACCGGGCCCGGCCCGCTGGAAGGCCGGCCTCGCACCGCGCGAAGACACCAAGCTGGAGACAGAACTGCCATGTTCACGTTGGAAATCGCCGGCCGGCCGATCGCCGTCATCGGGGCGGATGAGGAGGAGGCGCGCGACATCGTCGAGAGCGAGGCCTTCCAGGCCGATCTGCGCCGCCTGCTGCACGATGCCACCCCGCTCTGGGATGGCGAGGCGACCCTCGCCCTGCGCCCGGCGACCGAGGAGGAGATCGCCGACTTCCAGTCCGGCGAGGACGACGAGGAGGACGCCGACGAGGAAGGCGAGGAGGACGGGGGCGAGGATGACGAGGATGACGAGGACGCGCTGGAAGTGATGTTCCTGGTGCCGATCAACGACCCGGACGAGGAAGGCTGAGGGTCATCCGGGCCCGGCGGGCGCGCGCTTGACCCAGGTCAAGGCCAGGCTGGCGCCGCCGGGCCAGAAGGCTTCCCGGATATGTGAGGAAGGCGGAACCATGGGTATCATCGTGCGCATCATCCTGCTTCTGGGCGCGCCGCTGGCCGCCCTGCTGGTGGGGCGCGAGGCGGAGAACTACCCGGTGGTGCAGGCCATGATGGGCCTCCTGGCGGCTGTGGCCGTGCTGCTCGGCATCATCCTCCTGCGGCGCCGCTGAAGCCGCCGGCCTGCTTCCCGCTTCGCGCGGGAAGGCGGGCGCCCCGACCGGAAATGCCCGGGCGGCCGGGAACGATGCCCCGCCCCCGGAGTTTCCCTGCCAGGGTGGCGGCCAGCTCGCCGTGATGGCCGCCACCCCCGCCGGGGACGGGGGCAGCATGCAGCAACCGCAGACATCATCCTCCCGCTGGGGGCCCAACCTGCTGGCCATCCTGCTGGGGCTCGCCGGCCTGGCGGCGGCGGGCGGCGGGCTCTGGCTCGCCCTGCTGGGCGGCTCCTGGTACTACCTGCCCGCGGGGCTGGCGATGCTGGGGACGGCCTGGCTGCTCTGGCACCGCCGCCCCTCCGCCCTTCCGCTCCACGCCCTTCTGGTTTTGGCCACGCTGGCCTGGGCGCTGTGGGAAGCGGGGCTCGACTGGTGGCCCCTGGCGGCGCGCGGCGGCGCCATCTTCATCCTCGGCGCGCTGCTGCTGATCCCGCCTGTCACCCGCGCCCTGGCGGTGCCGGAAGGCGCCCGGCAGCCAAGCCCCGCGCGGGGCGGCGGGCTCGCGCTCTCGGCGGCGCTGGCGCTGGCTCTTCTCGCCGGCGGCGCCGCCCTGTTCAACGATCCGCACCGCATCGAGGGCCGCCTGCGCGAGGCGCGGCTGCCCCTGCCTCCCGCGCCCCGCGCCATTCCGGACGGGGAGTGGCATGCCTATGGCCGCACCGGCCTCGGCCAGCGCTACTCGCCGCTCGACCAGATCACGCCGCGCAATGTCGGCAGCCTGGAGGTGGCCTGGCACTACCGCACCGGCGACACGCCCGGCCAGCCGGGGGACCCGGAGGAGACCACCTTCCAGGTGACGCCGCTGAAGATCGGGGACCGCCTCCATCTCTGCACGCCGCACCAGAACGTCATCGCCCTGGAGGCCGATACGGGCCGGGAGGTCTGGCGCTACCAGCCCAGGGTGCGGGACGGGCTGGCGTTGCAACACCTGACCTGCCGCGGCCTCTCCTACCACGACCCGGCCGCCTATCCGCCGGCGGCAACGCCTCCCGCGCCCGAGGCCGTCCGCCCCGCCGCGGAGAACTCCGCCGCCACCTCCATCTCCCTGCCGGACGCGGCGGAGGGCGCGCGGCGGGTGGAGAGCTGCGCCCGCAAGCTGTTCATGCCGACCGCCGATGGCCGCCTGATCGCGCTCGACCCCGAGACGGGGGGGGTCTGCACCAGCTTCGGCGAGAGCGGGCAGATCAACCTCTGGGCCAACATGCCCCACCCCAAGCCGGGTGGCTACTATTCCACCTCCCCCGTGGTGGTGACGCGCCACCTCGTCATCATCGGCGGCACGGTGCTGGACAACGTCTCGACCCGCGAACCCTCCGGCGTGATCCGTGCCTTCGACGTCAACACGGGTGGCCTGGTCTGGAACTGGGACCCCGGCGACCCCGAGCAGACCGAGCCGCTGCCGCCCGGCCGGACCTACACCCCGAACTCCCCCAACAGCTGGTCGATCTCCAGCGTCGATGAGGCGCTGGGCCTGGTCTATGTGCCGATGGGCAACCAGCCGCCGGACCAGTGGGGCGCCAGCCGCGACGAGGACGCCGCCCGCTACTCCTCCTCCGTGGTGGCGCTGGAGCTGGCCACGGGACGGGTGCGCTGGGTGTTCCAGACGGTGCATCACGACCTGTGGGACTACGATGTGCCCGCGCAGCCCTCCCTGCTGGACCTCGCCATCGGCGGCAGCCGCGTGCCCGCCCTGGTGCAGCCCACCAAGCAGGGCG
>NZ_PDNU01000013.1 GCF_002631185.1 Teichococcus rhizosphaerae | reverse complement strand
TGCCCGCGCAGCCCTCCCTGCTGGACCTCGCCATCGGCGGCAGCCGCGTGCCCGCCCTGGTGCAGCCCACCAAGCAGGGCGAGATCTATGTGCTGAACCGCGAAACGGGCGAGCCCATCCTGCCCGTGACGGAGCAGCCCGCCCCACAGGGCGCGGTGGAGGGGGACAGGACGGCGCCCACCCAGCCCGTCTCGAAGCTTTCCTTCGCTCCCCCGCCGCTGACCGGCGCCGACATGTGGGGCGCCACCCTGTTCGACCAGCTGGCCTGCCGCATCCAGTTCCACCGGCTGCGCTACGAGGGGCGCTTCACGCCGCCCTCCCTGCAAGGCTCGCTGATCCATCCAGGCAATTTCGGCGTGTTCAACTGGGGCGGCATCGCGGTCGATCCGGCGCGGCAGGTGGCCTTCACCACGCCGACCTACCTGGCCTTCGTCTCGCGCCTGGTGCCGCGGCACGACGACACCACCCTCCACGTCCAGGGCGGCAACCGGCCGGAAGGCAGCCTGCCGGCGCTGAACGAGAATTTCGGCGCGCCCTATGCGGTGCAGCTCTACCCCTTCACCTCCGTGCTGGGCCTGCCCTGCCAGGCGCCTCCCTGGGGCTATGTGGCGGGGGCCGACCTCACCACGGGCGAGATCGCCTGGAAGCACCGGAACGGCACGACGCGCGATGCCTCGCCCCTTCCCCTCCCCTTCCGCATGGGCGTGCCCAATCTCGGCGGGCCGATGGTGACGGCGGGCGGCGTCGCCTTCCTGTCCGGCACCATCGACTACTACCTGCGCGCCTATGACGTGACGGATGGGCGCCAGCTCTGGGAAAGCCGCCTGCCGGCCGGCGGGCAGGCCACGCCGATGAGCTACCAGGGCAAGGACGGGCGGCAATACGTGCTGGTGGTCGCGGGCGGCCACGGATCCCTCGGGACCAGGACGGGCGACCATGTGATCGCCTACGCCCTGCCGCGCCGCCCATGAGAAAGGCGGGGGAAGCGCCTTCCCCCGCCCCGCTCCGTCACTGCCGCCGTCGCCCGCCGCCGGCTCAGGGCTTCAGGACGACCTTCACGCAGCCATCGTGCTTGTCGCGGAAGGTCTTGTAGAGCTCGGGGCCGTCCTCCAGCCCGGCGCGGTGCGTGATGATGAAGGAGGGATCGATCTCGCCCTTCTCGATGCGCTCCAGCAGCTTCGGCATGTAGTGCTGCACGGGCGTCTGGGCCATCCGGAAGGTCAGGCCACGGTTGATGGCCGAGCCCATCGGCACCTTGTCCAGCAGCCCGCCATAGACGCCCACGATGGAGACGGTGCCGAAGTTGCGGCAGCAATGGATGGCCTGGCGCAGCACATGCGGCCGGTCCGTGCCGAGGTAGACGGCGGCCTTCACCCGGTCCACCACGGAATCCAGGCTGGCCGTGCCATCGGCCTCGGTGCCGACCGCGTCGATGCAGGCATCGGCGCCCCGGCCATTGGTCAGGTCCTGGATGCGCTCATAGATGTCCTCCGCGTGGAAATCGAGGGTGAGCGCGCCCGACTGCCGCGCCAGCGCCAGCCGCTCCGGCACCGTGTCGATGGCAATGACGCGGCCCGCGCCCAGCAGGAAGGCGCTGCGGATCGCCATCAGCCCGACCGGGCCGCAGCCCCAGATGGCGATGGTGTCGCCCTGCTGGATGTTGCAGAAATCCGCCGCCATGTAGCCGGTGGGAAAGATGTCGGACAGGAACAGCACCTGCTCGTCCGTCAGGTGCGAGGGCACCTTGATGGGGCCGACATCGGCATAGGGCACGCGCAGATACTCCGCCTGCCCGCCCGCATAGCCGCCCAGCATGTGCGAGTAGCCGAACAGCCCGGCGGGGGAATGGCCCCACATCTTCTCCGCCGCCTCGCGGTTCGGGTTGCTGCGCTCGCAGCCCGAATAGAAGCCGCGCTGGCAGAAGAAGCACTCGCCGCAGGAGATGGTGAAGGGCACCACCACCCGGTCGCCCACCTTCAGCTTCTTGTTCTCGGAGCCGACCTCGACGACCTCGCCCATGGTCTCGTGGCCGAGCACGTCGCCGCTCTTCATCGAGGGCATGACGCCGTTGAAAAGATGCAGATCGGAGCCGCAGATGGCGCAGGCCGTGACCTTGATGATGGCATCGCGGGGATGCTCGATGCGGGGGTCGGGCACGCTCTCGCAGCGGATGTCGCCCTTGCCATGCCAAGTCAACGCTTTCATCGGCAGCTCCCTTGCTTGCGATGAGGTAAACTCGGCGGGCGGGACAAGGTTCGGGGTCCGGCGGAACAGGCGGCAGGCTTCACGGCGCTGTGTTGGGCGCCGCCCCCCTCAGGCCGCGGCCTGCTCCGCCGGCGCGGCCTGAAGGGCAATGGCGCTGAAGGGCGCGGCCTGGGACAGCGTCGCCTCGCCCAGCCGCTCCAGCTCCAGGCCGGCCAGGAAGGTGCTCGCCCAGGCCGAGCGGCGGCGCAGCCGGCCGCCGCGGCGGGCGGCGGGCAGCGCCTCGGCCAGCGGAAGCGGCGCGGGCCGCCCGGCCAGCAGCGCGCGCAGCCGCTCCAGCGCCTCGGGCATGCGCCACAGCTCCAGCGCCGCCAGCCGCGCCGGGGCGCCAGCCTCCCCTTCCACGATGTTGGCCGGGCGCCCTTCCAGCAGCACCAGCGTGGCCTCGAGGAACGCCAGCAGCAGCTCCGGCTGCGGCCGCGCGGCGCGCCGCGCCTCGCCCCGGCCATGCGTCTCGTGGCGCAGCTGCGGGCGGGCGGCGAGCCAGGCGGCGGCGGCGCGCATCCGCGCCAGCTCGCCCAGCATCTCCAGCCGGCGCGCCGCCTCCTGCTCGGCCTGCGCGGCTTCCGCCAGGCTGGCCGGGGTCAGCAGCTGCGAGCGCAGCAGCACCAGGTCGCTCGCCATCACCACCCAGGCGCTGCGCCGCTCCAGCGGCACGCGGCCGGCGCTGTTCTCCAGCGCCGCGATGAACTGGTCGGTCAGCGTGACGATGGAAAGCCGGCCCAGATCCACCCTGTGCCGCCGCACCATCTCCAGCAGGAAGTCGAGCGGCCCCTCGAAACCCTCGACGCTCAGCGCCGGCGCATCGGAAACAGGCGTGTCGGTAAGGGGCGCGTCGGAAAGGGGCGCATCCGGCAGGACGGCCGGGGAAGCCGGCGCCTCAGCCATGCCGCGCGCCGGCGCGGCTTCGCATCTGTGCCATGCGGTCCTCCTTTGTTCCATTCTGCCCGCGCGCGGGGCGCGGCGGAAGCCCCCGGGCCCGCGCGTTCAGAACTGGCTGGCCTTCTCCTGGCAGCGTTCCGCCTCCTGGCCGCCAGCGGCCAGCAGCATCCCCACCTGGACGATGACGGCATCCGGAGAAGCGGGCTTGCGCAGCACCGCGAAGGGGCCGGCGCGCGCGGCGTCGGTGAAGGCCGTGACGCTGGCATCGCCCGCAAAGCCGGTGAACAGCAGGGCCGGCAGCCCCGGCAGACGCTGGCGCGCCGCGTGCAGGAGCGCCAGCCCGTCCATCCCCGGCATGGCCAGGTCCGTGACCAGCATGTCGATGCGCCGCGCGGCGGCAAGCTGCGCCAGGGCGGCGACGCCGGATTCCGCCTCCAGCACCACATGGCCCTGCTCGCGCAGGCAGATGGCCAGCGTGTCGCGCAGATTGGCCTCGTCATCGACCAGCAGGATGTGGCCAGTGGGACATCCGGCGGGGCTGTCCCTGGAAGCGTCCGCCGCCTGGGCGGGTTCCTCCGCGCCGTCCGCCGCCTCGATGGCCGGCAGCCACAGCCGGACGGTGGTGCCCTGCCGTGGCTGGCTGTCGATGGTCAGCTCGCCGCCCGACTGCTCGGCGAAGCCCTTGGCCATGGCGAGGCCGAGGCCGGTGCCCTTGCCCTTCGGCTTGGTGGTGAAGAACGGCTCCATGGCATGGGCCAGCGTCGCCGCATCCATGCCCACGCCGGTATCGGCCACCTCCAGCCGCAGGTAGCGGCCCGGCCGCAGCCCCGCCGGATGCGCCGGATGCGCCGGCACCGTTTCCACCGCGATGGCCAGGGTCAGCTCGCCGCCCCCCATCGGCTCCATCGCGTCCCGCGCGTTGATGGCGAGGTTGATCAGCACCGTCTCGAGCTGGCCGCGGTCCAGCGAGGCGGGCGGCAGGTCGGGGGCGAGGCTCAGCCGCACCTGCACGGAAGGGCCCAGCGTGTGGTTGAGGATCTCGTGCAGCCCGGCCAGCAACTCGTCCACCTGGACGGGTGCCGCGCGCAGCTCGGCCCGCCGGGCGAAGGCGAGCAGCCGGCGCGAGACGGAGGCGCCGCGCTCGGCCGCCTCCGTGATCATCCGCGTCAGCCGCTCCGTCTGGACCGGGTCCCCGCTGCGGCGGCCGATCAGCTGGGCGCCGCCCAGCACGGCCTGCAGGATGTTGTTGAAGTCATGCGCGATGCCGCCCGCGAGGCGCCCGAGCGCCTCCATCCGCTCAGACTGGGCGAGCCGCTGCATCGCCGCCTCGTTCTCCCGTCGCGCGTGCCGCAGGTCGCGCAGCGCGCGCCGCCGGTCGTGCCACATCAGGCCGAGCGCGATGGTGGCCAGCAGCAGCGCCGCGAAGGCCCCCGCCGCGACGCGAAGCGACGGCGCCACGAAGGCGATCGCGGCCATCTCGGCTTCCGCGTCGAGCGATGCGCAGACGATGATCGGCGTTTCCTCGACCCTGCGGAAGCCGAGGAACTTCTGCCGGCCATCGAGGACGCTGCGGGCCTCGAAGCTGCCGGCCGGCATGGCGGCGGCGAGACGGAACAGGGTGCTGTCCGTGTCCAGGCTTTCCCCCAGCAACGCGCCGGCGCCGTGGCTGAAGGCCAGCACGCCGCCATCCTCGCGCAGCAGCAGCGAGGTGCCGTTCAGCCCGGAGCGCAGCGCCGCGAGGTCCTCGGACAATTTCAGCGGATCGACCGAGACCACCAGCACGCCGCCGAAGCCGCCCGCGGCGTTCTGCAACGGCCGGGTGATCTGCAGGCTCCACCGCCCCGTGGTGCGGCCGACCAGGGGCCTGCTGACATGCAGCGCGGGCGGGCGCTTGAGATGGACGGCGAAATGCTCGCGGTCGCCCAGATGCACCCGCTCCCAGCCTGGAACGGAGGACCAGGCGAGCCAGCCATCCGCCCCGATCACCGCCACCTGCAACAGCCCGAAGCGCCCCGCCTCGGGGATCGAGGCGAGGTGCTGCTCCAGCGCGCCGATCACCGGCGCGTCCTGCTCCGGCCGCAGGTTGTGGCGGGCCTGGGCGAGGTCGTGCAGCCCCTGGATGGCCTCCAGCAGCCGCAGCATGTTCTGTTGCACCGCCTCCGCCGCCACCTCCACCCGCGCCAGGGCCGCGCCGCGCGCCTCGCGCTCGATCCGGGCGGCGGAATGCTCGGCCACCCACCACCCGGCGAGGGAGCAGAACAGCCAGCCGCCCAGCGCGCCGCTCCAGAGGAGGCGGCGCGGCAGGGAGCGGCGGCGCGTGGGGCCGAGATCAGGCATGGCGCTCCGGCTCAGTTTCGTTCACGCGGCATGCCTCCCCTCGCCCTGGAGGGAGGCGGGAACATCGCCGCATCCTACCGGCAGCTTTATCCCATCCGGGGGCTTATAAGGCAAAATCCGCGCCGCCCAAGCCTGGATGGCCCCTCTCGCACCGTTCCGCGGCAAAGCCGATCATCTCCTCGTACCCGGCCATGGCCGGGGAGCGCCCGCCCCCCTTCCCCGGCGTACGGATGCTGAAGGAGTGGGGGACATCGACGGCGTCCGCGAGACGTGGCTCGCGCCGGCGCCGCCGCGCAAGGGGGGATTTGTGCCTCTTTAACCTGTCAGAACAAGCTTCTGCCTAACCCCTCTCTCCTGCACAGCACGCAGGAGGCAGGGCGTGGCGAGCTCCTTCGACGATCCCCAATATGCCGCGCAATGGGAGATCCAGGGCGGCGCCGGCATCAATGCGGCCGCGGTCCACGCGCAATACAGCGGGGCGGGCATCCGCGTCGGGATCGTCGATGCCGGCATCCGCTACACCGCCGCCGACCTGGTCGGGCAACTCGACACCGCGGCCGGCTACGATGCGCTGGATGGGGATGGCGACGCCAGCCAGCCCACAGGAGACCAGCACGGCACCAATGTCGCGCTGATCATCGGCGCGAGGGCCAATAACGGAACGGGCGGGGTCGGTGCGGCCTTCGGCGCCACGCTGGTCTCCTACCGCTTCGGCACGCGCGACGAACGCAGCGTGGCGCAGGAAGCCGCGCTGCTGGCCCTGCAGCACCAGGTGGACGTGTCGAACAATTCCTGGAGCCGCTCGGGCGAGTATTTCCGCGACGATTTCGGCAGCGCCGCCTATGCCGGCGCCGCCGCGGCCATCCGCAACGCCGCCACGGTGGGGCGGGGCGGGCTCGGCACGGTGTTCGTGCGCTCCGCCGGCAACAACGGCGCGACGGGCGACGACGTCAATGCCCACAGCTACCAGAACAACCGCCACAGCATCACCGTGGGCGCCTCCGACCCGACGGGCGCGGTGCTGCCCATCTCCAATCCCGGGGCCGCCGTGCTGGTGGTGGCGCCGGGCACCGCCACCTCCTGGGCGGCGGCGCGGGTCTCCTCCACGGTCGCGCTGATGCTGGAGGCCAATCCGGGCCTCGGCTACCGCGACGTGCAGACCATCCTCGCCCTCGGCGCGCGGGTGACGGATGCGGCCGGCGCCGGCTGGCTGGTCAATGCCGGCACCGGCTGGAACGGCGGCGGGCTGCATGTCTCGCGCGAGGCGGGCTTCGGGCTGGTCGACGCCCGCGCCGCCGTGCGGCTGGCCGAGAGCTGGCGCGCCGCCCCGGCCACGGAGGCCAACATCGCCAGCGCCCGCGCCGCCTCGGCGGGCGCGATGGCCGTGCCCGATCTCGGCGCCGCCAGCCAGGGTGTCGTCATCGGCGCGGAGATGCTGGTGGAACGGGTGGAGGTCGCCATCGACATCCACCACGCCCGCATCGGCCAGCTCCGGATCACCCTGGTCTCGCCCGGCGGAACGGAAAGCGTGCTGCTCGACCAGCTCGGCCTCGGCCGGTACAGGGCGGACGATGGCCGGCTGGTCTTCACCCTCGGCAGCGCGCAGTTCCTGTGGGAGCAGGCGCGCGGCGAGTGGACGCTGCGGGTGGAGGACCTGGCCTCCGGCCAGGCCGGCCGGGTGGAGCACTGGTCCCTGACCGTCCATGGCGCGCCGGCCAGCGACGACACCCTGCACGTCTTCACCGACGAATACGCGGCGCAGGCAAGGGCCGACCCTGGCCGCGCCACCCTGCGGGACCATGCGGGCACCGACACGCTGAACGCCGCCGCCGTCACCACGGCCTCGCTGATCGACCTGTCGCCGGGCGGCGCCAGCCGCATCGCGGGGGAAGTGCTGGCCCTGGCGCCGGGCACGCGCATCGAGAACGCGCATGGCGGGGATGGCGCCGACACGATCCTCGGCAATGCCGGCGCCAACATCCTCGAGGGCCATCGCGGCAACGACACGCTGCGCGGCATGGCGGGCGACGACACGCTGATCGGCGGCGCGGGCGAGGATCACCTCGATGGCGGCGCGGGCTCGGACCGGATGGAGGGCGGCAGCGGCGACGACATCTACATCGTGGACGATGCCGCCGACCTGGTGATCGAGCGGCCCGGAGAGGGCATGGACGAGGTGCGGAGCTGGATCAGCCACACCCTGCCCGCCCATGTCGAGCAGCTCCGCCTGATGGGCGGTGAGGCGCCGCGGGGCGCCGCCGGCAGCACCCTCTACGGCAATGCCGGCAACGGCCTCCTCCCCGGCGCGGAGGGCGGGGACAGGCCGGTCGGCGAAACGGGGAGCGACGTCTACTCCATCGCCTCTCTCGCCTCCATCGCCCGTTCGCGGGGCAACGTGACGGAGCAGGCGGGCGAGGGAGGGGACACGGCGCCGAAGTGGATCAGCCAAATCCTGCCGCCCATGCTGGAGGCGCTGGTGCTGCGCGGCACCGGCAACGCGCTGGACAACGTCATCACCGGCAACGCCCTGCTCAACCGGCTCTTCGGCGAGGGCGGCGACGACACGCTCGATGGCGGCGCCGGGCTGGACATCCTGTCGGGTGGCAGCGGCGCCGACCGGTTCATCATCCAGGCGGGCCAGGGCATGGACCGCATCACCGACTTCCAGCCCGCCGAGGGGGATCTGGTGGTGCTGCGCGGCTTCCCCGCCGCCGCGGCGGGCGCCTTCCTGCCGGCCGGCTTCTGGTTGCGGCAATCCGGCCATGACGTGCTGCTGGACAGCGCCGCCGGAACCGCGCTGGTGCTGGAGGACATCCAGATCTCCGCCCTTTCGGCCCGGGACTTCCTGCTGGGCTGATGGCGCGTCCGGGAAGGGGGCGGCGCGGCTCAGGCGCCGAGGCGGGGCTCCCGCAGCCGGGTCGCCCAGGCGAACTGGTCGTCCGAGCCCTTCTCGTCGAAGGCGGAGGCGAAGCAGGCCCGGCGCAACACGAACTCCGCCTCGCCCCCCCGCAGCTCCAGGGGAAACCCGATCCGCGCGTCGGAAGGCTCGGCCGCCAGCAGGAGCGGATAGCCGGCCGCCTCGCCGCCGAAGACCTCCAGGGTGCGGCGGCCGGCGGCGTTGTGGGTCTGCGGCGCCTCGGCGCGAAACGAGAGCACGCAGGGGCCGTCCGGGCCGGGCGCAGTGCGGCGCAGCCGGCCCAGCACCAGCGGGCCCAGCGTCGTGGCATTGCCCGTCTGCCGGGCCTCGGAGCTCTTGAGGCTGAGCTCCCACCCCTCCTCCAGCGGAACGGTGACGCCGCGCCCGGGAAGCCGGTCCGCCTCCCGCGCCGCCGCCGCCATCCCCTCGCCCTGCGGCGCGCCGAGGCCGAGCCGCAGCAGCGACAGCAGGGCGAGGTTCGGCGAGCCCTCCCCCACCGCCCAGCGGGCCAGGTTGAGGCAGTGATCGGCCTCCGCCATCTCGCCGCGGTAGAGATGCGCGCGCGCGCGCAGCATCTGCACCGCGTGGCAGGCCTCGAAGGCGGGGTAGGCGCCGAGGATGGCGGCCAGCTCCGCCAGTGGCGCGCCGGCGGTCAGCATGTCCATGAAGAGTGCCATCCGCCGCTGGCGCTGCAGCGTGGCGCCGATGTTGTGGTCACCCCCTGGGCAGACGAACAGGCCCGGAAAGCCCGCCGCCTGGAAGCGCTGGAGGTTGAGGATGTCGATCGGCTCGGCATCGCCGAACAGGACCAGGTGCTCGTTCTCCCCGGCCGCGTCGAGGTCGGTGGGGCCGTGGAGGCTGTTGGCGTCCAGCCAGCGCTTGTGGCGCACCACGTTGCGCCCGTGCCGGGCCGTGTCGAGCGAGAAGGGCGGCGACATGGCCAGGATGCGCGCGCCGGGGAACAGCCGGCCCAGGCTCAGCGCCCCATAGGCGCCCATACTGATGCCGAGAAAGGTCACGAGCCGGTAGCCGCCCCTGCCGATGATGTCCTGGCAGGCGTCGATCAGCGCGTCGCGTCCGGCGGGGTTGTGGAACCAGCTCCGGCTCTGGTCCCGCAGCAGCAGGTGGTCGGCCTGCGGGCGGTTCGTCAGCGTCCGGTAGAAATCGTAGGATTTCAGCGGCTCCCGCACGTCGCCCACGCCGGTCAGCGCGACCACGAGATGCGTGGCGGCGCCGGAGGAACCGTATTCCCCTTCATAGTCGCCGAAGGACAGCAGGCGGGGCCGGGGAAAGCCGGAGACGAGCGAAGCCATGCCGGGGGATTGGGGCAGATCAGCGCCGGAAATCAAGTGGCGAAGTCGTGCCGCCGCGGTTGGGCGGCCGGGCGGGGCCGACGCCGGGCAGCGCCTACCATGGCAGGGCCAGGGCGGCGATGCGCGCGGCGGCCGCGCGCAGGGCGGGCAGCATCTCCCGCCGCATCTGGGCCAGCGAGACCCGGGCGGCGGAGGCGCCGATGTTCAGCGCGGCCACCGTCCGCCCCGCCGCGTCGGGCACCGGAACGGCGATGGAGCGGCTGCCGATCTCGGTCTCGCCGTCGATGATGGCGTGGCGCTGGCGCCGCGCCTCCTGGATGCGCTGGCGGAACAGCCCGGGGTCGGTCACGGTGCGCTCCGTCCAGGGGGTGAGCGGGTGGCGCACCAGCCAGGCCTCCAGCAGCCCGTCCTCCAGCCCGCTCAGCAGCACCCGGCCGAGCGCCGTGCAATGCGCGGGCAGCCGCGTGCCGATGTCGATGCGGGAGGAGAAGACGCGCCGCGCCTCCACCCGGACCACATAGACCACATCCGCCCCGTCCAGCACCGCCAGGGAGCAGCTTTCGCCGAAACGGTCGCTGACCGCCTGCAGATGCGGCCGCGCCGCCTCGCTGCGGCCGAAGGAGGCGAGATAGCCATGGCTGAAGCGCAGCACCTTGGGCGTCAGCCAGAACAGCTTGCCGTCGCTGGACAGGAAGTCCAGCTCCGCCAGGGTCAGCAGGAAGCGCCGCGCCGTGCCGCGGCTGAGGCCGGTGAGCGTGGCGACCTGAGTGAGGGTCATGCGCTCCCGCCCCGGCCCGAAGGCGCAGAGCACGGCAAGGCCCCGCTCCAGCGACAGCACGAATTCCAGCCCGCGCGCCCCGTCACCCTCCGCCGCCTCGCTGGCCTTCTGGCCGCCGGCACCGCGTCCGCTGCCCGTCAGGTCGGGTTCCGCTCGCACGCCCTGCCTTTCCGCAACATGCCGCCCTGTCATGCGCGACAGGGGGCGCCGCCGGATTAACGCCGCCCCGCGCGGCGGAGCAAGAGAGAATGCTTGTTGCGCTGCAAAGGAACTTCGCTCTTGACAGGCTTCGCGCGAGAGGCCGAGGTTGCGGACGGAAACGGACACTTGTCCGTCTGGCGGACATTTGTCCGCGGGCGAGCCCATGCGGCGGACAAGCCGCGCGAATGGAAACGGCGTCCCGCGCCAGAAGGCGCGGGCGGGGGAGGAAGGTGCGCGATGCGCAGGAGCCCAGCGGAAGGGACAATGCCGCGCCATGCGCGGCCGGGCCACGCGCCCCTGCAGTTCCGCGCCCTTCCCCCGGCGGCCGGCCGGAACACGTCCAGGAGGAGAAGCATACCATGAAGCAGTATGGCCTGAATCGCCGTGGCTTTGTTGCCGCCGGCGCGGCGGCGCTGGTGGCGCCGAGACTCGCCCTTGCCCAGTCCTCGCCCTATGTGGTGGGCACGCTGTTCCCGATGTCGGGGCCGAACGCCGAGTATGGCAGCCTGTTCACCAAGGGCATCGAGCTGGCGCTGGAGCACATCCGCGCCGACAACATGCTGAAGCGGCCGATCACCATGGCGGTGCAGGACAGCCTGGCGACGCCGCAGGGCGGCGCCGTGGGCATGACCAAGCTCGCCAATGTGGACAAGGCCGTCTGGGTGATGATCGGCTTCACCGGCGTCTCCAAGGCGGCCGCGCCCATCGGCACCCGCAGCAAGGTGATGATGATCAATGGCGGCGGCGTCGGCCCCGACCTCGCCGGCCTCTCCCCCTATTACTGGAACGTCATCCCGCTGGTGAACCAGGAGGTGCGCGTCCTGCTGCCCTGGCTGCAGAAGGAGAAGCTCAAGCGCATCGCCCTGATCTATGTGGACGACCCGCTGGGCAACAGCGTGGTGCAGGAGCTCCGCAAGGGCCTGGCCGAGACGGGTGGCGAACTGGTGGGGGCGCACAGCATCCCGCCCGCCACGCAGCAATTCGCCGCCATCGCCGCGCGGGTGCGGGATTCGAAGCCGGACGCGGTGTACTTCGCCAGCTATGGCGCGCAGCAGTCGCAGATCATCAAGCAGCTGCGCGACAACGGCATCACCCAGCAGATCATCACCTATTCCGCCGGCACCATCCCCTCCGTCGTGGGGCTGCCGGAGAGCGAGGGGCTGATCGTCACCAGCCAGGTCTCCGACTGGGAGCAGGGCGACGAGGTGACGCAGCGCTTCGTCAAGGACTGGCGCGCCAAGCACAATGGTGACCCGACCAGCTACAACCAGAACTACTACAACGCCATGCGCCTCTTCGCGCTGCTGGCGCAGGGTCTGGAGAAGGCCGGCACCGAGGTGACGGGCGAGACCCTGCTGGCCGAGCTGCAGCGCGTGCGGCGCTTCCCGCTGGTGGGCGGCGAGGGCGTGCTGGAGGATGGCGGCACCATGGCCATGCCGCTGCAGATCGGCCAGATCCGCAACGGCCGGTTGCAGAAGATCGCCTGATTCGATGCTGTTTCTTCAGCTTTTCATCAGCGGCCTGCAGACGGGGGCCATCTACGCGCTCACCGCTGCGGGCTTCGCGCTGATCTTCGGCGCCACGCGGGTGTTCCACGTGGCGCATGGCGCCACCTTCGCGCTGGCGGGCTACGCCTACCTCGCCTGCACCGATGCCGGCCTGCCCTGGCCGGCCGGCGCGCTGGCGGCGCTGGTGCTGGCGGTGGCCTTCGGGCTGGCGATGGACGCCTTCATCTATCGCCCCATCCAGCGGCACGAGGGCTCCTTCTTCACCGTGTTCGTGGCCGCCTTCGGCATGAGCATCGTGGTGCAGAGCGTCATCGAGCTGGTGTTCGGGCGCGGCTTCGTCACCGTCAGCTCCGCCCTCACCATGGCGCGGCAGGTGGCGCCGGGCATCTACCTGGCCGACATCTTCTGGGTGGCGGCGGGGGTGGCCATCGCGCTCTTCGTGCTGGTCACGCTGTTCCTGGAGCGCACCCGCGCCGGCATCGGCCTGCGGGCGCTGTCCGAGAACCCCGAGCTGCTGCGCGCCTATGGCCTGTCCTCGCGCCGGCTTTCCGCCATGGCCTTCGGGCTGGGCTCGGCGCTGGCGGTGCCGGGGGCCATCCTCACCACCATGACCTCCGGCCTGCAGCCGGCCATCTCGCACCAGGTGATGCTGATCAGCCTCGCCGCGGCGGTGGTGGGCGGCATCGGCAGCCTGCGCGGCGCGGCGCTGGCCGGGCTGCTGCTGGGCGTGGTGGAGAACCTCGTCATCGGCGTGCTGGACACGCAGTGGAGCGCGGCCGCCGGCTTCGTCGTCCTCTTCGCCTTCATTCTGTTCAAGCCGAGCGGCCTGTTCGGCCAGGCGGTGACGCGATGACCGCATACCTCCTCAACCTCGCCACGCTTGCCACCATCTTCGGCATCCTGGCGGCCAGCTTGAACCTGCTGATCGGCTATGCCGGCATCTTCAGCGTGGCGCATGCGGTGTTCTTCGGCCTCGGCGCCTATGCGGGCGCGCAGGTGGCGATGCTGCTGGTGCCGGACGTGCTGCTGGCCTGCCTCGCGGGCGGCGCCGTCGCCGCGCTGCTGTCGCTGGGCCTGGCGCTGCCGGCGCTGCGCGTGCGGGGCGAGTATTTCGTCGCCGCCAGCCTCGGCCTGCAGATGATGGCGGTGACGGTGTTCTCCGAGGCGCACGCCCTGACCGGCGGCCATGGCGGCCTGGTCGGCATCCCGCTGCCCACCCTGCTCGGCTTCGACGTCTCGGCCCAGGGCGTCTTCCTGACCGTCTGCCTGGCCGTTCTGGCGCTGATCCTGCTCGCCATCCGCATGCTGATGCGCGGCAGCTTCGGCCGCTCCCTGATGGCCATCCGCGACAGCGAGAGCGCGGCGGAGGCCTTCGGCAAGGATGTGCGGCAGCTCAAGACGCTGGTGGTGGTGCTGGGCTGCGCCCTGGCCGGCGTCGGCGGCGCGCTGTTCTCCTTCTACATGATGTTCGTCAACGTCGAGAGCTTCACGCTGGAGCAGTCGATCCTGATCATGGCCATGGTCATCATCGGCGGCACGGCGACGCTGGCGGGGCCGCTGGTCGGCGTGCTGCTGCTGCTGCTGCTGCCCGCCGCCCTCTCCTTCCTGCCCTTCATCCCGCCGACCCAGATCGGCGCGGTGCAACAGTTCATCTATGGTCTGGCCATGGCGCTGCTGATGATCTTCCGCCCGGCGGGCATCGCCGGCCAGTCGGCGGGGCGCCGATGAGCGCGCCCCTCCTGTCCGTCCGCGGCCTGGACAAGAAGTTCGGCGGATTGGCCGCGGTGCAGCAGGTCGACATGGACCTGCACCCCGGCGTGCTCACCGCCCTTGTGGGGCCGAACGGCGCGGGCAAGACCACGCTGTTCAACCTCATCACCGGCAACATCCCGGCCGATTCCGGCGAGGTGCTGCTGGACGGCGCCTCGATCCGTGGCCGCTCGCCGCACCACATCGCGCGGCTCGGCGTGGCGCGCAGCTTCCAGGACCTGCGGCTCTTCGCGCGCATGACGGTGCGGGAGAACGTGCTGGCCGCCATCGAGCACACCGCCTGGCTTTGGCAGCCCGGCGGGCGGAGCGCGCGGCGGGCACGGGAAGCGGCGGTGGAGCAGGCGCTGGAGCGCACCGGCCTCACCGCGCAGGCCAATGCCCGCGCCATGGACCTTGCCTATGCCGAGCGCAAGTTCCTGTCCGTGGCACGCATCCTGGCGACGGGCTCGCGCATCTGGCTGCTCGACGAGCCGGCCTCGGGGCTCGACCTGCATTCCCGCGCCCGCTTCGTCTCGCTGGTGCGGCAGGCGGCGGCGGAGGGCGTCACCATCTGCCTGATCGAGCACAATCTCGACATCGTCACGGAGCTCGCGGACCGCATCGCCTTCCTCGACCGTGGCGCCAAGCTGGCCGAGGGCGATCCGCAGGACATCCTGCGCGACCCGGAGCTGATCGGCATCTATTTCGGGGAGCGCCGCACATGAGCGCCTCGCTGCAACAGGGGGCCGCGCCGCCGGCGCTGGCGGTGCGCGGCCTCGGCGCCGGCTATGGCGGGCGCGAGGTGCTCTCGGGGCTGGACCTCGAGCTGCCGCAGGGCGAGGTGCTCTGCCTCGTCGGGCACAATGGCGCGGGCAAGTCCACGCTGATGCGCCTGCTCTTCGGGCTGCACGCGCCGAGCAGCGGCAGCATCCACCTGCGCGGCCAGCCCATCACGCCGCGCCCGGACCAGATGGCGCGCGAAGGGGTCGCCTTCGTGCCCGAGGGTCGCGGCGTGTTTCCGGGCCTCGCGGTGCGGGAGAATTTTGAGCTGGCACTGTGGTCCGCCAGGCTCGATGCCACGGAGGGCGCCCGCCGCACCGAGGAGGTGCTGGAGGTGCTGCCGCGCATCCGCGAGTTCTGGACGCGGCGCGCCGGCACCCTGTCGGGCGGGCAGCAGCAGATGGTCTCGATCGGCCGCGCCCTGCTGTCCCGCCCCTCCATCCTGCTGCTCGACGAGCCTTCGATCGGCCTCGCACCCAAGACCTTCCAGGACCTGATGACGCCGATCCGCGCCTTGCAGCAGCGCAGCGGCATGACGATCCTGCTGGTGGAGCAGAATGTCGGCGAGGCCTTCGCCGTCTCCGACCATGTGGCGGTGATGAAGTCGGGGCGCATCATCTTCCGGGGCGTTCCCGCCGACCTGTCCGACCACGCCAAGCTGATGGAAATGTTCTGATGCCGGCAACGCTGGAGGAGCGCCTGCGGCGGGTGGAGGACGAGCTGGAGATCGGCCAGCTCCGCGCCCGCTACTGCCACCTGCTCGACGGCCGGGAATGGGAGGCGTTCGTCGATCTCTTCACGGCGGACAGGCATTTCTCCGGCCTGCGGGAGGTGCGGGGGCGGGAGGCGCTGCTGCGCTTCTTCCGCGACGAGGTGCCGCTCCTGGCCGAGGATTTCTGGCACTTCTGCACCAACGGCACGGTGGAGATCGAGGGCGACACGGCGCGCGGCCGCATCTCGATGGAGTATCTCTCGACGACCCGGGGCGTGCCCCACATCTCCGCCGGCCACTATGACGACGAGTTGCAACGGGTGGATGGGCGATGGCGGTTCCGCTCTCGCCGCATCACCTTCTACTTCCTGGCGCCGCTGCGGGAGGGCTGGGCCGGACGCCCCTTCCCCGGCCGCGCCGCAAAGCCCTGACAGGAGAATTCCCGATGCTGTTCCATGTGCAGATGGAAGTGCGCCTGCCGCACGACATGCCCGCCGCCCAGGCCGACGACATCAAGACGCGCGAGAAGGCCGTGGCGCAGGAATACCAGCGCCAGGGCAAGTGGCCGCATCTGTGGCGCGTCGCCGGCCGCTACGCCAACATCTCGATCATCGACGTGGCCGACATCGACGAGCTGCACGCCCTGCTGAGCAGCCTGCCCCTGTTCCCCTACATGGACATCAGGGTGACGCCCCTCGCCCGCCACCCCTCCGCGATCTGACCGACAAGAAGAAGATGGGGGCGCGGGGGAATTCCTTCCCCCGCATTCTTTCATGTTTGAGGAACATCCAGGAATGCCGGAATTGAAGGTTCTAGCCGAGGGCCTGCGCTTTCCCGAAGGCCCCGTCGCCCTGCCGGACGGCTCGGTCGCCCTGGTGGAGATCGCCGCCCAGGTGGTGAGCCGCATCGCGCCCGATGGCACCCGCAGCGTCATCGCCAGCCCCGGCGGCGGGCCGAACGGCCTGGCCATGGGGCCGGATGGCCAGCTCTACCTGTGCAACAATGGCGGCTTCGGCTGGCATGAGGAGCCGGGCATCCTCCGCCCCACGCACCAGCCGGAGGATTACTCGGGCGGCCGCATCGAGCGCATCGACCCCGCCACGGGCGCGGTCACGGTGCTCTACACCGAGTGCGACGGCCGCCCCCTGCGCGGCCCGAACGACCTGGTCTTCGACAACCAGGGCGGCTTCTGGTTCACCGATCTCGGCAAGGTGCGGGCGCGGGACCGCGACCATGGCGGCGTCTACTGGGCGGCGGCGGATGGCTCGCGCATCGTCGAGGCGGCGCACCCCATCCCTGGCGGCGGCAACGGCATCGGCCTCTCGCCCGACGGCCGCACCCTCTACGTGGCCGAGACCGAGACGGGCCGCCTCTGGTCCTGGGAGATCCTCGGCCCCGGCGAGCTGCGCAAGCAGCCCTGGCCGGTGGTGCATGGCGGCACGCTGGTGTGCCAGTTCCCCGGCTTCCGGCGGCTGGACAGCCTGGCCGTCACCGCCGCCGGCAACATCTGCGTGGCCACGCTGGTGAGCGGCGAGATCACCACCGTCTCGCCCGATGGCCGCATCCTCCACACGGAGAAGATGCCGGAGGTGATGCCCACCAACATCTGCTTCGGCGGGCCGGGCCGGCGCACCGCCTACATCACCCTCTCCACCACCGGCAAGCTGGTCTCCATGCCCTGGCACGAGCCCGGGCTGGCGCTGGCCCACGAAGCCGCCTGAGGCCGCCATGCAGCCCTCGCCCCTGCCGCCCCTTCCCGCCGAGCAGGTCCCCGGCCTGCAGCACCTGCGGGTGGGGGAGATCGTCGTCACCGCCGTCAGCGACGGCTTCCTCAACGGCTCCAACGCCGTGCTGCAGAACATCGCGCCGGAGGAGATCGACCGGCTGCTGACGGAAAGCTTCCGCCCGACGCCGCGCCGCACCTCAGTCAACACCTTCCTGATCCGCTCCGGCGGGCGGGCGGCGCTGATCGACACGGGCTGCGGCGGCAGCATGCAGGCCAGCGCCGGCAAGATGCTGGGCAACCTCGCCGCCGCCAATGTGGCGCCGGAAATGATCGACACGGTGCTGCTGACCCACCTGCACCCGGACCACTCCAACGCCCTGGCCGACGCATCCGGGCAGGCCATCTTCGCCAACGCCACGGTGGGCCTGCACGCGGCGGAGCTGGCCTATTGGGAGGACGAGGCCGCCGCCAGCCGGGCCGGCGCCAGCGGCCAGGGCGTGCCCTATTTTGCCGCCGCCCGCGCCCAGCTCGCGCCCTACCGGGACCGGCTGGCGCTGTTCGCCGACGGGGCGGAGATCTTTCCGGGCGTCACGGCCGTCCATCTGCCGGGGCACACGCCCGGGCATTGCGGCTACATGATCGCCTCGGGCGAGGACAGCCTGCTGATCTGGGGCGACATCGTGCATGTGCCGGAGGTGCAGGTGCCCCGGCCGGAGGTGACCATGCAGTTCGACGTGGACCCGGCCCAGGCGGCCGAGACCCGCCGCCGCACCTTCGACCGGGTGGCCACGGACCGGCAGCGCATCCTGGGGATGCACCTGCACTTCCCGGGCTGCGCGCATCTGGCGCGAACAGGCGAAGGCTACCGGTTGGTGCCGGAGGCGAGGGATCTCGCCTTCTGAGGAAGAAGCCGGGGAGAGAAGGAATTCTCTCCCCGGATCCCTCTCATCTTTTCTCTGTCAGTCTAGGAGCGGCGCTCGAGCAGCTCGATGCGCACCTTGTCGGGGCCGTCGATGAAGGCGATGCGCAGGCCGGGACGCATCTCGCGCGGGCCGGAGGTCAGCTTCACGCCGAGGCCGTCCAGATGCGCGATGGCGGCATCCAGGTCCGGCACCGTCAGGCCGATATGCTCGATGCCCTGGAAGGGCGCGGGCGGCGGCTTCGGCGTCTCGGGCGGCACCGCCTCGATGAACAGCATCAGCCCGCCGAGATCCAGCATCACCCGCAGCGCGCCGTTCACCTCCATGCGGCCGGTCTCCCGGGCCTCGAAGGCCGCGGCGTAGAAGCGGGCGGCCGCCTCCGGGTCGGGGCTGCGCAGGTGCAGGTGGTCGATGCGGCAGGCGGTCATCCCGGCTTCCTCCATGAAGGTGGCATGGTTGTCGGACAAGGGGCGCCACTCGTCAAACCGGCCCGCCGGGGCTGACGGCGGGGCCGGAAGCGTGTAGCTGCTGCCGCTCCGCTCCAGACTGGAAGTTCGCCCTCATGTCCCAGCCCCGCCTCCGCCTCGTCACCCATAGCGGCAAGTTCCATTGCGACGAGGTGTTCGCCTATGGCGTGCTGCGCCTGGCGCTGGGGCTGGGCGCCGCCGGCGAGGACCATGACCTCATCCGCACCCGCGACCCGGCCATCATCGCCGCCGGCGACGTGGTGTGGGACGTGGGCGCCCGCTACGACGTCGAGGCCCGGCGCTTCGACCACCACCAGCGCGGCGCGCCGCAGCGCGAGGACGGCACCCCCTACAGCGCCGCCGGGCTGATCTGGCAGGCCCATGGCCATGCCGCCGTGCGGGCCCTGCTGCCGCCCGAGGCCGCCGGCCTCGCCGCCGCCATCGCCGCCGAGATCGACCAGGCGGTGGTCCGCCGCATCGACGAGATCGACAACGGCACGGCGCCGGAGCGGGACGTGCTGGGCCTGGCTGCCCTGATCGGCGACTTCAACCCGGGCTGGGATTCCGAGGGCGGCGACGCCGCGGCCGATGCCGCCTTCCTCCAGGCCGCCGCCCTGGCCGAGGGCGTGCTGCGCCGCCGGGTGGAGGTGCTGCGCGGCCGAATGGCGGCCGATGCCGAGGTGCTGGCCGCCCATGCCCGCTCGGCCGACCCGCGGGTGCTGGAGCTGGAGCGCGGCATGCCCTGGAAGGGCGCGGTCTTCACCCACGGCCTGCCGGTGCTGTTCGCCCTTTACCCGGCTTCCAACGGCAACTGGATGGTGGATGCCATGCCGCCCGAGCCCGGCTCCTTCGCCCAGCGCCTGCCGCTGCCGGAAGCCTGGGCCGGCCTGCAGGACGCCGCGCTGGCCGAGGCGAGCGGCGTGCCGGACGCGGTGTTCACCCACCTCCGCCGCTTCGTCGGCGCCGCCCGCACGCGGGACGGCGCGCGCGAGATGGCGCGCCGCGCCATCGCCCTGGGCTGAACGGCGAAGGGCCGGGATCGCTCCCGGCCCTCGTTTCGTCACCTGGGAAGCCCGGGCTTCGGCACGGGCATCCATCCATCAGGCGTGCTTATGGATCGGGTCGATCCACGGCACGTTCTCCGGCTTCTCCACCGGCTCGATGTCGAGGTTCACCACCACCGCCTCGTTGTCGGAGCGCACCAGCACGCATTCCAGCGTCTCGTCGGTGGAGGCGTTGATCTCCTGGTGCGGCACATAGGGCGGCACATAGATGAAGTCGCCAGGGCCGGCCTCGGCCACGAACTCCAGCTTCTCGCCCCAGCGCATCCGGGCGCGCCCCTTCACCACGTAGATCACGCTCTCCAGCGGCCCGTGGTGGTGCGCGCCGGTCTTGGCGTTGGCATGGATGTGAACCGTGCCAGCCCAGATCTTCTGTGCCCCCACCCGCGCGGCGTTGATGGCCGCGGCGCGGTTCATTCCTCGGAGGC
>NZ_PDNU01000012.1 GCF_002631185.1 Teichococcus rhizosphaerae | reverse complement strand
TGTCGAGGTTCACCACCACCGCCTCGTTGTCGGAGCGCACCAGCACGCATTCCAGCGTCTCGTCGGTGGAGGCGTTGATCTCCTGGTGCGGCACATAGGGCGGCACATAGATGAAGTCGCCAGGGCCGGCCTCGGCCACGAACTCCAGCTTCTCGCCCCAGCGCATCCGGGCGCGCCCCTTCACCACGTAGATCACGCTCTCCAGCGGCCCGTGGTGGTGCGCGCCGGTCTTGGCGTTGGCATGGATGTGAACCGTGCCAGCCCAGATCTTCTGTGCCCCCACCCGCGCGGCGTTGATGGCCGCGGCGCGGTTCATCCCCGGGGTGCTGGCGGTGTTGGTGTCCAGGCTGTCCCCCGGGATCACCCGGACGCCGCTGTGCTTCCAGCCATCCTCGGGGATCTCATGGCTGTGCTCATGGCCGTCATGCGGCATGGTGTCGCTCCTCTCGGTCAGGCGGCCGCGTTCAGCTTGGCGTGTTGCCGGCGCCGATGGCGGCCGCGAAGCTCCGGTCAAGGATATCCTCGGCGCGAACCCGCCGCCGCACCAGCCCCGCGCGGGTATAAAGATCGATATTCCCCTGCTCGTCCGCCGCCACCTGGTCGTCGATCGGCACGACGCGGGTGCGGGCGCGCTCGAACCATTGCACGGCCACCGGCTCCGGCACCTTCATCAGCTCGGACCAGCTTTTCGCGTAGGCGGGGATGTTCTCGTTCGCCCAGGCGCGGGCCTGCGCCAGGCGGCGGACGAAATCCTCGAGCTCCGGCCGGCGGCCGGCGATGGCGTCGTCCCGCGCCGCCTGGAAGCTGAGGCCCGGGGTGATGCCGTTGCCGTCCTGCACGCGGCGGGCGCCGGCCAGCACCTCCTCCTGCGAGACATAGGGCTCCCAGGTGGACCAGGCATCGACCGCGCCGCTGCTATAGGCGGCCTTGGCATCGGAGGGCAGCAGGAACACGAAGGTGACGGCATCCTGCGGCAGCTTGCCGGCCTCCAGCGCCGCCAGCACGAGCTGGTGGCCGATGGAGCCGCGCCCCGTGGCGATGCGCTTGCCCCTGAGGTCGGCGAAGCTCCGCGCGGGGCTGTCCTTCGGCACCAGGATGGCGAGGCCGTCCTGCCTCTGCCGCGTGGCGGCGATGGCCTTGGCCGGCACGCCGGCGGCGGCGCCGAAGGTGAAGGGCGCGTCCCCCACCAGCCCGGTGTCGATGGCATCGGCGTTCAGCGCCTCCACCAGCGGCGCGGCGGCGGGGAACTCGCTCCAGGCGATGCGGCCCTCGATCTCCTTCAGCACGCCGGCGGCCTCCATCACCGCGCGGGCATTGCCCCGCTGGTCGCCCACGCGGAGCGGCGCCTGGGCGCGCAGGATACGGGGAGCGGCCAGCGGCGCCGCCAGAGCGGCGGCACCCAGTAGGAGGGAACGGCGGGGAAGATGCAGGCTCATGCCGCGAGGTCCTTCCGGCGCAGCCGCTCGGCCAGCAGGCGGCGGGTCGCCGGCAGCAGGGAGCGGCCATATTCCACCGCGTCCTCCAGCGGGTCGAAGCCGCGGATCAGGAAGGTGGTGACGCCGAGCTCATGATATTCGAGGAACGCTTCCGCGACCTGCTCGGGCGTGCCGACCAGGGCGGTGGTGTTGCCGCGCGCGCCCGTCTCGCGCGCGATGGCGGTGTAGAGGCGGCCCTCCGGCCGGTCGCCCAGGGCAGCGGCGTCCAGCAGGCGCTGCGAGCCGGCATTCTGCGGCGCCGCGCCGCCGGCGCCCAGCGCCGCCTGGCCGCGCACCTGCCGGATGCGGTGCAGGATGCGCTCCGCCTTCTCCCAGGCCGCGCTTTCCGTCTCCGCCAGGATCGGGCGGAAGGACAGGCTGAAGCGCACCTCGTTCTCGCGCCCGTGCCTCGCCGCCTCGGCGCGGACGCGGGCCACGATGTCGCGCACCTGCGCCTTGGTCTCGCCCCACAGGGCATAGACGTCGGCGTGCCTGCCGGCCACCCGCAGCGCCGCCTCGGAGGCGCCGCCGAAATACAGCGGGATGCGCGGCTGCTGCACGCTGCGCACCTCAGGCGAGGCACCCTTGATGCGGTAATACTCGCCCTCGTGGTCCACCGGCCCCTTGCCGCTCCAGACGGACTTCAGGATTGTGAGATACTCGTCCGTGCGGGCGTAGCGGTCGTCCTTGCCGAGCCAGTCGCCGTCGCGCGCCTGGTCGGTGTCGTCGCCGCCCGAGATGGCGTGCAGCGCGGCGCGTCCGTTGCTGAGCTGGTCCAGCGAGGCGAAGGCCCGGGCGGCCGTGGTGGGCGCCTGGAAGCCGGGGCGGTGGGCGACCAGGAAGCCCACCTTCTCGGTATGCGCCGCGGCATGGGTGGCGAGCAGCAGCCCGTCCGGCCCGTTGCTGTACCAGCCGATCAGGATGCGGTCGAAGCCGCCCTGGTCATGCGCCTGGGCGGAGGCGCGCAGGTAGCCCGGGTCGATCGCCGGACCGCTGGCGGGGTGGATCTCCGATTGCTGGCGCGGCTGGATCATGCCGATGAATTCGAGCCGGTCGGTCATGGCGTTCCTCCGTGGATCAGGCCTGGCCCAGGGCGAGGCGCCCGGCCAGGGTGTAGGCGGCATCGGGCTGCGGGGTGTGGATGCGGGCGCAGAGCACGTCCCGCAGGTGGCGCTCCAGCGGGTTGGCGCGGGCGAGGGCATGGTTGCCGCAGAGCGCCACGGCCTCCTGCACCACCCGGATGGCGTTCTCGGCGGCGAGCGTCTTGAGCAGGCCGCTCTCGGCGGCGGAGGGCCCCTCCCCCGCATCCTGCGCGGCGGCGGCGGCGGCCACGAGCCGCTCATTGGCCAGCAGCAGCGCCTCGATCCGCCCCACCGCCTCCTGCATGCGCGGCAGGGTGGCGAGCGGCGCGCCGAGGCTGCCCGGCACGCGCTCGCGCAGGAACCGCACCAGCCAGCCCCGCGCCGCGCGGGCCACGCCCGTGTAGAGCGCGGCGATCAGCAGCGTGTTCCAGGCGGCCATGGCGGCATCGGGGCGCGCCCAGTCGGCGGGCGGGCGCAGGTCCGGCGCATGCGACAGCGGCACGGGCGTGTCCGTGAACACCACGTCGTGGCTGCCCGAGGCGCGCAGCCCCGCCTGGTCCCAGCTTTCCTCGATGCGGAGGCCGGGCGCGCCGGCTTCCACCAGGGCAAGGCCGGTGCGCGGGCTGTCTTCGTCCGTGCGGGCCCAGACCAGCATCCAGCGCAGCGCCGGCGCGCCGGTCGAGTAGATCTTGCGCCCCGACAGCCGCCAGCCTTCCGGCGCGCGGCGCAGGATGGTGGCGGGCAGGCCGCCGCGCGCCGGCGTGCCGAGCTCCGGCTCCACCCGCAGCGCGTTGAACAGCGCCCCCTCCTCCACCGCGTCCCGCGCCAGCCGCGCGCGCAGCGCCTCGGGCCAGGCCGGGTCGGCCAGCAGCGTGCGGAGCTGGATGAACTGCATCGACAGCACCAGGGCGGTGGCCGGGCAACCCTCGGCGATGGCGCCGATGACGGAGGCGCAGCGCGCCAGCCCCGCCTCCTCGCCACCCCAGCGGCGCGGCACGGTCAGGCCGAGCAGCCCCGCCTCGCGCAGCCGGGCGAAATTCCCGTGCGGGAAGCTGCCGTCGCGGTCATGCGCGGCGGCGCCGGCCGCGAAGGCGCCCACCAGCTCGGCCAGCGGCGCGGATTGCGCGAGGCCGTCGGTCACGCCGCCTCCTCCAGCGCGACGCCGAGGGCGCCGAGCAGCTGGCGGCGCAGCGCGGCGAAGCCGGGGTCGGCATGGCGGCGCGGCCGGGGCAGCTCCACCGCCACATCCTCGGCGATGCGGCCATTCTCCAGCACCAGCACGCGGTCGGCCAGCAGCACGGCCTCGTCCACGTCATGCGTCACGATCAGGGTGGTGGGGCCATGGTGGCGCCACAGCTCCAGCACCAGCGCGTGCATGCGGATGCGGGTCAGCGCGTCCAGCGCCGCGAAAGGCTCGTCCAGCAGCAGCAGGCGCGGCGAGCGCACCAGGGCGCGGGCGAGCGCGGTGCGCTGCGCCTCGCCGCCCGAGAGGGTGGCGGGCCAGGCCTCCACCCGGTGGCTCAGCCCCACCTCCTCCAGCGCGGCCTCGGCGCGGCTCCGCGCCTCGCGGCCGGGCAGGCCGAGGGCGACGTTCTGCCACACCGTCTTCCAGGGCAGCAGGCGCGGCTCCTGGAAGGCCACGGCCACCGGGCGCGGCAGGTCCAGCCGGGCGCCCTTGGGCACCGGGTCCAGCTCCGCCAGCGTCCGCAGCAGTGTGCTCTTGCCGGAGCCGCTGCGGCCGAGCAGCGCGGTGAAGCTGCCGGGGGCGAGGTCGAGGTCCAGCCCGTCCAGCACCGTGTTGGCGCCGAAGCGGCGGGTCAGGTTGCGGACGCGGAGCGGGGCGGCGTTGTGCGCGGGGTTGTTCGCGGGGGCCATGGCGGCGGTCACTCCTTCACCAGGCTGGGGCGCCAGGCGAGCGCCCGGCGCTCGACGAGCCGGACCAGCGCGTCGGCGCCGAGGCCGAGCAGCGCGTAGACCAGCAGGCCCACAACGATGACGTCGGTGCGCAGGAACTCCCGCGCGTCGTTGATCAGGAAGCCGATGCCGGCGGTCGCGTTGATCTGCTCGGCGATCACCAGGCTCAGCCAGGCGCTGCCCAGCGCGTAGCGCAGCCCGACCAGGGCGGAGGGCAGCGCGCCGGGCAGGATGACGTGGCGGATCAGCCCGCGCCGGTCGAGGCCGAAGATGCGCGCGGCCTCCACCAGCTTGGGATCGACCCCGCGAATGCCGGAGAACAGCGTCAGATAGACCGGAAAGGCGGCGCCGAGCGCGACCAGCGCGATCTTCGGCGTCTCGCCGATGCCGAACCACAGGATGAACAGCGGCACCAGCGCCAGGAAGGGCAGGGTGCGCAGCATCTGCATCGGCGCGTCCACGATCTCCTCGCCGCGCCTGGAAAGGCCGGCCACCAGCGCCAGCGCCACGCCGGCGGAAACCCCGATGCCGAGGCCGCTCAGCACCCGGCCGAGCGAGACCAGGAGGTGGGAAGGCAACTCGCCCGTCAGCGTCAGCTCCCAGGCGCTGGCCAGGACGGTGCTGGGCGCGGCCAGGGTGCGCGGCGCGATCAGCCCCGCCATGGAGGCGGCCTGCCACAGCAGCACCAGCACCAGCGGCGAGATGAAGCGGCGCAGCCGGGGCGGGAGCGTCAGCCGGCGCGGGGATGCGGCGGCGGGAAGGCCGGCCTCGGCGGCGCGGCCGGGCAGCAGGCCATGTGGCGCGGGAACCGCCTGGGTATCGGACATGCTGGCTCCTTCGCGGCCCTGGCTGGGCCGCTGGCGGGCAGGTTCGGAAGAAGGGGATGGGGTGCCGGAGGTCGCCGCGCTCAGCCCCGGCAACACGGGGCGCGGCGGCTGCCGGGCATTCGGCCCGGCGGGGCGGGGCGCATCGGCGGAATGGCGGGGCGCGGGGTCATGGGCAAAAAGCTAGGCTCCGCGCGGGGGCGGGAAAAGAGTTGTGTTTCCCAAAGTTTCCGCGGCGCGGAGGATGGACGTTCCGCCGCAGGCGGGAAGAGGGGAATGTTATTCCTCGGCGGCGGGTGCGGCGCCGCGGTCGCGGAAGGCGGGGCCGTTCAGCGGGTAGGCGGTGGTGTGCTTGATCCGCTCCATGGCGAAGCGCGAGGTGACGTTGCGCAGCGGCACGGCGCTGATCAGCCGCTTGTAGAAGCCGTCGAAGGCCGCCATGTCGGCCACCGCCACGCGCAGCATGTAGTCCACCTCGCCGGCCATGCGGTACGCCTCCATCACCTCCGGCATGGCGGAGACGGCCTGGCTGAAGCGCGCCAGCCATTCGGGCGTGTGGTCCCCCGCCTCGATGGCAACAAAGACGCTGAGGCCGACGCCCACCGCCTCCGGCGCCAGCAGCGCCACGCGGCGGGTGATGACGCCCTGCGCCTCCAGCTTCTGCACGCGCTTCCAGCAGGGTGTCGCGGAAAGGCCGACACGGTCGGCGAGCTGCGCCACGGAAAGGGTCGCGTCCTCCTGCAGCAGGGCGAGGATGCGCCGGTCCACCTCATCCATGGCCAAGTCCCTTCATGATGCCACGCCGCGATCGGTGCCGCCTTTCGCGCGGCCGGGCGCGGCTGGCAAGGGTCACATCCTCGGATCACCCCCCCGGCCAGGACCACCGGTTGACAGGCTTACGATATGTCCATCTGATCAGGCGGCGGCACGCGGGGGGCGTGCGGCGTCAAGGAAAGGACTTCCGCATGGCCATCCCGAGCCAGGCGCCCGCCACCATGCTGCTGGCGACGGATCTGAGCGCGCGCTGCGACCGTGCCCAGGACCGCGCCGTGCAGCTGGCGCGGCAATGGAGCGCCCGGCTGGTGGCGGTGCACGCGCTGGAATCCATCGACACGGTGCTGCCCCGCGCCCCGGACGGAACCGCCCCCGAATGGCGCCGCCCGCGCGACCCGGACGCGGAGGCGCGCGCCCTGCTGGAGGCCGAGCTGGCCGGCAGCGGCGCCGAGGTGGTGGTGGGCCATGGCGACCCGGCCACGCTGGTGCTGGAGACGGCGCGGCAGCGGGCGGCGGGGCTGATCGTCACCGGCCTCGCGCGGGCCGAGCCGCTGGGCCGGCTGCTGACGGGCGCCACGGTGGAGGAGGTGGTGCGGCAGGCCAGCGTGCCGGTGCTGGCCGTGCGCCAGCGCGCCCGCGCGCCCTATGCCCAGGTGCTGGTGGCCACCGACTTCTCCCCCTGCTCGCGTCATGCCCTGCTCGCGGCCGCCGCCCTCTTCCCGGACCTGCCGCTGACGCTGTTCCATGCCCATGAGGTCCCCTTCCCCGCCCTGCTGGGCCGCGCCGCGAGCCGGGAGGAGGCCATGGCCGCCGCCGCCGGGGAATGCCGCGCCTTTCTGGCGCACGACGCCATCCCGCAGGCGCTGCGCGACCGGGTGGAGGTGGTGGTGGAGCCGGGCAATCTCGGCTGGCTGCTGCAGGACTATGTGCCCCATGCGGGGATCGACCTGCTCGTGCTGGGCACGCATGGGCGCAGCCGGCTGATGGAGATGCTGCTGGGCAGCACCGCTGGCTGGCTGCTGCAATCCGCCCCTTGCGACGTGATGCTGGTGCGCGAGCCTGCCACCGGCAAGGGCGCGAACTGACGGCCGCCGCTGAAACCGCTTCCGGGGGCCAGGGCGTTCCGCTCGGGGGCGCCGTGGGTTCCGCCCCGCGCCGCCGCCCACCTGCCCGACCCGTTCCTGTTCGTCCAGCCGGAGTGCCCAGCCTCATGCCCCGCATCACCACCCTGACGCTGAACCCCACCATCGATCTGGCGAGCGAGGCGGCGGCGGTGCATCCCATCCGCAAGATCCGCACCTTCGCCGAGCGGCAGGATCCGGGCGGCGGCGGCGTGAACGTGGCGCGGGTGGTGCAGGAGCTGGGCGGCGAGACGCTGGCGGTGATCCTGGCCGGCGGCGTCACCGGCCGCTTCCTGGAGGATCTGCTCGACGAGGGGGGCATTCCCCGCCAGACCGTGCCGATCGCCGGCCGCACCCGCATCAGCCAGACCGTGCTGGACCGCTCGACGGGCCAGGAATACCGCTTCGTGGCGGAAGGGCCGCGCATGGCGGAGGCCGAGTGGCAGGCGGCGCTCGCGGCGCTCGCGGAACTGCGCGGCGGCTGGCTGGTGGCCAGCGGCAGCCTGGCGCCCGGCGTGCCGGAGGATTTCTACGCCCGCCTCGCCCGCCGGGCGGGGGAGGCGGGCACGCGCTTCGTGCTGGACACCTCCGGCGAGGCGCTGCGCGATGCGCTGGAGGCCGGCGGCCTGGCGCTGATCAAGCCGAGCCTGGGCGAGTTCGAGGCGCTGCTCGGCCACAAGCTGCCCGAGCCGGAGGCGCAGGAGAAGGCCGCGCTGAAGCTGGCGCGCAGCGGCAAGGTGGAGATGGTCGCCCTGACCCTCGGCCGCGACGGCGCCCTACTGGCCACGCCGGAGGGCACGCTGCGCCTGCCGGCGCTGGATGTGGAGGTGCGCGGCGCGGTTGGCGCCGGCGACAGCTTCCTGGCGGCGATGACCCTGGCCCTGGCGCGGGGCCGCTCGCCGCGCGACGCCTTCGCCTGGGGCGTGGCGGCGGGCGCGGCCGCCGTCTCGAACGCCGGCACGGCGCATCCCCGTCGGGAGGAGGTGGCGGCGCTGCGCCGGCGCATCACGGCCGTGGCCATGGAGGGAGACGCGCTGTGAGCCTGCGGCTGATCGGCGACATCGGCGGCACCCATGCGCGCTTCGCCCTGAGCGGTGCCGCCGACGGACCTGACCGCGCGCCGCGCGCCGAGCGCAAGCTGGTGGTGGCCGAGCATGCCGGGCTGGTCGAGGCGGCGCGGCACTATCTCGACGCCCTGCCCCCCGCCGAGCGGGCGGCGGTGCGGGAGGCGGTGCTGGCCGTCGCCACGCCGGTGCTGGGCGATGCGGTGGCCTTCACCAACAGCCCCTGGCGCTTTTCCATCGCCGCCGCGGAGAAGGCGCTGGGGCTGGAGCGGCTCACGGTGATCAACGACTTCGTGGCGCAGGCCGCCGCCGTGACCGTGCTGGAAGGCGAGGATGTGGCGGTGCTGCGCGCGGGCCAGGCCAGGCCCGGCGCACCCCTCGCGGTGCTGGGCCCCGGCACCGGCCTCGGCGTCGCCTTCGTGCTGCGCGAGCCCGGCCGGCCGCCGCGCATCCTGCCCAGCGAGGGCGGCCATTGCTCCTTCTCGCCGCAGGACGACCTCCAGGCCGAGATCCTGCGCCGGCTGCGGGCGCGCCATGGCGGGCACGTCTCGGTGGAGCGGCTGGTTTCCGGCCCCGGCCTGCTGCACATCGCCCAGACGCTGGCCGAGATGGCGGGGCAGGATCTTCCCTTGCGCGAGCCGGCCGATGTGAGCCGCCGCGCCGCGGGCGGCGACTGCGAGACCAGCCGGCAGGCGCTGCGCCTGTTCTCCGCCATGCTCGGCGCGGCGGCGGGGGATCTGGCGCTGACGCTGCTCACCGAGGGTGGCGTCTTCCTCACCGGCGGGCTGTGCCGCAACCTCGGCCCACTGCTGGACCGCGAGGCGCTGGCCGAGGCCTTTCTCGCCAAGGGACGGTTCGCGGGATACCTGTCCCCCGTCCCCGTGTGGCAGGTGATGCGGCCGCATGCCGGGCTGCTGGGCGCCGCCGCCTACCAGCCGCCCCGCTGAGAGCGGGCACGCTTGCGGAGCGCGCGCCCCTCCTGTTCCATGCGAGCGTGATCGCAGACCACAGGAGACGAGCCATGACCTTCCACCGCCGCGGGCTTCTGGCCGGCGCCGCCGCCGGCCTGGCCGCCGCGCCGCTTTCGCGCTTCGCCATCGCGCAGCCGGCGCGCGACCGCGTGCTGCGGCTGGTGCCGCAGGCCAACCTGACCAGCCTGGACCCGATCTGGACCACGGCCAACATCACCCGCAACCATGCCTACATGATCCATGACACGCTGTTCGGCATGGACGGCCAGTTCAGCCCGCAGCCGCAGCTGGCCGAGGGGCTGGTGGAGGAGGATGACGGCAGGCGCGTCACCGTCACGCTGCGCGACGGTCCGCGCTTCCACGATGGCGAGAAGGTGCGCGCGCAGGACGCGGTGGCCAGCCTGCAGCGCTGGATGAAGCGCAGCCCCATCGGCCAGAAGCTCGCCACCTTCGTCGAGGAGCTCTCGGCCGCGGACGACCGGCGCGTGGTGTTCCGCCTGAAGCAGCGCTTCCCGATGCTGAAGGCGGCGCTGGCGCAGGTCAGCAACAGCCCGGCCTTCATCATCCCCGAGCGGCTGGCGCAGACCGACGCCTTCACCCAGATCCGCGACACCACCGGCTGCGGCCCCTTCCGCTTCAAGGCGGACGAGTTCAACTCGGGCAGCATGGTGGTCTATGAGCGCAACGCGGATTACAGCCCGACGCCGGTGGGCCGGCCCAGCCTGACGGCGGGCCCGAAGCAGGTGCATTTCGATCGCGTCGAGTGGCACATCATCACCGACGCCTCCACCGCCGCCGCCGCCCTGCAGACCGGCGAGATCGACTGGTTCGAGCAGCCGCCGCCCGAGATCCAGATGCTGCTGAAGCGCAGCCGGCAGCTCGCCATCGAGGAGATCGACCCGCTGCCGCTGGTGGGCATCCTGCGCGTCAACCACCTGCACGCGCCGTTCAACGACAAGAAGGTGCGCCAGGCGCTGCTGCCGGCGGTCAACCAGTCGGACTACATGAGCGCCATCGTCGGCCCCGACCCGGCGCTGTATTTCGACGAGGTGGGCGTCTTCACCCCCGGCACGCCGCTGGCCAACAAGGCCGGGCTGGAGCCGCTGATGGGCCCGCGCAGCATCGACCGCGCCAAGGCGCTGCTGAAGGAGGCCGGCTACACCGACCAGCCGATGCGGCTGATCGGGCCGACCGACATCCTGGCGCCCGCCGCCATGTCGCAGGTCGGCGCCGACATGGTCCGCCGTCTCGGGATGAACGCGGACATCGTGTTCGGCGACTGGGGCACGGTGGTGCAGCGCCGCACCTCGCGCGAGCCGGTGGACAAGGGCGGCTGGAGCATGCTGTTCACCTCCTTCTCCTCCTTCGACTTCGTCGATCCGGCGGCGCATTTCCCGCTGCGCGGCAACGGCACCGCGGCCTGGCCGGGCTGGCCGGACATCCCGAAGCTGGAGGCGCTGCGCGACCGCTGGTTCCTCGCCCCCGACCTCGCGGCGCAGAAGACCATCGCCGAGGAGATCCAGCGCGTGGTGATGGACGAGGTGCCCTACATCCCCGTGGGCGCCTACAAGTCGATGACGGCCATCAACCGCAACCTGCAGGGGCGCGTTCCGGGCTTCGCCATCATGTGGAACATGCGGCGCGCCTGAGGCGGCGGCCGGCGCGGGGTGGAACTCCCGCGCCGGTCCGGGTGTTCAGTGGCGGTCAACGCAAGGAGAACGCGCATGAACCCGGTTCCCACCCCGCGCGAGTACCACAGCCCCGCCGAGCGGCGGCCCGGCAACCTCACCCTCAGCGAGCAGGCCTTGTATGTCGTGGGCGGGCTGGCGCTGGCGGCGGCGGGCACCAAGCCGCGGCCGAACTTCCTGCTCAACATCGTGGCGCTCGGCGCGGGCGCCTATCTCGCCTGGCGCGGCACGCAGGGCTATTGCCCGATGAAGGCGGCGATCGACGGCCACCGCGCCTGAGGCGGGGCGCACGAAAAGGGCCCGGGGGAATCGCTTCCCCCGGGCCTTCGCCATTCGCGCGCCGCCCTCAGGCGCGGCGCCGCGCCACCATGCCGTAGATGGCCAGCACGATCAGCGCGCCCACCACCGCGCCGATGAAGCCGGCACCCTCTCCCACCCGGTACCAGCCAACCGCCTGCCCCAGATAGGAAGCGACAAAGGCGCCGACGATGCCCAGGATCGTCGTCAGGATGAAGCCGCTCGGCTCGTTGCGGCCCGGCATGATCCACTTCGCGACGACGCCGGCCAGGAAGCCGATGATGATGGTCCAGATGATGCCCATGCGCTGCGTCCTGTTCCCCTCGGGTTTCGGCCTTCCCGCGCCAGGCGCCTCCCGGCGCGCCGGATCGGCCCGATGGGTCAAGAAGCGCCAGGCGGCCGGTGGGTTGCATGGCAGCGTCAGCGGAAGCGCGCGGGAGGGGCTTTATTCCGGGCGGATGTTGCCGCGGCGTATCAGCTCGCCCCATTGCCGCGTATCCTCGGCAAGGATCCGGCGCATGGCCTCCCCGTCCCCCGTCTCGATGGCCACGCCCTGCGCCGCCATGCGGCTGCGCAGGCCGCTGTCCTCGGTCGCGATGCGCAGCACCTCGGTCAGGCGCTTGGCGATCGGCGCGGGCAGGCCGGGCGGCGCGAAGAGGCCCTGCCAGAACACCGCCTCGAAGCCCGGCAGCGCGTCCGACACGGGCGGCACGTCCGGAAAGAGGGACATCCTGTCCCGGCTGCTGACGGCGATGGCGCGGGTGATGCCCTCACGGACCACCGGCGCGGCCTCGAGCGCGGCCTGGAACATGGCCTGGATGCGGTTGGTGCGCAGGTCGGTCAGTGCCGGCATGCCGCCGCGATAGGGCACGTGCACGACGTCGATCCCCGCCTGCTGCCGCAGCAGCTCCAGCGCCAGGTGGTTCACGGCGCCGGTGCCGCTGCTGCCGAAGTTCAGCCTGCCCGGATTGGCCTTCGCATAGGCGATCAGCTCCGGCACGGTGCTCACCGGCAGGCTGGGATGCACGTGCAGGACGAAGGCGGTGCGGTAGGCAAGCCCGAGCGGCAGCAGGTCCCGCATCGGCTCGCGCGGGGTCAGCTCCGGTTGCAGGGCGGGGTTGATGGCCAGGGAGGAGGCGCCCATCAGCAGCGTGTAGCCGTCGGGCGCGGCCAGGGCGACATGGGTGGAGGCCACGGAGGTGGCTCCGCCCACCCGGTTCTCGACCACGATGGGCTGCCCCAGTTCGCCCTCCATGCGCTGCGCGATGGCGCGCGTGGTGACGTCGGTCAGCCCGCCCGGGGCGTAGCCGGTGACCATCGAGACAGCCCTTGTGGGCCAGCTGGCCTGGGCGAAGGCCGGCCGGGCCAGCAGAAAGGCCGGCGCCGCGAGCAGGCCGCGGCGCCCGAGGTAGAGTCGAGCCGTCACTTCTAAGTTTCCTCCGTTTATGGGCGGCGAGCTTGGAGAGAAGCGCGCAGCCGCGCAACCGGGCCGGCGGAGGAAATGGAAGCGGCGGCCTGTCTCAGCCCTCCTTGGGCTTTCCCGCGGGGCGCTTCGCGCCGGTGATGGCGGCCTGCTCGCCGACCTCGGTGTTGTAGGCCTTCTCGGGCTGCTGGCGCTCCGTCGTTCTGGTTTTCTCGTCCTTGTTCACGTCATGCGGGCCGACATTGCCGGGGCGCACGGAACGGTAGCCTGAGGTGTCGGTCATCCCGTCGGTCTCCTTCTGGTCCTGCTTCTCCTGCAAGCCCCCAAAAGCATTGAGGTTGCATGACAATGGAACCCGCTCCGCGCCCGGCGGTTCTGGTGCTGGAAACCCCGCGCCGCCCTGCGGGGACGCAGAACCAACCAGGAGACCCCGGCATGGCCGCGATCAAGACGATGGACGATCTCTTCCTGCACACCCTGAAGGACATCTACTACGCCGAGCGGCAGATCCTGAAGACGCTGCCCAAGATGGCAAAGGCCGCCCAGGATGAGTCGCTGAAGGCCGCCTTCCGCAAGCACCGCGAGCAGACGCAGGAGCAGATCGAGCGCCTGCAGCAGGTGTTCGAGGCGCTCGGCAAGCGCGCCCAGGGCGTGACCTGCGAGGCGATCAACGGCCTGATCGAGGAAGGCGAGGAGCTGATCGAGAGCGCGCAGGGGCCGGGCCCGGTGCTGGATGCCGGCCTCATCGCCGCCGCCCAGGCGGTCGAGCACTACGAGATCGCCCGCTACGGCACCCTGCTGGCCTGGGCCCGGACGCGCGGCGACAAGAACGTGCTGGGCCTGATCGAGGCCACCCTCGCCGAGGAGAAGGAGACCGACGCGCTGCTGAACGACATGGCCGAGAGCGCCGTCAACCAGCAGGCGGTGGGCAGCGCGGCCTGACGGTTCCGCGCGCCCCGCGAGGCGGCGGCTCCACGCCCGGAAGCCGCCCCTCCGCGCCCCGGCGCCGCCCTGGCGCGGAGGCCGGGGCAGGTTCCGCGATCCTGCCTCTCAGAATTTCCGCAAGGCTGGGGCGGCGCGCCTCCGCCGCCTGAGGCGCAGGCTGGAGAGAGGCGTGGCCTTGACGGCGCCGGCGATTGTCTCTTGAAGGATGGGATGTCAGCACGATGGCTGGGCGTGGCTCTCCGGCTTGGCCCGAAAGCCCCGCCACCCCGGCCCCGCCGGGCTCGCCCCCGGCCTGGCACGTGCCTGACCCGCTCCCGGATCCTCAGCCAGGGCAACGCCTCATGGAACAGCTACCGCGCATAGAAAGTGGGATCGCCGGCCTGGACATCCTGCTCAAAGGGGGGCTGGTCGCCGGGGCGTCCTACATCGTCCAGGGGCGGCCGGGCTCCGGAAAGACCATCTTCGCCAGCCAGATCGCCTTCCACCACGCCGCGCGCGGCGGCCGCGTGCTGTTCGCCACGCTGCTTTCCGAGACGCATGAGCGGCTTTTCCAGTTCCTCTCCACGATGGAGTTCTTCAGGCGCGAAAGGATCGGCGCCGAGATGCAGTTCGTCAGCGCCTTCGACACGCTGGAGAACGAGGGGCTGGATGAGGTGGTGAAGCTGCTCCGGCGCGAGATCAGCCGCCAGAAGGCCTCGGTCATGGTGGTGGATGGCGTGCTGAACGCCCGCTCGCGCGCCGAGACCTCGCTCGACACCAAGCGTTTCATCGCCGAGCTGCAAGGCCATGCCGCCTTCGCCGGCTGCACCGTGCTGTTCCTCACCAGCGCCCGGCTGGACGATGGCAGCCCCGAGCATACCATGGTCGATGGCGTGATCGAGCTGGGGGAGGAGCTGATCGGCAGCCGTTCCATCCGCCGCCTGCACCTGCGCAAGACGCGCGGCAGCGGCGCCATTCCCGGCCTGCACGACTTCGAGATCACCAGCCACGGCCTGGTCGTCCATCCGCGGCTGGAAAGCGTCTGGGGCCGCACCGCCTCGCCGGAGGCGATCGGCACGAGGCGCGAGAGCAGCGGCGTGCCGGCGCTGGACGAGATGCTGGGCGGCGGCCTGCCATCCGCGTCCGTCACGCTGGCCCTGGGGCCGTCGGGCAGCGGCAAGACCACGCTCGGCCTGCACTTCCTGTCCCGCTGCAGCGCGGAGGAGCCGGGCCTGCTGTTCGGCTTCTACGAGACGCCGGAGCGGCTCTGCATGAAGGCCGCCAGCCTGGGGATCGACCTGCGCGGCCTCATCGCCTCGGGCGCGGTCGAGGTCCTGTGGCAGACATCCGCGGAACGCTCGCTGGACGGGCTCGGCCACAAGCTGCTGCAGGCGGTGGAGCGCCGCCGGGTGCGGCGGCTGATGATCGACAGCCTGAGCGGCGTGGCCCGCGCGAGCGCCCGCCCGGAGCGCCTGATAGACTTCCACGCCGCCCTGGCCAACGAGCTGCGCGAGCGGCACGTCACCACGATGGCGAGCTGGGAGATGAACAGCCTGTTCGGCGCCGAGATCCATGCGCCCGCGCCGGAGCTCTCCAGCCTCGTGGACAACCTGCTGATGCTCCGCTTCGTCGAGGCCAAGGCGGATGTGAAGCGCGTCATGGGCATCCTGAAGGTGCGCGACAGCGACTACGACTCCTCGCTGCGGGAGTTCTCCGTTCGCGGCGACGGCATTCATCTCGGGCGCGGCTTCGAGAGGATGGCGTCGGTGCTTTCCGGTGCCGCCACGATTGCGGGGAGCTGACCGCGAGAGCGTTCAGGACGGTACCACATCATGACAACGATCCTGGTCGTGGACGACGAATTCCTCATTACCGACGTGCTTGCCTTCGCCCTGGAGGATGAGGGCTTCATGGTCGTCCGCGCCAGCAACGGCAAGAAGGGCCTCGACGTGCTGGACCGCGAGCGCCCGTCCCTCGTCATCACCGACTACATGATGCCGGTGATGAACGGGGTGGAGTTCGCGCAGGCGATCCACGGACGCCATGGCGAGGGCATGCCCATCATCCTCATGAGCGGCGCGCATGCGGATCTGGCCCGGCAGAGCGGCCACCTCTTCGCCTGCATCTTCGACAAGCCCTTCGTCGTCAGCGAGGTGGTCGACGCCGTCATCCGGCTGGTGGGCCGCCCGGGCTGAGGCCGGCGCCGCCGGCTCAGCCCCCGGCGGGAACAGGGGCGAGCCGCGCGGCGCCGGCCAGATCCGCCGCCCGCAGGCCGTGCAGCGCGTCGAGCAGCGCCACCTGGAAGCTGCCCGGCCCCCGCGCCTCCGCCGCCGCCCGTTCCGCCGCCACGCCCAGCAGCGCCAGCCCGGCCGTGGCCGCCTCCATGGGCGGCAGGCCGGCGCCGAGAAAGGCGCCGATCAGCGCCGTCGCCGTGCAGCCCATGCCGGTCACGCGGGTCAGGAGCGGATGGCCATTGGCCACCGCCACGGCCCGCTCGCCATTCGTCACATGGTCCACCGCCCCCGTGACGGCGACGGTCGCGCCGGTCGAGCGGGCCAGCCGCGCCGCCGCCGCATGCGCCGCCGCCGTGGGGTGGGCGCTGTCCACGCCGCGCGAGGCGGCGCCATCCTCGCCCGCCAGAGCCAGGATCTCGGAGGCGTTGCCGCGCAGCACGTCGGGGCGCAGCGCCGCCATCTCCCGCGCCGCCGCGAGGCGGAAGGGCGTGGCGCCGGCCGCCACGGGGTCGAGGACCCAGGGCCGCCCGGCCGCCCGCGCCGCCGGCACGGCGAGCCGCATGGCGCGCAGCTGCGGCACGGAAAGCGTGCCGATGTTCACCACCAGCGCGGCGGCCCTCGGCGCGAAGTCGGCCACCTCCTCCGCGGCCTGCACCATGGCGGGCGAGGCGCCGGCCGCCAGCAGCGCGTTGGCGGTCACGTTGGCGACGACGACATTGGTGATGTTGTGGACCAGCGGCGCGGCCTGGCGCAGCCTTTCCAGGGCGGCGGCGGCCTGCGCGGCCAGCTCCGTCGCGGTGTTGTCCGGCACGGGTGGAACTCCTCTGGCGTCCCGGCGCGCGGGGCCGGGGTATCCCGGCCATGTTGCGGCGCCGCCCAGCCCGCCACAAGCCGCCGCCCCGGGCTTCTCGCCCGGCGCCCGGGCATCCTCCGTTCGCCGGACCTGCCCTAATCGATGCGGCGCAGGCCCCTGGCGAAGCGCTGCCAGTTCCTCACATAGTTCTGCGCCGAGGCGCGCAGCCCGGCGATGGCCGCCTCGTCCAGCTCCCGCGCCGCCTTGGCGGGCGAGCCGATGATCAGCGAGTTGTCGGGGAACTCCTTGCCCTCGGTCACCAGCGCGTTGGCGCCGATCAGGCAGTTGCGACCGATGCGGGCGTTGTTCAGCACCGTGGCGCCCATGCCGACCAGCGTGCCGTCCCCGATGGTGCAGCCATGCACGATGGCATGGTGGCCGACCGTGACGCCCGCGCCGATGGTCAGCGGCGCGCCGGGATCGGCGTGCAGCATGGCGCCCTCCTGGATGTTGGTGCCGGCGCCGACGGCGATGGGCGTCCTGTCGCCCCGCAGCACGGCGCCGAACCAGATGCCGACATCCTCGCCCAGCGTCACGTCGCCGATCACATGCGCGTCGGGCGCGATCCAGTAGCGGCCAGCCTCCGGCAGGCGGGGGGCGATTCCATCCAGTTCATAGATCGGCATGACATTTCCCGTGGTTTCCTCAGGGCGCAGGATGCGGCAGGGCGCGGCCCCGGTCCAGCGCCCTTGCCGCGGCGCGCCGATGGCTCTAGCGACGGGGCCATGACCCCTTCCCGCACCGCCATCACCGTGCTCGGCGCCTCGGGGCGCACCGGCTCGGCCCTGTGCCGCGCCCTTCTCGCCCGCGGCGACAGCGTCATCCCCGTGGTGCGCGACCGGGCACGCTGGGCAGCGCGTGGCCTGCCGGTCGAGCCCCGCCTCGCCGAGCTGGGCGACCCGGCGGCGCTGAAGGCGGCGCTGGAGGGCGCGGGGCGCATCGTCTCCACCGCCCATGCGCGCTGGACACCCGCCATCCAGCAGGCGGCGGCGGCGGATGCGACGCTGGTGCTGATCGGCTCCACCCGCCGCTTCTCCCGCTGGCCGGATGCGCATGGCGACGGGGTTCGGGCCGGCGAGGCCGCCTTCCTGGCCGGGCCGCAGCCGGGGGTGATGCTGCACCCCACCATGATCTATGGCGCGCAGGGCGAGAACAACGTCCAGCGCCTCGCCGCGCTGCTGCGCCGCCTGCCCGTGGCGCCGCTGCCCGGAGGCGGCCATGCGCTGGTGCAGCCCATTTATCAGGACGACCTGACCGCCTGCCTACTGGCGGCGCTCAACCGTCCCTGGGCGGCGCCGCGCACCCTGGTGGTGGCGGGGCCTGAGCCGGTTGCCTATCGCGACTTCCTGGCGAAGGTGGCGCGTGCGGCAGGCCGCCGGGCACCGCCGGTGCTGCCCATGCCGCTGGCGCCCCTGTTCCTGCTGGGGCGGCTGGCCGCTCTGGTGCCGGGCCTGCCCCGTATCGGCCCGGACGAGCTGCGCCGCCTGACCGAGGACAAGGCCTTCGACATCGCCGAGATGCGCGAGGTGCTGGGGGTCTCGCCCCGGCCGCTGCGCGAGGGCCTGGCCGCCACCTTCCGCCCCTGAGGCCGAGGGGAGCGGCCCCGGAGGCCAGAAGCGTGTCGCCTGCATGACACGAAATGCCACAAAGGCGGGCCTGCCGCACGGCGCCGCGCAACCGCACGTTGTTCAACTCTGTTAAGGCCGCTGAGACGCACGCGCCCGGGAGGGCGAAGCCAGTGACCGACGACAGGCCCGAGACCATGAAGATCCCTTTCCCGCCGACCCTCCGCAGCCTGCCGGACCGGGCGCTCGACACCTGGCTGCGCGGCTGCCTGGAGCACCCGGCGCCTGCCGCGGCGGATCAGGAGATCCCCGCCGAGCTGATGGCCCTCATCCGTTCCGGCAATTGGGGCTGAGGCCGCGTTTGCCAAGGGGGGAGCCGGAAGGCTCCTCCCGCCCGGCATCAGCCTGTCGCCGCGCAGAGCAGCTCCACCGCCTCCGCCCGCCCCAGCACCACGGGCCGGCGCCATGCCGCCAGCTCCTCCGCGCCGCCGAACCCCTCGAACGCTTCCCAGCCCTGGGGCCCGAGGCTGCGGATGGTGCCGCCCGCCGCCTGGACGAGCGCGAAGCCGCCCGCCACATCCCAGGCATTCGGCGCCTCGAACCTCGCCACCTCCAACAGCCCCGCGGCGATGCAGGCGCATTCGATCGCCGCCGAGCCGGTGCGGCGCACCTCCCAGGCGGAGGGAATGTCCGGCGCGCGGTTCGCCAGGCCTGCGAGGCGGCGGCGGATCGCCGGATTGTGGGAGCGCATAACCGGCTCGCCCTCGAAGGAGAGCCCGCCCCCGAGCGCGGCATGGTAGACGGCCGCCCGCAGCGCGTGGCTCGAGGCGCACCACACCGCGCCGGCGACCGGCCGCCCCTCCAGCAGGACGCCCACGGAGCCGGAGAACAGCGGAAAGCCGTTGATGAAGTTCGCCGTACCGTCCACCGGGTCCACCGCCCAGACGAAGGGGCTGCCGAAGGCGGGGCGGTCGGGCATCTCCTCGCCCAGCACGTCATGGCCGGGGAAGCGTTCCGCCAGCCGGGCGCGCATCAGCACCTCCACCGCCCGGTCCACCTCGGAAACCGGATCGCGCAGGCTGACATGGCCCGCGCCATCGCTCTTGTATTCCACCACCAGCGCATGGCCGAGCGCCTGCGCCATCTGCTCCCCGGCCAGCCGGGCCAGTTCCAGCGCCGTGGCCTCGATCTCGGCCAGCAGGGAAGCGCCCAGCCCCTGGGGCAACGCCCTCTTCATGCCCTCCTCCCTCATCTCCTTCCCTCCCTGGCGGGACCGGCGCTTCCGGCGGGGGGGGCACCAGCACGGTGATCGCCTCCGCCTCCAGGCCGAAGCGGATCTCCTCCGGCAGCGGGTCATCCTGGCATTGGTCGTCCCGCCGCACCGGCCCGCAGGGCCAGGACAGGAGGATCTCGCGCGCCGCGCGGCTTTCCGTGGGCGGCGGCCCCTTCTCAGGCGCGAACAGCCAGTCGATCATGCGCTCCCGCCGCTCCGGCGACAGCACGACGAGGTGGAGCCGTCTCCGGGGCTCGCCTGCGGGGCAAGGGCCAGGTTGGGCCCGAAGAGGGGGATGTTCCTCACCTCGGCGAACAGGCTTTCCCCTTCCCAGGGCGCGCCATCCAGCCGGGCCCTGAAGCGCTGCGGCTCGGCATGGGAGAGGATGGTGCGGAAGGCGGCTCGTCCGGCCTCCACCCCTTCCGTCCCGCTCCTGTCGGCATGGTCCGCCGCGCGCGCGAGGGCACCGAAGCCCACCGCCTCCAGAAAGCGCCGCTTCTCGCCCAGCCCCTCGACAACGCCACGGTCGAGGCGCACATGACGGGCCTGGCGCCAGCAATCGGCCAGCGCCTCATGGGAGGCCCAGGGACCGAGCGACCGGGCTCGGTTGTTGGCCGTGCCGAAGGGCAGGATGGCGAGGCGGGTCCGGACGGACATGCGGGCGGCGATGCGGCCCACCGTGCCGTCCCCGCCCGCCACGATGACCAGCTCCGGCTCGTTGTGAAACAGGAGGGCTTTCATGCCGGGTTAACACGGCATGGGCATCGCCGTTCCGCGCTCCGCAGCCTCGGCTTGGCCGCCTCTCCGCAACGTCATGCGGGAACTGAAGAGAGTTGTAGAAAAAAACGGACGAGTTGCGGTAAATCGCATTGAAGAGTTCAGGACTTATCAATCTCTCCGCGAAAGCGGCCAACACTTCGAGTTCCCGATCATGCTACTGTCAAGCAGCGGCGCCCTGACCCGGCCTTTCCGCTCCCGCGTGGATCGACTTCAAAGGACAATCGTCTCGTGAACCTGACGCCTGAACAGGCCGCGGCCGCCATGGCCCGTGGCTGCCGCTTCGTGGCGGCCGACGAACAGCAGGTCGGGCTGTTGTCGATGCAGCGGCGCGTGTTCTGGATCGAGGGAAAGCCCTGCCTCGCCCTGCGGAACGATGGTTTCTACGAGACGGCCGCCACTTTGGGGCGCCTGCTGGAACAGCCGGGGCCGGACCCGGCGGCGGAAGCGCCCCTGGCCGCTGCCGCTCCTGAACCCGTGGCAACGCCCGCCGATATGCCGGCCGCCGAACAGCCGCCGAGCGGGCCGGAAACCGCCGCCACCCCGCCAGCCCCCGCTGCCACCGCCCCGGAAGCAGCGCCGATCTCGGAAGGGCAGGCATCCGCCCCCAGCGGCGATGAACCGGGCGAGGCCCCCGCGCCGGCGCCGGTCCGGAAGGCGGCGCCCGCCTCCCTGGTGCTCACCGCGAACATGGTTTCCCGCTACGTCTCCGCCGCCACGGTGGACAGCAAGGACCTGCCGGAGCTGATCCGCAGCATCCACCGCAGCGTTTGTGCGTTGCACACCAGGACGGACGGAGGCTGAGGCCCGGCGCCGCTCCCAGGCGTGGCCCCGCGGGCGGCCCGCCTGCCGGACGGACAATGCGGAAAGGATGACCGTGACCCCTGCGCTGCATGGACTGGACAGGTTGATCCGCCTGCGCCAGCGCTGGAGCCATCTCCATGCCGGCGCCAGGGAAGCGCCGGCCGATGAGGGCGGGCTGGAGGAGATCGCCGATTTCGGCGCCAATCCGGGCGGGCTGCGGATGCTGGTCCATGTGCCCCCCGGCCTCGGCCCGGACGCGCCGCTGGTGGTGGCGCTGCATGGCTGCACCCAGACGGCCGCCGGGTATGACCGGGGCTGCGGCTGGTCGGTCATGGCGGACCGGCTGGGCTTCGCCGTGCTGCTGCCGGAGCAGCGTTCCGCGAACAATCCCAAGGGCTGCTTCAACTGGTTCGAGCCGGAGCACACGCGGCGGGATGCGGGCGAGGTGGCGTCGATCCGCCAGATGGTGGCATGGATGCTGCGCCGGCACCGGCTGGACCCGCGGCGCGTCTTCGTCACCGGCCTATCCGCCGGCGGCGGCATGGGCATGGCGCTGCTGGCCTGCTACCCGGAGGTGTTCGCGGCCGGCGCCATCATCGCCGGCCTGCCCTACCGCGCCGCAGCCAGCGTGCCGCAGGCCTTCGAGGCGATGTTCCATCCGCAGGCTCGCAGCGCCGCCGAGCGGGCGGCGCCGGTGCGCGCCGCCTCCGCCCATGCCGGCCGCTGGCCGCGCCTTTCCGTCTGGCAGGGCGGCGCCGACCGCACGGTGGCCCCGGCCAATGCGGAGGAGATCCTGAAGCAGTGGCTGGAGCTGCACGGGCTGGCGCTGGAAAGGCCGAGCGGCAGCGCCTCGGCGGATGGCGTGACGCACCGGCTGTGGCTGGGAACGGACGGGCAGCGCCTGGTCGAGGCGCATGGCATCGACCGCCTGGCGCATGGCGTGCCGCTGAACCCCCTGCGCGAGGAAGGGGACGCCGAGGGCCGGCTTGGCCAGGCCGGTCCCTACATGCTGGATGTCGGCCTCTCCTCCACCCATGCCATCCTGGATTTCTGGGGCCTGGCGCCGGCGCCGCAGCGGGCCTTTGTGGTGGACCGGCACGGGGAGGCGCGGGAAGTGACGGAGCGCCCGTCGCTCGCCGCGCGGCTGCTGCGCAAGGCGCTGCGGATCGCGGGCCTGCGGGACGGCTGACCCGGCGGAAGGCCCGCGAAAAACAAGGTGCAATGGGCGGGAGGGTGGAAAGGGCCGCCCGGGCCCGGATTGACCCGCAGGCCCGCCCCGCGCCACAAAGGGTGCGGGCGCCGCACCGGGGCGCCTGCAACCATGGCGGGTGCGCGCATGCGGAATCCCTATCTCGGCCTGCCCGACCACGCCTTCTGGTCCCGCGCCGTGTCGCGCCCTGCCCTTGAGGGCGCGGTGGACCCGCTGGCCGGTTCCCCCTTCACCATCGGCCCGCGCGACGCCGTGGCCACGGCCGGAAGCTGCTTTGCCCAGCACATCGCGCGCCACCTCGTGGCACAGGGCTTCACCTATCTGCGGACGGAAGCCGGCGCCGAGGGGCCGGCCGATCCGCATGGCTACGACCTCTTCTCGGCGCGCTACGGCAACATCTACACCTGCCGGCAATTGCTGCAGACCTTCAACCGCGCCTATGGGCTGTTCGAGCCACAGGACGATGTCTGGCAAAGGCCGGATGGGCGCTTCATCGACGCCTTCCGCCCCCGCATCCTGGAGGCGGGGCATGAAAGCGCCGCCGCGGTGCGGGAAGCGCGCGAGCCGCATCTGCGGGCCATCCGCCGCGCCTTCGAGGAATGCGACGTCTTCGTCTTCACCCTGGGCCTGACGGAAGGCTGGGCCAGCCGGCTGGACGGCGCGGCCTATCCGCTGGCGCCCGGCGTGGCCGGCGCCGGACGTCCCGCCGGGGACTACGCCTTCCACAACTTCACCGCCGCCGAGGTCTGCGCGGACCTCGCGGAGTTCATCGACCGGTTGCGCGCGGTGAACCCCGCCGTGCGGGTGATCCTGACGGTGTCGCCCGTGCCGCTGATCGCCACCTATTCGGCGCGGCATGTGCTGCCCGCCACCATCTACAGCAAGTCCGTACTGCGGGTGGCGGCGCAGGAAGTGGCCGATGCCATGCCAGGCATCCTCTACTTCCCCTCCTTCGAGATCATCACCGGGCCGCAGTCGCGCGGCCGGTATTACGGGGAGGATCTCCGCTCCGTGACGCCGGAGGGGGTGCGGGCGGTGATGGAGGTGTTCAGCCGCCACCTGCTGCGCCAGGCGCCAGCGGATGGCGAGGCCGCTCCGCCGGCCGGGCCCTTCTTCACGCCGCCCCCCGAGGCTCCGGTGGAGGCGGCGGCTCCCCTGGCCGGCCCGCCGGCGCAGACCAGCGCGGTGGACTACGCCGCCGAATACGCCAGGAACCTCGACATCATCTGCGACGAGGAAGAGATCGAGCGCAGCCTGCGCTGAGGCCCGGAGGACATGATGAAGATACTGCTCATCGGCAATTGCCAGGCAGGCAGCTTTCGGGACGCGCTCCAGATCTGGCTGCCGGAGGCCGAGATCGACTTCCTTCCCGCAACCCGCCCGGACACGGCGCGCCGGGCCGAGGACATCGCCGCCGCCATCCCGGGTTACGACCACGCCTTCATCCAGCCCATCGGCGCCGCCCGCTTCGGCCCCCTGCGGCGCCCCGTTCTGGCGCAGGCGGGGCACGCCAACCTGCATTTCATCCCCGGCATCACCTTTGGCGGCTTCCATCCGGACTGCATCTCGCTCGGCGATGCCGAGGGCAACCTCCAGGGTCCGATGGGCACGGCCAGTTCCGCCCTGGTCGCGGCCGCCTTCGCCGCCGGCCTGCCGCCCGCGCGCGCGGCGCGCCTGTTCAACAGCTTCGTCTATGCGCGGCTCGGCTACTTCCAGGAGTTCGCCCTGGCCAGCCGGGCCTTCATCGCGCACATGGAGGGCTTCGGCCTCGATGGCGCGGCGCTGCTGGAAGGCTGGCGCGGCCGCCTCTTCATGCACACCGTGATCCACCCCAAGCCCTATGTCATCTCCGATGTCTGCCACGCCGTGCTGCGGCGGCTCGGCCTGGCGGAGGGAGACAGCGAGCTCGGCGGCGCGCTGGGCGACCGCCTGCTGAACCACCCGGTCTGGCCGCTCTACCCCGAGATCGGCCGCCGGCTCGGCCTGCGCGGCCATCTGCACTTCCGCGGCCCGATCCCCGCCAAGGGCGACCGCGCGCTCGGCGTGATGGACCTGCCCGCCTTCATCGCCCGCAGCTACGAGCACTATGCCACCATGCCGGAGCGGGTGGCGCAGGCCGTGGCCGGGCACAGCCGGGCCGCCGCCGCGCTGGCGCTGCTCCGCGCCGAGCTGAAGCTGGTGGAGGCGGCCGGGGAGGCCGCCGCCTGACGCCCGCCCGCCCGGCCCAGCGCCCACCGCACGGGGCACGGGCACGGGCACGGGCACGGGCACGGGCGGCACTCAGAACATCGCGGTGGGCGCCACGGTGGAGCCGGTGCCGCCCGCGACCTTCAGCGGCTGCAACATGAAGGCGAACTCCGACTGGCTGCGCCGCGCCAGCTCCTCCAGCCGCATGTTCTCCAGCAGGTGCACGCCATGCACCACCAGGGCGAGCTGGTGCACCGGCAGGCTGGCATCCGGCATGGTCTTGGAGGGCGCGCATTCCACCGGCCAGTTGTCGGAGCCCATCAGCATCGGGTTCCGTTGCAGGATCCACTGCGCGGCCGCCACGCCGATGCCGGGGCAGCCCGCCACGTAACGGGCATTCTCCTTGCCCCAGAGCAGGCCCCAGCCGGTGTGGATGATGACGGCGTCGCCCTCCTCCAGCGCCACGCCCTGCCGCTGCAAGGCCTGCTCCAGGTCGGCCACGGTGATCTCGTAATCGTCCGGCAGGGTGGGCACGCCCTTCAGCCCCGCCACGTCGATCATCACGCCACGGGTGAAGATGGTGCCGATCCGGTCCACCCCCATCTCCCTGAAGCCGTCGCGGCCGGCGATGTCCTCGTATTTGACGCAGTTATAGACCTCGTCGCCGATGGTCTGGTGGGGGAAGGCATCGAGCTGCGTGCCGACCTGCCCGATCTCGGCCACCACCACCTCCTCGTTGCTGCCGCGCCGGTTGGCCTGCGGGTTCATGAAGGTGCGCTTCAGATGCACGTCGAAGCGGCGGGTGCCGAAGAAGGGCATGGTCTGGGCCAGGGTGTGGCCCAGCTCCACCATGGTGCCGTTGCGCACCAGCCCGGCGGCGCGCTTGGCGCGCTCGGGCGTCATCAGGTTCATGCTGCCGCGCCGGTCCTGCGGACCCCAGCGGGACGGGCAGCGCTCGGCGGCGGGTGGCGGGCTCCACCGCGGGGGCGTGGCCGACTGGGCCTGGGCGGGCGTGGCGCGCAGCCCGAGATGCGCGCCGCCGCAGCCGAGGCAGGCCGCGCCGAGCAGGAACCGGCGGGACAGGGATTTCATGGCATTCCTCCACAATCTTCGCTTCATGGGCGGCCTCTCGCGGGCCGCGCCCCAGCCTGCGGATGCGCCGGGAGGATGGCCAGCGCCGGCTCCGGCCGGCCTGCCCCCATCAACGCGTTGTGACGGGGAAGCGGTGGCCCGGCCTCAGCGGCGCATCGGGCGGTAGAGCGTGCCGCTCCAGGCGGCGCGGCGCCATGGGCCGTTGTCGAGCCGCGTCTCGATGTCCCGCCAGCCATGGTGGCTCCCGCCGCCCAGCCGCACCCTGTCGGCCAGGAAGGTGCCGATCTCGATGTGCCGGCCCCGCGGCAGGCGTTGCAGGACCACCAGCGGGCAATCCGGGCGGCCGAGCGGCGCGCAGCCACGCGGGGTGGACAGCCGGGCCAGGATCTCGGGCTCGCCATCGCCGTCGAGGTCGAGGCGCAGCGCCGCCACCTCCACCGGCAGGCCATTGGCGCGCACGCGCCGCAGCAGCGGGCCCCGCACCTGCTCCACCGCCGCCAGCGCCGCCGGATCCGCCGCCGCGAAGCGCGCCAGGGGCGCCTCGGCCCGGGCCGGCACGGGCCAGGAGGCCGGCAGCCCCAGCACCATCATCGATGCCATCATCGACGCCAACATCGGCGCCATCATCCGCCCGGCGCGCATCCCATCCTCCTCCTCGACCTCCTGCCGTCCCGCGGAGCCTGGCCCGGGAATGCTTGCGGGGCGGTGAAGCCAGGAGGCTCAGCCGGCGCGGCGGAACAGCACCACCAGGTTGTTGGCCGGCATCTCCTCCACCGCGCCGGGGTGGAACCCGGCGGCGACGGCCTCGTCCGTCACGGCCTCCAGGTCGCGCACGCCCCAGCGCGGGTCCCGCTGGCGCAGGCTCTCGTCGAAGGCGGCATTGCCCGGCGCCGTGTGGGCGCCGCCACGCCGGAAGGGGCCGTAGAGCAGCAGCGGCGCGCCGGGCGGCAGGCAGAGCGCGGCGCCCGCCATCAGGGCCGGCGTGGCGGACCAGGGAGCGATGTGGACCATGTTGACGCAAAGCACCGCATCGGCCCGCGCGACCGGCCAGGGCGCCGCGCGCACGTCGAGCGCCAGGGGCGGGCGGAGATTGGGCAGCGCGGCCTCGGCGGCCCAGGCGGCGATGCTGGCGCGCGCCTCGGGGGTGGGGTCGGTGGGCTGCACCGTCCAGCCCGGCAGGCCGGCGGCGAAGTGCACCGCGTGCTCGCCGCCGCCGCTGGCGATCTCCAGCAGCAGGCCGGTGGGCGGCAGGTGCCGGCGCAGCACGGCCAGGATGGGCTCGCGGTTGCGCAGCGCGGCGGGGGAGGAGATGCGGGGATTGTCGCTCATCCCCCTCCCCTTCCCCGCCGGCGCGGCGCCGTCAAGCGGCGCGCCTCAGCCGCGGCCGAGCAGCGCCGCGCCCATGCGGCGCAGGCCGAGCGCCTGCTGGCGCCACCAGCCGCCCGTGGCCAGCGCCTCCGGCAGCGAGGATTCGCCGGTGGGCGGAAAGCGGTCGCGGCGGAAATCGGCGGTGCCGAACATCCAGTCCCACACTGGCAGCAGCACGCCGTAGTTGCGGCCCTCCTCGCCCGGCGCCAGCTCGCTGTGGTGCAGGCGGTGGAAGCGCGGCGAGACCAGCAGCCGCTCCCCCACCCGGCCGAAGGAAAGGCGCAGATTGGCATGGCTCAGCGCCTCGGCCAGCCGCAGCACCAGCACCACGATGGGGAACTGCCCCGGCGGCACGCCGATCAGCAGCGCGATGGCGCCGAACCAGACAGCGCCGATGACATCGTCGAGGATGTGGTTGCGGTCATCCGTCCAGAAGGTCATCTGCCGCTGCGTGTGGTGGATGGAGTGCAGCGCCCACCACCAGCCGAATGTGTGCTGGAAGCGGTGCCGCCAATATTCGCCGAAATCCAGCACCACGATGTAGACGGCCAGCGCCAGCAGCGGCCATTGCCGCAGCACGGGAAAGAGGGTCTCGAGCGTCGGCGGCACCCAGCCGCTATCGGCCACCAGCCCGGCCAGCCGCGCCTCCATCGAGGCGAAGGCGATGAAGGCCACCAGCGGCAGCAGGCCGAGGCGGGTGAGGAGGGTGTAGAGGATGTCGGTGCGGATGCTGCGCGCATCGGTGCGCGGCTCCACCGGCTTCCAGGCTTCCAGCGGCCGGCACACCAGGTAGATCACCGCCACCTGCAGCACGCCGAATAGCGCGAAGTCCATCCACTCGAAGGCGTCCTCGGCCCATTCCATGAGGCCGAGGGCGTAGAGCACGGGCTGCACCAGCGTCTCGAACAGCCAGCCCTGGCCGGCGAACCAGAGATCCTCAAGCGCGGCGATCATGCGCGCCCTCCCTTTCGGTCATGCGCCCTGCTCCGGCAGGGTGGCGAAGCAGAAGCCCCTGGCCAGCAGGCCGTCCAGCAGATCCGCGAAGACCAGCCCGAACGGCTCGCGCCGGCTGCGCACACCCCAGTGCATCACCAGCACCTCGCCATCCCGGATGCCGCCCAGGGCGCGCCGGAGCAGCGTGGCGTTGGGATGGGCCGCGCTGTCCAGCTCGTCCCCCAGGAAGCCGCGGGCGGTCCAGCCCTGGTGGCGCAGGCCGCAGGCGGCGGCCAGGCGCAGCGCGTTGGGCGTGGTGCGGTCGCCCGGGGCGCGCCACAGCGGCAGCACCCGGGCTTCCGGCGCCATGCGGCGCAGCGCCTCGACCGGCCGTGCCAGCTCGGCGCAGAGCCCGGCGCCGTCCAGCACCTCCGCCCCCTCGCCCCGGCGCGAGGCGTAGCGCACCCGCCCCGGCCCCGGATCGGCGCCGAAGTACCAGTGGCGGAAGGTGTGGCTGGCGAAGGCGTGGCCCTCCGCCGCACGGGCGCGCCAGAACGGCGCCCAGCTCTCCCCCAGGGTGCGGCCGCCCCGGAAATCCGGCTCGTCGGCCACGAAGAGGGTGGCGCGCACGCCGCGCGCGCGCATCGCCCCGGCGATGCTCTCCGCTTCCCGCCCCCATCCCGTGTCGATGGTGAGGTAGAGCGTGCCGGCGCGGCATTGCGCCAGGGCAGGGCGCGCCGCGGAAGATGCCTGCGCCGCAGGCACGGGAATGGCGGGCGGAGGGGTGGAGGGAGCCGGAGAAGGCGCGGCCCCCGCCAGCCGCGGCAGGAGCGGCAGGGCGGCGGCCCCGCCCAGCGCCGCGCGCAGCAGGGCACGCCGGGGCGGCGGCACCGGCATGGCGCTCAGCGCGCCGGCCGGGCGGGCGGCGCCGCGCCCTCCCGGTCCGGGGCGGCGGGAACGGCGACAGGCGCGGCCGGGGTGCCGCTCGGGGTGCCGCTCGGGGCGCTGGCCGGGGCGCTGGCCGGGGCGCTGGCCGGGGCGCTGGCCGGGGTGCTGGCCGGGGTGCTGGCCGGGGCCGCCCCGGCGGACGGAGCCGGAGCGGATGCGGGCACAGGCGCGGAGGCGGATGCGGGGGCGGCTTCCGCCGGGGCCGCCGCGTAGAGGATGCCATGCGGCGAGCGGCCGACGCGCTGGGTTTCCAGCTTGCCCGTCTCCACATCCAGCACGCCGATGCGCCCCTGCCAGCGCAGCGTCACCCAGAGCCGGCCCTGCGGGTCGATGGAAACGCAATCCGGCCCGCCGGGCACCTTCAGCGTCCGCACCACCTCCAGGCTGGCGGGATCGAGCAGGGTGATGCGGCTGTCGACGCGGCTGGTGACATAGATCGCCTTGCCGTCGGGGCTCGGGAACAGGGCGTGCGCGCCGCGCCCGACCGCGATGGTGCGCTCCACCGCCTGGGTGGCGGGGTCCAGCACCGCCACGTGGTCGGCGCCCATGATGCCGACCAGCAGCTTGCCATTATGCCAGATGATGCCCGCCGGCTCCGGCCCCACCGCCGCGCTCCAGAGCGGCTCCATCGTCTCCAGGCTGATGGCGGAGACCGTGCCGCTGCCCTGGAGGGTGACATAGACCACGCGGCCATCGGGGCTGTAGGCGAGGTGGCTCGGCATGTCCGGCATGCCCAGCCGCCGGGCGAGGGAGAGCGAGGCGCCGTCCCAGCGGTAGAGGTCCACCTGGTCCCGCCGCAGGCTGGTGATGACCAGGAAGCGCCCATCGGGGCTGAAGCCGAGATGGTAGGGGTTGGAGAGCGCCTCCCGCCGGATCAGCTCGCCCGTGGCGGGATTGATCATCAGCATCTCGTTGGCGCCGGAATCGCCCACCATCAGGGTGCGGCCATCGGGCGTCAGCGCCAGGTGGTGGACCTCCCGCAGCACGGGAATGCGGCGCAGCTCCGCCCGCGTCTCGCCATCCAGCACCTGGATGGTGGCGTCGCCCGAGTTCAGCACATAGACCAGCCCCGCCGCGCGCGGCGTGGCGGGAGCGCCAAGCAGCAGCGCCAGCGCCGGCAGGGCGGCCAGCCAGGGGGAGGTCAGGGCACGGGGCAGGCGCATGCGGCATGGCTTTCGGGATGAAGGCCCGGCCCGGCCGGGACTTGGCGCTCCCCGAAGGATAGCAGCTTCCTCCGCCCTGCCGCCAGCGAGGGCCGGGCCGGCGCCTGCCCGCCGGGCCCGCGCGCTCACAGCGCCGACTTCTTGTCCTGGTGCACGGCGAGGGAGCCGATGGAGTTGCCGCCATCCACCGTCATGGTGCCGCCCGTCATGTAGGCCGAGGCGCTGCTGGCCAGGTAGACCAGCGCGTTGCCGACATCCTGCGGCGAGCTGGCGCGGCCGAGCGGGATGCCCGCGACCGTGGCCCGCACATGCGCCTCGGGCAGCGGGCTCGCGGTGCTGCCGGGAGCGAAGCCAGGCTCCAGCGCGTTCACCCGGATGCCGTATTCCGCCAGCTCGATGGCGAAGCCCTTGGTCAGCCGGTCCAGCGCCGTCTTGGAGACGCAGTAGGGCACCACGGTGCGGCGCATCCGGCGGGAAGCGCCGGAGGAGATGTTGATGATGCTGCCCTTCACGCCCTTCGCCACCATCTGCCGCGCCAGGGCGCGCGTCAGCAGGAAGGGCGCGCGCAGGTTGACGCCCATGACGCGGTCCCATTCCGCCGCGTCGATGTCGAGCAGGAAGCCGCTCGGATAGACGCCGGCATTGTTCACCAGCACCTCGGCCGCTCCCCAGCGCGCGCCCACCTCGCCGGCCAGCGCCTCGATGGCGGCGGCGTTGGTCAGGTCCACGGCGCGGGCGAAGCCCTCCGCCCCGAGCGGCACCGTGGCGGCGAGCGCCTCCAGGGCCTGCGCGTTCCCATCGGTCAGGCAGAGCGTGGCGCCGGCCCGCGCGAAGGTGTCCACGATCCAGCCGCCGACCACGCCGCAGGCGCCGGTCACGACCACGCGCCGTCCCTTCAGTTCCTGGGTGAAATCCATCGCGTCCTCCTTCTTTGACCGGGTTTCAGCTCCTGCGCGGCCAGTCGCCGGAATCGAAGCGCGCCGCGTCCATGGTCGGCAGGTCGAAGCGGTCGCGCGTCCGGGCATAGCCATGGCCCCCCATGCGGCCCACTGCGTCCAGCGCCACGGGGTCCACATGCAGGCTGTCGTTGACCAGCCCGGCGTGCAGATGCGCGTGCACCACCTCGCCCAGCACGATCTCCCGGGAGGCGCCGATCTCCAGGAAGGAGTGCAGCCGGCATTCCAGCGCCGCCGGCGAGCGGGCGATGCGCGGGCTGGCCACGGCCGTGCCCGGCAGCAGCTCCAGCCCGGCGCGCTCCAGCTCGTCCACCTCCGGCGCGAAGGGCACGGCGCAGACATTCATCGCTTCCACCAGCGCGTCGGAGACGATGTTGACGGTGAAGCAGCCGGTCTCGCGGATGTTGCGTCCCGTGTCCTTGGGCGCGCCGCCGGCGCGGAACTCGATGCCCAGCGCCACGATCGCCGGGTCCGCCGAGAGGCAGTTGAAGAAGCTGTAGGGCGCGGCGTTCGGGCGGCCGGCGGCATCCACCGTCACCACCCAGGCGATGGGGCGCGGCACCACCGTGCCGATCAGCAGCTTGTAGCGCTCGCGCGGCGTCAGCGTGGCGAAGTCGAACTCTCGCGTCTCGGTCATTCGGCAACTCTGTCTCGGAGGGGGCGGCCAGGAGGACGCCGGGGCCCGGGCGCGGCGGCGCCTCCCGCGCTCGCGCCGGGCCGGGCGGTCACGCGCGTCCCGCTCATCGGGCAGGCCAGGGCATGAAGTCCTCCTCGCAGGGGCCGGGACAAGGGCCGGGGCAGGAGCCGGGCCAGGGGCCGCGGGCACCTTGCCTGGGCTTGGCAGCTTCCGGCGGATTTGTATACCGTCTCGTGCCGATCCCGCCGAGGGTGGGCGCCAGGGCCGCCGGCGGCGCGGGAGACAGCCATGACCCAGGACCTGCTGATCACCGACATCCGCCCGATGGGCGGCGCGCCCTCCGCCCTGCTGATCCGGCGCGGCCGCATCGCGGGCCTTGGCCCCGAGGTCGAGGCGCCGCCCGGCGTGCCGGTGGAGCCCGGCGGCGGCGCGCTGCTGATCCCGGGCCTCGTGGAAGCCCACACCCATCTCGACAAGTCCCTGCTCGGCATGGGCTGGCGGCCGCACCAGGCAGGGCCCCGGCTGATCGACAAGATCGACACCGAGCGGCGGCTGAAGCGGGAATGGGGCATCGACCCCCGCCGGCAGTCGGCCCGGCAGGTGGTGCAGTCGATCGGCCACGGCACCACGCATATCCGCACCCATGTGGACATCGACACCGAGCTCGGCCTGTCCGGGCTGGAAGGGGTGATGGCCACGCGCGACGCCTACCGCGACGTGATCGACATCGAGATCGTGGCCTTCCCCCAGTCCGGCCTGCTGGCGCGGCCGGGCACGCTGGCGCTGCTGGAGGCGGGGTTGCGCCTGGGTGCCGACGTGGTGGGCGGCCTCGACCCCTGCGCCATCGACCGCGACCCGGCCGGGCAGCTCGATGCCGTGTTCGGCCTCGCCCAGCGCTTCGGCAGGCCGGTGGACATCCACCTGCACGAGCCCGGCCTGCTCGGCGCCTTCAGCATGGAGCTGATCTTCGAGCGCACCCTGGCGCTCGGCATGCAGGGCCAGGTCGTGATCAGCCACGCCTTCTGCCTGGGCGACGCCGACACCGCCATGGTGGACGGGCTGCTCGACCAGATCGCGGCGCTCGACATCGGCATCATGACCACGGGCTCCGCCAGCCGCCCCGTGCCGCCCGTGGCGAAGCTGCGCGCCCGCGGCATCCGCGTCTGCTCCGGCTCGGACGGCATCCGCGACACCTGGGGCCCCTATGGCGACGCGGACATGCTGGAGCGCGCCATGCTGCTCGGCCTGCGCAACAACTTCCGCCGCGACGACGAGCTGGAGATGGCGCTCTCCGTCTGCACCGAGGGGGGCGCCGCGGTGATGCGGCTGCCGCATTACGGGCTGCGCGTCGGCGATTGCGCCGATGTGGTGCTGGTGCAGGCGGAAACGCTGGCCGAGGCGGTGGTGGCGCATCCACCGCGCCGGCTGGTGGTCAAGCGCGGCCAAGTGGTGGCGCGCGACGGCGTGGCGCTGCCGCGGGCACCCTGAAGGGCGGCGCGCCGCCCCTGTTCAGGCCGCGCCTCGCCCCCAGATGCCGCATGGGAGCAGCCAGGGAGCGGGATCATGGCCCATCCGCAACGTGCCGAGCCGGGACCGGGGCAGGAATCCGTGTGGGACTACCCCCGCCCGCCCCGGCTGGAGCCGGTGGCCGAGCGCCTGCGCGTGGCCTTCGCCGGGCAGCTGATCGCCGACAGCCGCGCCGGATGGCGCGTGCTGGAAACCAGCCACCCGCCCGCCTACTACATCCCGCCGCAGGATATCCGGCTGGATGCACTGCGCCCCGCCCCCGGCGGCTCCTGGTGCGAATGGAAGGGCCGCGCCGCCTACTGGACGCTGGAGCTGGACGGCCGCATCGCGCCCAACGCCGCCTGGAGCTACCCCGATCCCGTGCCGGCCTTCCGCGCCATCGCCGGCTGCCTCGCCTTCTATGCCGGGCGCGTCGATGCCTGCTGGGTGGGCGAGGAGCGGGTCCGCCCGCAGCCCGGCGATTTCTATGGCGGCTGGGTGACGGATCGTGTCGTCGGCCCCTTCAAGGGCGCGCCGGAAACGCGCGGATGGTGAGCCGCCGCGCCCTGCTGCCTGGCTTGGTCCTCCCAGCTCTGGTCCTTCCGGCCGTGGCGCTGCCCTCATCCCCACCGGCGGCGGCCCAGGCGCCCGATCCGTGGGGCGCGCTGCGCGGCGGCGGTCATGTGGCGCTGATGCGCCATGCCACCGCTCCGGGCGGGGGCGACCCGCCCGGCTTCCGCCTAGATGCCTGCGGGACGCAGCGCAACCTGCCCGATGCCGGGCGGGCGGAGGCGGCGCGCATCGGCGGGGCGTTCCGCGCGGCGGGGCTGGCGGCGCTGCCGGTGTTCTCCAGCCAGTGGTGCCGCTGCCTGGAAACGGCCCGCCTGCTCGGCCTCGGCCCGGTGGCGCCGCTGCCGGCGCTCAACTCCTTCTTCGGGAATGGCGGCGAGCGGGAAGCGGCCACCGCCGCGCTGCGCCGCTGGATCGCGGACCAGGCGCCGCGCGGCGCCGCCGTCCTGGTGACGCACCAGGTGAACGTCACGGCGCTGACGGGCATCTTCCCCGCCCCGGGCGAGGTGGCGGTGCTGCGGGCCGACAGCAGCGTGCTGGGCCGCTGGCGCCTGCCGGGCTGACCCCGCCCTCCCCGCCTCGACGAACCGGCCGGAAGCCGACATGGTGGCCGCCCATGCTTCCGCGAGGACACCACACCGCATGACCATGCAGGGCGCGATCCTGGCGCTGGACCAGGGCACAACCTCGACCCGCGCCATCCTGTTCCGGCCGCCCGGGCTGCGGCCGCTGGCCGTGGCGCAGGAGGAGTTCCCGCAGCACTATCCCGCCCCCGGCTGGGTGGAGCACGATGCCGAGGATCTCTGGCGCACCGCCCTCTCGACCCTGCGCGGCGCGCTGGCGAAGGCGGGGCTGGCGGCGAGCGACGTCGCCGCCCTCGGCATCGCCAACCAGCGCGAGACGGTGGTGATCTGGGACCGCGCCACGGGCCGCCCCATCCACAACGCCATCGTCTGGCAGGACCGGCGCACGGCGCGGCGCTGCGCCGATCTCCGCCACGAGGGCCATGGGGAGGCGGTCTCCGCCAGCACGGGCCTGCTGATCGACCCCTATTTCTCCGCCACCAAGATCGCCTGGCTGCTGGACGAGGTGGAAGGGGCGCGCGCCGCCGCCGAGGCGGGCCACCTCGCCTTCGGCACGGTGGACAGCTTCCTGCTCTGGCGGCTCACCGGCGGCCGCGTCCATGCGACGGACGCGACCAACGCCGCCCGCACCCTGCTCTACGACATCCGCGCCGGGCGCTGGGACCCGGCGATGCTGGCGCTGTTCCGCGTGCCCGCCGCCCTGCTGCCGGAGGTGCGCGACTGCGCCGCCGAGTTCGGCCACACCGAGCCTTCCCTGCTCGGCGGCGCCATTCCCATCCGCGGCATCGCCGGCGACCAGCAGGCGGCCACCATCGGCCAGGCCTGCTTCGCGCCCGGCATGGTGAAGGCCACCTACGGCACCGGCTGCTTCACCCTGCTCAACACGGGCGCCCAGCCCGTGCGCTCCCGCAACCGGCTGCTCACCACCATCGCCTACCAGCTCGGCGGCCGGCGGACCTATGCGCTGGAGGGGGCCATCTTCGTCGCCGGGGCGGCGGTGCAGTGGCTGCGCGACGGGCTGGGCCTGATCCGCGCGGCGGAGGAGAGCGGCACGCTCGCGGCCCGCGCCGACCCGGCGCGCCGGCTCTACATGGTGCCCGCCTTCGTGGGCCTCGGCGCGCCGCACTGGGATGCCGAGGCGCGCGGCGCCATCTTCGGCCTGACCCGCGATTCCGGACCGGCCGACTTCGCCCGCGCGGCGCTGGAAAGCGTCGGCTACCAGACGCGTGACCTCCTCGAGGCGATGCACGCCGACTGGGCGATGGCCGGCGAGATCCCGGTGCTGCGCGTCGATGGCGGCCTCGCCGCCTCGGACTGGGCCATGCGGTTCCTGGCGGACCTGCTCGACGCGCCGGTGGACCGGCCGGCGGTGCGGGAAACCACGGCGCTCGGCGCGGCCTATCTGGCGGGGCTGCAATCGGGCCTGTGCCCGGAGCCGGAGGGCTTCGCGGCGGGCTGGCAGCTGGAGCGGCGCTTCGAGCCCGGCATGCCGCCCAAGGCCCGGGAGGCGGCCTATGCCGGGTGGCGCGACGCGGTGCGGCGAACGCTCTCCTCCCCGCGCTGAGCCAGGGCCCCGGCCGGGCATCCGGCCTGGTGCCCGGCCGAATGGCGGCGGCGGGAAGCGCCGGGCGGCGAAGGCCGGTCTCCGCCGCCGGCTGGCCGGCGCCCTGTTGCCCCGCCTCGTCCAGCGCGCGTATGGACAGACGCGATGCGCCACTTCCCCATCTTCCTGGACCTTCAGGGCCGCGACGTGCTGCTGCTGGGCGGCGGCGAGGCGCTGGAGGCCAAGGCCGCGCTGCTGGAGGAGGCCGGCGCGCGCCCGCGCCGCGCCGCGCGCTTCGCGCCGGACCTGCTGGAAGGCATCGCGCTGGCCTGCGCCGCCGGCGCGCCGGAGGAGGATCTCCGCGCCCTTCACGACGCCTGCCGCGCCCGCGGCATTCCGGTGAACGTGGTGGACCGGCCGGAGCTGTGCGGCTTCGTCACCCCCGCCATCGTCGACCGCGACCCCATCACCATCGCCATCGGCACGGGGGGCGCGGCGCCGGTGCTGGCGCGCATGGCGCGGCAGCGCGTCGAAACCGTGCTGGCACCGGGGCTCGGCCGGGTGGCGGCGATGGCGCGGCACTTCCGGCAGGCCGTGCGCGCGCGCCTGCCCGGCCTCGCCGCCCGCCGCCGCTTCCTCGACGCCGCCCTTTCCGGCCCCGCCGCCCGCCTCGCCGAGGAGGGGCGCGAGGCGGAGGCGCACGCCGCCTTCGCGGCCGCGCTGGAACGGGCCGAGGCGGCGCCCGCGGGCAGCGTGCATCTGGTGGGCGCCGGCCCCGGCGCGGCCGACCTGCTCACCCTGCGGGCGCTGCGGCTGCTGGGCGAGGCGGATGTCGTCGTGCATGACCGGCTGGTGCCGGATGAGGTGCTGGCGCTGGCGCGGCGCGACGCGCGGCGCATCTATGTCGGCAAGGTGCGCGCGCATCACTGCGTGCCGCAGGGCGAGATCAACGCGCTGCTGGTCCGCCTGGCGCGGGAGGGGCTGAAGGTGGTGCGGCTCAAGGGCGGCGATCCCTTCATCTTCGGCCGGGGCGGCGAGGAGAAGGAGGCGGTGGAGGCCGCCGGCATCGCCTGCGAGGTGGTGCCCGGCATCACCGCGGCCCTGGCCTGCGCGGCGCAGGCCGGCATCCCCCTGACGCACCGCGACGCGGCCCGCAGCCTGACCCTCGTCACCGGCCACACGCGGGATGGCCGGCTGGATGTGAACTTTGCCAGCCTGGCCCAGCCCGGCCAGACCGTGGCGGTCTATATGGGCGTCACCACCCTGCCCCTGCTGTTCGAGGGCATCGTCGCGGCGGGCGGCGACCCCGCGCAGCCGGCCGCCTTCATCGAGCGCGGCGGCACGCCCCGGCAGCGCGTGCTGCGCGGCAGCTTCGCCGAGGTGGCGCGCCGGGCGGGTGGCTGGGTGGAGGATGGGCCGGCCCTGCTGCTGCTGGGCGAGGCCTGCGCGCGGGGCGCCCCGCTGGCCGGCGCGACGGGCGGCGCAACGGGCGGCGCAAAGGGCGGCGGGGAGCAGGCCGCGCGGGGCGGCTGACCGCCGCCCTTGACCTGCCCAGCAACCGGGGCCATGGCCGCGCGTTGCCAGGGCCAGTATGCCGCCGGCGCAACAAGGATGAACGACAATGCGGCTCGATGGCCCGGAAAGCAGGAATGTCGAGGACCGGCGGGGCCGCGGCGGTGGTCGCGGCGGGGGCCGTGGCATCGCGGTGGGCGGTGGCCTGGGCGGCGTGGTGCTGGTGGTGATCCTCCTGGCGCTCGGCATCGACCCGTCCGTGCTGCTCACCGAGGATGGCGGCATGCCGGCGCAGCGGACGGAGCAGGCCCGCCCCGGCGTTGGCTCGGGCGGCAGCGAGATCACGGGCGGCGACGCGGAGCGCCGCTTCGTCGCGCAGGTGCTGGGCGACACGGAGCTGGTGTGGAAGGCGCAGTTCCGCCAGTTGGGCCGGCCCTACCAGGACCCGGTGCTGGTGCTGTTCAACGGCGCCGTGCAGTCCGGCTGCGGCGCGGCGCAGTCCCAGGTCGGCCCGTTCTACTGCCCGAACGACCAGCGCATCTACATCGACCTCGACTTCATGGCGCAGCTGCAGCGGCAGCTCGGCGCCAATGGCGACTTCGCCGCCGCCTACATCATCGCGCACGAGGTGGGGCACCATGTGCAGCAGCAGCTCGGCGTCCTGGAGCTGACGCGCTCCCTGCAGCGGCAGACCGGCAATCCGGCCGAGGCCAATGCCATCCAGGTGCGGGTCGAATTGCAGGCGGACTGCTTCGCCGGCCTCTGGGCGAAGCAGGCCGACCAGGCCCGCGCCATCCTGGAGCGGGGCGACGTGGAGGAAGGGCTGAACGCCGCCGCCGCCGTGGGCGACGACCGCCTGCAACGGCGCGCGCAAGGCCGCGTGCAGCCGGAAAGCTTCACCCATGGCTCGTCGCAGGACCGGGTGCGCTGGTTCCGCACCGGGCTGGAGCGCGGCGAGCTGGCCGCCTGCGACACCTTCGCCGGGCTGCGCTGAACACGCGCGGCCTTGACGCCCGCCGGCAGGTGGTGGCCCATGCTCACGCCACCTGCCGGACACCGACTCCCGCATGACCGCATCGCCGCTTCCGGCCCTTCCCCCGGCTCCTCCGCTGGCGCTGACCATGGGCGAACCCGCCGGGATCGGCGGCGAGATCGCGGCGCGCGCCTGGGCCGCCCTGCGCGAGACCGGCCCGGCCTTTCTCTTTCTCGGCGATCCCTCCCTTCTGGGCGGCGTGCCCCACCAGGTGGTGGAAAGCCCGGCCGCGGCCACGGCCATCTTCCCCGCAGCCCTGCCGGTGCTGCCGCTGCCGCTGGCGGCGCCCGTGCGGCCCGGCCGGCCGGACCCGCGCAACGCGCCCCCCGTCATCGCCGCCATCGAGCGCGCCGTGGCGCTGGCGCGCGCGGGGGAGGTGGGCGCGGTGGTCACCAACCCGATCCAGAAATCGGTGCTCACCGCCACGGGCTTCCCGCATCCCGGCCACACCGAGTTCCTCGCCGCCCTGGCGCCCGGCGGGGGGCCTCCGGTGATGATGCTGACGGCCGCCGGGCTGCGCGCCGTGCCGGTCACCATCCACCAGTCGCTGCGCAGCGCCATCGAGAGCCTGACGGTGGAGCGGATCGTGACCACGGGCCGCGCCACGGCGGAGGGGCTGCGGCGGGATTTCGGCATCGCCGCGCCGCGGCTGGCGCTGGCCGGGCTGAACCCGCATGCCGGCGAGGACGGCACCATGGGCACCGAGGAGCGGGACATCATAGCCCCCGCCATCGCCGCGCTGCGCGCGGAGGGGATCGACGCGCGCGGCCCCTACCCGGCCGACACGCTGTTCACCCCCCAGGCCCGCGCCGGCTATGACGCGGCGCTTGGCATGTATCACGACCAGGCGCTGATCCCGGTGAAGACGCTCGACATGCATGGCGGGGTGAACGTCACCCTGGGCCTCGCCGTCGTGCGCACCAGCCCCGATCATGGCACCGCGCTCGACATCGCCGGCCAGGGCCGGGCCGATCCGGGCAGCCTGGTCGCCGCCCTGCGGCTGGCCGCCGAGCTTGCCGCTCATCGCAGGAGAGAGAGTCCGTGACGCCGCTGCGCCTGTCGGTCAATGTCGATCATGTCGCGACGCTGCGGAACGCCCGCGGCGGCCGCTTCCCCTGCCCGGTGGAGGCGGCGCGCGCCTGTCTCGCCGCCGGGGCCGACGGCATCACCATCCATCTGCGCGAGGACCGCCGCCACATCCGCGACGAGGATGCCCGCCGCATGGCGGCCGAGCCCGGGCTGCGCCTGAACTTCGAGATGGCGGCCACCGAGGAGATGGTGCGCATCGCGCTCTCCCTCGCCCCCGCCGCCTGCTGCCTGGTGCCCGAGAAGCGCGCCGAGCTGACCACCGAGGGGGGGCTCGACGTGAAGGGCGCCGGCCCCTACCTCGCCGAGGCGGTGCGCCAGCTCGCCGGCGCCGGCATCGAGGTCTCGCTCTTCGTGGAGCCGGACCCGGCGCAGATCGATGCCGTGGCGGCGCTGGGCGCCCAGGCGATTGAGCTGCACACCGGCACCTATGCGGACGCCGCCCCCGAGGCACGCGCGCCCCTGCTGGCCCGGCTGCGGGCCGCCGCCGAGCACGCCTCCCGCCTTGGTCTCGCCTGCCATGCCGGGCACGGGCTGGATTACGGGAGCGTCGTCGGCATCGCCGCCATTCCGCAGGTGGAGGAGGTGAGCATCGGCCACTTCCTGATCGGGGCCTCGGTGTTCGAGGGGCTGCCGGGCGCGGTGTCGCGGATGCGCGCCGCCATCGCCACGGGCCGTTCCGAAACCGGCCACTGAGGAGGGTGGGGGGCGGCTAGAGCAGTTTCCGTTCGCCTTGGCCCACGTCTGCTACTCTAGCTTTCTGTTCTTGCGAGCATCTTCACCCGATCAGATGCTTCCATCTGATTGGGATCTGCTCTAGCGGCCGAGGCGGGACAGGCGGTGGGCGGCTTCGGCGTTCACCGCGCCTTCCGGCAGGGTGCCGGCGGCCAGGGCGGCCACCTGCCGCACCGTGTCCATCGCCTGGTGCTCGGTCGCCATGCGGGTCAGGCCGCCGATATGAGGGGTCGCCACCACATCGGGCCGGTGGGCGAGAGCGGGGCTCGGCATCTGGTCCGGCGCGCGGCCGACATCGAGCGCGGCGCCGCCGAGATGCCCGCTGTCCAGCGCCGCCGCCAGGGCTGCCTCGTCCACCAGCTCGCCGCGCGCGAGATTGACGAAGAAGGCACCGCGCCGCATCGCCGCGAAGGCGCCGGCATCCATCAGGTCGCGCGTGTCCGGCGTGGCGGGGGCGAGGCAGACGACGAAATCGGCTCCGGCCAGCACATCCCGCAGGGGCAGGAAGGCCACGCCCTCCGCCGCCGCCGGCGGGCTGGGATCGTTGGCCAGCACCTCCATGCCGAAGGCACGCGCCAGCGCGGCCATGCGCTGCGCGATGCGCCCATAGCCGACCAGCCCCAGCGTGGCGCCGCGCAGCTGCGTGCCCATGGCCGGCACCATGGCCCGCCCCGCGCGCGCCGCCTGCACGCCGGCGGAAACGCCGCGCGCCAGGTCGATCACCAGCCCCATGCCAAGCTCGGCCACGGAATCGGTGAAGCCCGGCGTGGCGCGCGTCACCAACACGCCCGCCGCCGAGGCGGCCGGCACGTCGATGGTGCCGATGTCCACGGCGCAGCGCAGGAAGGCCGCAAGGTCGGGCGCGGCGGCGAAGGTCTCGGCCAGGCCCGGGGTCGCGCGGTCGGCGATGATGGCGTCGCACCCCGCCGCCGCCTCGGCCAGGGCAGCGCCCTGCAGCACGCGGCCGGTGGGGTTGCGCACCACCTCGGCGTGCTGGCGCAGCGCCGCCAGCGGGCGCTCGCCATAGTAGTTGGCGAAGGCCGTCTCGGTGTGGGTCAGGAAGACTTTCAACGGACGGCCTCCGTTTCCCTCAGCCCAGCGTGCCGGCGCGCGGGTCGTGCCGGGCCACGCGGGAGAGCAGGTACTCCACCTCGGCCTTGGCCGTGGCGGTCAGGCTGGCGCCCGGCTTGCGCTGCGCGTCGGAGGCGATGATGCCGCGGCGCGCCATGACGTATTTGCGCACGGCGAGGCCCGTCGGGCCCTGCTGCTGCTCGTAGCGGAGCAGCGGCAGGTGCGCGTCGAACAGGTCGTGCGCCGCGTCGCGCTGGCCCTCGGCCTGGAGGCGGACCACGTCGCACAGCATGTCGGGGAAGGCGTAGCCGGTCATCGCGCCATCGGCGCCGCGCTCCACCTCGAAGTCGAGGAACAGGCCGCCATTGCCGCACAGGATCGAGATCGGCCGCATCGAGCCATCCGCCTGGAAGCCGCGCAGCGCGGAGATCTTCTCGAGGCCGGGCCAGTCCTCGTGCTTCAGCATCACGCAGGCCTTGTTCTCCTGCACGATGCGGCGGATCACCGCGTTCGTCATGACCACGGAGAAGGTCTGCGGGAAGTCCTGGATGACGAAGGGGACGTCCTCGCCGATCGCCTCGGAGGCCTGGCGGTAATAGGTGGTGATCTGGTCGTCCGTGCGCAGCGTGTTGGGCGGCGCGATCATCACGCCGGCCGCGCCACGGTCCATGGCGTTGCGCGCCAGGCTGCGCATGGCGGCGAAGCCGGGGGCGGAGACGCCCACGATCACCGGCAGCCCCTCGGCGCGGCGGATGAAGCGGCTGGCGATCTCCAGCGCCTCGGCGGCCTCGAGCTTGGGCGCCTCGCCCATCACGCCGAGCACCGTCATGCCGGTGCTGCCGACCTCGCGGTAGAAATCCGTCATCCGGTCGATCGAGGCGTAGTCCACCTGGCCATCGGCGTGAAACGGGGTGGGCGCGATCGGGTAGACGCCTTTGGCGGTGTGATCGAGCGGCATTCCGGTGGTTCCTCCGTAACGGTGGGCTTCCTTTAGCCGAGAAGCCGTGGCGCGCAAAGCTGGCGCCCGGGCCGGGGCGCCCTTGCGGGCGGGCGGCGCTGTGGCAGGCTGGCGGCATGGCCAGACGCAGCAAGAACGCGCTCGGGAAAGCCGCCCGCCACGCGGCGATCCTCGAAGCGCTCGCGACCGATCCGACGGTGCGTATCAGCACGCTCGCGGAGCACTTCAACGTTTCCGGCGAGACGGTGCGGCGCGACGTGGAGGAGCTTTCCGCCCGCGGCATGGTGCGGCGCACCTATGGCGGCGCCTCCGCCTCCCACCCTGCCGTGCAGCCGGGCCTTGGCGAGCGCGAGCGCGTCCTGGTGGCCGAGCGCTCGCGCATCGGGCGGGAAGCGGCGGGGCTGGTCGAGGAGGGGGCGGTGGTGATGCTGGACGCGGGCAGCACCACCACGCATTTCGCCCGCGCCCTGGCGGCGCGCGGCGTGCGCGCCACGCTGCTGACCAACAGCCTGGACGCAGCCCTCGCCGCCGGCAGCTCCGAGGCGCTTCGCGTGCTGGTGGCACCGGGCGAGCTCAGCGTGGTGGAGCGCGGCCTCTACGGCCCGGAGACGAGCGCCTTCCTGCGCCGCTTCAACGTGGACATGGCGGTGATCGGCGCCTCGGGCCTGACCGAGGAAGGCCCTGGCGAGGCGGAAAGCCGCGCCGCCTGGGTGAAGCGCGCCATGTTGGAGCGCGCGGAGCGGCGCCTGCTTCTTGTGGACTCTTCCAAGTTCGGCCGCCCCTTTCTGGAGGTGCTCTGCCCCCTGGGCGGCCTCACCGAGGTGGTGACGGAGGCCGCGCCCCCCGCACCGCTGGAAGCGGCGCTGGGGCGATGTGGAATCCGTCTCACAATTGCTCCGGAGGGCTGAAAAGCTGTTTGACCTGCCACATTGGGACGTGGCAAGTGCAACATGTATATGACACAAGAATCCGTCCCACCCCGGCCGCTCGCCGCCGCCTCCGCCGCCCAGCTGGCGGGGCTGCGCTATGTGCTGACCGATATCGACGACACCCTGACCACCGATGGCCGCCTGCCGGCCGAGGCCTATTCGGCGCTGCAGGCGCTGGACGCCGCGGGCATCGCGGTGATCCCCGTCACCGGCCGCCCGGCGGGATGGTGCGACGCCATCGCCCGCCACTGGCCGGTGGCCGGCGTGGTCGGCGAGAACGGCGCGCTGTGGTTCGCGCTGGACCGGCGGGCGCGCCGCATGCTGCGCTGGCAGGCCCAGCCCGAGGCCGAGCGCCTGGCCAACCGCGCGCGGCTGATGGCGCTTGCCGATGCCGCCCTGGCCGCCGTGCCGGGCGCCGCCATCGCCGCCGACCAGCCCTTCCGCCTGTTCGATGTGGCGGTGGATTTCTGCGAGGATGCCGGCCCGCTCGATCTTGACGCGGCGTGGCGCATCGCCGGGATCTTCCATGCCGGCGGCGCCGAGGCGAAGGTCTCCTCCATCCACGTCAATGCCTGGATCGGCGGCTGGGACAAGCGCGCCGGGATCGAGGCGCTGTTCGCCGCCCGCTTCGCCCCCTTCGCCGCGCTGCGCGACAGCGTGGCCTTCGTGGGCGACAGCGGCAATGACGCGCCGCTGTTCGGCGCGGTACCCTGTTCCGTGGGGGTGGCCAATGTCGCCCCCTTCCTGGCCGGCATGGCGACGCCGCCGGCCTTCATCACCCGCGCCGAGGGCGGCGCGGGCTTTGCCGAGTTCGCCGATGCGCTGCTCAAGGCGCGCGGCGCGATGCAAGAGGAAACGGCCGCATGAAGAACGCGATCCTGGCGAGCACCGCGCTCGCCCTTACCCTGTGGGCCATCCCCGGCGCGGCGCCCGCCGCCGCGCAGGAAGGCTGCGCCTTCCGCGGCTCGCTCGACGAGGCCTATTGCGACGCCAACCGCGACATGGTGGCCGACGCGCCGACCGACCCGTCCAAGCTGCGCGACCCTTCCACCATCGTCTTCACCTACACGCCGGTGGAAGATCCCGCGCTCTATTCCAGCCAGTTCCGGCCGTTTCTGGAGTATCTCGGCAAGTGCACCGGCAAGCGCGCCGTGTACTTCCAGGTGACGTCGAACGCGGCGCAGGTGGAGGCGATGCGCTCCGGCCGGCTGCATGTGGCGGGCTTCTCCACCGGCCCCACCGCCTTCGCGGTGAACCTTGCCGGCGCCGTGCCTTTCGCCGTGAAGGGCAACGCGGAAGGCTATGAGAGCTACAAGGTCGCCATGCTGGTGCGGGCCGACAGCCCCTACAAGACGCTGGCGGACCTGAAGGGCAAGCGCGTGGCGCACACCTCCGCCACCTCCAACTCCGGCAACCTGGCGCCGCGCGCCTTCTTCCCCGGCCTCGGCCTGAAGCCGGACGAGGACTACCAGGTGGTCTATTCCGGCGGGCATGACCGCAGCGTCATGGGCGTCAATGCCGGCGACTACGATGCCGCGCCCGTCGCCTCCGACGTCTGGACCCGCATGGTGGCGCGCGGCCAGGTGAAGCGCGAGAACTTCCGCGTCATCTGGGAAAGCGAGCCCTTCCCCACCAGCGGCTTCGCGCTCGCCCACGACCTGAAGCCGGAGCTGGCCACCAAGATCCGCCAGTGCTTCCTCGACTACCGCTTTCCCGAGCAGATGGCCAAGGACCTCGGCGGCAACGACCGCTTCTGGCCCGCGACCTATGCCGAGCAGTGGGCCCCCGTGCGCGCCGTGGCCGATGCGGTGAACGCCCCCTACAACCGCGCCGCCTTCGACGCCGAGAGCCGCCGCGAGCTGGAGGCCGAGGCCCGCAAGCGGGCGCAGCAGCAGCAGCCCGCCGCCCCCACCCATGTCGCGCCCACGGGTGCCGCTCCCGCGGCACGCTGAGCGCCGGAAGGCCAACACCATGTCCGCCACGCTGACCGCCGCCGCGCCGACGGCCAACAACCTTGGCAACGCCCTGGAAATCCGGGGCCTCGTCAAGGAATACGCCGCCGGCAAGCCGGTGCTGAAGGGCATCGACCTGTCGGTCGCGGCCGAGGGGATCACCGCCATCATCGGCCCCTCCGGCACCGGCAAGTCCACCCTGCTGCGCTGCATCAACCGGCTGGTCGAGCCGACGCGGGGCGAGATCCGCCTGCGCGGCACGGAACTGACCGGGCTGCGCGGCAAGGAGCTGCGGCTGGCGCGCCGGCGCATCGGCATGGTGTTCCAGGAATACAACCTGGTGGAGCGCCTGACGGTGATGGAGAACGTGCTGAGCGGCCGGCTCGGCTACGTCCCGCTCTGGCGCGCCTGGCTCCGCAAATACCCCGAGGCCGACATCCAGCGCGCCTTCATGCTGCTGGACGCGGTGGGCCTGCCCGAGCACGCCACCCGGCGCGCCGACGCGCTCTCGGGCGGCCAGCGCCAGCGCGTGGGCATCGCCCGCGCGCTGATGCAGCGGCCCGAGATCCTGCTCGCCGACGAGCCCACCTCCTCGCTCGACCCGCGCACGGCTGTCGAGGTGCTGGAGCTGCTGGCCAGGCTGACGGCGGCGGAGAACGTGCCTGTCATCATCAACATCCACAATGTGGAGCTGGCCAAGCGCTATGCGCGCCGCATCGTCGGCATGTCGGGCGGCAGCGTGATCTTCGACGGCCCGCCCGAGGATCTGCGCACGCACCACCTCCAGGCCATCTATGGCGGCGAGGACTGGCTGTGAGCGCGACCTCCGCCCCGCCCTCCTCGGCCGATGCGGCGCGCCGCGTCGCCTTCGCGCCGAACTGGCCGATGCGCCTCGCGCTGCTGGCGCTCGCCGCCTATGCCGTCTGGGCCAGCAGCCAGCTCGGGCTGAGCTGGGGCCGCCTGGCGCACGGGCTCGGCGAGGGCGGTCAGCTCCTCGGCCGCATGGTGCCGCCCAATTTCGAGCGCTGGGGCCTGCTGCTGGAAGGGCTGCTGGAAAGCCTGCAGATCGCCGTGCTGGCCTCGGCCGTCGGCATCGCGCTGTCCCTGCCGCTCGGCGTGCTGGCGGCGCGCAACCTCTCGCCCTGGTGGATCTCGGGTCCGGTGCGGGCGGTGATCGCCGTATGCCGCTCGCTGCACTACGTCATCGTCGCCATCCTGTTCGTCAAGGCGATCGGCTTCGGCGCGCTGGCCGGCACGGCGGCGCTGGTGGTGGCCTCGATCGGCTTCATCGCCAAGCTCTTCGCCGAGGCCATCGAGGAGATCTCGATGAAGCAGGTGGAGGCGATCCGCGCCACGGGCGCGGGCGTGATGAAGGTCCTGGCCTACGCGGTGCTGCCGCAGGTGGCCTCGCGCTTCATCGGCTTCTGCCTCTATCAGCTCGACAGCAACCTGCGGAACTCCACCCTGGTCGGCATCGTCGGCGCGGGCGGCATCGGCGGCACGCTGTTCGCGGCGTTCAAGCGCTTCGACTACGACTTCGTCGCCGCCATCCTCCTCGCCATCATCGCCCTCATCTTCCTGGCCGAGATTATCTCCGGCCGCGTCCGGGCCGCCCTGCGATGAACAGCATGACCTCCCCCTCCTTCAGCGGCGATCCCGTGGCGCCGCTGCGGCGCGAATGGACCCGCCACACGCCGGGCCAGCGCCTGTCGCGCTTCGCGGTGTGGCTGTGCTGCGTCGCGGCCGTCGTTTGGGCCGTGCGCAGCATCGACATCATCCCCGAGTTCCTGGCAGACGCGCCGGAACAGATGGCCGACCTGCTGATCCGCATGTGGCCGCCCAATGTCGCGCACTATTATCCCGAGGTGCACCACGCGCTGATCGAGACGCTGCACATCGCGACGCTCGGCACGCTGTTCTGCTTCGTCCTGGCCGTGCCGCTGGCGCTGATGGCGGCGCGCAACGTCTGCACCATCAGGCCGCTCAACGTGGCGGCGCAGTTCAGCCTCGTCGCCTCGCGCTCGGTCAACTCGCTGGTCTGGGCGCTGCTTTTCGTGGCGATCTTCGGCCCCGGCGCCGCGGCGGGCGTCTTCGCCATCGCCTTCCGCTCCGTGGGCTTCGTGGGCAAGCTGCTGTCGGAAGCGCTGGAGGAGACCAGTCACGGCCCGCGCGAGGCGCTGCGCGCCGCCGGCGCCTCCTGGGGCGCGGAGATGCTGAAGGGCGTCTGGCCGCAGGTACAGCCGGCCTTCTGGGGCATCGCGCTGTTCCACTGGGACATCAATGTGCGCGAGAGCGCCGTGCTGGGGCTGGTGGGTGCCGGCGGCATCGGGCTGGTGCTGGACGACGCCATCAACTTCTTCCAGTGGGACCGCGTTTCCATCGTGCTGCTGGCGATCCTGGCCGTGGTGCTGGTCGCCGAGGTCATCGTCACCCGCCTTCGGTCGAGGCTTCTCTGATGGCTCACGACAATGTCGATCTGCTGGTGATCGGCGGCGGCGCCAATGGCGCCGGCATCGCGCGCGACGCAGCGGGGCGGGGGCTTTCCGTCCTGCTCGCCGAGCGCGGCGACCTGGGCGGGGCGACCTCCTCCGCCTCCTCCAAGCTGGTGCATGGCGGCCTGCGCTACCTGGAGCACTACGAGTTCCGCCTGGTGCGCGAGGCGCTGGGCGAGCGCGAGGTGCTGCTGCGCCTCGCCCCGCACATCGTCTGGCCGATGCGCTTCGTGCTGCCGCATGTCGAGGGCATGCGGCCGCGCTGGATGCTGCGCGCGGGCCTGTTCCTCTACGACAACCTGGCCCGCCGCGTGACCCTGCCGGCCAGCCAGGCGCTGGATTTCCGCGCCCATCCCTGGGGCGGGCCGCTGAACGGCCAGTCCCGCCACGGCTTCGCCTATTCCGATGCCTGGGTCGAGGATGCGCGCCTCGTCATCCTGAACGCGCGGGACGCGGCGGCGCGCGGCGCCACCATCCTGGTCCGCACCGCCTTCACCGGCGCCACGCGCGACGCGGAGGGCTGGACGGCCACGCTGCGCGAGGAGAACGGCCAGGAGCGCGTGGTGCGCGCCCGCGCCATCGCCAACGCCGCCGGCCCCTGGGTGATGGAGGCGCTGGGCGAAACCGGCGTGACGACGAAGGACCGCATCCGCCTCGTGCGCGGCAGCCACATCGTCGTGCCGGCCCTCTATGAAGGCGACCAGGCCTACATCCTGCAGAACGACGACCGCCGCGTGGTCTTCGTCATTCCCTATGAGGGCCGCTTCACCCTGATCGGCACCACCGACGTGCCGCACGACCCCGCCAGCGGCCCGCCGCGCTGCACGCCGGAGGAGGCGGCCTATCTCTGCCGCGCCGTCTCGCGCCAGTTCCGCAGGCCGGTGACGCCGGAGGACATCGTCTGGAGCTATTCCGGCGTCCGCCCGCTGCACGATGACGGCGCCGAGAACCCCTCGGCCGTGACGCGCGACTATGTGCTGAAGATGGACCGCCCGGCGGGCCGCGGGGGCGCGCCGCTGCTTTCCGTCTTCGGCGGCAAGATCACCACCTATCGCCGCCTCGCCGAGGATGCGGCGGGGCAGATCGCGGCGGCGCTCGGCCATGGCGGCGGCGCCTGGACGGCGGGCGCCACCCTGCCCGGCGGCGATCTCGGCGGCCTTTCCAGCGAGGCCTTCCTGGCCGAGGCGGAGCGGCGCTACCCCTTCCTGCCGCCGCCGCAGCTGCGCCGCCTGTTCCACTGCTATGGCGGCGAGCTGGACGCGGTGCTGGGCCATGCCGGCAGCCTCGCCGATCTCGGGCGCGACCTGGGCGGCGGCATCACCGAGCGCGAGCTGGCCTGGATGATGCGCGAGGAATGGGTGCGCGCGCCGGAGGACGCGCTGTGGCGGCGCACCAAGCGCGGGCTGCACATGACCGAAGCGGAGCGCAGGAACTTCGCGCAGGCCTTCCCCGAGGTCCGGCAGGCGGCCTGAAGGCGTCCGGGGGGCGTTTCCGCCTCCCGGGCGCCCCGCCCCTCCCGGGGCTGTTCAGCCCACGCCGGCGCAGTGCAGGCGGTTGCCGGAAAGGCGGCTGATCCAGGCCGGCGCCTCCGGCATCATCTGCCGCACCGCCTCCAGTTCCAGGTCTCGCAGGATCACCACCAGCGCCTCGGGCGTGCGCTCGCCGCGCGGCATCGGCACCATGGGGCTGAACAGCGTGCCGACCCCCTGCACCAGCACGGCAAGGCCGGGCTGCTCGGGCGGGTGCAGGAAGCCCTTCACGCGCAACAGGCGCTCGCCAGCGAAGGCGGCCAGGTTCTCCAGCCAGTCCAGCCGGTCCTCCCAGCTCGCCTCCGGTGTGAACCTTGCCAGCAGCACCGAGACGCGGGGATGCGCGCCCGCCTCCCCTTCCGGCAGGCTGGAGGCACGGCCCGGAGGCGCGGTGAAGGCCGCCAGGGCGCGGGCGGCGCGGTCCGGCTCCACCACCGCCCGGGCCAGCGGGTTGATGGAGGCGGCCAGCGCCTGCGCGGCCTCGGGCGAAGTCTGGTCCAGCTTGGTGAACACCACCGTGTCGGCGGCGGCGAGCTGGGCCGCGAACTCCTCGAAATGCGCCGCGCGCTCGGCCGCCTGGGCGGCGTCGCAGGTGGCCACCACCCGCACCCGCAGCCCGAGCGGCGCCAGCGGCCCGAGGGAGCGCAGGATCGGCCCCGGCCTGGACAGGCCGCTGCATTCCAGCACGATGCGGCGGAAGGGCGGCTTGCCCGTCTCCATCCGCTGCCGCAGCAGCGCCTCGACGGTGAAGACGAGGTCGTTGGTCAGCGAGCAGCAGACGCAGCCATTGCTCAGCAGCGCCATGGGCAGGGTGCCGCCCGTGGCGATGACGGCGCCGTCCACGTCGATCTGCCCCGCCTCGTTGACGATCACCGCCGTGTCCGCCGCCTCGGGCAGCCGCAGCCAGTCCACCAGCAGCGTCGTCTTGCCGCTGCCCAGGAAGCCGGCGAGCAGGATGAACTCGGCGGCGTCCTCCATGCCCGCGCCGCTCATGCCGGCGCGGGCGCCCCGGCCCTCTCCGTCTCCGCCTCGGCGTCCTTCTGCGCGGCGACCATGCGGCGCAGGTCGGCCAGCAGCTCCGGCACGTCCAGCACCAGCCCGGCGCGGATGGTGTGGCGCAGCGCCTGGCGCCATTCCGGCTTGCCGGTCGCGTCGTTCAGCCGCAGCGCGCCGGTGCCGTAGAGCAGCTTGAAGTCCTCCAGCGGGTTCTCGTCCAGCACCAGCAGGTCGGCGCGCTTGCCGACCTCGACGCTGCCCGTCTCGCCGTCGATGCCGAGCAGCTCGGCGCCCTGCAGCGTGGCGGAGCGCAGCACCTCCAGCGGGTTGAAGCCCGCCTCCTGCAGCAGCTCCAGCTCGCGCACATAGCCGAAGCCGAAGGTCTGGAAGATGAAGCCGGAATCGCTGCCGGTGCAGACCCGGCCGCCGCGGTTCTTGTATTCGTTGATGAAGGCCATCCAGAGCCGGTAATGCGTCTTCCAGTCGATCTCGTTGGCCGTGCCCCAGCGGAACCAGTAGGAGCCGTGGCCGCCGCGCGCCGGCTGGAAGAAGCGCCACATGCTGGGCCAGGTGTAGTCGTCGTGCCAGTCGGCCCGGCGGGTGCGCATCACGTCGCGGTTGGCGTCGTAGATGCTGAAGGTGGGCACGAAGGTGAAGTCGAGGTCGAGGAAACGCTGCATCACCGCGTTCCACTTGGCACTTCCCGGCTCGGCCGCCTGCTGGAAGGTCTGGCCGGCGGAGGAGAAGCGGAAATACTCGTCGTTGTAGTTGTAGCCGCTCGGGTAGCTCTGGACGATGCGGCTGTCGTAGAGCGCCTCGGGCAGGCCGTAATAGTGCTCGGCGCTGGTCAGGCCCCATTCGGCGGTGGTCAGCGCGTTCATCCGCGTCACCGCCTGCTGCGCGTGGTGGCAGCCGGTGCGCAGGCCGAGCGCGCGGCACTCCTCCAGCGCCGCCTTCATGATGGCGGGGGGCGCGCCGAAGAACTTCACGCCATCCGCGCCGCGCTCGGCCAGGCGGCGCAGCCAGGCGCGCCCTTCCTCCGGCGTGTGGATGGTCTTGAGCATGTCGTTGACGGCGGGGAAGTAGGAATGCGCCACGATGTTGGGCGCGGCGATGCGGTTGGCCGCCGAGGCCGCCTTCTGCTCCAGCATCCAGCCGAGGCCGCTGAAGCTGCCCATCTCGCGGATGGTGGTGACGCCATGCGCCAGCCACAGCTTGTACACGTAGTCGGCCGGCGCGGGCGTGCCGTGCAGCGCGTGGTAGGGCACGCCGGTGTGGGTGTGGCAGTCGATCAGGCCGGGCGTCACGAACCTGCCGTGGCAGTCGATCTCCACCTCGCCCTCGGGCGGGCGGCGGGAAGGGCTGATCGGCTTGCCGGGGACGCCCACCGCGACGATGGCGGCGATGCGGTCGCGCTCGATGACGATGTCGGCCGGGCCCCAGGGCGGCGCGCCGGTGCCGTCGATGATCGTGGCGCCACGCAGCACCATGCGGCCGTAGGGCCCCTGCCCCCGGTCGCGCGCGGTGGCCGCCGGCACGGGCGGCATGCCCATCTTCAGGTTGTGCGCGGTGATTTCCTCACCGATCTCGACGGTCTCCGCCATGGGGAGGCTTCCTTTCTTGATGGGGCGGGAAAAGGGCGGCGGGAGCGGCGCCCCCGTCACGCCGCGCGGTAGCGGCGCCCGAGCAGCGTGCTGCCGACCACCGTCAGCACCAGCGTCACCGCCAGCAGGATGAAGGCGAGCGCGGCGCCGAAGGGCCAGTTGTTGCCGCGCACGAACTGGTCATAGACGGCGGGCGCCATCATCTTGAACTGCGGCCCGCCCAGCAGCACGGGTGTCGCGTAGGCGTTCATGCACAGGATGAACACCAGCACCGAGCCCGCCACCACGCCGGGCAGCGCGAGCGGCAGCACCACGCGGCGGAACACCGTCATCGGCCGCCCGCCCAGATTGGCGGCCGCCTCCTCCGCCTGGCGCGGGATGCCCTCGATGACGGCGGCCAGCGTCAGGATCATGTAGGGCAGCACGACCGCGACGATGCCCACCACCACCGAGCCGGTGTTGTAGAGCAGCGGCAGCGGCCGGCTGGTGATGCCCATCCCCATCAGGGCGGCGTTGATCGCGCCCTCATTGCCGAGCAGCGCCATCCACCCCGCCGAGCGGACGACATTGCCCACCAGCAGCGGGAACAGCACCAGGATGGTGGCGAGGCTCTTCCAGCGGCTTTCCATCCGCGCCAGCCAGTAGGCGGCGGGAAAGCCGAGGGCGAGGGCCAGCACGGTGCAGCCCAGCGCCACGCCCAGCGTGGTGCCGAGCACCTGCTGGTAATAGGGGTCCTGCACCGCACGCCAGTAGTTCTCCGCAGTCGTCGCCTCCACCATCAGTTCGGTCGGGCTGAAGCGGTTCAGCGAGATACGCGCCAGCAGCAGCATCGGCGCCACCAGCAGCATGACCACCAGCAACCCGGCGGGAAGGACGAGCGCGGCCATCGCTTATGCCTTGAACTGCTTGTTCCAGAAGTCGAGGATCTCGCCGTGCGACTTCAGCAGGTAGTCGTAGTCCGGGGCGCGCAGCCGCTCCTGCTCGGCCTCGCTCAGGCTGATCTGCCGGGCGATCTCGGCCGGGAGCTGGGCATCCTTCACCGTCGGCAGGTAGCCCATGCGGTCGGCGAAGGCGACCTGCGCCTTGGGGTCCAGCATGGCGTCGAGATAGGCGTAGGCATTGTCCTTGTTGCGGCTGTTCCTCGGCACCGCCGCCTCGAAGACGATGGCGTAGGCGCCTTCCTTCGGCACCACATGCTTCACCGGGATGCCGGCCTTCTGCCACATGAAGCCGCGCGCCAGCCACATCGGCGTCATCCACACCTCCTCGGACTTCAGCGCCGCGGCCAGCGCCTCGTTCGAAGGGTAGATGCGGCCGTCGAGCGAGCGCATCTCCATCAGCTTCTTCTTGGCGGGCTCGTAGTCGCTGAAGCCGCCGCCGCCGGCCATGGCGGCCGCGAAGGTGTTGGTGCTGTAGAGGATGTCGGAGAAGCCGACGCGGCCGCGATACTTCGGGTCCCACATGTCGGCGAAGCCGGTGGGCGGCGTGGTCACCTTGCTCGGATTGTAGAGCAGCACCAGCGCCGAATAGATGTGCGGCACCGCGTAGGTCTTGGCCAGCGCCGGCAGGATCGCGCCCCCGCGCTTCAGCCGGCCCGTCTCCAGCGTGTCGAACGCGTTCTGCGCGGAGATCATGTGCATGTCGGTGTCCGACAGGCAGGCGATGTCGTAGGTGCCGCGCCGCGCCTGGCGCTCGGCCAGCAGCTTGGTCTTGCGCGGGTCGGCGTTGGCCACGTCCTGGAGCACCTCGATGCCCTGGGGCGCCATCAGCGGCTGGTCGATGTTCTGGCGCAGCAGCTCGCCATAGTCGCCGCCCCAGGTGCCGACGACCACCTGCTTCGACTGCGCGTGGGCGAGGCCCGGCAGGCCGGCGGTGATGGATGCGAGGGCGGCGGCGCTGCCGGTCAGCGCCGCGCGGCGGGTCATCGTCATGCCTTGTCTCCCGTTGTTCGTGGACATCGTGTCGTTCTGCCGATCCATCAGGCGGCCGGCAGCAGCCGCACCGCGGCGGCGTCCCAGCTCAGCACCACGGCATCGCCCACGGCAAGGCGCCGCATCGGGTCGCCAAGCGGCGGCGTGGGGCGCGTCACCAGCAGCGTCGTGCCGCGCTGCTCGACATGATACTCCGTCTGCGCGCCGAGATAGGTCACGGCCGTGATACGCGCCTCGCCCGCCGGGTCCGGATCGAGGCGGATCCGCTCCGGCCGCAGCGCCAGCAGCGCGGCATCGGCCGGCGCGCCCGTGCTGTCGCAGCGCAGCAGCGCGCCGCTCTCGGCCCGGAAGCCACCCCCCTCCAGCCGGCCGGAAACCAGGTTGCAGCGGCCGACGAAGCCGGCGACGAAGGGATCGGCCGGATGCTCGTAGAGCTCCTCGGCCGTGCCCACCTGCCGCACCCGGCCGCGCTCCATCACCACCAGCCGGTCGGCCATGGTCAGCGCCTCCTCCTGGTCGTGCGTCACGATCAGGGTGGTCAGGCCCAGGCGCTGCTGCAGCGCGCGGATCTCCATCCGCACCTCGCCGCGTAGCTTGGCGTCGAGGTTGGAGAGCGGCTCGTCAAGCAGGAACACGGCCGGGTTCACCACCAGCGCGCGGGCCAGCGCCACGCGCTGCTGCTGCCCGCCCGAGAGCTGGCGCGGCAGCCGGTCGGCCAGGTGGTCGAGCCGCACCAGCCGCAGCGCCTCCATCACCCGCTCATCGCGCTCGGCGCGGCCCACCTTGCGCATCTCCAGCCCGAAGGCGACGTTCTGCGCCACGCTCATATGCGGAAACAGCGCGTAGGACTGGAACACCATGCCCGTGTCGCGCGCATAGGGCGGCGCCCGCGTCACGTCCTGGCCGCCGATGAGGACGCGGCCGCCGCTCGGCGGGATGAAGCCCGCCACCATGCGCAGCGTCGTCGTCTTGCCGCAGCCCGAGGGGCCGAGCAGCGCCACCATCTCGCCCTGCGCCACCTCCAGATCGACCCGCTCCACCGCGGTGGATGAGCCATAGCGCTTGCTCAGCGCCTCCAGCACCAGGCTGCCCATCAGTGATTATCCTCGGCGTGGTGTGGCACGGTCAGACGACCCTCGACAGTTTCACGAAGCGATCGGTGATCAGCATCAGCCCGGCTACCAGCAGGATCTGCACCGTGGCCACGGCGGCGAGCGTCGGGTCGATGCGGAACTCGAGGTAGCTCAGCATGGCGACGGGCAGGGTGGTGCGGCCCGGCCCCACCAGCAGCAGCGTCAGCTCCAGGTTCTCGAAGCTCTGGATGAAGGAGAACAGCGCGGCGGCGACGATGCCCGGCCGCAGCATCGGCAGCGTCACGCGGCGGAACACGGTGAGCGGCCGCGCGCCGAGATTGGCCGCCGCCTCCTCCGCCGTGCGGTCCAGCCCCTGCAGGCTGGCCGAGACCAGCCGCACCGTCCAGGGAATGGTGAGCAGCACATGCGCGGCGACGAGGCCTTCCAGCGTCGCCGTCAGGTCGCGGTCCAGCCAGAACTCCGCGCGCAGGTAGAACATGTAGAGCGCGGTGCCCGCCACCACGCCGGGCACCGCGAGCGGCCCCAGCAGCAGGGTGTTGAGCGCGCCCTTGCCCTTGATGGCGCTGCGCTGCAGGGCCAGCGCCGCCGCCGTGCCCAGCGGCACGCCGATGGCGGTGGCCAGCAGCGCCACCTGCAGGCTGGTGAGGAAGCCGCGTGCGAATTCCTGCCGCGCCCATGCGTTCACGTACCATTCCAGCGTCAGGCCGGGCGGCGGAAAGCTGACGATCTCCTGCCGGAACACGCTGATGATCATCACCATCGCGACCGGCGCCAGCATCAGCAGAAAGGCCGCACCGATCGCTGCGTGGAACAGCAGGCGGCGGGGAGCGGGCAGAAGCATGCGGTTGGACCTCCAGGCCATAACCTGCCCGGATCGGGCCCCCCGCGTCGAGGGCGCCGCATCCGTGCCGGCCATGGTCGCCGCGACGTCGCAGACATTGCGCCGGTTTGCAAGCCGCGCCGCGCGCGCCATCATGCCGCCATGACCGCTTCCGCCCTGAACCTGCTGACCGACATCCCCGGCCTGGCCGTGGGCCACGCCACCGACCAGCGGCTCGGCTCGGGCGTCACCGCGGTGCTGTTCGACCGCCCCACCATCGCCGCCGTGCATGTGGGCGGCGGCGCCCCCGGCACGCGGGATACCGCCCTGCTCGGCGGCGACGCCACGGTGGAGCGGGTCGATGCCATCGTGCTTTCCGGCGGCTCCACCTTCGGGCTGGACGCGGCGGGCGGGGTGCAGGCCTGGCTGCGCGAGCAGGGGCGCGGGCAGGTCTTCGCCGGGCTGCCCATTCCGCTGGCGCCGCAGGCCATCCTGTTCGACCTGCTCAATGGCGGCGACAAGGACTGGGGCCGCTTCCCGCCCTATCGCGACCTCGGCTACGCGGCGGCGCGGGCGGCGGCGCCGGGCGGCTTCGCGCTCGGCAGCGTCGGCGCCGGCACGGGCGCCACCACCGCCACGGTGAAGGGCGGCCTCGGCTCGGCCAGCGGCGTCACCGCCAGCGGGCACCGCGTGGCGGCCATCGTGGCGGTCAACGCGGTGGGCTCGCCGCTGGTGGGGGACGGCCCGCATTTCTGGGCGGCGCCCTTCGAGGAGGGGGCGGAGTTCGGCGGCCTTGGCCTGCCGCGGCGCTTCACGCCCGATGACCTGCGGCCGCGCCTGAAGGGCGGCGCGCCCACCGCCACCACCATCGGGCTGGTGGTGACGGACGCGGTGCTGAGCAAGGCCCAGGCCAAGCGGCTGGCCATCATGGCCGATGACGGGCTGGCGCGCGCCGTGCTGCCCGCCCACGCTCCCACGGACGGGGACACGGTCTTCGCCGCGGCCACCGGCGCGCGGCCCGGCGCGGACCTCGCCGCGCTGGGCCACCTGGCGACGCTGGTGATGGCGCGGGCCATCGCGCGCGGCGTCCACGCGGCCACGGCGCTGCCCTGGGCGGGCGCGCAACCTTCATGGCGAGACCGGTTCGGCGGCTGACCGGCCGCCGCCGCGCCAGGATCAGAGCGGCTTCAGGCCGCGCTCGATGTCGGCGCGCCGCGGCTCCAGGAAGGGCGGCAGGGCTAGGCGCTCGCCCAGCGCCTCCTTCGGCTCGTCCGCGTCGAAGCCCGGGCCGTCGGTCGCGATCTCGTAGAGGATGCCGCCCGGCTCGCGGATGTAGAGGCTGCGGAAGTAGAAGCGGTCCACCGGGCCGCTGGAGCGCAGGCGGTAGCGGTTGAAGCGGTCCACCCAGGCGCCGTAATCGGCATCGGGGATGCGGAAGGCCACATGGTGCACGGCGCCGGCACCCTGCCGGGCGCGCGGCAGATGCGGCTCCACCCGCATGTGCAGCTCGGCGGCGGGGCCGCCCTCGCCCATCTCGAACACATGCACCGTGACGGGATCGGCGTCGTCCGACTGGTAGGCGCGGGCGCGGCGCATGCCCATCACCTCCGTCGCGAAGGCCTCGGAGGGGGCGAGCTCCGCCACGCTCATGGTGATGGGCCCGAGGCCGCGGATCTGGTGCTCCGCCGGCACGGGGCTGCGCGCCCAGGGGTGGGCGGGGCCGGCGCCGCCGTCATCGACCAGCGCCAGGCGCTGCCCCTCGAAATCCTCGAAGTCGAGCTGCAGCCGGCCGTCGATCTGGCGCACCGCACCCGGCGTCGCGCCGTTCCGCGCCAGCCGCTCGGCCCAGTAGGCCAGCGCCGCCTCGCCATTCACCCTCAGCCCGGTGCGGGTGACGCTGGCGGTGCCGCGCCGCTCGCGCTCCACCGGCCATTCGAAGAAGGTGAGGTCGGTGCCGGGGCTCGCCTCGCCATCGGCATAGAACAGGTGGTAGGCGCTGGTGTCGTCCTGGTTCACGGTCTTCTTCACCAGCCGCATGCCCATGGGGCCGGTGTAGAAGGCGTGGTTGCCCCGGGCATCGGCCGAGACGGCGGTCAGGTGGTGGATGCCGTGCAGTTGCATGGTGGGGGTTCCTTTCCGCTGTCACGGCCTCCGGTCGCGGGCCGGAGGGGGGGCGAGGGTGGGATGTGGCCCGCCAGAGGCGCGGGGGGGGGAGTTGCCCCTGGCGGGCCGTTCGGTTCAGCCGGCGCGGCCGCGCACCAGAGCGCCCGTCACCTCGGCCACGTGGCGGCCCTGGAACTTGGCCATCTCCAGCTCGGCCTCGCTGGGCTGGCGGGAGCCGTCGCCATTGGCGATGGTGGAGGCGCCGTAGGGCGTGCCGCCATTCACGGTGGTGACATCCGTCAGGCGCTTCTCGCTGTAGGGCAGGCCCACGATCGTCATGCCGAAATGCATCAGGTTGACGATGGTGGAGATGATGGTCGTCTCCTGCCCGCCATGCTGGCTGGCGGTGGAGGTGAAGACCGAGCCCACCTTGCCCACCAGCTTGTCCTGGAACCACAGCCCGCCCGTCTGGTCGAGGAAGCTCGCCATCTGCGAGGCCATGCGGCCATAGCGGGTGGGGGTGCCGATGATGATGGCGTCGTACTCCGGCAGCTCTTGCACGGTCGCGATGGGGGCCGCCTGGTCCAGCTTGAAGTGGGCGGCCTTGGCGACCTCCATCGGCGCCGTCTCGGGCACGCGCTTGACCACCACCTCGGTGCCGGGCACCTGCCGCGCGCCCTCGGCGATGGCGCCGGCCAGGGTCTCGATGTGGCCGTAGGTCGAGTAGTACAGGACCAGGATCTTGCTCATCGCGTGGTGCTCCTTTGCGTTGGCCCCAAGTTGCGTTCGCGCGGCCGGGACGGCAACGGCTTGCCGGGAAACGCTCCGTTCGCTATCCGCGAACGATGCGCCCTGATGTGGATGCCCTCGCCACCTTCGTGCAGGTGGTGGACAGCGGTTCGGTCACCGCCGCCGCGGCCCGGCTCGGCCTGGCCAAGTCGGTGGTCAGCAAGCGGGTGACGCAGCTGGAAGCGCAGCTCGCCACCCCTTTGTTGCACCGCGCGCCGCGCCACGTCTCGCCTACCGAGGCGGGTGCCCTGCTGGCTGAGCGCGCCCGCGCCGTCCTGGCGCAGCTCGACACGGTGGCCGATGCGGTGATGGCGCAATCCGGCGCCCTGCAGGGGCTGCTGCGGCTCGCCGCGCCGCTGAGCTTCGGCAGCCGGCAGCTCGGGCCGCTGGTCGCCGCCTTCATGGCCGAGTATCCGCGCATCGAGGTGTCGCTCGACCTCGATGACCGGCAGGTGGACCTGCTCGGCGGCGGCTACGACCTGGCGCTGCGCATCGGGCGGCTGGCGGATTCGGCGCTGCGGGCCCGGCGGCTGGGGCTGAGCCGCCGGGCCCTCTGCTGCAGCCCGGACTACGCGGCGCGGCACGGGCTGCCGGCGGTGCTGGACGATCTTTCCGGGCATTCCTGCCTCGGCTACGCCAATTCCACGGTGGGGCATCTCTGGCGCTTCGCCCCCGCGGGGGAGGCGGAGGGCGAGCCGCGCTCGCTGATCCTGCGCGGCCGGCTCACCGCCAACAGCGGCGAGGCGCTGCTGGATGCCTCCATTGCGGGGATCGGGCTTGTGGTGCTGCCCACCTTCCTGCTGCACGACGCGCTGCGGCGCGGAGCGCTGGTGCGGGTGGAGATCCCCGGCTGGGAGCCGGTGCCGGACGTGATCCAGCTCGTCTATCCGCCCACGCCCGCCTTGCCGCTGAAGACGCGCCGGCTGCTCGACTATCTCGCCGCGCGCATCCGCGAGCCCTTCGCATGGGACACGTCTTTCCAGCCGGGCGCATCCACGGCAGGCTGAGCGGAAAGGGGGCGCCGAATGCCCCGGATGCGAGGAGAGCCCGATGAGCGCCACCAGCCTTGTGCCCGATGCCGAGGTCGCCGCCGCCCAGGCCCGCTGCCGCGAGGCGGGGGTGGCGAGCGGCGACGTGCTGACGCAGCCGGTCGAGGCGGCGCGGGCCAGCACCCAGGCCTTCCAGGCCTTCCTCAACGCGGGCGGGCCGCAGATGGAGCGGCTGGAGGAGGTGGTGCTGGAGAATGCCACCCCGCCGCTGCGGCTGCGCCTCTACCATCCGCGTGGCGGCACGGCGCCGCGCCCGGTCTACCTGCACATCCATGGCGGCGGCTTCGCCTTGGGCAGCCTGGATTCGCTCGACCGCTGGAAGCGCGAGATCGCCGACGAGGCGGACATGGTGGTGGTCGGGCTGGACTACGCGCTGGCGCCGGAGCACCCCTATCCCACCGCCATCCACCAGGTGCTGGCAGCGCTGCGCTGGCTGCGGGAGAACGGCGCCGCGCACGGCATCGACGGCGCGCGGCTGGCGGTGGGCGGCGACTCCGCCGGCGGCAACCTGGCGCTGAACGCGCTGCTGCGGCTGCGCGACGCAGGCGAGCCCCTGCCCGCCCTGGGCGTCGTCATCTACGGCATGCTCTCGGCCCGGCACGACACGCCCTCGCACCGCGACCGGGGCGATGGCCGCTTCGGCCTGTCCACCGAGAGGCTGGAGTGGTTCTGGTCGCGCTACCTGCCGGACCCCGCGTCGCGCGAGGATGCCGGCGCCGCGCCGCTGCATGCCGAGCTGCGGGGCCTGCCGCGGCTGCTGCTGCAGGCCGCCGCGCTGGACCCGCTGCTGGACGACACGGTGAACCTCGGCAGGCGCCTGGCCGAGGCCGGCGTGCCGCACGGCATGACCGTCTATGCCGGGGTGCCGCACGGCTTCATCGGCCAGACGGCGCTGCTGACCAAGGCGAACGCCGCCCGCCGCGAGCTGGTCGCCGCGCTGCGCGAAACTTTCCCCACGTCGAACTGACAGAAAAAGGATGGGGTGCGGGGGAATTCCTTCCCCTGCCCTTTCCTGTTCTCAGCCCAGCGCCCGCTCCAGATCCTCGATGAGGTCCCGAGGGTCCTCCAGCCCCACCGAGAGCCGGAAGGTCCCCTCCCCCGTCCAGTCCCGGTAGGCCTGCGCGGCCTTCCCCTCCAGCCGGAAGGAGGCGCGCAGCACGTCCTCGCTCGGGATGTGGAAGGCGAGGCTCTGCGCCTTGCCGAGCGACACGGCATAGGTCCAGACCTTCAGTCGGGCGGCGAGCTGGCGGGCCAGCGCCTTGTCGCCATCGGCCGAGAAGCTGACCATGCCGGAGAAGTTGCGCATCTGCCGCCGCGCCAGGGCGTGGTGCGGGTGGCTCTCCAGCCCCGGCCAGTAGACGCGGCGGATGCGCGGATGCCCTTCCAGGAAGCGGGCCACCGCGCCGGCATTGGCCTCGTGCAGCGCCATGCGGGCGGGCAGCGTTTCCAGCCCGCGCAGGATCAGCCAGGCGGCGAAGGGGCTGATGGCGCCACCGAGATGGATCACCGCCTCCTTGCGCAGCGCATCGATGCCGCCCGCGCGGCCGATGACGGCGCCGCCCAGCGCGTCGCCATGACCGCAGGCGTATTTGGTGAGGGAATGCACCACCCAGTCCGCGCCCAGCTCCAGCGGCCGCGTGGCGACCGGGGTCGCCAGGGTGGAATCCACCGAAAGCTCCGCCCCGCCCGCATGGGCGATCCCGGCCAGCGCCGTGATGTCGGCCAGCTTCAGGATGGGATTGGCGGGCGTCTCGACATGCAGCAGCCGCGTCTCGGGGCGCATGGCGGCGGCGACGGCGCCAGGGTCCGACATGTCCACCGTGCTGACGGACACGCCGTAGCGCGCCAGCGTCTCCTGCGCGAACTCGGCGACGCCCGCATAGCACACATCGCCCAGCAGCAGGTGGCTGCCGGGCGAGAGGCGGTGCAGCAGCAGCCCGGCGGCGGCGGCCATGCCGCTGGCGAAGGCCAGCGCCGCCTCGCCGCCCTCAAGGGCCGCGAGGCGCTGCTCCAGCAGCGCCACGGTGGGGTTGCCCCAGCGCGTGTAGAACAGCGGCGCCTCCGCGCCGAGGTCGTTGGCGGAAAAGCCGATCGCGTCGGGGTCGGTGTGGAAGCTGGTGGCGGTGACCAGCGGCGGCGTGACGGGCGTGCCGATCTCGCGCGCGGGTGCCGCGGCATGGATGGCCAGGGTTGCGGGGCGCATGCTTCGTCCTCCGGGCGCGGGGGTGCCAGGGCACCCCGCGTCCTGCTCAACGGCGCAGCGGCCCGCGGCCCTGCGCGACATCCGGCGTGCCCCAAGGCCGCGGCCTGCGCCGGTGCGCCAGGGGGCGGTGCCCGGTGGCAGGTAGCCCGGAGCGTGCGCGATGCCCAGCCCCCGAGCCCAGCCCCCGGGCCCGGCCGCCGGCCGCGCCCGGCGCGTTCAGCAAGCCGGGCGCGGCGTGGCCTTCCGCGGGCCGGCGCCAGGCGCGGTGGCCGGCGAGCCGGCCGGGCGATGGCCGCCACGGTCGCGCTCCAGCAGCAGGCGCGCGACGCGGGCCGCCTCGGCCGGGCTGCTGAAGCGGGCACCGTCGATGTCGTCCAGCTGCGGATCGACGGCCCTGAAGTGCCAGCCATCGAGACCAGAAACGGCGACGCCGACGAAGCGGCCGGCGATGTCGACGGGACGGGAAGTGATCATGGGTGTTCTCCGCGCCGCGCGGCGGCGGCGCCCGATGCATCTGTGGAAGCGGGTGGAACGGGCCGTGCCGCCGTGTTCAGCGACAACAGCGGCGCATTCGGCGCGCCCCGGCCCGCTCGCCACAGGCGAGAACGGAGAAGGATGGGCGCTTTAGCGTTTGGTGACGCGGTGCAAGCTGCATGGGTCAAATCCCCGCGGGGCGGCCAGTCCGCCCGGTGACGCCCCCATATTCAACACATGAGGATCGTTTTTTCAAGTTATTCAACGGCAGAAATTGCGTTATTGAGCGCTTCCCCTCAGGCGGCATGGCGGAAGCTGCGGCGTCAGCCTGTTCCCGTAGGCAACAATGGTGCCTGGGCAGCAAGGCCCGGGTCAGGGCCTGGCTTTCCGGCCCGCAACCGGCCAGCCGCCGCGCGGGTTCTCCTTCCGCAACCCCTTGGCAAAGGAGGCCCGCATGGCCGAGCAGGACAAGAAGACCGACGCGGCGCCGAAGATCGGCGAGATGACCAGCATGCTGACCGGCAACGAGACCAAGGATGCCGAGACGACGCGGCCGGGCAGCAAGAACCATGGCGCGGGCGAGGTGGGAAACCTTCTGAAGAACCAGAAGGAGAAGTAGCGGAGCGGCCGGGAGGGTTTTTCCCTCCCGGCCTTTCCGTGCCCGCCGCCCGTTCAGGCGGGGGAAACGGCGCCCTCGGGAAGCTCCTCCCGCGTCTCGGGCATTGCCAGCCACACCAGCAGCACGTTCAGGAGGCCGATCACGCCCAGCATGGCAAAGGCGACGCCGGGGCTGATCCAGCTTGCCACGGCGCCGGCCAGGCTGGTGCTGATGGTGCCGCCGATCCCCACCGCCAGGCCGAAGAGGCCCATGCAGAGATTGAAGCGGTTGGTGCCGCGCGTCAGGTCGGCGGCGATCAGCGGCAGCATCACGTTCAGCGTCGCGGCGCTGATGCCGTCCAGCGCCTGCACGAAGACCAGCCCGATCGGGGCATCCACCAGCGCCAGCAGCGCGCCGCGCAGCGGCAGCATGCTGAAGCCCGCCAGCAGCACCAGCCGCCTGCCGCGCGCCTCCGCCAGCCAGCCGACGGATGGCGAGATGGCCACCACCACCAGTTGGGGCACCACGATGGAGGCGGCGATGATCAGGCTCGCCTCGTCGCCGGACTGGCGCGTGACGGCCGTGCCCGCCAGCGGCAGCATCGCCGCGTTGGACAGGGTGAACAGCGCGCAGCAGGCGGCGAAGACCAGGATGCCGCGGTCCTTCAGCAGATCCACGAGCCCCCGCCCCTTCGCCTGCTGCTCGGCCCGCGCCGCCGCCACCTGCCTGGAGAGATCGTCGGGGCGGATGCTGGAGAGGCAGATCAGGCTCGGCACCGTCAGCGCCGCGGTCAGCCAGAACACCGCGGCCGGAGAAAGGTAGGTGCCGACCAGCCCCATCACGCCCGCGGCGATGGCGCCGCCCAACGCGGCGAAGCGCGTGTTGCGCCCGAGCCGCTCGCCCAGCCGCGCGCGGCCCACCAGCGCCAGGCTGATGGCGGCGATGGAGGGCGTCAGCACGCAGCTGGCGAAGCCGTGCAGCACCTCCGAGAGCAGCACGGGCAGGGTGGAGGGCAAGGCCGCCAGCAGGATGGCGGCCATGGCGATGGCCAGCAGCGCCAGCATGGCGGTGCGCCGCTTGTCGCGCACGGCATCCACCAGGGCGCCCGCCGGCACCTGGCTGATCATGGCCGTGAGCGTGCCCAGGCTGAGGGCGAAGCCGATCTGTACCTCGGTCCAGGCCTGCGTCGTCAGGTAGACGGCCACAAAGGGGCCGAAGCCTGTTTGCACGTCCGCGACGAAGAAGTTCAGCCAGTCCAGGCCGCGCCTGCTGCGTTCGGCAGCCATGCGGGGCTATTCCGCCCTGCCGGTGCCGGGCGGCGCGGCAGGGGCAGGGGCAGGGGCAGGGGCAGGGGCAGGGGCAGGGGCAGGGGCAGGCTCCCGCGCCTCGCCGCGCTCCTGCGCTCCGCCGGGCTGCGGCGCCGGCGCTGGCGCTGGCGCTGGCGCTGGCTCGGGAACAGGCGCCGGCTGCTGAGCCGCCGGCGGGGCGGCTTCCAAGGCGGGCTCCGGGGCCGGTGCCTGAGATGGTGCGGGGGCTGGTGCGGGGGCTGGTGCCGGAGCGGGCGCTTCCGCCTCGGCCGGTGGCGCGGCGGGGGGAGGCACCGCGACCGGGGCGGCGGGCGGCAGGGCCATCTGCACCGCCTCCCCTTCCTTGTATTCGGGGAAGTTGCGCAGCTGATCGCGGTTCAGCGAAAGGTGGATGCCGCCCGCCGTGAAGCGCAGCACCGACCAGGACACCGCGATGCGCCGCCGCCCCACGCCCAGGAAGCCGCCATAGTCCAGCACGGCGGCGCGCGGCCGGCCCGCCTCGTCCACCAGCACGTTCACCATCTGGCCGACGACGATGCCGGTGGCCCCCTTCACGTCCTGCCCGAGCAGGCGGAAGGTGGTGCCCTTGGCAAGCGTCTCGCGTTCCGCCGGCGGCGCGTTCGCCGTTTCCGCCTCCTGCGCCAGCGCGGGCAGGCCGGGAAGGGTCAGGACCAGGGAAAGGAACATGGCGGGCGGCCAGGCGGGACGGCTGACCGGACAAGGCTGGATTGGCACGATGCGGCGCTCCGGAAACAAGGCTGCTGGCCCGGCGGATCGGTGGGACGGACCGAGGGGGCGGACCGGGAAAGAACGGCCCGGCGCGCCCCCTTCACCATAACGGCGCGCGGGCGTGCCGGTTGACCCGGAGGTTCGGCTTAACACGCCCGGCGCAAGGCGCGCGCCGCCGCGCCGGTCAGTCCCGGCGCGCCAGGGCGCGCATCCACACCATCGCCGCCGCCGCGCCGGCATCGGGCGTGCCCACCGCCCGGGCGCCGAGATAGGAGGCGCGGCCAAGGCGCGGCGCCATCTCCCGCGTGGCGCGCAGGCCCGCCTCGCCCGCCTCCAGCGCGGCGGCCCAGGCTTGGGCGAGGCCCTGCCCCGCCGACCGCTCGAAGGCCTCGGCCGCCGGCAGCAGCGCATCCAGCATGGTGCGGTCCCCTGCCCGCGCGCCGCCCAGCTCGCCCACGGCATCGACCGCCGCGCGGAAGGCCGCGGCCCATTCGGCGGCCTCCGGGCTGGGCCGGCCTTCCAGGAGGCGCGAGGCCCGCAGCAGCCCCACCGCGTAGAACGGCCCGGAGCTCCCGGCGATGGCGCGGCGCAGCGCCTGACCCGCCCCGGCCAGCGCGTCGGCGGGATTGGCATGGGCTCCGTCCGGCAGGGCGCGCAGCGCCGCCGCGCCCCGTGCCATGCTGATGCCGAGGTCGCCGTCGCCGGCCGCGCTGTCCAGCTCCGTCAGGCTGTCCTCGGCCGCCTCCAGCGCCGCCGCGACGCGGCCGATGGCCGCGGCGATCGCCGGCGCCAGCGGGCCGGGCGCGGCGGGTGGCGCACTGGCCGCGGGCGGCGGCGCGGGCAGGATGACGGGCGGGCCGATGCGGCCATCGCCCGTCCAGGCCGGGGCGTTGGCCGGAGCATCGAGCAGCGCCAGCCGCGCATCGTCCACCGCCATGACGGAAAGGGAGCAGCCCGGCATCTCGATGGCAGTGAGATGGTTGCCGCACCAGGCGCGCTCCACCACGAGGCCGCGCGCGCGCAGCCCCGCCAGCGCGGCGCGGGCGACGATCGCCAGCTCCATCGGCGGCGTGCCGCCGAGGCCGTTGACCAGCAGCGCCACCCGCGCGCCCCGCCCCAGGCCGAGATCGGCCAGGATCCGCTCCAGCATCGTCTCCACCAGCGCGTCGGCCGGCCGCAGCGTCTCGCGGCTGACGCCCTGCTCGCCATGGATGCCGAGGCCGAGCTCCACCGCGCCCTCCTCCAGCACGAAGCCGGGGCGGCCGGCGGCGGGCACGGTGCAGGCGCCGAGCGCCACACCCATCGAGCCCAGGGCGGAGGTCGCCGCCCGCGCCTCCGCCGCCACCTCCGCCAGCGGCAGGCCCCGCGCCGCGGCGGCGCCGGCCACCTTGTGCACCAGCACCGTGCCGGCGATGCCGCGCCGCCGCTCCGGCGGAACGGTTTCGCTGAGCGCGACATCGTCGGCCACCACGACGATCTCGGCGGGAATGCCCTCAGCGCGCGCCAGCTCGGCGGCGAGGCCGAAGTTCAGCCGGTCGCCCGTGTAGTTCTTGACCACCAGCAGCGCGCCCGCCGGCCCCGCCACGGCGCGCAGCGCCGCCAGCACCGCATCCGTGCTGGGCGAGGTGAAGACATCGCCCGTCACCGCCGCATCCAGGAGGCCGGGCCCGACATAGCCCGCATGGGCCGGCTCATGCCCGGCGCCGCCGCCCGAGAGCACCGCCACGGGACGCGCGCCGGGCGCGGCGCGGACGGCCCGCACCACCACGTCCGCCTCGGCCAGCAGCGCCTGCCCGGGACAGAGCGCGACCAGCCCCTCCAGCATCTCGCGCACGACGCGGCGCGGATCGTTGATCAGTTTCCTCATCGGGCGGCCCTCCTCCATGCGCGGCGAAGGTTGGGCGGCGCCGGCACCGCCATCAAGACGGTTTCTTTGTGGAACAGCCACAATGAGGACTTCACGCCGGGCGCCGCCTGTGCTTTGGGTGGGTCCTTCCGCGAAAGGGCAGCCAATGTCGAAGAAGTTTCTGGCCGATACCATCCAGAATTCGATCGAGATCACCGGCGTGGGCGCGAATGCCCTGGCCGGCGACATCATCGAAGCGATGAAGAGCGAGATCGTGAAGAACGGCCGTTTCACGATTCCCGATTTCGGCGCCTTCATCGTGCGCGAAACCCCGAAGCGCACCGCGATGAACCCGCGCACGGGCGAGAAGGTGGCGGTGAAGGCCGGCGCCACGGTGCGCTTCAAGCCCTCCCCCGCGCTGCGCGACGCCGCCTTCACGGCGATGAAGAAGAACAAGCGCAAGGCCGCCAAGGCCTGAGCCGTCGCCCCGTCCGCCAGGCGCGGGCGGGGTGGCCTCATCGGCGGAGGAAGTCCAGCAGCGGCCGGCCGCCCTCCTCGATGTCCCGCACCACCGCGGCACGCACCATCGCCGCGTCACGCCGCCGCAGCCCTTCCAGCGCCTCCAGATGGCCATGCCGCGGCAGGTTCCGCGCCCCCTCCGCATAGAGGTGGCTGAGCAGCGGCCCGCACTGCATCCACAAAATCTCGACAAGCCCCAGCAGCACCGGCAGGCCGGCCAGCCGGCACAGGCCGAAATGGAACTGCTCGTTGCATTGCAGGGCGGCGGGGAAGTCGCCGCGCGCCTCGGCCTCCACCAGCCGCGCATGGATCGCGCCCAGCGCCGCGATCTCGGCCGGCCCGGCGCGCGCGGCCGCGGCGGCCCCGGCCTGGCCCTCGAGCTGGCAGCGCAGCGCGCGGATCTCGAGGAAGCGCGTGCGGTCGATGCTGGGCACCACCACCGTTCCGCGCTCGTCCATCAGCAGCGCCTGTTCCGAGACCAGCCGCAGCAGCGCCTCCCGCACCGGCGTGGCGCTGATGCCGAGCCGCGCCGCCAGGGGCCGCAGCAGCAGCCTCTCTCCCGGCCGCAGCCGGCTGAGCATCAGCGCCGAGCGAACTTCCTGGTAGGCGCGCTCGCTGAGGCTGTCGCGCGAGATGCGGCGGAAGGGGCCCTCCGCGGCAGGCGCCGGAGCCATGGGCCGGTCCCGCATGGTGTTCATGATTGACACGCCCCGCGTAACGTCTCCACTGTTATATCAAATGACGCATAACAAGCGTCGTGACCAGGGAAGGAAGAAGTCCATGGGGATCGTCCCGCGCATCAGGCCGGGCACGCGGAAGGCCGCCCCCCGCATGGTTCCGCGCCGCCAAGGGCGGCGGCCCGGCATGCCGGCCGCCACCTCCTCATCCCGCTGAACCATGCTGGCGCTGCGCAAGACGAACGCCGCCCCGGGGCTGGAAGCGCTCCAGATCCCCCCTCCCGCCCCGCCCGGCCCGGGCGAGATCGGCATCCGGGTCGCCGCCGCCGGGATTTGCGGCAGCGACATCCACGCCTATGAGTGGACGCCGGGCTACGAGTTCATGGCCCCCCACATGCCCCTCACCCTGGGGCACGAATTCGCCGGGCATGTGGCGGCGCTGGGCGAGGGGGTGGAGGGCTTCGCCATCGGCGACGCGGTCACCGCCTGGCCCACCATCGGCTGCGGCCGGTGCCGCGCCTGCCGCGAGGGGCGCAACCAGGATTGCCAGGCGCGGCGCATCCTCGGCCTGCACTGCGATGGCGGCTTCGCCGCGCAGGTGGTGGCGCCCGCCTCGCATTGCTTCCGCCTGCCGGAAGGGGTGGATGCCGAGATGGGCGCGCTGTCCGAGCCGCTCAGCATCGCCGACAACGCCGTGGAGGTGGCCGCCATCACGCCGGGCGACGCCGTGCTGGTGCTGGGCCCAGGCCCGATCGGCCTCGGCATCGCCTGGATCGCGCAGCAGCGCGGCGCGCGGGTGCTGCTCGCCGGCTTCGGCGATGCGCGGCGCCTGGACTGCGCCCGCCGGATGGGCATCGCCCACACCGCCGATCTGGCCGAGACGAGCATGGCCGAGGCGGTGCGGTCCTGCTTCGGCGAGAAGGCGGACCGCGTCATCGAGGCCACCGGCGTCACCGCCTCGATCACGGACGGCCTTTCGGTGCTGCGCTCCAGCGGCGTGCTGGTGATCACCGGCATTCATTCCCGCCCGCTGGAGCTGCCGGTGACGGCCATGGTGCGCAACAAGCACCAGCTCCGCGCCGCGCATGACACGACATGGGCCGCCTGGCCGCGCGTGCTGGCGCTGCTGGCCGACCCTGGCCACCGCGCGCAGCTCGGGCTGATGGTCACGCACCGGCTGCCCCTGCGCGAGGGGCTGCGCGGCTTCGAGATGGCCCGCCGCCGCGACGCCGTGAAGATCCTGCTGCGGCCCGGCGACGGCTGAAGCGCGCGGCGGGCCGCAACGAATGGGGAGGACAACGACAATGTTCAGGACGACACGCAGGATGGCGCTCGGCCTCGTGGCCGGGCTCGGCATCGGCCTCGGGGCGGGCGCGGCGCAGGCGGAGATCCGGCTCGGCGCGCTCTATCCGTTCAGCGGCGAGCTCGCCGTGCTGGGCGACGAGAGCTGGCGCGGGCTGGAGCTGGCCGTGGAGGAGCGCAACGCCGCGGGCGGCATCCGGGGCGAGAAGATCACCCTGGTGCGCGGCGACGCGGTGGACAACAACCAGGCGGTGGCCGAGGCGCGGCGGCTGATCTCGGTGGCGCAGGTGAAGGCCATCTTCGGCACCTATTCCTCCGCCCGCAGCCAGGTGGCGAGCCAGGTGGCGGAGCTGGCGCGCATCCCCTATTTCGAACTGGGCGCGGTTTCGGATTCGATCACCGAGCGCAAGTTCCGCTACCTGTTCCGCACCAACCCCACGGCGCGCGACATGGCGGCGCGCTCGATCGAGATGGTGGTGAAGTCCGTCGCGCCCGCCTTCTCGGTGGAGCCGAAGGACCTGCGGGTCGCCATCATCCACGAGGACAGCCTCTACGGCACCACGGTCGGCCGCTACCAGGCGGGCTTCGCCAAGGAGCAGGGGCTGAACATCGTCGAGACCCTGCCCTACCCCGCCAACATCGTGGACATGTCGGCGCTGATCCTGCGGCTCCAGGCGGCGAAGGCCGACGTGGTGCTGCAGACCTCCTACCAGAACGACACGGTGCTGTTCTTCCGCCAGGCGCGCGAGGCGAATTTCAGGCCGCGCGCCATCATCGGCGGCGGCGGCGGCTACTCGCTGCGCGAGACGATGCAGGCGGTGGGCCAGGAGGTGATGGATGGCGTGCTGAACGTCGACTTCACCCAGTACGCCATCAACCCCAAGGCGGCGCCGGGCATCGAGGAGTTCGTCGCGGCCTATCGCGCGAAGTACAGCATGGAGCCGCGCTCCGGGCACAGCCTGGGCAACTATGTCGGCGCCAAGGTATTCCTCGACGCCATCGCCGCCGCGAAGTCCCTCGCCGCGGACGACATCCGCGCCGCCGTCGTGGCGGTGGACGTGCCGGACGGCACCACGCCGGAGGGCTGGGGCGTGAAGTTCGGCCCCGACGGGCAGAACGAGCGCGCCAAGATGATGGGCCTGCAATGGCAGGATGGGCGCCTCGTCACCGTCTATCCGCCCGAGGCGGCGGTATCCGAGCTGCGCCTGCGCCGCTGAGAAAGGCCGCGGGCGCCTATCAGGGCGCCCGCACCCGCACCCGACGGCCAGAGGAGCGTCCATGGAAACCTTCGTGCAGCTCGTCATCAACGGGCTGATGCTGGGCGGGCTGTTCGCCATCATCAGCGTCGGGCTGACGCTGATCTTCGGCATCATCCGGCTGGTCAACTTCGCGCATGGCGAGCTGCTGATGGTCGGCATGTACCTGACGTGGCTGGGCACGGTGAAGCTTGGCCTGCACCCCTATGTGCTGGCCCCACCGCTGGTGCTGGTGCTGTTCGTCATCGGCGTGCTGATCCAGCGCTTCATCCTGCAGCCGCTGCTCGACGCGCGGGACGCGCATGTGCAGATCTTCGCGACGGTGGGCCTTTCCACCGCGCTGATCAACCTGGCCCTCCTGGTGTTCGGCGCCGATCTCTACGCGACGCCCGCGAGCGGCGTGCGCGAATCGATCACCCTCGGCCCCTTCCGCATCCTGATCGGGCAGCTCGTCATGTTCGTCTGCGGCATCGTCGTCGTGGCCGCGCTGCACCTGTTCATGGAGCGCACCTATCTCGGCCGCGCCATCCGCGCCACGGCGCAGCACCGCGCCGCCGCGCAGCTGATGGGCGTGGATGTGAAGCGCATCTACATCGTCACCTTCGGCATCGGCGCCGCCTGCGTCGGGCTGGCGGCGGCGCTGGTGGCGCCGATCTACCCCGCCTCCCCCACCGTCGGCACCTATTTCGTGCTCACCGCCTTCGTGGTGGTGGTGCTGGGCGGCATGGGCAGCCTGCACGGCGCCTTCATCGGCGCGCTGCTGATCGGGCTCGTGGACAGCCTCAGCGCCTTCTACATCGCCCCCGATCTCAAGGAGGTGGTGATCTTCGCGCTGTTCATCCTGATCCTGCTGTTCCGGCCGACCGGCCTGTTCGGCCTGGGCCGCGGCTCGGAATGAGGAAACCCGCATGAGCGACCGCGCCCTCCCCACCCGCCGCGCGCAGCACCGGCCGAGCCCCGGCATGCTGGCCAGCCTGGCGCTGCTGCCGCTGCTCTTCGTCGTGCCGCTGCTGATCGGCGACGACTTCGTCTTCCACGTCTTCATCACCATCTGCCTCTATGGCGCGCTCGCCACGGCCTGGAACATCGTCGGCGGCTTCGCCGGGCAGCTTTCGCTCGGGCACGCCATCTTCTACGGCATCGGCGCCTACACGGCGGGGCTGCTGGTGCCGCTCGGCATCTCGCCCTGGCTCGGCATGCTGGGGGGCGCCGCCCTATCGGCCATGGTGGGGGTCGCCATCGGCCTGCCCTGCTTCCGGCTGCGCGGGCCCTTCTTCGCGCTCGCCACCATCGCCTTCCTGCAGGTCATCCGGCTGCTGGCGCTGCACTTCACCGGCCTCACCGGCGGCGCGGTGGGGCTGATGGTGCCGCTGCAGACGGGCTGGGAGTGGATGATCTTCTTCGAGCGCTGGCCCTCGCTGCTGATCGCCTTCGGCCTGCTCGCGCTGACCCTCGGCGTCACCGCTTGGCTGCGCCATGCGCGCTTCGGCTACTACCTCGTCGCGACGTGCGAGCGGGAGCCGGCGGCGGCGGCGGCGGGCGTCGACACGCTGCGGGTCCGGCTGCAGGCCGTAGCCCTTTCGGCGGCGCTCACCTCCATGGTGGGCACCTTCCACGGCATGTATCTCACCTTCATCGAGCCGGAGGCGATGTTCTCCCTCGCCTTCTCGGTGCAGATCGCGATGTTCGCGCTGATCGGCGGCATCGGCACGGTGATGGGCCCGCTGATCGGCACCTTGCTGGTGGTGCCGCTGACGGAACTGGCGCGCGGCTGGCTCGGCGCCTCCGCGCTCGGGCTGCACGGCTTCGTTTATGGCACGGTGCTGGTGCTGATCGTGCTCTTCGTGCCGGACGGGCTGGTGGGCCTGTTCCGCCGGGCGCCCGCCGCGGGAGGGGCGGAGGAGCGTGGCGAGACAGCCGGCTCCGCCGCCCCCGCTTCCGTGCCGGCCGCCCCGCGCGAGGCGGGCCGCCGCCGGATCGGCGAGCCGATCCTGGTGGCCGAGCACCTGCACAAGCATTTCGGCGGGCTGGCGGTGACGCAGGATGTCAGCCTCACCCTGCGCCAGGGCGAGGTGCTCGGCATCATCGGCCCCAACGGCGCGGGCAAGACCACGCTGTTCAACCAGCTTTCCGGCTTCCTGGCGCCGGCGAGCGGCACGGTGCGCGTGCGCGTCGAGGGCGAGGGCTTCATCCGCCCGGCGACACCGCACGCCTTCGCCCGCGCGGGCGTCGGCCGCACCTTCCAGATCGTGCAGCCCTTCGCGGCGATGACGGTGCTGGAGAACATCATGATCGGCGCCTTCCACAACCATCCCGGCCGCGCGGCGGCGCGCGAGAAGGCGCTGGAGACGGCGCACGCCATGGGCCTCTGGGCGCAGCAGGACATGGAGGCGCGCAGCCTCACCATCGGCGGGCTGAAGCGGCTGGAGATCGCCCGCGTCATGGCCATGGAGCCGCGCATCCTGCTGCTCGACGAGGTGATGGCCGGCCTCAACCAGACCGACGTGCAGCGCGCCATCCGGCTGGTCGAGGCGATCCGCGACAGCGGCGTCAGCGTCATCGCGATCGAGCATGTGATGCAGGCCATCATGGCGCTCTCGGACCGCGTGGTGGTGCTCAACTCGGGCCGCGTCATCGCCGAGGGGCGGCCGCAGGAGGTGGTGCGCGACCCGGTGGTGATCGAGGCCTATCTGGGGGAGGATTTCGTCCATGCTCACTCTGCATGAGGTGCATGCGGGCTATGGCCGCACCACCATCCTGCACGGCATCGGCATCACCGTGGGCGCGGGCGAGGTCGTCACCATCGTCGGCGCCAATGGCGCGGGCAAGACCACCACGCTGCGCACCATTGCCGGCCTGGTGCGGCCCACCGCCGGCCGCATCACCTTCGAGGGCGAGGATATCGGCCGCCTCCCGCCGCACGAGGTGGTGGCCCGCGGCATCACGCTGATCCCCGAGGGCCGGCAGCTCTTTCCCTTCATGACGGTGCGCGACAACCTCCGCATGGGCGCCTACACGCCGCATGCGCGCGACCGCATGGCGCGGACGATGGACGAGGTGCTGGACCTCTTCCCGCGCGTGCGGGAGAAGCTGGAGCAGCATGCCGGCTCGCTCTCGGGCGGCGAGCAGCAGATGGTGGCGATCGCGCGCGGGCTGATGTCGCGGCCGAAGCTGCTGATGTTCGACGAGCCCTCGCTCGGCCTCGCCCCCATCATCGTCAAACAGGTGTTCGACGTGGTGGAGCGCATCGTGGCCACCGGCGTCACCGTGCTGATCGTCGAGCAGAACGTCTTCCGCACCCTCAGCATCGCCGACCGCGGCTATGTGCTGGAGAATGGAGAGATCGTCATGACCGACACGGGCGCGACCCTGCTGAGGGACGACCATGTGCGCCGCGCCTATCTCGGCATCTGAGGCGCGGGGCATGGAGCAGGACCTCGCCCGCCGGCCGAGCCATGCGGGGCGCCGCGTGCTCGTCACCGGCGCGGGCCAGGGCATCGGCGGCGCCATCGCCGAGGCCTTCGCCCGCCGTGGCGCGCATGTCGGCGTGCTGGACGCCGATGCGGGGCGGGCCGGCGCCATGGCGGAGCGCATCCGCGCCGCCGGCGGCCGCGCCGCGCCGGCCCGCGCGGATGTGGCCGACCATGCCGCGCTCGCCGAGGCCGTCGTCGCGCTGGAAGCCTCGCTCGGGGGGCCGTTCGACACGCTGGTGAACAATGCCGGCATCTCGCCCAAGCATGCGGGCCGCGCGCACGCGGTGTGGGAGATGGCGCCGGAGGAATGGCAGCACGTCGTCGGCGTTAACCTCAATGGCTGCTTCAACGCCATCCGCCTGCTGGTGCCGGCGATGCGCGAGGCCGGGGGCGGCAGCATCGTCAACATGTCCTCCGTCGCGGGGCGCACCTATTCCCCGGTGGTGGGGGCGCATTACGCCGCCACCAAGGCGGCGCTGATCGGGTTGACGAAGCACCTGGCCGGCGAGCTCGGCCCCTTTGGCATCCGCGTCAACGCCATCGCGCCCGGGCGGATCGACACGCCGCTGATCCGCACGGTGGACGATGCGGTCAACGCGGCGCAGGTGGCCGCGACGCCGCTCCGCCGCCTCGGCCGCCCCGATGAGGTGGCGGACCTTGCGCTCTATCTCGCCTCGGAGGAGGCTTCCTTCGTCACCGGCCAGGTCGTCGACGTGGCCGGCGGCATGATGATGACCTGAGGAACGGCAGCGTGGACGAGGCGGATTACATCATCGTCGGCGGCGGCTCCGCCGGCTGCGTGCTGGCGGCACGGCTTTCCGAGGACCCGGCCAACAGGGTGCTGCTGCTGGAGGCGGGGCCGGAGGACCGCGACATCTGGATCCATGTGCCCGCCGGCTATGCGCGGCTGTTCGCCAGCGGCCGCTACGACTGCAAGTTCGCGACCGAGCCGGAGGCGGAGCTGAACGGCCGCAGCATCAACTGGCCGCGCGGCCGCGTGCTGGGCGGCTCGGGCTCGGTGAACGGGCTGGTCTTTCTGCGCGGCTCGCCGCGCGACTACGACCGCTGGGCCCAGGCCGGCGCGCGCGGCTGGTCCTATGACGAGGTGCTTCCCTATTTCCGCCGCATGGAGGACTGGCAAGGGCCTCCCGGCGAGACGCGCGGCCGGGGCGGGCCGCTGCCGGTGGGCCAGGTGCGCAGGCTGTCGCAGGGCGCCGCCGCCTTCATCGAGAGCTGCGCCGCGCTCGGCCTGCCGCGCAACGCCGACATGAATGACGGCCCGATCGACGGTGTCATGCCGATCCAGATGAACGTGCGCGGCGGCCGGCGCATGAGCACGGCGCGCGCCTTCCTGCAGCCCGCGCGGAGCCGGCCCAACCTGCGCGTGCTGACCGGCATCGACGTGCGCCGGGTGCTGCTGCGGGATGGCCGCGCCATTGGCGTCGCCGCGCGGCGCGAGGGCGTCGCGGGCGAGGTGGAGTTCCACGCGGCACGCGAGGTGGTGCTCTGCGCCGGCGCCATCGCCACGCCGAAGCTGCTCATGCTCTCCGGCATCGGCGACGGCGCCGCGCTCGGCGGTTTCGGCATCGAGACGCGGGTGCACAGCCCCGGCGTCGGCAGGAACCTGCAGGACCACCTGATCGCGCGCCTCGCCTTCCGCACCCGCCCGGCCGGCACGGTGAACGAGATCATGGCGAACCCCCTGCGGCTGGGCTGGACGGCGCTGGGCTACGCCCTGCGGCGCGACGGGCCCCTGGCGGTGGGCGCCACCGAGGCCACCGCCTTCGCCCGGGTGACGCCGGGCGCGGAGGAGGCCGAGGTGCAGTACCAGTTCATCAACTTCAGCCTCGCCACCACGGGCTACGTGCTGCCCAAGACGCCGGGGATGATGATCAATTTCGGCCAGTGCCGCCCCGACAGCCGGGGCGAGATCCGGCTGCGCAGCCCCGCGCCGGAGGACAGGCCGCTCATCGTCGCCAACTATCTCACCGCGCCGAACGACCAGCGGGTGATGCTGGAGGCCGCGCGCCTCGGCCGCCGCATCGGCCGCACCCCGCCCTTCGCCGCGCTGGTGGAGGAGGAGCTCGCGCCCCCCCACGGGCAGGACGACGACGAGACGCTGCTGGCCCATATCCGCGCCGCCGGCACCACCGTCTATCATCCCTGCGGCACCTGCCGCATGGGCACCGACGATGCCGCCGTGCTCGACCCGCAGCTCCGCCTGCGTGGCGTGGACGGGCTGCGCGTGGCGGATGCCTCGGTGATGCCGCTGGTGCCCTCCACCAACATCCAGCCCGCCGTCATCATGGTGGCGGAACGCGCGGCGGAGCTGATCCGGACCGGCCGGTGAACCGGGCCGGAAGGGAGGGGAACCGCGCCCTCCAGGCCGCCGCCCGCCGTCCGGCGGCTCAGTCCTGCAACAGCTCGGCCACCCATTGCGCCAGGTCGGCGCGGCGGAAGGGCTTGCGCAGCACGGGGTAGCCCTCGGGCACGCGGGCGGGATCGGCATAGCCGGTCAGCAGCAGGATCGGCAGGGCGGGGCGCAGGCTGCGCGCGCCTTCGGTCAGCTCCACGCCGCTCATGCGCGGCATCACCAGGTCGGAGACCATCAGCCGGATTCCCGGCTCCTCGCGCAGCATGCGCAGGGCCGCCTCCCCGTCCGGCACCTCCACCACCCGGTGCCCGAGATCGGACAGGAAGGTGGCGGTGACGCGGCGGACCGCCGGGTCGTCATCCACCACCAGCACCGTCACGGGATGGGCGGTAGGCTGCGGCGCGCCATCCTGGCGCGCCGGCATCTCCGCCGGCCGCCGCGCCCGCGGCAGGAACAGCTCCACCGTGGTGCCCTCCCCCGGCGCGCTGGTGATGACGGTGGTGCCGCCCGATTGGCGCGTCAGCCCATACACCATGGACAGGCCAAGCCCCGTCCCCTTGCCCACCTCCTTGGTGGTGAAGAAGGGCTCGAAGGCCTGCGCCATCACCTCGGGCGGCATGCCGCTGCCGGTGTCGGACACGGCGATGGCCACATAGTCGCCCCCCGTGAGATCGCCGACCTCCTCCTCCCTCACCGTCACGTTGCGGGTGCGGATGGAGATCTCGCCGCCCTCCGGCATGGCGTCGCGGCTGTTGATGCAGAGGTTCAGCAGCGCCAGGCCGAACTGCTCCGGGTCCACCATGGCGGGCCACAGCCCCTCATCCAGGTGGCGGTGCAGGGTGAAGGCATCGCCCAGGCTGCGCAGCAGCAGGTCCTCCACATCCGCCACCAGCTGGTTCACGTCCGAGGCGCGGAGCTGCAGCTCGCGCTTGCGGCTGAAGCTGAGGAGGCGCTGCGTCAGGGTGGAGCCGCGCTCGGCCGCCATGATGGCGTTCTTCACCAGCCTCTCCTGCCGCGGCTGCGCCAGGCCGGTGTGCAGCAGCAGCTCCAGGCTGCCGAGGATCGCCGTCAGCAGGTTGTTGAAGTCATGCGCGACGCCGCCGGCCATGGTGCCCAGCGCCTGCATCTTCTCGGCCTGGTGCAGCCGCTCCTCCAGCGCGCGCTGCTCGGTCATGTCGTGCTCGACCGTGGCCAGGTGCGTCGCCCGGCCCTCGCCGTCCAGGATCGGGATGCGGCTGACCCGCACCCAGCGCGGCGGGCCGCCCGGCTCCTGCCGCTGCTCCAGCGTCTCCACCGCCCGGCGGCGGGCCATCGCCTCCGCATCGGCGCTCCGCAGGGCCGCGGCCGCCGCCACGCCCTCCAGCATCCCCGCCTCCTCGCGGCCGAGGCAATCGTTCAGTGGGCAGGACAGCGCCGCCGCCTTGGCCGCGTTCAGCCGCACGAAGCGGCCCTGCGCATCCTTGAAGCTGAGCGGATCGGCCGAGGATTCCAGCAGGCCCTGGAGCAGCGCCTGCTCCGTCTCCAGCGCGCGGGCGAGGCGGAAGCGCTCGGCGGCGTTGCGCACCATGCTCAGCAGCGCCGCCGGCTCCCACGGCTTCGGCGCGTAGCCGGCGATGCGGCCATGGTTCAGCGCGTTGATCACCGCCTCGAGGTCGGCATAGCCGGTGAGCAGCAGGGCCTCGGACCGGCTGACCTGCCGCGCGCGGCCGAGAAAGACGTCGCCCGTCATCTCCGGCATGCGCTGGTCGGAGATGATGACGTGAACGTCCGGCTCGGCCGCCAGGATCTCCAGCCCCCGCGCGCCGGAGGAGGCGGTCAGCACGCGGAACTCGTCCTCGAACAGATCGGAGAGCGCGACCAGGATCTCCGGCTCGTCATCGACGAGCAGCAGGGTGGCGGGTGGGTTCAAGTTCATCGCCTGCACAACTTAGCGTCCCGCTTTCATCGGCACGCTGACCGTGAAGGTCGCGCCGCCCGCCGGTTCGTTCTCGACCGAGATGGTGCCCTCATGCGCCTGGATGACGTTGTAGGCAATGGCCAGGCCCAGCCCGGTGCCGGAACCCACCGGCTTGGTGGTGAAGAAGGGCTCGAAGATACGCTCGCGCAGCGCGTCCGGCACGCCCGGGCCGCTGTCGGTCACGGCGATGCGATAGAATTCCCCGTCGTTCGAGGTGGCGATGCGGATGCGGCCCTGGTCGGGGATGGCGTCGGCGGCGTTGCTGACGATGTTCATCACCACCTGGTTCAGCAGCGCGGGCGAGCAGCGCAGCTCCGGCACCGCCTCGTAGCGGCGCTCCACAATGATGCGCTCGCCCAGCTTGTGCGCCAGCAGCGCCAGCACCGTGTCCAGCGCGTCGGGCACATTGACGCGCTGGAAGGCGTCGTCCTGGCGGGAGAACTTGCGCAGCTTCAGCACCAGGTCCTGGATCCGTCCGAGCCCCAGCGCCATGGACCGCGAGCGGTCGCGGCAGCGGCTGACCAGAGGCTGCGCCGCCTGGTCCTCGCCGAGGCCCGCCTGGATCTGCCCCAGCAGCCGGTCCACCGTTCCCTGGTGGGCGATGATGAAGGCGAGCGGGTTGTTGATCTCATGCGCGATGCCGGCCACCAGCTCGCCCAGAGAGGCCATCTTGGCGGCCTGCACCAGCTTGGTCTGGGTTTCGCGCAGCTGGCGGTTGGCGTCCTCCAGTTCCCCGTTGGCGCGGGCCAGCGCCTCGGCCAGGGCGGCCTTGGCCTGGGCGGCGGCGGCCTCCGCCTGGGCGCGCTCCATGGCCAGCTCGCGGTCGCGCAGCTCGGCGGCGCTGCGGCGGTCCTCGTCCTGCAGCAGCTTGCGGCGCAGCGCGGCGCGGATGCGCACGCTCATCACCTTGGCCTCCGCCATGGCGGGGATCAGGTCGTCGGCGCCGGCCTCGAAGACATGCGCCAGCGTTTCGCGCTCGGCCGGGCTGTCGCTGCCGAGGGCGACGATCTGGAACCCCGCCCCGTCCCCCGCGCCGCCCGAGGCGGCGGCGCGCAGCGCGTTCAGCCGGGCGCAGAGGGTGACGCCGTCGAAGCTGGCGCTGAAGGCGTTCAGCACCACGCAGTCCCAGCTCTGCGGCGCCGCGGCCGCCGCTTCCACCGCCGCCTCGGCATCGCCCACGGCCTCCACCATGTAGCCGTCGCGGCTCAGCAGCCCGGCGAGGTAGGTGCGGTAGGTGACGCTGTCATCGACGAGGAGCATCCGCGCGCGCCGGAACGCGGCCACCCCCGGCCCCTGACCGGCCGGGCCGGCCACGGCACGGCGGCGCAGCAGGGCCTTGATGCGCAGCAGCAGCAGGTCCCGGTCGGCCGATTTCGGCACATAGGCGTCGGCGCCGCTCTCGAGCCCCTGGCGCTCCAGGTCGCCCTCGCGCGCCTCCGTCAGCATCAGCACGGGAATGGCGCGGGTGCGGCTGTTGAGGCGGATCTGCCGGGCCAGCTCGTCGCCGTTCATGCCGGGCAGGTGGTAGTCGGCGATCACCAGGGCCGGCAGCGCCTCGTTCAGCGCCTCCAGCGCCAGCTCCGCCGTGGCGGTGCGGCGCACGGCGAAGCCCTGGCCTTCCAGCAGCCGGCGCATCTGCAGGGCCTGGGTCTCGGAATCCTCGACCAGCAGCACGGGCGTGCCGGGGGGAACGGGCCGGTTCGGCATCAGGGCGTGGCCCGGAGGGCAAGCTGCTGCAGGTGCGGCCCGATCAGCGGCAGCGGCAGGCTGAGGCCGGAGCCGCCCAGCCGCACCGCCGCCGCCGGCATGCCATAGACCACGGCCGTGCTCTCATGCTCGGTGATGGTGAAGGCCCCCGCCTGCCGCATCTCGGCCAGCCCCAGCGCCCCGTCCTCGCCCATGCCGGTGAGCAGGACGCCCAGGCCCCGCGGGCCCAGCGCCCCGGCCATGGAGCGGAACAGCAAGGTGGCCGCCGGCCGCTGGCTGGCCACCGGCGGGTCCGCCGTCACGCGCAGGACGCCCTTCGGCGCCAGCAGCAGGTGGCGGTTGCCCGGCGCGACATAGACCTGGCCCGGACGCGGCACCTCGCCATCCTGCGCGATCCCGACCCGGAGCGGCACCACCCCGTCCAGCCAGCTGGCGAAGCCCTCCATGAAGGCGGCGCCCATGTGCTGCACCAGCAGCACGGGCAGGGGGAATTGCGGGCTGAGCGCGCCCAGCACCTGGGCCAGCGCCGGCGGCCCGCCGGTGGAGGCGGCGATGCCCAGCATGGCGGGCGCCTGCGGCGCCACGGGCTCAGGCCGCGCCGGCGCCGGCGTCGGCCGCGAAAGGCGCGCGGCCGACATGCGGCGCCGGATCACCGGCACCTGGCTCATGATGTAGAGCTGGGTGCAGATCATCTCCGACACCCGCTCATGGCCGCCGGTCTCCATCCCCACCGGCTTCTCCACCACCGAAAGCGCGCCGGCGCGCAGCGCGTTCATGGAGATGCGCAGCGAGCTGTCCTCGACGCTGTCGGCGATGACGACGATGGGCGTGGGCTGCTCGGCCATGATCCGCCGCGTGGCCTCCAGCCCGTCCATGCCGGGGAGGCGGATGTCCATGGAGATCACGTCCGGGCGGATGCGCGGCAGCTCCTGCAGCGCCTCCTCGGCGGAACCCACGGCGGCCGCCAGCGTCAGGCGCGGATCGCGCGAGACGATGTGGGCGAGTAGGCGACGCACCACCAGGGAATCCTCGACGATCATGACGCGAACGGGCTGGGAAGGCATGGTCAGAGCATCTGGCCGATCGTCGCCAGCAATTCCCGCTGGTCGAACTTCTGCTTGGTGATGTAGGCCCCGGCGCCGAGGTCGAGCCCGCGCCGCACATCCTCGGCGCTGGCGCGGGAGGTCATCAGGATCACCGGCACCGGCGCCAGGCGCGGATCGTTCTTCATCGCCTGCAGCAGGCCGAAGCCGTCCAGCCGCGGCATCTCCACATCCGCCACCACGAGGTCGACCGCCACCTCGCCGCTGCGCAGCAGGTTCAGCGCGTCCAGCCCGTCCACGCTCAGCACCACGCGGAAGCCCTGTGCCTCCAGGATGCTCTTCTCCAGCGTGCGGGTGGTGATGGAATCGTCCACCACCAGGATCGTCGCCGAGGCGCGGGGCTGCGGCGCCGGCGCCAGGCCGAGCGCGGCCGAGGCCAGCCGCCCCTCGTCGCGCAGCCAGCGGCTCACCAGCCCTTCCGGGCTCAGCACCAGGGTCGGGCGCTCGCCATCCTGCATCGCCACCCCGGCCACCAGCTCCGCCTCGGCGCCGGGCGCGTCCAGCGCCTCCACCGTCAGGGTGCGGACGTCGTTCAGCGTGTCCACGGCCAGCGCGCAACGGCGCTCGCCGCTGCGCAGCAGCACGAGGCTCAGATGCCCGGCCTCCACCGGAATGGCGGAGGCAGGCCTGCCGAGAAGGGTGGGCAGCGCGATCACGGGGGCAATAACGTCACGTCCGCCGATTTCGATGCGTGTCACCGGCTGCCCTTCGACACTCTCCATGCGCGCGGCCGGCAGGCGCAGCAGGCGCTCCACGCCCCGCGTCGGCAAGCCATAGGTCTCGCCGCCCACCTCCACCAGCAGCAGGGGCTGGCGGGCGGCCGAGAAGGGCACCACGATCTCGACTTCCGCCCCCCAGGGCCGGCGCTGGCGCAGCGCCACGGTGCCGCGCAGCCGGCGCGCGGCCTCCGCCACCACAGACAGGCCGATCCCCCGGCCGGAAAGGTGATCGGCCGTCTCGGTGGTGGAGAAGCCCGGCTCGAACACCAGCGAGAGCAGGTGCTCGGCGGGCGGCGGCGGCATGTCGGCCGGGCGGGGCGGCAGCAGGCCGCGCTGCACCGCCACGGCCTCGATCCGCGCCAGGTCCGGGCCGCGGCCGTCATCGGATATGGTCAGCACCAGCAGGCCGCCCCGCGCCGCCAGCCGCAGCCCGATCTCGGCCTGCGGCGGCTTGCCCTGGGCGGCGCGCTCCGCCGCCCCCTCCAGCCCGTGGCTGACCGCGTTGCGCAGCAGGTGGGTCACCGGGTCCTTCAGCGTCTGGAGCACCCGGCGGTCCGCTTCCAGCTCCAGCCCCTCCATGCGCACCGTGGCGTCCTGCCCCGCCTCGCGCACCAGGTCGCGCGTCATGCGGGCGAGCGAGCCCAGCACCGCCTCGGCCGGCACCAGGGCGATGCGCTCGACCCGCGCGCGGAGCTGGGTGGCGGCGGCCTCGGCCGCTCCCGCCACGGCGCGCTGCTGCCGCGCGAGGTGGCCGAGCTGGCGGAAGAGGGCGGACAGCTCATGGTCGAAGTCGCGCAGCCGCCCGCCATTGCCGCCGCCCCCGGCAGCCTCGGCGCGGCCCGCCAGCGCCGCCGACTGGCCGAGCCTGTCCCATTCCCGCCGCAGGCCGCGCATGTCGGCCTCCAGCGCGCGCAGGGCGGCATCCACATCGGCCTGCCGCGACAGGGTGTCGGAGAGGGTGTGGACCGCCCGGGCGAGCTCCTCGAGATGCTCCACGCGCACGCGGAGATATTCCACCCCGCCCCCCGCCGCCTCGGCGTGGGCGCCGCCGCCCGGGGGCGGCGCCTCCGCCTCGGGCGCGGCGGGCGTGCCGGCCGGCATGGCGGTGGTGGCCGTCCCCAGTGGGCGCGAGGCCTCCAGCAGCTTCTCCAGCGCCCCGAGCGCGGCCCGGGGCGGCTCCGGGCTCGGGTTGTCCTCCAGCGCGGCCACATAGCCCTCGATGCCGTCGAGGCCGAGCTGCACCGTGGCGATGCTCGCGGGCGTCAGGGACAGCGAGCCCTCCCCCACCCGCATGAACACCGCCTCCAGCCGGTGGGACAGCTCCTCCACCGCCGGCAGGTCCACGGCGCGGGCGGCGCCCTTCAGGCTGTGGGCGCGGCGGAAGATGTCGCGCAGGTCGAAGGGCTGGCCGGCCTCGGCGGCCGCCAGCGCGGCGCGGATCGCCTGGAGGTGCTCCTGGTGCTCGATGGCGAAGGCGGCCAGCAGCTCCTGGCGCAGCTCGTTCATGCGGCGCCACCCCAGGGTCGGGCCATGGATGGCCGGGCGGCCCGTGGCATGCGCATGGGCGGCCCTCCGCTCAGAGCCGGTAGCGGTCGGCCAGGGCGACGAGCTGCTGCGACAGCTGCGACAGGTTGGCCGCCGCCGTGTCGAGCTGCCGCGTGCCGGCCGCCGTCTGCTGGCTGGCCTGCCGGATGTTCTGCAGCGCGCTCATCACCTGCTCGATGCCGAGCTGCTGCTGGTTGGTGCTGGCCACGATCTGCTGGAAGGTGTGGACGCTCTCCTGGATGCGGCCGCTGATCTCGGTGATGGTGCTCTGGGTGGTGTCGGTGCGCTCGCGCCCCGTGGCCACGCGCTTCACCGCCTCCTCGGTCAGCATGACGGAGGCGTTGATGCCGCGCTGGATGTCGCCCAGGATCGAGCGCACCTGGCTGGTTGCCTCCTTCGCCTGGTCGGCCAGCGTCTTCATCTCGGCGGCGACGATGGCGAAGCTGCGGCCCTGCTCGCCGGCGGCGGCGGCCTCGATGGCGGCGTTCAGCGCCAGCAGGTGGCTGCGCTCCGAGATGTCGTTGACGGTCGCGATGATCTCGCCGATCGCCTGGGTCTTCTCCGAAAGCGCGACGATGTTGGTGGCCACCGCCTCCGCCTGCTCGCGGATGGCGTCCATGGCGCGCACGGTCTCGTCCACCGCGCGCAGCCCGGCGGAGGAGGTCTGCGCCGTGGCCTGCGCGGAGGCGATCACCTCCTGCGCGCGCTTGCCGATCTGGACCCCGGAATGGGTGATCTCGTCCACCGTGGCGGCGGTTTCCTGCACGGCGGCGAGCTGCTCCTCCACGCTCGCGGCCTGTTCCTGGGTGCTGGCGCGGATCTCGGCGGCGGCGGCGTTCAGGTTCTCGGTCGCCTCGCGGCTCTGGCGGGCGAGCTGGCGCAGGCCGTCCACCATGGCGTTGAGCGTGCCGCCCAGGCGGCCCAGCTCGTCGGGCCCGGTCGAGGCCGCCGCGCCGCCCAGGTCGCCGCGCCCGACGCGCTCGACGAAGCCCATGAAGGCCGAGAGCGGCTGCACGATGGAGCGGCGGATCAGCACCGTGATGATGATGCCGAGCAGCACCGCGCTGATCAGCACCAGGATCACGTTGAAGCGGCTGTCGAGATAGATCTCGTTGCTGCGGCGCTGCCCGGTGCTGATCACCTCGTTCAGCGTGTCCTGCAGCTGGGTGATGAGGCGGTAGAAGTCCTGCCGCACCGGCAGCAGGGCGGCGCTCACGCCCTGCACCGCCTCCAGCCCGCCGCCCTGGATGAGCCGCATCTGCTCCTGGCTGCGCTCGCGGATCTGCCGCAGGGGCAGCGCGGCCTGGCTGATGATCTGGTTGATCCGCTGCCAGCCCTCCCGACGCTCCTGCGAGACGGAGTTGGCCAGGTTCTGGCTGGCCAGGGCCTGGATCTCGTTCAGCAGGCGCTCGGCCTCGCCGGCATGGCGCGGCACCTGGGGCGGGGCGTCGTCGCCCTCCGCCTCGCGGCCCAGGCTGCGCAGCAGGAAGCCCAACACGGCGCGGCTGCGGGCGTCCTGCAGGCTGCTCTCGGCGTCCTGCAGCTCCATCAGCTTGCGCAGCATCGCCAGGTCGCGGGTGACGATGACCTCGGAGGAACGGGTGACCACGCTGATCTGGTTCAGGCTGTAGAGGCCGAGGCCAATCAGCAGCAGCGTGATGGCAGTGAAGCCCAGGAGGATGCGGTTGGCGATGTTCACGGCGTCACGCTCCGGACGTCTCGGGAGAAGACAGGTAGGGTTGCAGGAGGCGGTCGAGGTCGATCAGCCCCATCAGCGGGGGCGGCGCGCCGGCCGCCGGACCGGGCGCGGAGCTCCTGGGGCGCAGGGCGGGGGGCAGCAGGGCGTGGCCCGTGACCATCCGCTCCGCGGCCGGCTGGTCCGCCTTGGCGAGCGGCGCGACCTCGGCCACGCCCAGCACGCGGTCCACCCGCAGGGCGAAGCGGCGCGGGGCATGGCGCAGCAGCACCACATGCCCCTGGAGCATCCTGTCCTGGCCCGCGGCCTCGCCGCCCGCCCTGTCCGGCGCGGCGCCGGGGCGGCCGAGGGCCAGGCCCAGATCCAGCACGCTGAACACCTGCCCCGCGCGGCCAAGCAGGCCCAGCACCGCAGCCGGCGCCCCCGGCAGCGGCGCGCAGGGCCTGGCCGAGACCACCTGCACGGCCAGGCCCAGCGGCAGGGCATGGAACTCGCCGCCCACCGCGCAGGCGAGAACCGGCAGCACCGGCCCGGCCGATGCCTGGCCCGCGCCCGCCCGGGCGCGGCTGGCCAGGCTGCGCGTGCGCTCCTCCATCAGGCGCTCGGCCCGGGCGCGCAGCGAGGGCGGCGGCGCGCCGGCGTTGCGGTTGGGCATCAGCCGGCCCCCGTTGCGGAAAGGCCGCCGAGATACAGCCGCACCGTCTCGCGCAGCGCCCGGGCGGTCATGCCGTCGCCCTCCTCCACTTCGCGGTCGGGCGGCAGCGCGTGGGCGATGCGCGAGGCGACGGCGAGGGTGCGCCGCCCGGCCGCCGCCTCACCCTCGTCGAGCAGCAGCAGGCCGAGCTGGTAATGCGCCATGGCGAAGTCGCCGCGCAGGTAGAGCGCGCGGCGAAAGGCCTGCCCGGCGGCGGCGCGCTGCCCGAGACCCCGCTGCACCAGGCCCTCATAGTAGTGGAGGGCGGCATCCAGCGGCCGCTCCGCCAGCCCCGCCTCGCAGGCCTGCCGGGCCACCAGGAGGTCGCCCCGGTCCGCCGCCGCGCGGGCGCGCTCCAGCCAGTCGGGCGCTGGCTTCCCGGCCGCCTCCCGCGCTTCCGCCGGGGCCGGGACGGGGGGCGCCGGGCGCGGGGCCGGCGGCGGCGGGGCCACGGTGGGGGGGAGCGGCGCGGCGGGGCCGGGCGGCCAGGGCGGGGGCGGCGCCACGGCTTCCATGGGGCCGGGCGCCGGCTCCGCGAAGGGTGCCGCGCCGCGGCGCCGGTAGGCCACGGTGCCGGGCAGGTTCACCACCTCCAGGAACCTGGCGAATTCCGGATTGGGCTCGGCATGGCCCAGCAGCAGCCATCCCCCCTCGCGCAGCCGCTCCGCCAGGGCCTCGACAATCCGCAGCACCATGTCGGGGTGGAAGTAGATCAGCACGTTGCGGCAAAGGATCAGGTCGTAGTCGGTGAACTGCAGCGGCGAGCTGCCGTCCAGCAGGCTCAGCAGGTTGTGCCGCTCGAAGCGCACCATGGCGCGGTGCCGGGAGCGCAGCAGCCAGTGGCGGCCATCGGCAGACGGGATGAAGTCGCGCTGCAGCGCCTCGGGCGAGAGGGTGCGCAGCGCCCAGCGGCTGAAGCGCGCCTGCCGGGCCGCCCGGAGCACCGCCTCGTTCAGGTCGGTGCCGAGAATCGAGAGGCGCCAATCGGGCAGGGCCTCGCCCAGCAACTGGCCGAGCAGGATCGCCACGGAATAGGGCTCCGCGCCGCTGGCGCAGCCGGCGCTCCAGATGCGCAGCCGCCCCTCCGGCCGCGCCTGCTCCAGCAGGGCGGGAAGGATCGTCTCGCCCAGCGCCGCGAACTGCTCGGCGTAGCGGAAGAAGAACGTTTCGCCGATGGTGACCTCGGCCTCGAGCGCCGCCCACTCCGCCTCCCCGAGCGCCAGGTCGCGCAGCCGCGCCAGATACGCGCCCGCCCCGGCCAGCCCCGTGGCCTGCAGGCGGCGGCGTACCCGCTCCCAGAGCAGGTCATCCTTGTCCAGGTAGTAGTGGTGGCCCGTCCGGGCGACGATCTCGGCCTTCAGCGCCCGGAAATCCGCGTCCGGCAGCAGCGTGGCGGCGAAGGGGCCGGCGGGCGCGGCCATCACACGGCACCTTCCCACTCGGCCAGGCGGGACTGCGCGCCCTCGCGCAGCGTGGCCAGCGCGGCGGCTTCCTGCGCCAGCAGGATGCGGCCGGCCGCCAGCAGGTGGATGAAGCCCTCCGGCGTCTCGATCTCGGCCACGGCGCAGCCGTTCAGCGTCGCCTCGGGCGGCACGGGGCGCAGGCGCTCGGCCGGAATGCGCTGCATGTCCAGCACCCGGTCCACCAGCAGGGCCAGTGGTGCCTCCCCCGCCTCGCCGATCAGCAGCAGGTGGCGGTAGAGCGCGTCCTCCGCCTCGGCGGCCATGGCGAGGCCGAAGAGGCGGGACAGGTCCAGCACCGGCACCGCCTCGCCGGCGAGGTTCATGAAGCCCGCGAGAGGGCGCGGCAGCCCGGGCGGCCGCCACAGGCGGGGCAGCGGCAGCACCTCCCGCACGGCGGCGCGCGTCAGGGCGCAGCGCCTGCTGCCCAGGCGCATCACGACGTAATGATCCGCAGGAGGAGCCGCCATGGCACGCCGATTCACGATTGAGAGTTCTTGCCGCACGGACCGGGTTACCACTGGTTGTATCGCCCGCCAACCTGTCCCCCTCGACCCCGCAGCGTGGGCGCGGCAGGATGCGGCATAACATTCCGGAGATTTCGCCCATGGCCACAGATCTGGCTGCCGCGGCCGCCGCGCTGCTGGAGGCACGCCGCAGCCGCCAATGGCTGGCGGCGCTGCCCGAGGGCGCGCGTCCGGCCACGCAGGAGGAGGCGGTGGCCATCCAGGCCCTCGTCGCCGAGGCGCTGGGGCCGATCGGCGGATGGAAGGTGGGCGCCGCGACGCCCGAGGCGATGCCCGGCTGCGCCCCCCTCAACACCCGCGACCTGCGTTTCGACGACACGCCCTTTTCCGCGGCCGCCTTCAACATCACTGGCATCGAGGCGGAGATCGGCTTCCGGCTGGGCGCGGACCTTCCGCCCCGCGAGAAGCCCTACAGCCGGGAGGAGGTGATGGCGGCCGTGGCCAGCCTGCACCCCATCATCGAGATCGTCGACACGCGCTTCAAGGCGCTGAACAGCACCGATCCGCTGAGCCATGTGGCGGACCAGATCAACCATGGCGCCCTGGTGGTGGGCCCGGCGCTGGAGTCCTGGCGGCACATCGACCCGCCGAACGAGCCGGTGCGCCTCACCTTCAACGACAAGGTGGCGGTGGAGCATGTCGGCGGCAACACGGCGGGCGAGCCGATCCGGCTGCTGCAATGGCTGGCCAATGAGGGCGCGCGGCGCCTTGGCGGGCTGAAGGCCGGCATGGTGGTCACCACGGGCAGCTGCACGGGCCTGCTGCTGGTGCCGCCCGGCACCCGGGTGCGCGCCACCTTCCGCAACGCCGGCACGGTCGAGACGGCGATCGTCTGAGGCCGCGCGAAGGAGGAGGCGCGGGGAGGAAAGCCTCCTTCCCGCGCCGCCGCGCCCTCAGGCCAGGAAGGAGCGCAGCGACTTGCCGCGCTTCGAGACCTGCAGCTTCTTGAGCGCCTTGGCCTCGATCTGGCGGATGCGCTCGCGGGTCACGTTGAAGGTCTTGCCGACCTCCTCCAGCGTGTGGTCGTTCTCGCCGCCGATGCCGAAGCGCATGCGCAGGATGCGCTCCTCGCGCGGCGTCAGGTCGGAAAGGATGCGCATGGTCGCGTCCCGCATCGAGGAGCGCGCCGCCGCCTCGAAGGGGATCACCGCGTTCTCGTCCTCGATGAAGTCGCCGAGGCGGCCATCGTCATCCTCGCCGATCGGGTTCTCGAGGCTCACCGGCTCGCGCGCCAGGCGCTGCACGGCGCGCACCTTGTCCACCGACATGCCGAGCTCGGCCGCCAGCTCCTCCGGCGTCGGCTCGCGGCCCGCCTTCTGGGCGAAGCGGCGGCTCATGCGCGCCACCTTGCCCACCGTCTCCGTCATGTGGACGGGGACGCGGATGGTGCGCGCCTGGTCGGCCAGGGAGCGGGTGATGGCCTGGCGCACCCACCAGGTGGCGTAGGTGGCGAACTTGAAGCCGCGGCGCCAGTCGAACTTGTCCACCGCGCGCATCAGGCCGATGTTGCCCTCCTGGATCAGGTCGCCGAACATCAGGCCACGGTTGCGGTAGCGCTTGGCGATGTGGACGACGAGGCGAAGGTTGGCGCGCGTCAGCTCCTCCTTCGCCTTGCGCATGTCGCGCTCGCCACGGCCCACCTCGGCGCAGACGCGGCGCAGCTCCTGCACCGGCAGGCCGCTCTCCGCCTCCAGCTTGGCGACGGCAGCGCGGATCTCGGGCAGCCCCTCGCGCAGCTCGCGCAGCGCGACCTCGCGCTTGGCGGAGCTGGTGCGCAGTTTCTGCGCCGCCTCCAGCAGCGCGGCCATGCCGGCATCGCTGCCGTTCCAGACGCCCAGCACCAGGTCGCGGTCCAGCCGGGTGGCCAGCGCCAGTCGCACGGCCCTGCCATCGAGCGCCATCAGGCGGCGGCTCATGTCGCGCACCTCGCCCACCAGCAGGTCGAGGCGCGCCGGGCGCAGGCGCAGCGCGCCGAACAGGCCGACCATCTCCACCCGCTCCTCCCGGGCGGCCTCGGTGCCGATGCCGAGCTCGCGCAGCCGCTCATGCGCCGCCAGCGCCGCGGTGAAGGCGGCCAGCACCTCGGGCTTCATCTTCTCGTCGAGGGTGGCGTGCGGCGCAGCCTCGGCCTCCTCGCCCTCCTCGGGCTCCGGCAGGGGCGCGGCGTCGGCGGCCATGGCCTCCAACTCCACCACCTCGCGCAGCGGCATCTCCCCCGCCTCCAGCGCCGCCTTCCAGGCGGCGATGTGGCGGAAGGTCATCGGGTTCTCGCACAGCCCGGCCAGCATGGCGTCGCGCCCGGCCTCGATGCGCTGGGCGAGGGCGATCTCCTCGTCGCGCGTCAGCAGCTCGGTGCCGCTCATCTCGCGCAGGAACATGCGCACCGGGTCGTCGGAGCGGGACAGGCTGGCCTCGTTGACGTTGCCGCCCTCGGGCGCGTCCTCGCCGGCCTCCTCGCGCGCGTCGTCCGGGTCGGCCACGCGCTCCTCGTCCTCCTCCGCCGCCTCGTCCTCGGCGGCCTCGGTGCGGACATCGACCGTCTCGGGGCTGTCGAACTCCTCGCCGAACTCGGAACGCCAGCCGCGGCCATTGTTCAGCACGGGCACGACGCGCTCCGCCTCCTGCCCATCCCGCGCCAGGATGTCCCCATAGACGCCCGTCCGTGCCTTGAGCCCCGCATTGTTCTCAGCGTCGCCCTGATCCGCCGCGCCGTAGGTAAACATCCCGTCCATCGATTCACCTGTCTCGTTCGTGCTGGGGGACCAGGGAGGCCCCATTTTCGTATCGCATCCGCCTGGCGGCCCACGGGCCGCAGCCTGCCGCCGCGCGGCAGCGCGACGTCAGGCAGCGAAATAAAGGGAAGGCCGGTCGTTCCTCTCTGCGGAACGTCCGCCTCATCTAGGGAGCCGCGTCGGCTCCCAAAACCCCCGTCCCGCGCAAGGCGGCGATGCGGTGGCATGCCAGGGGTGGCGGCGATGCGGCCGAAGGGCGGGGCCGCGGGCCGGCGGCAGGACGCCCGCGGGACCTGCCCGGCTCATGCGCGCTCCTCCTCGCCATGCCAGACGCGGAGGACGACCACCGCCCCCGTCTCCTCCACCCTGTAGCGCAGCCCGAAGGCGGCGCCGGCGAAGGGCACCACCAGCTCCCGCCGCGCCGTGCCGTCGGCCAGGGGACGGCCGATGCAGCCCTCGACCAGCCGGTCCGCGGCACGGGCGACGGTGTGCGCGGCACGCCGCGCCGCCTCGGGGTTCTTGTCGTGCAGCAGGAGAAGAAGGCGCTCCAGCGCGCCCACCGCCTCCGGCAGCCAGGTCAGGACAGCCATGCGGGGATCCGGCACTCACTCAGGGCGGGAGCGCCCGCTCTCCGTCCCGAAGCTGTCGAGCCATTCGCGCACCGAGGCGTGCGGCACGCCGCCGCCCACCAGGCGGTAGCGTTCCCAGCGCGCCAGGTCCTCCTGCTTCTCCTGCTCGTAGCCTTCCTCGCGCTCGAGATATTCGAGCACGGCCCGCTTCATCAGCCAGTGCGGCGAGCGGTCGCGCAGCTGGCCGAGCGCCTGCAGCCGCCTGCGGGTCTCCTCATCCAGCTTGAGCGCGAGGCTGCTCGACATCAGGCATGCTCCAGGGGGTGGCACTCGGTCATACCCGTCTATACCGTGGGTTCCTGTCACAGCAATGAAATCTCCGCAGGGCAGGCCCGATGCCCACGCTCAAGCCGGCTGCGCGCCCGGAACGGTCGCTCGGGCCGGCCATGTGAACCTTGCCAGCCTTTGCGGGGGAATCGGGCTGCCCGATTCGTGTTCGTCCTGTGAACCTTGCCAGCGCTCACCCGCGTCACCCGGCACCGGCCCACTGTGAACCTTGCCAGCCTTTTGGACGGAGGAACGGGCGCGCGGCTGTGAACCTTGCCAGAACCGCCAGAAACCGGAAAAGCATTCAATTTCAATTCTTTATGGCGTTATCCACATGAACCCTGCCAGCCCTTCTTCAATAACAATCTCTCTCCAACCCCTTGGCTTGCTCTGGGCTGGCAAGGTTCACAGGCCAGGGCGTGGCGGCGCGCCGAGTGGATGGCAAAGTTCACATCGACGGGGAAAGCACGCCGTTGCAGGGTGCGCCGCATGGTCGAGCCAGATGACAATTCGGGCGGCAGCACCGGACAGGGCGAACTGTTCGGCGCGGACAACACCGTGCATCGCATCGTCGCCGCCAAGGGGGCGCAGGGCGCCTTGAAGGCGGCGCAGGCGGCGATCCTCGAGCCCCGGCCGGCCAGCCTGCCGAAAGCGCTGGCGGGACGCATGGGCCGGCAGATCGCCGACACCGCCTCCTCGGCCATCGTGCGCGAGTTCGAAGGCACCAGCGAGATCGGCTACAGCTACTCGGCCTGGTGCCTCGCCGGCCTCCCGCACCGGGACCAGCCCAGGGACCAGAACTGGCTGATCGAGACCGATTTCGCGCGGCTCCTGGTGCGCCCGGGCGTGCGGCTGCGCGACGACAACAGCCAGGAATATATCGGCGTCCCCTTCGGCAGCTATGCCCGTCTCCTGCTGATCGACTGGCAGACGGAGGCGCTGGAGCGTGGCAGCCGCGAGATCCATATGGGCCGCTCGGCCAGCGCCGTGGTGGCGCGGCTCGGCATCAACCGCGGCGGGCCCAGCAACGGCAAGGTCGCGGAGCAACTCGAGCGGCTGGCCACCTGCACGGTCGATTTCAGCTTCGGCAACGACAAGAAGGGCGTCATCGTCAACCAGCGCCTGGTCGATGCCTTCAGCTATGTGGGCGAGCCCGACCCCCGCTCCAAGCGGACGGCGCGGCTGGTGGAGCGCGTGGTCCTGTCCCAGGCCTTCTTCGATGAGTTGCGGCGCCATCCCGTGCTGGTGGACCGCGCCGCCGTGCGGGACCTGACCACCTCCCCGCTGGCCATCGACATCTATCTGTGGCTCGCCTACCGGCTGCACTCCCTGCAGAAGGAAACGCCCATCGGCTGGGACAGGCTCTGGCGCCAGTTCGGCTCCAAGGTGGGGGCGCTCAAGAACTTCAAGACCCAGTTCGAGGGGCCGCTGCATCTGGCGCTCTCGGCCTACAAGAACGCCAAGGTGCGGGTGAACGACCGCGGCCTGCTGCTGGAGCCCTCCCCTCCCCCCATCCACCACTGACCGCGGCGCAAGGCGCCCCTGTTTCCTCAGCCGGCGCTGGGAAGGATCACACCCTTCCGTGCCGCCGCCGCCCTAGCCGCCGCCCCGGCGTGGCTTCTGCGGCCCGCCCACCAGCTCCGGCAGCCGGTCCGCCATGGCTTGCACCGTCTCATCGGGCAGGGAGGTGGCGAAGCGGAACACCCACTGGCCGCCGTTGCGCGTGAGCGTCCCGATCCGGCGCCCCTCATGGACGATGTGCCGCCGCTCGGGCTGCGTGGGCTGCGCCGCGACCTGCCGGGCGGCGCGCCCTTCCGCCGCCCGCATCAGCACCGCGATCTGCTCGTCCGGATCGAAGCCCGGCTGCGGCTGGCGCCGGTAGGCATCCAGCGCCTCCAGGATGCGGCTCAGGGTGTCCGGGTTGGCCTCGATGGCTTCCATCACCCGCCGCGCCCGCAGCACGGCCAGGCGGCGCGGTTCCGCCAGGCGCTCGATGATCTCGGACGGAAAGCGGGAAAGGCGGAGATACAGGCTGAAGGTCGAGGGATCGAGGCCGAACTGCGCCGCGATGTCGCGCGCCGGCCCTTCGAGCCGGGACCGCACCTCGGCGAACCAGCGGGCGCGCTCCAGGGCAGAGATGTCCTCACGCCGCTCATTCTCGGAGAACTGCACCCGCAGCATCGCCGGATCGTTGAGCGCGCGGATCCGGGCCAGGACAGCGATGCCGAGGCGGCGGCAGGCCTCCAGGCGGCGGCGCCCGGCGGCGATCTCGTAGAGCCCGTCCTGCCGCCGGCGGACGGTGATGGCATCGTTCTGGCCGTTCTGGCGGATGTCCTCCAGCAGCGCCAGGAATTCCGGCCCCTCGAAGGCGCCCGGCAGCCTGTCGCGGGGAAGCGGATCCTCGATCAGCGAAGCGTCCAGGAACAGGAACTCCTCCACCGAGTCCCCTGCCCTGCCGGCCGCCTCGCGCGCATGGGCCAGGGCCCGCTCGAGCCCGGCATTGGCGGAGCTGGCCCGCGCCAGTTCCCCCTCGAGGCGCGCCACCCTGTCGCGCAGTCCTTCGGCGGCGAGCGACAGGGCAGCGGCGGGCTTGTGGACCCCCGCCCCCTCGGGCATGGCCGGCCGCGCGGGCGCGGCCTCCGTGCTGGCCGTGCGGTCCCGGACGGCCTGGGCCAGGGCGCCGAAGCGAGAGGCGGGCGGCTTCATGGTGTCGTCTCCTTGGCAGGCAGGCCGCGGCCCCAGAACCGCCAGATCTCCCGCTCGATCGCGCGGCTCACGGCATTGGCGCTGGCGAGCACGCGGTTGTAGGCCGCCCTGTCGGTGCTGGGCTCGTATTCGTAGAGGGTTTCCTTGCCGAAGCCCGCCGTGCCCATGATGCGCGAGTGCAGGAAGGGATCGGGCAGGACCATCTCGCCGAAGCGCTCCCGCAACAGGCTGAGCAGGGCTTCCTGGCTGCGGTCGGTCGGATCGTAGGCGGTGACCAGGATGCGGCTGAAGCCGAGGTCCAGGCCATGGCCGAAGGCTTCCTGGAAGGCGGTGGTGTAGCCTGCGAGATGCGCGAAGAACTCCCCGGTCGAGGCGAGGTCGGTCATGGTGGCGCGGCTCGGGACGACAATGCCGCTCGCCGCGTGCAGGGCGGTGGTCATCAGCATGTTGACGTCGGGTCGGGTGTCGATCACCGCCACGTCGTAGTCATCCGCGACGGCTGCCAGGAAAGCCACGAGTTCCTCGAAGTAGAGAACCTCCTCCACCTCGCCGCTGGCAGCGCGGCGCGAGAGCGCCTCCTCGGCTTCCGCGAGTGCCGCGCCGGCGGGGACCAGATGGATGTTGGGCCAGTAGGTCGCCTGGCAGAGCGCCCTGGCATCCAGCGTGGCGCCGGACCGCGCCACCCAGCCGGCAAAGCTGTTGCCGTGCCCCACCTCCTCGGCCGGATCGATGCCGAATTGCGCGGTGGTGCTGCCCTGGCTGTCGAGATCGACCAGCAGGACGCGGTAGCCGGCCAGCGCCAGGTACTGGGCGAAATGGACGCTGCTCGTGGTCTTGGCCGAGCCGCCCTTGAAGTTGGTGAAGGCGATGCTCGCGAGCCTCTCCCCTTGCGCGCCGTCACGTCTTGGCAGGAAGGAGATCTGGCCCGTCTGCCGGCGCAGGGAGGCGCGTGCGGCCATGATCTCCTGGAACTCCATCCGCATGCGTGGCGCGATGCCCTTGCCGGCCGGCTTCAGCCCGGCGGCCTGGCGCAGCTGCCGGAGCGGCACGCCGAGCATGGCGGCCACTTCCTGGATGGAGAAGCTCCGCAACCGCTTGCGCTTGTCGGGGGCGTTCTCCACCTCGATGGCCATGCGCTGCGCCGTTCGGAGCACCTCGGCGACGCGGCGGAACTGGGCGGCCTGATCCATGATGCTGTCCTGGGTTCCTGACGCTCTCTCCTTAATGGACCCTCGGAAGCCAGGGAAGCCCTGGCCACTTGGATGCATCCAACTGTCGGACAGGGTGTGTCTTGGATGCATCCAACTCGCCCACCTGCCAGGGTGCCGGGGCCATGGTATAGCAGCGCCGCTGCGAAGGAGCCCGCCATGATGCAACGCGACGAACTCACCCGTGTGAAAGCCCGCATCAAGGCGCTAACCGAGAAGACCGTCTCGAACGGCTGCACCGAGGCGGAAGCCATGGCGGCGGCGGAAATGGCGGGCCGGCTCCTGGAACGCTACGCACTGACGATGGACGAGATCGAGATCCGGGAAGCCCGTTGTGTCCAGGCGGAGATCCCGCTGGCGGGGCGGCAAAGGCGGCCGATCGATGGCTGCGTCCCGGCCATTGCGCGCTTCTGCGGCTGCAAGGTCTGGTTGAGCCGCGATGCGGGGCATGCCCGCTACGTCTTCTTCGGCTTCGAGAGCGATGTGTCGCTGGCCACCTACCTTTTCGCGGTCATCGAGCGTGGCATGCAGACGGAACTGGACCGCTTCCGGCAGGCACAGCCCGGGCTGCGGGGAACCCCCTTGCGGCAGGCGTCGATCAGCTACCAACAGGGCATGGCGAGCCGGCTGGCGCAAAGGCTGGAAACCATGCTGAAGGCGAGGGAGGCGGAGGTCCACGCTCAGCGCAGCGACAGCACGGCCCTGATGGTCGTCAAGCACCGCGCGGTGGAAGAGGCTTTCAGGGAAACCACCATTCGGCTGGTGGCGGCGCGGCGAACGGGCATCCGGCCGGGCGGTGCTTACCGCGAAGGCTATGTCGCGGGCGACCGCGTCAACCTGAACCGCCCCGTTTCCGGGAAGGCGCATGACGCCCTGACATGAGCCGGCAGCAGGATGCGCAGCGCCGCCGCGTCTATGCCTGGGAGGACCGCTTCGTGGCCCCCTATGGCGGCGGGGAGATCCGCTTCGAGGCGGCGCAGGCCATGGTGGACGCGATCTGGGCCGATCTCGGCCTGCGCTACCCGCCAAAGGTGGAAAGGCTGCCCGTCCAGGCACGCCGCCGCATGGCGGACGCCGACCGCATCCGGCTCCGCATGCCGGATGCGCTGCCGGACTGGATCCTGCTGCACGAGCTGGCCCATGCGCTGAGCTCCACGCAGGAGGGCGCGTCGGATGGGCATGGCCCGCGCTTCCTGGGGCTCTATGCGCGCCTCCTCATCCGCTATCTCCGCATCCCCGAGGACATCCTCTTCCGCTCGCTGGAGGAGGCGTCCTTGCGCTTCGACCCCGCGGCGCGGCCCGCCTTTCTGGATCATCCGCCGCGATGACCGGCCCGCCTGCCCATCTCGCCGGTCTGAACGCGGCGCAGCTCGCGGCCGCCACGGCCCCGGCCCCCTGCCTCGTCCTGGCCGGCGCAGGCTCCGGAAAGACCGAAACCCTGACGCGGCGGGTGGCCGATCTGATCCTGCGCCAGGGCGAGGCGCCGGAGCGGCTGCTGTGCATCACCTTCACCGGCAAGGCGGCGGGGGAGATGCGGGCGCGGCTGGCGGCGCGGCTGGGCGCCGCGCGGGTTCCGCGCTGGGTCGGCACCTTCCACGCCATCATGGCGCGGCTGATGACGGAGGACGCGGCGCATCTGCCCGGCTTGCCGCGCGGCTTCGCCATCATGGGCCAGGCCGAGGCGCGGGCCGTGCTCATGGCGCTGGCGGGCCTGAGGGACGCCCGAGAAGGGATGGCGCTGCAGGATGCGGTCTCGCTGCTCAAGGGCTGCCTGCTGGGCCCGCGGGACGCCTGCCCCCGCGGCCCGGCCTTCGCGCGCTTCGAGGCGGATGTGCTCCGCCAGGCGCGCGACCTCCTGCCGGCCTACCGGGCGGAACTGGACCGCCGCGCCGCGCTGGATTTCGACGATCTCATCGCCCGTCCCGTCGAGGCCATGCAGGCGGACGCTTCCCTCGCGCGGCGCTGGGGAAGCCGGTGGGCGGAACTGCTGGTCGACGAATACCAGGACACCAACATCGCCCAGCACCGCCTGATCAGGCTCCTGGCCGGCGAGCGGAAGCGGGTCTTCGCCGTGGGCGACGACACCCAGTCCATCTATGGCTGGCGCGGGGCGGACGTGTCGCAGATCCGCCGCTTCCGCCGCCAGTACCCGGGATCTGTGGAAACTATCCGCCTGGAGCTGAACTACCGCTCCACCCCCGTCATCCTGCAGGCGGCAAACGCCGTGGCGGCCCGTGACCCGGAAGCGCTGCGCAAGACCTTGCGGCCGGCCGGCCGGGAGATGGGCCCGGGCGCGCCGTTGGTGCTGCGCGAGGCCGAGACGCCGGAACAGGAGGGGCGTGCCGTGGCGCGGCACCTCCAGGCCTTGCAGGCAGGGGAAGGGGGGCTGCCCTGGCGGGAATGCGCCATCCTGCTGCGCGCGGGCTTCCTGGCCGAGCCTGTGGTGGCCGCCCTCACCGAGGCCGCCATCCCCTTCCGCCGCGTGTCGGATCGCGAGCCCGAGGCGCCGCGGGACATCCTGGCCGCCCAGGCCTGGCTGCGACTCGCCATGAGCCATGACGGGCAGGGCTGGAACGCCTCCGCCGACGACGCCTTCCGCCGGGCCTGCGCCCATCCGCCCCGTGGCATCTCCGGGCGCCTCTTCGCGCAGCTCCGGCAGCACGCGGCGGACACCGGCCTCGCCCTGGCTGCCGCCTTGCAGGACCTTCCGGCCCCCGGCGAGGAGCGCCTGCGGCTCCAGGCGGTGGCCGATCAGGCCAGGGCGCTGGCCCTGGAAATCCGCCGCCGCCGCCTGCCGCCGGCCGATGCCTTGCAGCTCGCGGCCGAGCGCGCGGGACTGGCCGCCGGGCTGAGGGAGGCGGGGGAGGCGCGCCTCGCGGCCTGGGAGGCCGCCTTCGCCGCCGCCGCCCAGTTCGGCAGCGTCGCCGCCTATTGCGAGGCCGCGGCACTGGGCGAGGCGGTGGAGGCCGATCTGCGGGCCGACGCGGTGCCGGTCATGACCCTGCACCGCGCCAAGGGGCTGGAGTTCGACCATGTGCTGATGCCGGGGCTGGAGGAAGGCGTCTTCCCGAGCTACCGGGCCGAGGCGCAGGGCAGCCTGCCGGAGGAGCGCCGGCTCTTCTATGTCGGGATCACCAGGGCGCGGCGTGGCCTGTGGCTGAGCTGGGTCCGGCACCGGCGGGACTGGGCGGCGCGGCCATCCCGCTTCCTGGGCGAGATCCCGGCGCAGCTTTTCAGGGCGGCGGCCAGCCCCTCCGCGCCCGCCGCCCGGCCCGCCCGGACGCTCGCGCCCCCGAGCCAGGCCGAGACCGACCGGCTCGTCGCCGAGTTCCATGCCCGCAAGGCCGCGGCGGGGGCGCGGAAGAAGGGCGGGCGGTAGCGGCGGCGCCCGGCCCCACGCCGGCTTGGCTCCTACCGGGGCGCCGCTCCCGTGGCCACCGGCGCATGGCTCCCGGCCTGCCGGGCACCCATGCGGGGCCATGTGCCGTCCCGCCAGACGAAGTGGTGCACCAGCACCATGCCGACATGCCCGGCCACCGCCGCGAGCAGCACCCAGGCCAGCAGGCCATGGGCGAGATCGCCCGGCAGCATCAGCGCCTCGATCCTTTCCCCCGAACCCGGCAGGAGCGGCAGGCCGAAAGGGGCAAGGGCACGGCCGGAACCATAGTGGCGCAGCAGGGCCAGGGCCGGCACGGTGAGCATCAGCCCGTAGAGCGCTAGGTGCCCCAGCCGGGCCACCCGGCCGAGCGGTCCGGCCTCATGGTGCCGCCGCCGCAGGTTGACGAGCCCCCAGGCGCCACGGGCCAGCGCCAGCGCGAACAGCAAGGTTCCGACGCTGGCATGGCTGCCCACCATGAAGGCCGTGACCGGGGAGCGGCCGATGGCCAGCCTGATGCCCATGCCGGCGAACTGCCAAAGGAACAGCAGGGCCATGCTCCAGTGCAGCGCGCGGCTCACCAGGCCATACCGTGCGGGGGTATCGCGCCATTGCAAGGGGGTGGGCTCCTTCTCCGGTTGCGGGCTCCGGTTGCGGGGGGGTGGCGCCGCGGAACGATCCGGGCGCGCGAGGCGAAGGGCGGGGCCGTGCCCTGGCTTCGCCATCAGCCCGCGCCGGGGAGGACGCCATAGGCCACCCATCTGGCATGGATGCCCCGGAGATCGCCAGAGATCCGGGCGCCCTTCGGGTCGGCCAGCGCGGCGCGCGCCATCGCCATGGCTTCCGCCGTGGCGGGCAGCGCCGTGCCCAGGGCGGGGGCGGCGAGCCATCCCGGGCCATCCTCGCGGGCGAGGTGGCGGTTCAGCGCCCAGCAGGCGGAAGGATCGGGCAGGGGCCGCGCCACGGGATGGGCGGCACCGCTCCAGAGCAGCATCTGGACCGCCTGGTTCAGCAGGGCGGGGTGCGGCGAGAAGCCCGGCAGGCGGAGCAGCTCCGCAACGGTGCGGGGCCCCTGCCGCAGGGCCGCCAGGATGGGGCCGAACAGCCGGCCCTCGCCGGCCACCGGCCCGGTCGGCGTGTCGAAGGTCAGGTCTCCGCCGCCCGTGGGTGCGCCGGGCAGGATGGCCAGCGCCAGGGCCTCGAGCGCCCGCAGGTGCTGTTCCGCCGCCAGGGGCGCGCCGCCGCGCTGGTAGAGATCCCGCCGGAGCGACTGGTTGCGGCAGAAATCCCGCGCCGTCTCCAGCAGGACGGGGTCGGCGATGTCCTTGAGCAGCGGGCGCATGGCGGCGGGGAGGCTGACGGCGTCGATGTTGTCGAGCGGTGTCGCGCTGCCGCGATAGACGCAGCCTGCCCCGCCGAAGCGCTCCATCATGTCGGCGACGTGGAAGGCTTCCCAGTGCATGGGCAGCAGCTCATGCGCCAGGGCGTCCGGCGCCAGGGCGCGTGCCGCGTCCAGCCGCTGCCGCTCCTGCGGATGCGCGGCGAAGAACCCGGCGCCCGCCTCCGAAAGCCGCGACAGGAACGCCAGGCTTTCGCGCGCGCGCTGCGCCGAGCTGCCCTGGAGCAAGGCCGCGTGGCGCCGGGCGAGCTGCTGGAGCGGCATGGCCGCCGCAAGTCCCGGCTGCGTCATGTAGTGCGCGTAGACGATGCCGCCCGGCTTGAGGAAGCGGCCGATGAAGCGGAGCAGGGCCGCGCGCTGGCCGGGAGCGATCCAGGACAGCACGCCATGGGTGACGATGACGTCGAAGGGCGCCATCCGGCCCTCGGCGCTTTCCGCCAGGGTCTCGAAGCTTGCCTGGACGAGCTCCAGGTTGCGCAGCCCTGCCGCCTCGGCGGCGGCCCGGGCCTTGCCGAGCAGGGAAGCGCTGGCATCGACGGCCACGAACCGGCCCAGCGGATGGGTGGCCGCCGAGACCAGGCTGTTCATGCCGCTGCCGCAGCCCAGCTCGCACCAGCGGAACGGCGCCGAAAGGTCGGGCATGGCGCAGCCCAGGCCGCGGCCGACGGCGTCGATCCAGGCCGGGGTCATCTCGCGGTGGAACTGCGCCGGATAGGCGACGTCGTCGATGTAGCCGTCGATCATGCGCAGTCCAGGTGCAAGGGCGGTCTCCAGGGGCGCCCCGCCGGAGCGGGACGCCCCATCGGGCGGAAGGGGTCAGAAGCTCGCCGTCAGGCTCGCGAAGTAGGCGCGCCCCGGCTCGTTGTAGGTGTTGGCGCCGGCCGCGCTGGAATTGGCCTCGCGGAACAGCTGCTTGTCGAACAGGTTGAGGACGCCCAGGGTGAGGCGCGTGTTGTCGTTGATGTGGTAGGTGCCGCTGATGTCGACCACCGAGTAGGGCTTGCGCTCCCACAGCTCCGATCCGGTGTTGGCATTGCCCAGCAGGTCGATGGTGCGCGCTTCCTGCCGGCCATAGAAGGTCACGCCGGCGCGGAAGGACAGGTCGTCGCGCGCCTGCCAGTCCACCGTGCTGTTGACCGTGTATTCCGGGACGAGGGACAGCGGCTGGCCCGTGCTCTTGTCCTTGCTCTCGATCATGTAGGTGACGTTGGTGCTCCAGGACAGCGTGTCCAGCACCGGGATGAGGATGTTGCCCTCGATGCCCTGGATGACGGCCTCCGGGGTGTTCTCCCAGCGGAAGATGCGGCCCCGCGCGCCCGTCTGCCCCACGGGAACGACGCCGGCGACGATCTTGTCGCGGTAGTCGTTGTGGAAGTAGGTGAGGCTGCTGCTGAAGCCGCCGCTGTTGTAGGAGACGCCGATCTCCTTGTTGAGGCTGGTTTCCGGCTCGAGATCCGCGTTGCCCTGCACGTAGCAGCCGGCGCCGAGGCTGGGGAAGCCGGCGGGGCAGCCATTGCCCATGGTGAAGTAGATGTAGTTGGGGTTGGACTGGTAGAGGTTGGGCGCCTTGAAGGCGCGCGCGATGCCGCCCTTCACCGAGAAGCCGTCGAACAGCTCGTAGGAGGCGTTCAGGCTGGGGCTCCAGTTGGAGCCGAACTCGCTGTGGTGGTCGAAGCGCACGCCCGGCGTCAGCACCAGCCGCGACGTGGCGTAGATGTTGTCCTCGACGAACATCGAGTAGGTCTCGGCGCTGGCGCTGCCGGGACGCAACCCGCTGGAGATGCCGGGGATCACGCCGCCCGTGGCGAGGGACTGGGTCACCGATTGCGGGTCGTCCAGGTTCTCGCGGAAGAACTCGGCGCCGATCGTCAGGCGCTGCGGCGCCAGGATCTCCAGCGGGATGTTGAGCTCGCCATTGAGGGTGTAGTTGTTCAGCGTGGCGGTCGAGTAGCCGTTGGCGGTGTTGATGCTGCCTTCGGTGGAGCCGGCCAGCCCCTCGTTCAGCCGCTTGTTGTTGGTGCCCTCATACAGGAACAGCACCCGCGAATCCGCCCAGCCCCAGTCGCCGCGATGCTGCACGGAGGCGGTGGTCCGCGTCATGATATTCGTCTCGGCGCCCTCATTGGCGAGCTGGCTGAGCAGCGCGGTGCCCGCGGTGCTCACCGCGCGGTCGCCGGCATAGATGTTGCCCTGGCGGCTGTATCCGAGCTCCAGCTCCAGGCTCTGGCCGGCGGTGATGTCCCACCGCAGCAGGCCGTTCACGTCGCGGTTCTCCACGCCCTCGCGCCCGGCGGGGGGGGTGTCGCCGGCGGCCGTGCCGGAGGCCGCGCGGTTCAGCTCCAGGCTGTCGGCATCGGTGCGGTTGAAGTTGCCATAGGCGCGGAAGCTCAGCCCGGGAAGCGTCGTCGGGCCGGACAGGTTCACGGTGGCGCGGCGGCCATCGCCCTCGTTCCGGTCCTCGGGCTGCAGGGCGTAGAGCGTCACGGAGCCGTGGTACTCGTCGGTCGGCGGCTTGGTGATGATGTTGACCACGCCGCCCGCGGCGCCGGAGCCGTAGCGCGCCGCGGCCGGGCCGCGGATGACCTCGATGCGCTCGATGGCATCCACCGGCACCCAGTTGGAATCGCCGCGCGTGTTCCGCTCGCCGCTGCGCCCCATGCGGACGGAGTTGCGCGAGCGGACAGGCTTGCCGTCGATCAGGATGAGCGTGTTCTCGGGGCCCATGCCGCGCAGGTCGATCTGGCGGTTGTTGCCATACTGGCCGGAGGACGAGTTGCCCGTGAGGTTGACGCCCGGCATGGTGCGCACGAGCTCGGAGATGTCGTTCACCGGCGGCATCCGCCGGATGTCCTCGCTGGTGATGAGCGAGACGCCGGGCGCCTGCTTCAGCGCCTGCTCGGCCGTGGCGACGACGCTGATCTCGGGCAGGGCCACCGCGTCAGGGCTGGTGGCGAGCCCGGCCGTGGGGGAGGGCGTGGCGCGGAGCGTGTAGACCGTGCCGTCGCGCGACGTCGCCTCGAGGCCGCTGCCGGCCAGCAGCCTCTCGAAGGCGCGGTCCACCGTCGACTGGCCGCGCAGGCCGGGGCTGCTGCGCCCCTGCACCTGCTCCGGGGCGAAGGAGAGGGTGATGCCCGCCTGCTGCGCGAAGCTGTTCAACGCGCTGCCCAGCGGACCGGCCGGCACCTCGTAGCTGATGGCCTGCGCCGAGGCTCCGCCCTGCGACCACGCCGGGCCCGCCGGAATGGCGAGCAGGGTCACGCTGCCGAGCAGAGCCGCCCTCAATGTGCCGCGGAAGCGCGTGAAGCGGTGGCCGATCTGGTGCATGGGCTGTCACATCCGGTTACTGGGTGTTGTCTGTGTGCAGACGGGCGAGACGGCCACAGGGACAGTTTCGCGCGCCGTTTTTTTCAGCGGCGCTCCACGGCGCTCCGGAAGCGGCCGTCGCGGCGGATCCTGACAGGCAGCGATTCCTCGAGCGCCGCCAGCGCCTTGTCGGGCTCCCGCAGCGGCAGGACGCCGGAAACCATGATGCCTTCGAGCTCCGCCGCGTCGTATCGCAGGCCGCCCCGGCGGTAGCGGGCCAGCTGCGCGAGGACCTCCACGAGCGGCCGGTTCTCCACAATGAGCCGGCCTTCCGCCCAGGCGGCGGCGTGTGGCGGCGCGGGGAAAGGCCCCTCGATGGCTCCGGCGGCGAGCCACGCCGCCTCCCCAGGACCCAGGGTGACGCAGCGTTCCGCGTGGATGCAGGCCCTGACACGGGATTCCTCCACGGCCACCCAGGTCCTCTCTGCCGCCCGCCGCACGGTGAAGCGCGTTCCGAGCGCCTGCACGCTGCCCTGCGGCGTTCGCACCGTCAGCGGGCGCTGGGGGTCGGGCCGCACATCCAGCATCACCTCGCCGCGCGCGAGGCGGATGGTGCGGCCCTTGCCGTCATAGCGGAGGTCGATGGCGCTGCCGCTGCCCAAGGTGGCGCGGGATCCGTCCGGCAGGGACAGCCCGGAGATCTCCCCGGTGCCGGAGCTGTGGCCGGCGGCGGGCCAGGGCCTGCTTCCCGCGCAGAGCGCCGCGAGCAGCAGCAGGGCGGAAAGCGTGCCGCCCGCCGCGGGCGCCGCCGCCCCGCCCGGCCGGAGGCGGCGCTGCCCTGCAGGACATGCCTGGCGGGTGCCGGCGGCAGGCCGTGGAACCGGTCGAGCACGGCCTGGAGGCGCCGGAACGCCTCCGCATGGCTGGGATGCTCCGCCAGCCATGCCTCGCAGTCGCGGTGATCGGCGTCCGTCGCTTCTCCGGAGGTGAGTTGCGCTTGCCAGAGCGCGGCCCTGTGCACCGTGTCGGGGGAGGGCTCGCTCATTCCGGCGGGTGCAGCACGCCATGGCAATGGACCAGCGCGGCCGCGACATACTGCTTGACCGTGCTGGAGGAGACGCCGAGCCGCTCGCCGATCTCGGCATGGCCGAGGCCATCCAGCCGGTTCATCAGGAAGGCCCGGCGGGGCTTCTCCGCGAGGGTTTCCAGCATGCGGGCAATGGCGGTGAGCGCCTCCACCGCCTCGCAGACCTGGAGCGGCGTCGCCGCCGTGTCGTCGTCCCGCAATATGGCGAGGGCCTGCACATAAGCCTGCTCGATCGCCAGCCGGCGCTTCTGGTCGATGAGCAGCCGGATGGCGCTGGTGGCGAGAAAGGCGCGCGGCTTCTCGATCGCCGTGACGGGAGGGCGTTCGAGCAGCTTGCAGAACAGGTCCTGGACCAGGTCGCAGGCCTTGTCCTGGCAGCGGACCCGGCCGCGCAGCCAGGAAACCAGCCAGCCGTGGTGGCTCAGATAGAGGTCTGCGGTGCTCGCATACGCCATGGAAGAAAGCCGGACCTTAACAGGGTTCACGGCTTCCTTAATGGTAATGCGAATTAGTCGCAATCGCTGAGAGAGGATTTTTCCCCCGCCGGCGGGCGCTCCTGCCCTCCGGCCCCGCTCAGGTCTGCGTGCCGCCGTTCACCTGCAGCATCTGCCCGTTGATGAAGGCGCCCGCCTCGGAAGCCAGGGTGCGGACCAGGACCGCCACCTCGGCGGGCGTGCCGAGGCGGCCCAGGGGAATGCGGGCGAGGACCGCGCCAGGGCCGCTGGCGGTGTCCTGCCCGTCCTTGGCGGTGGGGCCGGGGGAGATGGCGTTCACCGTGACGCCCTGCGGCCCGAACTCCTTGGCCAGTGCCTTGGTCAGCCCCCAGACGCCATGCTTGGCGACGGAAACCGTGGCATGGCCGTCATAGCCCTGGATGGCGTTCATGCCGGTGAAGTTGACGATGCGGCCCCAGCGGCGGGCCAGCATGCCCGGCAGGCAGTCCCGCGCCAGCCAGCGGGCCGCCTCCAGGTCCACGGCGAGGACGCGGCGCCAGGTTTCCTCGGGCGTTTCCAGGAACGGCATGGCTGGGCGTATCGCCGCGTTGTTCACCAGCACGTCCACCTGGCCGAAGCGGGCCATGGCCTCGGCCACGATCCGCGCGCAATCCGCCGCCTGGCCGACATCGCCCAGGGCGACCAGGGTGGCAGCGCCCAGCGCCTCCGCCTCCCCGGCCACCGCCTCGCAGGCCGCGCGGTCCGACGAGCCGTTGAGGACGATATCGAAGCCGTCCTCCGCCAGGCCGAGCGCGACGGCGCGGCCGATGTTGCGGCCGGAGCCGGTGATGAGCGCGACCTTGCGCTTCTGGGCCATGGTTCGGTTCCTTCCCCCGCAGCGATGCGGCGGGGGCAGCCTACCGGGCCTCTGCCGGGGCGGCCAGCGGCGAGGCGGGCCCCATGGCGGGGCCTCCGCTCAGGCCGCGTCCTTCCAGGCGAAGGCGAGGGGCGCCTCGCGAAAGGCGAAGCGGTCCAGATGCCGCTCCACCGTGCCCTTCAGCGCGGCGAGCTGGCCTTCGGCGCTGGCGGCCAGCGTGTATTCCAGCCCCTCGGGGCGGGCCTGGAGCAGCAGGGTGGCCGCGTCCGGCCAGTCCGCGCCGCGCAGGTCGCGCGGAAAGACGATCCTGCCCTGATCGGCGTCGAACTCCACCGCCAGGCTGTGGCTCCAGTGCTTGCAGAGCTGCTGGATGTAGCGGCTCGCATGGGCGGTGGGCACGGTGGCCCGGCTTTGGAAGCGCAAGGTTCTTCCCTCCAGGGAAACGAGAAGGACGCCCGCCGGATGTGGCGCCGGCTCAGGGCGTGCCGGCTCAGGGCGTGCCGGCGCCGGGGCGCAGGTCGGTCCAGTAGGTGCCCTCCATGGGCAGGGCGAGGAACCCGGCGTTCAGGGCGGCCACCGTCGCCGCCGGGTCGAGATCGGCGCAACGCTCGGGGTGGAACCAGCGCGCCAGCGCCTCCAGCATCACGATATGGGCGGGCGTGTCGTTGAAGCCGTGCCAGATGGCGTGCGCGCGCCCCGCCTGCACGGCGGGCAGCACGGCGAGCTTCTCGCGCTGCAGGACGGCGGCCAGGTCCTGGCGCGCCGTGGACGCCTCCACGCCCGTGCCGAGCGAGATGCCGCCGCGCCCGCCATACGGCCCCCCGGTCGCGACATAGACCGCCGGGTCCTGGGTCAGGATGTATTCGAGGGAAAGCTGCCCGACATTGCCCGGCAGGGTATCGGCGCCGATGTTGTGGCCGCCGGCGAAGCGCACGATGGAATCGAACGCCCCCCTGCCCGGCGAGGAGCAGCAGGCCGTGCCGCCGGCATGGGCATGGACGAAGACGCGCGGCCGCGCCTCTGCGCCGGCGAGCCGGGCCGAGATGCGTTCCATCCGCGCCGTGTAGAAGCGGTCGAACGCCGCGGCGCGCTCCTCCAGCCCGAGCACCTGGCCCAGTATCGCCATGCTGCGGCGCGTGTCGCGCATCGGGTTGCTGAAGAAGTCGATGACCACGGTGGGGATGCCGGCGGCGGCGAGCCGGTTCAGCACGTTCTCCGATTCCGCGTGCAGCGGGCCGCCGCTGGCGATCACCAGGTCCGGCTGCGCCGCCAGGATGCCTTCGAGGGACAGGTTGGCGTTCTGGCCCGCGCGCGCCACGATCGGGATGGCGTCCGCGCGCGGGAAGCGGGCGCGCAGCATCGCGTAGTCGGGCGGGTTCATGCCGCGGAGGTCGTCCCCCCAGCCGACCACGAGGGAGACCGGATCGGGGTGCAGCAGCCCGACCGCCAGGACGTGCCGCGCCTGCGCCAGCACCACGCGCCGCGCCGGCCGGGGCAGGGTGACGCTGCGGCCGCGCAGATCGGTGACCTGGATGGGGCCCTGCGCCCGTGCCAGGCGCGGAAGCAGGGCGGGCGCCGCCAGCAGGGGCAGGGTGGTGCCAAGGAAGGCGCGGCGGTTCATGCGGTCTCTCCTGCCGGGGAAATGGCGAAGCGGGGGGCGCGGAGCAGGGCGTGCAGCCGGGCGGAGCCATGGTCCTCGCCAGCGAACTCCGCGAACTCGGCCGAAAGGCCGGCGCCGCGCAGCAGCGCGGCGAGGTCGCGCGCATTGCCGATCATGCGCCGGGCGGCCCGGATGGCGCCACGGGGCCCCTCGTCGCTCTCCTCCAGCCCGCCCACCGTCACCAGCAGCCGGGTTCTGGCCGCTTCCGGGGGCAGGCGGGCGGCGAAGCGGCGGGCGGCGGCCAGCATCGCCCCCTCGTTCCACCACAGGGAGGGGCTGGCGATGACGAGGCTCTGGAACAGCCCGGGCCGCGCGAGCAGGGCGTGCAGCGCGAACAGGCCGCCCAGGGAATGGCCGAACAGCGCGAGGCGGCCCTGGTCAATCGGGTGGCGGCGGGCCAGCGCGGGCAGCAGCGCTGCCTCGATGAAGCGGAGGAAGGCGTCCGAGCCCGGCGCCGCCGGCGTGTAGTCGCGCTGGCGGGCGGCGGGGTCATAGACCCTGTCGCCAGGCTGGCCGAGGCCCAGGATCAGCGCAGGCGCGGGCCGGCCCGGCGTGTCGCGCCAGGTGAGCGCGCGGTAGGAATCGACCGCCGTGGCGAAGCCCGCATTGGCATCGAGCAGCAGCAGCACCGGGTAGCCGGCGGGCGGCGGCGGCGCCTCCGGCCAGGCGAGAAAGATGCGGTGCGCCGCCGGCCCGGCCGGCATGTCCCACCAGGTGGTACGCGGCAGCGCGACGGGCGGGCCGTGCTGCGGAGAGGAAGCGGGCAGGCTCATACGCCGAGATGCTCCCGCACCAGGGAATGGTCGGCGCGCAGGGCCTCTGAGGCGCCGTCGAAGACGATGCCGCGCCCGGCCAGCACCACCGCGCGCGGGCAGAGCCGCAGGGCGAGGGGCAGGTTCTGCTCGGCCAGCAGCACGGTCAGCCCCTCCGCCGCGAGCCGCGCGACATGGCCCAGGATGATCTCCTCGGCCGCCAGGGGGGCCAGGCCCTCGCTCGGCTCGTCCAGCACCAGCAGGCGCGGCTGGGTGAGCAGGGCGCGGCCGATGGCGAGGAGCTGCCGCTCGCCGCCGCTGAGCGCGCTGCTGGAGGCGGCGCGGCGCTCCGCCAGGCGCGGGAACACGGCGAAGACGCGCTCCAGCGTCCAGGCGCCGCGCGGGCTCCGCAGGGTGGCGAGGCGGAGGTTCTCCGCCACGGTCAGGCTGGGGAACAGGCCGCGCCCCTGCGGCACCAGCGCCATGCCGAGGCGCGCGATGCGGTGGGTCGGCCAGCCGGCCACGTCCTGGCCCATCACCCGCACGCCACCCCCGATGCGGGGGCCGAGGTTGAACAGCGCCTGCGCCAGGGTGCTCTTGCCGGCGCCGTTGCGGCCGAGCAGGGCCACCGCCTCGCCCGCCCGCACCTCCAGGGACAGGCCGCGCAGCACCTCCACGGCGCCGTAATGGGCCGACAGGCCGGAAAGGGCGAGCAGCGGGGGGGAGGGCGGCATGCCGTGCATCAATCCGCGAGGCTCCCGAGATAGGCGGCGCGCACCGCCGCGTCCTGCCGCACCGCCTGCGGCGTGCCGGTGCGGAGCAGCTGCCCGAGATGCATGACCGCGATCCGGTCGCAATGGTTGAAGACGATGTCGATGTCATGCGCGATGAGCACGATGGCGGTGCGCGCGTCATGCCGGCGGACGATGCCCAGCAGCCGCTCCGCCTCGGCCTGGGAAAGGCCGGCCGTGGGCTCGTCGAGCAGCAGCAGGCGGGGCTCGAGGGCCAGCGCCATCAGCAGGTCGGCGATGCGCTGCTCGCCATAGGAGAGATCGGCCATGCGCTCCCCGCCATGGCGGGCGAGGCCGCTCTCGGCCAGCAGGCGCTCGACCCGCGCCGCGCTCTCCTGGTGGCAGGCGCGCGCGCCGAGCCAGCGCAGGCCCTGGCCGGCGCGCTGCCGCGCGGCCATGGCGAGGCTCTCGCGCAGGCTCAGCGCCGGAAACACCATCGCCTTCTGGAAGGTGCGGACCAGCCCGCGCGCGGCGCGCTCGGCGGGGGGGAGCCGGTCCACCGGCGCGCCGGCGAAGCGCACCTGCCCCGCATCCGCCCGCAGAAAGCCGGTGACGACGTTGAACAGCGTCGTCTTGCCGGCGCCGTTGGGCCCGATCAGGCCGAGCGTCTCGCCTTCCGAAACGGCGAGGCTGATGCCGGAAAGGACACGGACGGCGCCGAAGCTCTTGCCGATGCCGGAGATCTCGAGCAGCGCGCTCATGGCCTGCCCCGCCGCGACAGCACGCCCGCGAGGCTCCCCGCCAGGCCTCCTGTGAGGCCACCTGCCAGCCCGCGCGGCAGCAGCAGCACGATCAGCACGAAGACCAGCCCGACGAAAAGCTGCCAGCGATCGGTGTAGGCGCTGACATAGGTCTGCAGCGCCAGATAGATCGCGCTGCCCAGGAAGGCGCCCCAGAGCGAGCCGACGCCGCCGATCACCAGCATGATGATCATGGTGGCGGACAGCGACCAGTGCACGCTCTGCGGCCCGACATAGAGGTTGAGGAAAGGATAGAGCGAGCCCGCCGCCCCCGCGATGCCGCCCGCCGCCAGCATGGCGCGGAAGCGGATGCGCGGGATGCTGTAGCCGAGCGCGCTCATCCGCAGCGGCTGCTCGCGCGCGCCCACCAGCGCCCGCCCGATGGGGGCGTCGGCGAAGGAGCGGGCCAGGAGATAGGCGGCCAGGGCGAGGCCGCCGGACAGCAGGAACAGGGCGCGCGGCCCATCCAGCCGCCAGGGGCCGAGCGAGAGCGGCGGCAGGCCGCGCAGCCCGTCCGCGCCGCCGGTCACCTCACGCCAGTGAAAGGCCACCTCCCACGCGACCTGCCCCAGCAGCAGGGTCAGGATCAGCAGGAAGAGATGGCTGCTCCGCATGATCGCGACACCCATCAGCGCTGCCATCAGCAGCGCCGCGCCGGTGCCGGCGCCGAGCACCAGGAACAGGTTGCCGCCCAGATGCAGCGCGGCGATCGCCGCCGCATAGGCGGCCGTGCCGAACAGCGCCGCGTGGCCGAGCGTGACCAGCCCGCCCAGGCCCACCAAAAGGTCGAGGCTCATCACCGCCGTGCCCAGCAGCAGGATCTCGGCCAGGAAGCGGAGATGGAAGGCGCCGGCCAGCAGCGGGGCGAGCGCCAGCGCCAGCAGGGCGGCCGCCAGCGGCGCCGCCCGGGAAAGCGGGATGTCCCTCATATCTGGCGCAGCGGCGGGGCGATCAGGCCGTTCGGCCGCAGCAGCAGGAAGCCGGCCATGGCGGAGAAGGCGACCACATTGGCGAATTCCGGGAACCACACCTTGCTGAAGGTGAGCGCGAAGCCCACCACCAGGGCGCCCGCCACCGTGCCGCCGAAGCTGCCGAGCCCGCCCACCACCACGGTGACGAGGGCCAGGATCAGCACCTCCTCGTCGAGCCCCGGATAGGCCGCCAGCATGCCCGCACCGAGCGCCCCGCTCAGCCCGCCCAGCCCCGCCGACAGGACCAGCACGGCGGCGAACAGGTGGCGCGTGTCGATGCCGAGCGTCTCGACGATGCCACGGTCCGTGACCGCCGCGCGCAGCACGGCGCCCCACAGGGTGCGGTCGAGCAGCAGCCAGAGCAGCAGGCCCAGCGCGACGCCCGCGCCGATCAGGAACAGCCGGTAGAGGGGGAAGGGCATGTCGAACAGGAAGACCACGCCCTGGAGCGCCGCGGGCAGCTCGGGGGTGAGGATCTGCGCGCCGAAGCCCCAGCGCATGAGATCGGCCATGATCACGGAAAGTCCGTAGGTCAGCAGCACCTGCATCAGGTGCGGCCGGGCGTAGAAGCGGCGGAAGGGGAAGCGCTCCAGCACCGCGCCGGCCAGGCCCGCGGCGAGGAAGGCGGCGGGAAAGGCCAGCCACCAGGGCGCGCCCGAGCCGAGCCAAAGCACCGCCACATAGCTGCCGAGCAGGTAGAAGCCGCCATGCGCCAGGTTGACGAAGTTCATCAGGCTCAGCACCACCGAGAGGCCGAGGCCGGTCAGCAGCAGCAGCGCCGAGAAGGACAGGGCGTTCAGGGTCTGGACGATGGCGTAGCCCATCGGGGCGGCTCCTCCGCGGTGTTCAGGCGTCCGGCCCCGGGTCGCGCAGCTTCTCGTAGGTGTGCAGCACGGTGTTGACCATGCGGCCATCCTCGCCGCGCCGCACCTCGTTGACATGGATGTCGAGGATCGCCTGGCCATTGCGCGGGTCGAAGGGCATGGTGCCGAAGGCGGTCTCCACGGGCGCGGAGAACAGGGCGCCGCACGCCTTCGCCCAGTCCGCCAGGTCGCCGTCCGCGCGCTCCAGCGTGGCCCTGATCACCTGGCCGCAGACATAGCCGGTGGTGCTGAACTCGCCCGGCAGCGGCTTGCCGGTCGCCATGTAGGCCTGGTTGAAGGCGGCGCTGGCCGGGGCGGTCGGGGATTGGTGGAAGGTGCCGAGCGCGCCCAGTGCCGCGTCCCCCACGGCGGGCAGCACGTCCTCCTGGTCGAAGAAGGCGCCGGCGCCGAACAGCGGCACGCGGCCGGCGAGGCGGTATTCCTTCCACTGGCGCAGGAAGCGCACCGCGTCGCTGCCGGCGAAGAAGCCATAGACGGCCTCCGGCCGCTCGGCGGCGATGGTGGTGAGCAGCGGGCCGAAATCGGCGCTGCCGAGCGGCGTCCAGAGCTGGCGCCCGAGGCGGCCGCCGAGCTGCTGGTAGGTGGCGGCGAAGTCGCCGATGTATTCGCGCCCCGCCGCGTAGTCGGAGCCGACGGTCAGCACCCGCGCGCCGGAAAGCTTCTCATGCGCCCAACGCGCCGCCGTGGTGCCCAGCATCCAGTTCGTCTTGGTGGGGCGGACGATGAAGGGGCTCGCGGCGCCGCGGGCGAGGTCGTTGGCCGAGCCGAGCAGGAAGGTGGGGGTGCGCGCCTCCGTCACCACGTCGCGCAGCGCCAGCGCGACGCCGGAGCTGATCACCCCGCAGAGCAGGTCCACCCGGTCCTGGCCGATCAGCTTGCGCGCCTTGCGGGCGCCTTCCTCGGAGCGGGCGAGGTCGTCCTCCACCAGGAACTCGACCGGGCGCCCGGCGAGCCTGTGGCCGGACTGGGCGAGGAGGAGCTGCATCCCGGCCCGCATGCTCTCGCCGAGCGCGGTGAAGGGGCCGGAAAGGGAGGTGATCATGCCGATCCGGACCGGCCGCGCCTGGACCAGGGCGGGCTGGGGCAAGGAGGGCTGGGCCAGGGTGGTCTGGGCCAGGGTGGGGCGGGCGGGCGGCAGGCCGGCGAGGGTGGCGGCGATGCCGCCCAGGACCAGCCTGCGGCCCGGCGCCAGGTGGGGCGCCGAAGGGGGCGCGGAATTGCCGGTGCGGAGGTTCTTCCGCCGATGCAGCCTGTCCATCTCGACTCAGTCACCTCACCTGGAAAATGCGAATGGTTCGCAATTTCTTGTCGCAGAGCCTCCCCCATTTTTCAAGGCCCCCCCGTCCTCGGGGCTTGGCGGGATCAGGCTGCCGGTCCGGCCAGGCGCCCCAGCCGGTGCTGGCCAGCGGCGGCCCCCAGGGATTTGTGGAACCCGCGCTGCAATGGTAATGATAGGCATTCGCATATGGCCCGGTCGCTTCAGGAAAGCCCAGCAATGCCCGCCAACCCTGCCCACACGCTGCCCGCCCCGCCCGCGCTCCGGCGCCGCCATGTGCTCGCCCTGCTGGGCGCCGCAGGCCTCGCCCTGCGCGCCGCGCCGGCACGCGCCGCCGCCACGGTGGAGAAGACCGTGAAGCTGGCCCCCGGCCTCTACGAGCTGGCCGTCAGCACCACCACCAACCTCGTGCATGTGGCGAGCACCGGCCCGCGCGGCGCGGACGGCGCCAGGATTTTCGGCCTCGACCCGCGCACGCTGGAGACGCGCTCCACCATTGAGCTCGGCGCCGAGGCGGTCTTCGGCCTGGGCGTGAACGACAGCACCGGCACGCTGTTCGGCACCGGCACGCGCAGCGGCAAGCTGCTCGCCATCGACCTGCGCAGCGGCCAGGTGAAGGCGCGGATCGCCGAGGGCGAGGGCGCCCATCTGCGCCAGGTGCTGGTGGACGAGGCGCGCAACCGCGCCTTCGTCTCCGTCTTCGGCTACCGCGACAAGCCGAGCGCCATCTGGGTGGTGGACACGGCGGCCAACACCGTCTCCGCCGTCATCACGGAAGGGCTCGAGGGCGGCATCTCCGGCCTTGCCCACGACCCGGCGGGGGACCGGCTCTTCGCCGCCGCGCTGGAGCCGAACCAGGTGGTGGAGGTGAGCCTGTCCCGCCGCGCCGGTGTGCGCCGCTTCGCCTCGGGTGGGGAGGGGCCGATCAACCTGGCCTTCCACGCCGCCAGCGGGCGCCTGTTCTGCACCAACCAGAAGAGCGGGCAGCTCGCGGTGCTGGACGCCGCTTCCGGCCAGCCGGTGAAGGTGCTGGAAACCGGCGCGGGCGCGCTCTGCGTCACCCTGTCGGGCGATGGCGCGCTGGCCTATGTGGCCAACCGGGGCGCCGGCACGGTGAGCCTGGTGGACACGCGGGAACTGGCGGTGCTGGCCAGCCTGCGGACCGGCACGCATCCGAACACCGTGGCCGTGGACCGGCGCACGGGCCTCGCCTACGTCACCAACAAGGCGCGCATGGCGCCGCGCCCGGCGCAGGGCCAGCCACCGGCCCCCGCGCCCGAGGACCCGAATGGCGACACGGTGAGCCTGATCCGCGCCTGAGGCGGACGGGGGAGGCGAAACGCCTCTCCCGGGCCGCCGCGTCCGCGCCAGGGCGGCGGGCAGCGCCTCAGCCCGCCATGCGCGCCCGCAGCAGCGGCGCGATGCGGGAGACCGCCGCCGCGCCGATCATCTCGCCATGCAGCGCCGGCACCTCCGCGACCTCGACCGTGGCGGCGTAGGGTGCCCACATGGCGGGGGAAAGGGCGCGGCCGGCATGGTCGCGCGCCGCGCGGATGTGGAGCAGCGCGCCATCGAAGGCGCGGTGGCGATGGCCGCGGACGAGGCGGTTGTTGCCTTCCATCACCCGCATCACCCCGTCCAGCACCGCTTCCGGCAGGCGGCCGAGCGGCGTGCCGCTCTGGCGCAGAAAGGCCAGCACCGCCTCCCGCCGCATCGGCAGCTCCGGATGCATCGCCGGGTCGTGCCCGGCGATCGCCAGCAGGGCGCGGAACAGCGCGGCGGCGTCGGGCTCCGCCTCGGCGCGCCAGGCATCGGCGGGGTAGGCGTCGAGCAGCGCCAGCGTGCCGACCGCATGGCCCAGCTCCCGCAGCCGCACCGCCATCGCCTGGGCGATGATGCCGCCCACCGACCAGCCGGCGAGATGGACCGGGCCGCCCGGATGCTCCGCCAGCAGCCGCGCCACGTAGTCGGCCGCCAGCGCCTCCAGGCTGGAGGGCAGCGGCGTTTCGCGGTCGAGCGCCGGCGCCTGCAGGCCGAGCACCGGGATGTCCGGCCCGAGCGCGCGGGCGAGGCGGCCATAGCACCAGGCGATGCCGCCGGCGGGATGCACGACATGGAGCGGCGGGGTCCCCGCCCGCCCGTTGCCGAGGCGGATCAGCGGCCGCAGCCCGTCATCGCCCGGCGGCAGGGCATCGGCTTCCAGCAGCGCGGCGAGGCGGGCCACGGTCGGGTGCTCGAACAGGGCGCCGAGGCCGGGGTCGCGGCCGAACTCCTCCTGCATGCGCAGCATCAGCTCCACGGCCAGGAGGGAATTGCCGCCGGCCGCGAAGAAATCCTCCTCGGCGCCGATTTCCGCCACGTCCAGCGCGGCGGCGAAAAGCGCGGCGAGGCGGCGCTCGGTGTCCGTCTCCGGCGGGCGGCCGCCTTCGCGCGGCAGATCCGGGGCGGGCAGGGCGGCACGGTCCAGCTTGCCGCTGCTGTTCACCGGCAGGGACGCCATCGGCACCAGCGCGGCGGGCAGCATGTAGTCCGGCAGCCGCGCGGCGAGATGCGCGCGCAGCGCCGCCGGGTCATGGCCTTCCTGCGGCACGACATAGGCGACGAGGCGCCTGTCCCCCGCCCGGTCCTCCCGCGCGATGACGCGGGCCTGCGCCACCATGGGCGAGGCGCCGAGCGCGGCCTCGATCTCGCCCAGCTCGATGCGGAAGCCGCGCAGCTTCACCTGCCCGTCCGAGCGGCCGAGATAGAGGATGGCGCCATCCTCGCGGAAGCGGGCGAGATCGCCCGTGCGGTACATCCGCTCGCCGGGGTGGAAGGGGTCGGGGATGAAGGCGCGGGCGGTGAGGTCCGGCCGCCCGAGATATTCCCGCGCCAGCTGCACGCCCGCGATGAACAGATGCCCCGTGACGCCTGCGGGCACCGGGCGCAGGGCCGCGTCCAGCACATAGAGGCGCGTGTTCCAGACAGGGAAGCCGATCGGCAGCGGGTTGCTGGTGTCGCCCGCCGAGGCATCCCACCACGTGACATCCACGGCGGCCTCGGTGGGGCCGTAGAGGTTGTGCAGTTCCGCCCGCAGCGTGGCGTGGAAGCGGTCGCGCAGTTCCGCCGTCAATGCCTCGCCCGAGCAGAAGACGCGCCGCATCTCCAGCCCCCGCGCCGCCGGATGCGCCAGGAAGGCCGCGAGCATGGAGGGCACGAAATGCGCGGTGGTGATGCCCTCCTCCCGGATCAGGCCGGCGATGGCCGCCGGGTCGCGCTGCGCGCCGGGCGGGGCGAGGACCAGGGTGGCGCCGCAGAGCAGCGGCAGGAAGAACTCCCAGACTGAGACATCGAAGGTCGCGGCCGTCTTTTGCAGGATGCGGTCCCGCGCGGTGAAGCCGTAGTGCCGCCGCATCCATTCCAGGCGGTTGACGATGGCGCGGTGCTGGATGACGGCGCCCTTGGGCTCGCCCGTGGAGCCGGAGGTGTAGATGGCATAGGCCGCGTCCTCCGGCTTGGGGCCGTTGGGGGCGTCGCCGGTCCCGGGCCACAGGTCAGGGGGGAGCGTCTCCACCGCGCCCGGCAGCGCCGTGGCCGCGAGGGCGAGGCGCGGCCGGGCCGAATCCAGGATGCGCGCCAGCCGGTCCGCCGGGTGGGCCGGATCGAGCGGCAGGTAAGCCGCGCCTGCGCGCATGACGCCCAGCAGGGCGACCACCAGCTCCGGCGAGCGCTCCAGCGCCACGGCGACGAGGTCGCCCGCGCCGATGCCGCGCACGGCCAGGGCCGCGGCCAGGGCGGCGCTGCGCCGGTCCAGCGTGGCATAGCTCATCGCCTCGCCGCCGAAGCGCAGGGCGGTGGCATCCGGCGTGGCCACCATGGCGCGGGCGATCAGGGCGGTCAGCGTGGTGTCCGGCACGGGATGGGCCGTGTCGTTCACCGCCATGGTGAAGCGGTGGGCCTCCTCGGGCGTCGCGGTCGGCACATCGGCCAGCCGCCCGGCCTGGAGGGCGGCGGCGACGAAATGCGCCGCGCGCCGCGCATGGGCGGCGGCCTCTCCGGCCGTGTAGAGGTCGGCATTGGCCTCCACATCCAGGCGCAGCGTGGCGGCGCCTGGATCGGTGCGGAGGTCGAAGGTGATGTCGTCCACCGGCCCGGTGCCGAGCAGGTGCAGCGTGGCGGCGAGGCCGGGGAAGTCCGGGATGCTGTGGAAGGGCTGGATGTTGACGATGGCGCCGTGCAGCCGCCGCCCACCGCCCACGCGGCCGAGGTCGCGCCGCAGCTGCTCGCCCCGGTAGCGGCCATGCCGCCGCAGCCGCGCGAGCTGCGCGACGATGCCCTCCACCGCCTCGTGCAGCGGCGCTGTCTCGTCCAGCCGGATGCGCAGCGGCAGCACGTTCATCTGCGTCGAGGGCACGCGCGCGGCGGCGCTGCCGAAGCGGTTCATGAAGGTGGCGCCGACCAGCGCCTCCTCCTCGCCGGTGATGCGGCGGCAATAGGCGCCGAGCAGCGCGGTCAGCAGGTCGGGCCAGGCGATGTCGTGCGCGGCGGCGATGCGGCGCAGCGCCTCGCCCGTGGCGGCGTCGAGCGCGGCGTGGGCGCGGTGGGCGGCACGCGCGGTGCGCCCCGGCCCTGGGGTGAAGCCCGCGGCATCCGGCGCGCCGGCCATGGCCTGCCGCCAATAGGCCGCGTCGGTCTGGCGGCGGGGGGAGGCGCGGTAGGCGGCGTCCGCCTCCACCGTGGCGGCGAAGGGCGCCAGGGCCAGGCCGGGATCGGCGCCGGTGAGGCGTGCCGCGTAGAGGGCGGCGACGCGGTGGACCAGCAGCTCCGTGCCGTAGCCATCGAGCGCGAGATGGTGGGCGCGCTGGTACCAGAGGTGATGCCCGGCGCCGAGGCGGTAGAGCCGCTCGGCCGCCAGCCCACCCTGCGCCAGCCCACCCTGCGCCAGCCCGCCCTGCCTCAGCCCGACCGGGGTCGCCATGTCCCGCGCCATGGCCTCGCGCGCCGCGGCGAGCGGCTCCGGCGCGGCCGAGAGGTCCACCACCTCGAGCCAGGGGCGGAGCGCCGGGTCCGGCCGCTGCACCACCCCCGCCGGCGTTTCCCGGATGCGGAGCGCGAGGCAGTCCGCCTCGGCCACCATGCCGTCCACCGCCGCGCGGAAGGCGGGCAGGTCGAGCGCGCCGCGGAGCTCCAGATACTGCCCGGTGTTGAAGACCGGGTTGCCGGGGTCGATCCGCTGCGCGAACCACAGCCCTTCCTGTGCCTCGGTCAGCGGCAGGGCCGGCCCGGCCTCCCCGGGCCCGGGATGTTGCGCCAGAAGGAGGGGCTCAGCCACGGGCCTGCTTCGCCATCGCCCGCTCGGCCACGGCCCACCAGGCATCGACGGTGAGCTTCTCCGCCAGCTCGCCGAACTCGAGCGACAGCCCGGCCTCGCCCCAGCACGTCACCAGGTTGATGGCGCGCAGGGAATCGAGGCCGAGATCGGCCAAGTCCTCGTCGTCGCCGAACTCGTCGGGCGCCATGCGCAGGGCGCGCGCGATGTCGGCGCGCATCTTCTCCCGCGTCATCGGCGGGTTCACTGCCTCGGCCATGTTCGTGTGATCCTTTGCTCAGCCTTCTTGCTTCAGGGCTGCCTGTTCCTCGGCCAGCAGCCGGGCCCGCAGGCGGGCGCGCAGCTCCCGGCGGCTGATCTTGCCGGCGGCGGTGGTCTCGAAGGCGTCGACCAGGACGATCTGGTCCGGCACCTTGAAGTCCGCGATGCCGCGCCCGCGCATCCAGGCCTTCAGCGCGGGCGCGCGCGGCCTCTCGCCCTGCGGGATGACGAAGGCGCAGCTCCGTTCGCCGAGGAACTCGTCGGGCACGGAAACCACGGCGGCATCGAAGACATTCGGGTGGGCGAGGAGATGATCCTCGATCTCCTCGGCGGAGATCTTCTCGCCCGCGCGGTTGATGTGGTCCCCCGCGCGGCCCTGCACCACGAGGTATCCCTCCGGCGTGCGGCGCACCACGTCGCCCGTGCGGTAGAAGCCGCCCGGCGTGAAGGAGCGGGCATTGGCCGCGTCGTCGTTGTGGTAGGCGCGGATGGTGTAGGGGCCGCGCGCCAGCAGGTAGCCGGGCTGGCCCTCGGGCACCGGCTCGCCCAGGTCGTCCACGATCAGCACCTCGTCATCCGGGCTGATGGGGCGGCCCTGGGTTTCCAGCACGATCTCCTCGGGGTCGTCGAGGCGGGTGTAGTTCACCAGCCCCTCGGCCATGCCGAAGACCTGCTGCAACTGGCAGGGCAGGGCGTCCCGCACGCGGCGCGCCGCCTCGGGCGTCAGCTTGGCGCCGCCCACCAGCAGCACCTCCAGGCTGGACAGGTCGTGCCGGCCGGAGGCGGCGGCCTGCGCCCAGAGCAGCGCCAGCGGCGGCACCAGCCCGGTGATCGTGACACCCTCCCGCGCGATGAGCGGGAAGGCCGTCTCGGGGCTCGGCGTCGGGCTCAACACCACGCGCGCGCCGGCATGGAGGGCGCCCATGTGCCCCGGCGAACTCATGGGGAAATTGTGCGCGGCGGGCAGGGCGACGAGGAACACGCTCTCTGGCGTGACGCCGCAGATCCCGTTGCTGGCGCGGAAGCTGTAGATGTAGTCGTCATGCGTGCGCGGGATCAGCTTGGAAAGCCCCGTGGTGCCGCCCGAGATCTGCAGGAAGGCGACGCTGGCGGGGTCCGGGTCCGGCGGCAGGGTGGTGCGGTCGCCCTCCAGCGCGGCGAAGGGCGTGAACTCCGCGGCCTCGCCCACGATCACGATGTGGCGCAGGCCCGGCGCGGCCTCGCGCAGCGCGCGGGCGAGGGGGCGGTAGTCGAAGCCGTCCGCGCCACGGTCGGCGGCGATGTAGGCGCTGGCCTCGGCCTTCTCGGTGAAGTGGCGGATCTCGGTCAGGCGGTGGGCGGGCAGGGCATAGACCGGCACCAGCCCGGCCAGGAACAGGCCGAACACGGCGGAGAAGAACTCGGGGATGTTGCCGAGCTGCACCACCACGCGCTCGCCGGGGCGCAGGCCGAGGGCCAGGAAGCCGGCGGCGGCGGCCTCGGCGCGGGCATGAAGCTCCGCATAGGTCCAGCGCTGGTCGCCTCCCACCACGGCCAGGGCGCCCGGCCGCTCGGCGGCGCGCTGGCGCAGGAAGCCGGGAAAGGTCTCGCCGCGCCAATGGCCGGCCGCACGGTAGCGCGCCGCGAATTCGGAGGGCCATTCCTGTCGCAGTGGGATCAAGGCAAGTATCCGTTCTCGGCGGGCCGGCGGAAGGGGAGGGCGCGGGAGGGACCGCTCCCGTTCCAGTCCTCATTGATACTCATTCTCAATAATGCCGCCGGGCTCCGGGGGCAATACGCGCCAGCCTCATGGCAGGGCGGTGCCCTCCGGCATCCGTCCCGCCGCAAGCGCCAGGGCATCGGCCATGGCCTGCGGCACCATGCCGCCATGCCCCTCGCCCTCCACGCGGCGGAAGGCGGCGCGCAGGCCCGGGATTGTGGCCAGGGCCCGGGCCGTTTCCCGCCCGCCCGGCCCGTCCCCGCCCGCGGCGCGGAAGGGGCCGGGACGCGTGATGCCGGCCACCGCGACCAGCACCTCAAGCGGCCGCGACACCCGCCCGCCCGCGGCGCGCAGCCCGCCCAGGAAGGCCGCCTGCTCCTCCAGGATGGACCGCCCGTTCCACCAGATGGACGGATCGGAAAGGGCATAGGCGCGGAACAGCTCCGGGCGCGTGAACAGGACGTGCAGGCCGAAGAGGCCGCCCAGCGAATGGCCGAACAGCGCCTGCCGGCCGGGGTCCACCGGCAGCCGGGCGGCAACGGCCGGGCGCAGCGCCGTCTCGATGAAGGCCAGGAAGCGCCCGCGCCCGCCGGTGGGCGGCGGGTTGTCGCGGCGCGGGCCGAAGGCCTCCGCCGGGGTGGCCGGCGTCAGGTCGAGGAAGCGGCGGTCGAAATCATACTGCGCCTCGGTGGGGTGGCCGATGGCCAGCAGCGCCACGCCGGCGGCGCCCGCCGCCTCCCGCATCCGCCAGGCCAGCGGAAAGAGGGCGTTGCCGTCCAGCACGGTCAGCACCGGGTAGCCCGCGGCGGGCGGCGGCGTGGCGGGGCGGGCGAGCTGGATGCGCCAGGCGGGGCCATCGCCCAGGCCGAGGTCGAAGCGTTCCACCAGCGGGTCCTCGATCACCTCGGCGGGCCGGTTCGGCACGCGCTGCGCCCGGGCGGCGCGGGGCGCCAGAGCGGGGAGGGCGCCGGCCACGCCCAGCCCGCCAATGCCCAGTCCCGCCATGGTCAGCAGGGCGCGGCGGCCGGCCGTCATGCGCCGCCCTCCGCGTCCGCCCCGCCCAGCACATGCGCGACGAGGCTCACCCAGTAGGCGGCACCGAGCGGCAGCAGCGCGTCGTTGAAGTCGTAACGGGGCGTGTGGACATGGTGGAAGCTGCCATCCTCCGCCACGCCATTGCCCACCAGCATGAAGGCGCCGGGGCGCTCCTGGAGCATGTAGGCGAAGTCCTCGCCCGCCGTGATCGGCGGGAAGTCCGTATCCACCTGCCCCTCGCCCACCAGGGCGGCGGCGGCGCGGGCGGCGAGCGCCACCTCCCCGGCCGTGTTCACCAGGGCCGGATAGTCGTGCCGGTATTCCACCGCGGCCGTGCAGCCATGGGCGGTGGCCAGCGACATGGCGAGCTCGCCCAGCCGCCGCCCCATGGTCTCGCGGATCTCGGGGCGGAAGGAGCGGCCGGTGCCGGAAACCCGCGCCTCGGCGGGGATGACGTTGGGCGCCCGCGCATCGCCGGCGGCGATGTGGCCGACGCTCAGCACCCCCGTCTCCCGCGCCGGCAGGTTGCGGCCGATGATGCCTTGCAGGGCACCGATGAAGGCGGCCAGCGGCTGGGTCGGGTCGGTCGCGCGGTGCGGCACGGCGCCATGCCCGCCCGTGCCCCGGAAGGTGACGGACCAGCTGTCCACATTGGCCAGCATCGGCCCCGCGCGCAGGCCGAAGCGGCCGAGCGGCAGCCCCGGCTCGTTGTGCAGGCCGAAGACGGTATCGGCGCGGAAGCGGCGGAACAGCCCCTCCTCCACCATGCGCCGCCCGCCGCCCAGGCCTTCCTCGGCGGGCTGGAAGATGAAGTGGACGGTGCCGGCGAAATCCGGGTTCCGCGCCAGTTCCTCCGCCGCGCCGAGCAGCATGGTGGTGTGGCCGTCATGGCCGCAGGCATGCATCACGCCAGGCGTGGCGGAGGCATAGGGCAGGCCGGTGGCCTCCTGGATCGGCAGGGCGTCCATGTCGGCCCGCAGCGCGATGCTGCGCCCCCCGGGGCGGTGGCCCTTCAGCGTGCCTATCACGCCGGTGCCCGCCAGCCCTTCCTCCACCGCGATGCCACAGGCGCGGAGCCGCTGGGCGACGAGCGCCGCCGTGCGGCGTTCCTCGAAGCCCATCTCGGGGTGGCGGTGCAGGTCGTGGCGGAAGTCGGCGAGATCCTGCTGCCGGGCGGCGAGGCGTTCGATCAGGTGCTGCATGGCGTGAGGCTCCGCCGGAGGGAGGGGAACCGCGCCCCGCGCGGGGGCGCAGCGGGAGGATTGCGCGTTCAGCCGGGTCCCTGGCTGGCGGCCGATGGCGCCGGCCGGGGGCGGGCCCACATGGACAGGGAGACGGCCAGCAGCATCAGGGCCACCAGCAGGTAGGGCAGCGTGTGGCCGAGCATGTAGAGCAGGCTTCCGGCGACGGGGCCGAGCACCATGCCAAGGCCCTGCGCCGCGCCCGCCGCGCCCGCCGCGCCGCCCTGCTCCTGCGGGCCAACGGCATTCGCCGTCATGGCCGAGAAGGCGGGAAAGACCCAGCCCATGCCGGCGGCGGCGACGAAGTAGCAGGCGCCCAGCATCCAGGCCTCGGTCACGAGCGCGACCGAGCCGAAGCCGGCGGCGGCGACCAGCGTGCCGATGCCGATCATCCGCGCCGGCGCGATGCGCAGCCGCGTGGCGAGGGCCTGCGACAGCACGAGGGAGATGCCCACCAGCATCAGCGCCGTGCCGGCGGCCTGCGCCGCGGCGTCCGGCGGCAGGCCCAGATGATCCAGGGCATAGAAGCCGATGGTGACCTGTGCGATCGCCACGCTGAACATGGCGGTGAAGCCGGTGATGAGCGGGTGCCGCAGGCGCGGGTCCCAGAGCGGCAGCGCCTTCCGCGGCGGGCGGGGTTGCGCGGGATGCGCCGGCAGCAGGAGCCAAAGCACCAGCAGCGCGAGCGGCGGCAGCACGGCCGTGAAGATCAGTGGCAGGCTCAGCCCGTGCCGCGCCAGCAACGCGGCCAGCGCCGGGCCGACCACCAGCCCCGCGCCGCTGCCGGTGCCGAGCATCGCCATCGCCGCCGCGCGGCGCTCGGGCGGCACCCGGTCGGCAATCAGGGCGCCGGCGGCGGCGGGAATGGCGGCATAGGTGCCGCCCACCAGGGCGCGCCCGGCGACAAGGCCGATAAAGGCAAGCGTGACCGGCACCTGCCAGCGCAGCGTCGCATCGATCACCAGGCACAGGGCCCAGTAGGAGAGGGTGAAGCCCAGCGCGCCCACCAGCAACACGGCGCGGCGCCCGTGCCGGTCGCTCGCCAGGCCCCAGGGGCGGGCCCCCAGCATCCACATGACGCCCGAGGCGGTGACGGCCATGCCGGCCTGCCAGGGTGCCAGCCCCGCCACCCGGGCGATGGGGCCGATGAGGGCGACAAAGGCCATCATCGCCATGCTGCCGCAGAAGGTGGTGGCCATGAGGGCCAGGAGGACCCTGTCCTTCCGCGGGTCTGGGGCGCCGGTGCCATCGTCACGGGTCATGCTCGGTCCTTGGCGGAAGGAAGGCGGAAGGGGAGAAAAGCAGAATGCGGGGCGCTGATGGCCGGCGGCGGCGTGCCGGAGGGCTCGCGGCGCGGCGCATGCATGCCGCCCGCTGCCCGCCAGTGGCCACAGGGCTGATAATGCGTCCCATTCGCGCTTGGCAAGGGCGGGGGCGGCGGAGGGAGGAGGCAGGAGGGTTCCCCGGCCTCTCCCCCTTCACGGCTGTCTCCCTCGCGCCGGCGCCGCCAGCGCGAGGGGAACGGACTCAGGAGCGCGGACGGATCCGCAGCAGGGTGTCGCCCTCCTCCTGGCGCGCATTGGCGGACTTGTCCACGGCATAGACCGTGCCGTCCGGACCGGCGGAGACGTGGTTGGCCAGCGGCGCCGGGCCCAGAAAGATGCGGCCGCTCCGCGGGTCATGCGAGACGCCGATGGAGCCGCGCGCGCCGGGCACGGGCAGCACCTTCTCCACCTTGTCCGTGCGGGTGTCGATGACGGCCACCTCGTTGGTGGTGTTGCTCACCACGTAGAGGCGGTGCGCCTTGGCGTCCAGCGAGAGGCTGGCGGCGGAGAAGGTGCCGCCGCGCACCCCGGAGGGGATCTCGATACGGTTGGAAACCTCCGGCTTGCCGGTGCCGAACACCACCACCTCCGGCCGGAAGGTGGCGCTGACGAAGGCCTTGCCCGCCTGCGGGTCGATCGCCACGTCGCGCACGTGGTTCACCGTGCCCGGCTCGAACTGGCGCACCAGGGCGAGGTCGGACTGCCGGTACACCGCGACGGTGTTCTGGCGGGAATTCGTCACCCAGACGGTGTCGTTCGCGTCATCCACGCCGATGCCATAGACGGCATAGACGCCGCCATCCGCCGCGGCGCCGCGGCCGGGGGCGGCCTGCGGCGTGACGCGCGCGACCACGGCCAGCGTCTCCGGGTCGAGGCGCAGCAGCTCGGACTGGCGCACCGGCGGGCGGCCCACGGCGGAGGTGACGAACAGCGCCTTGTTCCGCGCGCTGTAGGCGGACTGGTACAGGCCGCGCGCGACCTGCGCCTCCTTGAGCTCGAACCCCTCCTGCCCGGAGAGGGGGATACGGGGCGAGACCTTCAGCGAGGCGATGGTCGCGTTGTAGGGCCCCTGCGCCACCACCACGATCGGGTAGGTGCCGGCCTCGGCCTCGGCCGGGATCGTCATCCGGCCGGAAACCTTGCCCTCGGCGTCGGCCACCAGGGTGCCGCCCGGCAGCGGGGTCGCGCCATAGAGCAGCGTCACCTTCTGCCCGGGGCGGAAGCCCTGCCCGGCCACGGCGACCTCGCCGCCCGCATGGATGGGCCGGCCCTGCTCGGCCGCCGTGAAGCGGAGCTGATGGTTGGCCGCGCGGTCCATGGGTTCGAAGGCGGTCTGGGCCAGGGCGGCGCCCGCGCCGATCAGCAGCGTGCCCGCGACCAGGAGGCCGGGCAGGCGGCGGTGCAACAGGGAGTCGAGACGCGACATGCGGAGTTCCTCAAAGGGATAGGAAGGCGAGGTCTGCCGGCCTTGTGCCGGGGGAGTGTGCCGCCGGTGGGCTGTCAGCGCTGCGCGCAGCGTTCCGGGCGTGCGGATGGGCGGCCCTCCTGGCGCAGGATCGCCCGCCCAGGAACTGCGGGCTGCACCGATGCAGACGGATGAGAGCGCGGGAGGGACAGCGGCGGCGGCGAGATTTTCACCTTTCCGCCCTTGGCCTGGTGGTGGCGCCAGCTCCTGGCGTGCGGTGGCCCAACCTCCCGCGCCGCCAGGAGCCCGTGGCCCTCAGATCGGGCACACCCCGCTGGCGCATTGCAGGTGCGCCCAGTCCACCGCCTCGCGCACCGCGCCGTCGCGGATGTTCTCCACCAGGGCAGCGAAACGGGCGGTGGATACCTCCTCCTCGGGGAGATACTCGTAGCCCAGCTCCGCATCCGGCCGGCTCGGCAGCACGGAGCAGCATCGCACCTGCGGCTGGTGCTCGCGGACGATGGCGCGGAAGGCGTCCAGATCGTGGCGGTCGGTGTAGACCTTCAGCGTGTAGCTGACCTGGTTGCCCCGCTCCGCCCCGATCCAGTTCGCCTCCAGCAGGCGCAGCCAGCGATACTGCTCCTCCGGCGTGGCCTCCGGTGCGGTGACGAGGGCCTCCTCCATGCCCAGGCGCTGCGCCAGTGGCACGGTGGGGAAGCCCACGACGGTCATGCCGGGGAAGCTGCGCAGCGCGCGCAGCGGGTAGCCGCGCGCCGCGTAATCGGCCAGCAGCGGGTCGGAACCGGGAGCCCAGGCCCCCGTGCCGGCCTCGCGCGTGCCCCGGAACTGCACCCAGCGCAGGTATTGCCGGCGCGCGGGGAGATGCGCCCCCTCCGTCAGCCCGAACAGCTTGCTGGTGGTGCCGGCCGGCTTCACCGTCGTCACGGTCGTGGGCGGCGCCATGCCGAGCGTGGCGGAATAGGCCACGGCCTCGTCCTTCGCGGCGGCGGAAAGGCGGCGCAGCATGGCCCAGAAGGGCGCCGCGCGGCGTTCGTCCAGCAGGTCGCGGAAGCCGAGGCCGAAGCGCATCCAGGCCCATTCGTGCAGCCCCGTGGGGCCGATGCCGATGCGGTTGGTGCGCGCCACCTCCTCGCCATAGAGCGCGTCCATCCGGTTGGCGCGGATCAGGAAGCGCACGCCGAGGCGCACCGCGTCCTCCACGCGCCGGTCCCATGGCGCCGCCACATCCCCTGGCGCCGCGCCGGGCCGGAAGCTGCCGAACGCCGCGGGGCAGGCCAGCAGGGGCGCGAAATCGGCGATGACGCAGTAGCCGCCCGTGACATGCAGCGCGATCTCGCCGCACGGGTTGGTGGTGACGGGGAAGCGCGCCCTGGCGGCGCGGCGCGAGGCCTCGGCCAGCAGGCCGGCCGCGGCATCCACCTGGTAGCGGGCGGAGCGGAAGTCGCGGCCATCCTCGTGCACCGGCTTGTTCCAGGCGGCGCCGGTGCGGTGGTCCTCCAGCAGGTCGCCATTGATGAAGCCGGGCTCGCCGTTGATGTAGGCGCAGGCCGTCACCTCGTCGAACACCATGCGCGCCTGGGCGGCCAGCGGATCGCCGGCGCCGCCCTCGCGCAGCAGCCGCCAGAACGCGCGGTCCACCATGACTGAGTGGTTGGCCGTCCACAGCCCGCCCTCCGACTTGGCGCGGATGAAGCGGCGGATGCCCGGGTCGCGCCACGACTTGGTGGCCATGCGGGCGGCGCGGCGGGCGCCGCCCACCTGCACCTCGACCGAGAGGTGGTGGTCCACCAGCAGCGCCTGCTCCCAGGGCTGCAGCGCCTCGCTCTCCGGGTCCCGCCCGCGCGCCGGCTCGATGACGTGGCGGCGGATGTTGATCAGCCCACGCAGCAGCGAGATGGGGCCGGAGGAGGGGCGGCCCTGCATGCCCCTGATCGGGCTGCCGGCGGGGCGAATGGCGGAAAGGTCGATCACCAGGGTGCGGTCGCGCTCGGCGCGGAAGGCCATGGCCTCCAGCACCTCGACCGCCTTGGCCCAGCCCTCGCGGCTGTCCTCCACCCGGTGCAGCACGGCGCCCGCCGGCAGGGCATCGAGCGAGGGCAGCAGCCCCTCGGCCAGGAACCCCCGCACCGTGGCCTCGGCCGTGGCGCCGAACCGCTCGGGCGTGGTGTCCCAGGGCAGCAGGCCCATCTCAATGCCGAAGCGGCAGAGCGACGCGGCGTCGCGCGGATAGTCCGCGTGGTCGGGCGAGAGATACAGCCCGAGGGTCGGTGCCTGGCCCCAGTCGGTGGTGATCAGCGCATCGTCATAGGCGCGGCCGACGCCGGAGCCGTTCAGCAGCAGGTAGAACTCGGCGAAGGAGGTGATGGCCGTGGCGCAATTGGTGAACACCTCCATGTTGCGCCCCGGCTGGGCGGCGTCGCCATGCTGGAGGTGCCGGCCGGAGGTGAGCAGCGCGCCGGTCGCGATGGCGTTGCGCAGCCGCGCGCGCTCCGTCTCCAGCGCCCCGCCCGCGCCGAGGAGGCCGATGTTGCCAGCGGCCACGCGCTCGGCCACCCGGCCGAAATCCTCCCCGTCTTCGGGGCGGAAGACGGTGCGGCGGCCGACGGCCAGGCCCATGCCGCGGTCCAGCGGGCGCGCGGCCAGCGGCGCCTCGCCGAAGCTCCCGCCCGGCATCGGCGCTTCCGGGGGGCGGCCGGTCGGGGCGTGAAGCGGCTGGCTGAATCCATCCATGGGAAAGGCTCCGGAAGGCTGTTCCACGAAGCGCCAAGTTGCGAATCGGTCTCAGGCTCTTCGCTAGATATGGTATGGAGTGGAGCGATCATCCACCAGATCAGGTTGCAGGCTCTCTGCATCGTGGTGCCGGAGAGCGGCAAGAAAGCAACAGCCCGGCAGAGTGTCCTCCGCCGGGCCGTGGCCGTGCCGCCAGGATGACTGCGCCGTCCTCAGCGCAGGGTCGGGTCCAGCCGGTCGCGCAGCCAGTCGCCCAGCAGGCTGACGGACAGGGTGGTGAGCACGATCACCGCCGAGGGGGAAAGCAGGATCCAGGGCGCCCGCGTCAGGTATTCCCGCCCATAGCCCACCATGTTGCCGAGCGAGGTCTGCGGCGGCTGCACGCCAAGGCCCAGGAAGGAGAGGCCGCTTTCCAGCAGGATGATCTCGGGGAAGGCGAGCGTCATCGAGACGATCAGGGTGGAGGCGATGTTGGGCAGCACATGCCGGCCATAGATCCGCCAGGGCGTGGCGCCGAGCTGCCGCACCGCCGCCGCATAGCCTTGCGCGCCCGCGCTGACGGCCAGGCCGCGGGCGATGCGCGCATAGCGTTCCCACCCGTGCAGCCCGAGCAGGCAGACGAACAGGACCAGCGAGTTGCCGAAGAAGGCCAGCACCGAGAGCGCCAGGATCAGGAAGGGCATGGCCGCCTGGAAATCGACCAGCGCCAGCACCGCCTGCTCCACCAGGCCACGGAAATGCGCGGCCAGGAAGCCCATCGTCACGCCGATCACCGCCGAGAGCACCGCCGCGCCGAAGGCGATCAGCAGCGAGATGCGGATGGAGACGATGAGGCGGCTCAGCACGTCCCGCCCCAGCTCGTCCGTGCCCAGCGGGTGGGCCCATGTGCCGCCCATGAAGACGGGCGGGGCCAGCCGGCTGCGCAGGTCGAGCGCGGTGATGGAATAGGGCGTGATCCATTCCGCCAGCAGCGCCACCCCCAGCATCAGCGCGATCCAGAGGAGGGCGAGGGCCACCAGGGGCGGCAGAGGGCTCCGGCGGGGCTTCGGCGGCGCCACGGCCTCGGCCGGGGCGGAGGTGGCATCGAGCGTCGCGTCGGACATCAGGCGGCTCCCCGCGCGCCGTTCCGCAGGCGCGGGTCCAGCACGCCATAAAGCAGGTCCACCACCAGGTTGGCGGTGATCATGGTGGCGGCGACCAGCAGCAGGATGGCCTGCACCACCGCGAGGTCCCGGTTGGCGACCGCCACCACCAGCAGCCGGCCGACGCCGGGCCAGGAGAACACGCTCTCCACCACCACGGCGCCCGCCAGCAGGCTGCCGATCATGAAGCCCACGATGGTCACGGTGGGGATGGCCGCGTTGGGCAGGGCATGGCCGCGCACCGCCACGCGCCAGGGCACGCCCTTGGCCAGCGCCGTGCGCATGTAGGGCTGGCCCAGCACCTCCAGCATGGCGGAGCGTGTGAACCTTGCCAGCACCGCCGCGCCGCCGAGGCCGAGCGTGATGACCGGGAGGATGGCGTGGCGCCAGCTTTCCTGCCCGCCCGAGGGCAGCCAGCCGAGCTGCACGGCGAACAGCAGCACCAGCAGCAGGCCCAGCACGAAGGAGGGCACGGTGAAGCCGGCGACCGCCAGCAGCATCACCGCCCGGTCGGCCAGGGAGTTGCGGTGCAGGGCGGCGTAGATCCCCGCCGGGATGCCGAGGCAGAGCTTGATCAGCAGCGCCGGCACGGTGAGCGCCAGCGTGGCCGGGATACGCTCCCCCACCAGCTCCAGCGCGCCGCGCCCGTCGCGCATGGAGTTGCCGAGGTCGCCATGGAAGATGGCGCCGAAGTAGCGGACATACTGCACCCAGAGCGGGTCATCGAGGCCCCAGGCGCGGCGGAAGGCGGCGACCGCCTCCGGCGGCGCGTCGGCCGACATGATCAGCAGCGCGGGGTCGCCCGACAGGCGCAGCACCACGAAGGCGAAGGTGACCACCAGCACCAGCGTCAGCAGGGAACGCCCGAGGCGCAGGCCGAGGAAACGCAGCATTCAGGCAGCCTTGGCAAGGGTGGGGGCGGGAAGGCCATGGCCGGCCGGGATCTCGCCATGCGCCACATGGCAGGCGACCAGCCGGCCATCGGCGCGTGGCCTCAGGGCGGGAGTGTCCACGGCGCAGCGGGCGCTGGCCACCGGGCAGCGCGGATGGAAGGCGCAGCCCGCCGGCCGCGCCGCCGGGCTGGGCGGGTCGCCCTGCAGCACGATGCGCTGGCCGCGCCGCTGCGGGTGCGGGATGGCCGAGACCAGCGCCTGCGAATAGGGGTGGGCCGGGTCGTGCAGCACGGCGTCCGGCTCGCCTTCCTCGACGATGCGGCCGAGATACATCACCGCCACGCGGTGGCTCATCTGCCGCACGGCGCGCAGGTCGTGGCTGATGAACAGCAGCGCCACGCCGCGCTCCGCCTGTATCTCGGACAGCAGGTTCATCACCTGCGCCTGGATCGAGACGTCGAGCGCGCTGATCGGCTCGTCGCAGACCAGCAGGGCGGGGTCGGTGGCCAGGGCGCGGGCCAGCACGGCGCGCTGCCGCTGGCCGCCCGAAAGCTCGTGCGGGTAGCGCGCCGCGTGGTCGGGCCGCAGCCCGACGCTCCGCAGCAGCGCCGCCACCCGCTCGGGCGAGGAGGACCGGTCATGGATCGCCCATGGCTCGGCCACCTGCGCGCCGATGGTCAGGCGCCGGTCCATCGCACCCAGCGGATCCTGGTAGACCATCTGCATCCGCGCCCGCAGCCGGCGCCACTCGGCGGTGCCGGGGGCGGGGAGGGGCTGGTCCTCGAAGGTGACGCGGCCCTCGTCCGGCGTTTCCAGCCCCAGCACCAGCCGCCCGGTGGTGGACTTGCCGCAGCCGGATTCGCCCACCAGCCCCAGCGTGCGCCCATGCTCCAGGGAAAGGGAGACGCCATCCAGCGCCCGCACCTCGACGGGGCGGCCGAACCAGCCGCGCCGCATGGCGTAGCGGCGGACCAGGCCCTCGGCCTTCAGCAGCGTGCTCATGCGGGCACCATCCGCGGCGCTGGCGAGACCATGGCGGCGGCTCCGGGGTAGAGGCAGGCGGCGCGGTGGGCGGGCGCCACCTCCGCCAGCGGCGGCGGAGCGGCCTCGCAGGCCGTGCCGCGGCGCGGGCAGCGCGGGGCGAAGGCGCAGCCGCGCGGCATGGCCCAGGGCTCCGGCACGCCGCCGGGGATCGCGGCGAGCGGCCGGCGCGGCCCCTCCATCGGCGGCAGCGCCGCCATCAGGCCGCGCGCGTAAGGGTGCGCCGGGCTCGCGAACAGCCTTTCCGCCGTCGTCTCCTCGACGACGCGGCCGGCATACATGACGCAGACCCGCTCGCAGGTCTCGGCCACGACGCCGAGGTCGTGGCTGACCAGCACCAGCGCCATGCCGGTGTCGCGCCGGATCTCCGCCAGCAGCTCCAGGATCTGCGCCTGGATGGTGACGTCGAGCGCCGTGGTCGGCTCGTCGGCCACCAGCAGCTCGGGCCGGCCGGCCAGCGCCATGGCGATCATCACGCGCTGGTTCTGGCCGCCCGAGAGCTCGTGCGGATAGGCATCGAGCCGCCGGCGCGCATCCGGCATGCCCACCTGGTCGAGCAGCCGGCGCGCCTCCTCGCGCGCGGCGGCGCCATGGAGGCCCCTGTGCAGCCGCAGCGCCTCGGCGATCTGGCGGCCGATGCGATGGACGGGGTTCAGGCTGCTCGCCGGATCCTGGAAGATCATGGCGACGCGGCCGCCACGGACGCGGTCCAGCGTGGCGGCGGGGGCACCGATCAGCTCGGTGCCCTCCAGGGTCACGCTGCCGGAAACCCTCGCCTTGCCCGGCAGCAGGCCGAGCGCCGCCAGCCAGGTGACCGACTTGCCGCAGCCGGATTCGCCCACCAGCGCCACGGCCTCGCCCCGCCCGATGGCGAGATCGACGCCGCGCAGCGCCGGCAGCCCGTCGAAGCTGACGGCGAGGCCGCGGATCTCGACGAGGGCTCCCGCCATGCCCTCAGCCCTTCCAGTTGCCGGCGCGGAAGTCCATCGCGAAGGCGGGCGCCGCCTTCCAGCCGATGTCGCGCCGCTTGGCGGTGAAGGTCGCGTTCTGGTGCAGCACGGTGTAGGCGGGGTCCTCGCGCTCGCAGATCTCCAGCATGCGGCGGAAGACCTGCTTGCGGCGGGCGCGGTCCGTGCTGGTCTCCAGCTCGACGGAGATGCGGTTCATCTCCTCGTTGCTCCACTCGCCCACCTGCTGCTGCTGGCCGTTCGGCCCGTGCTGGTTGACGATGGAGGAGACGGGATCGTTGAAGGGCGCGCTGTTGGACCAGTCCCGCACCGCGCGGCCCGGCTCGCGCGAGAGGATCTGCGACCAGTTCTCCTTCATCTCGATCTGCACGTTGAGGCCGACCTGCTTCCACATCTCCACCAGCACCTGCGCCGTCGGCGTCTGGTTGGTGTAGTAGTTGTTGAGCAGGCGGTAGGGGATCGGGTCGCCCTTGTAGCCGGCCTCCTTCAGCAGGCGCTGCGCCTCGGCCGGGTCGTATGCCGGCACGCTCCAGTCGGAGACAAACATCTCGCCGTAATAGTCCCATTGCAGGCCCTTCGGCACCACAGTGCGGCCGGCCCACAGGCTGTCCACGATCGCCTGCCGGTCGATGGCGTGGGTGAAGGCGCGGCGCACGCGCGGATCGACGAGCTGCGGGTGGTTCTTGTCGAAGCAGGTCAGGCGGTGGTTGAGGATGGTGCCGCCCTGCACCTCGTAGCGGCGGTCGCCCTCGATGCCGCCGATCTGGTCGGGCGGGATGTCGCAGGCGAACTGCACCTCGCCCGAGCGCAGCATGTTGATGCGCGCCGAGACCTCCGGCACCTCGACGAAGCGGATCTCCTTCAGCGGCGGCCGCCCGCCCCAGTATTCATCGTGGGCGACGAGGCGGAGAAGCTGGTCGGGGCGGAACTCGGCCACCTTGTAGGGGCCGGTGAGGATGGGCTTGCGCGCCCAGTCGAACCAGGTCTCGGCCTCGACATAGCCGCGCTTGCTGATGATCTGGCTGCCATAGCGGGAAAGGCGGCCTTCCAGCGTCACGTCCGGCGTCGCGTTGTGGAAGCGCACCGTGTGCCGGTCCACGATCTCGACGCGCTCCAGCGCCGGCCAGGAGCGGCGGGCCACGGCGGGCACCTCCGCCGGCAGGTCGCGCCCCGCGCGCGTCGGGATGCGCTCGCCGCTCACCTGGATGGTGCGGCCCTGCGCCGTCGGGTTGGTCTCGCCGAACATGCGCTCGGGGCCGAAGGTAAAGGCCACGTCCTCGGCCGTCATCTCGTCGCCGTTGTGGAACTTCACGCCGGGGCGCAGCTTCAGCTCCACCACCTGGTCGCTGACGCGCTTCCACTCGGTCGCCAGCTCCGGCACGGCGCCGAGGCCGCCCAGCCAGTTGCGCCCGATCAGCCCCTCCCAGAGCGAGGAGAACAGCACGCGCTCGCCGACATTGGACTGCTCGCGCAGCACTTCCAGCGTGTTGCTGTTGCTGATCTTCTGCACGGCGATGGCGATGGCGGGGCGATTGTCAGCCTGCGCGATGGCGAAGCGCGGCAGGGCGGAGAGGCCCAGCGCGCCGCCGGCGCCGAGCAGGAGGGAACGGCGGGGCGTCATCATGGATTGCGCTCCTCAAGGCCACCCGGGGTGGCGCGGAAATGGGTCAGGGTGCGCTCGGCGTGCCGCATGCGGTGCGACAGCGCCTTCTGCGCGTATTCGGCGACGACCGCGGCATGCGCCGTGTCGGCCGCGAGATTCTCGAATTGCTGCGGATCGCGCCGCAGGTCGAAGAGCAGCGGCGGCAGGCCGGAGAAGTGGACGTATTTCCACCGCTCGTCCTGCACCACGCAGAGCGACGCGTCGTCCATGCCGAGCCCGAGCGCCGTCTCCGGCTTCGAGTAGTGCACGTCGCGGAAATCGTATTCGTAGAAGAGATGGTCGCGCCAGCCATCGGGCCGGCCCCCTTGCAGGAAGGGCAGGATGGAGCGGCCGTCGCAGGCGCGGGGCGCCTCGCCGCCGAGCCATTCGAGGATGGTGGGCAGCACGTCCACGCTCTCGGTGAAGGCGCTCTCGATCTCGCCCGCGCGCGGCGAAGGGCCGGCTTCCTTGACCACCAGCGGGATGCGGAAGCTCTCGTCATGGTAGCCGATCTTGCCGAGCAGGTAGTGGTCGCCCAGCTGCTCGCCATGGTCGGAGGTGAAGATGACCATGGTGTCATCCCACTGCCCCGTCTCGTCGAGATAGGCGAAGACCTGGCCGAGCGCGTCGTCCACCTCGGTGATGAGGCCGGCATAGGTGGCGCGTATGGTGCGGATGGCGGCCTCGTCCAGCGCGCTCGCGGCGCCGCCCGCGCCATGGAAGAACGAGCCCTGGCTGATGCCGCGCAGGTAGAAGTCCAGCAGCGGGTGTTGCGCGGCCTCCTCCTGCCAGGTGGCGCGGCGGTGCAGCGCGGGCATGTCCGCCGGGCTGTACATGGTGTTGTAGGGCGCTGGCGCGATGAAGGGCGGGTGCGGCCGCCAGTAGCCGAGATGCAGGAACCAGGGCCGGTCGCCCTTGCCCTTCAGGTAGGTCAGGGCGCGCTCGGTGAAATAGGCGGTGTCCGACAGCTCGGCCGGGATGCGGCAGGGCCGGTCGGTGGCGCCGGGCACGCTGTCCTCGCCCTCCGGCAGCCAGATGTCCTCGCGCTTCTCGGGCAGCGCGTAGCCCTTCTGCGCCAGCCAGCCGAAATAGCCGTCCATGCTGGGCTCGAAGGCGCCGACGGCGCGGAAGCCCTCCATCAGGTCGCCCAGCGTGGTGAAGCGCGGGTCGCGCCCGCCGGTGGTGCGCGGGTCGGGCGTCGAGGTGGTGTAGCCGATCAGCGCCGGGTCGTAGCCGATGCGGCGCAGCGCCTTGCCGAGGTTCATGTGGCGGGAGTCGAGCGGCACGGTGTTCTGCACCGCCCGGTGGTTCATCAGGTAGAGGCCGGTCAGCAGGCTGGCCCGCGCCGGGCCGCAGGGCACGGCGTTGGTGACGTGGTTGCGGAAGGTGACACCTTCCCGGCACAGCCGGTCCAGGTTCGGGGTTCGCAGAAACCCGGCCCCCAGCGCGGGCACGAAGTCCGCCCGCCACTGGTCCACAACAATCAGCAGAACATTCTTCCGTCGCGCCATGCGGCCATCCGATCCGTCGGTCTCTTCGGGGCGGACCGCTTAAAGCGCGTGGGCGACGGGTGAATGACGGAGGCGTGTCAGTCTCGTGACACCCTCCGGAGCCATGGCGGGACGGGCGGGCCCCGTTGCCGTGCGGTGAGGCGCGGGTGGCCGGCGCGGCTCAGCCGCTGCGGAGCAGGGCCTGCAAGCCGCCCGAGCGGCGCAGCACATGCATCGCCACCTCGTCGCCCGCCCGCCGGAAGGTGATGTCGAGGCGCCCGTCGCCCAGTTGCAGGTCGCGCAGCGTCACCGCGTCCAGGAAGCGGGGCAGCACCGGCTGGTCGAAATGGATGCAGCGGGTTCCGGGCTCGAAGCCGAGGCCGAGGCAGGCGCCCAGCATCGCGAAGGGCGTGCTGGCCGCCCAGGCCTGGGGCGCGCAGGCCACGGGGTAGAGCGTCGGGCCCTGGCCGCGGCGGCGGGGAAAGCCGCAGAACAGCTCCGGCAGGCGGCGCAGCTCGACATAGGTGGAGGCATCGAACAGGGCGGAGAAGATCTTCCCTGCCTGGCGGCGGAAGCCGTAGCGGGCCAGCCCCTCGGCGATCAGCGCGTTGTCGTGCGGCCAGACGGAGCCGTTGTGGTAGCTCATCGGGTTGTAGCGCGACTGCCCGGCGGCGATGGTGCGGATGCCCCAGCCCGAGAAGAAGTCCGGCTCCAGCAGGGTGTGGACCAGCCGCTCGGCGCGCTCCGGCAGGGCAATGCCGGCGAAGAGCGCGTGCCCGGCATTGGAGCTGCGGACACGGCAGGGCTGCTTCCGCCCGTCGAGCGCCAGGACATAGGTGCCAAGCGCCTCGTCCCAGAACCGCTCGTCGAAGGCCAGGCGCAGCGCGTTGGCGCGGCGGTCGAGGCCCTCCGCCGGCAGCGGGTCCCCCATGCGGCGGAAGATGCGGGCGGCGGCGCGCCAGGCGCCATAGACATAGGCCTGCAGCTCGACCAGCGCGATCGGTCCCTCCGCCATCCGGCCATCGGCGTGGAAGATGGCGTCGTGGCTGTCCTTCCAGCCCTGGTTCAGCAGCCCGTCCGGCCGCTTGCGGCGGTATTCGACGAAGCCGTCGCCATCCATGTCGCCATGCCGGTCGATCCAGCCCAGCGCCGCCTCGATGTTCGGCCGCAGGCCGCGCAGCGTCTCGAGGTCGCCGGTGCGGTCGAGATAGGCGCCGGCCAGCATGACGAAGAGGGGGGTGGAATCGACGCTGCCGTAATAGCGGCGGAACGGCACCTCGCCGAGCCGCGCCATCTCGCCTTGCCGCGTCTCGTGCAGGATCTTGCCGGGCTCGGCATCGGTGGCCGGGTCCGCCTCCGTGGCCTGGTGCGCGGCCAGGAAGCGCAGCACGCCGCGGGCGAGGGATGGGTCGTACCACAGCGTGTGCCAGGCCGAGATCAGCGCGTCGCGGCCAAAGGCGGTGCTGTACCAGGGGATGCCGGCATAGGGGTAGGGCCCCTCCGGCGTCTGGGTCACCAGCATGGCGAGGTCGGCCGCGGCGCGGCGCATGGTCTCGTTGAAGATGTCGTTGCTGCTGTCCAGGCTGGCCAGGCGCGCATCATGGCGCCGCTGCGCCCACCGCCCCTGGCGGAGCGCCAGGCCGAAGGCCTTCCGCGCCGGGCAGGGCGCCGGCTCCCGGTCGCAGCCGACCTCGATGAACAGGGCCTGGCGGCCGCCGGGCGGCAGGGTGATCTCGTAGACCGCCCGCCCGGCCTCCAGCAGCGCGGGCGCCGGGTCGAAGCGCAGCGTGGTCCGGCGCCGCTCACGGTCCAGCCCGGTATAGGAAAGGGTGACCCGGTCCTGCTCCAGCAGGGGAGGGTGGAGCGTGCCGCGCCGTTCGCGCCGGGCGCCGCGCGCCTCGAACAGGTCGGCGAAGTCGGCGGCGAAGCGCAGCTCGAGCCGCAGGCGGTGCGGGCGGTCGTCGAAGTTGCGCAGGGCGAGCCGCTCATGGATGGCGCCGTTCCAGAGGAAGCGGCTGCGGCGCAGGTGCAGGAGGTCGTGCGGCACCGCGTTCAGCCCCGCGCCCGCCGGCAGGTCGGGATTGGTCAGGTCGCAGGTGAGGGCGGCGTTGTCGTCCTGCAGGGCGGCGCTCAGCAGCATGGGGCGCGCGCCGTTCAGCCAGAGCGAGAAGTGCGACAGGTAGCGCGTGTCGCGGTGGTAGAGCCCTTCCGGGCTGCCGCCGAGATCCCCCGCATGGCCGAACAGGGCAAAGGTGTCGTCATGCTTGAGGGTGGTGGAGCGGCCCTCCTGCAACGAGGCGGTGGCCGCCACGGGAAAACCGTCATTGTCGAGCGGGGGGGCGCCGGAAGGGGCGATGTCCATGCGGTGCGTCCGTTTCAGGCGCGGGCAGCCGCGCGGGAAGGCGGGGTGGGGGCGAACATCCGGAAGCGGTCCTCCAGCTGTGGTTGTCCTGGCCTATGCGTTGGGAACTGGCACCGCCCGGTCAAGGGGAAGGCCATGCGGCATGCCGGCGCCAGCTCCGGCGGCCATCTCCCGGGGCGGCTGCCCGGAGACGAGCGACTTCCTTGGAGTGAAGCGTGGCACCACCCGCCATGGTTGCGGAACCGGCAAAGCAGGCAGCGCTGAAGAACAATGGCGATCTTCCTTCCAGAAGAAGGCCCAGGAAAAAACCAGAGGAGGATTTCATGGCTGCGCGGTTCCGGCCAGGAAAACCCGAGGGCGGGTCTGGCTGTTGTCGTGCAGATGATTTGCCTCGCCCCATGGCGGTTGCCATAAGCTTCGTATCGCATGGTGCAAACGACACAAGATACAGGTTCGAGGCCGGTTCTGCCGCTGGCCCCAGGCCGCCCTCCCGCGGATTCCGCCGGCCGGCTCAGGAGCTGGCTCCGGCGCCATCCGCGCATCCTCACCCCGCTCCGGCGCCTGATGCTGGACATGTCGCCCTACCTCCCCGGCCTGGCGCAACTGGTGGCGCGCCTCAGCGCCCGCCGCTGGGGCCCCTCGCCCCAGGCCTATCGCCGCTGGGTGGAGGAGCATGACACGCCGGGCCCGGCAGCGCTGGCGGGCATGGTGCGCACCGCGCTGGCCATGCCGGACCCGCCGCTGATCTCGGTGGTGATGCCCGTCTACAACACGCCCGAGCCCCTCCTGCGCGCCGCCATCGCGTCGGTGCGCGCGCAGGCCTATCCGCACTGGGAGATGTGCATCGCCGACGATGCCTCCCCCGCGCCGCATGTGCAGGCCGTGCTGGCCGAGGCGGCGGCCTCCGATGCGCGGATCCGCACCGTGCGCCGGAGCTGCAACGGCCATATCAGCGCCGCCAGCAACACGGCGCTGGAGCTGGCGCGCGGCGAGTTCGTGGCGTTGATGGACCATGACGACCTGCTGCCGCCGCAGGCGCTGTTCGTGGTGGCGCGGCAGATCCGTGCCCATCCGGAGACGGACCTGTTCTTCTCGGACGAGGACAAGGTGGATGGCGAGGGCCGCCGCTACGACCCCTATTTCAAGCCCGGCTGGAACCCCGAGCTCCTGCTGGGCCAGAACCTGGTCAGCCATCTCGGCGTCTACCGGCGGGAGCTGCTCAACCGGCTGGGCGGGCTGCGGGAAGGGCTGGAGGGCAGCCAGGACTGGGACCTCGCGCTGCGCAGCGTGGCGGCGGCGGGGGTGGAGCGCGTGCGGCACATTCCCGCCATCCTCTACCACTGGCGGCAGGGCGCGGAGGCGACCTCCTTCTCCGAGGGCGCGCTGGAGCGCTGCGCGGCCGCCGGCCGCAAGGCCCTGGCCGAGCATCTGGAGCAGAACGGCGCGCATGGCGCCGAGGTCGTGCCGCAGGGCGACCTGCCGGGATGGCCGCGCATCCGCCATGCCATGCCGCGCCCCCGCCCCATGGCCAGCCTGATCCTGGCCCTGCCCGCCGCGCCCGAAGGGGTGGAGGCCTTGCTGCCCCTGCTGGAGATGGGCGGGCACGCCCCGGCCGAACTGCTGCTGATCTGGCCGGCCGGCAAGGGGCAGCCGGCTCCCGCCGGCACGGACCCGCGGCTGCGGCTGCTGCCCGGACCCCCGGCGGCCGGGCGCGCCGCGCTGCTCAACGCGGCGGCGGCGCAGGCGCGGGGCGAGGTGCTGGTCCTGCTGGAGCCTGGCGTGGAGCCCGCCCGCGAGGACTGGCTGAGCGAGCTGGTGGCGCAGGCGGCGCGGCCCGAGATCGGCGCGGTGGGGGCGATGCTGCTGGGGCCGGGCCGCCGGATCCGCCATGCCGGCTATGTGCTCGATGGGGAAACGCCCGCGAGGCCCTGGCCCCTGCTGGGGCAGGCGGTGGAGGATGACCGCGGCTATATCGGCCAGCTGCGGCTGCCGCGCGACGTCTCGGCCGTGAGCGGCGCCTGCCTGGCCGTGCGAAAGGCCAGCTTCGAGGCCGTCGGCGGGCTGGCCCCCTTGCCCTGCTGGTCGGATGTGGATCTGTGCCTGAAGCTGCGGGCGGCCGGGCTGCGGGTGATCTGGACGCCATTCTCCCGCCTCTGGCAAAGGCAGGAGGATGACATGGCCGACCGGGCCGCCCGGGCCGAGGCCTTGTCCTGGCTGCGCGCGCGCTGGGGCGGGCGCCTTGCCCAGGAAGGCTTCTTCAGCCCCCTCCTGCCGCTGCGCGAGGGAGAGCCGTCCATCCTGGCCGCGCCGCGCGCCATGGCCGGGGCCGGATGAGGCTGATGCCCCCGCTGCATGTCCTTCTCGCCACCTACAACGGCGCGCGCTTCCTGCCCGAGCAGCTCGAGAGCCTGACCGCCCAGCAGGGTGCCGAATGGAACCTGCTCTGGCGCGACGACGGCTCCGCCGATGGCACGACGGTACTGCTGGAAGACTTCGGCCACCGCACCGGCCGCGCCTTCCGGGCCGAGACGCCGCCGGGGCGCGCCGGCGTGCTGGGCAGCTTCATGCACCTCCTGGCCGCCGCGCCGGCTGGTGGTCACTATGCCTTCTGCGACCAGGACGACGTGTGGATGCCGGACAAGCTGGCCCGCGCCCAGGCGGCGCTCTCCGCCATGCCGGCGGAGCGGCCCGCCCTTTACTGCGGCCGGCAGCGTCTGGTGGACGCAACGCTCCGGCCCACCGGCCTCTCGCCCCTGCCGCGCCGCCCGCTCGGCTTCCGCAACGCGCTGGTGCAGAACGTGGTGACGGGCTGCACCCTGGTGCTGAACGAGGCCGCCCGCCGGCTGGTCCTGGCGGCGCCGCCCCCGCCGCCGGGCACGCTGCATGACTGGTGGTGCTACCTGCTGGTGAGCGGCGCGGGTGGCGCCCTGCGGTTCGATCCGGAGCCGGGCATTCTGTACCGCCAGCACGGGTCGAACCAGGTGGGAACCCAGGCCTCGCTGCTGCGGCGCGGCGCCGCGGCCCTGACGCGGGGGCCGGAGCGGTTCCTGGCGGTGTTCCGGGGCCATCTGGAGAGCCTGGCCCATGCCGGGCCCCTGCTGAGCCCCGAGGCCCGCGAGACGCTGTCGTTGCTGACGCCCTTCTTCACCCTGTCCCGCCTGGAGCGCCTGCGCCGGCTGCGCAAGGCCGGGCTTTACCGCCAGGGCGTGGCGGAGGATGCGGTGCTGCGCTTCTGGCTGCTGGCGGCGCCCGCCCGCCCTTCCGCCGTCATGCGAGGGGGCGGCGCAGGCTGACCGTGATGCCCACCCCGGCCGGCTGCCCCGGCTCGACGCTGGCGGCATGGCCGCCGGCGATCAGGCGGATCAACCCCAGCCCCGATTCCTGGTTGCCCCGGCGGCTGGTGGAGGCGAGCGTGGCGGCATCCGGGCCCGGCCCCTCGTCGCGCACGACGATGCGCAACTGGTTGGCCTCCTGCATGGCCTGGAGCAGAATCTCCACGCGGCCCCGGCCATGCCGCAGGGCGTTGACCAGCAACTCCCAGGCGATGATGCCGATGCGCGGCGCATCCAGGGCGCTCACGGCGAGGTCCGGCGCCGGCCGCAGGAGCAGGGGGCGGGCCGGATCGGGCCAGCATTGCCGCAGGCGGCGCAGGAGCAGCGCCACATAGTCCCGGGCGGAAACGAGGCCGGTGGCCGGCTGGCGCTGCAGATGCGCATGCGCCTCGGCCACCGCCTGCACGCGCCCGGCCGCCGCGTCCAGCTGCGCCGCCGCCTCCGTGTCGCCGAGCGACATGGCCTGCAGCGCCAGCATGTCGTTCACCATTTGCAGGCCGTTGCGGATGCGGTGGTCGATCGCCCGCGCCAGCCCTTCCTGGTCCTGCCGCAGCCGCTCGAAGCGGGCTTTCAGCGCCTCGGCCACCTGCCTCGCATCGGCCAGCTCGCGCCGCAGGCACAGCTCCTGCCCGAGCTGGTCGGCCACCGCCTGAAGCCGGCGCGGTGCCGCCGCCTGCGCCCCCGGCGCGAGGCCCAGCACGACCAGAAGGCCGCGCCGGGTGCCGTCCGGCTCGCGCACGGCCACGGCGGCGCAGGGCATGGCCTCCGCCGGGGGTTCCGTGCTGCCGGGAGGGAAGGGGAAGGCGAGCAGAACGGGCAGCGGCTCCCCCTGGAGGCGCCGCAGGATCGCCTGGGTGGCGGCGGCCGTCACGGATGCGGTGCCCCGGCACAGGGGCGCGCGGCCCGCCACCTCCTCCGTCAGGCACAGCAGGGCGCCCTCAGCGTCCAGGCTGCCGAGTGCCAGCTCCAGCGTGCGGTCGAGCGCCGCCAGGTCAGGCCGCGGCGCTGCGGCGTGTGGCTCCGCCTCGGTGGTCACGGAGGCCGGCAGGGCATGGGTGGGATGATCCATGCGAGGGTGCCGCGCCGCCTCCTGCTCCTTTGACATGAATGGTTCCATAAGGTCCGGCCGCTCACGACAAGCTGGGCGGTTTGTCACGATACGGGCGAGAGTTCGAGGCTTATCCTGCAAGCGTTCTGCTGGCCGCGGCCGCGGGATGTTCCACCAGCACGATGGATTTTCTGCAGTGAAATCCAAAATATGATCAGAGTAAAGACAAAAAGGATCATTGTCCGAGGCTTTGAGGCATTGCCGGGTCTTGTTGTCCGGCGCAGGATACACCTGCGGTTGCGTGGATGTGCTGACTGTGCCGTAAATCCCACGCCCTCCTGCAAAGCCAGGGGGGACGGACTTTTGACATTGAGTGCTCATCACGAAGTCGCGATCCTCCTCTGGTCCAGGCCGGGGCGGAGACCCTGGTGAAATGGCCAGGGAGATGGCGCGATGGTGGCGGGAGCAGAATGGTGGCGCGGCGCCACCCTTTACCAGGTGTATCCGCGGAGCTTCCTCGACACGGATGGCGACGGCGTCGGCGACCTGCGGGGCATCGAGGCCCGGCTCGACCACATCGCCGGCCTCGGGGTCGATGCCATCTGGATCTGCCCCTTCTACGTCTCGCCTGGCCGGGACTTCGGCTACGACATATCGGACCATGTTGCGGTCGATCCGCAGTTCGGAACGCTGGAGGATTTCGACCGCCTGCTGCGCGCGGCGCATGCCGCCGGTCTGAAGGTGCTGGTCGACCTGGTGGGCGGCCACACCTCGGACCAGCATCCCTGGTTCCAGCGCAGCCGCGCCAGCCGCCAGGCACCCGAGGCCGACTGGTATGTCTGGGCCGATCCGAGCCCGGACGGGACGCCGCCCAACAACTGGCTCAGCGTCTTCGGCGGCGCCGCCTGGACCTGGGAGCCGCGGCGGCGGCAATACTACCTGCACCACTTCCTTTCCACCCAGCCCAGCCTGAACCTGCACGATCCCGGCGCGCTGGAGGCCGTGCTGGCGGTGGGCGAGTTCTGGCTGAAGCGCAGCGTCGATGGCTTCCGCCTCGATGCCATCGACTTCCTGGCGCATGATCCCGCCTTGCGCAGCAACCCGCCGCGCCCGGCGGCGGACGGCCAGGTGCCGGCCAAGCTGTTCGGCCTGCAGGAACACCGGCACGACATGATCCAGCCGGGGCTGTTCGACATCCTGCGCCGCATCCGCGCGCTGACCGACCGCTATCCCGGCACCGTCACGCTGGGGGAGGTGTCGAGCCAGGACGGCGCCTTCGACCGCGTGCGCCGCTATAGTGCCGGGCACGACCTGCTGCACATGGCCTACACGCTGCGCCCGCTGCGCGGCGGCTTCGACCACGCCACGCTGCGCGACCTGATGGCCGAGGCGGGGCGGGAAGCGGAGGGCTGGCCCTGCTGGTCCTTCTCCAACCACGATGCCGAGCGCGCCGTCACCCGCTGGAACCCGGCCGGCAGGGACGCGCCGCCCGACCCGCGCTTCGCCCGGCTGCTCGCCGCCATCATGATCTCGCTGCGCGGCAGCCTCTGCCTCTACCAGGGCGAGGAGCTGGGCCTGCCCGAGGCGGTGCTGGCCCACGAGCAGATCCGCGACCCGTTCGGCCTGGCCTACTGGCCCGAGTTCCGGGGGCGCGACGGCAGCCGCACCCCCATGCCCTGGCAGGCGGACGCGCCCCAGGCGGGCTTCAGCACCGCCAAGCCCTGGCTGCCCGTGCCGGAGGCGCACCATCCCCTGGCGGTGGACCGGCAGGAGATGGATGAGGACAGCATGCTGCAGGTCTGGCGCCGGGCGCTGGGCACGCGGCGGGCCTATCCGGCCCTGTCGCGCGGCGGGCTGCGGCCGCTCGACCTCGGCGCGCCGCTGCTGGGGCTGGTGCGGGACTATGGCGGGGAGCACATCCTGATCGTGCTGAACCTGTCGGACGTGCCGCGCTACTACGATGACGACAGGCTCCGCACCGCGCGGCTGCTGCCGGACTTCACCGGGCAGGGCGCCCTGCGCGAGGGAAGCAGCGCCATGCTGCCGCCCTATGGCGTGCTGTTCGCGGCGCTCGCGCCCGCGCCCGTGGAGCGGCCGCTCCTCGCCGCGGCGGTGACGGCCTGAGCCGGGCCGGGGGGGAGGCGCGCGCCTCCCCCGCCCGCCGCGCCTCATGCGCCGGGGCGGATCATCTCGAACAGGCTGGCCACCTCGGTGTAGTCGCCCCGGTAGCCACAGCGCGCCACGGGCTGGGCGGCCAGCGTGTCGAACCGCCCTTCCCTGAGGAACTCGCGCCGGATGTGCACGCCGACCACCTGGCCGATCATCAGCCAGGTGTCGAGGCCCTGGCCCGTCACGTCCCTGATCTCCACCACCTGCGTCAGCTTGCACTCGAAGGCGGCGGGGGAGAGCGCCACGCGCGGCGGCTTCACCAGGGTGGAGGGGGCGGCCTCGAGGCCCGCGCGGATCATCTCGTTCTCGCCCGGGGCCAGGGGCGCGCAGGTCTCGTTCATCGCCTCCGCCAGGGGGCGCGAGACGAGGTTGCAGACGAACTCGCCCGTTTCCTCGACGTTGCGCATGCTGTCCTTCCGCCCCTCCACGGAATAGCCGACCATGGGCGGGCTGGTGTTGAGCCCGGCGAAGAAGCTGTAGGGCGCCAGGTTCACCCGGCCCTGGCCATCGACGCTGGTGATCCAGCCGATCGGGCGCGGGGCGAGGATCGCCTTGAAGGGATCGCGCGGCAGGCCATGGCCCTGGCGGGGATCGTAGAAATAGGTGTCATCGCTCATGGGACGCATCAAGCCCGGCGCGGCGGGGCCTGTCGAGGGCGGGCGCCTTGCCGCCGCCGGCGCGGCGGTGTTTGCTGGCATCCAGCAAGAGGTCCGCAGAGGCCCCGCCAGTCCGGCTTCACCCCCATGAGGAGCGTCCTCCCCATGCATCGCCGTACCCTGCTGACCGGCACCGCCGCCGCCTTCCTCGCCCGTCCCTCGCTGGCACAGCCGGCCGCGGCGCGCGTGCTGAAATACGTGCCGCAGAGCGACCTGACGGTGACCGACCCGGTCATGACCACGGCCTACATCACCCGCACGCACGGGCTGATGATCTGGGACCAGCTTTATGGCCTGGATGCCGAGCTGCGGCCGCGGCCGCAGATGGTGGAGGGCCACACCGTCGAGGATGACGGCCGCCGCTGGACCTTCCGTCTGCGCGAGGGGCTCGTCTTCCACGATGGCGAGCCGGTGCGCGGGCGGGACTGCATCGCCTCGATCCGCCGCTGGGCGCAGCGTGACTCGCTCGGCCAGGCGCTGATGGCGCGGCTCGACGAGATGAGCGCGCCGGATGACCGCAGCTTCGTCATCCGCCTCAGGCGCCCCTATGGCGCCATGCTGGACGCGCTGGCCAAGGTGGGGCCCTCGGCGCTGTTCGTCATGCCCGAGCGCCTCGCGGCCACCGAGGCGACCACGCCGATCCGCGAGATCATCGGCTCCGGCCCGTTCCGCTGGAAGGCGGATGAGCGCGTCGTCGGCGCCCGCGCGGTGTATGAGCGGTTCGACCGCTACCGCCCGCGCGAGGAAAGCGGCCTGTCCTCCTGGGCGGCGGGGCCGAAGCGGGTGCATTTCGACCGGGTGGAGTGGCACGTGATGCCCGACCCCGGCACCGCCACCTCCGCCCTCACCAATGGCGAGGTGGACTGGTGGGAGAACCCGACCAACGACCTGCTGCCCATCCTGGAGCGCAACCGCAACATCGCCACCCAGCTCGCGACGCCGCTCGGCACCATGGGCACGGGCATCTTCAACCACCTGCACGCGCCCTTCGACAAGGCGGCGGTGCGCCGCGTGGTGATGGAGGCGATGTCGCAGGAGGACTGCATGATCGCCGCGGCGGGGACCGATCCGGCCCTGTACCGCACCGGCGTCGGCATCTTCACGCCGGGCACGCCGATGGCCAGCACCGAGGGGCTGGAGCCGCTCACCCGGCGGCGGGACATGGAGACGCTGCGGAAGGCGCTGGCCGAGGCCGGCTACAAGGGCGAGCGCGTCGTCCTGATGATCCCGACCGACCAGGCGGTGCTGGCCGCCATCGGCGAGGTCTGCCTGGACACGCTGCGCCGGCTCGGGATGAACGTGGAGCCCGCCGTCTCCGACTGGGGCACGCTGGTGCAGCGCCGCGCCAGCAAGGCGCCGCCGGAGCAGGGGGGGTGGAACATGTTCAACACCACCTGGGCCGGGCTCGACATGATCAACCCGGTGGTGCAGCAGGTGCTGCGCGCCAATGGCGAGCGCGCCTTCTTCGGCTGGCCCAGCATCCCGCGCATCGAGGAGCTGCGCGAGGCGTGGCTGGACGCGCCGGACCTGGCCACGCAGCAGCGCATCTGCGCCGAGCTGCAGCAGGTGGCGCTGCGCGAGGTGCCCTATGTGCCGACCGGCCAGTACCTCTACAAGACCGCCTATCGCCGCGACCTGGCGGACGTGCCCAACGGCCTGTTCGTCTTCTGGGACATCCGCCGCGCCTGAGATCCGCCGCCCCTGAGACCGGCCCGGCCGGGGCCGCCGCTTCCCGGCCTTCCTCCCGATCCGCACGGAGCTATCCGCCCGATGACCGCCCTCGACCACATCCGCCGCTACCATGACGAGCTGACCGCCATCCGCCAGGACCTGCACGCCCATCCGGAGCTGGGCATGGAGGAGCACCGCACCGCCGCGCTCGTCGCGCGCAAGCTGGAGGAATGGGGGGTGGACGAGGTGCATCGCGGCATCGGCGGCACCGGCGTGGTGGGCGTGCTGCGCGGCAGGCCGGGCAACCGCGCCATCGGGCTCCGCGCCGACATGGACGCCCTGCCGATGAGCGAGCTGACCGGCCTGCCCTACGCCTCCACCGTGCCGGGCAGGATGCATGCCTGCGGGCATGACGGCCACACAACCATGCTGCTCGGCGCCGCCCGCTACCTCGCCGAGACGCGGAACTTCGAGGGCACGGTCCACCTGATCTTCCAGCCGGGCGAGGAGGGCTGCGGCGGGGCGCTCGCCATGCTGGAGGACGGGCTGCTGGAGCGCTTTCCCTGCGATGCGCTCTACGGCATGCACAACGCCACGGGGCTCGATGTCGGGCGCTATGCCATCGGCGCCGGGCCGTTCATGGCGGGCGGCGCCTTCTTCGACATCACGGTGCACGGCAAGGGCTCGCACGGCGCGCGGCCGGAGATGAGCATCGATCCGGTGCTGACCGCCTGCCACATCGGCGCCGCGTTGCAGTCCATCGTGTCGCGCAACATCTCGCCGCGGGAGACGGCGGTGGTGAGCGTGACCAAGGTGACGGGCGGGGATGCCTACAACGTCATCCCGCAGACGGCGGTGCTGTCCGGCACGGCGCGCTTCTTCAGCAAGGAGGTGGCCGGGCAGATCGAGGAGGCGATGCGCCGCATGGCGGAGGGGGTGGCGGCCGGCTTCGGCGCCACGGCGGAGGTGGATTTCCGCCTGATCTTCGCGCCGCTGGTGAACCAGGCCGAGCGCAGCACGGAGATCGCCGACGCCGCCGCCGACTTGGTGGGCGAGCAGGCGGTGCGCCGCGACCGCGCGCCGGTGATGGGCTCGGAGGATTTCAGCTTCATGCTGGAGAAGGTGCCGGGCGCCTACATCCATGTCGGCAACGGTCCCGGCGCCGCCGCGCACAACCCGCACTACAACTTCAACGACGAGGCCACGCCCTATGGCGCCGCGCTCTATGCCCGGGTGGCGGAGCGCGTCCTGGCGCAGCCCTGAGCGCGGGCGGGACGGGCGCGGGGCCCGCCCCGCCCGTTGCGCAGGCGCGAAAGTGACCTGGGCGGGCCTTTCCGGCCGGATTCCGTTCCGGCCGATCCCGCGCTAGCCTGCCCCTGACCCCTTCGAGGGTCCAAGGACACAAGGGCAGGAAACGCATGAACCGCTTCACCACCTCGCGCCGCGCGGCCTTCACCGCGGGCATGACCGGCCTCGCCGCCGGCCTGGCCGGCCCGGCCATCGCGCAGCCCGCCGGCCCCGCGCCGCACCCGCAGCGCGGCCCGGCGCGGCCCCGCCCGCCGGGTGGCGCCGACCTCGTCCGCGGCTTCTCCCGCGAGCGGCTGGGGCGCATGGAGAAGGCCTTCGCCGCCGAGGCGGAGCGCGGCTCCTTCGCCGGTTGCGTCGCGCTGATCGCGCGCGACGGCGAGATCGTCCACCACGAGGCCTATGGGCACCAGGATGCCGCGCGCACCCGGCCGATGCCGCGCGACGCCATCTTCCTCCAGGCCTCGATGACCAAGCCGATGACCTCCACGGCCGCGATGATGCTGGTCGAGGAGGGGATGATGAAGCTCAGCGACCCGATCACCCGCTGGATGCCGGAACTGGCCAACCTGAAGGTGGAGCGCCGGCGCGACGGCCAGCCGCCCGAGGAGGTGGCGCTGGAGCGGCCCATCACGGTGCAGGACCTGCTGCGCCACAGCTCCGGCCTCGCCTATGCCAACGCCGTGCCGTCGAGCCGCATCCGCGACGCCTATGAGGAACAGAACATCGAGGCGCGGCGGGAGGCGATCGGCGGCGACGAGATGCTGCGCCGCCTCGGCACCATTCCGCTCGCCTTCCAGCCGGGCACGATGTTCTTCTATTCCATCTCCACGGACGTGCTCGGCCTGCTGATCGAGCGCGTGGCCGGGCAGCGCCTGGACCGGCTGCTGCAGGAGCGGCTCATCGGGCCGCTCGGCATGCGCGACACGGCCTGGTTCGTCGAGCCCGGCAAGCGCGCGCGGCTGGCGGAATCCCCCACCACCGACCCGCAGACCGAGCCGATGTGGCGCGCCTACCGCATCCTGGAGGACGAGGCGGGCCGCTCCTACCTGAAGGGCGGCGCGGGGCTGGTCTCCACCGCGGCGGACTATTTCCGCTTCGCGCAGATGATCGCCAATGGCGGCCATTTCGAGGGGCGGCGCTACCTGGCGGCGCCGGTGGTGAACTACATGCTCTCCAACCACATCCAGGGCATGGGCGGCTCTCCCGCCTCCTCCACCGGGCCGGGCTACGGCTTTGGCCTCGGCTTCGCGGTTCGGCTGCAGGATGGGCTGGGCGTGGCGCCGGGCAGCCGGGGCGATGCCATGTGGGCGGGCGCCTGGGGCACCTCCTTCACCATCGACCGCGCCGAGGGGCTGGTGGCCATCCTGATGGCGCAGGGCCCGACCGCGCGCGGGCAGACCCGCATGCTGTTCAAGAACCTCGTCTATGGCGCCATGGTGGAAAGCCAGCGCGGCTGAGGTGATCCCCAACCGGCGGCCAGTCCGCCTCCTTCCCGGGAGGTTCCCGGGGAGGAAGCGGAGGGGGCATCAGCGCCGCGCCTTGCTCTTCTGCAATTCGCGCTCGATCGAGGATTTCTCGCTCGAGCCGGAACGCCGGATGATCTCACGGATGATGGCGGGCGAGACCCGGTGGCGCTTGGCCAGGGAGGCGATCTCCTGCTCCAGCCTGGCTTCGGCCTCGGGGTCCGGTTCCACGGGTTTCTGTGGGCTTCGCGCCACGATGCGTTCCTTTCATGGCTGCCCGACGGCCTGATATCCGGGTTCCGGGGAACCCGGACGAAACTCAGATGCCGGGCGCGACGCTGCCGCGGATCTGGCTTTCCCGCACGACGCGCTCATGGCCGTCATGGATGCTGCGCACGCGATACTCGCGATCGCTGGAGTCGTTGGGCAGCTGCCGCAGCACCGTGTAGGTGCCGCGCGGCGCGGCACCGTCGAAGCGCCCGGGGACGAATTCAACGCTCTGGCCGACCGTGAAGCCATGGGGAGGCATCGTGAACTCCTTGGCGGGTCGGGGATGTGTCTCCGGGCCACCCGGAAGGCGGCATGCCGGCGGCCCGCGCGCGGCATCTCACCCTGGCGGCTCTGCCGGCCGCGAGGCGCCTGCCCGAAGGCACGCGCCCCATCTTCGCGAACGGGGCCGCCGGTCCGGCAGCCCCGAGGCGCGTCAGGCCATCTTCAGATTGGTGGCCGAGGTCTTGCCCTGCTGGCCGCGCTGCAGGTCGTACTCGATCTTGTCGCCCTCGCGCGGCTCGCTCAGCCCGGAGCGCTGGACGTCGGAGATGTGCAGGAAGACATCCTTGCCGCCGTCGTCGGGCTGGATGAAGCCGAAGCCCTTGGTCGCGTTGAACCACTTGACGGTGCCGATGGACATGATGGTGTTCCGTTCATGAAAAATGGCCGCGTCGCGCTGCCGCGTCGCGGATCAAGCTGCGAGGGGAAACGGACACCAGGCTCGGCGCTCAAGCAGGAGCAAGGAGAACAGGCCGAACCAAACGAGTCTGACCAGACCTATATGGGGCTGTGCAGGATGTTATGCAAGGCGGCAGGCGGAAAACTCCCGTGATCGCCTTGCAACCTTTCGCGGCGCGAAGCCGGTTACCCTCGCAGGCTTCTTCCACGGTCGGCCTCGCCTGCTTGCGCTGAGCGGGCTTTCCGCGCGGCTGGCAGGGGCGCCGGCCAGGGCTTTTCAAAGTGCCAGCGCCAGCTGTGCCGCCGGGCCCTTGCTGTCGTCGCCCAGCGCCGAGAGGGTGACGCCCAGGAGCCGGATGCCGCGGGGCGGCGGCAGCACCGCGCCCAGCAGCCGCGTCGCGATGCCCTCCAGCTCCGCCAGGCTGGCCACGGGAACAACCGAGGACTGGCTGCGGGTGATCTGCCGGAAATCGCTGAACTTGACCTTCAGCGTCACGGTGCGGCCCTGCAGCCCGTGGCGCGCCACATGGTCCCACACCTTGGCGGCCAGCGGGCGCAGCGCCTCGCGCAGCTCGCCGAACTCGGCCAGGTCGCGGCTGAAGGTGGTCTCGGCCCCGACCGACTTCCGCAGCCGGTGCGCCTGCACCGGGCGGTAATCCTCGCCGCGCGCGATGGCGTGGTAGAAGGCACCCGCCTTGCCGAACTCGGCCTGCAGGCCTTCCAGGCTCCATTGCCGCAGGTCCAGGCCGGTATGGATGCCGAGCCGGTTCATCCGCGCCGCCGTGACCGGGCCGATGCCATGGAAGCGCCCGACCGGGAGCGCCTCCACGAAGCCCGGCCCCATGCGCGGGGTGATGACGAACAGCCCGTCCGGCTTGCGGTGATCGGAGGCCAGCTTGGCCAGGAACTTGTTGTAGGACACGCCGGCGGAGGCGGTGAGCCCCGTGCGCTCGCGGATGGTGGCGCGGATGCGCTCCGCGATCTCGGTGGCCGAGGCGATACGCTGGAGGTTCTCGGTGACGTCGAGATAGGCCTCGTCGAGGGAAAGGGGCTCGATCAGCGGCGTGTGCTCGGCGAAGACGGCGCGCACCTGCTCGGACACGGCGCGGTAGACCTCGAAGCGCGGGCGGACGAAGACTAGGTCGGGGCAGAGCCGCCGCGCGGTGAGCGAGGGCATGGCCGAGCGCACCCCGAAGCGCCGCGCCTCGTAGCTGGCCGCCGCCACCACGCCGCGCTCCCGCGCGCCGCCCACCGCCACGGGAAGGCCGCGCAGCGAGGGGTCGTCGCGCTGCTCCACCGAGGCATAGAAGGCATCCATGTCCACATGGATGATCTTGCGCACCGCGGCGGTGGGCGCCCCGGCACTCATGCCCCGCGCCGCCCGGCACGCGATCGCCGGGCCCCGCCTTGTGCCCTGCGCCTGCGCCATGGCCCGGACCCCGCAAGGCCCGGGCGCGGGGAAAGCGGGGCGGCGGCGTGGAACAGGCTCTCCGGCATGGCCAGCATGGCGGCAACCTAGGCGATCTCGGGAACCGGCGACAGCGGGCGCGGCGTGAAGCCCGGAGGCCGGCCCTTCCTCGGCCCCTGGAACGGTGCCGCCGTTGCGGCGTTTCAGCAAGGCCGAGACAGAGGAGGACAGACATGGCCAAGCGCGCGCCCGAGGGCCCCAAGGCACACCACACCGCCGAGCAGGCGACGGGAGGCTACATCCAGAAGCCGCCCTCGCCGGAAGACCTGGCCAGGATCTCCGAGGCCCAGGCCCAGATCACCGATGAATGGACCGGCGAGCCGCCCCTGCCGAAGAAGCCCTCCGCCAAGCCGTGAAGCGGCATCGGCGGCAGCCGTTGAGCCCGAGCCCGGCGCCGGGTGGGATCCGAAGCGGTTCCTCTCGCCTTCTGCCGACCCACGCCCGCCCCCGGAAGCCAGGACCGGTCCGACATGCCCGAACCAGGATTGACGGTGCCGCCACCCAGGCCGGCCAATCTCAGCACTTCCCTCCTGCGCAACATCGAGGCGCTGGAGAAACGGCGCCGCGAGGAGGCGGCGGCCGCGAGCCGCGAGGAGCGGGTCGCCGAGGCCATCACCCGCTTCACCGGCAGCATGACCTTCGTCTATCTCCACCTCGTCTTCTATGGCGGCTGGATCCTGATCAATCTCGGCCTCGTCCCGATGGTGCCGAAATTCGATCCCTCCTTCGTGGTGCTGGCGATGGAGGCGTCGGTCGAGGCCATCTTCCTGTCCACCTTCGTGCTGATCAGCCAGAACCGCATGGCCGCGGCGGCCGACAAGCGCGCCGACCTGGACCTGCAGATCAGCCTTCTCACCGAGCATGAGCTGACCAGGCTTTCCGCGCTGGTGGTCGAGATCGCCCGGCGGCTGGACATCCAGACCAATGCGGATCCGGAGCTGCGGGAGGTTCAGCAGGACATCGCGCCGGAAGCTGTTTTGGATGAGATCGAGGCGCGGCAGAAAAGGGATTGAGGGGTGGGCGCCGCTCGCGGCCCTGGACCGCACCGCGCGGGTTCCGTGAACCGGGGGGCCTTGGGCTGGCGTGGCGGCGGGGGCGCGCGACCCCGCGCCGTGGCGACGGCCAGCTCGAAGAAGTTGGAGGCGCCGGTCGGTCAGGCGCGATCATAAAGACACCATGGCGGGGCAGGGCGACGCGGCTCGATCCAACCCGGCTACCACGTCACCGAGGTGAAGGCCGGCTCCTTCGTCACCTTGGATTGCGACAGGAATTTCGGATGCCTGGCTGCAAACCAGCCTGCAGGTGGAGGACCTGTTCGGCAGCGCCGGCACGCCGGACCACATGAAGGCCGGCAAGTCCTCGCCATCCCCCGGAAGGTGGGCACACGGGTTGATCTGCAGTCGGCCCCCTTGGCCATCCCATGCAGGTCTTCGACGTCACCGCGATCCGCATCGAGGCGTCCGGCGCCATCGTTGAGCCTGATCCCCGGCCCGTTGCGCGGAGGCCGCGGCACCGGCTGGCGCAGGACGCCAAGGCTCGCGAGCGGTTGCAAGCCGGTGAGTGGATGTCGCTGGCACCCGGCAGTCTCACCCACCCAAGAGTCAATGATAAGCCTTGATTATCAGGCTCCAGTGGCCGCCGGGGGCTTGCCCACCGACGGTGGAATGCGGGTGGGCCGGGCGCTCATCGCGTCGCCCGCAACCCGTCGAAGCCTGCGGCCGCCACGGGGCGGCGGTAGGCAGCGGTGCTGCGGGATGGACGCGAGGACATCGCCGCTCAGGCCATGAAGAAGGCGCGCATCCGTGCCGCGTTGGAAGGTGCCAGGGTCAACATGGCCCGCGGCTGGGCGCGGCCTGTAGCATCAGTCCACCGAGGTCAGCCAAGCGTTTGGCAAGGTGCGGGCTGTTCTTTCCCGCCTGCAGGGCACACCCACCTTCATTATCGGCGAGTACCTCATTCCTGGTGGCGCGGATCTCACCGAGATGCGCGAAGTCGTAGCCTAGGTCCGCGCCAAGACCTGGAGGAAAAGCCGAAGGCTGCTCAACAGGGGAGACACGGACCTGACGCCGTGCCGCAGACCATGGCCGCCGATGATCCAGACGGCACGGGCCCTGCTCTTCTCGGGGCGACCGTTACCACCCGCCCGAAGCCGACGCCTCTGGACGTCCGCCTACGCGCTCTGATCGAGGTATCGCTTGATGAATGCTTCGATCTGAGGGCTTCCCCAATCGAAGCCAAGAGCTCGCGCCCGGGAGAGCGCTTCTTCGCCTGAGAGGCCTTCCTCCGTCGCCAGGCCAAGGACACCGAAAATGCTGGCCCGCTTTCCGGAGGCGCAGTGAATCAGCACCGGCCCCGGCAGTTCGGATAGCTTCTGCCGGAACTCATCCACTTGCTCGGAATGCAGGCCTGTGGGCGCGACCGGCATGTGGGCATAGTCCAGCCCGGCCTCGCGGGTGGCCTCGCCCTCCGCGTCGGGCGAGAGGGGTTGGTTGGGCTCCCCCGGCGTCCGCAGGTTGACCACGGACCGGAAGCCTTCCTGGGCCAGCCTTTCCAGTTCCTCTCTGGTCGGCGGGGTGGGGTCGACGCTCAGCCGATCATTAATCCTGATTCTGTTGGGCATGTGAGCTTTCCTGGTCGTGTTGGCCTTGAAGGCATATTCATTATTTATAGATTATCAAGAATGAATATAACAGAAATGCGCAGCCGGGCTGGCGAAGCGGAGCGCTTCCTCAGGTCGCTCGGGAATGAGCACCGGCTGCTGATCCTCTGCTCGCTGACCCAGGGAGAGAAGTCCGTCGGGGAGTTGGAGACGCTGCTCGAGATGCGGCAGCCCCATCTCTCGCAGCACCTGACCCGCCTGCGGGAAGACGGGCTAGTCAGGACCCGCCGCGCTTCCCGTACAATCTACTACCGCCTGGGCAGCGAGCCCGCGGAGCGGGTAATCGGCCTTCTCTACGACCTGTTCTGCGCCAAAGCGGAGGCCGCGGGCACACCGCCAAACAAGGCTGCCCAGCCTGAAGCCTGACAGGCCAGCGGCTGTAACTCACGCGCCTGGCGCTGCTCGCTCCGAAAGAAAAAGGAAACAGAGATGCCCAACAACCATCCGGCGGTGACCGGTTTCTATCACCAGGACACCAACAGCATCGCCTACGTGGCCGCGGATCCTGCGACCAAGCGCTGCGCCATTATCGACCCCGTGCTCGATTTCGACCGCACCTGCCGCGGCACCCACACCACCTTCGCCGACCGGATGGTGGCGTTCGTTCGGGAGCAGGGGCTGACGGTCGAGTGGATCCTCGACACCCACCCGCACGCCGACCACTTCTCCGCCGCCCCTTACCTCAAGGAGGTGTTCGGCGCCCCGACCACCATTGGCGAGCAGATCGTCCACGTCCAGAAGATCTGGAAGGAGATCTACAACCTCCCCGACTTTCCGACCGACGGCTCGCAGTGGGACCGGCTGTTCAAGGACGGCGAGCACTTCCGGATCGGTGAGCTGGACGTGGAGGTCATCTTTTCGCCCGGCCACACGGCGGCCTCCATCACCTACGTCATCGGCGACGCCGCCTTCGTCCACGATACCCTGTTCATGCCGGACGGCGGCACGGCCCGTGCCGACTTCCCGGGTGGCGACGCCCGGGCGCTTTACCGCAGCATCCAGCGCATCCTGGAACTCCCGCCGGAGACCCGCGTCTTCACCGGCCACGACTACCAGCCGGGCGATCGCCAGCCGCGTTGGGAGTCCACGGTTGCCGAGCAGCGCGCGCACAACACGCACTTCCGGGGCGGCGTGAGCGAGGACGCTTTCGTCCAGACGCGCGAGGCGCGAGACCGGACGCTGGCCTTCCCCGCCCTACTGCTGGACGCCCTGCAGATCAACATCCGAGGCGGGCGCCTACCTGAACCCGAGGCCAACGGCGTCTCCTACCTCAAAATTCCGCTGAACTACTTTCATGAGACCGGCTGCGCGGCCATCCGCGAGCTAAAGGACTAGCCCCATGGAAAACTTCACCCCCGTCTCGGCCGCCGTGGGTGGCGCGCTCATCGGCCTGGCGGTCGCGCTCCTCTGGCTCTCCAATGGGCGCATCGCCGGAATCAGCGGCATCGTCGGCGGGCTCTTCAAGCCGCAGGCGGGCGAGGTCGGCTGGCGCATCGCCTTCTTGGTTGGGCTTATTGGGACGCCCTTGGTCTATGCCGCCATTCAAGGTGTGCCACCGTTCTCTATTGAGGCTGGGTCCGGCACGCTGATCATGGCCGGGCTCCTCGTCGGCTTCGGCACGCGGCTCGGCGGCGGTTGCACCAGCGGCCATGGCGTTGCCGGGCTGGCGCGCCTGTCGCGCCGCTCTATCACGGCAACGGGGCTCTTCCTCCTGGCAGCCGTAGTGACCGTCTTCCTCGCCCGCCATGTCTTTGGAGGCTGAGCGCTATGAACCGCATCCTTATCGCCCTGGTATCCGGCCTGCTCTTCGGGCTGGGTCTGGTGGTGTCCCAGATGGTCAACCCAGAGAAGGTCCTTAGCTTCCTGGATGTTTTCGGAAATTGGGATCCGAGCTTGGCCTTCGTCATGGGCGCCGCCGTTCTGGTCGCCGCCCTCGGCTTCACCCTGGCTAAATGGCGGCAGGTACCGCTCTACGCCCCGTCCTTCTCCGGCCCCACTAAGACAAAGGTGGACGCCCGACTGGTGGTTGGATCGCTGATCTTCGGCACCGGCTGGGGACTCGTGGGGTACTGCCCAGGGCCCGTCCTGGCCTCGTTCTTGTTGGCGGGCCCGCCTGCGGTGGTGTTCCTCGCGGCGATGCTGACCGGCATGGTCGCCTTCTCGGCCGCAGACAAGCACCTGCCCGGGCGCACCAAGCCGGCCTGAGGGGAGGCCGCCCGATCGTGCCACGATTGCCGGGCGGGTTGGGCTGCCCTACAGCGAGGAAACCTCGACTTAGCTACCCGAGTTTCGGGCAGAGGCGAACCCGGGAGACCTCC
>NZ_PDNU01000114.1 GCF_002631185.1 Teichococcus rhizosphaerae | reverse complement strand
CGCCTGCAATACGGCTGCACCTGGGTCAACACCCACTTCATGCTGGTCAGCGAAATGCCCCACGGCGGGGTCAAGCTGTCCGGCTACGGCAAGGACCTGTCGATGTACGGCCTGGAAGACTACACCGTGGTGCGCCACGTGATGTTCAAGCACTGACCGCCCACACCCCGGACTACCCAGATCATTTTTCAAGAGGTTTGCATGAACAACATCGAGACGTTCGAAAGGCTCGAGTCCAACGTGCGGATGTACTGCCGCGACTTGCCCCTGGTGTTCGATACCGCACAAGGCAGCAGGATCCGCGGCGAAGATGGCCGCGAATACCTGGACTTCTTCGCCGGCGCCGGCGCCCTGAACTATGGCCACAACGACCCGCGCATGCGCGATGCGCTGATCGCGTATCTGTCGGCCAACGGCGTGACCCACGCCCTCGACCTGCACACCACCACCAAGCGCCAGTTCCTGGAAGCGATCGAGCGCGACCTGTTCAAGCCACGCGGCTGGGACTACAAGGTCCAGTTCACCGGCCCGACCGGTGCCGACGCCGTCGAGGCGGCGTTGAAGCTGGCGCGCAAGGCGACCGGGCGTACCAAGGTCGTATCGTTCTACGGGGCTTACCACGGCATGACCGCCGGCGCCCTGGCCGTCACCGGCAACCGCACTCGCCGTGGCCCCGGGCTTTCCACCGACGTGGTGTTCGTGCCCTACGAAGACAGCCCCTATGGCGAATTCGACAGCATTGGCTTCCTCGAGCGCCTGGCCAACGACCAGGGCAGCGGCTCGGAGCTGCCGGCGGCGGTGATCGTCGAGTCGGTGCAGATCCAGGCCGGCGTCTACCCGGCTTCCAACCAATGGCTGCAACGCTTGCGCAAGTGGACCACCGACCACGGCGTGCTGCTTATCTGCGACGAGATCCAGGCCGGTTGCGGCCGCACCGGCGACTTCTTCGGCTTCGAGCGCTCCGGGGTGGTGCCGGACCTGATCACCTGCGCCAAATCGATCGGCGGCTTCGGCCTGCCGATGGCGATCGTGTTGCTTCGTGCCGGGCTGGATGTATGGCAACCGGGCGATCACATCGGCACCTTCCGCGGCAACCAGTTGGCGTTCCTGACCGCCCGCATCGCGCTCAGCTATTGGCACGATGAGCAGTTCCTGAAATTGCTGGCCGACAACTGCGCGGCCATGGAGCGCGCGGTTGCCGGCTTTGCGGAAATTCCAGGCGTCGCGTTCGCGCGTTGTCGCGGCATGATCGCCGGCATCGATTTCGGCCGCGGCAACGTCGAGGTCGCCAAGGACGCCCAGCAGCGCGTGCTGCAAGCGGGCGTGCTGGTCGACCGCTGCGGCCCGAATGGCGAAATCATCAAGCTGATGCCACCGCTGAACACTCCGACCGACCAACTCGAAGACGGCCTCAGGGCCTTCGGCGAATCGGTCGCGGCAGCGCTGGGCGAATAGCTGCCAGGGTCACCCTTCGGCCTGTGTTGAAGCGCAGGCCGGAGACCTGTTGGACATCAGCCAGAACAATAATCAGGAGACCTCGAGCGTGCGTGAACACAATGATGAAAGCGTCGAGTTCGAAGTGTCCGTGATCGGGCTCGGAGCCATGGGAACCATCATGGCCCAAGCGTTGCTCAGGCAAGGCAGGCGCGTGGCGATCTGGAACCGCTCACCCGGCAAGGCCGCGGCGCTCGTCGCCGCTGGCGCTCACCTGTGCGAGAGCGCCGAAGCCGCGCTGGCTGCAAGCCCGGCCACGATCTTCGTGCTCCTGGACAACCAGGCGACCCATGAGGTGCTCGGGATGCCAGGTGTGATGCAGGCACTGGCCAACCGTACGATCGTGGATTACACGACCAACGCCCGGGACGAGGGCCTGGCGCTTCAGAGTCTCGTCAACCGCGCGGGCGGCCATTACGTCAAAGGGATGATCGTGGCCTACCCGCGCAATGTTGGTCGTCGCGAAAGCCACAGCATTCATACCGGTGATCCTGAGGCCTTCGAACGGCATCGGGCGCTGCTTGAGGGGCTTGCCGGTCATACGACGTTCCTCCCCTGGGACGAAGCATTGGCCTTCGCCACCGTGCTCCACGCGC
>NZ_PDNU01000113.1 GCF_002631185.1 Teichococcus rhizosphaerae | reverse complement strand
CGATGAACAGGATGATCGGCTTCTCGGAACTCTGCACGTCTTCGATCACCTGGCGCAGGCGCTGCTCGAACTCGCCCTTCATGCTCGCCCCGGCCTGCAGCAGGCCGACGTCGAGGGCGCGCAGTTCGACGTCCTTCAGCGCCGGCGGGACGTCGCCGGCGACGATGCGCAGGGCGAAGCCTTCCACCACCGCGGTCTTGCCGACGCCGGCCTCGCCGGTGAGGATCGGGTTGTTCTGCCGGCGGCGCATGAGGATGTCCACCAACTGGCGGATCTCCTCGTCACGCCCGACGATGGGGTCGAGCTTGCCGCTGCGGGCCTGCTCGGTGAGGTCCACGGTAAAGCGCTTGAGCGCCTCCTGCTTGCCCATCGCGCTCGGCGCCAGGGCGCCGCTGGCCTCGCCCGGGGCGGCGCCGGCGTTGAAGCCGTCGCTGGCCGACAGGCCGTTCTCCGGCGAGGCGCCGACGTACTCGTCGAAGCGCTCGGTGAGCGCCTCGACCTTGAGCTTGGCGAATTCCGCCGACAGCCCGGTGAGGGCATGGCGCAGGCTCGGCGTCTTGAGGAGGCCGATCACCAGGTAGCCGGTGCGCACCTGGCTCTCGCCGAACATCAGGCTGCCGTAGACCCAGCCGCGCTCCACCGCTTCCTCGACATGGGAGGACAGGTCGGTGATCGAGGTCGAGCCGCGCGGCAGGCGGTCGAGGGCCTCGGTCAGGTCCTTGGCCAGGCGCGCCGGGTCGATCCCGGACTGGCGGACGATCTGGTGCAGGTCCGAGTCCGGCAACTGGAGGATCTGGTGGAACCAGTGCACCAGCTCGACATAGGGATTGCCGCGCAGCTTGCAGAATACCGTGGCGGCCTCGATGGCCTTGTAGGCCAGGCTGTTCAGCTTGCCGAACAGCGCAACGCGACTGATCTCACTCATGTTCCTTCTCCTTGTGCTCGTGCGGCCGCGCAGTGGCGTACTGGCGGGCCAGCAGTAGATCCCTGGCGTCCTGGCCGGGATCGCCCAGCCAGGTGTTGAAACCGAGCCGCCCGCCGCCCTGCAGGCCCAGCGGGGGTACTTCGTGGCGTTGCAGGACCAGGTTGACGTCCCAGTCCAGCTCCTCGCCCAGGTATTCGGCGACCCAGGCGGCCAGCTCGACGAAGTGGTCGCCGTCGGGCAGGAAGCGCTGGTATTGATCGAGGTCCAGCGGCCCCAGGCGCAGGCGGAACTTGTGCTGGCGGTCCCAGACGTGGGTGCCCAGGCAGACGTCCATGCCCAGGCTCGTCGAGTCGACGCCGAGGCGGCTGCGCTCGGGCAACTCCAGCCACTGGCCGACGTATTCCTCGACCGCCACCGGGACCTCGAAATACTCCGCGAGGATTACCCGCAGGCCGTCCGGGTAGCGGGTCTGCGCGGCGAGGTGGCCGGTGTAGTAGTAGCGTGCGGTATCCGCCAGCGGCTCGCGCCCCCGCAGGCTCGGCATGCCGCGCCCGGAGAGCGCGGCGAGACGCGCCGACCAGTAGTCGTCGTCGATCCGGTCGTGGCTGATCTCCGGCCGCGCCTCGGCCCAGGCCCGGTAGAACAGGGTCAGCAGGCGGTGGTGGAAGACGTCCATGAAGCGCTTGAAGGTCGCGTCGTTGACGTTGCGCTGGCGTTCTCGGGCGTATTCGGTGAGGTGCAGCGGCAGCGGCCCGTTGGGGCCGGTGAGGCCGAAGAAGAACTGGTCCAGGCGCGGCACCGCAGCGGTGCCGGCCTGGCTCACCGAGGCCAGGGTCGAGGGCGCGAAGGTGCAGTCGGGCTTCTGCCCGAGACGCAGCGGGTCGTCCGCCAGCCGCACCGAATGACCGAGGCGCGGCAGTTGCGGCGACTCGCACTCGATGCGCCGCAGCGCCTGGAAGAAGTCGTAATCCCAGGGCGCCGCCGCCATCCCGGCGAGCAGGTTCAGAGGTTCGGACGGCTGCCCGGCTTCGCCTGCCATCTCATCACCTCGCCCCGTTCGCCGGTGCGCAGCACCGTCTCGGTAAAGCTGTTGATCGACACGTAGCGTGCCAGGAAGCGCTCGAACACGGCGCCGAGGAGGAACACCCCGGTGCCGCGGAACGCGTTCTCGTCGAAGTCCAGGGTGATCTCCAGGCCACGGCCGAAGACGATCGGCCCGGGCATCGGCAGGCGCCGCGTGCAAGGCTTGCTGCTGACCTCGCGCAGGCCCTCGATCTGCAGTTGCAGCGCCGGATCGCCGCTGTCGCCGTAGAG
>NZ_PDNU01000112.1 GCF_002631185.1 Teichococcus rhizosphaerae | reverse complement strand
GCGGATCAGGCCGCCGGTGGGCTGGTAGAAGCCGGTCAGGCAGTTGAACACGGTGGTCTTGCCGGCGCCGTTCGGGCCGATCATCGAGACCACCTGCTTTTCCTCGACCTTCAGGTTGACGCCGTTGACGGCCAGCAGGCCGCCGAAGCGCATGGTCAGGCCGCTCACTTCGAGAATCGGTCGGCTCATGGCTTCAGCTCCAGGTGCGGGCGTTGCATCGGCAGCAGTCCCTGGGGACGCCAGATCATCATCACGATCATGGTCAGGCCGAAGATCAGCATGCGGTATTCGTTGAACCCGCGCATTTCCTGGAGCAGCACCATCACCACCGCGGCGAGTATCACGCCGAGCTGCGAACCCATGCCGCCGAGCACGACGATCGCAAGGATCATCGCCGACTCGATGAAGGTGAAGGACTCAGGCGTCACCAGGCCCTGGCGGGCGGCGAAGAAGCTGCCGGCGAAACCGGCGAAGCTGGCGCCGATGGTGAAGGCGGAGAGCTTGACGATGGTCGGGTTGAGACCGAGAGCGCGGCAGGCCACTTCGTCCTCGCGCAGCGCTTCCCAGGCGCGACCGATCGGCATGCGCATCAGCCGGTTGATCACGAACAGGGCCAGCAGCACCAGCAGCAGGGCCACCACGTAGAGCAGGATGACCTTGTAGTTGGTGTTGTAGGCGATGCCGAAGAACTCGTGGAAGGTCTGCATGCCTTCCGGCGCGCGGCGTTCGAAGGTCAGGCCGAACAGGGTCGGCTTGGGGATCGAGCCGATGCCGTTGGGGCCGCCGGTGATCTCGGTCATGTTGCGCAGCAGGATGCGGATGATCTCGCCGAAGCCGAGGGTCACGATCGCCAGGTAGTCGCCGCGCAGGCGCAGCACCGGGAAGCCGAGGAGGAAGCCGAACAGCGCGGCCATCATCCCGGCGATCGGCAGGGCGGTCCAGAAGCCGAACCCGGCGTACTCGGCGAGCAGCGCGTAGGTGTAGGCACCTACCGCGTAGAAGCCGACGTAGCCGAGATCGAGCAGGCCGGCCAGGCCGACCACGATGTTCAGGCCGATGCCGAGCATCACGTAGATCAGGATCAGGGTGGCGATGTCCACCGCCCCGCGCGAGGCGAAGAACGGCCAGACGAAAGCCACCACGACCAGGGCGAGGACCGCCCAGCGCTGGGTCGATGGCAGGCTGAGGAAGTTCTTCAGGCCGCTGCCGTTGACCTTGTAGCCGACGCCGCGACCCAGCTTGAGCGGGATGCGGTCGCGGAACAGCTGCCAGACGAACATGGCCAGGGCGGCCGCGGCGATGGTCCAGAGGGTCTGCGCATCGGCGCCGAGGACCTCGAGCTTGATGCCGACGGTGCGCAGCTTCAGGCCTAGGATCGGATAGGACACCAGGATCACGAGGAGGGCGCTGAACAGCGCGCGCTTGAGGGACTGGCTCATACTTTTTCCACCTCCGGACGACCGAGGATGCCGGTAGGTCGGAACAGCAGCACCAGGATCAGCAGGCCGAAGGCCACCACGTCCTTGTACTGGTCGCCGAACACGTCGGCGCCGAAGGCTTCGGCGACGCCCAGCAGCAGGCCGCCGAGCATGGCGCCGGGGATGCTGCCGATGCCGCCGAGCACCGCGGCGGTGAACGCCTTGATCCCGGCGAGGAAGCCGATCCCGGGGTTGATCACGCCGTACTGCATGCCCAGCAGCACCGCGGCGACGGCGGCCAGGGCGGCGCCGATGACGAAGGTGAGGGCGATGATGTTGTTGCTGTTGATACCCAGCAGGTTGGTCATCTTCAGGTCCTCGGCGCAGGCGCGGCAGGCGCGGCCCAGGCGAGAGCGGGAGATGAACAGGGTGAGGCCGAACATCACCAGGAAGGTGACGACGAAGATCAGGATCTGCATATAGGAGATCACCACGCCGTTCATGCTGCTTTCGCCGAACACGAAGTTGCCGGGCAGCAGGGTCGGGATGGCCTTTTCCTTGGAGTCCTGCGAGAGCATCACGGCGTTCTGCAGGAAGATCGACATGCCGATCGCGGAGATCAGCGGGATCAGGCGGTTGCCGCCGCGCAACGGGCGGTAGGCGACCCGCTCGATGCTGTAGCCGAAGGCACTGGTGACGATGATGCTGGCGGCGAACGCGGCGAGCATCATCAGCGGAACGCTGTCCAGCCCCATCATCGCCAGCAGGGTGATGGCGATGAAGGCGATGTACGAGCCGATCATGTACACCTCGCCGTGGGCGAAGTTGATCATGCCGATGATGCCGTAGACCATGGTGTAGCCGATCGCGATCAGCGCATAGGTGCTGCCGACGGTCAGGCCGTTAACCAATTGTTGTAGGTAATGATAAATCTCGGGCATGGGACT
>NZ_PDNU01000111.1 GCF_002631185.1 Teichococcus rhizosphaerae | reverse complement strand
CAGTTCCTGTCGATGATGGAGAAGCCGGACGTGGACACCATCGAAGGGCTGTCGCCGGCGATTTCCATCGAACAGAAGTCCACTTCCCACAACCCACGCTCCACCGTGGGTACGATCACCGAGATCTACGACTACCTGCGCCTGCTTTATGCCCGCGTCGGTACCCCGCGCTGCCCGGACCACGACATCCCGCTGGAGGCGCAGACCGTCAGCCAGATGGTCGACCAGGTCCTGGCCCTGCCGGAAGGCAGCAAGCTGATGCTGCTGGCGCCGGTGATCCGCGAGCGCAAGGGCGAGCACCTGGCGGTGTTCGACGAGATGCGCGCGCAGGGTTTCGTCCGCGCCCGGGTCGACGGCAAGCTCTACGAACTCGACGAAGTGCCGAAGCTGGATAAGCAGAAGAAGCACAGCATCGATGTGGTGGTGGACCGCTTCAAGGTTCGCGCGGACCTCCAGCAACGCCTGGCCGAGTCGTTCGAGACCGCCCTGTCCCTGGCCGACGGTATCGCCCTGGTAGCACCGATGGACGAGGACGAGGATGTCGAGGAGATCATCTTCTCGGCGCGCTTCGCCTGCCCGGTCTGCGGCCACTCGATCAGCGAGCTGGAACCCAAGCTGTTCTCCTTCAACAACCCGGCCGGCGCCTGTCCGACCTGCGACGGCCTCGGCGTGAAGCAATTCTTCGACGCGCGCCGGGTGGTCAATGGCGAGTTGACCCTGGCCGAGGGCGCGATCCGCGGCTGGGACCGGCGCAACGTCTATTACTTCCAGATGCTCGGCTCGCTGGCCCAGCATTACGGCTTCAGCCTGGAAGAACCCTTCGACGAACTCGGCGCCGAGCACCAGAAGGTGGTGCTCTACGGCTCCGGCCGGGAAAACGTCGACTTCCGCTATCTCAACGACCGCGGCGACATCGTCAAGCGTTCGCATCCCTTCGAAGGCATCCTGCCGAACCTGGAGCGGCGCTACCGCGAGACCGAGTCGGCCACGGTCCGCGAGGAGCTGGCCAAGTTCCTCAGCACCCAGCCCTGCCCGGATTGCCACGGTACCCGCCTGCGCCGCGAGGCGCGGCATGTGTGGGTCGGCGACCGGACGCTGCCGGCGATCACCGCGATGCCGGTCGGCGAAGCCTGCGAGTATGCCGCCGGACTCAGCCTGACCGGCCGCCGTGGCGAGATCGCGGCGAAGATCCTCAAGGAAATCCGCGACCGCCTGCAATTCCTGGTCAACGTCGGCCTCGACTACCTGACCCTCGACCGCAGCGCCGACACCCTGTCCGGCGGCGAAGCCCAGCGCATCCGCCTGGCCAGCCAGATCGGCGCCGGCCTGGTGGGAGTGATGTACATCCTCGATGAACCCTCGATCGGCCTGCACCAACGCGACAACGAACGCCTGCTCGGCACCCTCACCCACCTACGCAACCTCGGCAACACGGTGATCGTGGTCGAGCACGACGAGGACGCGATCCGACTCGCCGACTACGTCGTCGACATCGGTCCGGGGGCCGGCGTGCACGGCGGCCAGGTAGTGGCGGAAGGTACGCCCGACCAGGTGATGAACCACCCCGACTCGCTGACCGGCAAGTACCTTTCCGGGCGCAAGAAAATCGCGGTTCCGGCCAAGCGCACCCCGCGCGACAAGAAGAAGCTGCTGAAGCTGAAAGGCGCCCGCGGCAACAACCTGCAGAACGTCAACCTGGAAATCCCGGTCGGCCTGTTCACCTGCATCACCGGGGTCTCGGGCTCCGGCAAGTCGACGCTGATCAACAACACCCTGTTCCCGATCACCGCCACCGCGCTGAACGGCGCGACTACCCTGGAAGTGGCGCCGTACGACTCGTTCGACGGCCTGCAGCACCTGGACAAGGTGGTCGACATCGACCAGAGCCCGATCGGTCGTACCCCGCGCTCCAACCCGGCGACCTATACCGGCCTGTTCACGCCGATCCGCGAACTGTTCTCCGGCGTGCCGGAGGCCCGCTCGCGCGGCTACGGTCCCGGCCGCTTCTCGTTCAACGTCAAGGGCGGCCGTTGCGAGGCCTGCCAGGGCGACGGCGTGATCAAGGTGGAGATGCACTTCCTGCCGGACATCTACGTTCCCTGCGACGTCTGCAAGGGCAAGCGCTACAACCGCGAGACCCTGGAGATCCGCTACAAGGGCAAGAGCATCCACGAGGTGCTGGAGATGACCATCGAGGAAGCCCGCGAGTTCTTCGACGCCGTCCCCGCCCTGGCGCGCAAGCTGCAGACACTGATGGACGTCGGCCTGTCCTACATCAAGCTGGGCCAGAGCGCGACCACCCTCTCGGGCGGCGAGGCACAGCGGGTCAAGCTGTCCCGCGAGCTGTCCAAGCGCGACACCGGCAAGACCCTGTACATCCTCGACGAACCGACCACCGGCCTGCACTTCGCCGACATCCAGCAACTGCTCGACGTGCTCCACCGCCTGCGCGACCACGGCAACACCGTGGTGGTGATCGAGCACAACCTGGACGTGATCAAGACCGCCGACTGGCTGGTCGACCTCGGTCCCGAGGGCGGCTCCAAGGGTGGTCAGATCATCGCCAACGGCACGCCGGAGCAGGTGGCCGAGATGCCCCAGTCGCACACCGGCCACTTCCTCAAGCCGCTGCTGGAACGCGATCGCGCCTGATTGCCGGGCGCTCATGAAAAAGCCCCTGCGGCCGTGAGGCGCAGGGGCTTTTTCGTATCCGCGGGGTAGGGTCAGATCTGCGACTGCAGGTAGTTCTCCAGGCCCAT
>NZ_PDNU01000011.1 GCF_002631185.1 Teichococcus rhizosphaerae | reverse complement strand
ACCTTGTCTTTTATCGGAACCTTCATCATCTCCCTTTCGCCGCCCGGCGCAGCCCCGTCATCGCGGCGGAATATCGGAGCCGAAACCCCGAACGCGGTGCGGAGGCCACCTTCCGGTGGTCATGTGGCCGGCCTGCCCTGCCCCGCCGGCCGCCGCTGAATCGGGAAAGCGCCCGGTCAGAGTCGGTCGTGCTGGCAAGCCGGCGGCAAAATCGCATTTAGCCTGCGCCTTCCGGCTGGGAAGGCCGCCAGGGAGGGGGAATCGGCCTCCGACTCGTGGGGATGCCCTGCCGGGGCCTGCGATTCGAGGCAGGTGAAACAGCCGGCGCAGATGCGCTTGCAACTGCCCGCACGGGGCAAATCCGCCCCTGCGGCGGGTTTTCGGAGCCAAAACCCCGAATCAAACTCTGTCTTTCGGAGGCGAAACCCCGAACACTGCCCCTCGCGATCCCACGCCACTTGTGCATCCTGCGGTCTGGACCACAGCGGATTTCCCGGCACAACGCGCATGGCACGCCCAGCGACCCCGCAGCAGAGAGGCCCGAGGCGGACCTCCGGCCTGCCCGACCAGCCCTGCGCCTCGCCCGCCACGGGCAAGGCGGGCGGCTCGGCGCGGGCACGCCGCGAGCGGGACCTGACGCCGGACCTGTTCGACAGCCCGCTGCGCGGCAAGGTGCGCGGGCAGCGCAGCGTCATGGCCTACCCCTTCTTCCACCTCGGCAAGACGGCGCCGACGCGGGAGGTGCTGCGCTACGATGACGGGCAGGTGCGGATCGAGGTGGCGCCCGGCCCTTCCGGCATCGCCACCATCTATGACAAGGACCTGATCCTCTACATCGCCTCGCTGATGGCCGAGAAGCTGCGGCGGGGCGAGATGCGGGCCGACGACCCGAAGCCCGACCGCGAGTTCACCTTCACCGCGCACGACTTCTTCCGCGTGGCCGGGCGCGACACCGCCGGCAAGGCCTATGACCGGCTGTTGCAGATGCTGCAGCGGCTGCAGGGCACGCAGGTGCGGACCAACATCGAGATGGCGGGAGAGGGCACGGATGGCGTGTTCTCCTGGATCGACGCGGTGAACACCCGCTACCGCCGCAACGCCCGCAAGGAGAAGGAGCTGGTCAGCGTCTCGGTCACGCTCTGCGCCTGGCTCTATCGCGGCATCCTGAGCGACACGCGCCTGCTCAGCTTCGCAGACGAGTATTTCGACCTCGCCCCCGTCGAGCGCCGCCTCTACGAGATCGCCAAGGCGGAGGATGTGGACGAGACGGGCTGGTCCATCCTGATCGAGGACCTGCATGCGCGCGTCGGCACCCGCGGCCTGCTGCGGCATTTCGGCCAGCTCCTGTCGGAGCTCGAGCAGACGCAGCGGCTGATCGAGTTCGACATCGCCATGCACCGGCCGCCGGCGGAAACGCAGCGGCGCGGCCGGCCGGGCTATGAGGGCACGGTGGTGACCTTCACCGCCCGCCCCCACCCTCCCCTTGCCCGCCGCGCCCTCACCGGGCCGCCCGCGGGCATCGCCCCCGTTCCGGAGGAGGCGCCCGCCGAAGAGGAACCCTGAACACGCAAAACCCCGCTCGGCAAAGCGGGGTTTGCTGAACATACCGAGATGACCGTGGTGGCCTGAACGGGATGCCCTAAGCACTCATCCCTTTAGAACCCCACCACCCTTGGGTCAAGCACGAAACCTGGTTTCGCGGCTGCCGTGCCCTTGCGCCCGTCTCGGTCCATTCTCACCGACAGGAACGGGCAACGTGGAAGCACTGGCATTTCCGCGCGGGGCGAGCTGTGGCCTGCGCAAACTGACCGTCAATCATCTGGCCGCCGCCCGCCTGGCCGGGCGGGCGCAGGGCCTGCCGCCGGGCGTCCGGCACCCCAACCAGCTTCTGGCGGCCCTGCGGCGCGCCGCGCCCCATCTCGGCTGCACGCGGCTGCTGCCGCTGATGGAAACCCTCTTCCGCTGGACCCAGCCGCAGGACTGGGCGCCCGACGCGGCGCCGATCGTCTGGCCGAGCAACGAGGCGCTGGCCCTGGCGCTCGATTGCAGCGAGCGGCATGTCAGCCGCCTGATCGCCGCCGCCATCGAGGCGCGGCTGCTCACCGCCCGGGATGGCACGGACCGCAAGCGGCGGGGGCTGCGGCAGGAGGGTCGCATCCTCTGGGCCTGGGGGCTGGACCTGCGCCCCATGGCCGCGCGCCACGCCGAGTTCGTGGCGGCGGCCGAGGCGGGGGAGCGGGCCCGCCGGCATTGCAGCGCCCTACGGCGGGAGGGGGCCAGGGCCCGCCAGGCGCTGGCGCAGCTCCTGGCGCTGGCCCAGGACCGCCAGATCCCCGCCGCCCCGCTGGCGGCGAAGCTGGAGGAGGCGCGGCGCCTGACCGCGCCGCTCGGCCGCGCCGAGGATCCGGCACGGCTGGAAGCAGCGATCGGCGCCGCGCGGCTGCTGGTGGCGGAGGCGACGTCCTGGCTGGAGCAGGCTGTGGAAAGCGCCGATATGTCAGGCTTGGGCGACGCGGATGTCCGCTCCAATATACCTACGGAATCACCCCACGAACCCGAAGGGATTACCGTAGCGGCTCCGGGAAGGGGAAGGCTTGCGGAGAAGGCGGCGCCCCCCCTCCCCCGTCAGGTCAGCGCGGCGGAGGCGGTGGTGCCGGAGGCGCCGCGCCTGCACCCGGCGGAGCTGGCGCGGCTCGCGCCGAGGCTTGGCGAGCAGGTCCTGAGCCCGCGGCCGGGCTGGGGCGAGATCAGCGAGGCGGCACTTGCCCTGGCACGGCGGCTCGGCATTCCCGCCACGCTCTACGGCGAAGCCTGCCAGGTCCTGGGCCGGCCGGGTGCCGCGGTCGCCATCGGCATCATCTCCACCAAGCCGGAGGGGCATTTCCACAGCGCGGGCCCGGGCGGCTATCTGCGCGGAATGCTGCGGCGGGCACGGGAGGGCGGCCTTTTCCTGGAGCGGAGCCTCTTCGGGCTGCGCGAGAAGGCCGCGAGGGACGGGCGGTTGACGGCCGTCAACTCACATCTTCCCTTCGGCCCGGCTTCCCCCGTGGCGGGCAAAATGCGAGATTGCCCATCATCTGCCCTGACAGCCGCATTTGCGAGTTGAAACCATGAACAGCTTGGCCGGGAACCGCAAGGCGACCGCTGACATCGACAGCATCATCAGCGCCCAGGCGCAGGACCTGTCCGAGAAGCTCCAGGCGCACAGGCTGGAACTGTTTCCCCCGGCGGCGCAGAAGCCCCTGCGCTCCTTCCAGGCGGCGGAGGTCGCCAAGCTGCTGGGGGTGAAGAGCGGCTATCTGCGCAACCTGTCGCTGGAAGGCAAAGGCCCCGCCCCCAGCGTCACCAGCACGGGCCGCCGCTCCTACACCGCCGAGCAGATCCAGGAGCTGCGCGCCTATCTGGAGGAGACCGGCCGCGCCAGCCGCCGCTATGTGCCGCACCGGCGGGGCGGCGAGCACATCCAGGTCATCGCGGTGGTGAACTTCAAGGGGGGCAGCGGCAAGACCACCACCACGGCGCATCTGGCGCAGCACCTGGCATTGACAGGGCACCGGGTGCTGGCGGTGGATCTCGACCCGCAGGCCAGCCTGTCCGCCCTCCACGGCTTCCAGCCGGAATTCGACCTCGGCCCGAACGAGACGCTGCACGCGGCGCTGCGCTACGACACCGAGGCGCGGCCGCTGCGCGAGCTGATCCGGCGCACCAACTTCCCCGGCCTCGACCTCGTGCCGGCCAATATCGAGCTGATGGAGTTCGAGTACGACACGCCCCGCGTGCTGGCGACCCATGAGGGTGGCGCCACGGGCCAGGACTTCTTCACCCGCCTCGACAGCGCCCTGGCGACCGTCGCGGAGGACTACGACATCGTGGTGATCGACTGCCCGCCGCAGCTTGGCTACCTCACCATGGCGGCGCTCTGCGCGGCGACGGCGGTGCTGATCCCGGTCCACCCGCAGATGCTGGACGTGATGTCCATGTGCCAGTTCCTGCTCATGCTGGGCGACGTGCTCGGCCACCTCAAGGCCGCCGGCAGCAGCCTGCGCTATGACTGGCTCCGCTACCTGGTCACCCGCTACGAGCCGAGCGACGGGCCGCAGACCCAAATGGTGGGCTTCATGCGCTCGCTGTTCGGCCCGCATGTGCTGACCCACCCGATGCTGAAGAGCGTCGCCATCGCCGATGCCGGCATCACCAAGCAGACGCTCTACGAGGTGGAGCGCCGCCAGTTCACGCCCGCCACCTATGACCGTGCCCTGGAATGCCTGGACGCGGTGAATGGCGAGATCGAGCAGCTGGTCCACGCGGCCTGGGGGAGGCGCTGATGGCGCGGAAGAACCTGCTCGCGGGCCTCACCGAGCCCAAGTTGACGGCCGTCAACTCCGAGGTGCCCACGCCCCGCCCCGCCGCCTTTCCCTTTGCCGGGCGGGGCGCGGTGGGCGCCGTCACGCGCAGCATCGACGACCTCGCCAGCAAGGCCAACGCGGCGCGCGAGCTGGAGGCGCGGCTGATCTCCGGCCAGGTGATCGTCGAGCTGGACCCCGCCAGCATCGAGGCCTCCTTCATGGCCGACCGCATGGCGCAGGATGACGAGGAATACCGCGTCCTGAAGGACAGCATCGCCCAGGGCGGGCAGGATTCGCCCATCCTGGTCCGGCCGCATCCCGAGCGCCCGGGCCGCTTCCAGGTGGCCTTCGGGCACCGGCGCCTGCGGGCCGCGGCCGAGCTGGGGCGGCCGGTGAGGGCGGTCGTGCGGCCGCTGACGGATCGCGAGCTGGTGCTGGCCCAGGGCCAGGAGAACAGCGCGCGGGCCAATCTCTCCTTCATCGAGCGGGCACGCTTCGCGCACCGGCTGGAGGAGGCCGGCTATGACCGCGAGACGATCATGCTGGCGCTCAGCGCCGACAAGACCACCATCTCCCGCCTGATCACCGTGGTGCAGCGCGTGCCCGCCGCGGTCATCGACGCCATCGGCCCGGCGCCCGGCACCGGGCGCGACCGCTGGGTCGAGCTGGCCGCCGCCTGCCAGCGCAGCCCCCGGGCCGATGGCCTCGCCGCGCGCCTCGACGCCGCCCCGTTCCGCGCCGCGCCCTCCGACGAGCGTTTCCGGCAGGTGATGGCGTGGCTGGAGGAGCCGGAGGACGGGGCAGGGGAGGCGCCCGCCGCGGCGGAGGCGGAGCCGCGCCGGGAGCGGGAGGCGCCGCGCCCCTGGCTGCATTCCAACGGCACCCGGGTGATGAAGGTGAGCGCCACGGAGCGCACCACCCTGCTGGCCATCGACCGCCGCGTGGCGCCGGGCTTCGACGACTTCCTCCTGGAGCAGATGGAGGGCCTCTACTCGCGCTTCCTGTCCGAGGCGAGGCGGTCCCGCAAGGAGGGGCCGCCGCCGAGGAAGCGCGGCGAGGGCTGAGCCGGAGCGGCCCTTCCGGCGGCGTGGAGCAGCGCCGCCGCGAGGGCCACGGCCAGCGCGTCCTCCGCCAGGGCGCGCGCCCAGTCGGTGCCGCTGCGCGTGGTGGCGCCCCGCGCCGCGCGGCCGAGAAGGGTGCCCGTCACCGCCCCGGCCATCCCCGCGAGCATTGCCGCGCGCGGCTCGGCGCCCCGCCCCGCAAGCGCCGCCCCGCCCGCCGCGCCGAGGGCCAGCCGGAAGGCGAAGGAGGGCGGGATGCGGCGGTCGGGGGCGGAAGGCAGCTTGTCGCCCGCCATCTCGCCCAGAGCCGCGGCGGTGGAAAGGGCGCGCGCGCCCGGACCGGAGGGAATCCACCGGGACGGCGCCCGCCCCAGGGCCGCCGCCCAGGTGAGCGCCGCGATGGCGGTCATGCTGCGCATCCCGCCCACGAGGCCGATGCCGAAGGGCAGCCAGAGGCCCTGCATGTGTTCTCCTTTCTCCGCCATGCCGCGCGGCGCTTCCCGCGAGGCCGGGCGCCTGCCGCCCGCTTCCTGAACTCGGCGCGGCAGTCCGGGTTTTCCGGGGCGGAAACAGCGTCCCTGTTACCCGTGATAATCTTCCTTATCGCGGGTGATGGATTTGCCCTGGCCAGCCCGGCGGCGGCGTGGCAGCCTGCCGCGCCATGACGGCATCGCAGCGCGGCCTCCCGCGGCCGGTAGCGGCACCCCCGGAACCGGAGCCGGAAGCGCCTTCCCTGGTGTCCCCGGCACCCCCTCCTCCGGCGGCCACGGGGCAGGGCCGGGCGGCGTGGGCGGCGGCGCAGCGCTATGCCCGGCGCTCCATGGCGCCCGCCACGCTGCGCGCCTACCGGGCGGACTGGCGGCACTACGCCGCCTGGTGCGAGGCGGCGGGGCTGGTTCCCCTTCCGGCCGCGCCCGCCACGGTCGGCGCCTATCTGGCCAGCCTGGCGGAAACCCACGCCCCCACCACCCTGCGCCGCCGCCTCGCCGCGATCGGCCAGATGCACCGCTACAACGGCCTCGGCTGGAATCCTGGGCATCTCGAGATCCGCGCCACGCTGAAGGGCGTGCTGGCCGAGCATGGCCGGCCGCTGCGGCAGGCCGCCGCCATCCGCCTGGCGGAGCTGCGCCGGCTGGTGGAGACCTGCGACGACGGGCCGGCCGGCCGGCGCGACCGTGCCCTGCTGCTGCTGGGCTTCGCGGGCGCCCTGCGGCGGGCCGAGCTGGTGGCGCTCGACGTGGCCGATGTGGTGCCGACGCCCGAGGGGCTGCGCCTGCGGATCCGGCGCAGCAAGACCGACCAGCAGCGCGCGGGTGCGGAGATCGGCATCCCGCGCGGCCGCCACCCGGCCACCTGCCCGGTGCGCGCGGTGGAAGCCTGGCGCGTGGCGCTGGTGCACCGCTCCGGCCCGCTGTTCCGCCGCATCAGCAAGGCGGGCCGCATCGGCCATGACCGGCTCTGGCCGGACGCCGTGCGCTTCCTGCTGCTCCGCCGCGCGAGGCTGGCCGGGCTGCGGGTCGAGGGGCCGGAAGGGCTGACGGCGCATGGCCTGCGCGCCGGCTTCATCACCGAGGCCTATGACCGGGGCATCCGGGACGAGGACATCATGCGCCACAGCCGGCACCGGGATCTGCGCACCATGCGGGGCTATGTGCGGCGCGCCCGGCTGGTGGGCGAGAGCCCGGCGGGGCTGGTCGGGCTGTGAGCGGGTTCCGCTTCCCCTGGGACGAGCTTTCCGGGGACGAGGCGCCAAGGGGGGCGGCGCGCCAGGCCGCGCGGGTCCGGGCGCCGCGCCGGCCGCGTGGCCGCCCGCCCGCCGCGGAGGGGCTGGGCCGGGGCGGCGGCGGCGCGGCTGCCGGAAGCATGGCTGCCGGAAGCGAGGGAAGCGAGGGCGGTTGCGGCGTGGCGGTGGAGCACGCCGACTGGGTGGCGGGCGAGCTTTCCGTGCAGGGCCCCGCCGCCGAGGCCGCCCGCCTGGCCGGGGCCGCGGCGGGGGCCGGGGTCATCCCGTGGCGGCTCGATCACGCGGCCATGGAGGAGGACCTGTTCCACCGCCTGGCCGCCCGCTACCCGCGCACGGGCCGGCTGTCGCTGGAAGGCTGCCGGGCCTTTGCGGCGCAGTTCCGCGAGAAGGTGGAGGACCGTCACCGGCGGGCGCTCGCGGCTGTCGGCGTGAGCCGCGCCTGCTGCCTCGACCTGCACGCCCTGCTGCCGGTGCCGCCCGAGGTCCTGGCGCTGGGGCCGGCGCATCCCGCGGCGCGGCGCTGGCTGCGGGCGCATTGGGGCACCACGGAGCTGCGGCGGGTGGTTCGGCTGCCGGCGGGCCGGGGCGGGCGGCGGCCGCCCGGCGAGGCGCTGCTGCGCTTCGGCTTCTTCGCCGCCGGCGCGCTGCCCTTCGCGGCGGTGCGGCGGCTGGAGCGGCAATGGCCCGCGCTGCGGCTGGCGCTCCGCCCGGCCGGCGGCGCGGGGTGAGGCCCGCGCCCGCGCCCAAGCCGGCGCCGGAGGCGGCCGCCATGCCCGTCCTGCGGCTTGACGGCTTCGAGGGGCCGCTCGACCTGCTGCTGGACCTCGCCCGCGCCCAGCGCGTGGACCTGGCGCGGATCAGCATCGGCGCGCTGGTGGAGCAGTACCTGGCGCTGCTGGCGCTGCCGGGCAGTGCCGCCAGCCTCGCCCAGCGCGGCGACTGGCTGGTGGCGGCGAGCTGGCTCACCCTGCTGAAGTCGCGGCTGCTGCTTCCCGCCGCCACGCCGGAGGCGGGGGAAGGGCGGCGGGACGCCGCCCGGCTCCGCGACGGGCTCCGGCAGGCGGCGCGCCGCGCCGAGGCCCGCGTCCAGGCGCTCGCCCTGGCGCGCTGGCTGGAGGCGCGGCCGCAGCTCGGGGCGGAGATCCACGCGCGGGGCCAGGGCGCGGCGGAAGCCGCCGGCGGCACCGGCCTAGGCGACCTGCTGGACCTCCTGCTGGCCTGCTTCGACGTCTATGACGCGCCAGCCGGAAGGGTGCCGGCGCTGTCCTATGCCCCGCCCGGCCGCGACACCCTGGCGCTGGCCGAGGCGCTCGCCCGGCTCGGGCGCCGGCTGGAGGCGACGCCCGGCGGGAGCCTCCGCCTTGACCGGCCGCCGCCGGAGGAGCTGGCCGCGCCGCCGCTCCGCCGCCGCTCGGCGGTGGCCAGCACCTTCCTGGCCGCGCTGGAGCTGGCCCGGCAGGGCCGCGCCGGGCTGCGGCAGGAGCAGGGCTTCGGCGCGCTGTGGCTGACGGGGCGGGCGAAGGCCGGGGCTTTCCCGGCGCTGGCCGGCAAAGGCGCCGCCTGAAGGGCGGGGGGGCGGTGCCCGGAACTGCGGCACGGGGAATTTTTCAAGAATTTCAACATCATGGCCGCGCCGCGCGGTGATTTTGATTTGGCATCGGAGGCGTTTTCCGTCAGCATCGGGAGCCAGTGCGGGAACCTTGTGCGTGAGCTTTCTTGTTCGTCTGCTGCTTCTGGCCGGCATGAGCGCCCTGCCTCCGGCGCTTCTGGAAGCCTGGCGCAGCACGGAGCACCGCCGGGAACACCTTTCCGAAGGGCCGGAACGGGCGTTGCGGCTGGCGCAGCTCGCCGCCGCGGAGCAGCGGCGCATCGTGGAGGGCGCGCGGCAGCTCCTCACCGTGCTGTCGATGCTGCCCATCATCCAGGAACGCGACGAGGCGCGTTGCGGCCCGACGCTGGCGCGGCTGCGGGACGAGTTCCCGGTCTACACGGTGCTCGGCGCCGCCGGGCCGGACGGCGTCATCTGGTGCAGCAGCACGCGCCCCGGCACCGACATCTCCGACCGCCCGGGCTTCCGGCGCGCGGCGGAGACGGGCCGCTTCGCCGTGGGCGGCTACGTGGTGGGGCGCGTCACGGCGCGGCGCACGCTGAACCTGTCCATGCCCTTCCATGATGGGGAAGGGCGGCTGGCGGGGGTGGTGAACGCCGGGCTGGACCTCGACCGGCTGGCGTAGGACCTCGCCAGGACGAGGCTGCCGCCCGGCATGACCCTGACCCTGGCCGACCCGGACGGGACCGTGCTGGTGGACCTGCCGGCCCGGCGGCATGTCGGCCAGCCGCTGCCCGAAAGGCTGCGGCCGCTGCTCGAGGCCCGCGCGTCCGGCGTGACGGACACGGAATGGCTGGATGGCGCCCGGCAGGTGGTGGGCTACGTTCCGACCGCCGGCCAGGCCGGCATGCCCTTCCTGGTCGCCAGCGGCCTCGACCATGGCCGCTTCGTCGCCGATGCCGACCGCCAGGCGCCCTCCCTCGCCATCTCCGCCCTGGTGGTGGTGGCCGCGCTGCTGGCGGCCTGGTTCTTCGCCACCCGCCACATCCGCCGGCCCATCGCCCGCCTGGCCGCGGTGGCCGAGCACTGGCGCCGGGGCGACATGACGGCGCGGGCCGGGCGGATCGACCGGGATTTGGAGATCAGCCGGCTCGGCCTGACCTTCGACGCCATGGCCGAGGCCGTGGCCGAGCGCGAGCGGCGCATCACCGACATCCTGGAAAGCACCACCGACGGCGTCTGGGCCTTCGACCGGAACTGGCGCGTGACCTTCCTCAACCGCCACGCCCGCAGCCGGATGGAGGGGTATGACCTGATCGGGCGGAACGTGCTGGAGGTGTTCCCCGACCTCGCCGCCGGGCCCCTGGGGGCGGCGTTGACGCGCACCATGGAGGAGCGCGTTCCCACCCAGGCCACCTTCTTCTACGAGCCGGTGGCCGGGCATTTCGAGGCGAACAGTTTTCCCGCCCGGGATGGCGGCCTCACGATGTTCACCCGCGACGTGACGGAGGAGAAGCGAGCGCGCGAGGCGCTGCTGCACCTGGCCTATCACGACCCGCTGACCGGGCTGCCCAACCGCGCCCGCTTCAACGAGATCGCCCGGGAGGGGGAGGCGGGGCAGCCGCCCGCGGCGCTGATGCTGCTCGACCTCGACGGCTTCAAGCACGTGAACAACCGGCTGGGCCACACCGCGGGCGACGCGGTGCTGCGCGACGGCGCGGCGCGGCTCGCCACCCGGCTGGCCGGGCGCGGCCACCTCGCCCGCCTCGGCGGCGACGAGTTCGCGGTGCTGCTGTTCGGGGAGGCGGCGGCGGGCGCGGAGGCGATCGCGCGCGAGCTGCAATCCGCGCTGGAGCGCCCGCCCTTCGCGGTGAAGGGGCGGCGGTCGCGGGTCACCGCCAGCGTCGGGCTCGCCCATGCGGCGCCGGGCCAGCCGGCCGGGCCCGAGGCGCTGCTCGCCAATGCCGACCTCGCGCTCCGCCGGGCCAAGGCGGCGGGGGGCGGCGCCTGCCACGTCTTCAGCGAGGCGGACCGGGCGGACTACGAGGCGCGGCGGCGGCTCGACGAGGAGATCGGCCGGGCGGCCGAGCAGGAGGAGTTCGAGCTGCACTACCAGCCGCAGGCGCGCCTCTCGGACGGCGCGCTGGTCGGGGCGGAGGCGCTGATCCGCTGGCGGCACCCGGAGCGCGGGCTGCTCGGCCCCGCCGCCTTCCTCGAGGCGCTGGAGAACAGCCGCCACGCGCTGCGGGTGGGCAACTGGATCATCGGCGAGGCCTGCCGCCACGCCGCCCTTTGCCGCGCGGCGGGGCTGGAGCTGCGCATGGGGGTGAACCTGTTCGGCGAGCAGCTGGCGGGGGGCGGCCTCGTCGGCACGGTGGGGGCGGCGCTGGCCGCGCACGGCCTGCCGCCCGGGGCGCTGGAGCTGGAGCTGACCGAGAACATCGCGCTGCGCCAGGACAGGGTGGAGATGCTGGCGCCGCTGCGGCAGCTGCGCGCCTGGGGCGTGGGCATCGCCTTCGACGATTTCGGGACCGGCTACGCCTCCCTGACCACGCTGCAGAGCTTTCCCGTGACGCGGCTGAAGATCGACCGCAGCTTCATCTCCGGCCTGCCGCAGGACGCGCATGACGCGGCCATCGTCGAGGCGGTGCTGGAGCTGGCGCGGCGGTTCGGGCTGG
>NZ_PDNU01000109.1 GCF_002631185.1 Teichococcus rhizosphaerae | reverse complement strand
CTGAGCCGGCCCTTTCTTTTTGCCGCGATGAGTACCTTACCAACGATGGGTCTTGTTGCAGTTCGTCGAGAAAGCGTGCCATCTAACGGATTAATCCAAAAGTCTGTGTTAGGTTTTTCGGCACGCCCAGATGGCCTTGTGCCTTAATTCCGGATTGTCCGACTCATGGAAGACGGATTTCGGAATATTCCTGCTTACCCGCTGTAGCCGCTGGGCCAACATCGCGCCTTTCTGTATTTCAAGGAATGAAATCGTGGCTCTCCATCGCCTGGCCTTTATCTTCCTGTGCCTGCCCCTCATGGCCAGCGCCGCCCCCTTCACCTCCCCCGGTGACCGCGACCTGATCCGCGACCGCCAGCAGCGCCTGCTGGACGAACAGCGCAAGCGCCTGGAGGAACTCCAGCAACTGCCCGGCAAGGGAGCGCCCGCCGCTGCGGATGCCTCCGGCGACGACGAGCGCTGCTTCGAGATCCGCCGCATCGAGCTGGAAGGCGCCGGGCACCTCGACGAAAGCGCGCGTCGCCAGTTGCTGGCGCCCTACCAGGGGCGCTGCCTGGGCGTCGGCCAGCTCAATGCGCTGCTCAAGGCCGTCACCGACCATTACCTGGATCGCGGCTACGTCACCACCCGCGCCTACCTGCCACAGCAGGACCTGGCCTCCGGGACCCTGCGCATCATCGTCGTCGAAGGCCGCCTGGAGGGCCTGGACAGCTCCGCGCTGGCCAGCCCGCGCGAACTGGCGATGAGCTTTCCGGGCAGGACCGGCGAGTTGCTCGACCTGCGCGAACTGGAGCAACTGGTCGACCAGTTGAGTCGCCTGCCGTCGCGCCAGGCGCAACTGGAGCTGGTGCCCGGCAGCGAGGTCGGCGGCAGCCGGGTGCGTCTCAAGGGTGAGCGCGACAAGCCCTGGCAGGTCTCCGCCACGCGCAACAACGACGGCGACGTCAGCACCGGCGAGCAGCAGATGGGCCTGGGCCTGGACTGGGACAGCCCGCTGGGCCTGGCCGACCAGCTCAACCTGCGCGCCAACCGCGACGCGGTGACCGACCGCTGGCGCCATTCCGACAGCCAGAGCCTGTTCTACAGCCTGCCCTGGGGCTGGTGGACTTTCACCTACGGCTACAGCCAGAGCGACTACCGCACGCGCAACGAGGCCAGCGGCTTCCCCTTCAAGCTCGATGGCGACAGCCGCAGCCACCAGTTCCGCGCCGAACGCGTGCTGCACCGAGACGGCGTGAGCAAGACCGCCATGAGCCTGGGGCTCAGCCACCAGCGCACCAACAACTATGTCGAAGACACCCGCCTGGAAGACCAGAGCACGCGGATCACCGAGACCCAGCTCGGCTTCAACCACGGTCGGCGGATCGGCAGCGGTTTCGTCAACCTCGACCTCGGCTGGCAGCAGGGCATCGGCGCCCTTGGCGCGCAGGGTCGCGGCCACCCGCACGCGGGCGATCCGAATGCGCGCTACGACAAGTACAGCCTGACCCTCAGCTACCTGCAGCCGTTCCAGCTATGGGGCGAGCGCTTCAGCTTCGACAGCCTGGCTACCGGGCAGAGGAGCGAGGACGTGCTGTTCAGCCCGCAGCGCATCAGCCTCGGCGGCAACAGCTCGGTGCGCGGCTTCAAGGACCAGACCCTGACCGGCGACAGCGGCGGCTACTGGCGCAACCAGTTGCGCTGGCGGCGCGCGGTGGAATGGGCGCCGCTGCGGCCCTGGCTGCAGGAATACGGCGTGGCCTTCGCCTACGACGTCGGCGTGATCCGCCACGACCGCTACAACGACGGTGCCAGCGGGCGCATGAGCGGCAACGCCATCGAACTGGATGCCCGCGGCCGCTATTTCGCCGCCAGCGTCGGCTTCGCCCGCTCGCTGGAGCGGCCCAGCGCCATCGAGCGGCGCGAGCACCCGATCTATTTCCGGGTCGACGCGTTCTTCTGAAGACGCGGCGACCTCCTGAACGCTTTAGGAAAGCGCCTACCTGCATCGAGGCCCTTTCCTTGGAAAACCTTGCTTAACCTCGCCGGGCCCCTACCCGCCAAGGAGTAACGATATGGACATCCGCAGCCCGCTGAACCAGTGCATCGCCCTGTCCCTGGCCGGCATCCTGTTCCTCAACCCGATCGTCGCCGCGGCGGCGGGGCTGGCGCTGGACAAGGCCGCCGGCGGCAACACCGGCCTGGGCCAGGCGGGCAACGGCGTGCCCATCGTCAATATCGCCACGCCCAACGGCGCCGGGCTGTCGAACAACCATTTCCGCGACTACAACGTCGGCGCCAACGGGCTGATCCTCAACAACGCTACCGGCAAGACCCAGGGTACCCAGCTCGGCGGGATCATCCTCGGCAACCCCAACCTCAAGGGCCAGGCGGCGCAGGTGATCCTCAACCAGGTCACTGGCGGCAACCGCAGCACCCTGGCCGGCTACACCGAGGTGGCCGGGCAGTCGGCGCGGGTGATCGTCGCCAACCCGCACGGCATCACCTGCCAGGGCTGCGGCTTCATCAACACGCCGCGCGCGACCCTCACCACCGGCAAGCCGATCATGGACGGCCAGCGCCTGGAGCGCTTCCAGGTGGATGGCGGCGACATCGTCGTCGAAGGCGCCGAACTGAACGTCGGCAACCTCGAACAGTTCGACCTGATCACCCGCAGCGCCAAGCTCAACGCCAAGCTCTACGCGAAGAACCTCAACATCGTCACCGGCCGCAACGACGTCCAGGCCGACAGCCTGCAGGCCACGCCGCGCGCCGCCGATGGCAGCGAGAAGCCACAGCTGGCGATCGACAGCTCGGCGCTGGGCGGGATGTACGCCGGGGCGATCCGCCTGGTCGGCACCGAGCAGGGCGTGGGGGTGAAGCTGGCCGGCGATATGGCCGCCAGCGGCGGCGACATCCGCATCGACGCCAGCGGCAAGCTGAGCCTGGCCCAGACCTCCAGCCAGGGCGACCTGAAGATCGCGGCCCAGGCCGTGGAGCTGAACGGCAAGACCTACGCCGGTGGCAGCGCCGAGATCCGCAGCGCGGAGGAACTGGTCAACCGGCAGAGCCTGGCGGCGCGCGAACGCATCGCGCTGGAGGCGGCGCATATCGACAACGCCGGGGTGATCGAAGCCGGCGTCGAGCCAGACGAGCGGCGCAACGCGCGCGGCGACCTCGAGCTGCGCAGCGGCACCCTGCGCAACGCCGGCAGCCTGGTGGCCAGCCGCGCGCTGGAAGCGAAGGCGAGCCAGGCGCTGGACAACCAGGGCGGCAGCCTGAAGGGGGCGACCGTCCGGGTCAACGCCGGGCACCTGGACAACCGTGGCGGCAAGCTGCTCGCCGAGGGCGAACTGCGGGTCGAGGCGAGCAGCCTGGACAACCGCCAGGACGGCCTGTTGCAGAGCCGGGACCGCGCCGTGGTCAAGACCCGTGGCGATCTCGACAACCGTGGCGGCCAGGTGATCGGCCTGAACGA
>NZ_PDNU01000108.1 GCF_002631185.1 Teichococcus rhizosphaerae | reverse complement strand
GTCAGTGCGCCACTGCCGCCGCGCCGTGCTCGTCGATCAGCGCACCGCTGTGGAAGCGTTCGATGGAGAAGGGCGCGGCCAGCGGATGCGGTTCGCCCTTGGCCAGGGTGGCGGCGAAGACGTTTCCGGAGCCGGGAGTGGCCTTGAAGCCGCCGGTGCCCCAGCCGCAGTTGAAGAACAGGTTCTGCACCGGAGTCTTGCCGATGATCGGGCAGGCGTCCGGGGTGGTGTCGACGATGCCGCCCCACTGGCGGTTCATGCGTACCCGCGAGAGCACCGGGAACATCTCGACGATGGCTTGCAGGGTGTGCTCGATCACCGGGTAAGAGCCGCGCTGGCCGTAGCCGTTGTAGCCGTCGATGCCGGCGCCGATGACCAGGTCGCCCTTGTCCGACTGGCTGATGTAGCCATGCACGGCGTTGGACATGATCACGCTGTCGATGATCGGCTTCAGCGGCTCGGAGACCAGCGCCTGCAACGGGTGCGACTCCAGCGGCAGGCGGAAGCCGGCGAGCCTGGCCATGTGCCCGGAGTTGCCGGCGGTGACCACCCCGACACGACGCGCGCCGATGAAGCCGCGGTTGGTCTCGACGCCGATCACCGCGCCGTCCTGCTTGCGGAAGCCGGTGACTTCGGTCTGCTGGATCAGGTCCACGCCGAGGGCATCGGCGGCGCGGGCGAAGCCCCAGGCCACCGCATCATGGCGGGCGACGCCGCCGCGACGCTGGATGGTCGCGCCCATGATCGGGTAGCGGGTGTTCTTGCTGCAGTCCAGGTAGGGAATCTCCTCCGCCACCTGCTGCGCGTTCAACAGTTCGCCGTCGACGCCGTTGAGGCGGTTGGCGCTGACCCGGCGCTCGCCGTCGCGCATGTCCTGGAGGGTGTGGCAGAGGTTGTAGACCCCGCGCTGGGAGAACATCACGTTGTAGTTGAGGTCCTGGGACAGGCCCTCCCACAGCTTCATCGCGTGTTCGTAGAGCAGCGCGGACTCGTCCCACAGGTAGTTGGAGCGCACGATGGTGGTGTTGCGTGCGGTGTTGCCGCCGCCCAGCCAACCTTTCTCGACCACCGCCACGTTGCTGATGCCGTGTTCCTTGGCCAGGTAGTAGGCGGTGGCCAGACCGTGCCCGCCGCCGCCGACGATGACCACGTCGTAGACCGGCTTCGGCGTGGGCGTGCGCCACATGCGTTGCCAGTTCTCGTGATGGCTCAGTGAATGCTTTAACAGGCCGAAGCCGGAGTAGCGTTGCATGTGGATGCTCCTGAACTGTTGCTCCCTCTCCCGCGGAGAGGGTTGGGCCGGGGCGCGTCGGGCTCCCCGACCGTCTTCGGGGGGCTCAGCGATAGACCGGGAAGTCCGCGCAGAGACCGGCGACCTGGGTGGCGACCTTGGCTTCCACGTCGGCATCGCCGAGGTGGTCGAGGATGTCGCAGATCCAGCCGGCCAGTTCGCGGCTCTGCGCTTCCTGCAGCCCGCGGGTGGTGATGGCCGGGGTGCCGATGCGGATGCCGGAGGTGACGAACGGGCTCTGCGGATCGTTCGGCACGGCGTTCTTGTTCACCGTGATGCCGACCCGGCCGAGGGCGGCGTCGGCTTCCTTGCCGGTCAGGCCCTGGCGCACCAGGCTGATCAGCATCAGGTGGTTGTCGGTGCCGCCGGAAACCACGTCGTAGCCGCGCCCGATGAACACCTCGGCCATCGCCTTGGCGTTGCGGATCACCTGCGCCTGGTAGTCCTTGAAGCCCGGCTCCAGCGCTTCCTTGAAGCACACCGCCTTGGCCGCGATCACGTGCATCAGCGGGCCGCCCTGGGCGCCGGGAAATACCGCGGAGTTGAGCTTCTTCTCGATCTCCTCGTTGGCGCGCGCCAGGATCAGGCCGCCGCGCGGGCCGCGCAGGGTCTTGTGGGTGGTGGTGGTGACCACGTCGGCGAAGGGGATCGGGTTCGGGTAGAGGTCGGCGGCGACCAGCCCGGCAACGTGGGCCATGTCGACGAACAGCAGCGCGCCGACCTTGTCGGCGATGGCGCGGAAGCGCGGGAAGTCGAGGGTCTTGGAGTAGGCGGAGAAGCCGGCGACGATCATCTTCGGCTTATGCTCCACGGCCAGGCGCTCGACTTCGTCGTAGTCGATCAGCCCGGTAGCGGTGTCCAGGCCGTACTGCACGGCGTTGTACAGCTTGCCGGAGGAAGACACCTTGGCGCCATGGGTGAGATGGCCGCCATGGGCCAGGCTCATGCCGAGGATGGTGTCGCCGGCGTTGAGCAGCGCCAGGTACACCGCGGCGTTGGCCGAGGAACCGGAATGCGGCTGGACGTTGGCGTAGTCGGCGCCGAACAGCTGCCTGGCGCGGTCGATGGCCAACTGCTCGACCTTGTCGACGTGTTCGCAGCCGCCGTAGTAGCGCTTGCCCGGATAGCCCTCGGCATACTTGTTGGTCAGGCCGCTGCCCTGCGCCTGCATGACCCGCTTGCTGGCGTAGTTCTCCGAGGCGATCAGTTCGATGTGGTCTTCCTG
>NZ_PDNU01000107.1 GCF_002631185.1 Teichococcus rhizosphaerae | reverse complement strand
CCGCCGGTCTTCGGCGTCCATCGCGGCGAGCAGTTCGTCGTCGTAGCCCTGGAGCTGGTCGTGCTTGCTGAACATGGCGCTGGCCTCTTGTCGTGTCGGTGTCAGGACGCTCGCTGGCGCGAGCGTGGCCGCGGCGCCGCTACGCAAGCGCGGCGCCGGGAAAGGGGTATCGCCGGAAACGCGAGGACGCCGCCGCTGGCGGCGCCCTCCTCGTCCGTCACTCCTCGCTGTACGCCTCGATCGGCGGGCAGGAGCAGGTCAGGTTGCGGTCGCCGTAGACGTTGTCGACGCGGCCCACCGGCGGCCAGTACTTGGCCTCCACCAGGCTGGCCAGCGGATAGGCGGCCTGCTCGCGGCTGTAGGCATGGTTCCATTCGCCGAGCAGTTCGGCGGCGGTGTGCGGCGCGTTCTTCAGCGGGTTGTCTTCCTTGTCCAGCTCGCCGCGTTCCACCGCGCGGATTTCCTCGCGGATGCGGATCATCGCGTCGCAGAAGCGGTCCAGCTCGGCCTTCGACTCGCTCTCGGTGGGCTCGATCATCAGCGTGCCGGCCACCGGGAAGGACATGGTCGGCGCATGGAAGCCGAAGTCCATCAGGCGCTTGGCCACGTCGTCGACGCTGATCCCGCTGCTGTCCTTGAGCGGACGCAGGTCGAGGATGCATTCGTGGGCGACCAGGCCGTTGCCGCCGGCGTAGAGCACCGGGTAGTGCTCCTCCAGCCGGTGGGCGATGTAGTTGGCATTGAGGATGGCCATTTCCGAGGCGCGCTTGAGGCCTTCGCCGCCCATCATGCGGATGTACATCCAGGTGATCGGCAGGATGCTCGCGCTGCCGTACGGCGCCGCGCTCACCGCGCCTTCCTTGCGCTCGCCGCGAGCGTGGCCGGGGAGGAACGGCGCCAGGGGCGCGCGCACGCCGATCGGGCCGACGCCCGGGCCGCCGCCGCCGTGGGGGATGCAGAAGG
>NZ_PDNU01000106.1 GCF_002631185.1 Teichococcus rhizosphaerae | reverse complement strand
GCGACGCCGAGGCCGAGCGCTACGTGCATCTCGGCGCCACCAGCCAGGACGCCATGGACAGCGGCCTGGTGCTGCAACTGCGCCGTGCGCTGGCCTTGCTCGAGCAGGATCTGCAACGTCTTGCCGAGGTCCTGGCGGACCAGGCCGAACGGCATGCCGACACGCCGCTGGCCGGGCGCACCTGGTTGCAGCACGCCACCCCGGTGACCCTGGGCATGAAGTTCGCCGGCCTGCTCGGTGCTTTGACCCGGCACCGCCAGCGCCTGCGCGAGTTGCGCCCGCGCCTGCTGGTGCTGCAATTCGGCGGCGCCTCGGGGACGCTCGCCGCGCTCGGCGAACAGGCCCTGCCGGTGGCCGCGGCGCTGGCCGAGGAGCTGGGCCTGGCTTTGCCCGAACAACCCTGGCACACCCAGCGTGACCGCCTGGTGGAGTTCGCCAGCGTGCTCGGCCTGGTGGCCGGTAGCCTCGGCAAGTTCGGGCGCGATGTCAGCCTGCTGATGCAGACCGAGGCCGGCGAGGTCTTCGAGCCGGCCGGCGCCGGGCGCGGCGGTTCCTCGACCATGCCGCACAAGCGCAACCCGGTGAGCAGCGCGGTGCTGATCGCCGCCGCCACCCGTGCGCCGGGGCTGGTCTCGACCCTGTTCGCGGCGATGCCGCAGGAACACGAGCGCAGCCTCGGTCTCTGGCACGCCGAGTGGGAAACCCTGCCGGAACTCTGTTGCCTGGTTTCCGGCGCGTTGCAACAGGCGATCGGCCTGCTCGAAGGCTTGGAGGTGGACGCCGAGCGGATGCGCCACAACCTCGGCCTGACCCACGGCCTGGTGCTCGCCGAGGCGGTGAGCATCGCCCTGGCCCGCCGTATCGGCCGCGAAGCCGCGCATCACCTGGTGGAACAGTGCTGCCGCCGCGCCGTCGAGCAGCGCCGCGAGTTGCGCGCGGTGCTCGGCGAAGAGGCGCGGGTGAGCGCCGAGTTGTCCGGCGACGAACTGGACCGCCTGCTCGATCCCGCCCATTACCTCGGCCAGGCCCGCGCCTGGGTCGAGCGCGCGCTCGCCGAACACCATGCCCTGGGCTTCGAACCCCATCCCGCCTGACTGGAGATCCCTTCGTGCCAACCGTACGCCTCGCCGACGGCGACCTGAACTACTCCCTGGAAGGACCGGCCGGCGCGCCGGTCCTGCTGTTGTCAAACTCGCTGGGCACCGACCTGGGCATGTGGGACACGCAGATCCCCGCACTCACCGCCCACTTCCGCGTGCTGCGCTACGACACCCGCGGCCACGGCGCCTCGCTGGTCACCCCCGGACCGTACGCCATCGGCCAGCTCGGCGCCGACGTGCTTGCCCTGCTCGATGCCCTCGACCTGCCGCGCGTGCATTTCTGCGGGCTGTCCATGGGCGGCCTGATCGGTCAGTGGCTGGGCATCCACGCCGGCGAGCGGCTCGGCCGGCTGGTGCTGTGCAACACTGCGGCGAAGATCGCCAGCGACGAGGTCTGGAACACCCGCATCGATACCGTCCTGAAAGGCGGCGAGCAGGCCATGCGCGACCTGCGCGACGCCTCGGTGGCGCGCTGGTTCACCGAGGGCTTCGCCGAGCGCGAACCGGCGCAGGTCGAGCGCATCGTCGCGATGCTCGCGGCCACCTCGCCGCAGGGCTACGCGGCCAACTGCGCTGCGGTACGCGACGCCGACTTCCGCGAGCAGCTCGGGCTGGTCCAGGCGCCGACGCTGATCGTCGCCGGCAGCCACGATGCCGTGACCACTCCGGACAACGCCCGCTTCATGCAGGCGCGCATCGCCGACGCGCAGTTGGTCGAGTTCGCCGCCGCGCACCTGTCCAACGTCGAAGCGGGCGACGCCTTCAGCCGCCGCCTGGTCGCTTTCCTGCTGTCCGCCTGAGGAGCCGCC
>NZ_PDNU01000105.1 GCF_002631185.1 Teichococcus rhizosphaerae | reverse complement strand
GGAGCCGCCGATGGACGAGAAACAACGCTACGAAGCCGGCATGCAAGTGCGCCGCGCGGTGCTCGGCGACGCCCACGTCGAGCGCAGCCTGGCCAACCTGACGCCGTTCAACGAAGAGTTCCAGGAGATGATCACCCGCCACGCCTGGGGCGACATCTGGACCCGTCCGGGGCTGCCGCGACACACCCGCAGCCTGGTCACCATCGCCATGCTGATCGGCATGAACCGCAACGAGGAACTCAAGCTGCATCTGCGCGCGGCGAAGAACAACGGGGTGAGCCGCGACGAGATCAAGGAAGTGATCATGCAGAGCGCCATCTACTGCGGCATTCCCGCGGCCAACGCGACCTTCCACCTGGCCGAATCGGTGTGGGACGAGCTTGGCGTGGAGTCGCAGCAGGCGTCCCGGTAGGCCGCCGGGCGGGGCTATCGGTAGGGCGAATGGCGTCGCAGGCGTTATCCGCCGAGGCGGCGCTTCCCCTTGCCATTCGCCGGCGTTTCCCGGAAGGTCGACAGCTCCGTCATCCCTTCGGTCCGCCATGAGCCGCAAGCTGCATATCCACGCGCCCGCGATCCACTACTTCGACATGGTGCGCCGCTGCCATTCGATCCGCGAAGCCGCGCGACGCCTGAACGTCGCCTCGTCGGCGGTGAACCGGCAGATCCTCAAGCTGGAGGACGAGATCGGCGCGCCGCTGTTCGACCGCCTACCCGGGGGCCTGCGCCTGACCGGAGCCGGGGAGATCTTCGCGCGCCACGTCACCGTGGTCCTGCAGGACATGGAGCGCGTGCGTTCCGAACTGGACGCGCTGCAAGGCCTGCGCACCGGCCATGTGGAGATCGCCACCATCGAGGCGGTGACCAGCGACCTGCTGCCCTGCGTGCTCAAGGCGATGCGCGAACGCTACCCGGACATCACCGTCGGCGTCACCCTGCTCGGTTCCCAGGCGATACCCGAGGCGGTGAGCAGCGGCGCGGTCGACCTCGGCCTGGCCTTCGCCCTGCCGCGCAGCGCCGACCTGCAACAGGTCAGCGTCGGCCATTTCCGCCTCGGTGCCATCGTCTCCCCGCAGCACCCGTTGGCGCGACACCAGGCCATCGCCTTCGCCGATTGCGTCGAACATGGCCTGATCATGGCCAAGAGCGAGCTGTCCATCCATCACCTGCTGGCGCCGCTCCAGCGCCGTTTGCGCGAACCGCGCCGGGCGGTGCTGGAGAGCAGCTCCCTGGAGCTGTCGCGACAACTGGCGCGGCGCGGGCTCGGCGTCGCCTTCCAGACCCGCCTGGGGATCGAGGCCGACATCGCCCAGGGCGAGCTGCGCTTCCTGCCGCTGAAAGACAATGGCGGCATCCACAGCGACCTCGGCCTCTACGTGCGCACCGGCCGCTACCTGCCGGTGGCGGTGGACGCCCTGGCCCGGCAGATCGCCGAGGAAGTGCGCCTGCGCGAGCGCGAGGAAGCGCGCCTGAACGAGGCCTGAGCGGCGCTCGCGCCGATGCAAGACGGCTTGCCCGAGCTTGCTCGTTCGCTGATGCCGTTTCGGCATCGGTATGTTCGATATTCTGTTCTTTGGTCAGCGCGGCGAAGTGCCGATACTGCCCCGCGACCCCGGCGCGAAACCGGGGGCTGAGTCGCCACAAGAACAACAAG
>NZ_PDNU01000104.1 GCF_002631185.1 Teichococcus rhizosphaerae | reverse complement strand
TCGTGGACTTGCTTCGGGAAAGTGGAGGGTTCCTGATGAGGCAAAGGGAGCTCCATGACGCAGCAGAGACGGTTCACGAAGGAATTTGAGGACGAGGCGGTCCGGCTGGTCCGGACGAGCGGGCGGAGCCAGCGTGAGATCGCTGAGGATCTTGGGATCGGTCTGTCAACGCTGGTCCGGTGGATCAGCCGGAGCCGGGACCGGCAGATCGATGTGCCGGACCGCTCCGGGCAGGAGGACGCCGCGGCCGAGCTGAAGCGGCTGCGGCGGGAGAACGAGATCCTTCGTCAGGAGCGGGACATCCTGAAGCGTGCCACAGCTTTTTTCGCCCGGGAGGGAAGTCGGTGAAGTTTGCGCTCATCGATGAGGCGAAGAAGGAGTTCCCCGTGCACCGTCTCTGCCGCGTGCTCGGCGTCAGCCAGAGCGGCTACTTCGCCTGGAAGGGCCGCCCGGCTTGTCGCCGTCAGCACGAGGACATGGTGCTGCTGGCGCATGTCCGCTCGGCCTTCGCGCGCTCCCATGGCACTTACGGCAGCCCGCGGATGACGCGGGAGCTGCAGGACAATGGATTGGCTGTCGGGCGCCGCCGGACGGCCCGCCTGATGCGGGAGAATGGCCTCCGTGCCTGGCAGAAGCGGCGGTTCAAGCGGACCACCGACAGCCATCATGCTTTGCCGATCGCGCCCAACCTGCTGGACCAGGACTTCTCGGCGGAGGGTCCCAACCAAAAGTGGGGCAGCGACATCTCCTACATCTGGACCCGCGAAGGCTGGCTGTATCTGGCGGTGGTCATTGACCTGTTCGCGCGCCGCGTTGTCGGCTGGGCCGTGGCGGACCGGCTGCATCGGGAGCTGGCGCTGACGGCTCTGCGCAAGGCCCTCACCATACGCCGCCCGGCACCCGGGCTGATCCACCATGCCGACCGTGGCAGCCAACTTACGTTCAACTGGTCGTCGCAACACCTGTCTGCGCTGACTGCAGCACCGCATCAAGAGCTTCTGCAGGCGTTCTCCAGCCGAGCGCCTTGCGCGGCCTGGTGTTGAGGGCCGCAGCCACGGCCGCGAGGTCTTCGGCGCTGTGCGCGGCCAAGTCCGTCCCCTTCGGGAAGTACTGCCGCAGCAGCCCGTTCGTGTTCTCGTTCGTGCCGCGCTGCCACGGGCTGTGCGGATCGCAGAAGTACACCTGTAGCCCGGTGTCGATCCGCAGCCGCGGATGCTCCGTCATCTCCGCCCCTTGATCCCAGGTCAGTGACCGCCGCAGCGCCTCCGGTAGGGCGGTGATCGTGCGCGTGATGGCCTCGCGCACCGCCTCTGCGCCATGCCCGGCCAGCGCCGGCCCACTCTTCGCACGAACCCTGTCTCCATGGCCCGGCATGCGCGGCAGGTGCAGCAGCATCGTGAACCGCGTCGTGCGCTCCACCAGGGTACCGACCGCCGAGCTACCCAGGCCGAGGATGAGGTCCCCCTCCCAGTGTCCTGGCACGACCCGGTCGTTCGCCTCCGCTGGCCGTTCGCTGATCTTCACCGCAGGGACGACATGCGATTTTCCCCGCCCGCAGCTCCGCGCCCGCGGCACCCGGAGTGCCCGCCCGGTGCGCAGGCACGCCGTCAGCTCTCGCCGCAGCGCGCCGCGGCCCTGGACATAGAGCGACTGGTAGATGGCCTCATGGCTGATCCGCATCGTCCCATCGCCAGGAAAATCGAGCTGCAGCCGCCGCGAGATCTGCTGCGGGCTCCACGCCTTCGCCCATCGCCGTGGTTGCCGCGGCCCGTGCCGGCGGCCCTTCCACGGCACCGCCGGTCCAGCCACCGCAGCCCCGCCCGGAGCAACCACGGTGCCCGCCAGCCGATCTTGCACATACGCCCTCAGCGCCGGACGCGTCACCAGCTTCGCCGGCTTCGGACGCCGCGCCGCCCGCTCGGCATGCCACTGCGCGGTCGTGGCCCGGTACTCCAGGTTGCCGCTGCGGGTGGCCGCATTGCGCCGTAGCTCGCGCGACACCGTCGACGCCGCCCGCCCCAGCCGCCGGGCAACCTCCCGCACTCCACAGCCCTGGGCCCGCAGCAGCGCAATCTCCTCGCGCTCCGCAAACAACAGGTGTCGTCCCGAGGGCGGCTTTGACGACCGTCCAAGCGTCGATGGTGGCATTCCGCCCGCCTCCCGAAACCAGCGGGACCCGACCGCCTCCGACACCCCCACGCCGATCGCCGCGTCCCAACTCGACTGTCCCACCCCAATCAACGTCCAGAACCGCCGGCGGTCCTCACGCCGGGCTACTCCCGGGCGGCCAGGGGAAGGAGACTTCGCCCGCAAAGCCCAATCTGAACGCCGCCGACCAGCCATCGCAAACACCCTCCATCTCGGTGTTGCGACGACCACATGAATCTGCCCAATACTGTTCCGCCGGCTACCAAGCCGAACTCCGGAAGCACGGCCTGCTGATCTCGATGTCCGGCAAGGGGAACTGCTATGACAACGCCATGGTCGAGACGTTCTTCAAGACGCTGAAGTCAGAACTCGTCTGGCGCACTATGTTCGAGACCCGCCAGGACGCCGAGCAGGCCATCGGCCGGTACATCGACGGCTTCTACAACCCTGTCCGGCGCCACTCCGCGCTCGACTTCACAAGCCCAGCTCAGTTCGAGAGAATGGCCATCAACTGATCCAACGCCTCTCCACTAAACCGAGGCAAGTCCATCGGCCTCCAGAGGGCAGACGGGAACTGTTGTGGACGGCTCCATCTCCTGGACAGGGCCTGCGGTGCCCGAACCGCCCTGCTTTTCCTGCGCCTCGGCATTCCTGGTCACGCCGTCCATCAGCCGGCACGCCAGCTCGTTGGCCCGCAGCGCATCGGCGCGATCCGCCAGGTCCTTCCACATCAGGTACTTGGTGAAGGACAGGTTGGTCAGTGCCACCTCATCCGTCACCTCCCAGCCCGGGATGCTGCGCAGCTTGGACCGGATGCGATCGAGGATGGACTGGACGTCGAGCCCGGACCCATCGGACGGCAGGTCGTCCTCCAGTCCGGGGAAATGGATGTCGAACTCCTGCCGCAGCATCTCGAGCAGGGTCGTGTTCAGGCGCGGCTCATCGTCATGAACACTGAGGGTGAAGCCGGAGCGGATGCTGGGCCGGTCCAGTACCACCGGGACCAGGATAAGCGGGGCGCGATAGGCAGTCTCCCGCGCCTTCGGCTTCCAGAGCAGGGCACCAAAGGTCAGGAACAGCGTGTTCGACCCACCTTCCTCCTTGGCCGCCTTCGCAGCACGGTAGATCTCGGTCAGCGTGGTCTGCAGTGTGCTGTCGTCGCGATCGGCCAGCAGCTCGCGCTTCTCCAGCGCTTCGCGCGCAAAGGTCCGAGGCGCATCCTCATGCAGCCGCCGCCGGTGCAGGGCCGCGCTGCGTGGGTCGCGGCTATCGCCGACCAGATCCGGCCAGGGCCGCAGCCGGAAGGGCGCTGCCCGGCCCCGCTCCCGGACCTGCGCCAGCATGTCCTCCAGCCGCGCCGGATCGGGGCAGTCGATGGCCAGGGCCTGCTTGCCGCTTAGCTTCATGTTCAGCAGGCGGTTGCGGCCACTAAGGTCCAGCAGCCGCTGGCGCCAACGGGCTAGGCGGTCCGCCGATGTCGCGACTGGAGGCTCTTCGAGGAGGGTCTCCTCGCGAAGGACCGGTGCGTCCTCCAAGGGCGGAGGGCTGTCGGGGGCCCTCTCCTCCACATCGGCATCCAGCCTGGCAATCTGTGGCGGCTGCTGACTAGGCAGAGGCCGGATCCGTCGCTGCCGGGCCCGGTGCACATCGATCAGCGCGACGAAGTTATCGTCCTGCCCGAGCGCAACATGGGCGGCACCCGCGTCGCAGGCGCGACGAAAGCCGGCTCTCGGAGACTGGGTCAAGAGCGTCGTCTCGAACAGCCGCAGATCGTCCAGCGCGATGCGGTTCCGCAGGCCCGGGGCATCGTCCACGACGGAGCCGCCGAAATCCTGCTGCGCCAGCCAGACGCCGGCGAAGGCATGCCCCTGCAGCAGCACGATAACGGGGCGGAGCCCGGCCTGCTCCAGGCAGGCAGCCAACAGGACGGTGGTGTCGAGGCAGGTGCCGAGCCG
>NZ_PDNU01000103.1 GCF_002631185.1 Teichococcus rhizosphaerae | reverse complement strand
GAGGCGCTTCAGCAAACTACAAATTTCATGCCGCGCACATCGATTGAGGCTGGACTGACGCTCTTTGTGTCATGGTATAAAGCTTATCACAGGCGCAACTAATTTGATTTTCAGAAACATGCTGTTTATTTTTGCTTCACTCTCTCGTTAAATATGATGTCAGAGATTAGAGGGAATATAAAATGGCAAAGTTGTCAGTCAAAAAATACATAGAAACAGGAAGCGCAGCATTTTCTTTTATTTCGGATGACAAGGACTATGTCAACTTCGATCTGCTTTCAGTAGAAAATTTTACATGGTATAGGCATTTTATACAGCACAAGGCTGCCTGCTTCCGTGTGAGCGGGAATATATTTTTATTGCCGCGCCGGCAGTGCCTAGATCTTCTATCTCTTTGCAAATTTGCTCTGCGTCAAAATGGCTGCTTTCAAATCAGAGCAGAAAATTTTTCTGAATCGGAAATCAGCCACATTTCAATATTGCTGTCGGATTTATATAGTCTAGGGTTTGCGGTACGAGTTTGCAAGAATTCTGAGGCGGCTGATAAGAAAGATCAACTAGTAATAGAAGCATTCAAGATTAGCGACGATTTCAGCGTTCTTTCTGGCATTGAGCCAATCTATGCGATTGGAGACAGCCATGTTCGCTTCTTGGCTGGCAAGGATGAGACATCTCAGGCGGTAGGGCTGAATCATGGAATTAAACTATATCGTGGAATGGTCCCTGAGTTCGTGGGATTGCATCTTGGTGCGGGGTTAGCTTTTCACCTTGGAAGCAAAGGTACTCGAACACACGCAACAGAAAAGATCGAGGCGCTCCTCAATACCAATGATATAGTACCAAAAGGTGCAAAGGTTCTGTTTTCTTTTGGCGAAGTAGATTGTCGAGCACATATTTGTCAGCAGGCTGAACGGCAGGGGCGGCTCATTTCGGAGATCGTCGATCAAATATGTAAGAAGGTCATCGAATTTTTTGATGTGGTTGCAAGCAGAGGATATCGCCCAATTGCTTGGGGGCCGATCGCTCCAACTTGGCAGGATGCTATCAATGACCCGAGGTATCCGGTCTATGGGACGTTTGCACAACGGAAGGAAGCGACACTCCGTTTCAACAACACACTCAAATTGCTGTGCGTTGAGCGTGGCTATAGTTTTCTCTCAATAGCAGAAAGTCTATTTCAGCCTGCTGACGGAATGACGGATAAGCAATACTATTGCGATAACGTGCATTGTTCCCAGGCGGCACGAATTTTCCTTTATCCAGAACTGGAGCACGCTTCAAAATTGTAAAATTAATAGACTCTAGCATTTTTGCCGATCTTTTTACTGCCCTATTCTGTGCAAGCATAGTTTGCCTGACAACAGGTATTTTAATCAAATCTACTGGGAATTGTTTTTAACCGCAACAAATAAACTTTTTGAAAGGAGAAGATCATGAGTGGGTTAAGCAAAATTATGCCGGTCGTCGTGATGGGCTTTAACCGCCCTCAATACTTGAAGCGGGTTCTAGAGTCTATCCGCCTCCAGAACGGAGGCGAGTGGAAAAGCCGAGAGATTCATTTTTTTCAGGACGGAGGGGTTAATTTTATCAGCAACGAACGTTACGCTGATGATGATGTTCTAAATCAATCGGTAGATGTGTTTCGCTCTATTTTTCCTGAAGGGCATGTACATAGGTCTGACAAAAATATTGGGGTAGCCTTGAATTTCGAGCGTGCAGAAAGATACATATTTTTAGAACGGACGTTCTCACGTGCTCTTTTCTGCGAAGATGATATGACATTAGGTCCTAATTACCTTCTTACAATTGAGAAACTGTTGGATTTTGCCGAAAGCCCTGCAGCCGAAGGTCTTGTCGGATATGTCGCTGCTTATGGGAACCATCGTGCTAATTTAGAGCAACAAGAAAAGCATTGCCAAGAAATTATTAAAATGGAGCACGCGTGGGGTTATGGCGTTAATCGTGAGCACTGGCTCAAAGTGCGAGAAGTAATTGATCCATATATTCAAATTGTAAGTGGTTGTGATTACAGGAAGCGACCGAAGGCACGGATTGGCGGTGTGCACAAGAAGCTTGGTTTGGCCACCCGCTCTTTGTCACAAGATGCAATGAAGATGTTGGCGACCTCCTCACTCGGGCGGACACGTGTTATGCCTTTTATTTGCCAAGCTACTTACATTGGTGAAGAAGGACTTAATTTTAATCCAGATATTTTTAGTCAAAAAGGATATGGGCGGGAGGAGCTTTTTCCAGGCCCAATCCCAGAGTTCCTTTGGCCCACGGCAGAGGTCTTGCGTGGAATGATAACGAAGGAGCAAAGTGTTTTTATTGAACATTGCAAGCAAGCTTATGGCGAGCGTGACATGCCCATACCTCCTGAAGGTAAATTCCGGGCCCTCGAGCATTTAAATCTGACAGACCGAGGCTCCGCAAACTCCGTCAGCATATAATACATGCAATTACCCGTTGCGTAGTCATAACATTGCGGGCTGTGGCATTCATTTGTATCGAAGGTAATCGACAGTTATGCATAATATTCTTGGCGATGTTATTTTTGAAGATGATATTCGATTTCAATATGGCCCAATTAAAACTGCGCATACAGCTCACGGAGCAGAGGTCATTGCAAAGATCGAAATGGATCAGCCCAAGATGGGTCTTGATTTAAATGTGAAAGAGGTTAGCGAGGAAGATCGTCAGAAGCTTGCTGAGATTGCGCCTGCTGTTGCGCGAAAGCCATACCAAGTAGGTGCTTATCAACTAGTGCGCATACCCAATGCAACAGTATATAATTTTCCAAGAATTGAGGGAATGGTTTGCGATAGCCAGAGGAATTTTATCAGAGAAACTCGCGGCTCTCCAAGAATACTAGAAGGAAACAAATTTATTAGGTATGCGGGAAACCGGGCTTGGTACTTTGAGCATGATTTTCCTTACGATGGAGAAATAAAATCAGCTTTCCTGCCATTTGATCCAGGAACACACAATTATGCTCATTTTTTGGGCCTGTATGTTCAGCGTGTAATAGTTGGAAACTCGCGGTTGAAGAACTGCCCTGTGCTGTTCCCAGATTTGCCGGGATACCGAGCTTTTTCTCCAGGAGCCATGAGAAACGAGTTCTTTTATAGGCTTCCAGAGATATTTCCACTGGCAGAAGGGAATTTTTACTTTCCTTTGCCGGCCGGAAAATTCAAAGTTAATGAATTGTATCTTTTGCAGCACTTGGGCGATCGTTGGGACTTGGTGTTCTATAATGAAGTTTTAGCGGAGCTCAACGCAATTGGTGCAGAAGCTTTGAGGAGGCATTCATCGAGTCTTGTCGCGCCTCTACCAAGACGATTTTCTATATCTCGCAAGAATGCCCAGTACAGAAGAATTTTAAACGAAGAAAAGGTTAATAGCGTCCTGCAAAAATTTGACTATTCAATTATGCAAATGGAAAAAATAGATTTTTGGGGGCAAGTTGCGCATTTTGCTGCTGCCGAAAAAATAATTGGATTGCATGGTGCAGGTTGCGCAAATATAGTATTTACGCAAAATAAACCTGTATTCATTGAAATATTTCCAAAGCCATTACCATCATTGCAATTCTTGCATAGTGCCATAGCAAAAGATTGCAATTACGTGCCTTTCGCGCAAGAAAGACAATCGCGTCTAAATGACGTAATTATAGATTGTGAAAAACTAGAACATCTACTGGCTCTGCAGGATAGAAATAGTCACTAGATTTTTTTAGGATCCATGGGCAATGTAAAGCGCCCTGAAGAATGCTTCGCCGGAGAAGTATGAATGGCTTACGTCAACATCGTCACCTCTGATCGCGGCTGGATCCTCGAGAACCTCGCCACGCAGATTTCGTCCCGCTTGTCCTACGTCAAGTTTGGCGACGGCGTCGATGCTGACGCAGCCATCCAGTACTACATCACCTATTCCTGCCGTTACCGGCGCGTCTCCCCCATAGAGGTCGGCTACTTCGCCCACCTTGAGCCGGAGGGTGAGGCCTATGAGAAGTTCTTCCGCACCGCCGAGGATGTCGACTACTGCATCAGCCATGCCGAGCTTTACGCGCACATGCTGCGTGAGCACGGCATCGCCAATGTCACCGCCATCTCGCCGGGCGTCGATCTCGACCGCTTCATGCCT
>NZ_PDNU01000102.1 GCF_002631185.1 Teichococcus rhizosphaerae | reverse complement strand
GTGGCAAGCCAGCAGCGCTGCGGACGATAATCGAAAAACTTCGAGAGCTGCCGGGCGGCGTACTTCCGAGGGCATGGGAGACGCGATTTGCACTGTGCGCTCGTCTACAATAGCCGACAAATCCAGCCGAGCTCATTCATGTCCGATACCGATGTCCGTGGCCTGCAGGATCTTCCCCTGGAAGAACTGGTTGCTTGCCATGAGTGTGATCTGTTGATGCGCCGGGAACCCCTGGGACCGGGCGAGAAAGCCAATTGTCCGCGCTGCGGTTTCGAGTTGGCCGCGCATCGCCATCAATGGAAACGCCGTTGCTTCGCGCTGGTTCTGACGGCGCTCTTCCTCTATATCCCAGCCAATTTCCTGCCGATCATGAATCTCAGCCTGCTCGGCCAGACCCGCAGCGATACGGTCTGGACGGGAGTGCTCGGTCTTTACGACAGTGGCATGCAGGGCGTCGCCATCCTGGTATTCCTGTGCAGCATGGTGATCCCGTTGGTCAAGTTGCTCTGCCAGTTGCTGGTGATGATCAGCGTGCGTTTCGGTATCGCCCGTCACATCGGCATGCTGCTCTACCGCGGCTATCACCATCTGCGCGAGTGGGGGATGCTCGAGGTCTACCTCATGGGCATCCTGGTTTCCATCGTCAAGCTGATCGACATGGCCGACCTCAGCCTGGGCGTCGGCCTGGCCTGTTTCGTGGCGCTGCTGTTCACCCAGGTCTGGCTGGAGGTCACCATGTCGCCGCACCAGGTATGGGAAGCGCTGGGCGGCGAGGACGACGATGCGCGCGCTTGATGCCGGAATTCTGGTGTGCGGCGAGTGCCACCAGTTGAATCGCGCCGACGGGGACGAGCATCCGCGTTGCAGTCGCTGCGGTGCGGTTCTGCACGCCCGGCGCCCAAACAGCCTCACGCGCACCTGGGCGTTGCTGATCACCGCGGCGATCCTCTACATACCCGCCAACCTGTTGCCGATCATGACGGTCAACCTCTTCGGCAGCGGAATGCCCGCCACCATTATGGAGGGCGTGGTCGAACTGGTGCATGCCGACATGTTCCCCATCGCCATGGTGGTGTTCGTCGCCAGTATCCTGGTTCCTACTTTCAAGCTGGTGGGCATCGCCCTGCTGCTCTATTCGGTACAGCGGCACCAGCCGATGTCGGCCCGCCAGCGTATCCTGATGTATCGCTTCATCGAATGGATCGGGCGCTGGTCGATGCTCGATATCTTCGTCATCGCCATCCTTGTGGCGCTGGTGAATTTCGGCAACCTGGCGAGCATCGAGGCCAACCTCGGCGCCGCCGCCTTCGCCAGCGTGGTGGTGCTCACCATGCTCGCCGCCGTGACGTTCGACCCCCGGCTGATCTGGGACAACACCAATCTGGATGACGAGAATGAGTGATCTGCCAAGTCCGAAGAAACACAAGACCTCGAACTGGTCGGCGATCTGGGTGCTGCCGCTGGTGGCCCTGGCCATCGGTGCCTGGCTGG
>NZ_PDNU01000101.1 GCF_002631185.1 Teichococcus rhizosphaerae | reverse complement strand
TATCTGAGCAAGGACACCCGCTTCTGGCTGGTCAAGCCGCGGGTTTCCCTGGCTGGCGTCACCGGCCTGGAAACCCTGGTCTCCGGCGTCTACATCGCGGTCGATCCGGTGAAGGGCGAGAAGGAAGAACGCAACTTCACCGCGCTGAAGCAGCCGCCCCCCCTTTCCGACAGGCTGCCCGGCCTGCACCTGACCCTCAAGGCCGATCGCCTGGGCTCCCTGGAGCAGGGCAGCCCGGTGTTCTACCGGCAGATCCAGGTCGGCCAGGTGAAGAGCTTCCAGTTGGGCGATGACCAGAGGACCATCGAGATCAAAGTGCACATCGAGCCGGCCTACGCCGACCTGGTGCGCAAGCACACGCGATTCTGGAACGCCAGCGGCATCTCCATTTCCGGTGGCCTGTCCGGCTTCAAGGTGCGTAGCGAATCGTTGCTGACCCTGGCGGCCGGCGGCATCGCTTTCGCTACTTCCGATAGTCGAGGCGACAGCCCGCCGACCGATCCGAGCAAGCCGTTCCGCCTGTACGACGACTACGACGCGGCCCAGGCCGGTCTGCGCGTGAAGCTGAAGATGAACGACGTCAGTGGTATCGATCCGGGCCGCACCCCGGTGATGTTCAACGGCGTGCAGGTCGGCCTGGTCAAGTCGATCGACATGGACAAGGACTACAGCAGTGCCACTGCCGACCTGGCGATGGATCCGCGGGTCGAGGACATGCTGCTGGAAGGCACCGAGTTCTGGACCGTCAAGCCAAGCATCTCCCTGGCCGGCATCACCGGCCTCGAGGCTCTGGTGAAAGGTAACTATATCGACGTGCGCTTCGCCAAGAGCGGCGCGCCGAGTCGCGAGTTCACCATCCGCCCGAAAGCGCCGCCGCTGAACACCGACGCGCCCGGCCTGCACCTGGTGCTGACCAGCGACAAGCTCGGCTCGATCGATATCGGCGCGCCGATCCTCTACCGCCAGGTCCGCGTCGGCAGCGTGCAGAGCTACCAGCTGTCGCGCGACCGCCAGCGAGTGGTGGTGGGTGTGCACATCGAGCCGGAGTACGCGCACCTGGTGAATACCTCGACGCGCTTCTGGAACTCCAGCGGGATCACCCTGACCGGCAACCTCAGCGGCGTGCAGGTGAAGAGCGAGTCGCTACAGACCCTGATCACCGGCGGGATTTCCTTCGACACCCTCGATCCGAAGGCACCGACCGTGACCAAGGTGCGTCGCTTCACCCTCTTCGACAGCGAGGAGGCGGCGATGGCCCGTGGCGTGGAAATCCAGCTGAGCATCGACAATGCCGACGGCCTACGCGAAGGCACGCCGATCCGCTTCAAGGGCCTGGACATCGGCAAGATCGAAAGCGTCGAGCTGAACCCGGACCTCTCCGGGGTACTGATGAAGGCCCGCCTGACTTCCGCCGGCGAGCGCGTCGCCCGCAGCGGAACCCGCTTCTGGGTGGTGCGTCCGGCGCTCGGCCTGCTGCGTACCGAGAACCTCGGAACCCTGGTCAGCGGCCCCTACATCGAGGCGCTGCCGTCGAGCACGCCGGGCGAGCGCCAGGCACGCTTCCAGACTCTCGCCGAAGCGCCCAACCTGCTGGGCCGGGAAAGCGGCCTGCGGCTGACCCTCAGTGCGCCGCGCAAGGGCTCGATCAAGCCGGGCAACCTGGTGACCTACCGGCAGATCCCGGTGGGCAAGGTCGTCGACCTGGCCTTGGGCGAACAGGCCGACCGGGTGCTGATCGGCATCCTCATCGAACCGCGCTACGTACCGCTGGTGCGTACCGGCAGCCGTTTCTGGAATGCCAGCGGCTTCGGCGTCGACGCCAGCCTGTTCAAGGGCCTGTCGCTACGCACCGAGTCGATGGAGGCGCTGATGGAGGGCGGCATTGCCTTCGCCACCCCGAACAATGCGCAGATGGGCGAGCCCGCCAAGCCGGGGCAGACCTTCGCCCTGTTCGATTCGGCCAATGACGAATGGCTGGAGTGGACGCCGAGATTCCTCTGAAGGAAACCGCCCGCCGCTGATTGTCGGACCGGCAAAAAGAAACGCCGCTTACCTGGGTAAGCGGCGTTTTCGTTCATGCCTGCCTGCTGGGGAGTGGGTGTCAGTGAGTGCTGAGATGCGCCCGGGTGGTCAGCAGGTACACCGGCAAGCCGGAGATCAGGATCAGCAGCGCGGCGTAGGGTGCGGCGGCAGCGTACTCCAGGTTGGCGGTGTGCACCCAGACCGAGGTGGCCAGGGTCGACAGCCCGGTGGGACCTAGCACCAGGGTGGCGGTCAGTTCCTTCATGGTGTCGAGGAACACCAGCACGAATCCGGCGCCGATGGCCGGCGAGATGATCGGCAGGGTGATCCGCAGGAAGGCCATCAAGGGCGTCTGGCCGAGAGTGCGGGCGGCTTCCTCCAACTGCGGCGAGGCCTTTTCCAGGGCCACGCGGATCGGTGCCTGGGTCAGCGGCATGAACAGCAGGGCATAGGCGACCAGCAGCAAGCCGGTGGTCTGGTAGGTGGCTGGCAGGTAGTGCAGCGAGAAGTACACCAGCGAGAGGGCGATCACCAGTCCCGGCAA
>NZ_PDNU01000100.1 GCF_002631185.1 Teichococcus rhizosphaerae | reverse complement strand
GGTGCGCTCGAAATCCAGCAGGGTGTCGCCGGCGGCCAGTTGCTCCAACGCTACGCTGGCGTAGAGCTGCAACTTGAGGTGTCGGTCATAGGCGATGTCGATGAAGTTCAGGAAGCGCTTGCCGACATCATCAGGGCAGTCGCGCAATGGCCCCAAGCCGCTCACCGCCATGTACGGAAAGCGTTCGATCAGCCATAGATAGTCGGCCGCCGAGTGTGGATGCTCAAACAGTTCATCGAAGTCCAGCCATGCGTGGTCGCCGTCCTGCGCCCGCACCCGTAGTGGGTGGTAGTTGACCTGCAGCACTTGGTCGAAGATCGTCTGCGATCCCAGTTCGAACCGCTTGCGCAGAAGTCCCAGGTCGACGGATGAGGCCGGCCAGAGGTAGCTGCCCCAACGGTCCAGCGGTGTCAGTCGCTGCCGGTAGTCTTCACCATTGTCCAGCGCCAAAACCTCGAAGCGCTTCTCGATCAGTTCGACTACGGGGCGAATGCGCTCTCCGTACAATGGGTCCGTGCACAGTGCGGACGGCGGGTAGTTGGACGTGCAGACCAAACCAACCCCCGCATCCACCAGTTGCTGCAGCGTCGGCCCGAGCAGCATGGCGTCGCCGATATCATGGACGTGGAACTCGTCGAAGCACAGCAAGCGTGTTTCCTCTGCAATGCCCCTAGTAACCTTTTCCAGGGGATCGGACTGGCCAGCGAAAGCCTGCAGGCGCATCTGCACTTCCTCCAGAAAGGCATGGAAATGGACGCGGCGCTTGTCCTGCAAGGGTGCGGCGGCAAAGAAAGCATCCATCACAAAGCTCTTGCCGCGTCCTACGTCCCCCCACAGGTAGATGCCCGCCGTTGGCTTGTGAAACCAGCCATGGTGTCCGTGGAGGAAGTGCTCCAGCCAGTTGGCAAGGTGCTCGACGGCGTTTTGCTGCTGCGAATCGGCGAGGTAGCCGCGCTCCTCCAGGGCCACCCGAAAGTGTCGGAGAATTCGTTCTGATACGGATTCAGGGATGGCCTGGCGGTCGGCGGCAGTCATGCTGTTGCCGCTGACCGAAAACTGACCCAGTAGAGGCTGTTCTGCCGACTGAAAACTGACCCAGGTGTTCAACTGCTTCTGCTCAATTTTTGAGCAGGAGAACACAGGGTGATCAGTATGGAAATGATGGGCAAAATTCGCCGGATGTATTTCCGCGACAAGCTGTCGCTGCATGAGATAGCCAAGCGCACCGGGTTGGCGCGCAACACGATTCGCAAGTGGGTCAGAGCACCTGAGGCCAAGCCGCCGGTCTACCAACGCCGCGCGATCTTCAACAAACTCAGCCCTTTTCACGCCACGCTGGAGCAGGCGCTAAAAGCCGATTCGCTGCGGCCCAAGCAACAGCGGCGCAGTGCCAAGGCGCTGTTGGCGCAAATCAAAGCCGAAGGTTATGACGGTGGCTACAGCCAGCTCACCGCGTTTATCCGTGCCTGGCGAGGGGGACAGGGCAAGGCGTCGCAGGCCTTTGTGCCGCTGACCTTTGCTCTTGGCGAGGCGTTTCAGTTTGACTGGAGCGAGGAAGGCTTGCTGGTCGGCGGCATTTACCGGCGTATGCAGGTGGCACATCTGAAGCTGTGTGCCAGCCGTGCGTTCTGGCTTGTGGCGTATCCGAGCCAGGGCCATGAGATGTTATTTGACGCCCATACACGCTCGTTCGGCTCCTTGGGCGGCGTGCCGCGCCGGGGCATCTACGACAACATGAAGACCGCCGTCGACAAGGTCAATAAGGGCAAAGGCCGGGCGGTGAATGCGCGCTTTGCGGTGATGTGCGCGCATTACCTGTTCGATCCGGACTTCTGCAACGTCGCCGCTGGTTGGGAAAAGGGCATCGTTGAAAAGAACGTGCAAGACAGCCGCAGGCGTATCTGGCTAGACGCCCAGGACTGCCAGTTTCACTCCTTCGAGGAACTCAATGCCTGGCTGGGCCAGCGCTGCCGCGCGCTTTGGAACGAGCTGACGCACCCTCAATACAGCGGGCTGAGTGTGGCCGAAGTGCTGGAGTTGGAGCGCGCTGAACTGATGCCTGTGCCAGCGCCATTCGACGGTTACGTCGAGCGGCCTGCGCGGGTCTCCAGCACCTGCCTGGTCAGCGTCGGGCGCAACCGCTACTCGGTGCCGTGTGAGTATGCGGGTAAGTGGGTCAGCAGCCGTTTGTATCCGACGCGAATCGAGGTGGTGGCTGACGACGCGCTGATCGCCAGCCATGTCCGCTTGCTGGATCGCGACCAGGTCAGCTATGACTGGCAGCACTACCTCCCGCTGATCGAACGCAAGCCCGGTGCGCTGCGCAACGGCGCGCCCTTTGCTGA
>NZ_PDNU01000010.1 GCF_002631185.1 Teichococcus rhizosphaerae | reverse complement strand
GCACGGCCTGCCGCCCGGGGCGCTGGAGCTGGAGCTGACCGAGAACATCGCGCTGCGCCAGGACAGGGTGGAGATGCTGGCGCCGCTGCGGCAGCTGCGCGCCTGGGGCGTGGGCATCGCCTTCGACGATTTCGGGACCGGCTACGCCTCCCTGACCACGCTGCAGAGCTTTCCCGTGACGCGGCTGAAGATCGACCGCAGCTTCATCTCCGGCCTGCCGCAGGACGCGCATGACGCGGCCATCGTCGAGGCGGTGCTGGAGCTGGCGCGGCGGTTCGGGCTGGAGGTGGTGGCGGAGGGCGTGGAAAGCGCGGCGCAGGAGGCCTTCCTCGCCGCGCGCGGCTGCGGCGAGGGGCAGGGCTACCTCTATGGCCGGCCGATGCCGGGGGCGGCGTTCCTGGCGGCGGCGCAGGCAGGGGCCGCCCCTGGGAGTACAGCCCCTGGGAGGACAGCGCCGGACAGGACAGAGCTGGGGCCGGGCGGGGCCTGAGCGCGGCGCCGCCCGCCCCCCTCGCGCCGGCGGGAGGGGAGGGGGCGGCGGCGGCGTCAGGCCGTGAACAGCGGGGCGAGGTTGCGGCGGATGCGCTCCAGCACCGGCGTTTCCTCCGCGGGCAGGGCGAAGCGCTGGCCGGTGATGGTCTCGAAGGCCTGGATGTAGACGGCGGCGGTGTCCAGGATCAGCGTCTCGGGGATCTCGGGAATCGGGTCGCGATAGGGGTCGCAGCGCGCGGCCACCCAGTTGCGCACGAAGTCCTTGTCGAAGCTCTCGGGCTTGCCGCCGGCGGCGAGGCGCGCCTCGTGGCTGTCGGCCTTCCAGTAGCGGCTGCTGTCGGGGGTGTGGATCTCGTCGGCGAGGACGATGTTGCCCTCGGCGTCGGTGCCGAACTCGTACTTGGTGTCGGCCAGGATCAGGCCGCGCGCCGCCGCCATCTCCTGCCCGCGCGCGAAGAGGGCCAGGGCATAGTGGCTGAGCCGCTCCCATTGCGCGGGCGTCAGCAGCCGGCGCTCCAGGATCTCGGCCGGGGTCAGCGGCTCGTCATGGCCGCCGTCGAAGGCCTTGCTGGTCGGCGTGATGACGGGCGCGGGCAGCTTCTGGTTGTCGCGCATGCCGTCCGGCAGGCGGATGCCGTACATCTCCCGCTGCCCGGCCTTGTAGAGCGTCAGGATGGAGGTGCCGGTGGTGCCGGCGAGGTAGCCGCGCACCACGATCTCCACCGGCAGGATCTCCAGCCGCCGGCCGATCACCACGTTCGGGTCCGGGTATTCCAGCACGTGGTTGGGGCAGATGTCGCGCGTCGCCTCGAACCAGTGGCGCGCCGTCTGCGTCAGCACCTGGCCCTTGAAGGGGACGGCGCAGAGGATGCGGTCGAAGGCGCTCAGCCGGTCGGTCGCGATGATGACGCGGCGCCCGTCGGGCAGGTCGTAATTGTCCCGCACCTTGCCGGCATAGTGGTTGGGAAGCTCGGGAATGGTGGCGTCCCGGAGCAGGTGCTGCGCATGCGGGCGAAGGGCGAGGGCGTCCATGAACTCTCTGCTCGGTTGGCGGCTCCCCGGGGCGTGGCGCCGCCGGGGCCGCGGGGGGCGGCGCAGACTAGCCGCTCCGTGCCCGCCTGTCAGGTCACGCCCCCTCCTGGTGGCCTCCCCCCTGGTGGCCCGCCTGGCCGCCGCGCCCGGCCGCGGCGCCTTCCCGCGCCACCTCCCAGAACTGGCGGGCCGGCAGGCGCGGCAGCTCCCGCCGGCGGACCAGGTAGAGGCGGATCGACCCCTCGGGCAGCGCCAGGGGGCGGATGGCGCGGCCCGTCCGCCGCGCCGCCTCGGCCGAGGTCCAGCCGAACTGGGCGATGATCACCTCCGGCTCCAGCGATTGCCGCATGTGCCGGAAGTCCAGGATGTCCGGCAGCTGCACCAGCCGCGCCCCGAGCCCCGCCAGCGGCTCGAAGAGCTGCCGGAACAGCTCGGGGTTCAGGCCGCGCGTGAACACCGCCACCTTCCGCCCGCGCAGCGCCCGCGGCTGGATGACGGGCTCCGCCGCCAGCGCGTCGCCCGCGTCGAGGAGCAGGTTCTGGCCGGTCTCGCACACCGTCACCGCCTCCAGCGCCCCCGGCGGCGTAAGGCCGACCACGAGCGCCAGGTCCAGCACGCCCTGGCGCAGCCGGTCCACCAGCACCGGCGTCCAGCCGACGTCCAGCTCCACCGTGACGCCCGGCCAGCGGGCGCGGAACGCCTCGATGAGCTGGTTCTGGCGCGGGACGTAGAGGCCATAGGGCGGCGTGCCGACCCGCACGCGGCTGGCGCCGCCGCGCAGCGTGGCCGCCTCCTCCTCGATGCCCCGCACGGCGGCCAGCAGCGGCGCGGTGCGGGCCAGCAGGAGGCGCCCCGCCTCCGTCAGCTCCACCCGCCGCGTGTTGCGGATAAACAGCGGCACGCCGAGCTGCGCCTCGAGCTGGCGGATGCGGGTCGAGAGCCAGGGCTGCGCGACGCCGAGGCGGGCGGCCGCGCGGACAAAGGACAGTTCCTCCGCCACCATCGCGAAATGCAGCACCAGCCGGATGTCCAGGGCCAAGCCCGCCCGCCCTCCCGCATTCGATTGAGACGATTTTCTTCACAATAGGCCAGTCTGCGTATTGGACAAGCGGCCACCCCATCCGCTTGCATCACAGCCGGCGGATCCCGGCCCCGGCCGGCGCCCGCCCAAGCAGAGGAGGACGACCATGGAGCGACCTGGGACACATCTCGGGGTGCATCCGGGGGAACAGCCGCGCCCGCGCTTCCGCCGGGGCCGCCTGTCCCGGCCGGGTGCCCGGTCCCGCCGGCTGCGGCAGGGGGGGCGCTGAGATGCCGGCCACGCACAAGGTCGCCATCATCGGCGCGGGCTTCGGCGGGCTCGGCATGGGCATGCGGCTGCGCGAGGCGGGCGAGAACTCCTTCGTCATCCTGGAGAAGGAGGCGCGGCTGGGCGGCACCTGGCGCGACAACGCCTATCCCGGCGCCGCCTGCGACGTCCCCTCGCACCTCTATTCCTTCACCGACGAGCCGAACCCCGACTGGTCGCACGTCTTCGCGCCCCAGGCCGAGATCCTCTCCTACATGGAGCGGCTGGCGGAACGGCGCGGGCTGCTGCCGCACCTGCGCTGCAACGCCGAGGTGACGGGCGCGGCCTGGGACGACGAGGCGCAGCTCTGGCGCGTTTCCGTGGCGGGCGGCGAGACGGTGACGGCGCGCATCCTGATCCCCGCCTGGGGCCAGCTGAACCGGCCCAGCTATCCGCGCATCGAGGGGCTGGAGAGCTTCGCCGGCCCCGCCTTCCATTCGGCGCGCTGGCGGGAGGACGTGGCGCTCGCCGGCAGGCGCGTCGGCTGCATCGGCAGCGCCGCCAGCGCCGTGCAGCTCGTCCCGCCCGTGGCGGAGGAGGCGGCGCACCTCACCGTGTTCCAGCGCTCGCCCAACTGGATCGCGCCGCGCATGAACCGCGCCTATGCGGAGGAGGAGCTGGCCGCCTGGCGCGCCGACCCCGCCCTGCTGCGCGCCAGCCGCGAGGCGATGTTCACCGAGCGCGACGACCGCTTCGCCAAGGTGCAGCTCGGCACGCACCTGGCCGAGGAGGTGCGCGCCGTGGCCCTGGCGCATCTGGAGGCGCAGGTGCCCGACCCGGCGCTGCGCGCGAAGCTGACGCCGGACTACCCGGTGGGCTGCCGCCGCATCCTCGTCTCGGACGACTACTACCCGGCGCTGATGCGGCCCGATGTCGAGCTGGTGACGGAGCGCATCGCCCGCATCGTGCCGGAAGGCGTGGTGACGGCCGACGGCGCGCTGCACCGCTGCGACGTGCTGGTCCACGCCACCGGCTTCGAGACGCATTCCTTCCTGGGCGCCAACGACATCACCGGGCGCGGCGGGCAGTCCCTGCGCGCGCGCTGGGAGAAGGGGGCGGAAGCCTATCTCGGCATGACCGTGCCGGGCTTCCCCAACATGTTCTTCCTCTACGGCCCCAACACCAATCTCGGCCACAACTCCATCCTGATGATGCTGGAGGCGCAGTTCCGCTACATCCTGCAGGCCATGGAGATCCTGGAGGCGGAGGGCGCCGCGGCGCTCGACCTGCGCCCCGCCGCGCTGACGCGCTTCAGCACCGAGCTGCAGCGGGCGCTGGAAGGCGCCGCGTGGAGCGGCGGCTGCACCAGCTGGTACAAGACGGCCGAGGGCCGCATCGTCAACAACTGGTCCGGCACGGTGGCCGCCTACCAGGACCGCACCGCCCGCCTCGCGCGGGAGGATTACGAGACGCTGGTGCCGCAGCGCCAGGCCGTGGCCGCCGCCCCGGCCTGAGGGCCGGCATCGCGCGCAAGGGAGGACAACAAGAATGACCATTCAGCGTCGCCAGTTCATCGCCGGCGCGGCCGCCACGGCCGCCGCCGGCCTCGCGCCCCGCGCCGGGCGCGCCCAGGGCAAGACCCCGATCCGCCTCGGGGTGCTGGGCGATTTCTCCGGCCCCTACCGGCATCTCTCCGGCCCCACCAACGTCGCCTGCGTGCGGCAGGCGGTGCAGGAATCCGGGCTGATCGAGCGCGGCATCCCGGTGGAGGTGGTGCAGGCCGACCACCTGCAGCGCGCCGACACCGGCTCGGCCATCTCCCGCGAATGGTTCGACCGGGGCGGCGTGGATGTCGTGCTGGAGCTGAACAACTCCTCCATCGCGCTCGCCGTGAACAACATCGTGCACGAGAAGGACAAGATCCAGCTCAACACCGGCGGCGCCACGACGGAGCTGACCGGCGCGCAGTGCACGCCCAACACCATCCACTGGACCTACGACACCTACATGCTCGCCCGCTCCTCGGGCGTTGCGACGGTGCGCTCGGGCGGCGACAGCTTCTTCTTCATCACCGCCGACATGGCCTTCGGCCACCAGATGGAGCGCGACCTGACGCGCTTCATCGAGGAGGGCAATGGCAAGGTGCTGGGCAAGGTGCGCTATCCCTTCCCCGGCACCAACGACTTCTCCTCCTTCCTGCTCCAGGCGGCGGCGAGCCGCGCCAAGGTGGTGGCCTTCCTGGCCGCCGGCGCGGACTTCATCAACTGCGTCAAGCAGGCCAACGAGTTCGGCCTGAACCGGCGCGGCCAGAAGCTGCTGGGCGTCGTCTCCTTCGTCAACGACATCCACACGCTGGGCCTCGACACGGCGCAGGGCCTGCTGATGACGGAAAGCTTCTACTGGGACCTGAACGACCGCACCCGCGCCTTCACCAGGCGCATCCTGCCCAAGACGCCGGACAACTACCCGAACCAGTGCCAGGCCGGCGCCTATTCGGCGGCGCTGCACTACCTCAAGGCGGTGGGCGAGGTGGGGCACGAGCGCGCCAAGGGCTCGGGCCGCGAGATGGTGGAGCTGATGAAGCGCATGCCGACCGACGACGACGTGTTCGGCCCCGGCAGCATCCGCGCCGACGGGCGCAAGCTGCACGACGTCCACCTGTTCGAGGTGAAGAAGCCCGCGGAATCGCGCGGCGCCTGGGACTACCTCAAGCTCGTTCGCACCACCCCCGCGGCCGAGGCCTTCCGCCCGATCGCCGAGGGCGGCTGCCCGCTGGTGGCCAAGGGCTGACGGCGCGCGCGCCGCTCGAGACGAACCGGAGAAGGAAGCCCCATGCCGCTTGACCCTGGCGCGCAGCGTGTCCTCGACCTGATGCGGGAAACCGGCCGGCCGCCGATGCACAGCCTGGCGCCGGCGGAGGCGCGGGCCGTCTTCACCGGCTCGCGCGCCGTGCTGCAGCCGGAGCCCGCGCCCGTGGCGCTCGTGGAGGACCTGACCTGTCCCGGCCCGGCGGGAGAGATCCGGCTGCGGCACTATCGCGGCCAGGGCACGGGGACAGGGGGCACAGAGACAGGGGGCACGGGGGCGGGGGCCGCGCTGCCCTGCCTGCTCTACCTGCATGGCGGCGGCTGGGTGGTGGGCGACCTCGACAGCCACGACCAGCCCTGCCGCGCCCTGGCCAACCTCACCGGCGCCAGCGTCATCGCGGTGGATTACCGGCTGGCGCCGGAGCACCCCTTCCCCGCCGCCGTGGAGGACGCGGCGGCGGCGCTGCGCTTCGTCCACGCCGAGGCGGGGCGGCTCGGGATCGACCCCGCCCGCATCGCGGTGGGCGGCGACAGCGCGGGCGGCAACCTCGCCGCCGTGCTCTGCCTGATGGCACGCGACGGCACGCTGCCCGCCCCCGGCTTCCAGCTCCTGCTCTACCCGGTGACGGATCTGGGCGCCAACACCGCCTCCTACGGGCGCGTCACCGAGGGCTACCCGCTCACCGCCACCACCATGCGCTGGTTCATCGACCACTACGTCGCCGAGCCCGCGCAGCGGCATGACTGGCGCGCCTCGCCGCTGCGCGCGGCCAGCCTCGCGGGCGTGGCGCCGGCCTTTGTCAGCACGGCGGGGCACGACCCGCTGGCCGATGAGGGCATCGCCTATGCGCGGCGGCTGGACCGGGAAGGGGTGCGGGTCGCGCATCTGCACCTGGCCGACCAGATGCACGGATACCTGACCATGGGCCGCTTCATCCCCGCCGCCGCGCTGACGCTGCGCCAGGCGGCGGCGGCGCTGCGGACGCATTGGGGGATGGACCAGGACTAGAGCAGATCCCGATCAGATGGAAGCATCTGATCGGGTGAAGATGCTCGCAAAAACAGAAGGCTGGAGCAGTGGACGTGAGCCAAGGCGAACGGAAACGGCTCTGGCGCGCCGCCCCCGGCGGCTCCCCCGGTGGCTCCCCGGCGGTCCCCCGGATGGGGAGCCGCCGGGGGGGGGAGTCACTCGGCGGGGGCGGGCCGCGGCGCCGCCTCGCCCCGTTCCGAGCCGCGCCGGGCGCGGAACAGCCGCAGCACCACCACGAAGAACAGCGGCACGAAGAACACCGCCAGCACCGTGCCCGTCACCACACCGCCGATCACGCCCGTGCCGATGGCGGTGCGGCCGCCGGCGCCCGCCCCGGTGGAGATGGCCAGCGGCACCACGCCCAGCACGAAGGCGAGCGAGGTCATCAGGATCGGCCGCAGCCGCTCGCCGGCCGCGTGCAGGGCGGCGTCGAGCAGGCTCTCGCCCTTCTCGAAGTGCTCCTTGGCGAACTCCACGATCAGGATCGCGTTCTTGGCCGAGAGGCCGATGGTGGTGAGCAGGCCCACCTGGAAGTACACGTCGTTCGACATGCCGCGCAGCAGCGTCGCCGCCACGGCGCCCAGCACGCCGAGCGGCACCACCAGCATCACCGAGGCCGGGATCGCCCAGCTCTCATACAGCGCGGCCAGGCACAGGAAGACCACGACCATCGAGATGGCGTAGAGCGCGAAGGCCTGGGAGCCCGCCGCCCGCTCCTCGTAGGACAGGCCGGTCCAGGCGATGCCGATGCCCTGCGGCAGCGCGGCCGCGATCCGCTCCATCTCGGCCATGGCGTCGCCCGTGGTGAAGCCGGGTGCCGCGTTGCCCTGGATCTCGATGGAGCCGATGCCGTTGAACCGCGCGAGGCGGGGCGCGCCCAGCTCCCATTCCGCCGAGGAGAAGGCGGAGAAGGGCACCATGCCGCCCTGGCCGTTGCGGACATACCAGCGCGAGAGGTCGTCGGGCTGCATGCGGGAGGATGCCTCGCCCTGCATGTAGATGCGCTTGACCCGGCCGCGGTCCACGAAGTCGCCGGCATAGGCGGTGCCGAAGGCGGCGGAGAGGGTGCTGTTCACCTGGGCGATGGTGAGGCCGAGGGCGCTGGCGCGCTCCCAGTCGATCTCGAGGCGGTATTGCGGCTCGGCGTTCTGCTCGTTGGCGCGCACATTGCTGACCACCTGGCTTTCCGCCGCCGCCTGCAGCAGCTGGTCGCGCGCGGCCACCAGCGCCTCGCGGCCGAGCGCGCCGTTGTCCAGGAGCTGCATGTTGAAGCCGCTGGCATTGCCCAGCTCCGACACCGCCGGCGGCGCGAAGCCGAAGATCATCGCGTCGGGGTAGCGGGCGAAGCGGGCCGAGACGCGGCGCGCCAGGGCCTGCACCGACTGGTGCGGCTCGCCGCGCACCGACCAGTCCTTCAGCCGGATGAAGGTCAGGGCGACGTTCTGGCCGCGGCCGCTGAAGTTGAAGCCGGTGACGCCCATCACGGTCTCCACCACGTCCTTCTCCTCGGTCAGGAGGTAGTGGATCAGGTCGTCGAGGGCGCGCTGGGTGCGCTCCACCGTGGCGCCGGGCGGGCCCACGACCTGGGCGTACATCACGCCCTGGTCCTCCTCCGGCAGGAAGGAGGTGGGCAGGCGCGCGTAGAGCACGCCCATGCCGATGGCGAGCGCCGCGTAGATCGCCAGGAAGCGGGCGGGGCGGCGCGCGATCAGGCCCACGCCGCGGACATAGCCGCGGCTGGTGCGGTCGAAGTTGCGGTTGAACCAGCCGAAGAAGCCGCGCCTCTCGCCATGCTTCGGGCGGCGCAGGAGGGTGGCGCAGAGGGCGGGGGTGAAGACCAGCGCCACCAGCACCGAGAGCGTCATGGCGGTGATGATGGTCAGCGAGAACTGCCGGTAGATGACGCCCGCCGAGCCGCCGAAGAAGAACATCGGCAGGAACACGGCCGAGAGCACCAGCCCGATGCCCACCAGCGCGCCCGAGATCTGGTCCATCGAGACGCGCGTGGCTTCCAGCGGCGAGAGGCCGTCCTGCTCCATGACGCGCTCGACGTTCTCGACCACCACGATGGCGTCGTCCACCAGCAGGCCGATGGCGAGCACCATGGCGAACATGGTCAGCGTGTTGACCGAGTAGCCGGCGATGGAGAGCACGGCGAAGGTGCCCAGCAGCACCACGGGGATCGCCAGCGTCGGGATCAGCGTGGCCCGCAGGTTCTGCAGGAAGAGGAACATCACCACGAAGACGAGGACCATCGCCTCGACCAGCGCCTTGATGACCTCGTTGATCGAGATCTCGACGAAGGGGGAGGTGTCCAGCGGGTAGAACACCTCGACATTGGGCGGCAGGGTGGGGCGGAGGGATTCGATCGTGGCGCGCACCGCCGCGGCCGTGTCCACTGCGTTGGCGCCGGGCGCGAGCTGCACCGCGATGCCGGCGGAGGGGCGGCCGTTCAGCACGCTGCTGACGCCGTAGCTCTCCGCCCCGAGCTCGACCCGCGCCACGTCGCGCAGCCGCACCTGGGAGCCGTCCTCCTTCACCTTGAGCAGGATCGCGCCGAACTCCTCGGGGGTGCGGAGGTAGGAGGGGCCGATCAGCGTGGCGTTGAGCCGCTGCCCCGGCACGGCGGGGCGCGCGCCGAGCTCGCCCGAGGCCACCTGCACGTTCTGCGCGGCGAGGGCGGCCGAGATGTCGGGCGGCATCAGCCCGAAGGCGACCAGCCGGTCCGGGTCGAGCCAGACGCGCATCGCGTATTGCGAGCCGAACAGGTTGAAGTCGCCGACGCCCTGGGTGCGCGACAGCGGGTCCTGCACGGTGGAGCCGATGTAGTCGGCCAGGTCGTTGCTGGTCAGCCGGCCGTCGGTGGAGACGAAGGCCGCGGCCATCAGGTAGGAGGTGGCCGACTTCACCACCCGCACGCCCTGCTGCTGCACCGCCTGCGGCAGCCGCGACAGGGAGGGCGAGATCTTGTTCTGCACCTGCACCTGCGCGATGTCGGGGTCGGTGCCCTGGGCGAAGGTGAGGGTGATCTGGGCCGAGCCGTCGCGGTTGCTCTGCGAGGTGAAGTACTGCAGCCCGTCCAGCCCGTTGAGCTGCTGCTCGATGATCTGCACCACGGTGTTCTGCACCGTCTGGGCCGAGGCGCCGGGATAGGTCGCGCGGATCGAGATGGTGGGTGGGGCGATGGTGGGGTACTGCGCCACGGGCAGGCCGCGCAGCGCGATCACGCCGACCAGCATGATGCCGATGGCGATGACCCAGGCGAAGACGGGGCGGTCGATGAAGAAGCGCGCCATGCCCGCTCAGCCCCGCGCCCGCATCGCCGCCAGGGCCGGGCCGCCGCCCTGCTCCAGCTCCTGGCGGGTGATCTCGCGCACCTCCGGCTTCACCCCCTCCCGCACGCGCTGCGCGCCCTGGACCACCACCCGCTCCCCGGCCGCGAGGCCGGCGGAGACGAGCCACTGGCTGCCGACCGCCCGCTCCGTCTCGACCACGCGCTGGCGCACCACGCCCTGCTCGTCCACCACCAGCGCCGTGGCCTCGCCGCGCGTGTTGCGGGTGACGGCCTGCTGCGGCACCAGCAGCGCCTCCCGCGCCGTGCCCGCCTCGAGCCGCGCCCGCACGAACAGGCCGGGCAGCAGCATGCCCTCGGGGTTGGGGAAGACGGCGCGCAGCGTGACGGCGCCGGTGTCGCGGTCCACCGTCGCCTCGGCGAATTGCAGCCGGCCGGGGAGCGGGTATTCGGAGCCGTCGCCCAGCGTCAGGCGCACCTCCACCGCATCCTCGCCCTCCCGCTGCAGCCGCCCGGCCTGGATCTCCCGCCGCAGCCGCAGCAGCGCCTCGGCCGGCTGGGTGACGTCCACCAGGATGGGGTCGAGCTGGGTGACGGTCAGCAGCTCCGTCGCCTGGCTGGCCGTGACCAGCGCGCCGACGGTGAGGTTGGAGCGGCTGGTGCGCCCGGCGATGGGCGAGGTGATGCGCGTGCGGTCGAGGTCGATGCGCGCGGCCTGGACCGCGGCCCTGGCCGCCGCCACCTCGGCCTCGGCCTGCGCCTGGGCCGCGACCGCCTTGTCGTAGGACATGCGGCTGACGGCGTTCTGCCCGACCAGCGGGCGGTAGCGGCTGGTGGTGGCGCGCGCGTCCTGCAGCATGGCCTCGGCGCGCGCCTGGCTGGCCTCGGCGCTGGCCAGGGCGGCGCGGTAGGGGGCGGGATCGATCTGGTAGAGGGGCTGCCCGGCCTCCACCGCCATGCCCTCGCGGAACAGCTTCTCCTGCAGCAACCCGCTCACCTGCGGGCGGATCTCGGCCACCTGGTAGGCGGCGGTGCGGCCGGGCAGGGTGGTGCGGATCGGCACGCTTTCCGGCTGGAGGCGGATGACCGAGACGGGCGGCGGCGCGGCGGGGCGCGCGGCCTGCACCTCGTCCTTGCAGGCGGCGAGAAGGGGAAGCAGCAGGAGCAGCGGCAGCGGCAGGGCCGGCCACGGACGCGGGCGGGCAGAAGGAGGCTTCGGCTGGGGCATCTCGGCTGTCCTGCGGCAGGGGCGGTCTGGAAATCCGCGGATTTCCGGCTAACCTGGAAACTCGGTAGTTTCCGCATGGGCGTCAAGGTGATACCGCGTTGCAGCAAAATGACGGAATGCGACATTCCGTGACAGGCCGCCGGCCCTCCTGCGCCCCGCCGGCCGATGCGGAGGCGATGCGCGCGCGCATCTTCGCGGCGGCGGAGGCCGCCTTCTCGGCGGAGGGCTTCCATGTCGCCACCATGGACGGCATCGCCCGCCGCGCCGGCTGCTCCAAGAAGACCATCTACAAGCTGTTCGGCTCCAAGGAGGATCTTTTCCTCGGCCTGCTCGACCGTTCCAAGGAGGCGGTGCACCGCATCCGGATCGACCGCGCCAAGGAGCCCGAGGCGGCGCTGGCCGAGTTCCTCGAGGAAAGCAGCCGCGTGATCCTGAGCCCCGGCGCCGTTTCCCAGCGGCGGATGATCATGGCCGAATACACCCACAGCCCGGCGCTGCTGGCGGCGGCGGAGCGGCGGGGCACGGGCACGGCGCGGCTGGCGCTGGAGGCCTATCTGGCGGAGCTGGAGCGCGGCGGCGGCCATGAGATCGGCGATGCGCGGGAGGCGGCGCAGATGCTCATGGGCATGGCGCTCGGCGCCTTCCACCACCGGCTGCTGCTGGGCGTCATCCCCGCCCCCCCGGCGGAGGCGGTGCGGCGGCGCATCGCCCGGGCGGTGCGGATCTACCTGCGCGGGACGCGGCGGGAGGCGGCCGCCGCCTGAGGCGCGCCCCGCGCGGGGCAGGGCGGGGCGGAGCGTGGCATGGCCGGGGGCAGCTCACCGCCGGCAGGATATATCATATCTTGCGCGGGCGCATCGATCCCGTAGGATGGCGCGGGAACCGGCCAGAACGGCGGAGAAAACCGCCCCCGGCACACAGGAGGCGTCCATGCCCTATCCGAGCCCCACGCGCCGCCGCCTTCTCGCGACGGGCGCCCTCGCCCTGCCGGCGCTGCTGTCGGCGCCGCGCCCCGCCCGGGCGGCGGGGTCGCTCACGGTGATGCTGGAATCCGAGGTGGTGGTCCTCGACCCCCACGCCACCACGGCGGCCATCACCCGCAGCTTCGGCTACCATGTGTTCGACACGCTGTTCTCCCAGGATTCGCGCGGCACGGTGCGGCCGCAGATGGCGGAGGGCCACACCGTCTCGGCCGACGGGCTGGACTGGCGCTTCACCCTGCGCGAGGGCCTGGCCTTCCATGACGGCGCGCCGGTGACGGCGGCCGACTGCGTCGCCTCGCTGAAGCGCTGGGCGGTGCGCGACAGCCTCGGGCGCATGCTGCTCGCGGCGGCGCGGGAGATGCGGGCCGAGGACGCCCGCAGCTTCTCCATCGCGCTCAGGGAGCCCTTTCCCCTGATGCTGGAGGTGCTGGGCAAGCCCAACGCGCCCGTGCCCTTCATCATGCCGGCCCGCATCCTGCCCGAGGGCGATGCGCGCATCACCGAGATCACCGGCTCCGGCCCCTTCACCTTCGTGCGCGAGCAGTGGCGCACGGGCGACCGCATGGTGCTGCGGCGCAACGCGCGCTACGTCCCGCGCGCCGAGCCCGCGGACTTCCTGGCCGGCGGCAAGGTGGTGAAGATCGACGAGCTGGTGCTCAAGACCATGCCCGACGACACCACCGGGGTGAACGCCCTGACCGTGGGCGAGATCGACTACATGCAGTACCTGCCCTTCGACTTCCTGGAGATCCTCGGCCGCAACCGCGACGTGCGGCTGATGGAGCTGAAGGGCATCGACATGTTCCAGGGCAATTTCCGCCTCAACCACGCGAGCGGCCCCTTCGCCGACCCGGCCGTGCGGAAGGTGATGTGGAAGCTCGTGGACCAGAAGGAGATCCTGGGCGCCATCGGCATCCCCCAGCGCTTCCGGGTGGAGAGCTGCCCCTCCTTCTGGATGTGCGACGCGCCGCTGGAAACGGCGGCCGGGTCGGAGGTGGCGCGCTTCGACCTCGCGGCGGCGAAGGCGGAGCTGGCGCGCACCGGCTACAGGGGCGAGCCGGTGGTGATGCTGGAGGTGTCCGGCTCCATCTCGCAGACCGCCGGGCACGTGCTGGCCGAGAACATGAAGAAGGCCGGCTTCACCGTGGACGAGCAGGTGATGGACTGGGGCACGGTGCTGGCGCGCCGCGCGAAGCCCGACGGGTGGAGCCTGTTCCCGGTCTATGCCAACGGCGTGGACATGGTCTCGCCGCTGAACCACTTCTACGTGGCCAACAACTGCTCGGACTATCCCGGCCGGAGCTGCGACCCGCGCATCACCACCCTGCTGCGGGACTTCGCGCGCGCGCCCGACCTGGCCACGCGCCGCGACGTGGCCGAGCGCATCCAGCGCGCCGCCTATGAGCTGGTGCCGAGCGTGATGTGGGGTCAGTTCTCCCGCCCCGCCGGCTACCGCGCGCGGCTGCGGAACATGATCCAGTCGAGCTTTCCGCTGTTCTGGCAGGTGGAGGTCTGAGCGCCTGCCCCTGGGGGCGCGCTCCGGGGGCGCGCTCCGCCTGCCGGGGGCCGCGCGCGGGCGGCGCGGGACCGGCGCCGCCGCCCGCCCCTACCGTCCGGCCACCGCGCGGAAGCCCGCCTCCGCCGCCTCCAGGGCGCGGTCGATCTCCGCCTCCCCGTGCGCGCAGGAGAGGAACATGTTGTGGCGGGGGTGGAAATAGGCGCCGTGCCGCAGCGCCGTGGCGCAGAACAGGTCGCCCTTGGCCCATTCGGGGTCGTCGTCGAAGATCATCAGCGGCATCTGCACCGGGCCGGTCTGGCGGACGGGCAGGCGGTACCGGCGGGACAGGGCGTCGAGCCCCGCGCGGAGGCGCTCGCCCATGGCGCGCATATGCGCGGGCCCGTCGATGCGGAGAAGCTCGCCGATGGTGGCGACGGCCGCGGCCATGGGCACGGCGCCGCACCAGAAGGAGCCGGTGGTGTAGACCTCCGTCGCGGCCTGGCGGAAGCGCTCCCGCCCCGTGACGGCGGCAAGCGGGTGGCCGTTGGCGATGGCCTTGCTGAAGGCGGACAGGTCCGGCCGCACCCCGAGCGGCTCCCAGGAGCCGGCGAGGTCGATGCGGAAGCCCGCGCGCACGTCGTCCAGGATCAGGGCGGCGCCCGTGGCGTCGCACAGGGCGCGCAGGTGGCGCGCGAATTCCGGCGTGGGCATCTCCTGGTGGCGGCCGAAATCGTGGCGGAAGGCGGTGACGATCACCGCCGCCAGGTCGCCCTTCGCGGCCTCCGCGGCGGCATCGAGGCTGTTCGTGTCGTTGTAGTCGAAGGCCACGAGATGCGCCCGGTCCTCGGCCGTGACGCCGGCCAGGGAGGGCGAGCACCAGGGGACGGCGCCATGGTAGGAGCCGCGCGCGACCAGCACCTTGCGCCGGCCCGTCCCGGCGCGGGCGATGGTGACGCAGGCCGTGGTCGCGTCCGTGCCGTTCTTGGCGAACAGCGCCCAGTCGGCATGGGCGACGGTGTCCACCAGCAGCTCGGCCAGCACCACCAGCACGGGCGCGGGGCCGTTCATGCAGTCGCCCTGCTCGGCCTGGCGGCGGGCGGCGGCCTCGACGGCGGGGTGGCGGTGGCCGACGACCATGGGCCCCCAGGAGCACATGAAGTCGATGTATTCGCGCCCGTCGGCGTCGCGCAGCCGGCAGCCCTCGGCGGCGGTGAAGTATTGCGGGTAGCCCTCCGGCAGCCGGGCCGCGTTCAGGTGGCCCCAGAGCCCGCCGGGAATGACGGCCTGGGCGCGGGCGCGCAGCGCGGCGTCCGACGGTGTTCCGCCAGGGCTCCCGCCAAGGCTCCCACCGGATGTCCCTTGGGGCACCCCCTTGGGCGCCTCGGGGCGTAGGGCCTGCGACATGGACCGATCCTCGATTGCCGGATTCTGATATATCATATTTTGAAGCCGGGCGAGAACAGCTTTCATCGGGCCAGCCGGCGCAGGGCCGCTTCCACCGCCCCCGCATCCGCCAGCGCCGCGAGGTTGAGGGGGCGCGACACCACGGGCGCCGCCGCGCCGCCGGCGACGCGGAGGATCTCGGCGTCCAGCCAGTCGAAGCAGCGCTCCTGGATCTCCTGCGCGATGCGCGCGCCATGGCCGGTGCCGCGCGCGGTCTGCTCGGCGATGAGGACACGGTTGGTGCGGCGCACGCTGGCTTCTATGGCGGGCCAGTCCAGCCCCTCCGGATCGAGGCTGCGCAGGTCGATGACCTCGGCATCGACCCCGGCCGCCTCCGCCGCCCGCAGGCTGGCCTCCACCATGGTGGAATAGGTGAGGACGGTGCAGGCCCGGCCGGGCCGCGCGGTGCGGGCGCGGCCGAGCGGGACGATGTAGTCGAGGTCATCCTTCGGCACCGGCCCCGTGGTCTGGAACAGCTCCTGGTGCTCGATCACCAGCACCGGGTCGTCGCAGCGCAGCGCCGCGTTCATCAGGCCGACATAGTCGTGCGGCGTCGCGGGGGAGACGATCCGCCAGGCCGGGTAGAGCGCGAACAGCCCGGAGGGGTCCATCGAGTGCTGGGAGCCGTAGCCCGCCTGGGGCGAGACGCGGGCGCGCACCACCAGCGGCACCCCGAAGCCGCCGCCGAACATGTGCGAGAACTTGGCGATGCCGTTGAACATCTGGTCGGCCGCGACGATGCAGAAATCGCCGAACATGATGTCCACGACGGGCCGCAGCCCGCAGACGGCGGCGCCGAGCGCCATGCCGGTGAAGCCGTTCTCGCAGATGGGGGTGGGGAACACCCGCTCGGGGAAGCGCTCCATCACGCCGCGCGTGGAGCCCGAGACGCCGCCGCGCAGCCGGTGCACGTCCTCGCCGATGACGACGATGCGCGGGTCGCGCTCCATGTTGCGGACCAGCGTGGCGGCGACGGCGTCGATATACTTCATCTCCACCCGCGCCTGGGCGGGGACGGAGGCGGCTTCCAGGATGCGTTCCCCGGACAGCTCGGAAAGGTCGCCGCGGATGCCGCGGCCGATCTCCGCCACGTCCGGGAAGGCGCCGGCGCGGATCCGCGGCGCGTTGGAACCGCGCGGGATCTCGGTGAGCGCGGCGGCGGCGTCCTCCACCACGCGGCGGGCGCGGGCGTCGAGCGCGGCGAGGCCCGCATCGTCCAGCACCCCCATGGCCTTCAAGCGCACAGGCATGGTGGCCAGCGGGTCGCGCGCCTGCCATTGCGCCTCCTCCTCCTTGCCGCGGTAGCCGAGCTGGCTGCCCAGCAGCGGCCCGCTCTGGTGCAGGAAGCGGTAGAGGATGGCCTCGACGAAAACCGGGCCGCCGCGCTCGCGGATGGTCTCCACCGCCCATCGCATCGCGCGGCGCACGGCGACGAGGTCCATGCCGTCGCATTCCACCGAGGGCACGCCGAACATGGCGCCACGCGTGGTCAGCCGCGTCTCGCGCGTCTGCTCCCGGACATGGGTGGAGACGGCGTAGAAATTGTTCTCCAGGAAGAAGATGACGGGGAGGTTGTAGAGGGCGGCGAGGTTGATGGCCTCCAGCGACTGGCCGGCCATCAGCGTGCCGTCGCCGAAGAAGGCGACCGAGACATGGTCGCGGCCCAGCACCTTGTCGGCCAGGCCGTAGCCCACCGCGTGGGGCAGGTTGCCGCCGATGATGGCGCTGGTGCCGGCAATGCCGGCCGGCGCCCAGCGCATGTGCATCGACCCGCCGCGCCCGCCGCAGAACCCTTCCGAAAGGCCCATGATCTCCGCCATGGCGCGGCGGACGAGACCGCCCGCCGCGTCCACGGGCGCGTCGCGGCGCGGGTCGTAGGCTTCGGGCAGGGCGCTGTTCAGCAGCTTGGCCAGGATCTGGTGGTGCGCGCGGTGCGTGCCGTTCAGCTTGTCCTGCGTGCCCAGCACCGACATGGCGCCGACCGCCCCGGCTTCCTGGCCGATGGAGGCGTGCGCCGGGCCATGCACCAGCCCCTGGCCGTGCAGCTCCAGGATCTTCTCCTCGAAGCGGCGGATGAGCAGGAGCTGCTCCATCCAGCGGGCGAGTTGGGCGGGGTCTTCCGCCGCCCAGTCCGCGTCATCCACCTCCAGCCGGAACCAGGGGGTGTCGGTGGAGATGGGGGTGCGCTGCATGATCGGACGTTTCCCTGTGCGGCACCGTGTGCGTGGTGCCTGGTGCCTGGAGCAGTTTCCGTTCGCCTTGGCTCACGTCCACTGCTTCAGCCTTATGTTCTTGCGAGCATCTTCACCCGATCAGATGCTTCCATCTGATCGGGATCTGCTCTGGCTGTCGAAGCCCTCGAAGGGGCTGGGATCGAGGAAGCGGCGGAGGACATTGCCCGTCAGGCGGCTGACGGAATTGTCGTAGCCGTTGTGGGACAGGGCGCAGGCCCAGGCGATGGAGCCGGTGGAGAAGACGGCGCCGCCCCGCGCGGTGGGGAAGAAGGCGATGTCGGCCCGCACCCGCGCGTTCTGGTCGCCCATGGTGCCGCGGTGCAGGGTTCGCAGCTCCTCCAGCGTGGGCACGCCGCCATAGTCCAGCCGGTCCGCCGTGGCGAGCCAGAGGAGGTGGGGCGGGGAGCCGAGGGTGGGCTCCACGCGGTCCACCTCCAGCCCCGCCGCACCGCCGCCACGCAGCCCGAAATCGCCGAGCGGCGCGTCGAGGTCGATGCCCTCCACCGCCCAGGCGATGCGCGGGTCGCGCGCCGGCTCGCGCCACGCATAGGGGTAGGAGCGGGTGAAGACCTGCGCGTCGAAGCCCACGCCGACAAGCCGTTGCGGCGGGCGGCCACTGGCGCGCCAAAGGCCGGAAGGCTCGCCGGTGAAGGAGAGGGCGTTCTCGCCCGGCTCGCCTTCCCAGGTGCGCAGCCCGATCATGCCGCGCCGGATCTCCATGCTGTGCGGCTCGGTCGGGTGCCAGCCGATGCGCCAGTAGAAGCCGTTGCCGCCGAGATAGATGTGCCGCCCGCCGCCGCGCTGGTAGGCATCGAAGGCCTCGATCATCGAGCGGCTGAAATACTCGGGATGCGAGCCGGTGATGACGCAGCGATAGGGTGCCAGCGCCTGCGCACCGTGGCGGTGGATGTCGTCATCGGTGACGATATCGTGGTCCTGGCCGATCTGCTCCAGCCAGTCGAGGATGTGCGTGTCGTTGCCGTAGTTGAAGGTGGCGCCGCGCGGCCGCATGTTGAGGATCGGGCGCTTCGCGGTGGAGTAGCACCAGCCGCTGCCGTCGCTATGCGTGTCGTAGGTGGAGAGGCCGAGCTCGCGGTGCTCCTGCAGGTAGACGTCGTCGCGCGAGAGGGTGATGAGCCCTTCCAGCATGGCCTCCGCGTGCACCTGATCCAGCCGCAGCGCGCTGTTGGCATAGGCCAGGAAGGTCGCGGTGCTGGCGACGAAGGCGAGCTGCGAGCGCGGCTTGCCGAGCGGCGCGCGGACGAAGAAGGCGACGAAGCTTTCCACCGGATCGTCGCTTCCCTGCCGCGCGCGGAGGCGCAGCGCGTAGAAGCCGCTGCGCCAGCCTTCGGGGATGGCGAGGCGCAGATCCGGCGACCAGCCGGCGTCGTGCATGTCGTCGCTGTGGAAATGGATGGCGCCGTAGAGTTCGGGCGCCTCGGTCGATTGCGTGGTGCGGCCATCCCAGTTGGCGCCGGTCGCGGCGCGCATGGGCATCTGGCGCAGCCGGCCATCCAGCCGGTTGGCCGAGAGGTCCCGGACGATGTCGGTCGCCATGTCGCGCGAGAAATCCCAGGCGGCGACCAGGTCCGGCTCGGCGGGCGGCGGCGCCAAGCTCTCGGCCAGGGCGCGCAAAGCGGCCTCGTCCCGGGCGGCGGAAAGGAGGCGGGGGCGGTCGATCTTGCCGTCGAAATGCCCGCCGGTGCGGGGGGCGGCGCCGCTCCCCAGCGCATGGGCGGCGATGACGAGGGCGGTGTCGGCGGGCCAGGCGATGGCCGCTGGCGCCTCGGCGCTGGCGCTGCCGCCCGTGTCGCGCCCGGCCTGGGGGTCGAGGCTGGCCTGGGAAACGGTGATCCGCCCAGAGGCGGGATCGTAGCTGGCGGTGACGAAGATCCATTCCCGCTCCATCACCGCGCGCGGGGCCGTGACGCGCCAAAGGCGGCCCCCCGCGCCGATGGTGAATTCGAGCCGCGCCTCGCTGTCGAGCGCGAGACGCCAGCCCTGGGCCGTGTCGTCGCGCCAGCGGGCGAGGAGGGTCTGCGCCGTGCCGCCGGGGGCGGTGGGAAAGACGAAGGCGGCCAGCGACAGGGCGCCTGGGCGGCGCAGCGCCGGCGCATCGGGGATGATGGCGCAGGAGCCGGGGCGCAGCGGCTGGTGGCGCAGCGCGACGGGGCCATCGACCGGCGAGCCGGGCTGGTGGAAGCGCAGGCCCGGCCCGTCCGGGTCGGGATCGGCGCAGCGGACGCGCAGCAACGTGGCCTCCGCGCCGTCCAGCGTGGCGCTGGACAGGTGGAAGGCCACCTCCTCGCCGGGAGAGACGACGAGCGGCCAGGCATAGCCCAGGACGGCGGTGGTGTCGGTCATTCGGGCGTGTTCCCGGCGATTTCGAGCTTCCGGCCCGTCAATGCTTCCCAGCGCAGGACGAAGACGGCCCATTCGGCCTCGGCCAGGCTGGTGAAGACGCGGTTGGGATAGGTCTCCACCGGCGCGCCGCGCCGGCCGGGCATGCGGCCGAGCATCCAGCGGCGGTTCGGCTCCAGCGTGACGAGCACGTGGCGGCGGCCCACGCCGGACCACCGCATGCGGTGCAGCAGCTTCTGCAATTCGTCGCTGTGCGGGCCGCGCGGCTTGCGGCGGAATTCCTCGACAAGGTCGAGCCGGGCCGGGTCCACCGGCCAGTGCGCCGCCTCGGGGTCGTTCACCAGCATGAAGGCACCAGCATCAAGGGCGGGTTTCCGAGAGAGGGTGGGATGCGGGCGGGCCGCGCGGTCCGCCCGGTGGCCGCGTTCAGCGGGTGAGCCAGTTCACCCAGCGCTCGCGCATGGCGTTGCGGTTCGCGGCGACCCATTCGTAGTCGGCGATGACCAGCCGGTCCCAGTTCTCGGGCCAGGAGGCGCGGTAGCGGCGCTCCGCCTCCGGCACCAGCGCCGCGGTCTCGCGGTTGTTGCTGTCGAAGGAGACCTTCTCGCTGAAAGGCAAATGCTCGCGCGGGTTCTGCACGAAGAATTCGAGGAAGCGCATGGCGTTGGCGGTGTTCGGCCCGCCCTTCAGCACGGCCCAGTTGCCGACGTCGCGGATGGCGCCGTTCCAGGTGAAGTCGAACTCCCCGCTCTTGGCCAGCGGCACGGCGCGGGAGGAATAGAGCACGCTCATCACCGCGTCGCCGCCGCGCAGGATCTGCATGGAGTTGTCGCCGCTCTTCCACCAGGCGGCGACATGCGGCTTGATCGCGTCCAGCTTGCGGTAGGCGCGGTCGAGGTGCATCGGGAAGAGCTTGTCGCGCGGCACGCCATCGGCCATCAGCGCCGCCAGCGGCAGCCACCATTCGCGGTCGCCCGTGTCCGGCAGCGAGCGGGGGCCGGGGAACTTCGCGGTGTCGAAGAAATCCGCCCAGTTGGCGGGGCCGCCATGGGGGAAGGCCTTTCTGCTCCAGGTGATGGCCATGCCGCCGGCGGTGCGGATGATGCCGGTGGGGAAGCAGCCGCCGGGCAGGGCGTGCTGGGTCATGGCGGGCGTGGCGCAGTCCACGGGCGCCAGGATGTCGGCGTGCTGGATGAGGTCGGGCGGGGTGGCGGTGACGACGTCGAAGGGGATGTTGCCGCTGCGCTGGCCGGCGCGGGCGCGGGCCCACTGGTCCGGCAGCTCGATGGGGATGGAGCGGACGCGGATGCCCTGCTCCTGCTCGAAGCGGCGGTAGAAATGCTCCTGGAGGCTGCGCTCCATCAGCCCGCCCGTGGCGCAGACCACCACCTCGCCCGAGCCGCGCCCGGCGGCCGGGGCGGTGGACTGGGCCAGGGAAGGCCGCGCCAGGCCCGCCGCTCCCAGCGCGGAGGCCGCGAGAAGAGTTCTCCGATTCACGCCCATGCCCTGTCTCCTGTCCTTGCGGGTTGAGGAACGGCCGGTGCCCCCCCGGGGTCAGGCAGGGGTGGTCCAGGCCGAATCGCGTTCCATGCGGCCGAGAAGGGCGACGAGGTTGGCGCCGCCCTCCATCAGGTCCGCGCGGAGGGCGGCGCGCGTGGCGTTCGGGTCGCGCGCGCGCAGGCCGTCGATGATGTCGAGATGCCGGTGCCGGCCGGGGTAGCTCGGCCGCGCATCGGGGTAGAGGAAGGCGTGCATCGGCCCGTTGCGCAGCCAGATGCTCTCGACGATGGCGAGCAGCTCCGGCATGGCGGCGGCGGCGTAGAGGGTGTGGTGGAAGGCCCAGTTGGCGCGGTTAGCGGCCATGGCGTCGCCGGCCTCCTCGGCCTCGGCCAGGGCGGCGTTGGCGCGCTCCAGCGCGTCGAGGTCGCCGGGCGCGATGCGCAGCGCGGCGGCCTCGGCGGCCAGGCCCTCCAGCTCCAGGCGGATGGTGCGCAGCTCGAGATACTGCGCCAGGGTGAGGCCGGCAACGGTGATGGAGCGCGCCGCCTCCAGCCGCAGCGCGCGCTCGCGGGCGAGCTGCACCACCGCCTCCCGCACCGGGGTCTCGGACACCTGCATGGCGGCGGCGAGGTCGCGGATCTTGAGGCGCTGGCCGGGGCGCATGCGGCCCTCGAACAGGGCGGCGCGCAGTTCCTCATAGACGCGGCCGGCGAGGTTCTCCCGGCCGACGGGAGCGACGAAATCGAGCACGTTTGCCGCTTCGGGCATGGTCTTCATGGTCCTGCTTCCGCGGCCGTGCCGGCCGCCCGCGCCCGGCGTTCCAGGCCACGCTTCAGCCCGAAGCCGAGCAGCAGCGCGAGGATGGTGAGGGCGGTGAGCATGGTCGCCACGGCGGCGAGTGTGGGCGAGATGTTGAAGTCGATATCCTCGAACATCTTGCGAGGCAAAGTCTTGCGGTCGAGATCGGAGATGAAGAAGGAGACCACCGCCTCGTCGAAGGAGATGATGAAGGCGAAGAGGGCGGCGGAGACGAGGCCCGGCGCGATCAGCGGCAGGGTGACGTGGCGGAAGGCGCGCAGCGGCCCGGCGCCGCAGGAAAGCGCCGCGCGCTCCAGCTCCACGTCGAAGCGGTAGAGGGCGGCGAGCAAGGTGAACACCACGAAGGGCAGGGCCAGCACGGTGTGCGCCATGGCGAAGCCGAGCAGCGTGCCGGTGAGCCGGAGCTGCTCGAACACCAGGAACATGGCCACGGCGAGCGCGATGTGCGGCACGATGACGGGGCCGATCACCAGCAGCTCGATCAGGCCCTTGCCCGGCAGCCGGCCGCGCACCAGCGCGAGCGCCAGCATGGTGCCGATCACCGTGGCGCAGACCGCCGAGATGAGCCCGGCCTCGGCGCTGAAGAGGGTGGCGCGCAGCCAGTCGCGGTCCTCGAAATAGGCGGCGTACCAGCGCAGCGAGAAGCCCTTGGGCGGGAAGCTCAGCAGGCGTTCCGGCCCCACCGACATCGGCGCGATGATCAGCGTCGGCAGCAGCAGGAACACGGTGACGGCATAGGCCGCCGCGTTCAGCGCCATCCGTCCGGCGCGGCCATGGGCGCGCGGGCGGCTCACGCGGACCCCACGAAGCGGTCCAGCCGCACGGCGCGCTTGAAGGCTATGGTGACGGCCAGCACGAAGACGAGGAGGATGCCCACCAGCGCGCCGGCGAAGGGCCAGTCCAGCATCTCCCGCACCTGCTGCGAGACCAGGGTGGCGATCATCATCTGCTGCGGCCCGCCGATGAGGGCGGGGGTGACGAAGAAGCCCAGCGCCAGCAGGAACACCATGAGGCAGCCCGAGGTGACGCCGGGCAGGGCGAGGGGCCAGGTCACCTCGCGGAAGGTGGACCAGGCGGAGGCGCCGAGCATCCGGGCCGCGCGGGAATATTCCTCCGGGATGCCCTTCAGCGCGGAATAGATGGGCAGCACCATGAAGGGCAGCAGCACATGCGCCATGGCCAGCACCACCGCGCCCTCCGTGTAGAGCAGCCGGACCGGCGCGTCGGCGAGGCCGGCCTGAAGCAGGAGCTGGTTCACCACGCCGTTGCGCTGGAGCAGCACCATCCAGGCATAGGTGCGCACCAGCACGGAGGTCCAGAGCGGCAGCAGCACGGCGGCGCCCAGCAGGGCGAGGCCCAGGCCCCGGCTGCGCGACATCGCCCAGGCCACCGGCCAGGCGAGCAGCAGCGCCAGCGCCGTGACCAGCGCCGCGATCCGCAGCGTGCGCAGCATGACGCGGAGATAGACCGGCTCGGCGAAGGCGCGGGCATAGTGCGCGGTGGTGGGCGCGGGCACGAACAGGCTCTCATGCAGCAGCGTCGCCAGCGGCAGGATGAAGATGACGGCGACCAGGAGCAGGAAGGGCGCGGCGAGCAGCAGGCTGGCCGCCGGGCTGTAGCGGCGCCCGCCCAGCAGGAAGCGGGAAGGGCGGCGGCTCACGCCGGAAAGGCCCGCGCATCGGCCGGCTGCCAGGACAGGCGCACGGCCTCGCCCGGGCGCGGCTCGTGCAGCCCGGCGCCGGCGGGCACCCGGGCGCGGAGACGCTGGCCGCCCTGCCCCTCCAGCATCAGCGTGGTGGCGTTGCCGGCATAGATGGCCTCCGTCACGCGGGCGGTGCCGCCCTCGCCATCGGCGGGCAGGACGCGCAGCCGCTCCGGCCGCAGTGCCACCTTGATGCGGCCGCCTGCGGGCAGCGCCTGGGCGGCGATGGCGGGCATCGTCCCGCCCCCATCGAGCGCGACCATCACCGCCTCGCCGCGCGCGGCGGGCCGGGCGAGGCGCCCCTCGCAGAAATTCGTCTCGCCCACGAAGCCGGCGACGAAGACCGTCTCCGGCGCCTCGTAGAGCTCGCGCGGCGCGCCGAGCTGCTGCAGCCGCCCATGGTCGAGCACCGCGACGCGGTCGGCCATGGTCAGCGCCTCCGTCTGGTCGTGCGTGACGAAGATGACGGTGATGCCGATCTCGCGCTGGAGGTGCTTGATCTCGATCTGCATCTCCTCGCGCAGGTTCTTGTCGAGGGCGGAAAGCGGCTCGTCCATCAGCAGCACGCGCGGCCGGTAGACGATGGCGCGGGCGATGGCGACGCGCTGCTGCTGGCCGCCCGAGAGCTGGGCAGGTTTGCGGCCGCCCATCTGCCCCAGCCGCACGGTGGCCAGGGCGGCGCGGGCCCGCTCCTCGCGCTCGGCACGGCCGACGCCGCGCATCTTCAGCGGGAAGGCGATGTTCTCCAGCACGCTCATATGCGGGAACAGCGTGTAGCGCTGGAACACCATGCCGAGGTTGCGCCGGTTGGGCGGCGCCCAGGTCACCTCCTCGCCGCCGATCAGGATGCGGCCCTCATCCGGATACTCGAACCCGGCGATGGCCATCAGGATGGTGGTCTTGCCCGAGCCGGACGGGCCGAGCAGGGCGAGGAACTCCCCGGAGCTGACCTCCAGCGAGACGTGATCGACGGCGTTCACGGGGCCGAAGCGCTTGACCAGCCCCTGCACCGCCACGCGGCCCTGCATTCCGTCCGGTCCACCCATGGAGGCTCCCTCGGCGGCGATCCCGAAATTGAGTATTTGATATATCGACAAGCGCCGCAAGCCGGTTCCACACTCCGCGCCATCAGGGGGAGGGGCATGATGGACCTGGATGCGCGGATGCTCGCGGAGGCGCTGCCGCCGCTGGACGGGGTGCTGACGGTGCCCGGGCTGGCGGGGCCGGTGGAGATCCTGCGCGATGCGCACGGCATTCCCCATCTCCGCGCGGCGAGCACGGGCGATGCGTGGTTCGCCCTGGGCTTCGTGCACGCGCAGGACCGGCTGTTCCAGATGGAGCTGACGCGGCGGCGCGCGCTGGGCCGCGCGGCGGAATGGCTGGGCGAGGGTGCGGCGGAGGCGGACATCCTCGTCCGCCGGCTGGGGATGGAGGCCGCCTGCCGGCGCGACCACGCGGCGCTCGGGGAGGCGGCGCGGGCGATGCTCGGTTCCTACGCCGCCGGGGTGAACGCCTTCATCGCCTCGGGCGCGCCGCTGCCGGTGGAATACGCGCTGCTGGAGGCGCGGCCGGAGCCGTGGGAAGGCTGGCACAGCATCGCGGTGATGCGGCGCCTGGGCCTGCTGATGGGCTCGGTGTGGTTCAAGCTGTGGCGCGCGGCGGCGCTGCCGGTGGTGGGTGCGGCGCAGGTAGGGTCGCTGCGCTACGACGATGGCGGGCGCGACCTGCTCTGCATCCCGCCCGGCGTGGAGGCGGCGCGGTTCGAGGCGGATCTCGCGGCGCTTGCGCCGGCCATCCGCGCGCTGCTCCATTCGCTCGGCGTACAGGGCGACGAGACGGGGGGCGGCAGCAACAACTGGGCGGTGGGTCCCTCCCGCAGCGGCACCGGCCGCCCCGTGCTGGCCGGCGACCCGCACCGGGTGTTCGAGATCCCCAACATGTACGCGCAGCACCACGTGGCCTGCGACGCCTTCGACATGATCGGGCTCACCGTGCCGGGCGTGCCGGGCTTCCCGCACTTCGCGCAGAACGGGCGCGTGGCCTATTGCGTGACGCACGCCTTCATGGACATCCACGACGTCTTCCTCGAGCGCTTCGAGGCGGATGGCGCGCGGGTGATGCATGACGGGGAATGGCTGCCCGTCCGCCGGCGGGAGGAGACGGTCGCGGTGCGCGGCGCGGCGCCGCGCCGCTTCGAGGTGCTGGAAACGCCGAACGGCCCGGTGATCGCGGGGGATGCGCGGGCGGGCACGGCGCTCTCGCTCCGCTCCGTCCAGTTCGCGGAAACCGACCTTTCCTTCGACTGCCTGCCGCGCATGACGCAGGCCACCGGCGTCGAGGACCTGTTCGAGGCGACGCGCGGCTGGGGGCTGATCGACCACAACCTCGTCGCCGCCGACACGGCCGGGCATATCGGCCACCTGGTGCGCGCGCGCGTGCCGCGCCGGGGGCGGGAAAGCGGCTGGCTGCCGATGCCGGGCTGGACGGGGGAGCATTCCTGGCGCGGCTGGATCGCGCATGACGAGATGCCGCGGGCGATCGACCCGGCGGAGGGCATGATCGTCACCGCCAACAACCGCGTGGTGGCGGACGACCACCCGGACTATCTCTGCACGGACTGCCACCCGCCCTACCGCGCGGCGCGCATCCTGGAGGCGCTGCGCGCGCGGCCGGACTTCCGGCCGGAGGATGCCGGCCTGATCCATGGCGACACGCTCTCCCCCAACGCCCTGCTGCTGCGCGAGCGCCTCGCGGCCATGGCGCCGCCGGAAGGTGCGGCCGGGGCGCTGCGGGCGCGGCTGCTGGCCTGGGACGGGCGGATGGAGGCGGGGGCGACGGAGCCCACCGCCTATGTCGCGCTGCGCCGCGCGCTGACCCGCATCCTGGCCGGGCGCAGCGGCCTGGCCGGCGCCGGCAGCCACCCCTGGCTGGCCGTGGCGCCCGGCGTCGCGCCGGTGAACCAGCTCTGGTGGACCCTGCCCAACCTGCTGCGGCGGGACGATGCCTCGCTGCTCGGCGGATGGAGCTGGGAAGAGGCGATCGGCGCCGCGCTGCACGAGGTGGCGGGCGAGGCCGAGACGCCCTGGGGCGAGGCGCACCGCCCGCGCTTCGCGCACCCGCTTTCCGCGCTCTTCCCCGAGGCGGCGCCGTTGCTGGACCCGCCCGCCCTGCCGATCGGCGGCGACAACGACACGGTGCTGGCCAACGGCCTGCTGGCCGCCGCCGGCCCCGCCGCCGCGTATGGGGCGCTGGCGCGCTACGTCTTCGATGTCGGCGACTGGGACAACAGCCGCTGGGCGGTGTTCCACGGCGTCTCGGGCCAGCCGGGCAGCCCGCACTACACGGACCAGCACGCGGAATGGGCCGCCGCGCGCATGGTGCCGATGCTCTACGGCTGGGATGCCGTACGGCAGGCGGCGCGCTCCCGCCAGGAGCTGCGCCCCTGAGGGGCCGCGCCCCCGCGCGCCGTTGCCTCAGCCCGTGGGCGCCGGGGCAGGCGTGGCGGCGGGGGCGGGCTCTCCGGCCTCCGCCCGCAGCGGCGGGGGCGGCAGGGGGCCGAGCGCCGCCTCGATCGCCAGGCAGGCCTCCAGGACCAGCCGCTCGCCATGCTTCGGCCCGGCGAGCTGGAGGCCGATGGGCAGGCCCGCCGCGGACAGGCCGCAGGGGATGGAGGCGGCGGGCTGGCCGGTCAGGTTGAAGGGCAGGGTGTAGGGCACCGCGTCGCGCCAGCGGTCATAACCGGGGGCGTGGTAGACCGTTTCGGCCGGCGGCGCCACATGCGGCGCGGTGGGGGCGAGCAGCAGGTCGTGGCGCTCGTGCAGCGCCGCGAAGCGCGCATGCAGCCCCGCGCGCGCCGCCTCGCCCGCCAGCAGCCGCTCGGCGCCGATGCCGAGGCCCTGCTCGGCGATGCGGCGGAAGCCGGGGTCGAGCGCGTCCCGGCGCTCGCGCGGCACGCCGCGCAGCAGATGCGCGAAGCCCGCCATCCAGAAATCCTCGAAGGCCGGCCGCAGCGGCGGGATCACCGGCCCCACCTCCTCGACGATGGCGCCCGCCTCGCGCAGCCGGGCGATGGCCCGTTCCACGCAGGCGCGCACCTCCGCATCCGGCTCCACCTCGCCCAGGGCGGCGGAATAGGCCAGGCGCAGGCCCCGCAGGCGCGGGCGCAGCCCGGCCAGCCAGTTCTCCGGCGCCGGCGGCAGGGCATACCAGTCGCGCCGGTCGGGCCGCGCCATGGCGCGCAGGGCGAGCGCCGCGTCGGCCACGTTGCGGGCAAGCGCGCCGTTCGCGTTCACCGTGGCGAAAAGGCCCGCCATCGGGTGGTGCGGCACCCGCCCGAAGCTGGGCTTGATGCCGAACACGCCGCAGAAGCTCGCCGGGATGCGGATGGAGCCGCCCGCGTCGTTGCCATGGGCGATGGTGCCGATGCCGGCGGCCAGCGCCGCCGCCGCCCCGCCCGAGGAGCCGCCGGAGGAGCGGCCGGTGTTCCACGGGTTGCGGGTGACGCCCTTGAGCGGGCTGTCCGTGATGCCCTTCCAGGCGAATTCCGGCGTGGTGGTCTTGCCGAGGATGACCGCCCCCGCCTCGCGCAGCCGCGCGACCAGGGGGGCATCTGCGGCGGCGGGCGTGGCGGGGGCGGTGACCGACCCGTTGCGGGTCGGCAGCCCCCGCATGTCCACATTGTCCTTGATGGTGACGGGCACGCCGTCCAGCGGGCCGAGCGGCGCGCCCCGCCGCCAGCGCGCGGCCGCCTCGCCCGCCGCCCGCAGCGCGCCCTCCCGGTCCACCAGCTGGAAGGCGTTCAGCGCCGGCTCCAGCGCCCCGATCCGCGCCAGGTGGCGCTCCGCCACCTCCGGCGGCGACAACGCGCCCGCCGCATAGCGCTGGCCCAGCGCCGCCGCCGAAAGGAAGCAGATCTCGTCCGGTTCCGCCATCATCCCCGCCCCTTGCCGCATCCCCGCCCCAAGCCGGGCCGCCCTGTTCCGTGGCGCCCTGTTCCGCGGCGCCCGCTCAGGCCGGGCGCACGTTCCAGAACTTGGCGAAGCCGCCGAGCACGCCGGTGATGTTGCCGCGCCACGCGCTCGGCTGGCGCATCTGGCCGAGCGGGTAGAAGGGCACGTCGGTCATGCACTGGCGCTGGATGTCCTGGCAGATGCGGGCACGCGCGGCCTCGTCGGGCGCCTCGAACCAGGATTCGTACAGCGCCTCCGTGCGGGGGCTGGTGGACCAGCCGGGGTAGCCCGCCTCGCCGGTGCCGCGCATGGCGATGTGGGTGGCGGGCGTCATCCAGTCCGTGCCGTTCCAGTTGGTCACGAAGGCGTTCCAGCCGCCCTGCTCCGGCGTGCCCTTGTTGGTGCGCCGCTGCAGCAGCGTGCCCCAGTCGGTGGAGACGTATTCGACGTTCATGCCGATCTTGCCGAACATGTCGGCCGCCACGTCGCCGAGCGGCTTGATGACGGCGTAGTCGCTCGGCACCAGCAGCACGACCTTCTCGCCCTTGTAGCCGGCGGCCCTGAGGTCGGCCTTGACCTTCTCGTAGTCGCGCGGGCCGCGCAGCGGCTCCAGCCCGGCGTCGCTCGCCATCGGCGTGCCGGGGCAGAACACGCCGATCGGCGTGTGGTACATGGAAGGATCGTCGCCCACGATCGCCTGCATGTAGGAGGCCTGGTCGATCGCGCGCATGACGACGCGGCGGATCTCCGGGTTGTCGAAGGGCGGCTGCAGGTGGTTGGGCCGCATCATGGACAGGATGCCGGCCGGGTCCACCACCTCGACCTTGATGTTGCGGCTGCGCCGCAGCACCGGCAGCAGGTCGTGGTTGGCATGCTCCCACCAGTCCTGCTCACCCGATTGCAGGGCGGCGGCGGCGGTGGAGGCGTCGGGGATGGTGGTCCATTCCACGCGGTCGAAATAGGCGACCTTGGGGCCGGCCGTGCCGCTCGGCGTGCCGCCCTCGCGCGGCCTGTAGCCGGCGAAGCGCTCATAGACGTTGCGCGAGCCCTGCAGCCGCTCATCCGCCTTGTAGCGGAACGGGCCGCTGCCGACGATCTCCTTGACCTGCTGCGTGGCGTCGGTCCTGGCCAGGCGCTCGGGCATCATCGCCGGCATGTAGACGGGCGACTTGCCCAGCGCGTCGGGCAGCAGGGGGAAGGGCTTCTTCAGGCGGAAGCGGATGGTGCGGTCGTCGGGCGCCGAGAGTTCGTCGGTCGCGCGCATCAGCGCGCCGCCGAAGGCATCCCGCTGCGCCCAGCGGCGGATGCTGGCGACGCAGTCGCGGGCCAGCACCTTCTCGCCATCGTGCCAGAGCAACCCCTCGCGCAGGCGCAGCGTCCACAGCCTGCCGTCGTTCTCGACGGTGTGGCCCTCGACCATCTGCGGCGCGGCGGCGAAGTTCTCGTCCTGCCCGTAGAGCGTGTCGAAGACCATGAAGCCATGGTTGCGGGTGATGTTGGCCGTGGTCCAGTGCGGGTCGAGAAAGGCGAGGTCGACATGCGGCACGTGGCGCAGCGTGCGGGCATCGGCGCCGCGCGAGACACGCGGCATGGCGATGGACAGTGCGGCCGTTCCGGCTGCCTGCAAGAGCGAGCGGCGACGCATGGCTTTTCCTCCGGCTGTTGCTTGTGGTGCCTTTCCGCCGGCAGGTTACCGCCGCGGCGGCGGGACGCAACCGCGCCGCCGCCGGAAAGGCCGCCGCCCCGGCCCCCTCGTGCGAGGGCCGGCACGGCGCTCATGGCCTCACGCCCAGACGCTGTCGCCCACGGGCGTGTGGAAGGCGACGCCCTCGTACTGGAAGCCGGGCAGGGTCTGGATCACGGCGTCCTTCTCCTCCGCGCTGGCGGTGAAGAAATGCGATCCGGTCTGGGTGTTGAAGAAGCGGTGGACCGCCGTCATCCCCTCGCCGCCCGTTGCCGCGGCGTGGAAGCCCACGCCCTCGAAGCGGTATTCGGGTAGCCGGGCGATGATGCTGTCCCGCTCGTCCTCGGAGATGGTGAAGAAGTGATAGCCGACCGAGGAATTGTAGAAGCGCCACATCTGCTCGGCACCCGGGGTGCTGGCCGTCAGCGTCTGGAAGCCCACGCCCTCGTAGCGGTAGGCGGGGAGGGTGGCGATGACGTTGTCCCGCTCCGCCACGCTCGGCGTGTAGAAATGCGTGCCGTTCTCGGTGTTCCAGAAGCGGTGGGCGGCCACGGTGGGGTAGGCGACAGGTCCCTCCGGCTCGGGCGGCGCCGGGTCGTTGTCCTGCACGGTGAGCGCGGCCGAGGAGCCGACGCCGGGCGGCGCCGCGTCGGCCACCTCGCCATTGTACCAGAAGGTCGTGGCCTTCACGATGGTGGCGGTCAGCGTCTGCGTGCCCTGATGGGTCGCGTCGTCGGGGAGCGCCAGCTCGATCGGCCTCGACTTCTCGCCATAGCCGAAGCTCAGCTCGATGAGGTCGTCGGAGGCGCCGTAGCGGCTGAGCGGGTTGCGGGCCGTGTCGGCGGTGTCGAGCTTGATCCACACCTTGGTGCTCTCGACGCCCGGCGCCTGCGTGTTGGAGCGGAAGACCTCGAAGGAGATCTTCTGGTCCGCGCCCTCCTCGACGGTCCATTCCCGCGCGCCGAGGCTCAGCGTGGGCAGGTTCTCGTTGTCGTGGTAGGCCACGGGGAAAAGCGTGCCGCCATTCCCGTCGGCCGAGGTGTAGGTGAGCTCCGGCCCCGTGATGCCGGTGACATTCTGGCCCGGCCGCAGGTACCAGGCGATGTAGTCCGGCCCCGGGCCCGCGATGTCGTCGTCCGGCACGTCGATGGTGAGGAACTTGGAGGAGGCGTCGCCGGCTTCCCACACCACCTTGAAGGGGTTGGCCGGGTCGTAGCCGAGATACTCCCGCGCGAACCCCTCATGCTCCGCGCCGGGCTGGAAGAACACCTCCATGCGCTCCCAGGCTTCCGTCCGGTCGAACTGCCAGCGGATCTGGCCGCCCTCGTTGGCGTACACAGCCGAATCGCCCGGCTGCCCGCTCAGCAGCGTCGCCCGCACATTGGGGGAATCGTTCTCCGCGATGCTGATCTGGAAGTAGGCGGGATAGTTCGGGTCGGTCGGGTAGCCGAAGACGTCGAAGCTGTCGCGGGAAGTGCCGGCGCCGGGGACGATGTCGAAGTTGAGGATCTCGCCATAGGACTTCGCGACGCGGTCGTCCAAGGCCTGCAATTCGATGATCTGGGGCTGGTTGTCGCCCGCGGCGAAGCGCACCTTCAGCGGCGCGCGGAAGTCGTAGTTGGTGATCGCGTCGGGCGTGGCCCAGTCATGGATCTGGCGCCACCTGATCTCGAATTCCTGATCCGCCGAGAAGTCGTCCCGGAATACCGAGATGACGAACTTGTCGCCCTCCGTGCCATTGAGCACCCCATAGCTGGGGCTTGACGGCGAGGTCAGGAAAATTTTCGACATGCGTGCCTTGGCTGGAAGATATTGCCGCGTCGAAATGGCGCGAGAAGAACAAAATACTGGCTCCTTCCGGCCGGGGCCTCCTGACGTTTTTGGGAGTGGTGGCGGGCTCCCGAGTTCCCCGCATTTGGTTCGGAACGGCTCCCCACCGCGCCGTTCCGCGGCCTTCCCGCCGCCCTCCGCCCCGGGGCGGGCCTGAGCTTGGCGGTTAATGTCCGTGCCCTGCCGCGCGGGAGGCGGCGAGGGGGCAGGGCGGGCGCCTCTAACCCCAGGCGCCCGGCTCATGCCCGCCCGGCGCCGGGGCCCGTGGAAATCCGTTGCAGGAGACGGGCATCCGCTCTACGGAAGGAACCGTTGTAACTTTCTCGCGAGTTCCGGGCTCCGGCGCCGGCAAGCTGGTCAGGAAGGCCCCCCGGGAGCTGCCATGTCAGGCCGGCACACGCACCAGATGCCCATCCCTCAGATGCCCCCCCACCCCATGCCCGCTGGCGAGGACTTCCTCCTTTCCATCCTGGAAGGCAGCACCGACTGCATCAAGGTGCTCGACACGGAAGGGCGCGTGCGGTTCATCAACGGCCCGGGCCTCCGCCTGTTCGAGGCGGGGGGCGCGGCCGAGGTGATCGGCGCCGACTGGGTGGCGTTCTGGCCGGAGCCGCTCCGCGGCACCGCGCGCGCGGCCGTCCGCGCCGCCGCCCGCGGGCGGGCGCTGCGCTTCGACGGCGCCTGCCCCACCCTGCGCGGCACGCCGAAGCAGTGGGACAACGCGCTGGCGCCGATCGCGGACGAGAGCGGCGCCGTCGCCTGCATCGTCTGCATCTCGCGCGATGTCAGCGAGCGGCGCGCGGCCGAGGAGAAGCTGCGCGTGACGCAGGACTTCCTCGACCAGATCCTCGAGCACGTCCCGGTCGGCGTCTTCGTCAAGAGCGTGCCCTCGGGCATCTATGAGCGGGTCAACCGCACCGCCGAGCGCATCTTCGGCCTCGGGCGCGGCGGCTGGATCGGGCGGACCGATGCCGAGCTCTTCCCCGCCGACCAGGTGCGCTTCTTCCGTGAATGCGACCGCCGCGCCGCCGAGACGGGCGAGACGGTGGTGATCGAGGAGGAGCCGCTGGACACGCCCGACCGCGGCACGCGGCTGATGCGGACGAAGAAGGTCCCGCTGCGCCACGAGGACGGGACGCCCCTGCACATCGTGGGCGTCACCGAGGACATCACCGAGAGCCGGCGCACGGAAAAGGCGCTGCGCGAAAGCGAGGAGCGGCTCGCCCGCGCCATCGCGGCGGCGCGGATGGGCGTCTGGGAATGGTACGCGGCCACGGACGCGTTCCACGCCTCCAACGGCCTGGAGGCGCTCTACGGAATGCCGCCCGGCTCCATCCGCAGCCGCACGGATATCCACGCCGCGATCCACCCTGAGGACCTGCCCCGCGTCCAGGCGGCGATGGCGCGGTGCATCGCGGGCGCGGATGACGACGCCTTCACCCAGGAGTTCCGCACTACCCCCGCCCGCGGCCCCGTGCGGTGGCTGCGGGTGACGGGGCGGGCGGAGCGGGACGGCGATGGCACGCCCTTCCGCCTCAGCGGCGTGACCCAGGACATCACCGAGAAGCGCGAGGCCGAGGAGCGGGTGGCCTACATGGCCCACCACGACGCGCTGACCGGCCTGCTCAACCGGGCCGCGCTGCGCGAGCGGCTCGTCGAGGCGATCGGCCGCAGCCGGCGGGGCGTGCGCTGCGCTGTGCTGCACCTCGATCTCGACCGCTTCAAGGAGGTCAACGACGCCTTCGGCCACGCGGCGGGGGACGAGCTGCTGCGCTCCGTCGCGGCCCGGCTGCTGGCCTGCGTGTGCCGGGGGGACGTGGTGGCCCGGCTCGGGGGGGACGAGTTCGTCATCCTCCGCCACGGCCAGGAGCAGCCCGAGGGCGCGGCGCGGCTTGCCGCCGGGGTGATCGCCGCGCTCAGCCGGCCGCACGCGGTCGATGGCCGGCAGGTCTCGGTGGGCGCGAGCATCGGCGTGGCCGTGCTGCCGGAGGACGGCGCCGACGCGGCCCAGGTGATGCGGCACGCCGATCTCGCGCTGTATGGCGCCAAGCGCGAGGGCGGCGGGCGCTTCCGCTTCTTCGAGCCGGGCATGCAGCTCCGCGTCCAGGCCCGGCGCCAGCTCGAGGAGGACCTGCGCCGCGCGCTGGAGAAGGGCGAGTTCGAGCTGCACTACCAGCCGCTGGTCAACCTGGCGGAGGGCTCGGTCGGCGGCTTCGAGGCGCTCCTGCGCTGGCGCCACCCGCAACGCGGGCTGGTCTGCCCCGACGAGTTCATTCCCGTGGCCGAGGCGATGGGCCTCATCGTGCCGCTCGGGCGCTGGACCCTCGCGCGCGCCTGCGCCGATGCCGCCTCGTGGCCCCAGCCGCTGAGGGTGGCGGTGAACCTTTCCGCCGCGCAGCTCGCCGACCCGGCGCTGGAGGAGACGGTGGCCGCGGCCCTGGCGGCGGCCGGGCTGCCGCCGCGCCGGCTGGAGCTGGAGATCACCGAATCCCTGCTGCTGCGGGACACGGAGGACACCATCGCCCTGCTGCGCCGGCTGCGCGCCTCCGGCGCCGCCATCTCGATGGACGATTTCGGGACGGGCTATTCCTCGCTGAGCTACCTGATCAAGTTCCCCATCGACAAGGTCAAGATCGACCGCAGCTTCGTCCTCGCCATGGATGAGAGGCCGGAGGGCGCCGCCATCATCAGCGCCATCGCGGGGCTGTGCCGGACGCTCGGGATCGTCACCACGGTGGAGGGGATCGAGACGCCCGCGCAGAGGCGGCAGGTGGCGGGCCAGGGCTGCACGGAGGGGCAGGGCTACCTGTTCAGCCCGCCCTGCCCGGCGCAGGCCATCCCGGCCCTGCTCGAGCGGTGGGAATGCCTGGTGTGCCCCGGCGGTTGATGTCTGGCGGTTGATGTCTGGCGGCTGATGTTGGGTGGCTGATGTTCGGCGGCGCCCGGCCGGACGGAAGCGGCCGGCCGGGCGCCCATCCGCTTCAGGGCTGGGCGGGGCAGTCCATCCCCACCAGGATGAAGCCGTAATCGTCCTTTTCCGGGTCCCCCGTGGCGGTGCCGATCGGCCGGGCCTCGGCGGAATAGCGCGGCTGGCAGCTTGCCGGGCCGCCATCCCGCGCGCCCAGGTCGATTTCGGTCTCGCGCCTGTCGTCCGGCGCCCGCGTCTCGGGCGCGCTCATGGCCGGGGGCGTTCGCACGTCCACGGCGCCGGGAGCCTGGGCCCAGCCCGGCCCGGTCACGGCCACCAGGCCGATCACCGGCAGGAGCCGAGTTCCGGCGGTGCCATATGTCATGACAAGCCCTCCTGCACGAATGCAGACCGGCGGGGCGATGGATGGGTGGGAAGGCAGGCTCCGCGGCTGCCGTGCGGCGCATTCTGTGCGCCTTTGCGGGCCGTCTTGCACCTGTGTTCGGCCCGGCCGGGCGCCGTTCCCGCTTTTGTGCGCCCGCCCGCCCGCCGGACGCCGCGCCCCGGAGCGGTTGCCCTTCGCCCTGGCTCCCGGCAACCCGTCCCGCCCTTTCTCCGGGCAAGCAGATCGCGCCATCCGCTGACGGGGCCGGCTCGGCATCTGCTCTAGCCGGGCGCGGCCTTCAGCAGCGAGGCGACGCAGCGGGCGAGCTCCGGGCCGATCACCGGCTTGCGCAGCAGGCTGAAGCTCGCGCCCTCGGCCTCGCCGCCCCGCAGCTCGGCCGCATCGCCCGCGAAGCCGGTGAGCAGGATGGCGGGCAGGCCGGGCCTCCGGCGCTGCGCCTCGCGGATCAGGGCGACGCCGTTCATGCCCGGCATGGACAGGTCGGAGACAAGCAGGTCGATCGTCTCCCCCGCCTCGACCAGCGCCAGCGCGGCCACGCCGTCCTCGGCCTGGACCACCTCGTAGCCGGCATCGGACAGGTTCTCGGCCAGCATCTCCCGCATCAGGTCGTAGTCGTCCACGAGCAGGATGCGGCGCCGCTCCGCGGCCGGGGGGGCGGCACCCTCCGCCCGCTCCGCCGGCGCCGCGCCCGCATCGGCCACGGGCAGCCAGAGCGTCACCGTGGTGCCCTGGCCGGGTGCGCTGGCGATGTGCAGGCCCCCCCCGCTCTGCTCGGCGAAGCCGCGGGCCATGGCGAGGCCGAGCCCCGTGCCCTTGCCCGGCTCCTTGGTGGTGAAGAACGGTTCCGTGGCGCGCGCCAGGGTTCCGGCATCCATGCCATGGCCGGTGTCGGAGACGGACAGCCGCACATAGCGGCCGGGCTTCAGCGCCACCGGGTAGCTCGGGCCGCCGCGGCCCGGATAGGTCTCGGCCGCGGCGAGCAGGGCGAGGGTGCCGGAGCCGCCCATGGCGTCGCGGGCATTGGTGGCCAGGTTGACCAGCACGGTCTCGAGCTGCCCCTTGTCGGCCAGCAGCGGCGGCAGCCCGGCCTCGGCCTCCACCCGCACCGCGACGCCGGCGCCGAGGCTGAGGGGCAGGATCTCCCGCAGGTCGGCGAACAGGTCGGCCGGCTCCAGCGGCTCGCCCCGCAGCTCGTCGCGCCGCGAGAAGGAGAGCAGGCGCCGGGTGATCGAGGCGCCGCGCCGGGCGGCGTCGATGACCATGCCGGCCAGGTGGCGCACCGCCTCGGGCTTGCCGGCCCGCCGCTCGATCAGCCGCGCCCCGTCCTCGATGGCCTGCAGGACGTTGTTGAAGTCGTGCGCGATGCCGCCCGCGAGCTGGCCGAGCGCCTCGATGCGCTGGGCGTGGGCGAGCTGGGCCTGGGTCTCGCGCAGGTCCCGCGTGCGCTCCTCGACCAGCCGCTCGAGCTCCGCCTTGCCGCGGGCGATGATCGCCTCGGCCTTCTTGCGCTCGGTGATGTCGAGCGAGGTGCCGACGAGGCCGATGGTCCGCCCCGCCTCGTCGCGCAGCGGCGCCTTGGTGGAAAGCCAGGTGATGGGCTGCCCGTCGCGGAAGCCCAGCTCCTCCTCGAACTGCTTGGCATTGCCCGTCTCCATCACCGCGCGGTCGCTCTCCATCAGCGCCGCCGCCTGCTGGCCGTCGTCGATGAACTCGCCGGCGGTGCGGCCGATGAAGGCCCCGGACGGCTTGCCGATCAGGGCCGTCAGCCCCTCATTGGCGAAGAGCATGCGCCCCTCGAGGTCCTTGGCGTAGACGATGCCCGGCACCGCCTCGATGAAGCTGCGCAGCAGCGCCATGGCGCTGTCGCGGTCCGCCTCCGCGGCGCGGCGCTCGGTCACGTCGAAGGTCAGGCCGAGCAGGCGCACCGCCCGCCCATCCGGCCCGGGAAGCGCCCTGCCATAGTCGGTGAGCCAGCGCGTGACGCCGCCCGGCAGCTGCACGCGGTATTCGCACTCATAGGTGCCGTCGCCCGCCTCCACGGCGCCGCGGACCGCCGCCTCCAGCCGCGGCCGGTCCTCCGGGTGCACCATGGCGAGAAAGGCGTCGAGGCCCGGCTCCTCCGTGTCGGCGCCCAGGCCGAACAGCTCGAACCGCTTCCTGTCCCATCTCCACCGCCGGGCGACCAGGTCCCAGTCCCAGGCCCCCATCCGCCCCGCCTCGAGCGTCAGGCGCAGCCGCTCGCTGCTCTCCTCCAGCGCGCGCTGGCTTTCCTGCAGGCGCTCCAGGATCAACCGGCGCTCGGTGACGTCGAAGGTTGCGCCGTAGATCGAGCCGGGGCGGCCCGGATCCGCCGCCATGCGCGCGCGGCTGCACAGCCAGCGCACCGCGCCGTCCGGCAGCAGGACGCGGTATTCGATGTCGGTGGAGCCGCCCTCGCGCAGCAGGCGCTCGAAGTCCTCCCGCAGGCGCGCGCGATCCTCCGGATGGACGGAGGCGAGCCACCGCGCATGGTCCAGCTTGTCGCCCGGCGGGATGCCGAACAGGCCGCGCAGGCCGTCGTCGCAGCGGGCGACCCGGTCGGAGCCGAGCTCGAACAGGTGGACGTCGCCCGCCTCCTGGGCCCGCAGCAGGCGGGTCGTCACCTCGGCACTGGCGCCGCCTTCCCCGGCGGCGGCCTGCCGCGCGTCATGTTTCAAGCCGGACACCTTTGGCGATGGGGCTGACAGTGCGAATTCCTTAACGGAGCATTTCCGTTAGCCAACCTATTGCGATTTGAGAACAGATTCGCGGGGAAAGGGTTTCCCGCGGGCCAGCGGTTCCGCGCCCAGGGGTTCTGCGCCCAGGGGTTCCGCGCCCAGGGGTTCTGCGCCCAGGGGTTCTGCGCCCAGGGGTTCTGCGCCAGGACGGGTGGCCGGGGGCCGGGAAAGCGGGCGGCGGGGCCGGCGCGAGCGGGGCGCTTCCGGGCGCGGACCCGGGGATCGGGCCGGAACGCGCGGGCCGCCGCGTTGACATCCCCCCCGCCGGAACCAAGTTCCAGGAAGCCGGGACCCGTCCTGTCGGAGGATCGGGCCGGGCGATGATGGAGGGTGCGAGAATGGCCTGGACCAAGCCGCGGATCGTCGAAGTCTGCCTCGGGATGGAGATCAACTGCTACGAGGGCGCCGAGCTCTGAGGCCGCGCGCGGCGCGGGCCGCGCGGGGGTGCCGCGAAGGGGAGGGGGAATGATGCCGGCCGCCGATCCGCCCCCTGCCCAACCCCTGGCCCAACCCCTGGCCCAACCCCTGGCCCAGCCCCCGCCCGCAGCACTTCCGCCCCTTGAGCCACCGCTGGGCCTGCTGGCGGAGCTGACGCATCGCTGCCCGCTGCGCTGCCCCTATTGCTCCAACCCGCTGGAGCTGGAGCAGGCCGCGCGGGAGCTTTCCGCCGCCGAATGGGGGCGGGTCTTCGAGGAGGCCGCGGCGCTCGGCGTGCTGCAGCTGCACCTGTCGGGCGGGGAGCCCGCGGCGCGGCGCGACCTCGAGGCCATCGTCGCCCATGCCAGCCGCGCCGGCCTCTACACCAACCTGATCACCGCCGGCGTGTCGATCGACGCCGCCCGCCTGGCCGCCCTGGCGGCGGCCGGGCTCGACCATGTGCAGCTCTCCATCCAGGCGCCGGACGCCGCCACGAGCGACCGCATCGGCGGCATGCCCGGCGGCCATGCGCGCAAGCTCGCCTTCGCCCGGATGGTGCGCGAGGCGGGCCTGCCGCTCACCGTCAATGCCGTGCTGCACCGGCAGAACCTCGACGCGGTGCCGGAGATGATCGCACTCGCCCTGGAACTGGGCGCGGGGCGGCTGGAGCTGGCGCATGTGCAGTACCATGGCTGGGCCTACCGGAACCGCGCGGCGCTGCTGCCGGAGCGCGGCCGGCTGGAGGCCGCCAACGCCGCCATCGCGGCGGCCCGCGCGGCGCTGCGCGGCCGGCTGGCGATCGACGAGGTGGCGCCCGACTACCATGCGCGACGCCCCAAGGCCTGCATGGGCGGCTGGGGACGGGCCGTCATGGTGGTCAGCCCCTCGGGCGCGGCGCTGCCCTGCCACGCCGCCGCCGAGCTGCCCGGCTTCACCTTCCCCAATGTGCGCGACGCCACGCTGCGCGACATCTGGGAAGGCTCCGACGCCTTCAACCGCTTCCGCGGCACCGGCTGGATGCCGGAGCCCTGCCGGGGCTGCGACAGGCGCGAGCGGGACTGGGGCGGCTGCCGCTGCCAGGCCTTCGCCCTGACCGGCGACGCGGCGGCGACCGACCCGGCCTGCGCCCTGTCCCCGCATCACGGGCTGCTGGAGGCGGCGCTGGCGGAAGCGGCGGCGAGCGACGGCGCCTTCCACTACCGCGAGATGCGCCGTCAGCCCGGCGCGACGACACCCTTGTCGGCCAGCTCCTGCAGCAGCGGCAGGATGTCGGCCTCGATCACGCCGGGCGGCGCGGCGTAGCGCCGGGCCAGCTCCTCCGCGACCTGCGCCACGCTGCGCTCGCCATCGAGCAGGCGCAGCACCTCGAGCGCCGTCGCGTCGGGGACGAACATGCGCTCGGGCGCCAGGATCACCCAGCGGCCCCGCGCCGTGTCCTGCCGCAGCCGCGCCCCGCGCGCCAGGCGCGGCCGGCTGGCCGCCTCCAGCCGGGGCACGGGGCCCGTTGCCGGTTGCGCTGGAGGTCCCGCCGGCATGTCACCCATGGCCCATGCTCCCGCCGCTCGATCCACCTCTCCCCGGTGCGCGCGCGGCGCGGGCCGGGGCGGCCGAGACTAGGGCAGATCCCGCCCCGGTGGAATCGCCTGGCCGCGCGAGGATGCGCGCCAGGGCGGCAGGGCCGCGCGCAGCCGGAGCGGAGCGGTTGACAGAAGGATGGGGGCCAAACGATACTCGGTCCCAATCCCGCGGGAGAGAGAGGCCACCGCCTCCGCCGAAGGCGCAAGCTCCCATAATCGCTCAGGCAGGTCGAACCGCGGGAGCGTCATGTGTCGTCTGGAGAGAGGCCGGTGCCGCGTGTTCCGCGCGCCCCGGCCCACCGAAGGGGCAGGCGCCGCGCGCGCCGAAACTCTCAGGTAAAAGGACAGGGGGAGAGGCACGCCAGGACCGCCCGAGGGGGTGGCGCCTGGCTCCGTCCGGAGCCCTTCCCGTGCACGCCTTCCTTCACCCCGAATCCGTCATGACCGGGATCTACCTGGTCGCCATCACCGCCGAGGCCATGTCCGGCGCCCTCGCGGCGGGGCGGCGCAACATGGACATCTTCGGCGTCGCCGTCATCGCCTTCGTCACGGCGCTGGGCGGCGGCACCATCCGCGACGTCATGCTGGGGCGCTTCCCCATCGGCTGGACCCAGCACCCGGAATATGTCTACCTGGTGATCGGCGCCGGGCTGCTGACCACGGCCATCGCCTTCCTGATGCACAACCTCAAGCGCCTTTTCCTGCTGCTCGACGCGATGGGGCTGGTGGCGTTCTCGCTGATCGGCTGCGGCGTGGCGCTCGGCATGGGCTACCCCACGGTCGTCGTCATCATGTCGGGCATGATCACCGGCATCTGCGGCGGCATCCTGCGCGACGTGCTGTGCAACCAGGTGCCGGTGGTGTTCCGGCGCGAGCTCTATGCGAGCGTCTCCCTCGCCACCTGCGCCCTCTTCCTTGGCCTGCACCATCTCGGCCTCGGCACGAACCTGAACACCGCGATCAGCTTCGCGGCCGGGCTGGCGCTGCGCCTGCTGGCCATCCGGGGGGCGTGGCGGCTGCCGGTGTTCTCCTACCGGCAGCGCTGGGACTGAGGCGCGGCGCGGCCGGGCGGCGCCGCCCGGCCCGCCTCAGGGCGCGCCGCCCCGCAACCCGCCACCCCGCAGGCGATCACCCTGGCCGTCACCCTGGCCATCCTCCTGGCCGTCCTCCTGGCCGGAGGGCCCGAGCGCCCGCTCATACTCGCCCCTGAAGGTGCGGAGCGAGGAGGCCAGCACCGTGGCCGCCCCGTCCACCAGCCCGCAGCGGCCGCTGCCGGGCAGCAGCCCGGCCAGGTTCTCCAGCGCCCGCAGGTCGCCGGGGCGGCCCGCCCCCGCCTCGACCCGCTCCAGGATGCGCGAGACCTGGTGCGTGCCGATCTTGCAGGGCGGGCACTGGCCGCAGGAATTGGCCGCGAAGAAGGCGACGTATTCCGCCGTCTTGCGCAGGATGCTGGTGCCCTCCCCCACCACGATCATCGCCCCCGTGCCGAGGCGCGAGCCGCGCGCGCGGAGGCTGTCGAAGTCGAGCGGCACGTCGAGGTCGGCGGCCGTCAGCAGGGTGTTGGAGGGGCCGCCGGTGAACACCGCCTTGAAGGCCCTGCCGGCCAGCACGCCGCCGCCATGGCCGAAGACCAGGCTGCGAAGCGTGGTGCCCATGGGCAGCTCGTGCAGCCCGGGGCGCAGCACGTCGCCCGAGAGCGAGAACAGCTTGGTGCCCGGCGCGCCGCCGAGGCCGAGGCCGCGATACCATTCCGGCCCCTGCGCCAGGATGTGCCCGGCATGGGCCAGGGTTTCCACGTTGTTCACCAGCGTCGGCGCGTCGCCCACCCCGCTTTCCGCCGGAAAGGGGGGCTTCAGGCGGGGAAAGGGGAAGCCGCCCATGACGCTGGCCACCGCCGCCGTCTCCTCCCCGCCGATGTAGAGGCCCGAGCCGGTGACCACGCGCAGGCGCGGCGCCTCGCCCAGCGCCCCGGCGAGGCGGGCGAGAAGCGGGTGCGCCTCCCATTGCGCCACGGCCTCCCGCGCCACGGCCACGGCCGCCGCCTCGCGCGGGTTGATGTAGAGGACGATGTCGGCCGCCCCCACCGCCAGGGCCGCGACCAGCGCCCCCTCGATCACCTGGTGCGGCGTGCGCGACAGCAGGAAGCGGTCCTTGAAGGTGCCCGGCTCGTCCTCGTTGCCGTTGCAGATCACCCATTTGCCGGGGCCGGGCTGGGCCGCCACGGCCGCCCATTTGCGGTGGGTGGCAAAGCCCGCGCCGCCCAGGCCGCGCAGGCCCGCGGCCTCGATGGCGGGGATGATGCCGCCGCGGTCGGCCAGGGCGCGTTCCAGCCCGGCGCCGCCGCCCGCCGCCATCCAGGCGCCGAGATCGGCGCCGACGCAGCGGCGCTCATCGGTGAGCACCCTCATGCCGCCCGCCCCCGGTCCTTGGCCATGTCGAAGTTGCCGTAGGGCGGAAAGACCAGCGGCGCCTTGCGGGCGAGCGGCAGCCCTTGCGCGATCAGGGCGCGGCGCCAGTCGGCCAGGTGCGTCAGCCCGATGTTGCGCGGCCGCTCGGCCCGGGCGTCGGCGGCGGCGGCGGCCCCGGCGCGGCGGCCGAACGCCACCAGCTCCAGCAGGGCATTGCCCATCATGCGGTTGCGGCCATGCAGCCCGCCCGTCACCTCGCCGGCGCAGAGCAGGCCGGGCACGCCGCTCCACCCGTCGGGGCCGATGGCGATGCCGCCGTTCTGGTAGTGCAGCGTGGGGCGGACCAGGAAGGGCTCGGCCGCCGCGTCGAGGCCGGCGCGATGCGCGAGATGGGTGAGGGTGACCAGGCTGCGGCCGAGGATGCCGGGCTTCGCCCGCTCCAGCCCCGGCGTGTCGAGGAACACCCCCGCCTGGCCGTCCCGCGCCACGCCGCGCCCCTCGGCGATCTCGCGCAGGATGGCGGCGGCGACCACGTCGCGCGTGTCCAGCTCGTCCACGAAGCGCTCGCCCAGCCCGTTGACCAGGGCGGCGCCGGAGGCGCGGGCCGCCTCGCTCACCAGCTGCCCCGCCATGCGCGGCGGCCAGGCGATGCCGGTGGGGTGGTACTGGAAGCTGTCCACCTCGCGCAGCGCGGCGCCGAGCCGGTAGGCCAGCACCAGCCCGTCCGCCGTGGCGCCGTAGTGGTTGGAGGTGGGAAAGCCCGCGACGTGCAGCCGCCCCGCCCCGCCCGTGGCCAGCACCGTGGCCCCGGCGCGGGCCAGCACGGGGCGGCCGCGCGCCAGCTCGTGCAGCACGGCGCCGGCGCAGCGGCCGCGGTCGTCGGTCAGCAGCTCCAGCGCCGGGTGGCGCTCCAGCAGGGTGATGCCGGGGGCGAGCAGCACCGCCTCGCGCAGCGCCCGCATCATCTCGAGCCCGGTGAAGTCGCGGTAGGAGAGCAGCCGCGCCGCCGTGGCGCCGCCGGGCTTCCTGCGCAGCAGGTTGCCGCCCATGCGGTCGCTGCCCTCGGCGAGGTCGAAGCCCATGCCCTCCTGGATCAGCCAGCGGATCACGCCCGGCCCGTCGGAAACCAGCGCCGCCACCAGCGCCTTGTCGGCGGCGAAGTGGCCGGCGCGCAGCGTGTCCTCGAAGTGCCGCTGCAGGCTGTCCTCGGGCCCCATGGCGGCCTGGATGCCGCCCTCGGCCATCACCGTGTTGCTGTCGCCCAGGCGCAGCTTGGTGGCGAGCAGCACCCGCGCCCCCGCCCGCGCCGCCGTCAGCGCCGCGACGCAGCCCGCGCCGCCGCCGCCGATCACCAGCACGTCCGCATCGAGCAGCGGCGCGCCGGCGATGTCCTCGTCCTCCACTAGCGCGTCGGATTGCAGCAGGGCGGCGAGCTCCGCCCGGCAGGGCAGGCCGGCGCTGGCGCCGACGCGGAGCGGCACCATGGCGCCGGGCCGCCGGTCGGGGTGGAAGCGCTCCAGCAGCTCCGGCGCGGGGAGCGCCAGGGCGCGCGGCGGCGCGGGCGCCCGGCCGCGCCAGGCCGCCAGCGCCGCGGCGTGGGGGATGCCGTGGGCCGCCGCGGGGGCGCTCATGGGCCGGGCGGGGGATTGGCGCCGGGCGCCTCGGGGTCGATCGGCTGCCCGCCGCGCTCGATCTCGCGCAGCCGCGCGATCAAGTCGCCGGGGCGCAGCGTCAGCGCGGCGCTCATGCGGCGCACGAACTGGCCAAGATGGGCCGGGTCGATATGCTCCGGGCAGGCGGCGACGCAGAGGTTGCACATCACGCAATGGTCGAACAGCGCGGCGGCGGCGAAGGCCTCGCCCCCGGCCGCGAGGTTCACCATGCGCTGCACCTCGATGCCCTTGGGGCAGGCGCGGTCGCAGCCGCTGCAATGGCGGCAGTTCTTGGCCTCGGGAAAGACGGCGTCGATCTGGTCCAGCGCCGTCCAGCTGTCGGTCAGCGCGCGGAGGTCGTAGGCATGCGGGCGGCGGGCGGGGAAATGGTCCAGGAAGGAGACCTGCATCCCCTCCTCCGCCGGCGTCTCGCAGGCCAGCGCGGTGTCGGCCAGGCGCTCGCCCTCGCGCCGCACCAGCACGCGGCAGGCGCCGCAGACGCCCTGGCCCATGCAGCCCACATTCTCGGTCAGCGGCAGGCCGGCGGCGGTCCAGGCCTGGAGCAGCGACGCGCCCGCCTCCGCCTCGATCGCGTGGCCGTCGAACATGAGGCGCACGCCGGCGCCACCCTCCAGCCCATCCTCCCGCACAAGCGCCTCCTCCGGCCCGCGTCTTGCCGGCCCGTGTCTTGCCGGCCCGCGTCTTGCTGGCCGCCCAAGCCCCGCCCCCGCGGGGGCGGCGTGATCCGGGCGGCAGTTTGAACAAGCCGGGCGCCAAAGGCAAAGGCCGTGGAGGAAGGAGGGGCGGGCCCTTTCCCGGCCTGGGCTGGACGAAACGGCCGCCCTGCGGAAACTAGGCGGGGCAACAGCGCGGGCGGAAAAGCATCGTGTCCCTTGAACTGGCCCTCGTGCTCGCTCTGCTGGGGGTGGCGGTCGTGATGTTCGCGCGGGGCTGGCCGCGCACGGACGCCGTCGCGCTGATCATGCTCGCGGCCCTGCCCATGACCGGGGTGCTGACGGTGCAGGAGGCCCTGTCGGGCTTCAGCGATTCCAGCGTGGTGCTGGTCGCCATCCTGTTCGTCATCGGCGAGGGGCTGGTCCGCACCGGCATCGCCGGGCGGCTGGGGGACTGGCTGGCGGCGCGCACCGGCGGCAGCGGCGTCCGGCTGATGGCGATGCTGATGCTGGCCGTGGCGGCGCTGGGCTCGATGATGAGTTCCACCGGGGTCGTCGCCATCTTCATTCCCGTGGTGCTGCGCATCGCGGCACGGCTGCGGATCGCGCCGGGGCGGCTGATGATGCCGCTGGGCTTCGCCGCCCTCATCAGCGGCATGTTGACGCTGGTGGGCACGCCGCCCAACCTGGTGGTGAACAGCGAGCTGCTGCGGCACGGCCATGCCGGCTTCGGCTTCTTCAGCTTCACGCCCTTCGGCGTGCCGGTCCTGCTGCTGGCCATCGCCTACATGGCCGTGGCGCATCGCTGGCTGAGCGACGAGGCGCCGCCCGAGGCCGCGCGGGGCGGCGGGCTGACCCTGGCGCAGCTCATCCGGGACTATGGCCTGGCGGAGAATTCCTGGCGCCTGCGCGTCGGCCAGACCTCGCCGCTCGCGGGGCGGAGCCTCGCGGCGCTGCGGCTGCGCGCCAGCCACGGGCTGAACGTCATGGCCATCGAGCGGCCGCAGCGCTTCGCCACCCGCGTGCTGCACGCCGCCGGCGAGGCGGTGCCGCATGTGGGCGACGTGCTGATCGTCCACTTCACCGGCGCGGAGGAGGAGCTGCGCGCGCTGTCCGGCCGGCTCGGCCTGCACGCCCTCTCCTTCGACGATTTCGACCCCGTCCGCGAGCCGCGCCCGCTGGGGCTGGCCGAGGTGATGATCCCGCCCGATTCCTCCCTTTGCGGCAAGTCGGTGCTGGAGGCCGAGTTCCGCTCCGCCTACGGGCTCACGGCGATCGGCCTGCGGCGCGGCCGGGCGGCCTGGGGGGAGGGCTTCCTGGAGGAGAAGCTGCAGCCGGGCGACACGCTGCTGCTCACCGGCCCGTGGAAGGAGCTGCGCCGCTCGCAGCGGGGCAAGCGGCCCTTCCTGCTGCTCAACCAGCCGGACGACCTGGAGGAGCTTTCCCCCGCCGCCGACCGGGCGCCGCACGCCCTGCTCAGCCTCGGCGTGGTCGTCGCGCTGATGGTCAGCGGCGTGGTGCCGCACGCCCAGGCGGCGCTGATCGGCGGGCTGATGATGCTGGGCTTCCGCTGCATCGACCTGGACGGCGCCTACCGCGCCATCCACTGGCCCACGGTCGTCCTCATCGGCGGCATGCTGCCCTTCTCGCTGGCGCTGCAGAAGACGGGCGGCACCGCCCTGGCGGCGGAGGGGCTGGTCGGGTTGATGGGCGCGGCCGGGCCCCATGCCCTGCTGGCCAGCCTGTTCGCCGCGACCGCCGTGACCGGCCTGTTCATCTCCAACACCGCGACCGCCGTGCTGATGGCGCCCGTGGCCCTGGCCGTCGCGGAGGAGATGGGCCTCTCGCCCTATCCCTTCGCCATGATCGTGGCGCTCGCCGCCTCGGCCGCCTTCATGACGCCGGTCTCCTCGCCGGTGAACATGCTGGTGCTGGGGCCGGGCCGCTACCGCTTCGGCGACTTCGTGCGGGTCGGCGTGCCCTTCGCCGTGCTGGTCATGGCGCTGAGCGTGGCGCTGGTGCCCCTGCTGCTGCCCCTGCGCTGAAGGTCACCACCCTTCCGGCGGGGCCGGAACCATGCCAACCCGCCCCGCGCGCCCCATCTCTGGACCCATCCGGGAGAAACGCCATGTCCGCCACCCCGCCGCCCGACGCCGCCAGCCAGGCCAGCCCGGCCTGGCACGCCCTGCCGGCGGAGGAGGCGATCCGGCGGCTGGGCTCCGCCGAGGGGGGCCTCGCCGCCGCCGAGGCGGCGCGCCGCCTGGCGGAGCACGGCCCCAACCGCCTGCCCGAGACGAGGCCGCGCTCGGCGCTGCGCCGCTTCCTGGCGCAGTTCCAGAACCTGCTGATCTATGTCCTGATCGCCTCCGCGGCGGTGACGGCGCTGCTCGGCCATCCGGTGGACACCGCCGTCATCATCGGCGTGGTGGTCATCAACGCGGTGGTGGGCTTCATCCAGGAGGGCCGCGCCGAGGAGGCGCTCCACGCCATCCGCAACATGCTGACGCCGCGCGCCTCCGTGCTGCGCGGCGGCCGGCGCGCGACGGTGGACGCGGCGGAGCTGGTGCCGGGCGACATCGTGCTGCTCGAGCCGGGGGACAGGGTGCCGGCCGACCTGCGGCTGGTCCACGCCCGCGGCCTGCGCATCGAGGAGGCGGCGCTCACCGGCGAGTCCGTGCCGGCCGAGAAGGCGGCGGAGCCGGTGGCCGCCGCGGCGGCGCTGGGCGACCGCGCCTCCATGGCCTTTTCCGGCACGCTGGTCACCATGGGGCAGGGCGTGGGGGTGGTGGCCGCCACGGGGGCGGCAACCGAGCTGGGCCGGATCAGCGCCATGCTCGGCGAGGTGCGGCAGCTCACCACCCCCCTCCTGCGCCAGATGGACATCTTCGCGCGGCGGCTGACCGTGGTGATCCTCGGCGTCGCCGCCCTCGTCTTCGCCATCGCCTGGCTCGGCCACGGGCAGCCGGCGGAGGAGGTCTTCCTGGTGGTGGTCGGCATCGTCGTCGCGGCCATTCCGGAGGGGCTCCCGGCGGTGCTGACCATCACCCTGGCCATCGGCGTGCGGCGCATGGCGGCGCGGCGCGCCATCATCCGCCGGCTGCCGGCGGTGGAGACGCTGGGCGCGGTTTCCGTCATCTGCACCGACAAGACCGGCACGCTGACGCGCAACGAGATGACGGTGGCCGTGGTGGAGACGGCGCTCGGCCGCTTCGGGGTGCAGGGCCAGGGCTACGCGCCGGAAGGCGGCGTGCTGTGGCCGGACGGGCGGCGAAGCGACGACGCGGCCCGGCTGCTCGTGGAGATCGCGCGCGTCGCCGCGCTGTGCAACGATGCCGGGCTGTGCCAGGAGGGCGGCGCCTGGCGGACGGAGGGCGACCCGATGGAGGGCGCGCTGCTCGCCTTCGCCGCCCGCGCGGGCGAGCCGCACGAGGCGCTGCGCGCGGGCTTTCCGCGCGGCGACGAGATCCCCTTCGATTCGCGTCACCGCTACATGGCCACGCTGCACATGCGGCCGGACCATGGCCTGGTCTGCGTCAAGGGCGCGCCGGAGCGGCTCATCGAGATGTGCACCCGCCAGCGCGGCGCGGATGGCGAGGCGGCGCTGGACGCGGCGGCGTGGCATGCGCGGGTGGAGGCGCTCGCGGCCGGCGGCATGCGGGTGATCGCGGTGGCCATGCGGCAGGTGCCGCGCGGCACGGGGCGGCTTTCCCCGGCCGAGACGGAGCGGGAGCTGGTGCTGCTCGGCCTGCTCGGCCTGATCGACCCGCCGCGCGAGGAGGCGGTGGCCGCCGTGGCGGAGTGCCAGCGCGCCGGCATCCGCGTGAAGATGATCACCGGCGACCATGCCGCGACCGCCGGCTCCATCGCGCGCCAGGTCGGGCTGCGCGGGGCGGGCGCCGTCGTCACCGGGCACGAGCTCGACACGCTGGACGACGCGGCGCTGCGCCGCCGCGTGCGGGAAAGCGACGTCTTCGCCCGCACCAGCCCCGAGCACAAGCTGCGGCTGGTCGAGGCGCTGCAGGCGGACGGGGCGGTGATCGCCATGACCGGCGACGGCGTGAACGACGCGCCGGCGCTCAAGCGCGCCAATGTCGGCGTGGCCATGGGGGTGAAGGGCACGGAGGCGGCCAAGGAGGCGGCGGAGATGGTGCTGGCGGACGACAACTTCGCCACCATCGCCGCCGCCGTGCATGAGGGCCGCACCGTCTACGACAACGTGCAGAAGGTCATCGCCTGGACGCTGCCGACCAATGGCGGCGAGGCGCTGACCGTGATCGCCGCCATCCTGCTCGGCCTGACCCTGCCGCTGACGGCGGTGCAGATCCTCTGGATCAACATGGTCACCACCGTGACGCTGGGCCTCGTCCTCGCCTTCGAGCCGGCGGAGGCCGACATCATGCGCCGCCCCCCCCGCCCGCCCTCAGAGCCCCTGCTGTCCGGCCTGCTGGTCTGGCGCGTGGTGCTGGTGTCGCTGCTGGTCATGCTGGCCGCCTTCGGCATCTTCGCCTGGTCCGAGTGGCGGGGGCTGCCGGTGGAGACGGCGCGCACGGCGGTGGTCAACGCCATCGTGGTGCTGGAGATCGCCTATCTGCTGAGCGTGCGCAGCCGGGGCGGCGCCTTCTTCACCGGGCGCGGCAGGCTGGCCACCCCCGCCCTGCTGGGCGGCGTGGGCGCGGTGGTGGTGCTCCAGCTCGCCTTCACCTACGCGCCGCCCTTGCAGGCGCTGTTCGCCACCCGCCCCCTCGAGCCGGTGGCCGACTGGCTGCCCATCCTGGCCGCGGGCCTGGTGCTGATCCTGGTGCTGGAAGGGGAGAAGGCGCTGCGCCGGCGCCTCGGGGCGCGGCGCGGCGCGGGCGGGTGAGGCGGGGGAGGGGGAGCCGCCCCTCCCCGGGTTCTCCCGGCGCCGGGCCGCCCGGGGGGGGACAGCCCGGCCCGCCGTCAGGGCGTGCCGAGCAGGAAGGGCGGCGTGGGCGCGAGGTCGAGCCGCACCTCCTTCACGCCGGCCACCCCCTCGGCCAGCACGCGCAGCGCCCGCATCACCTCCTCGGAGCGGCAGAAGCCGCGAAAGGTCACGACGCCGTCCTTCACGTCGGCGAAGAGGTAGTAGGCGTCCACCCAGGGCTGGGCGCGCATCTGCGCCAGCACCTCGCGGCGGATGCGCGCATCCGGGGGCGCCTCGCCGGTGAGCTGCTGGGGCGGCGATTGCAGCGCCAGCATCATGTCGGCGCGCGAGACGACGCCGACGAGCCGCCCGTCGCGCACCACCGGCACGCGGCGGATGCCCTTCTTCTCGAGCAGGGCGGCGACCTTGCCGATGTCGTCGTCCTCCTGCGCGGTGACCACGTCCTGCGTCATCAGGTCGCGCGCCCGGCGCCCCTGGGTGCGCGCATAGTGCTCCGCCTGGCGCGGCGCCGCGTCGAACAGGCTCCAGAGCCAGGAGCGCGGGCGGTCCTCGGTCGCGGCCAGGCGGCGCACCAGGTCGCCCTCGGTCACCATGCCGAGGAGCTTGCCGTCGGTGTCCACCACCGGGGCGCCCGAGATGCCGCGCTCGGCGAAGAGGCTGGCGATGGCATGGACGGGCGCGTCCGGGGGCAGGGTGGCCACGGCGGCGGACATGATGTTGCGCACTTTCATTCCAGGCATTTCCTTCCTCGCTTTCAGCATCCGCCGGGCCGCGCCGCTGGGCGGGCCGGCCATCGCGCGTAGAGTAGGGCGATGATTGACCACGGATGTTGATATATCTCAATTCGTTTTCATGAAATGGCAATGTTTCGGGGCGTGCCGCCAGAGGCGCGGCGGGCTTTTCCGGCCAGCCGCCAACGGCGCGGCGCCCGGCCGCTTCACCGGGGCATGGCCGGGATGGAAAGAGAGGGGGCGCGGCCCGCGGGCGTTTGGCGCTTGCTCCCGCCTGGGGTCTCGTCTAACCAGCGGGGGCCGGTTTCCGAGAGGAACTAACAGGGAATCCGCCACGTCCCGCGAGGGGCGTGAACCGGAACTGCCCCCGCAACTGTAGGCGGCGAGACCGCGTCCGATGATGCCACTGGGAGCGATCCCGGGAAGGCCGGCGCGGGCGGCGACCCGCCAGTCAGGAGACCTGCCGGCGCGCGTTCGTGAACCAGCCGGCGGGGTGTCCGGGGAAGGATGTGGATGACGAGACCGAAGCCGCGCCGCGCCCTGCGGCGCCGGGCACTGGCGGCTGGCGCCGTCGCGCCCTTGCCATGTGAGGCCGCTCCCGCTCCGGCACCGCCCTGAGCGAAGGAGCCCATCATGCGATCATCCGTGCTTCTGCTGGCCATGGCGGCGGGCCTCGGCCTCGCCGCGCCCGCCCTGCGCGCCGAGCCCACCCGCTACCCGCTCGAGATCGGGAATTGCGGCCACACGCTGCGCTTCGAGGCGGCGCCCCGCAACGCCGTCACCATCGGCCAGTCCGCGACCGAGATCCTCTACGCGCTCGGGGCCGGCGACCGCATGGCCGGCACGGCGCTCTGGTTCAACGCGGTGCTGCCCGAATACGCGGAGGCGAATGCGCGCGTGCCGCGGCTCGACAACAACGCGCCGAGCTTCGAATCCGTTATCAACAAGCGCCCCGGCCTGGTGGCGACGCAGTTCGAGTGGATGATCGGGCCGCAGGGCGTCGTCGGCACGCGCGAGCAGTTCCACCAGCTCGGCGCGCCCACCTATGTCATGCCCGCCGATTGCCAGGGCAAGAACAACCTGGTCGGCGCCGACGGCACCCGCACCGCGCCCTTCTCGACCGAATCGCTCTACAAGGGCATCACGCAGCTCGCCGCCATCTTCGACCGGCAGGAGCGCGGCGCGGCGCTGGTGGCCGATCTCCGCGCCCGCGAGGCGGCGGCCATCGCCCGCGCCAGGGGGCTGAACCTGGCGGACGCCTCCGCCGTGTTCTGGTTCTCCAGCGCCGACATGGACCTCGACCCCTATGTGGCGGGGCAGAAGGGCATCCCCGGCTACATGATGCGGATGCTGGGCCTGCGCAACGTGGTGCAGTCGGACGAGGAATGGCCGACCGTGGGCTGGGAGCGGATCGCCCGCGCCAACCCTTCCGTCATCGTCGTGGCCCGCATGGACCGCCGCCGCTTCCCCGCCGACGAGGTGGAGAAGAAGCTCGCCTTCCTGCGCGCCGACCCCGTGACGAGCCAGATGGAGGCGGTGCGGAACAACCGCATCGTCATCCTCGACGCCCATGCCATGCAGGCCACCATCCGCCTTGTCGGCGGGCTGGAGGCGCTGACCGACGCCATGGCCAAGCTGCGCCCGTGAGGGAGAGCCCGTGAGGGAGAGCCCGTGAGGCGCGCGGCATGACGCGGCTGGCGGCGCGCTGGCTGGGCCGGGCGGCGCTGGTGGCGGTGCTGCTGGTGCTGGCGGTGCTGGCCGGCACCAGCATCGGCGAGACCGCCATCCCGCTGCCGGTGGTGGCGCAGACGCTGGCCAACAAGCTCTACGGCGCCGGCTACCCGCTGGACCGGATCGACGAGGGCATCGTCTGGAACTACCGCCTGACGCGCGCCATCGTCGCCGCCTGCTGCTGGGCGGGGCTGGCGGTGGCCGGCATCATCCTGCAGGCGCTGCTGCGCAACGCCCTGGCCGACCCCTACCTGCTCGGCATCTCGGCCGGCGCCTCCACGGGGGCGGTGCTGGTCACGGTGGCCGGGGTGGGGGCGGGGGCGGTCTCGCTCTCGCTCGGCGCCTTCGCCGGCGCGGTCACCGCCTTCCTGCTGGTGGCGCTGCTGGCCCGCGCGGCGGGGGGCGGGCAGGGCGCGCGCGGGGCGGGGCAGATCGTGCTGGCGGGCATCGCCGGCTCGCAGCTCTTCAACGCGCTCACCGCCTTCATCATCACCCGCTCGGCCAGCGCCGAGCAGGCGCGCGGCATCATGTTCTGGCTGCTCGGCAACCTCAGCGGCGCGCGCTGGGACAATGTGGCGACCGCGCTGCCCGTGGCGCTCGGCGTGACGCTCGTCTGCCTGTGGCATGTGCGGGCGCTCGACGCCTTCACCTTCGGCGCGGATTCGGCCGCCTCGCTCGGCGTGCCGGTGCGGCGCGTGCAGGTGCTGCTGATCCTGGCCGCCTCGCTGGCGACGGCGGTGATGGTGAGCATCGTCGGCGCCATCGGCTTCGTCGGGCTCGTGGTGCCGCACGCGGCGCGCCTCATGGTCGGCGTGCGGCACACGCGGCTGGTGCCGGCGGCGGCGCTGATGGGCGCGATGTTCCTGATCGCCGCCGACGTGCTCTCGCGCATCCTGGTGCCGGGGCAGGTGCTGCCGATCGGCGTGGTCACCGCGCTGGTGGGCGCGCCCGCCTTCGCGCTGATCCTGGCGCATGGCAGGACAGCGCGATGAACGGCCCAATCGACGCCCCGCCGAGCCTGGAGGCCGAGGCGCTGTGCTGGCCGGCGCGGCGCGCGCCCATCCTGCGCGGGGTGAGCCTCGCCGTGCGGGATGGCGAGATGCTGGGGCTGGTCGGGCCCAACGGCTCCGGCAAGTCCACCCTGCTGCGGCTGCTGGCGGGGCTGCTGCCGCCGGCGCGCGGCGAGGTGCGGCTGCTCGGCCGGCCGCTGCGCCGCACGCCGCGGCGCGAGGTGGCGCGGCTCGTCGCGCTGGTGGAGCAGCAGGCGGAAACGCTGGAGCGCATCACCCTGCGCGACGCGGTGGAGCTTGGCCGCACGCCCTGGCTGTCCGCGCTCCGCCCCTGGGGGGCGGAGGATGACGGGATCGTCGCCGGCGCCATGGCGGCGGTGGACGTGCAGCATCTCGCGGCGCGGGACTGGGCCAGCCTCTCGGGCGGCGAGCGGCAGCGCGCGCACATCGCCCGCGCCCTGGCGCAGCGCCCGCGCATCCTGCTGCTCGACGAGCCCACCAACCACCTCGACATCCACCACCAGCTCGCCCTCCTCGAGCTGGTGGCGGCGCTGCCGGTGACCAAGGTGATCGCGCTGCACGACCTCAACCAGGCGATGCGCTGCGACCGGCTGGCGGTGCTGCAGGCCGGCCGGCTGATCCGCCTCGGCCCGCCCGCCGAGGTGCTCACCCCGGAATTGCTGCGCGACGTGTTCGGCGTGCGCGCCGCCTTCGTCACCGACCCGGAGGATGGCGCGCGCCTCCTCCGCTTCCTGTCGATATCATGAGGACCGCCCGATGCGCCCGATGCTCGGCCTGCTGCTGCCCCTGCTGCTTCTCGCCCCCGCCGCGCGGGCGGAGCTGCACGAGGGGAGGATGCTCAACCGCAACGCCACGGGCGGGATGGTCTATGAGCCGGACTTCCTGCGGCTCCGCCCCGGCGACCGGGTGCGCTTCCTGGCCACCCACGCCACGCACAACGCGGCCTCGATGCCGGAGATGCTGCCGGAGGGCGCGGCACCCTTCAAGGGCGGCATCAACGAGGAGATCGAGGTCACCTTCACGCAGGAGGGCCTCTACGGCATCAAGTGCATCCCGCACTACGCCATGGGCATGGTGATGCTGGTGCAGGTGGGCGACGCGCCGGTGACGCCCGCGCAGATCCCGCAGGCGCTGCCCGAGCGGGTGAGGCAGCGCCTCGGCGAGATCCTGCGCCGCGCGGAATGATCCGCGGCCGGCCGCGCGGCGCCGCATGTTGTTAGCTGCCGCGGGGCGCCCGGCGGTGTAGCAGGGGGCATGCACCGGCCCTCCCGATCCCCGCTGGCGACACCTTTGCAGCGGCGGCATTTCCTCGCATTGCTCGGCGGCGCGGCCGCCATGCCGCGCGATGCCACGGCGCTGGAGCTCGCCGATGCCCACCGGCTGATCGCCGAGAACCGCGAGGACGGCGTGCGGATCCTCGGCGCGCGGGGCGAGTTCGTCGGCGCGCGCGGCGCCTATTACGGGCCGCCCGTGCCCTTCGCGCAACTGCCCCGCCATCTCATCGACGCGCTGGTGGCCAGCGAGGACCGCCGCTTCTACGAGCATTGGGGGCTGGACCCGCGGGCCATGGCGCGGGCCGTGTGGTCGACGCTCACCGGCCGCACCCAGGGCGGCAGCACGCTGACCCAGCAGACCATCAAGGAGATCTACCTCAAGGAACACAGCCCCATCGTGCGCAAGCTGCTGGAGGAGCCGGTGCTCGCGCCGATCCTGGAGATGAACCTGAGCAAGGACGACATCCTGTTCGTCTACCTCAACCGGGTCTTCTTCGGCGGCAACGCCTATGGCATCGAGGCCGCCGCGCGCGTCTATTTCGGCAAATACGCGCGCAGCCTGGGCATCCTCGAATCCGCCATGATGGTCGGGCTGCTGCCCGCGCCCAACCGCTACAACCCGCACCGCAACTTCGCCCTCTCGCGCGACCGCGGCTTGCGCGTCATCGAGCAGATGGTGGATGCGGGCTCTCTTTCGCGCCGCGCGGCGGACCGCGCGAAGCGGCAGGAGGTCGCCATCGCGCCGTCCCGCTCCGCCTGGGGCGGGGTGTATCCGCGCGGCACGCAGATCGGCTGGTTCGCGCGCTGGGCGGAAAGCGAGGCCAACGCCAACGCCGCGCCCGCGGCCCGCAGCGGGACGAGGACCATCTCCACGACGCTGGACCTGCGGATGCAGGAGGCGGCGGAGCGGATCCTGCGGCAGGCGCTGCGCCAGCACGCCGAGGCGCGGCGGATCGAGGAGGGCGCCATCGTCGTCATGCGGCACGACGGCGCGGTGGTGGCGCTGGTCGGCGGCCGCGACTACCGGGAAAAGGAATGGGACCACGCCACCCAGGCCAGGCGGCAGCCGGGCTCCATCGCCAAGCTGTTCGTGTACCTGGCGGCGCTCCAGCAGGGCGATGGGCCGGACAGCATGGTGAGCGACGCCGCGCTGACGCTGGGCGGCCGCGCCGTGCGGAACTTCGACGACAGCTATCTGGGCGAGATCCCGCTCTCGGCGGCGCTGGAGAAGTCGTCCAACACGGCGGCGGTGCGGCTGGCCATGGAGCACGCCCCGGCGGTGCGGCGCCTGATCCGGACGCTCAACATCGCGGAGGCGCCGGAGGGCGAGGCGGGCGACCTGGCGCTCGGCACCTACGAGGCGAGGCTCGTGGACCTGACGGCCGCCTTCGCCAGCGTGGCCAACCAGGGCCGGATGGTGGTGCCCTATGCCGTGCGGAAGGTGCAGGATTCGGCCGGCACCGAGACGCTGACGCGCGTCTTTCCGGAAAGCTCGGAGATCCGGCAGGTCATGGCGCCGCAGCACGCCGCCGCCATGCGGCAGATGCTGGCCGGCGTCGTCCGGCGCGGCACCGGGCGGGCGGCCGACCCCGGCTTCTGGGCCGCCGGCAAGACCGGCACCACCAGCGCCAACCGCGATGCCTGGTTCATCGGCTTCACCGAGCAGTATGTGGCCGGGGTATGGCTCGGCAACAGCGACAACCGGCCGATGCTGGGCGTCTCGGGCGGCGGGCTGCCGGCGCAGATCTGGCGCGCCCTCATGCTCGGCGCGGGGCCGGCGGAGGACTCCGCCTCCTGACCCGCCGGCGTCCCGCCGTGCCTTGCACCGCCTCGCCCGGTCTCAGCCCATGGCGTGGATCCGCCGCGCGACGTCGAGATGGCGCTCCGCCGCCGCCCTGTTGCCCGGCCGCAGCCTGGTGCGCTCGGCCAGCAGCATCCGCGCGCGGGACAGGCGCCGGGCGCGCAGATTGGCCTCGATCAGGTACTGGTCGATGATGTCGCGCTGCGCGTGGCTCGCGCCGATGGCCGCGTCGTTGTTGTGGAGCGGCTCGAGCAGCGCGGCGGCGCCCGCGTGGTCGCCCTGCTCGAACAGCAGGATGGCGCGGCACAGCGGCAGGCCGAGCTTGCGGACCACCTCGGCGCTGTCCGGCCCCTCCTGGGCGGCGAACTCCTCCATGGAAGCCAGGAGTCGCGCGGTGGCCCCGAAGCGGCGCTCGCGGGCGAGGGCCATCATGTAGTGCAGGTCGGTGAAGATGAGCCCGTGGTCGCCGATGGACTTCTCCGCGAAGTCCGCGAGCCCCGCCCAGCGCTCGCCGACATCGACGCCCAGCAGCTCGAGCCGCGCCAGCAGGGAGGCCGCGTTCTGGATGTCGAGGTAGAAGGTCGATCCGTCGTTCCGCACGGAGCGGTCATAGAGCGACAGCACCTCGCCATGGTTCCCGCTTTCCAGGTGGAACAGCGCCAGGTGCCACCAGAGATGGCCCTTGAAGGGGTTGCGGTCGGACCAGTGGTCCTGCGGCCGCGTCAGCCAGGCGATGCCTTCCTCCTGCCGGTCCTCCATCTCCAGCACATGCGCGACGGCGTGGATGGCCCAGAGGTCGTCCGGGTTGTGGCGCACCGCTTCCCGCCCGAGGCGCTCCGCCTCGCGGTACTGGCCGCATTCCTCGTGGCCGAAGGCGAGCATGCCGAGGACGTTGCCATAGCCCGGCACGGCGCTCGACCAGCTGCCGAGCACCGAGGCGGCGCCGCCGCGCAGCGATCGCTGGCGCCCCGTCCAGAAGCAGTTGAAGTGGTGCAGGCGCAGCGCGACGATGTCGAGCGGGTGGTCGCTCAGGATCTGCTCCCAGACCAGGATGGCCTGGCCCGTGCGCCCCTCCGTCCAGGCGCGCAGCGCCCCGACATGCATCCGCTCGCGCGGGGTGGCGCCCTCGGCCTGCGCGCTGGCCTCGCGCAGCGCCGCCCGCGCGCTGCCCAGCACGGAAAAGGAGCCATACATCATGAACTGGTAGCCGCGCAGGCAATGCGCCATGGCGAAGCACGGATCCGCCTCGATGGTGTCCTTGATGGACTGCATCGTGTTCAGGCGGTACTCGAGGAGGTTCTGCTGCGCGGCATTGTAGCGCCGCGCCGCCTCCTCGCTGGCGGTGGTGAGGCGGTGGCCCTGGGCATCGCGCATGGCGATCCTCCCTCGATGTCTCGCCGCGCCCGGCGGCGGCTTCACCGGCCCGGAGGCCATGGCGCGGCCGGAGGCGTCATCCGGCGGCCCGTCCCCTATTCCGCCGCCGGCCGCAGCGCCTCGCCCCGGTAGCCGTCGCGGCCCTGCGGGAACTTGCGGCCGAGGATGCGGCTGGCGATCTGCGTCCGCAAGATCTGCGCCGTGCCGCCGCCGATCGTGAACATCCGCGCGTCCCGCACCATCCGCTCCAGCGGCAGGTCGCGGGAATAGCCGCGCGCGCCGAAGACCTGCAGGGCGTCGTTCGTCACCCTGATGGCCATTTCGGAGGCCAGGACCTTGGCCTGGGCGGCGAGCAGCGGATCGGGGAAGGGATCGGCGCTGGCCGCCGCGTCGTGGAGCGAGAGCCGGGCGGCATTGAGCTGGATGGACATGTCGGCCAGCATCCATTGCAGGCCCTGGAACTCCGCGATGGGGCGGCCGAACTGCTCGCGCGCGCCTGCATGGTCCAGCGCCAGCTCATAGGCGCCCTGCGCGATGCCGAGGGCCACGGTGCCCGCGCCCACGCGCTGGCTGTTATAGGCGTCCATCAGCTCGGCGAAGCCGCGGCGCCAGCCGCCCGGCGGCCGCAGCGCCATCGAGGCCGGCACCTCGGCATCCTCCAGGATCACCTCGCTCTCCGGGATGCCGCGCAGCCCCATGGTCGGCTCGCGGCGGCCGATGCGGAAGCCCGGGGTTTCCGGCACCCCTGGCACGTCGCGGGCGATGATGAAGCCGCCGATGCCCTGCTCCTGCCCCGCCTCGTCGAAGACGCGCGCGAAGACGAGGTGGAGCTTCGAGACACCCGCGCCGGTGATCCAGTGCTTCCGCCCGTTCAGCACATAGGTGTTGCCGTGGCGGACGGCGGAGGTCGTCATCTCGGTCGCGGCGGAGCCGGCGCCGGGCTCGGTGATGCAGATGGCGGGCTTGTCGCCGGCCAGCACGATGCGGGCGGCGAGCTGCTTCTGCTCCTCCGTGCCGTACTGCATCACCGCGGAGATCGCGCCCATGTTGGCCTCGACCGCGATGCGGCCGCTGACGCCGCAGACGCGCGCCATCTCCTCGACGATGAGCACCGCGTCGAGGAAGCTGCCGCCGGCGCCGCCATAGGCCTTCGGGATGGTGTGGCCGATCAGCCCCGCCCGCGTCATCTCGCGCAGGTTCTCCCAAGGGTAGGCTTCGGTGCGGTCGGTCTCGGCGGCGCGGGCGCGGATGGAGCCTTCCGCGACCTCCCGGGCCAGTCCCCGCAGGCGCGCCTGCTCCGGCGTGAGCTTGATCGGCATCGGCCATGTCCCCCCTGAGGCTTTTCTTGCCGGCAGGATGGCAGAAAAGCGCGCCGGCCGAAGGGGCAAAATGAGCCGGGTCGCGGCGACGCGCGGGCCGCCACGGGCTGCGCCGCCTCCATTCGGAACGGGAATTGCTATTCCGTATCGGAAATGTATGTTCCCCGCCATGCCGGCGGGCGCCTGCCTCCCCCGTGGGCGCAGGCGGAGCCAGGGCGCTGGTTTTCCTCGCCTCTCCCACGCGGAAGGCCGGAATCTCCGCGCTCCAGGTCGTTCATTCCAGACCCGGGATCGCACCGCGCCTCCGCCGGGGGGGGCGGCAAGAACCGTCCAGCACAAGAAGAACATTCAGAGGGAAGAACCATGGAAGAGAAGTTGAGCGGCGCGGCCACGCCCGCCGGACCGGCCCTGTCCCGCCGCGCCCTGCTCGCGGCCGCCATCGCCACCCCCCTCACGGGCGTCATCGCCCGCTACGGCAACGCCCAAGGGGCGCCCACCATCCGGATCGGCGTCCTGGCCGACATGTCCGGCGCCTATCGGGACACGGGCGGCCCCACCTCGCTCGCCTGCGCGCAGCAGGCGGTGGAGGATTTCCGCCCCGCCGAGCGCGGCATCAATGTCGAGATCCTGGCGGCCGACCACCAGCAGAAGGCCGATGTCGGGGCGGCGCTGGCGCGCCGCTGGTACGACCTCGACGACGTGGACGTGATCGTGGAGGTGAACAACAGCGCCGTGGCGCTGGCCGTCGGCAACGTCGCCCACGACAAGAACAAGATCCACCTCAACACCGGCGCCGTTTCCTCCGACCTGACGGGGCGCCACTGCAACCCGAGCCTGCTGCACTGGACCTCGGACAGCTGGATGTGCGCCAACGCCATCGCGCCCCATCTCGTCCGCGACGGTGGCAAGGACTGGTACTTCATCGCGCCCGACTACGCCTTCGGCCATTCCCTGCAGCGCGACACGGCGCGGATGGTGGAGCAGGCGGGCGGCAAGGTGCTGGGCCGCACCTTCTATCCCTTCCCCAGCACGACGGACTATTCCTCCTACCTGCTGCAGGCGGTCCGCAGCGGCGCCAAGGTGCTGGGCTTCGCCAACGGCGCGGGAGACCTGCAGAACTCGCTCAAGCAGGCGCATGAGTTCGGCCTGCACCAGCGCGGCATCCGGATCACCAGCCTCGTCACCTTCATCACCGACATCCACTCGGTCGGGCTCGAGATCACGCAGGACCTGGTGCTGACCGAGAGCTTCTACTGGGACCTGAACGACCGCACCCGCGCCTTCACCCGGCGCGTCCTGCCCAAGACGCCGCGCAACTACCCGAACCAGGAGCACGCGGCGACCTATTCCGGCGTGCTGCACTACCTGAAGGCCGTGGCCGAGATCGGGCCCGCGAAGGCCAAGGCCTCGGGCCAGGACACCATCGCCGCGATGAAGCGCCTGCCCACGGATGACGACTGCTTCGGCGCCGGGCGCCTGCGCGAGGACGGCCGCAAGATCAACGCGACCCACCTCTTCTCGGTCAAGAAGCCGTCGGAGAGCAAGGGCGCCTGGGACTACTACAAGCTGATCTCGACCATTCCCGCCGAGGAGGCGTTCCGCCCCGTGGCCGAGGGTGGCTGCCCCTTCATCCAGCGCTGAGCGGAACCGACAAGCGAAACCCGGGAGGAAACGCCATGGATGCCTATGCCGTCGTCGAGAATGGCAAGCCGCTGCAAAGGATGGAGCTGCCCACGCCCGAGCCCCAGGGCGAGCAGGTGCTGCTGGAGGTGACGCATGCCGGCGTCTGCCATTCCGACCTGCACATCTGGGAGGGCGAGTACGACATGGGCAGCCATGGCAAGCTGCGCATGGCCGACCGGGGCCTCGTCCTGCCGCTGGTGATGGGCCACGAGATCGTCGGACGCGTCGCGAAGCTGGGGCCGGAGGCGGAGGGCAAGGGCGTGGCCGTCGGCGACATCCGCCTGGTCTACCCTTGGGTGGGCTGCGGGCATTGCGCCTTCTGCCAGGCCGAGGAGGGCAACATGTGCGCGACGCCGCGCTCGCTCGGCGTCGCGCAGCATGGCGGCTATTCGAGCCATGTGCTGGCCATGAGCTGGCGCCACCTGATCGAGATCGACGGCCTCGACCCCGCGCTCGCCGCGACCTATGCCTGCTCGGGCGTCACCGTCTATTCCGCGCTCCGCAAGATCCTGCCGCAGCCGCCGGACGAGCCCATCGTGATCGTCGGCGCGGGCGGGCTCGGCATGAACGCCATCGCCATCCTCCGCGCGCTCGGGCACCGGCGCATCTGCGTGGTGGACATCAGCGCCGAGAAGCTGGAGGCGGCGCGCAGGCAGGGCGCCACGGAAACCGTGCTGGCCGGGAGCGACGGCACGGCGGAAGCCATCGTCGCGGCCTGCGGCGGGCCGGTGATCGGCATCGTCGATCTCGTCAACGGCACCCAGACGGCCCGCTTCGCGCTCGGCGCGCTGCGCAAGGGCGGCCGGCTGGTGCAGGTCGGCCTGTTCGGGGGGGAGATGCAGGTGCCGCTCCCCCTGATGCCCATCCGCGCCCTGACGGTCCAGGGAACCTATGTCGGCAACCTCAAGGAGTTGCGCGAGGTCGTCGAGCTCGCGCGCAACGGCAGCCTGCCGCCCATCCCCGTCAGCACGGAGCCGATGTCCGAGGTCAACAACGTCCTCAACCGCCTGCGCGACGGCCATGTGGTGGGGCGCGTGATCCTGACCGCCGCGTAGGGCGGGGGTGCCGCCCTGGCCGCGCGGGCACCGTGCGGCCAGGGCCGAGATCCCGCCTGGCACAGACAGGCCGCCCCCAGACAGACAGGCCGCCCCCAGGCTGCCCTGGCACGAACCGGGCTGGGCGGCCCCTTCCTTTCCGCCGGCCCGCCCGCCCGGGCGCGGCCTGTGGCTCAGCCTGCCGGCGCCCCGGGCCGGGTTCGCGTGTCCGCCCGCATCTCGGCCAGCATGTCGGCCAGCACGGCGCCGTGCTCGCGCAGGTCGCGCGTCACGGCGGCGCGGGCGGCGGCCGGGTCGCGCGCCTCCAGCGCCGCGAGCAGCGCCACATGCGGGTGGTCCTGCGGCGCCACGGGGCGGGGCACGGTGAACAGCAGGTTGATGGTGGGGCCGGCCTGCACCCACAGGCTTTCCACCATGCGCCGCAGCACCGGCATCCGCGCCAGGCCGATGGTGTGGAAGTGGAACAGCTCGTTCTCGGTCAGCACCATGCGCGCATCGTGGCGCAGCCGCCCCTCGGCCACGCGGGCATGGATGGCGCGCAGCACGGCGATGTCCTCGGGCGTGGCCAGCTCGGCGGTGCGGGCGGCGGCGCGGCCTTCCAGCTCCACCCGCAGCTCCATGATCTCGTGGTAGCGCTCCGGCGCCAGCCGCGGCACCCAGGCGATGCCGCGCGCATCGAGATCGAGCCCGCCTTCCGAGACCAGCCGCAGCAGCGCCTCGCGCACCGGCGTCGGGCTGACCTGCATCTCCTGGGCCAGCAGCCGGTGCACCAGCTTCTGGCCCGGCGAGAGCCGGCCGGACATCAGGGCCGCGCGCAGGCGGCGATAGACCTTGCCCGCGAGGCTTTCCTCGCGATCGACGGGCGCAAGCGGGGGGAGGGCATCCATGGCGGCGCAGTCATCGTCGGGCGGCCTTGACGTGTCAAGCGAATCGCAATTTGCTATAGCAAACATCAAGACACTTCGAGGAAACGCCCGGATGCCTGACAGCGCCCCCTCCCTCGCGGCGAACGCGACCGTCGCCCTGCGCCTGGCCGAGGCCCTGGCCCGCCATGGCGTCACCCTGACTTTCGGGCAGAGCCTGCCCTCGGCCTTCCACCTCGCCGCGCCGCATGCCGGCATCGAGCAGAAGGTGTACCGGCAGGAGAACATGGGCGGCACCATGGCCGACGGCTATGCCCGCATCTCGGGCAAGGTCGGCGTCGTCACGGCGCAGAACGGGCCGGCGGCCACCCTGCTGGTGCCGCCGCTGGCCGAGGCGCTGAAGGCCAGCGTGCCGGTCATCGCGCTGGTGCAGGAGGTCACGCGCGACAGCACGGACCGCAACGCCTTCCAGGAATTCGACCACCTGAAGATGTTCGACCCGGTGGCCAAGTTCGTCCGCCGCATCGACCGCGCGGACCGGCTGGAGGACTATGTGGACATGGCCTTCGCCGCCGCCACCTCCGGCCGGCCGGGCCCCGCCGTGCTGCTGCTGCCGGCCGACCTGCTGCTGGAGCGCGCCGCCCCCGTGGCGCGGCGCCGCGCCAATCTCGGCAGCTACCCGCTGGACCGGGTGCGGCCCGAGGCCGCGCGCATCGAGGAGGCGGCGGCGCTGCTGGCGCGGGCCGCGCGCCCCGTCGTCATCGCCGGCGGCGGCGTTCACCTCTCGGGTGCCGCGGAGGAGCTGGCGGCGCTGCAGGAGGAGGCGCACCTGCCCGTCGCCACCACCTTCATGGGCAAGGGGAGCGTGGCGGAGACGCATCCGCTCTCCATCGGCGTGGTCGGCAACACCATGGGGCTCGGCGCCCGCGCGCGCGCGCTGCGGCCGCTGGTGGCGGAGGCCGATGTGGTGCTGCTGGTGGGCAACCGCACCAACCAGAACGGCACGGACAGCTGGACGCTCTACCCGGCCGATGCCCGCTTCATCCACATCGACCCCGACCCGCTGGAGATCGGCCGCAACTACGAGGCGCTGCGCCTGACGGGCGACGCGCGCGCCACGCTGGCGGCGCTGCGGACCGCGATGGCGGGGCAGGACCTCGCCGCCCGCGCCGCCGCGCGCCCGGCGCTGGAGCGGCGCATCGGCGCCGCGGTGGAGGAATGGCGCGGCCTGGTCGCCGGCGTCTGCGCGCGCGACGGCGGGCCGGTACGCCCCGAGCGCGTCGCCGCCGAGATCGACCGCCGCCTGCCGGAGGACGGCATCATGGTGGCCGACGCCTCCTATTCCTCCAACTGGATCAACATCTACATGACGGCCCGGCGGGCCGGGCAGCGCTTCCTGACGCCGCGCGGCCTGGCGGGCCTCGGCTGGGGCGTGCCGCTGGCGATCGGCGCGCAGGTGGCGGCGCCGGAGCGGCGCGTGGTCTGCCTGTGCGGCGATGGCGGCTTCGGCCATTCCTGGGCGGAGCTGGAAACGCTGCAGCGCCTCGCGCTGCCCGTCACCGTCGTGGTGCTGAACAACGGCATCCTCGGCTTCCAGAAGCACGCCGAGGACACGAAGTATGGCGAGCACACCATCGCCTGCGACTTCGGCGCGGTGGACCATGCCGCCATCGCGCGGGCCTGCGGCATCGCCGGGCACCGCGTGGCGAGGGGCGAGGAGCTGGGCGCGGCGCTGGACGCGGCCTTCGCCTCCGGCGCGCCGGCGCTGATCGAGGTGCTGACCGACCCCGACGCCAAGCCGCCGCTGACCATGTATCACGGCCACTTCCCCGAGCCGTTCTGATGCTGGCGCTCCGCAAGACGCGCGCGGCGCCCGGGCTGGAGGCGCTGGACGCGCCCGAGCCCGGCCCGCCCGGCCCCGGCGAGGTGCTGCTGCGGATCGAGGCGGTCGGCATCTGCGGCAGCGACGTGCACGCCTATGAGTGGACCGAGGGGTATGGCCACATGGCGCCGCACCTGCCGCTGACCATGGGGCACGAGATGGCGGGCCGCGTGCTCGCCGCCGGCCCCGGCGCCGGCATCGCCGAGGGGACGCGCGTGGCGGCGCATCCCGGTCTCGTCTGCGGCGCGTGCCCGGCCTGCCGGCGCGGCGAGCCGCGCGGCTGCGAGCGCCGCCGCACGCTGGGCCTGACCTGCGACGGCGGCTTCGCTTCCCTGCTGCGCCTGCCCGCCGCCAATGTGCTGCCGCTGCCCGAGGCGGTGGATGCCGAGCTGGGCGCGCTGGTCGAGCCGCTCTCCGTCGCCGCCGAGGCGGTGCGGGTGGGCGAGGTCTCGCTCGGCCACACGGTGCTGGTGCTGGGGCCGGGCACCATCGGCCAGGGGCTGGCGCTGATGGCGCGCGCCGCCGGCGCGGGGCGGGTGATCGTCGCCGGCCGCGCGGACGCGCCGCGCTTCGCGGTGCTGGAGCGCCTGGGCTTCGCCGATGTGGCGGACGTGGCGGAAGGGCCGCTCGCCGGGCAGGTGCTGGCGCTGACCGGCGGCCGCCCCGTGGACGTGGTGCTGGAGGCCACCGGCCACCCGCCCTCCGTCGCAGAGGCGCTGGGCGTGCTGCGGCGCGACGGCGTGCTGGTGGTGGCCGGCATCCACGCCGCGCCGCTCGCCCTGCCGCTCACCGACTTCGTCCGCAACCGCCACCAGCTCCGCGCCTCGCACGGCTCGGCGCGCGGCACCTGGGACCGGGTGCTGGCGCTGCTGGCGCGCGACCCGGAGGGCTTCCGCCCGATGATCACGCACCGCCTGCCGCTCGAACGCGGCCTGGAAGGGTTCGAGCTTTCCCGCCAGCGCGCCGCCAGCAAGGTGATCCTGACGCCATGAGCCTTCCCGCCATCCAGCCCGATGACCGCGTCGCCCTCGTCACCGGCGCGGCGCGGGGCCTCGGCGCCGCCATCGCCCGCGCCCTCGCCGCCGCCGGCCACCCCGTCATCCTGGCCGACGTGCTGGACGGGGCGGAGGCGGTCGCGGCGGAGCTGAACGCCGCCGGCCACCGCGCCCGCGCCCTGCGTCTCGACGTCGCCGACGAGGCCGCCATCGCCGCCCTGCCGGAGGTGCTGGGCCCCTGGTGGGAGGCGCTCGGCGTGCTGGTGAACAATGCCGGCATCTCGCCCAAGGTCGAGGGCCGCAAGCGCCTGGTCGAGGAGATCCCGACCGCCGAGTGGCGCCGCGTGATGGACGTCAACCTCACCGGCCCCTTCCTGCTCTCGCGCGCCGCCATCCCCGTGCTGAAGCGGCGGCGCTGGGGCCGCATCGTGATGATGACCAGCCAGGCCGCGCATGTGCCGAGCAGCATCACCGGCGCCTATTACGGCGCCTCCAAGGCCGGGCTGATGGGCTTCGCGCGCAACCTGGCGGCCGAGCTCGGGCCATTCGGCATCACCGTCAACAGCGTGGCGCCGGGCCGCATCGCGACCGACATGGTGGCCGGCGCCGCGCCGGGGATGAACGAGGCCTTCATCGCCCGCATCCCGCTCGCCCGCCTGGGCGAGCCGGCCGAGGTGGGGGCGGTGGTCCGCTTCCTGGCCTCGGACGACGCCGGCTACCTGACCGGCACCACCATCGACGTCGGCGGCGGCAGCTACATGCCCTGACGCGCCGGCCCTGGCCCAGGCGCGGGAAAGCGCCGGGCCTTCCATCCCGGGAGGAGAGAACACCATGCAACGACGCACCCTGCTGGCGGCCGCGCCCGCCGCGCTGCTCACCCCGCGCCTCGCCCGCGCCGCCACCTGGCCGGAGCGCGAGATCACCGTCATCGTCCAGTACGGGCCGGGCGGCTCGACCGACGTCTCCACCCGCGCCATCGCCGCCGAGGCGGAGAAGATCCTGGGCGTGCCGGTGCAGGTGGTGAACCGCCCCGGCGGCCAGGGCACGGTGGGGCCGCAGCAGGTGGCGGCGGCGCGGCCGGATGGCTACACGCTGGGCACCACGGGCCTGGCCGGCCTCGCCATCGCCCCGCACATGCTGGACGTGCCCTACACGTCCGACAGCTTCACCTTCCTGCCCGCCTTCGCGCGCTACCTCTACGGCATCGCGGTGCGCGCGGAATCGCCGCACAAGACCATCGAGGAGCTGATCGCCGCGGCGAGGGAGAAGCGCACCACCTTCGGCGCCACCGGCGCGCCCAACAACATCGGCATGTTCGAGCTGGGGCGGAAGGTGGGGGCGCGCTTCCAGTTCGTGCCCTTCGGCTCCGGCGCCGAGGCGGTGACGGCGGCGCTGGGCGGGCATGTGGAGGCGGTGATCCAGAACCCGCCCGAGATGCTGCCGGCGCTGCAATCGGGGCGGCTGCGCCTGCTCGCCTCGGCCAGCGCGGGCCGCTGGAAGGAATACCCCGACGTGCCGACGCTGCGCGAGCGGGGCCACGACGTGGTGGTCGATTCCATGATCGGCTTCATCGCTCCCAAGGGGGTGCCGGAGGAGCGCCGCGCGGTGCTGAACCGCGCCTTCCTGGAAGCCGCGCGGAAGCCGGCGCTGGCGGAGATCCTCGGCCGCTTCGGCATGGTGCCGACGCTGATGCCGGCCGACGAGTTCGAGCGCACGGTGCGCGCGGCGCATGACCGCTTCGGGCCCGAGCTGCGCGAGGCCGGCCTGGCGCGGAAGCGTTGAGCGCCGCCATGACGCGCACCGCCCGCTGGGTCGCGCTCGGCGGCCTCGCCTTCGCCCTGCTCGGCTGGCAGGAGGCAGCGCGGCTGGAGCGCTGGGGCTGGGACGGCCCCGGCCCCGGGCTGGTGCCGCAGGTGCTGCTGGTGCTGATCGGCCTGGCGGCGCTGGCGGTGCTGGCCTGGCCGGGCGATGCCGCGGCCGAGCCGGAGGGCGGCGCCGCGCCGCACCGCAACCGCACCTTCCTGGCCTATGCGGGCGCCATGCTGGGCGTGGCGCTGGTGCTGCCCCATGCGGGCTTCATCCTGCCGATGCTGGTGGCGGTGCTGCTGATGCTGCGGCTGGGCGAGGGCGCCCGCTGGTCCACCGCCGGCCTCTACGCCGCGGGGCTGACGGCGGGCACGGTGCTGCTGTTCGGCACGCTGCTCGGCGTGCCCTTCCCGCCCGGGCCGGTGGAGCACGCGCTCTCCGGCCTTGGCCTGCTGCGGGGAGGCTGAGGCCATGATGGACGGGCTGCTGCACGGCTTCGCCGTGCTGTCCACCTGGCAGAACCTGAGCCTCTGCCTGCTGGGCGCGGTGCTCGGCACGGTGGTGGGGGTGCTGCCGGGGCTCGGCCCCGCCACCACCATCGCGCTGCTGCTGCCGATCACGCTGAAGCTCGACCCGACGGGCGCCATCATCCTGCTCGCCGGCATCTATTACGGCGTGGCCTATGGCGGCACGCTGACCTCGGTGCTGATGCGCATCCCCGGCGAGGCCTCCTCCGTCGTCACCTGCCTCGACGGCTACGAGATGGCGCGCAAGGGGCGGGCGGGGGCGGCGCTCGGCATCGCGGCCCTCGGCTCCTTCTTCGCGGGCACGGTGGGCATCCTCGGCGTCATGCTGCTCTCGCCGCCGCTGGCCGAGCTGGTGATCGCCTTCGGGCCGTGGGAATACGCGGCGCTGATGCTGGCGGGGCTGTCGCTGATCGCCTTCTTCGCCGCCTCGGGGCTGGCCAAGGCGGCGCTGATGGCGCTGCTCGGCCTGCTGCTGGGCTCGGTGGGCATCGACCCCATCGCCGGCACGCCGCGCTTCACCTTCGGCATCCCGGAGCTGGTGGACGGGATCAACATCACGCCGCTGGCGCTCGGGCTGTTCGGCCTGTCGGAGCTGCTGTTCCTGGCGCTGGTGCCGGCCGCCAAATCCGAGATCCTGCGCCCGCCCGCCTCGCTGCTGGGCTTCCTGCCGAGCCGGGAGGAGGCGCGCCGCTCCGTGGCGCCGGTGCTGCGCGGCACCGGCCTCGGCTTCCTGGTGGGGCTGCTGCCGGGGGGCGGCGCGGTGCTGGCCTCCTTCCTGTCCTATGCGGTGGAGAAGCGGCTGGCGCGGCGCCCGCAGGAGTTCGGCCGCGGCGCGGTGGAGGGCGTGGCGGGGCCGGAGGCCGCCAACAACGCCGGCACGGCGGGCGCCTTCATCCCGCTGCTCACCCTGGGCATCCCGGCCAACGCGGTGACGGCGCTGCTGCTCGGCGCGCTGCTGATCCATGGCGTGCAGCCGGGGCCGATGATCCTGGAGCGGCAGCCGGAGATCTACTGGGGCGTGATCGCCTCCATGTATCTCGGCAACGTCCTGCTGCTGGTGCTGAACCTGCCGCTGGTCGGGCTGTTCGTGCGCGCGCTGGAGATCCCGCGCCGCTTCATGGCGGCGGCCATCCTCTCCATCTGCGTCATCGGCGTCTACAGCACCAACCTCGCCAGCTTCGACGTGCTGCTGGCGGTGGGCTTCGGACTGCTCGGCTTCGTGCTGCGGCGCGGCGGGTTCGACCTCGGGCCGCTGGTGCTGGCCTATGTGCTGGGCCCGACCTTCGAGCGCTCGCTGCGCCAGGGGCTGCTGATCTCGGATGGCGACCTGACGGAGCTGCTGCACCGGCCGATCGCGCTCGGCTTCATCGCCGCCGCCGTGCTGACGCTGCTGGCCGCCGTGCTGCTGCGCAACCGCGCCCGGGTGGCGGACTGACCCGGCCCGCCCGGCCCGGGCCGCCGCCCTGAGTGCCCCCTGGGCCTAGCCCGGGGGGCGGAGCAGGCGGCGGGCCGCCTCCACCACCGCCGCGCGGTGCCGCGCCAGCGTCGGCTCCGCGGCGCCGGCGAGCTGGCACACCTCCTGCGGCATGTGGCACCAGCTGCGGGCGAGGGCGATGAGCAGGCCGAGCAGCGCCACCGGGTCCCAGCCCGGGTCGATCAGCCCGGCCCGCTGCGCGGCCCGCAGCTTCTCCAGCTTGGCGCGGTAGGCGGCGAGCCGGGGATGGTCCTCCGGCAGGGCCTGCCCGGCATCCTCGAGCGCGCACCAGGCGGCGATGCGGTGATGCTCCGGGTGGCGGCGGAAATGGTCGAACAGGCGGCCGACATAGCCGGGCAGGTCGTCGGGATCCATCGGCACGGCGCGGGCGATCTCGGCCATCTGCTGCGCCTTGATGGTTTCCAGCAGCTCCTCCTTGTCGCGGAAATAGGCGTAGAGCCGCTCCTTGCTGGTGCGCGCCGCCGCGGCGATGCGGTTGATGCGCGCGCCCGCGATGCCGTGGCGGGCGAACTCCGCCAGCGCCGCCTCCAGGATTCGTGTTCGCGTCGTCTCGTCCGCCGGTGACATCGTCCTGACCCGCCCCTGCTGGTGGCTCACCTGGGCCGGCCCGCCCGAACCATTCGGTTTGACAGGCCGGGCGGGATTTGGCTAAATCCGAACCATCCGGTTCCGCCCTTCCGGTCCACCCTTCCGGCCTCCTCCTGTGTAGGGCCTTCCCGCCGGGCGCGACAGGGCCGGAGCCGCCTTTTCCCTGGTCCCGCCGGGCCCTGCCGGCCGGCGGCGCCAGCCACCGACCGAACCCTCTCCCCTGAAGGACGGCCCTCATGGAACTGATCATCAACGGCACGCCCCGCCGCGTCAACTCTGAGGCCGACACCCCCCTGCTCTGGGTGATCCGCGACGAGCTCGGCCTGACCGGCACCAAGTATGGCTGCGGCGCCGCGCAATGCGGGGCCTGCACCGTGCTGGTGGACGGCCAGCCGACGCGCTCCTGCGTGACGCCCGTGGAAAGCGTGGCGGGCCTGCCCGTCACCACCATCGAGGCGATCGGCGAGGATCCGGTGGGCCGCCGCGTGGTGGAGGCGTGGGTCGCCGCCCAGGTGCCGCAATGCGGCTATTGCCAGTCCGGCCAGGTGATGGCGGCAACCGCCCTGCTGAAGCAAACGCCGCGGCCCACCGAGGAGGACATCGCCGCAGCCATGACCAATCTGTGCCGCTGCGGCACCTACAACGCCATCGCCGCCGCCACGCGGCAGGCCGCGCAGGGCTGAGGGAGGAACGCGCCATGGACGCCATCACCCCTCCCGCCCTGGTCGAGGCCCTCGCGCTGCGCGACGCGTTGCCCGCGGACCGGCCGCTCAACCTGTCCCGCCGCGGCCTGCTCGGCGCCTCGCTCGGCGCGCTGGTGCTGGGCGTCGCGCTGCGCGGCGCGCCGGCCCGCGCCCAGGCGGCCGCCGCTGGCGGAGCCGCGAAGCCCGGCACCCGCGTGCCCGCCTTCCTGGAGATCCGCCCCGACGGCGCCATCCTGCTCCGCAGCCCCTTCGTCGAGGGCGGCCAGGGCGTTTCCACCGCCATGGCGCAGATCGTCGGCGAGGAGCTGGACGCCGACCCCGCCCGCTTCGTCGTGGAATGCGCGCCGCCCGGCGCGGACTACATGGTGGTGAACGGCCGGCGCCTGACCGGCGGCAGCTTCTCCGTCCGCAGCAGCTACGCCACCATGCGCCAGCTCGGCGCCAGCGCCCGGCGGATGCTGCTCCAGGCCGCCGCCACGCGCCTCGGCGTGCCGCTGGACAGCCTTTCCACCGAGCCGGGCCGCGTGGTCCATGCCGGCTCCGGCCGGACGCTCGACTACGGCGCCCTCGCCGCCGAGGCCGCCGCGCTGCCGGTGCCGGACGGCGCGCCCCTGCGCGCCGAGGCGGATTTCCGCTACATCGGCAAGCCCGTGGCGCGGCTCGACGCGCGCGAGAAATCCACCGGCAAGGCGGTCTATGCCATCGACCTCGCGGTGGAGGGCATGCTGCAGGCTGCCGTGCAGCACGCGCCGCGCCTGGGCTGCGAGCCCGGCGCCATCGCCAACGAGGCGGCGGTGAAGGCGATGCCGGGGGTGCATTCCATCCACCGCCTGCCCGGCGCCGTGGCCGTGGTGGCGGACCGCTGGTGGCGCGCCCGCCGCGCGGCCGAGACGCTGGAGGTCGCCTGGAGCGAGCCGGCGGCGGATGCGCGCAACGTGATGCCGGCGGATTTCTCCTCGGACGGGATGCGCGCCGCGCTCGCCGCCGCTTCCGGCCCGGGCAACACGGCCGAGACCGTGGGCGACGCCGCCACGGCGCTGAAGGGCGCCGCGCGCACGGTCGAGGCCAGCTATGACGCGCCCTACCTGGCGCATGGCCAGCTCGAGCCGCCCTCGGCCATCGCCCGCTGGAACGCCGATGGCACGCTCGACCTCTGGCTGCCCAACCAGGCGCCGGAGATGTTCCAGCGCGTCGCGGCCCAGGTGGCCGGCATCGCGCCCGAGAAGGTGAACATCCACTCGCCCATGCTGGGCGGCTTCTTCGGCCGCCACTTCCTCTACGACGCGGCCAGCCCCTTCCCGCAGGCCATCCAGCTCGCCAAGGCGGTGGGCCGGCCGGTGAAGCTGATCTGGAGCCGCGAGGAGGAGTTCCTGCGCGACGCGCTGCGGCCGATGGGGCTGGCGCGCTTCCGTGCCGGCATCGGCGCCGACGGGCTGCCCGTGGCGCTGGAGGCCGAGGCGGTGGGCGAGGGGCCGATCGGCCGCTGGTTCGGCACCAAACCGGGCGCCGCCGACCCCTCGGCGGTGGAGGGCATCTCGGGCAAGCCCTACGCCATCCCCAACCGGCAGGTGGCGCATGTGCCGCTGAGGAACCCGGCCGTCATCGGCTTCTGGCGCTCCGTCGGCCATTCGATGAACGACTTCTTCTACGAGGCCTTCTTCGACGAGATGGCCGATGCCGCCGGCCAGGACCCCTATGCGCTGCGCCTGCGGTTGCTGGCGGAGAAGCCGCGCCACAAGGCGCTGCTGGAGGCGGTGGGCGCGCTTTCCGGCGGCTGGAAGCGCGGACCCTACGAGGCCGCGGACGGCACCCGGCGCGCCCGCGGCGTCGCCATGGCCTCGCCCTTCGGCAGCGAGGTGGCGACCATCGCCGAGGTGTCGCTGAAGGAGGGCGAGGTGGTGGTGCACGATGTCTGGGTGGCGATCGACCCGGGCCGCATCGTCAACCCGGCGATCATCGAGGCGCAGGTGAACTCCGCCGTGGCGCTCGGCCTGTCCTCGGCGCTGCTGGAGGAGGTGGTCTATGCCGATGGCGCGCCGCAGGCCCGCAACTTCGACGGCTATCCGATCCTGCCGCCGGACCGTATGCCGCGCGTGCATGTGCGCATCGTGGAAAGCGGCGCGCCCATGGGCGGCATCGGCGAGCCCGGCCTGCCCGGCGTGCCGCCGGCCGTGGTGAACGCGGTGGCCGCGCTGACCGGGCAGCGCATCCGCAGCCTGCCCCTTTCCAAGACCCGCCTGGGAGCCGCCTGATGCACCGTGCCTTCGCCCTGAAGCTGTCCTCCACCCTGCTGCTCGCCGCGCTGGCTTCCCTGCCGGCGCGGGCGCAGGAAGCGGAGGGGGATGCCGCACGGGGCCGTACCCTGTTCCAGCGCCAATGCCAGTTCTGCCACCAGGTGGCGCAGCCGCGCAACGGCGTCGGCCCCACGCTGCAGGGCGTGATGGGCCGCGCCGCCGCCGGCGTGCAGGGCTACAACTATTCGCCGGCGCTGAAGGGGCTGGACCAGAGCTGGACGCCAGACACCCTGGACGCCTTCCTGGCCAACCCGACCGGCGTCGCGCGCGGCACCCGCATGGTGCAACGCGTGGCCGCCGCGCAGGACCGCAAGGACATCATCGCCTTCCTGGCCGCGCCCTGAGGGGTTCGTGCCCCGGGGCGCGGCCGGAAAGGCCGGGCCCTGGAATGCGGAACGGCCCGCCGCGCGATGCGCGGCGGGCCGTTCCCGTTTCAGGAGCCCCCCGGGAGCAGGTCCGGTCAGGCGGTTCCGCCTGGCCGGGATCAGGCCCAGGTGGCGCCGGGCCTCAGAAGCGGCGCTCGAACACCGTCACGACATCGCCGGGCTGCAGCAGGGTCTGGCGCTCCGTGCGGTATTCGCGGGGCTGGCCGTCCTCGCCGATGCGGGTGAGGCCCACATACTCGGTCACGGCGCGGTAGTTGAAGCCGCCCGAGACGGCCACGGCGGCGAGCGCCGTCATGCCCGGCTGGTAGGGGGTCTGGCCGCCGCGCTCGACCATGCCGAGCACGAAGACGGGCCGGTATTCCTGGATCTCGACCGCCACGGAGGGGTCGTTGAACAGGTTGCGGCTGCGCAGGCTGCGCACGATGGCCGTCTCGGCCTCGGCGGTGGTGCGGCCGGAAACCGGGATGGCGCCCACCAGCGGCAGGGCGATGGTGCCGCTGTCGGTGACGCGGAACTCGCCGGTCAGCCGCGGGTCGTTGAACACGGTGACGCGGAGCTGGTCGCCGGGGCCGAGCTTGTAGGGGCCGGCTACGGTCTGCGGCAGGGGAGGGAGGTCGGCGCCCGGATTCGCGCAGGCGGCCAGCAGGAGCGCGGCGCCCATGGCCAGTCCACGCAGACCTGCGCGCACACCCTTCATCGAAAAAGCAGAACGAGGCATCTCTCACTCCCGGAATCTGGAAATATGAGACAAATATCTACATATCGACGCAGCGTGGACGAAGCAGAAAGGCGCCGTCTCTCGATCAATAGTTGATGATTTCCCGACTCATTACAGGGAGAAGCGCAGGCGCACCTGGAACTGGTTGATGCCGTATTCCCGCACCCCGTCCGGCGCCTCCAGCCGCTCGGTGTGCTGGTAGCTGGCCAGCACCGCCATGTTGCGGTTGATCAGGTACTGGGCGCCGACCAGCGCGATGCCGTCGGTGACCTTGCCGCGCTCCGGGTAGTCGCGGTGCTCGGCGCGCAGCTCGCCGGTCAGGATCACGTTGCGCAGCAGCTCGTGATCGACGGTGACGCGGCCCAGGGTGCGGGTGTAGCTGACATTGCTGGCGCGGATCGATTCCTCGATCGTGCGCTGCACCGCGAGGGTCACGGTGGTCAGCTGCGAGGGCACCATGATCAGCTGGCCCTCGAAGGCGAGGCCGGACAGGTTCTTCAGCGTCGGGTCGTCGTAGTCGCGCTCGCGGTAGCCGGCGGTGAGGCGGGCCTGCCACAGGCCGGTCAGGTCGTACTGGAAGCCGGCCTGCGCCTCCCAGGTGAAGGAGTCGCGGCCGCGCTGCTCGGAGCGATCATAGGCGATGTCCTGCACCCGCACGAGGGCCAGCAGGTGCCGGCCCTCGACGACGGTGTAGTCCGCCTCCAGCTCGCCCTGGAGCGAGTTGTAGTCGTTCCCCGAGTTGATCTCCCGCTGGTCCCCGCTGGTGCGGTCCTCGTAGCGGATGATGCGGTACTCGGCGGAGGGCTTCAGCGCCAGGCGGTTGAAGGCGGCGACGCCGCCCACCTCGAAGATGTGCTGGTCATACGGGACCGGGCGGCTGAAGCCGCTTTCCTGCACGTCGAAATTGTCGACGTCGAGATGCGAGCGCTGGTAGTTGTAGCTGCCGAAGACCGAGGAGGCGCGGCCGATGTCGTAGCGCCCGTTCACCCCCACCGCGTAGTCGTTCCAGTTCAGGCTGCTTTCGCGGATGTGCTGGCGGGTGGACTGCGAGGCGGTCAGGCCCAGGGCGTGGCGCGTCCAGAAGCTGTTGGCCGAGACGCTCAGCGCCTCGGTGAAGAAGGCGTCGCCCTTCTCGTTCTCGCGGCCGGGCTGGAGGTTGTCGTCATAGCCCATGCCCAGCTCGAGGGCGCTGTCGATGCGGAAGCCGCCCAGGCGCACGCCGGCCGGGTCGTAGTCCGGGCGGGGGCGGGTCATCACGGTGACGCCGCGCGCCGTGGCCTCCGGCCCGATCGTGGCGGTCTGCGCCGCGGCGCCGGCGGGCGCCAGGGCCAGCAGGGCGGCGCCGGCGGGCGCCAGGGCGAGGAAGCCGGGCAGGCAGAGCAGGCTCAGCGCGGCGGGGAGGCGGCGGGCGCGGGCCGCGCCCTTCTCCGTGCCGGGGCGGACCGCTGCGATGTCTCCCATGTCATTCCTGAGCGTGTTCTTTGAAGGCATCGGAGCGATCCCAACTTCAGTTCGGCCGTGGCACCGCTCCCGCATGGAGACGGCGAAATATTTTTTCACGGAATCAGCCCAGATCAAGCCTTCTCTGCGCCGTCCCGGCCCCGGGCCACGCGGAGTTGCGCTTTTCCGTGGCGCCGCGTCCCGGAGGCAACGCCCCACCCTGTCGCGGAAGGGGAAGGCTGGCAAGGCCGGCAAGCCCCGCGCCTTCCGCCGCCGGCCATTTTCCCCCGCCCCTGTGGCCGCCCTGCGCCAGCGCCGCCCGGAGCCTCATTGGCAGCCCCGCCTAGAGTCCCGCCGGCATCCTCAGCCGGGCAAGGGACCGGTGCCGTCCTCCAGCGCCATCAGGCTGGCATTCCCCCCCGCCGCGGCGGTGTTGATGCTGACGGAGCGCTCCAGCACCAGCATCTCCATCGGCAGGTGGCCCTCGGCGCCGGCGGCCAGCACGGGGACGATCGGGCCCTCGCCGGCGGCAGCCGCCTGGCACAGGGCGAGCAGCGACGCCGCGTCGCCCTCGTGCAGGACCACGTCGCAGCCGGCGGGGTCCGGCGCGGCGACGGGCGTCACCCAGGGGCGCAGCGCCTCCGGCAGTGTTTCCGGCAGCGTTTCCGGCAGCACCCCGGGCGGGGCATGCAGCCGCACCCGGTTGCCGGCCAGCAGCGCGGCATCGGCCAGCCGCGCCAGCCCTTCCCGGGTGGCGGCGGCGCAGAGCACGGTGCCGCGCGAGTGCAGCCCGTGGCGGTTCTCCTCGCCCACCGGACCGGGCAGCAGCCGGGGCGGGGCCAGCGGCGCGGGCGTCGCGGGGAGCGGCAGGCCCTGGGAGGCGAGCCAGCCGCGCCACAGCCGCGCCGCCTCGGGCGGCGTGCCTTCGGGCAGGCCCATGGCGGGCGGGCAGGCGGCCAGCAGGCGGCGCAGGTAGAGCGGACCGCCCGCCTTCGGCCCGGTGCCCGAAAGGCCGTGCCCGCCAAAGGGCTGCACGCCCACCACGGCGCCGATGATGTTGCGGCTGACATAGACGTTGCCGGCCGGCGCCTGCTCCGCGAGCCGCCGGATCGTGGCGTCGATGCGGGAATGGATGCCGAAGGTCAGCGCGTGGCCGGTGGCCCGCAGCTCGGCCATCAGCCCGTCCAGCGCCTCGCGGCGGAAGCGCAGGACGTGCAGCACGGGGCCGAACACCTCGCGCTCCAGCGCTTCCACGCGGTCGATCTCGATGAGGGTGGGCGCGACGAAGCTGCCATGCCGGCACGCTGCCGGCAGGGGCAGGGCGTGCACGGCGTGGCCGCGCCGCCGCATCGCGGCCACATGGGCCAGGATACCCTCCCACGCCTCCTCGCCGATGACGGGCCCGACATCGGTGGAAAGCCGCGCCGGATCGCCGGTGGAAAGCTCCGCCATGGCGCCCTTCAGCATCTCCAGGAGCCGATCCGCCGCCTCCTCCTGCACGCAGAGCAGGCGCAGCGCCGAGCAGCGCTGCCCGGCGCTGTCGAAGGCCGAGGCCAGCACGTCGGCCACCACCTGCTCGGCCAGCGCCGAGCTGTCCACCACCATCGCGTTCAGCCCGCCCGTCTCGGCGACCAGCGGCACGGGCCGGCCATCGGCGCCGAGGCGCCCGGCGATCCGCCGCTGGATGCGGCGGGCCACCTCGGTGGAGCCGGTGAACATGACGCCGCCCACGCGCGGGTCGGCCACCAGCCGCGCGCCCACCGCGCCGTCGCCCGGCAGGAGCTGCGCCGCCCCGGGCGGCACGCCCGCCTCGTGCAGCAGGCCGATGGCGAGGCCGGCGGTGAGCGGCGCCTCCTCGGCCGGCTTGGCCAGCACGGCATTGCCCGCCGCCAGCGCCGCCGCCACCTGGCCGGTGAAGATGGCCAGCGGGAAGTTCCAGGGCGAGATGCAGGCGACCACGCCGAGCGGGCGGTGGGTCGCGGCGGCGAAGCCCCGCGCCTCGGCGGCGTAGTAGCGCAGGAAGTCCACCGCCTCGCGCACCTCGCCCACCGCGTTGGGCAGCGACTTGCCGGCCTCGCGCACGATGGTGCCGAGCAGGGCCGGCAGGCGCGCCTCCATCAGCTCCGCAGCGCGCTCCAGGCGGGCGGCGCGCGCGGCGCCGGACAGGGCGGCCCAGCCGGGCGCGGCCGCCACGGCGCGGGCCAGGGCGGCGTCCACCGCCTCCGGCGCCGCCTCGGCGACATGGCCCACCACGTCGCGCCGGTCGGCCGGGTTGCGCACGGGGCGAGGCGGGGCGGTGCCCTCCGCCAGGGTGGGCGCGGCACGCAGCGGCGCGGCGTTGGCGCGGAGGGTTCCGGCGAGTTCGGCGATGCGGTGCTCGTCCGCCAGGTCGAGCCCGGCCGCGTTGCGCCGCGCGGCGCCGAACAGGGCGGCGGGCGCGGCAATGGCGTCATGCGGCCGGCCCGGCGGCACGAGAGCGGCGGCGGCGGCCACGGGGTCCGCCACCAGCGCCTCCACCGGCACGCCAGGGTCGTTGATCCGGTTCACGAAGGAGGTGTTGGCGCCGTTCTCCAGCAGGCGCCGCACCAGATAGGCCAGCAGCGTCTCATGCGTGCCGACGGGGGCATAGATGCGGCAGGGCCGGTCCAGCCCCGCGGGCCCGACCACCGCCTCGTAGAGCGGCTCGCCCATGCCGTGCAGGCACTGGAACTCGTACTGGCCCGGCCGGTAGCGCTCCGGCCCGGCCATGGCGTGGATGGCGGCCAGCGTCCGCGCGTTGTGCGTGGCGAATTGCGGGAACACCGCGTCCGGCGCCTCCAGCAGCTTCCGCGCGCAGGCGAGGTAGGAGACGTCCGTGTGGACCTTGCGGGTGAAGACGGGGAAGCTTTCCAGCCCGTCCTGCTGCGCGCGCTTGATCTCGCTGTCCCAGTAGGCGCCCTTGACCAGCCGCACCATCATGCGCCGCCCCGTGCGCCGGGCGAGGTCGATCAGGAAGTCAATGACGAAGGGCGCGCGGCGCTGATAGGCCTGCACCACGAAGCCGACGCCGTCCCACCCCGCCAGCCGCGTATCGTGGCAGAGCGCCTCCAGCAGGTCGAGGGACAGCTCCAGCCGGTCCGCCTCCTCGGCGTCGATGTTGAGGCCGATGTCGTGGTGGCGGGCCAGCGCCGCGAGGCCGGCCAGGCGGGGCAGCAGCTCCGCCATCACCCGGCCGCGCTGCGCCCGGGCATAGCGCGGGTGCAGGGCGGAGAGCTTGATGGAGATGCCCGGCCCTTCCTGGATGCCGCGCCCGGCCGAGGCCTGCCCGATGGCGTGGATGGCCTCCTCGTAGCTGCGCCGGTAGCGCGCCGCGTCCGCCGCCGTGGCCGCGGCCTCGCCCAGCATGTCGTAGGAATGGCGGAAGCCCTGCCGCTCCCGCGCCCGGCCATTGGCCAGGGCCTCCGCGATGGTCTGGCCGGTGACGAACTGCTCGCCCAGCATGCGCATGGCGAGGTCGACGCCGCGGCGGATGGCGGGCTCCCCCGCCCGGCGCAGCAGGCGGGTGAGGGCACTGGCCAGCCCCGCCTCGCCCTCGGGCGAGGCCAGCCGCCCCGTGACCACCAGCCCCCAGGTGACGGCGTTCACGAAGAGCGAGCCGGAACGGCCGAGATGGGCGCGCCAGTCGCCGCCCGCGATCTTGTCGCGGATCAGCGCGTCGCGCGTCGCGGTGTCGGGGATGCGCAGCAGCGCCTCGGCCAGGCACATCAGCGCCACGCCCTCCTGGCTGGACAGCGAGAACTCCCGCATCAGCGCCTCCACCCCGCCCTGGCGCGGCCTGGCGCGCAGGCCCAGCACCAGGCGGCGCGCCAGCGCCGCGGCCTGTTCCTCCTGCGCGGGGGACAGGGCGGCGGCGGCCAGCAGGGGCGGCAGGCATTCCGTTTCCGGCCGGCGCGTGGCGCGGGTGATGGCATCGCGCAGCGGGGCCGGCGGCCGGACCTCCTCCGCGAGGGCCTGGAAGGGCGGGGGCAGAAGGTCGGTGCTCATCATGCACTCTCTCGGCGGGTCGGCGGGACAAGGGGATGGTAGCCGCGCCGCCGGCCGATCAACACGGGACTTTCGCGCATCCAGCCGTATGATCGGCGCCGTTAAGCCCATTTCCTGGTGAAAGATACCGATGACCGACCGGACGGACCGCATGATCCTTTCCGTCCTCCAGCGCGAGGGGCGGATCACCAACCTGGAGCTGGCCGAGCGCGTGGGACTGTCCCCCACGGCCACCAGCGAGCGGATGCGGCGGCTGCTGCGGGAAGGCTTCGTGACCGGCTTCGGCGCGCGGCTGGACCCGCACCGGCTGGGCTTCGGCCTGCTGGTCTTCGTCGAGGTGCTGCTCGACAAGACCACGCCGGATGTCTTCACCCGCTTCGCCGAGGCGGTGAACCGGGCGCCGGAGGTGCTGGAGTGCCACATGGTGGCGGGCGGCTTCGACTACCTGGTCAAGACCCGGGTGCGGGACATGGCGGCCTATCGCCGCTTCCTGGGCGACGTGCTGCTGGCCCTGCCCGGCGTGCGCGAAACGCGGACCTATGCCGTGATGGAGGAAGTCAAGAGCGACGGCCTGCTGCCGCTCTGAGCCCCTCGTGCGGCGGGAAAGGCGGGGGTCGCCCCGCCCGCCGGGCGCGGGCATGGTGGCGGCGCCGGCGCCATGCCGGCCAACGCGGCGGCCCGGCGGCCAGGCCCCGGGCGCGGAAGGGAGGACCGGCCATGCCCGGACAGGACGAGGACAGCTACGAGATCCATGCCGTGAAGTATGCGCGGCATGACCGCCCGGCGCATGAGAACTTCATCGGCGGCGACCCGCACGACAACGCGCCGATGCCGCTCGACTACTTCGTCTGGGCGGTGGTCGGGCGGCGGCGGAGCTTCATCCTCGACACCGGTTTCAGCGCCGAGGTGGCGGCGCGGCGCGGCCGCCGGCTGCTCTGCACCCCGGCCGAGGGGTTGCGGCGCATCGGCATCGAGGCGGCGGAGGCCACCGACGTGGTGCTGTCGCACATGCACTACGACCATGCGGGCAATGCCGGCATGTTTCCCGGCGCGCGCTACCACATCCAGGACCGGGAGATGGCCTTCTGCACGGGGCGCTGCATGTGCCACGGGACGCTGCGCGCGCCCTTCGAGGCGGAGGACGTGAAGGCGATGGTGGACCGCGTCTTCGCCGGCCGCGCCAGCTTCCACGACGGCAGCGTGGAGCTGGCCCCGGGCGTCAGCCTGCACCATGTGGGGGGGCATTCGCTGGGGCTGCAGGTGATGCGCGTACGCACGCGGCGCGGCTGGGTGGTGCTGGCCTCGGACGCCACGCATTTCTACGCCAATCTCGAGCAGCGCCGGCCCTTTCCCATCGTGGCGGACATGACGCAGGTGCTGGAGGGCTACGACGCGCTGCACCGCCTGGCCAGCTCGCCCGCCCACATCATCCCCGGCCACGACCCGCTGGTGCTGGAGCGCTACCCCGCCTCCGCGCCGGGGCTGGAGGGCATGGCGGCGCGGCTGGACGCGGAGCCGCGGCCGGGGTGAGGCGGGCGGCATCCTGGCAGCCCACATTCATTCCGATCCCGAAGTCTTTAGGATTCCATGGGGTCGCTGGCGCCAGTGGCCGTTGCATCGCAGCGAAGCATCTCGCTATGCTCGCGCACCAGTGACATGCCCTGTGGCGTCTCCGGTGATGAACGGAGTGTCGATGACCAGCCCAGCCCTGCGCCACGCCACGGCGGGTGGCGAACCGCGGGAAGCGGATGCCAGGCTCCGGGCGCTCGCCGCAGGGCTCGAGGCCTGCCCCCTGGCCTATTGCGTCTTTGGCGCCGACCGGCGGCCCTTCGCCCTCAACAAGGCGATGGTCGCGCTCATCGGCGGACCGGAGGCGCCCAGCGTGGGCGTGGGCGCGGGCGCGAGTGGGGGCGCCGGCGGGGGCGGTGCGGCGAAGGCGCTGGCGGCGCTTTCCGCCGCCCTGTCCGATCCGCTGGAAAGGGTGCTGCGGCTCGGCTGCCTCGCCACGCTGGACTGGCCAGGCCGCGCGGGCGGCGCCGGGGAGCGCGACCGGCCCGCCCTGCGGCTCACCCTGAGCCCGGTGGAGGGGGAGCGGGGGGGCACGGAGGGGGTGCTGTGCGCGGCCACCGCCATCGCGCTCCCGGGGGAGGCGGAGGAGGCGCTGGGCCTGCTGTTCCGGCACAACCCGGTGCCGATGTGGGTGCATGACCGGGAAACCATGCGCTTCCTGGCCGTGAACGATGCCGCCGTGGCGGCCTATGGCTGGTCGCGCGAGGCCTTTCTCGAGATGGCCGTGCCGGATCTCCGCGCCGGCATCCAGGCCCCCGGGGAGCGCGAGGCGGCCTGCGCCACGCCCGCCGCGCCCCGCCGCGCGGTCCGGATCTGCCGGAACTGGCGGCATGTGGACGCGCTGGGCGGCGAGCGGATCGCCGACATCCTGTCCCGCCACTTCGTCTTCGAGGGGCGGGAGGCGGTGCTGGTCGCGGGCTGGGACGTGACCGACCGCGCCCGCGCCGAGGAGGCCCTGCGCGAGAGCGAGGAGCTGACCCGCAGCGTCATCGAGAGCAGCACCGGCTGCATCAAGCTGCTCGACCTCGCCGGCCGCGTGCAGTTCATGAACGGCCCCGGCGAGATCCTCATGGAGGTGGGCGAGCCCGCCCTGCTGCTCGGGCGGGAATGGGCCGGCCTGCTGCCGCCGGAGATGGCCGGCGAGGCCCGGCGCGCGCTGGACGCCGCCAGGGCCGGCCTCGCCGCCCGCTTCACCGGCTTCTGCCCGACCCTGAGGGGCGCGCCCCGGTGGTGGGACGTGACCGTGTCGCCCGTGCGCAACGCCGGCGGGGCGGTGGTCCGGCTGCTCGTGGTGTCGCACGACATCAGCGAGAAGCGGAACGCCGAGCAGCGCGCCGCCTACCTGGCCTGCCACGACCCGCTGACCGGCCTGCCGAACCGGCGGCAGTTCCACGCCGAGCTGAAGCGGCTCCTGGCCGAGCCGCGGGATGGGCGGGCCATGGCGCTGCACTATCTCGACCTCGACCACTTCAAGGGCATCAACGACGCGCTGGGCCACACGGCGGGAGACAGCCTGCTGCAACAGGTGGCGGACCGGCTGCGGACGCTCCAGCCGGCGGGCGGCGGCGTCTTCCGCCTGGGCGGCGACGAGTTCGCGCTGCTCCAGACGAGGCTGGCGGCGCCGGAGGAGGCGGCCGCCATGGCCCGCCGCCTCGTGGCGCTGCTGGACGAGGACTACCACCTGGAGGGGCAGCTCGTGGCGGCGGGCACCAGCATCGGCCTGGCCCTGGCGCCCGCGCATGGCGACACGCCGGAAAGCCTGATCAAGAACGCCGACATCGCGCTCTACCACGCCAAGTCCGGCGGGCGCGGGACCTTCCGCTTCTTCGAGCCCACCATGGACGAGGCGGTGCGGCGCAGGCAGATGCTGAAGGCGGGGCTGCGGAGCGCGCTGAAGCGCGGCGAGCTTTCGCTCCACTTCCAGCCGCTCGTCGACCTGCGCAACGGCCGCGTCACCTGCCTCGAGACGCTGCTGCGCTGGCGCCACCCGCTCTACGGCCCGGTATCGCCCGCGGAGTTCATCCCGCTCGCCGAGGAGAGCGGGATGATCATCCGCCTCGGCGAGTGGATCCTGCGCAATGCCTGCCGCGCGGCGACGTGCTGGCCGGACACGGTGAATGTCGCGGTCAACCTCTCGGCGGTGCAGTTCCGCGACCCGGGCCTGCTCCGCGCCCTGTCCGAGACGCTGTGCGTGACCGCCCTGCGGCCCGGCCGGCTGGAGCTGGAGATCACCGAATCGACGCTGCTGCAGGACGACCCGGCCAACATCGCCACGCTCGACGCGCTGCGGGCGCTGGGCGTGCGGATCGCGCTGGACGATTTCGGCACCGGCTTCTCGTCGCTCGGCTATCTGCTGCGGATCCGCTTCGACAAGATCAAGATCGACCGCTCCTTCATCGCCGGCCTGCCGGGACGGGTCGAGTCGAAGGCCATCGTCAGCGCCGTGGTGGGCATGGGCCACAGCCTGGGCCTGTCGGTCACGGCGGAGGGGGTCGAGACGGCGGAGCAGCTCGAGGCCCTGCGGCAGCTCGGCTGCACCGACGCGCAGGGCTACCTGTTCAGCCCGCCCGTGCCGGCGGCGGAGGTGGCCGCCCTGCTGTGGCAGCCCTGCTCCGGCCCCGCCCAGGATATGGGCGAGGATCCCGCCGGATAGGGCCCGGCGGGAGGCGCGGCCTCAGATGGCCTTGATGTAGCGGGTGCGGGCACGCTCCAGCACGGACAGGGTGCGGATGAGCGGCGCCAGGGCCGGGACGCGGTACTTGAAGTACATCAGGGACTGGATGGCGTTGCGCCGCAGGATGCGGCCGCGGCAGGCGCGCCAGATCTCCGGCGGCAGGCGGCGGCGGAGTACCTGCGCCATGGGCAGGTGCGGCATCCAGCGGTAGAGCCGGCGCGGCTGCCGGCGCACCAGGGTGCGGTGGTAGTGGTCGGCGTCGTGGTCCTCGCGCGCCAGCAGCACCTCGGGCAGTTCGAGATGCTCGCCTTCCAGCAGGTTCAGCGCCATGACGATCCAGTCATAGCCGAAGACGTCGATGTCCTCGGGGAAGGAGCGCTTCAGCGCCTCGGTGCGGTAGACGCCGTAGAAGCGCGACACCTCGCCCGGGTCCCAGAAGAAGGCGCGCAGGCGGTCGGCCGCCGGGCCCTGGAGCGCGAAGGTGCCGTTCGACATCGCCCGCCGCCCGTCGGGCGTCACCATGGCGACGCGCGAGGTGCTGGCCACGGCCTGCGGGTTGCGCTGCAGGTTCTCCAGGTTCTTCTGGATGAACTCGGGCGCCCAGACGTCGTCATGGCAGGCCCAGAGGAAGAAGGGGGTGTCGGCCTGCATCAGCACGAAGCGGAAATTGCCGCAGATGCCGAGATTCTCCGGCTGCTCGTGCAGGGTGACGCGGCTGTCGCGGCGGGCGTATTCGCGGCAGATCTCGCGCGTCTCGTCGGTCGAGCAGTTGTCCGAGATGACGAGCCTGATGTTCCTGTGCGTCTGCGACAACAGAGAATCGATCGCGGTCCGGATCTGCTGCCCGCCATTCCGGACAGGCATGCCAATCGTAACCTGCGTGTCTTCAGTCATGCTGCTCAATTCCTTGTCCGGCCTTCACACAGAACGCATGGCCTGCCGATCAGCGCGTTGCGGCAGTCTAAATTTTTTGGAATCGCTCCCAAAAAACAAGCAGAAACAGAACAAATTTATGAGATCAGGCAAAAGGCGCCATGCCGGCTTCGTGACCGTTTCGGCAGCCGCAGGACGAATAGCTCGGGCAAGCCCCTGGTTGTGGTTGTGGAATAACAATTTCGTATTGACTATTTGGTGATCCCGTTCTCCCTAGGCAAACCCGGTCTCATAAATCACACTGCGAATATGTCTTGGGACAAATCATCCTGGGATTTCCAAATGCCGCTCCAGCAGCGAAGGTTCTGAGATATGAAGGCAGTCATCTTGGCCGGTGGACTGGGAACCCGCCTTGCCGAGGAGACCTCGGTTCGCCCGAAACCCATGGTTGAGATCGGCGGCCGTCCTATCCTTTGGCACATCATGAAAATCTACAGTGCCCATGGCATCAACGACTTTGTTGTGTGTCTCGGCTATCGCGGCAACGTCATCAAGGAATATTTCAAGAACTACTTCATGTACATGTCCGACGTGACGTTCGATCTCGAGCGGAACAGCATGGAGGTCCACAACGCCCGGGCGGAGAACTGGCGGGTCACGCTGGTGGACACGGGCGAGGACAGCATGACGGGCGGGCGCATCAAGCGCGTCATGCCCTACCTGAAGGACGAGGACGCCTTCTGCCTGACCTATGGCGACGGCGTCGGCAACATCGACATCACCGCCACCATCGCCCTGCACAAGGCGGAGGGGCGCCTGGCCACCATGACGGCCACGCAGCCCGCCGGCCGCTTCGGCGCGCTGCAGATCGAGGGCAAGCAGGTCACCGCCTTCAAGGAGAAGATCCAGGGCGATGGCGGCTGGATCAATGGCGGCTTCTTTGTGCTCAGCCCGAAGGTGAGCGACTACATCGAGGGCGACTCCACCGTCTGGGAGGACCAGCCGATCGAGCGCCTCTGCGCCGACGGGCAGATGTCGGTCTACCAGCACCATGGCTTCTGGCATCCGATGGACACCATCCGCGACCGGAGCCATCTCGAGGGATTGTGGGCTTCCGGCAAGGCGCCGTGGCGCGTTTGGGGGTGCTGAAACCATGCGTATCCTGATCACCGGCAATATGGGCTATGTCGGTCCGGTCGTCGTCCGGCACCTGCGGGACGCCTTTCCTGACGCCACGCTGATCGGCTACGACCGCGGCTGGTTCGGCCACTGCCTCACCACGCGCGACCCGCTCCCCGAGACCCTGCTCGACGAGCAGCGCTTCGGCGACGTGCGCGACCTCGGCACCGAGGATCTGCGCGGCTTCGACACGGTGGTGCACCTCGCCGCCATCTCGAACGACCCGATGGGCCAGCGCTTCGAGGCGGTGACGGACGCGATCAACCACCGCGCCAGCGTCGACGTCGCCAAGGCCGCGGCCGAGGCGGGGGTCCGGCACTTCGTCTTCGCCTCCTCCTGCAGCGTCTATGGCTTCGCCGCCGATGGCCGGGCGCGGGTCGAGGAGGACACGCTCAACCCGCTCACCGCCTATGCGCGCTCCAAGATCGACACCGAGAACTCGCTGCGCGCGCTCGACAACGGCGAGATGGTGATCTCCTGCCTGCGCTTCGCGACCGCCTGCGGCATGTCCCCGCGCCTGCGGCTCGACCTGGTGCTGAACGACTTCGTGGCCGGCGCCCTCGCCAATGGCGAGGTCAGCGTGCTGAGCGACGGCACGCCCTGGCGGCCGCTGATCCATGTCCGCGACATGGCACGCGCCATCGAGTGGGCGATCACCCGCCCGGCCGAGAATGGCGGCAACTTCCTGTCCGTCAATGTCGGCGCCGAGCGCTGGAACTACCAGGTGCGCGAGCTCGCCGAGGCGGTCGGCCGCGCCATGCCGCAGGCGAAGGTTTCCATCGCCACCTCCGCGCCGCCCGACAAGCGCTCCTACAAGGTGGACTTCTCGCTCTTCGCCCGGCTGGCGCCCGACCACCAGCCGCGCGAGACGCTGGACGGCGCCATCGCCGAGCTGCGCGACGAGCTGGCCGCCCAGGGCTTCGCCGACCGCAACTACCGCAACTCCGCCGCCATCCGCCTGGTGACGCTGGAGAAGCTGATCGCCTCGGGCGCCGTGGACAGCAATCTCGAGCCGCAGAAGGCCGTGGCATGAAGTTCCACAAGACGCCCCTGCAGGATGCGCATGTGATCGAGATGGAGCCGCGCGCCGATGAGCGCGGCTTCTTCGCCCGCGCCTTCTGCGAGCAGGAATTCGCAGGCGCCGGGCTGGTCAGCCGCTACACGCAGGTCAACAACTCCTTCAACCCCCGCAAGGGGACGCTGCGCGGCATGCACTACCAGCTGCCGCCGGCGGCGGAGGTGAAGCTGGTGCGCTGCCTGCGCGGCGCGCTCTACGACGTCATCGTCGACATGCGCCCGGATTCGCCCAGCTACGGCCAGCACTTCGGCATCGAGCTGAGCGAGGACAACCGCCAGATGCTCTACGTGCCGCGGGGCTTCGCGCATGGCTTCATCACCCTGCGCGACGACACCGAGGCCTTCTACATGGTCAGCGACGCCTACATGCCGGGCGGCGAGCGCGGCCTGCGCTTCGACGACCCGCATCTGGGCATCGACTGGCCGATCCAGCCGGAGCTGGTGTCGGAGAAGGACCGGAGCTGGCCGCTTTTCGACGCCGGCTTCCATGCCGTCGAACAACTGCGCGGCGTGCGCTGAGCCGGCCGGAGACGCATCATGATCTATGACACGCTGCTCAGGAAGCGCGCGGCGGACGGCAGGCCGGTGCGCGTCGGCATGTTCGGCGCCGGCTTCATGGCCAAGGGCATCACCAACCAGATCGTCAACTCCGTGCCCGGCATGGAGCTTTCGGTGATCTGCAACCGCAGCATCGAGCGCGCGCGGCAGGCCTTCGAGCTGGCCGGCGTCACCGATGTCGCGGTGGTGGAGACGGATGCGGCGCTGGCCGAGGCGATCGCCCAGGGCCGCCCCGCCATCACCCAGGACCCGATGCTGCTCTGCCGCTCGCCGGCCCTGGAATGCCTGGTGGATGCCACGGGCGCCATCGAGTACGGCGCGCAGGTCACCATGGCGGCGATCGAGAACCGCAAGCACATGGTCTCGATGAACGCCGAGCTGGACGGCACGGTCGGGCCGCTGCTGAAGAAGAAGGCGGACGCCGCCGGCATCATCTTCACCGGCGCCGATGGCGACCAGCCCGGCGTGCAGATGAACCTGTTCCGCTTCGTCCGGTCGATCGGCCTGACGCCGCTGGTCTGCGGCAACATCAAGGGCCTCCAGGACCCCTACCGCAACCCGACGACGCAGGAAGGCTTCGCCAGGCAGTGGGGGCAGGACCCCTACATGGTGACCAGCTTCGCCGACGGCACCAAGATCAGCTTCGAGCAGGCCATCGTCGCCAATGCCACCGGCATGACGGTGAACCAGCGCGGCATGATCGGGCGCGACCACCGCGGCCATGTGGACGAGCTGACCGGCCTCTACGACATCGACATGCTGAAGGAGAAGGGCGGCATCGTCGACTACGTCGTCGGCAGCAAGCCCGGCCCGGGCATCTACGTCCTGGCCACGCATGACGACCCGAAGCAGAAGCACTACCTGAACCTGTACAAGCTCGGCACCGGCCCGCTCTACAGCTTCTACACGCCCTACCACCTCTGCCACTTCGAGATCCCCATCTCGGTGGCCCGCGTGGTGCTGTGCGGCGACGCGGTGCTGCAGCCGATCGACGGCCCGCGCGTCGATATCGTCGCCACGGCCAAGAAGGACCTCAAGGCCGGCGAGGAGATCGATGCCCTCGGTGGCTACATGACCTACGGGCAGTGCGAGACCTACGGCATCTCGCGCCGCGAGAAGCTGCTGCCCATGGGCATGGCCCAGGGCTGCCGCCTGAAGCGCGACATCCCGAAGGATGCCGTGCTCACCTATGACGATGTGGAGATCCCCCCCGGTCGCCTCATCGACATGCTGCGGGCCGAACAGGACAAGATGTTCCCCGCGGCGTGACCCTCGGGCCGCGGGGGCCCTCAGACCCCTATGGGGGTCCCCGCGGGCGAGGAGCCTTTCTCCAGGCGCCGGATCGTGCCGAGCAGCAGCACCAGATAGGCCAGCGCCTCGCAGCCATACAGCGCCACATAGCCGGCGATGAACAGCTCGACCGGCCAGCCCTGCCACGCGGTGAGCGCGGCGAAGCCCAGCATGGCCAGCAGCGTGAGCGAGGCGCGCCGGGCAAGCGGCGCCAGATGCCCCGTCGCCGCCAGCACCGCGCCCGACAGGGTCTGCACCAGCATCAGCGCCAGCATGACGCAGATCGCCGCCCGCACCGCCGGCGACACCACGCCCGCATCGCCCAGCAGCAGGCCGAAGAAGCGCTCCCCGAACAGGCCGATCACGCCGATTCCGCCCAGCATCGGCACCAGGCCGAGCAGGAAGGCCAGGCGCAGCGTGCGCCACAGCCCCGCGATGTCGCCCGCGTGCCAGGCGCGGGTCTGGTGCGGCAGCAGCGTCTCGGACACGGTGAGGTAGGCCGTGGTGGCGAAGCGGGTGACCTTGTAGAACATGTCGAAGGCGACGAGCGCCAGCGCGTCGCGGTGCATCATCGGGATGGCGTAGTAGGGAAAGATGTAGATCAGGAACTCGGAGATGGAGAGCTGCGCGGAGGCTGCGATGCCGTGCAGGTCCCGCCGCAGCACGGCGAATCCGTGCCCCGCGCGCAGCCCGGCCTGGGCGAGCAGCGGCACGCGCCGGCGCGCCAGCAGGAACAACAGCAGCAGCCCCGCCAGCCACAGCGCCACGAAGGCGAGCGAATAGGCCATCAGCGGCAGGCCGGCGAGCAGCGCCAGGGTCAGCCCGAACAGCGCGGAGCGGCGCACGAAGTCGATCGCCTCGGTCATCACATAGGCGTCGAAGGCATTGGCGGTGACGCGCAGGATCATCCAGGGCAGCGGCAGGGCGGAGCCCAGGAAGAGCAGCAGGTAGAGCGGGCGGTAGGCCTCGTTGCCCAGCCCGGCGGCCCAGACCACCAGCCCGAACACCAGCGTGGCCAGCACCGCGAGCGCGGCATAGGACCAGAGCGCGGCCATGGCGGCGCTGCCGAGATCCTGCCGCGAGGCCTGGCCGGGATGCAGGAAGTCCTGCCGCATGCGGCCGAAGAGGCGGATGGAGATGCCGAGATCGGCCTGCAGCACCAGGGAGGCGAAGGCGATCACCGTGGCGAAGAAGGCGTAGTCCTCCAGCCCCACGATGCGCACCAGGCTGTAGGCGAGCAGGAAGCTCCACAGCGTCGCCAGCGCGGTGTTGGCGGATTTCAGCAGGAAGAAGGTGAGCGACTTGCGCAGCGCGGCGTTGCGCAGCATCAGCGCCGCCCCAGCCAGCGCTCGGCCCGGTCGCGCAGCCGGTGGCGCCCGGCATAGGCGGCGAACTTGGCGTCGCGCACCCAGCGCATCACGCGCGGCGGCAGGGGCAGGGAGCGCAGCTTGCCCACCGCCGAGACCGCGCTCGCCTCAGGTGCCAGGTCGATCAGCAGCCCGGCGGCCAGGGCGCGGTTGCACCATTCCAGGTCCTCCGCCTCGTCCCAGGCGACGTCCTCGTTCAGCGGGCAGCGGTCATGGACGTCCTTGCGCAGCATGAACAGGCCGCCATCCACATAGGGGTAGCCCTGCTCGTAGAGGTCGAGATAGCGCTCGGGCGTGGCGCGGCGCAGGCTGGAGGGCGTCAGCCGCGGGGCGTGGCCCGGCATGCCGCTGTCATGCACGCCGAGCGAGAGATAGTCCTCCATGCCCGCCGCCCCCTGCGACAGCACGCGCGGCGTGATGATCTCGAACTCTGGCGGGACGTGGCGCAGCGTGTCGGGCGCGAGGACGATGCGGCTGTGCATCACCGCCACGCGCGGCCCGCGCAGGGCGCGGATCAGCGCGTTCTTCTTGCCGCAGATCATCACCCGCGGCCCGGGCGGCATCTCGTGGACGTGGTAGCGGACCTGCGGGTAGCCCTCCAGGCAGCCGGCCGCCGCGGCCGGGCCGCTGACCATGATCTCGCCCCCGTTCTCCGCCAGCAGCTCCGGCTGGCGCAGCAGGGCGTCGAGGCATTCGCGCAGGCGCGGCAACTCGGCCGCCTGGCCGGAGAAGACCACGCCCGCGCTCCAGCCAGGGGGCGTGTGCGGCCGGGTGCGGACCAGCTCGATCTCGCCCGCCGCGGCATCGAGCCGCACCGGCGCCGCGTCCCGCGCCAGCGCCTTGTAGGTCCATTGCCGGATCAGCTTGAAGGACACGAAGCGCGGCCAGAGGTCGAACACGTTGGGCGAGCGGTCGCGCACCAGCAGCGTGCCGCCGGGCTCCAGCGCCCACACGCCATACTTCAGCGCGTGCATCATCAGGTTGCGGTAGACGAGGCGCTGCGTGTGGATGACGACGCGCGAGAGGCCGCGCATCCGCTTCAGGCGGTAGAGGTCCTCGCGTGCCGAGACGACGAATTCCGTCATGGCGTCAGCCTTCCGGTTGCTGCGGCGCCGCTCCGGCGGAGCGGGGCCTGTTCAGGGGGCGCGCCGTTCAGGCGGAAGCGACGATGCCGCGCGCCCAGTCGCGGAAATCGGCGAAGGCGTGGAAGGTGGCATCCACGCCGTCATGCACATGCTGCGCGCTGGCGCCAGGGTGCAGCTTCTGGAAGGTGGCGGCGTTCAGCACCTTCTTGCTGGCCACCACGTCGCACTCGGCGTCGCCGATGAACCAGATGCGGTCGCCGGGCTGCAGCTCCAGCTTGGCGGCCGCCACCTCGAAGGGCTTCAGCCCCACCTTGTCCACGCCCGCCTCCTCGGAGGTGACGACGATGTCGAAATAGCGGTCGATGCCGAAATAGACGAGCTTGCGGAACTGGATCTGCGCCGTCAGGTCGGTGACGAGGCCCAGCGGCAGGCCCGCCGCGCGCAGCTCGATCAGCGTCTCCTCGGCGCCCGGATGGAGGCGCGCCGTGGTCATCAGCGTGCGCCAGTAGGTCTGCTCCAGGTCCAGCGCGATGGCGGGCTGGCTGTTCAGCCCGAGCAGCTCGATCATGCGCTGGAAGTAGAGCAGGCGGTTGTGGGAACTGGCCGTGCTGCCGAGCGCCCGCTTCACCTCCTCGCGCGCCTGGCGGAAGGCGTGGTTGAACTGGCTGGGCACCACCTTGAGGGAGCGCTCCACCTTGGAGCGCACCGCCGCCATCGCCCGCTCATGCGGCCCGGCATATTCGTAGAGCGTGTCGTCGAGGTCGAAGAGGATGGCGCGCGGCTTCTCGCGCAGGGCGTCGGGGTTCAGGATCTTCATCGGTCTCGTCCTCAGCGCCGCTTGGAGGTCAGCTCGGCCAGTTGCAGCAGCACGATGAGCTGCATGATGCCGGTCATGCCCGGCTGCCAGGCCGGGCGCCGGGCCAGCAGCTCCTCCAGATGCGGCACAAGCTGCAGTGCGGTGAAGTGGATGTCTTCCGGCTTCACGTCGCTGCCGTCGATCACCAGCTCGGCCATGGTGTTGGCGCCCGCCTGCGTCACGTCCACCTGCGCGCCGCACAGCGCGATGAGCAGCCGCGCGAGGCGGTCCAGGCTGGTGGCGCGGCGCATCCGCACCCGCAGCTTCAGCGGCATCGGGCCGGCATGGTCGGGGTCCTCCAGCAGCACCGGGTCGGCCGGCAGCAGCGAGAGGACGACGTCGGCATGGTCCCGCTGCGGCCGGATGAAGGCCTCGTAGTCCGGCATGCGGCGCTCGATGGAGGCCAGCACGCGCTCCAGGCTGTGGCCGCGCTGGCCGACGTCGCGCCGGATCTTGAAGAAGCGGCGCAGCCCCTCGTCCATGTCGAGATAGAGGCCGACATCGAGCCGCTCGCGCAGGGCGGGGGGGTAGAGGGCGTGCAGGCCCGTCACCATCACCACGTCGCTGGCCTGGATGCGGCGCGGCGGGGTGAACAGGCCCGTGGCGTGGTCGTAGTGGCGGCACATGATCGGCCGCCAGGCGAGCAGCGAGAGCGCGTCGCGCGTGAAGGCCTCGAGGTCGTTGGCGCGGGGGTCGAGATGGGTGAAGGCCTGCCACAGCTTCCCGCGCCGCTCGAACAGGTGGTAGTCGTCGCCCGAGATGCCGGTGACGGCGCCCTCGCCGAACAGCCCGGCCATGGCCAGCGCCAGCGTGTCCTTGCCCGTGCCGCTGTCGCCGGCGATGCCGATGGCCAGCGGGCGCTGCGACAGGCCGAAGAAATCGTTCTCGTCCAGGCCACGCCGCAGCATGGTCAGCGCCAGCACGATGCCGAGGCCCATCAGCACGGAGGCCATCAGCGAGTTCAGCCGCAGCGAGGTCATCATGTCGGCCGGCAGCAGGCTGAGCCAGCCCAGCGGCAGGCCCAGCAGGGGCACGGCGGGGGCGGCGGTGATCAGTGTCTTGGCGGCGATCAGCACCAGGGTGAAGACCAGCACCAGCCCCGCGGCGCGTGGCCCGGCGCGCAGCTGGAAGGCCACCAGGAAGGGGATGAGCCAGAGATACCAGCCGACGGCCGAGGGCGTGAGCAGCAGCACCACCAGATAGGCCACGCCCAGCACGGTGTGCAGCAGGCCGAAGCTCATCCGCCCGACCTTCCAGGCGCCATACAGCCCCAGCAGGTAGACGATGGGCATGATGTAGAGCTTCTGCCCGCCGCCCAGCATGATGTCGACGTCGAGGATGGAGGCCATGCCGGGATTGGCCACCAGCAGGCGCGGATTGCTCGCCAGCATCTGCTGCAGGGCGGGCGAGAACAGCAGCGGCGGCACGAGCAGCAGCAGCGCCACGCCCGCGCAGGCCAGCAGGAAGCCCGGCATGGTGTCGCGGTGCCGGCGGTGGCTCCACAGGAAGATCAGCAGGAAGGGCACGACGGCGAGGATGCTGACCTTGGCGCCGATGCCGAGCCCCAGCACCACCCCCGCCATGCGCGGCGCGTTGCGCTGCAGCAGCAGCAGGGAAAGCGCCAGCAGCAGGGTCGGCACCAGGTCCGTGTCGCCGTGCCAGTAGGTGATGAACAGCACCAGCGGCGAGAGCCAGTAGAACAGCAGGACCCGCTCCTCCTGCCCCTCATGCATCCGCCGCAGCACGAGGAGCAGGGCGAGGTCGGCCGCCAGCAGGCTGAAGCCGAGCGCGATGCCGGTGAAGGCCGTGCCGCTGCCGGCCAGGCGGTCGGCCAGCAGGCCCAGCGCCGTGAAGGGCGCGTGGAACAGGTACATGACCGGGCCGTAGAAGAACTCCGGCACCTGCCCGCCATGGTGCAGGAAGCCGGTCCACGGGTCGAGGCCGGGCGCGGCCAGGGTCCTGGCCATGAAGGGCGTGAACCACTGCGCCTGCACCTCGGGCACCAGCATCACCACCGCCGCGACGCGGATGGCCAGCCCGAGCAGGAACCAGCGGTTGGTCCGCAGATCGAGGGGGATCAGCGCCAAAGATCGGGTGCCTTCGTGCAGACGGCCTGCGCCTCGATGCCCTCCCGCGCCAGCAGGGCGCGCAGGGCGGCGATCTCGGCCGGGTCGGTGCGGCCCTGCAGCTCGGGCGAGACGAGGCAGAGCCGCATCCCCGCCGCGCGCAGCCGCTCCGCGTCGGGGCGGGAGAGGGGGAAGCGGGTGAAGCAGTCCACCCACACCCACTCCACCATGCCGGCCAGGCTCAGCGCGGTCTCCACCGTCTCGAACTCGGAAACGCGCACCGCGCAGCGCCGCTCGCCGCGCCGGGCGGTGCGGATGAGGAAGGGGAAGGACTGGTCGAGGAAGAAGAAGTCCTCGATGCCGCGCGCGGCCATCAGCGCCAGCAGCCGGTCCTCCAGCCCTTCCTCCTTGACGTTGAGGATCAGCGTGCCGTGCCGGTAACCCGCCAGCCATTCCTCGAAATCCGGCGCATCCGCCACGAAGGGGTCGTGGTGGATGACCAGCCGCTCGCCCTGGCTGCGGATATCGACCTCCACCCCCAGCTCCGCCGGCGTCGCGGCGAGCTGTTCCGGCGTGTTGCGGCGATGGGCGATGCGGATCATGCGCGGTCCTCGTTCTGTGGCGCGGCCTGGCGGGGGAGCGACCAGGAAGGGGCCCGGGCGGGCTCGGGGCGGGGCGGGCGGGGCGCCGCGTAACGAGCCTCCAGTGCCGCCACGGCGGCGGGCGGCACGCGGCGGTCGCGCTCCAGCCGGTAGGGGTGCTGCGGCCATTTGTGGAAGCAGGACTGCCAGTAGGCGAAGCTGCGCAGCTCGTCCGGCGTGCCCCAGCCGAGATAGTGCCCCACCTCGAACAGCGCGCAGGAAAGGCCCATCTCCACCGCGTCGTTGACGCAGGTGTCGATGTAGAACTCGCCGTTCACCCGCACCCCCCGCGCGATCATGCGCTCCGCCGCCGCCACGAAGTCGCGCGCGCGGCGGAAGGTGAAGGCGCCGATCACGATCGGGTCCCGCGCCGGGTCGGCCAGCGGCTCCTTCACCGCCACGCGGCGGATGCGGCCCTCCGCGTCGGCGTCGATCCAGCCATAGGAGTTCGGGCGGCGGGCGGCGGCGGGATGGCCGCGCACGCCCCACACCAGCACGTCCGGCCCGCCCTCCGCCATCAGGGCGGAAAAGCGGCCGGCATCGAACAGCACGCCATTGTCGCAGGCGCCGATGGTGAGCGGCGCGTCGAGGTCCAGCCCCTCCATGCCGGCGAGGCAGGTGCTGGCCTGGCCCTCGGTCAGCGTCTCCAGCAGCACCGTCTCGGCGCCGGGGATGCCCTGCTCCAGCGCGCCGGTCACCGTCTCCAGGAAGGGCAGGTCGCGGCGCAGGATGAAGCGGCGGCGCTCCGCCCGCGGCAGGTCGAGCGCCGCCTGCACCGCCATGGGGCGGCCGGAAACGGGGATCAGCGGCTTGGGCCGCTCGTAGCCGGCATCGCGGAAGCGCTGGCCGGCGCCGGCCATCGGCACCAGCACCGCGCCCGGCTGCGCGGGCGGGACCGGCCCTTCCGCCAGCGCCGCGAAGGCGCGCGACCAGCGCCGGTATTCCTCCAGGTCGTCCGGCGTGCCCCACTGCATGAAGTGCTGCAGCTCATACACCGCGACCGGCAGCCCGTCGGCGAAGATCGGCTTGTAGACGAGGCTGGCATAGTACTCGCCATTCACCTGGATGCGCTGCCGCATCGTCTCCTCCGCGTAGTGGCGGAGCAGGGCGGCGGAGGCGAAGTAGTAGGTGCCGGAGGAGGCGTATTCCTCCATCGGCCGGTCGGTGAAGGGCTGCTTCTCCTGGATGTCCTTCGCCCAGCCATTCTCGTGCCGCAGATAGGCGTAGAAGGTGGAGCCCAGCGAGTGCGGGTGGAAGCCGCGATAGGCGGGGATGGCGCCGGCGCAGGCGGTCTCGCGGGTGAACGCCTTGAAGTCCTGCCAGTCCCAGAAGCAGGTGAAGTCGCAGTAGTTCACCACCGTGGGCTTGGCCGGGTCGAGATGCGGCATGGCCTGCAGCACGGCGTGCACCGGGCCCAGCTTGTGCGGCGCCACGCTGACGATGCGCCCCGTCGGGCACAGCCCGCGCAGGATCTCCTCCATGCGGTAGGAGGGCTCGGCCAGGTGGTCGGCGTTGCAGATGAAGGTGACGTCCGTCTCGCCCGGGAAGAGGTCGAGCACATGGGCGATGATCGGCTTGCCATCCACCTCGATGAGCGGCTTGGGCACCGGATAGCCGGCGCGCCGGAAGCGCTCCCCGAAGCCGGACATGGGGATGACGATCTGCATGCTCTGGCGGTCCATATCTATGGGTGGGCTGCGTTCAGCGACTGCCGGTACTTCTCCGCGTCCCAGTCCAGCAGCTCCGCCTCCTGCGCGGGGCCGAGGACGGTGAGGGGCGCCGCGGGGTCGAGGCGCGGCAGCACCAGCCCGAGGCAGGCGGCCATCTCCTCCGCGCCCGCGCCGAGGTCCGCCCGCAGCAGCGCCCCGGCGCCGCCCACCAGCACCAGGGCGGGCGCGGAGAGGAGCGGGGGCGGCTGGCGCAGCCATTCCGCCGCCCGGTCCGGGGCAAGGGTGGGGATGGGGGCGGGGCCGAGGAAGACCACATGGTCCGGGTAGAGCGCGCCGCGCCCGGCCATGGCGAAGCTGGCGGCCTCGGTCGCCGCCGCATGGGCCTCGGCCAGCCGCGCCGGGCGGTAGCGGCCGCCCGAAAGGCCGGCCAGCCGCTCCAGCAGGGGCAGGTCGGCTGGCGGCGCGGGGCGGGCGGGGGTGGCGAGGCGGCGCTCCACCTCATCCAGCCGGGCCTCCGCCTCCTCCGTGCTGCCGCCGCCCACCACCAGGCCGTGGTTGCCGAGCACCAGGATGTCGGGCGCGGACGCCATGCGGGCCTGCACCGCGCGGGTCAGCGGCAGGCCGGGCTTGGCATAGGGGATCCAGGCCCAGCGCAGCCCGGCGAGGCGCCCGGCCACCAGCGCCTCCCCGTCGGCGCGCGGGGCGAAGGCCAGGGCGTTGACCGAATGCACGTGCAGCACCACCCGGTGCGGCAGCAGCGCGTGCAGCGTGGTCTCGATGGAGGGGCGCAGCGTGCCGGCGGGGTCCAGCAGCGCCGGCAGGGCGGGCTCGGCCTCGCCCGCTGCCATCCGGCGCAGCAGCCCGGGCAGGTCGAGCCCGACGAAGATGGGCTGCCGCTCCGCCGCCGAAAGCCAGGTGCCGGAGGCCTTCACCCACAGCTCCGCCTCGCCCCGCTTCAGCGAGGTGTTGCCGCCCGCCCCCTGCACCAGGTCACGGTTCATGCCCAGGCGCGCGGACAGGGCCGCCAGCGGCGCCAGCACTCCGGCGAGCGAGGAGGTCATCGGCCGGGGTCAGGCCTTGCCGGGGTTGGGCGTGGCGCGGAGCGGCACATAGTCCGGCTGCGGCGAAAGGCCCGCGCCGCGCGCGGCCGCGCCGCGGCGCCCGGCGATGGCGTCGCGCAGCAGGCGGCCGCGCTCGCGCCAGTCGAAGGCGTGCTGGGCGGCGGCGAAGGCGCGCTGCTGGCGGCGGTTGAGGTCCGCCACGTCGTCGATGCCGGCGATGACGCGCCGCATCAGCCCGTCCAGCTCCGGCTCCAGCAGCATCTCGGCGCGCACATCCTCCGGCAGGCCGCTGGCGCAGGCGGTCAGCGCCGCCACGGGCACGCGGTTGAACACGTATTCCAGCAGCTTCATCTTGAAGCCGCCGCCGATCGGCTCGGCCAGCACGGCCATGCGCGCGCCGGCGAGGTGCGGCGCCGGGTCGTCCACGAAGCCGGTGAAGCGCGCTGAGCTGTAGCGGCCCTCGAGCTGCTGGCGCAGCTCGTCCGGCATGTCGCCGACGACGCGGATCTCGATCCCCGCCTGGGACAGCACGGGGTCGGCATGGTCGAGGAAGATGCGGAGATTGGCCTGCTTGGCGGACCAGCGATAGGAGCCGAACAGCACCACCGCGCGCGGCGTCCCGGCCGTGATCTCGCGGCTTTCCACCCGCACCCCGTCATAGCCCGGCACCAGCGGCAGCATGGCGACGCCCGGCGCGTTGGCGGCGAAGAGGTCGGCGTCGTGCTGGGTGATGGTGGTGACGAGGTCGGAGCGGCGCGCGATCCAGCGCTCGAACCAGCGGGTCTTGAGGTAGTTCTGGCCGAGATAGAGGCGCTTGGCGGGGCTGGCCGTGGCGTCCTCCCACTGCATCCGGGTCACGCTCTCCTCGTGGTCGTGCGTGACGAAGACGAAGGCGGGGCGGCCGGCCTCGAACAGGTGGCGGTGCCGCAGCACCCAGCCCATGCCGTACTGGTCCACCACCACCACCTGCCACGGCCCCCTGGCCGCCAGATCGCGCAGCGCGGCGCGGTAGGCGGGGGTGTCGTGGCGCGCGGCGACCAGCGGCATCGGGCTGGCCAGCGCCGGCACGCGGCCGCGCGGGCCGCCCGGCACGGTGTGCCAGGCGATGCCGGGGATGGGCTGGACCGGCGCGTCGCCCGCGAAGCCCGCGAAGGTGATCTCCACCCCCGCCGAGGCCAGCGCGCCCGCCAGCTTGGCCGTGTAGATGCGGTCCCCGGCCGTCAGCGGGAAGGGCAGGCTGCGGGCGAGCCAGAGGCAACGGGTCATCAGGTCAGCTCCGGGACGGCCTGGGCGGCGGGAGCGGCGTCGCGCGCGGCGCAGGCCTTCAGGTGATCGGCCAGCCGCAGGGCGAGGGCGACGATCGTCAGGGTGGGGTTGGCGTGGCTGCTGGTGGGGAACACCGCGGCGCTGGCCACATAGAGGTTGGGCACGCCATGCACCGCGCAATCGGCGTCCACCACGCCCTCATGCGCCGAGGCGGCCATGCGCGCCGTGCCGATATGGTGGCCGCCCACGGGGGTGGAGGCGCGCACCTCGTCCTCGATGGTGGCGTCGTCGAATTCCAGCGTGGCGGTGCCGGAGCGGGCGAAGGCGTCGCGCGCCACGCGCATGCTGCGCACCAGGCTGTCGATGTCCTGGGGGTGCAGGCGCCAGTCCACCTGCAGGCGCGGCAGGCCGAAGGCATCCCGCTCGGCGGTCAGGGTGACGCGGCTGTCGGGGTTGGGCACCTGCTCGGCATTGACGTCGAGCGGGTAGCTGCCATCGCGCGAGCGGACCACCACGAAGGGCAGCTTGCGGCTGGCGAAGGTGCGCTTGCGCAGCCAGGCCTGGCCGAACTTCAGCACGCCGGGCGAATCCAGCACCACATTCGCCATGTGGCGCGCCCAGAAGGCGGCGTCGCGCTTCATCCGGCCGCGATTGGCGATCTCGATGGTGGCGAGCTTGCGCCGGTATTCCGGCAGGATGGCGTCCTTCACCAGATACATGGCGGACAGCACGCCGCTGCCATGCGCCGGGTCGGCGATCAGCGGGTAGTGCAGGCGGAAGATGGTGTTCAGCAGCCCCTCGCGGCGCTGCGCGGCGGCGGACAGGCCGAACTTGCGGCGGACATAGGTGCCGTCCTCCGTCACCTCGAAATCCAGCGCGACGGGGCGGCCGGCCGGGTTCAGGCGCAGCCGGCCGAGCGTGTTCTCGGCGTGGCACATGTAGAAGCGGCCGAGCGCGCCGCCCTCGTTGCCCAGGCCGCCGCGCCGCGAATCGTCGGAGGCCATCAGCAGGCGCGGCACCTCCAGCCCGCCCGTGGCCAGCACGTAGCGGCGCGCGCGCACGGTGAAGCCGCGGCCCGGGGCGCTGGCGCCCTCCAGCCGCTCCACCGGGCCGCCATCGGCGGCCAGCCGCACCGCATGGGCGTTCAGCAGGATACGCACCCGCGCCGCGGCGGCGAGGCGGGCGAAGGTGGACTTGCCGAAATCGGTCGGCCGGCTGAAGCGCTCCAGCCGGTCCGAGACGAGGTCGGGATCGCTGAAGCCCTCGATGGTGGGCGGCGCGCCGGGCGGCAGGGCGGTGCCGACGTCATAGGCATAGGCGCCGGCCTCGCAATGCTCCTGCGCCGCCGGGTAGTAGGAGGCCAGCTCCTCCCAGGGGAGGGGCCAGCCGCTTCCCTCCACCCAGTCCCGCCGCTCCAGGTCGATCGGGTCGAAGGGCACGCAGCGCCCGCCCCAGATGGCGGTCGCGCCGCCGAGCACGCGGCGGCGGTACATGTGCGGCGGCGAATGGCTGGAGCCGGGCGCCACGCTGCCCTGCAGGCCGTCCTGCGACTTCGGGTCGAACTTGCGTCCGCCGGCTTCCAGCAGCAGCACCGAAAGGCCCGAATCCTCCAGCGCGCTGGCCAGGGTGAGGCCGGCCGCGCCGCCGCCGACGATGCAGAGATCGGCCTCCAGCGCCGTGCCGGGGGGAAGGGAGAGCGCGTCGAGGATCACGCGGGAAGCTCCAGGGTCTGGCGCGCGTGGCGCAGCGCCTCGTCGAGATGCGCGGGCGAGGTGGTGCCGACCAGGGCGATGGCGTTGCGGTGGCCGAGCGCCTCGGCAATGGCCTGGGCCCGTGCCGCGGCGGAGGCGGCCTGGCCCGCGAAGATCTCGCGCAGCATCAGCCCCGCGCCCTGGGCCGCCGCGTGGTCCAGCGCCGGGTGCATGGCGCGGGCCACCGCCAGCGGCACCTGCAGCACGGCGGCGGAGGGCACGCGCAGCGCCGCCTCCACCGTTTCGGCGTCGTCGCAGGAGATGCCCCAGGCGCGCAGCTTGCCCGCCTTCACCTGCGCGTCCAGCATCGTGAAGGCGGCGCCTTCGCGCACCATGGCGGCGCTGGGGCTGTGCAGCAGGAAGAGGTCTATGCGGTCGGTCCGCAGGCGGCGCAGGCTGGCCTCGATGGAGGCGCGCAGGTGCTCCGGCGAGACGTCGCGCGGCAGGAGGCCGGCGCGGCGGCCGGCGATGGCCCGGCGCAGCGCCGGCACATGGCCGGCCAGGAAGCGCAGCGGCGCCTTGACCAGGCTGGCCGCGCGCTGCGCGGGCGTGAAGCGCTGCCCGGCCTTGGTGACGAGCACGACATCGTCGCGCCGGCCCCGCACCGCCTCGCCGATCAGGCGCTCGCTCTCGCCCTGGCCGTAGATGTTGGCGGTGTCGAGCAGGGTGACGCCGGAATCGAGGGCGTGGCGCAGCAGGCGCAGCGCGTCAGGCCCGGTGCAGCCGCCGAGGGTGGAGCCCAGCCGGCTGCACCCCAGGCCGACCGCGGAGGCGCGGAGCCCGCCACGATGGCCGAGGGAGATGAGGGGAAGTGTCATGCGGCATGCCGGCTGTTGAAGGTGGGGGCCCAGCTCGGGCGCTCATGTGCGGGCGCGGCGGCGGGCTGCTTCGGCCAGACGCAGAACACCAGGATCATGATCTGCAGCCTCGGATCGAGCAGCATGCCGCCGAAGGTGAAGTAGCCGATCAGCAGCGCCGTGCTGATCCAGCGCGAGGGCGGGTTGCTGAACAGGGAGATGAAGAAGAAGGGCCAGAAGATGGCCGAGCCCATCAGCCCGTACTCGAACAGCATCTTGGCCCAGGCCGGGTCGTGCGCCTCGTAGGAGACGAGCGGCGTGTGCTGGGCGTAGGAGCCAGGGCCGAGGCCGAACACGACGTCGCGCGCGGAGGAAAGCAGGAACTCCCCGATCAGCCAGGCGCCGGCGACGAAGCGGGCATTGGCGCTCGAATCCTCCGACTGGAACTCGTTGATGCGGTTCAGCAGCACCTCGATGTTCCACAGGCTGCCGAAGATCACCGCCACGCCCACGAAGGCCAGGCCGCCCACGATGGCGCCATAGGCGCGCAGGTGCAGCAGCAGCCAGGGCAGCAGGAGCAGCAGCAGGATCAGCCCCGTGCCGGAATAGGAGGTGGGCAGGGCGACGGCGAAGGCCAGCAGCCGCAGGGTCACGCCGTAGAAGAGCAGCTCCAGCACGATGGCGATGGCCAGGTACTGCGAGAAGGTGGAGGGCTCCAGCAGGAAGAAGCCGTTGCTCTTGTAATAGGGCGAATCCCAGGTGAGCGGGTTGGCGGTGTTGAAGTTGGGCAGCAGCAGGGATTCGGGGACGAGGCCGTGGAAGGTGAAGAGGTTCTCGCTGCCCACCACGAACTGCGCCACGAACTGCGCCACGCCGCACACCGCGCAGACCAGCACCATCTTCTGGAAGGCGCTGACGCAGCCGCGGAACACGCCGTCGGTGACGTTCAGCGCCAGCACGAAGGGCGCGTACATCACCAGCATCAGCACCATCGACGGCAGCGACGCGTTGCCCGCGTTCAGCGCCGTGCTGAGCGAGATGGCCGTGCCCAGGGCGAAGAACATCACCGTCCGCACGGGGTCCAGCGTGAAGGCGCCGCGGATGGCGAGCAGCGCCAGCACCCCCAGCGTCACCAGAAGGTTGATGGCCAGCCCATCCTCGCCGATGGGGATCGCGAAGCGCTGCAGGAAGATCGAGGCGAACAGCGCCGCGACGAGGCAGCGGCGCACCATCCGGGCATCCCCGGATTCCGCTGAAATCCGCAGGCCCGGCCGCAGGGGTGGCATCATGGGTGGATTTGCACCGTCAGGAGGGGAGAGATCACGCGAATGCGCGATGAACCGGGCGATCCGGGGCGTCTTACCGATTTTTTTGCGCTGCACAAAACACTATGCTGGGACCAGAAGGGCAAGGCCCGGCCGCTTCCCCCCGCGCGGCGGTCGCACACCGATGCGTTTCCGCGGGCGGCCGATCCGGAAAGGGCAGTCGGGACCAACAACATTCCGTTCTCCAGGCGTGAAGTGCCGGATTTCGCGGCGCGGCAAGCAAGGCGCCGGGCAGGTGGGCATCAGGCGGGCGGACATCACGAGCATGCGCCGGCGGGAGGCCGGGACAGGGCTCAAATTGACGTCACGCGATCTCTAGACAGACACATTATCAATCACCAGCCACTTTTGTGTGAGGCTAGGACGATTATTTGGACAGACCGTAAAGGTTGTGTTTACTAAACGCTGAACCCTGCGGGCCTCAGCATGGCGCCGGATCTTCCTGCGCTCCGCCGCTGCCCAGCCTTGGCAACTTCCGCGATTGTCCAGTGGCCTTATGAGGCAAACCCTATGCGCCTGACCGATCTCCTGAGCCTTTTGTGGCGACGCAAACTGACGCTGGCCCTCGCCGCCTTCGTCACGGCCGTGCTCGGCTTCGCCATCGCGAAGTCGCTGCCGGTCCGCTTTGCCAGCGAAGGTCTGCTGCTGGTCGAGAACCGCGAGCCACCCATCCCCGAGCTGAACCAGACGGTGGCGAACGCCCCCGCCGGCATGCAGCGGATCCGCACGGAGGCGGACATCCTCCGCTCGCGCCGGCTGGCCGAGGAAGTGGTCCGCACGCTGGGCCTCGACCAGCAGGAGAAGCCCGAGAGCGGCCTTTCCCGCGCGGTGGGCGAGGCGGCGGACTGGGCGCGGGGGCTGGTGGCCTCCGCCGGCCGCTGGTGGAGCGAGACGATCGACGGCCTGCCGCCCCTGCCGGCCGAGGCGGAGCAGCCGCTCGACCGCATGGCGCTGGCGATCGAGGAGATGCAGCGGCGGCTCGAGATCCGCACCGCCGACAACAGCAACGTGGTGCGCGTGCGCTACCTGTCGGACTCGCCCGACGAGGCGGCGCAGGTGGTGAACACCCTGATGGACCGCTACATCTCGCTCGAGGTGTCGGCCAAGCGGGACACCACCCTGCAGGCCAATGAGTGGCTGACCGAGCGGCTGAACGCGCTGCGCGAGGATGTCGAGCAGGCGGACCGCAAGATCCAGGCCTTCCGCCGCGAGAGCGGCCTGCTGGAAACCGCCCAGGGCTCGCTCGGCGCCCTGCAGCTGAACGAGCAGCAGGCCCGCGTGGCGGTGGCCCGCCAGGAGCTGGCCCGCGCCCAGGCGGCGCTCGACAGCGTGAACCGCTCCGGCGGCCGCGGCAGCGCCTCCACCGAGGCGCTCGCCTCGCCGGTGATCCAGAGCCTGCGCGACCGCGAGGCGGAGATCGTGCAGCGCGCCGCGACGCTTGGCCAGCGCCTTGGCCCGCGCCACCCCGACCGCCTGGCCGCCGAGGCCGAGCTGCGCGACCTGCAGCGCCAGATCGCCGGGGAGACGGGCCGCATCGTCGCCTCGCTGCGGCGCGAGGTGGATGCCGCGCGCGACCGGCTCCAGGACGCGCAGGCCGCGCTGAACACCACCACCACCGCCGCCCGCAGCGGCGCGCAGGCGGAGGTGATCCTGGCGCAGCTGACGCGCGAGGCGGATGCCAAGCGGCAGGTCTACCAGGCCTTCCTGACCCGCACGGAGCAGACGCGCCTGGCATCCGCCCAGTTCCCGGCCGCCCGCGTCATCTCGCCCGCCGCCGTGCCCTTCCGCCCGAACGGCCCGCCGGCCTCGGTCGTCGCGGTGTTCAGTGGCTTCATCGGCCTCTTCCTGGCCGGCGGCCTGCTGGTGCTGCGCCGGATGACGCATGGCACGATCAACTCGGTGCAGGACCTGGTGACGCTGACCGGCATCCAGAACGCCGGCAGCCTGCCCGCCCTGGGCAGCGGCCGGCGCCGTCGGATGCCGGGGCTGGTGATGGAGCAGGGCCAGTCCGGCATCGCCGAGACGCTGCGCGCCCTGCGCCTGACCATGCAGTCCGTGGCCGGCGGCGGCCCCGCCAACACGGTGCTGGTCACCTCGCCCGGCATCGGCGACGGCAAGAGCACGGTGGCCGCCTCCATGGCCCGCCTTTCCGCCGCCGACGGGCTGCGGGTGCTGCTGCTGGAGACGGACATGCGCCGGCCGCAGATGTCCACCATCTTCGGCGCGCCCTGGCCGGGCCGCAGCATCGAGGCGGTGCTGAACGGCGAGACGCGCTTCGAGGACGCGGTGCAGGTGGATGAGCGCTCGGGGCTGCACACGCTGCTCTCCGACCGCTCCTCGCCCAACCCGCAGGCGCTGATCGAATCCCGCCAGTTCGCCGAGCTGATCAGCCGGGCGCGGCGCGAATATCACCTGGTGATCATGGACAGCCCGCCGGTGATGCGGGTGGCGGACGCGGTGGTGCTGTCGCAGCACGCGGACTCCGTGCTGTTCGCGGTCGGCTGGGAGCGGGCGCCGCGGACCATGGTCCTGGAGGCCATCCGCCGCCTGCCGCGCTCCATGCGGGCGCGCATGGCCACGGTGCTGACCCGGGTGCGGCCGGGCCGGCTGGACCCGCTGGGCTACTACGCGGGCTATGCCCGGAGCACGACGCCGGACCTCAAGCGCCTGCCCGCGCCGGGCGCCTGATCCGGCCCCTCTGTTCCGCGGCGACGCCGCCGGCTCCCAGCCGGCGGCGGCTTTTTTCAGGGCGCGCCACCAGTCCGCCTCAATATTTTCGCATTATTTATGAAACTGAGCGCGGGCGCAGGAATTTGCTTCCGTCTCCTCAAGGCTCCATACTGATGCTGCATCGCACCACAAAGATGCTGATCGCCGAAAAGGCGAGTTTGCGGCAGATGCGCAAGAGGAAGACCGGTGGATCAAAAGACACAACTGATGGTTGCGGTGTTCCTGAAGTGCAACTCATGAGATTTACTGGCTGTAAACACAGACAGTTGAAAAGCCCGCCGCTCGGTTTTTCAAAAACATTCTATCTTAACCAACCAATTTGTGTATTTTTAGACAATCAAAGACGGATAATTTCCCGGCCAGATGTAATCGGAGTTGCCCCATGACCCATGCAAATTGGCCAAATAATATCCAGCTCGACAAGTCTTCCCCCCTGGACGCTTCCGTGTACGGGATCGCGAAGGGCAAGAACAATTCCTGGCATCATGCTGCCAAGCGGTCGCTGGATATTTTGGCTTCTGGCATGGCCCTGGTGGTGCTGGCACCTCTCTTCCTGATCGTCATGGCCATCGTGGCGGCCGATGGCGGGCCGGCCATCTTCGGCCATGCGCGCATCGGGCGCGGCGGCCGGAGCTTCCGCTGCCTGAAGTTCCGCAGCATGATGCCCAACGCCGCCGAGGTGCTGGCGCAGCTCCTGCAGAACGACCCCGAGGCGGCGCGCCTCTGGGCCACCACCCGCAAGCTGCCGCGCGACCCCCGCGTCACCCGCATCGGCCGCTTCCTGCGCGCCACCAGCCTCGACGAGCTGCCGCAGCTCATCAACGTGCTGCGCGGCGAGATGAGCCTGGTGGGCCCCCGCCCCGTGGTGCAGGAGGAGCTGGACCAGCATTACGGCGTGGCCGCGTCCAGCTACCTGATGGTGCGCCCCGGCATCACCGGCCTGTGGCAGATCAGCGGCCGCAGCGACACCAGCTATGGCGAGCGCGTCTCGCTGGATTGCCGCTATGTCCGCGAGTTCTCCTTCTGGGGCGACCTGAAGATCCTGGTGAAGACGGTTCCGGCCGTGCTGCTCAGCCGCGGCGCCTATTGAGGTCCGGACGGCCGCACCGGAAGGGCAAGGCTTCGGAGATGGCTTCGCGACAGGGCGAAGCCATTTTTCGTTGAGGCGCCCCGCCCATCCGGTGGGCGGCTGCCCAGGACGGTCATTCCCTTTTGCGCAGACAAGGTCCGACGACGAACATGATGGCTCGCAACGTCCTGGCCAACCTGGTTGGCATGGCGGTTTCCATCGCGGTGCAGGCCGGGCTGGCCTTCGGCGGCTACCGCCTCGCCGGCGCCGAGCAGTACGGGCTGATCGGCTTCTTCACCGTGATGATGACGGCGGCCGCCATCTTCGACGCGGGCCTCGGCCAGACCGCGACGCGCGCCGTGGCGCGCCAGCAGGTGGAGGACGCCGCCGGCACCGGCTCGCTGGTGTTCAGCTTCCTGCTGATCTACCTGGCGCTCGCCCTGGCGCTCATCCTCGCCGTCTGGGCGGGCTCGGGGCTGCTCGCCACGCACTGGCTGAAGCCGCAGAACATCGAGACCTCCTATGTGGCCTCCAGCCTCGTGCTGATGGGGGTGGCCATCGGCATCCAGCGGCTGCGCGGCGTGTTCCAGGCCACGCTGGAGGGGCTGGAGCGGCAGGTCACCTGCAACCTGCTGCTCGCCTCCACCGGCATGCTGCGCCTGGTGCTGGGCCTCGGCGCGCTGGCGGTCGAGCCCAGCGCGCACGCCTTCTTCTGGAGCCAGATCGCGGCCAGCGTCGTCGAGACGGGCAGCTTCGCGCTGGCGGTGGGGCGGGTGGTGCCGGGCGCGTTCCGGCCGCGCCGGCCGGAGATGGCCACCATCGGCCAGACCATGGCCTTCGCCGGCACCAACATGGCCTCCGCCGCCACGGGCACCTTCGTGCAGATCGCGGACTCCCTTGTTGTCAGCGCCATGCTGCCGCTTTCCGTCTTCGGCACCTATTCGCTCGTCTCCACCATGTGCTCGGCCATGGTGCGGCTGACCACGCCGCTGATCACCGCCGCCTTTCCGCGCATGTCGGCCCATGTGCGCGGCGAGCGCGTCCAGGAGCTGCGCGTGCTGTTCTTCACCGCCTCGCAGGCCACCTTCGTGCTGATGCTGACGGCGGCGGGCGCGCTGGTGTTCTTCGGCGGCGCCTTCATCGAGCTGGTCAGCGGCCGGCCGGACGCGGCGCGCGACTTCGCGCCCGTGCTGGCGGCGCTGGCCGTGGCCTATGCGCTGAGCGGCCTTTGCCGCCCTTCCCACGCCCTGCAGATGGCCGAGGGCGACCCGGCCACGGCGCTCAAGTCCAACCTCGTCACCGGCGCGCTCTACCTGCCGGCCATCCTGCTGCTGACGCCGCGCTACGGCGTCATCCTGCCGGCGCTGTGCCTGATCGGCGCCAATGGCCTGGCCTTCGCCATCTTCACCGCAACGGCCTTCCGCAACCGCCTGAAGGGGCTGGCGGGGAGGTGGCTGCGCGGCAGCGTGCTGCCGCAGCTCCTGGCGGTGGCCGCCGCCTATGCGCTGGTGCGGGCGGTGACGCCGGAAAGCCTGCCGCTGCTGACCCGGCTCGCCGTCGCGGTCGGCGCCTCGGGGCTGGCGCTCGCCGCGGCCGTGCTGGCGAGCGACCACCTGCGGGCGCACCTGCCCGGGCTGCGCCGCCCGGACGGGGCGCGGGCCGGCGCCTGAGGGGGCGGGCGGCGGCGGCCCTCAGCCGGGCCGCTTCAGCCCGCCGAGCGCCGCGCCCAGCTCCCGCGCCGCCTCCTGCAGCACCGGCAGCAGCTTGCGCACCACCTTCTCCTGGTCGATCGCGTCGCGCAGATACATCAGGTTGAGCGCGGCGATGGCCACGCCGCCTTCCAGCACCGGCACGCCGATGGCGCTGGCCAGCCCGCCATAGTCCCGGGCCGAATAGGCATCGTCCATCCCGGCATAGCCATCGGCGCGGATGCGCGCGAGCCGCGCGGCCAGCGCCTCGGGCTGCCGGGCGAGGTCGTTCCAGGGCTCCGGCAGGCGGGCGCTGCGCTCCAGCGCCTGGCGCCGGTCCTCCTCGCTGCAATGCGCCAGGAAGGCGAGGCCCAGCGAGGTCGCCAGGATCGGCGCCCGGAAGCCCGGGCGGCGCTCGAACAGGAAGCGCCCGCCCTCGCCGCGGCTGGTGTGCACCACCACCATGGCGTCGCCGTCGAACACGCCGATGTCGGACGGCCAGCCGATGCCGCGCCGCAGCCGCGTCATCACCGGCGTGGCGGCCAAGCCCACCTCGCGCTGCAGCTCATAGCCGGCGCTCAGCTCCAGCGTCCGGCCGGTGGGCATGTAACGCGGCTGGCTCGGCTGGCGCGCCACGAAGCCGGCATGGATCAGCGTTTCCAGCATCCGCACCACGGTGGGCTGGTTCAGCCCCGTGGCCTCGTGGATCTCGCGCACCGTGGCGCTGCGCAGGTGGTTCACCGCCCGCAGCACCTCCAGCCCGCGCAGCACGGCGGTGACAGGCTCGTAGGAAGGCATGGCCCGGCCGTCTCTCCCTGCAAATTCCGGAGGGCGCGAATTCCTGGTTCACGGCCCGTGTGGAGCATGCCATACTCCCAATGAAACGTCATTTCAAACAATGAAACAACGCGAGCGGCCGCTTGAGCAGGCCGCCGGAGCCCAGGGAGGAGAAGGCCGCATGCGCCACCCCGCGCCCGCGCAATGCCCCGCGACGGAGGAAAGCCACGCCCGGCCCGGCCCGCTGGCCGGGCTGAAGGTGCTGGACCTTTCCCGCGTGCTGGCCGCGCCCTGGGCCACGCAGATCCTGGGCGATCTGGGTGCCGAGGTGCTGAAGGTGGAGCAGCCCGGCGGCGGCGACGACACCCGCCGCTGGGGCCCGCCCTTCCTGGAGGACGGCTCCGAGCGGCCGGACGCCGCCTACTACCTCTGCGCCAACCGCAACAAGCAGTCCCTCGCCATCGACTTCGCGCGGCCCGAGGGCGCCGCGCTGGTGCGCCGCCTCGCGGAGCAGGCCGACGTGCTGGTCGAGAACTTCCGCACCGGCGGGCTGGAGAAGTACGGGCTGGACAAGGCCACGCTCTGCGCCGCCAATCCCCGGCTGGTCTATTGCTCCATCACCGGCTTCGGCCACACCGGCCCCTATGCCGCGCGCGGCGGCTACGACTTCCTGATCCAGGGCATGAGCGGGCTGATGAGCATCACCGGCCGCCCGGACGGGGTGGAGGGCGCCGGCCCGATGAAGGTCGGGCTGCCGGTGAGCGACCTCTTCACCGGCCTCTACGCCACCATCTCCATCCTCGCCGCGCTGCGCGAGCGCGACCGGAGCGGCCAGGGCCAGCACATCGACTGCGCGCTGCTGGACAGCCAGCTCGCCCTGCTGGTGAACCAGGGGATGAACTACCTGGTGGGCGGCGTGGTCCCGCGGCGCCTCGGCAACGACCACCCCAACGTGGTGCCCTACCGGGACTTCGCCGCGGCGGACGACTACATCATCGTCGCCTGCGGCAATGACGGGCAGTTCCGCGCCCTGTGCCGGATGCTCGGGCTGCACGAGATGGCCGAGGACCCGCGCTTCGCCACCAATTCCGGCCGCGCCCAGGAGCGCCGCGCGGTGGAGCTGGCGCTGGCCCGCGCCATCGCGCCCTGGAAGGCGGCCGACCTGCTGGCGGCCATGGCCGAGGCGGGCGTGCCCGGCGGCCCGATCAACACCATCGACCAGGTGCTGGCCGACCCGCAGGTGGCGGCGCGCGGCCTGCTGCAATCGATGCGCCGCGCCGACGGCACGCCGCTCACCGTGATCGGCTATCCCGGCCGGTTCTCCCGCACGCCGGCCAGCTACCGGCAGGCGCCGCCCTGGCTGGGCCAGGACACGGAGGCCGTGCTGGCGGAGACGCTGGGGCTGGCGACGGAGGAGATCGCGCGGCTGGCGGCGGCGGGGGTGGTGCAATGCGCGGCGCCCCGCGCCGCCCGCCAGGATGCGGAGCTGCCGGCATGACCCGTTCCAACGCCCTCGGCCGCCGCGCCCTGCTCGCCGCCACGGCGCTGCCGGTGCTGCTGGCGGGCGCCGCCGCCCGCGCGCAATCCTGGCCGCAGCGCCCCATCCGCCTGATCATCCCCTTTCCGCCCGGCGGCCCGACCGACATCGTCGCCCGCGTGCTGGCCGAGCGCATGGGGCGGGAGCTGGGCCAGCCGGTGGTGGCGGAGAACCGCCCCGGCGCCAACGGCAACATCGGCAACGACGCCGTGGCCAAGGCGGAGCCGGACGGCCACACCGTGCTCTACAACACCTCCTCCATCGCCCTCAGCCCGGCGCTCTACACCCGGCTGCCCTATGACGCGCTGCGCGACCTGCGCCCGGTGGCGCTGACCGCCACCATCCCGCTGGTGCTGGCGGTGAACGCCGAGCTGCCGGTGCGCGACGTCGCCGGCTTCGTGGCCCACCTGAAGGCGCGGCCCGGCCAGCTCACCTATGGCTCGGCGGGCAACGGCAACGTCACCCATCTCGGCGCCTTCCTGCTGCTGCGCGACCAGGGGCTGGAGGCGGTCCACTCGCCCTATCGCGGCAGCGCGCCGGCGCTGCTCGACGCCGCCGCCGGCCGCGTGCAGTTCCTCACCGACACGGTGAACTCCGCCCTGCCGCTGATCCGCGACGGCCGGCTGCGGGCGCTCGCCGTCACCAGCCCGCGCCGCATCGCGCCGCTGCCCGAGGTGCCCACCGTGGCGGAGGCGCTGATCCCGGGCTTCGAGGTCGGCGCCTGGCAGGGGATGATGGTGCCGGCGCGCACGCCGGACGCCGTGGTCGCGCGGCTGAACGCCGCCGTCATGGCGGCGCTTGCGGATGCCGATGTGCGCGCGCGCCTGGCCGAGCAGGGCACCGAGCCGCTGGGCGGCACGCCGGAAGCCTATGGCGACTACCTGCGCGCCGAGACCGCGCGCTGGGCCAGGGTCATCGCCGACAGCGGCGTGCGGCTGGACTGAGCGGAGGAGACCGAGAACACATGCTGACCGCCCTGCCGCTTTCCACCATTCCCGCCGCCGACGAGGCGCTGCGCCCGGCCATCCGCGCCTTCCTGGCCGAGCACGTGCCGGGGATCCCGCCCGAGATCCGCGCCCGCTCCTGGATGGGGTTCGATGCCGGCTTCAGCCGCGCGCTCGCCGCGAAGGGCTGGCTCGGCCTCACCTTCCCCAAGGAGTATGGCGGCGCCGGGCTCGGCCCCTTCGCCCGCTACGTGCTGGTGGAGGAGCTGCTCGCCGCCGGCGCCCCCGTCTCGGCCCACTGGATCGCCGACCGGCAGAGCGGGCCGCTGATCCTGCGCTTCGGCACCGAGGCGCAGCGGCGCTTCCACCTGCCGCGCATCTGCCGCGGCGAGAGCTTCTTCTGCATCGGCATGAGCGAGCCGGACACGGGCTCGGACCTCGCCAGCGTCTCCACCCGCGCGGTGCGCGAGGAGGGCGGCTGGCGGCTGAACGGCGCCAAGATCTGGACCACCAACGCGCACCACTCGCACTACATGATCGCGCTGGTGCGCAGCTCCGGCACCGCGCAGGACCGGCACAAGGGGCTGTCGCAGTTCATCATCGACCTGTCGCTCCCCGGCGTGACGATCAGCCCGATCCGCGACCTGGCGGGGGACGCGCATTTCTCCGAGGTGGTGTTCCGCGACGTGCTGCTGCCGGAGGACGCGCTGATCGGCGAGGAGGGCGGGGGCTGGGCGCAGGTGAACGCCGAGCTGGCCTTCGAGCGCAGCGGGCCGGAGCGCGTGCTGTCCTCTGTGGTGCTGCTCGACGCGTGGATCGGCTGGCTGCGCGCCGAGGGCGCGGCGGACGCGCAGTCCACCGCGCTGCTGGGCCGGCTGCTCGGCCACCTCGCCGTGCTGCGCGCCATGTCGGTGGCCGTGACGGACCGGCTGGTGCGGGGCGAGAGCCCGGTGGTGGAGGCGGCGCTGGTGAAGGATCTCGGCACCGAGTTCGAGCAGGCCATCCCGGCCCTGCTGGAGGACCGGCTGGGCGCCGACCCGGCGCGCGAGCCGCCCGCCGCGCTGCTGCGCACCCTGGCCTATACCAGCGCCATGGCGCCTTCCTATTCGCTGCGCGGCGGCACGCGGGAAATCCTGCGCGGCATGATCGCGCGCGGCATGGGGCTACGGTGAGAGGAGGGGGCTGATGGACGCCGTTGTGACCGACGACCTGCTGGCGCAATCCGCCGCCGAACTCTTCGCCCGCCACGCCACGCCCGCCGCGGTGCGCGCCATCCTCGGCGGCGGCCCGGCCGGCGTGCTCTGGTCGGCGGTGGAGGAGGCGGGCTTCGCCGACGCGCTGGTGCCGGAGGAGGCGGGCGGCGCCGGGCTCGGCCCCGCCGACGCGCTGCCCGTGCTGCTGGCCGCCGGCCGCGCCGCCGCGCCGCTGCCGCTCGGCGGGACCATGCTGGCCCGCGCCGCGCTGGCCCGCGCCGGCATGGCCGTGCCCTCCGGCGCCATCGCCCTGGCCGAGGCGCTGCCGGGGGAGGCGCTGCGCGGCCGGGTCGCGGCCCATGGCGCCGCCGAATGGGTGCTGCTGCCGCGGCCGGGCGGGGCGCGCCTGCTGCCGGTGGCCGAAGCGGAGCGGGACGACGCCTCGCCCTATGGCACGGTGCTGCGCTGGGCCTCGGCCGGCAACGCGCCCACCCTGCCGGAGGCCGACTGGATGGCCGCCGGCGCCTGGGCCACGCTCGCTGCCATGGCCGGCGCGATGGAGCGCATCCTGGAGGAGACGGTGCGCTACGCCACCGAGCGCCGCCAGTTCGGCCGCGCCATCGCCGCCTTCCAGGCGGTGCAGCAGCAGATCAGCGTGATGACGGAGGACGTGTTCGCCGCCCGCATCGCGGCGCAGCTCGCATCCCTGCCGGGGGAGGGCGGGACGGGTGTTGCGGGGCTCGACACCGCGCGCATCGCCGCCGCCAAGGCACGTATCGGCGAGGCGGCCTCGCGCGTCGCCGGCATCGCGCACGCGGTGCATGGCGCCATGGGCATCACCGCCGAGGTGGACCTGCATCTCTGGACCGGGCTGCTGCACCGGGGCAGGCTGCGCTTCGGAGCCGAGAGCCACTGGAATGCCTGGCTGGGCGCCGAGTTCCTGCGCGGCGCGGAGGCCCAGTCCCTGGCCTTCGTGCGCGCGCGGCTCGCCCCCCCGCTTGCAGAAAACCGGCCGGCTGAGGAGACGACGCCTTGAACGACTTCCTGACCATCGCCCGCGATGGCCCCATCGTCACCCTGACGATGAACATGCCCGAGAAGCGCAACGCGCTGTCCATCGAGGGCGGCAGCACGGAGGCCTTCACCGAGGCCTGCGCCTGGATCGCCGCCGAGCGGGACGTGCGCGCGGTGATCCTGACCGGCGCCGGCAGCGCCTTCTCCGCGGGCGGCGACCTCAAGGCGATGCGCGACCGCTACGGCATGCCGCCCGCCGAGATCCGCGACAGCTACCGCCGCGGCATCCAGAAGATCCCGCTGGCGCTCTACGAGCTCGAGGTTCCCACCATCGCCGCGGTGAACGGCCCGGCGATCGGCGCGGGGCTCGACCTCGCCTGCATGTGCGACATCCGCATCGGCGCGGAAAGCTCCTCCTATGCCGAGAGCTTCGTCAGCGTCGGCATCGTGCCGGGCGATGGCGGGGCCTGGCTGCTGCCGCGCGCGGTGGGCCAGTCCAAGGCCGCCGAGATGGCCTTCACCGGCGACCGGCTGGACGCCAGGGCCGCGCTGGCCTGCGGGCTGATCTCCCGCGTGGTGCCGGACGATCAGCTCATCGAGGAGGCGCGCTCGCTCGCGGCCCGCATCGCCCGCAACCCGCCGCAGGTGCTGCGCCTGACCAAGCGCCTGCTGCGCGAGGGGCAGCACATGAGCCTTGGCTCGCTGCTGGAGCTGTCCGCCGCCTACCAGGCGCTGGCGCACAGCACGCAGGACCACCACGAGGCGCTGCAATCCTGGTTCGAGAAGCGGCCGGCCGTGTTCCAGGGCCGCTGAGCGTGGAGCGCGCCATGCCCTCCGCCGCCGCTGAGGCGCTGCCGCGCCGCGTGGCGCTGGAAGGCTGCACCAACCTGCGCGACCTCGGCGGCTACCGCGCCGCCGATGGCCGGCGGGTGCGCTTCGGGCTGGTGTTCCGCGCGGCCGCGCTCGGCGCGCTGACGGATGCGGATCTGGTGACGCTGGGCCGGCTCGGCCTGCGCACCGTCTGCGACCTGCGCGGCGAGAAGGAGCGCGAGCGCGCCCCCTCCCGCCTGCCGGAGCCGGCGCCGGAGGTGGTCTCGCTGCCGATCGAGCCCACCGTCGGCGCCGCGCTGCGCGACATCCTGGAGCGCGCCGAGGCCACGGGCGAGGACGTGGTGTCGCTGCTCGGGCAGGCCTACCAGGCCTATGCCACCAGCAAGCTGCCGCAATACCGCGCGCTGCTCGGCCTGCTGTCCCGGCCGGAGCGGCTGCCGCTGGTGTTCCACTGCTCGGCCGGCAAGGACCGCACCGGCTTCGGCGCCGCGCTGCTGCTGACCGCGCTCGGCGTGCCGCGTGCGGTCGTCATCGAGGACTACCTGGCCACCAACCGCTTCTGGGAAGGCCGCGCGGCGCTGCCGCCCGGAACGCCGCCCGCCGTTTCCGAGGCGCTGAAGCGCGCCCATGCCCCGCTGCTGGAAGCGGCGCTGGACACGGCGCTGCGGGGCCATGCCGACGCGGAGGCCTTCATGGAGGCCGCGCTGGGGCTGGACGCGGCGCGGCTCGCCGCGCTGCGCGACGCCCTGCTGGAATAGCGGCGGGGAACCGCCGGACCGATCGCAGCCAGCGCCCGCCGCCTGAATGAGCGGACGCGGCAGGAGGAGGGAAGACAATGGAGAGACGTAGCATTCTGCGAGCGGCCACCGCCCTGGCCGCCACGGGCGCCGCCGCCGGCCTCGGCGCCCGGCCCGGCCCGGCGCGGGCGGCGGCCTTTCCGGCGCGGCCGGTGACCATCGTGGTCCCGTTCCCGCCCGGCGGCGCGACCGACGTCGCGGCGCGCACCATGGCGGACCGGATGGCGCCCATCCTGGGGCAGCCGGTGATCGTCGAGAACAAGCCTGGCGCGCAAACCATCCTCGGCGCCGAGGCGGTGGCCCGCGCGGCGCCGGACGGGCACACGCTGCTGATGTCCTCCGGCACCACGCTGACGCTGAACCCGCTGCTGCCGGACAAGCTGCCCTACAAGCCCGAGGACTTCTCGCCGGTCGTGCTGGTCTCCAAGCTGCCCTTCGCGGTCGCGGTGAAGAGCGGGCTGCCCAAGACCATCCCCGAATTCGTCGAGCTGGTGAAGAAGCAGCCGGGCCGGCTGAACTACGGCTCCAACGGCCCGACCAGCTTCAACAACATCGCCGCCATCGTCGCCTTCGAGGGGATGGGCATCCGCCTCACCGAGGTGACCTACCGGGGCGACGCGCAGCAGCTCACCGACCTGCTGGCCGGCACGCTGGACGCCATCGTGGTGGGCGGCAGCTCCGGCCTCGCCGCGCACCGCTCGGGCCGCGCCCACATCATCGGCTGGACCGGCGAGCAGCGGCTGGCCGTGACGCCCGACATCCCGAACTTCTCCGAGTTCGGGCCGAACATGGTGGCGCAGACCTGGTTCGGCCTGCTCGCGCCCGCGCACACGCCGCCCGAGGCGGTGGTGGCGCTGAACGCCGCCGCGCTCAAGGCGATGGAGGCGCCCGAGCTGCGCGACCGGCTGCTGTCCGAGGGCCAGTACGTCGCCGGCGGCTCGCCCGAGGACTTCGCCACCTTCCTGAGAACCGAGATGGAGCGCTGGCGGCCGCTGGTGCAGCGCCTCGCCGCCACGGCGCCCCGCTAGAGCCTGCCCGCCAGAGCCTGGACAACATGCCCGACACCCACATCCCCGCCTCCCGCCCGCTCTACCGCGCCGCCGAGCTGCGCCGGCTGCTCTCCCCCGGGAGCATCGCCGTGGTCGGCGCCTCGGCCCGCCAGGGCTCCTTCGGCGAGCGCACGGTGCACCACCTGTCGGGCTTCGCCGGCCGGCTGCACCTGGTGAACGCGCGCTACGACCGGCTGGGCGAGCGGCCCTGCCACCCCAGCCTCTCGGCGCTGCCGGAGGTGCCGGACCTGGTGGTGGCCGCGACGCCGATGGAGGCGGCGGAGGCGGTGCTGGAGGAGTGCGTGGCGCTCGGCGCCGGCGCGCTGGTGCTCTACGCGGCCGGCTTCGCCGAAACGGCGCGGCCGGAGCGCGTGGCGCTGCAGGCGCGGCTGGTGGCGCGGGCGCGGGAGGGCGGGGTGCGGCTGGTCGGGCCCAACTGCCTCGGGCTGGTGGACTATGCCAGCGGCGCCGGCGCCAGCTTCATGACGGTGCCGAGGCCCTGGCGGCCGCTGTCCGGGCCTGCCATCGGCATCGTCAGCCAGTCGGGCAACCTCGGCTTCGCGCTGGCCCAGTCCACCGAGGCGGGGGCGGCCATCGGCCGCATCCTCACCTGCGGCAATTCGGCCGATGTCGATGTCGCCGACTACGTGGCGGCGCTGGCGGAGGACCCGGCCTGCTCGGCCATCTCCCTGCTGTTCGAGGGCATGTCCGACCCGCGCCGGCTGCTGGAGGCGGCCGAGCTGGCCTGGGCCAGCGACAAGCCGCTGGTGGTGCACAAGCTGGCCACGGGCGCGAGCGGCGCGGAGGCGGCGCTGTCCCACACCGGCTCGCTGGCGGGCTCGGACGCCGCCTACCGCGCCGCCTTCGCGCGCTGCGGCGCGGTGATGGCCGAGCAGTATGAGGGGCTGCTGGAGCTGGCGAGCTTCCTGGCCAAGGCGCCGGCGCCCAGGGCCGCGGGGGTGGCGGTGGTGTCCACCTCCGGCGGCTCGGCCATCATGGCGGCGGACCGGGCGGAGGCGCGCGGCATCGCCATGCCGCAGCCGGGCGCCGAGGCGCGCGCCGTGCTGGAGGCGCGCATCCCGGAGTTCGGCTCCGCCCGCAACCCCTGCGACGTGACGGCGCAGGTGCTGACCGACCCGGAATCGCTGCGCGCCTGCGCCGGCGCGCTGCTGGCCGATCCCGCCTTCGGCACGCTGATCCTGCCCAATGGCTATGCCTACGACACCGCGACGCCCCGCTTCGCCATGCTGGACGCGCTGGCGGCCGAGCATGGCAAGCCCGCCTGCGTGGTCTGGACCAGCCAGTACCTGGAAGGCCCCGGCGCGCGGGAAGCGGAGGCGCTGCCGCATGTGGCGCTGTTCCGCTCCATGGACCGCTGCATGGCGGCGATCGGCGCCTGGCAGGCGCGGGCGGCGCTGCGGCAGGCGGGCAGGCCGGAGCGGCGCCGCGCCGCGCCCGCCGGCGCCGCCGAGGCCGTGGCGGCGCTGCTGGACCGTGCGCGCGGCGCCGTGCTGACCGAGCGCGAGAGCAAGGCGGTGCTCGCCGCCTATGGCATCCCCGTGGTGGCCGAGACGCTGGTGAACGACGCCGAGGCCGCCGTCGCCGCCGCCGGGGCGGCCGGCTATCCGGTGGTGCTGAAGGTCGAATCCCCCGACCTGCCGCACAAGACCGAGGCCGGCGTGATCCGCCTCGGCCTGCGCGACGCGGAGGCCGTGCGCGCGGCCTATGCGGCGGTGACGGAGAACGCCGCCCGCGCCGCGCCGCGGGCCCGCATCAACGGCGTGCTGGTGCAGCCCATGGTGCCCGCCGGCATCGAGATGGTGGTGGGCGCGACGCGCGACCCGCTCTTCGGCCCCACCGTGCTGGTGGGACTGGGCGGCATCCTGGTGGAGCTGCTGCGCGACAGCGCCGTGGCGCTCGCCCCCGTGGGCCACGCGGAGGCGCGGGCGATGCTGGGGCGGCTGAAGGGCGCGAAGCTGCTGGAGGGCTTCCGCAACCTGCCGGCGGTGGATCTCGATACGCTGGCCGGGATCGTGCAGCGCGTCTCGGAGCTGGCGGCGGACCATGCCGGGCGCATCGCCGAGATCGACGTCAACCCGGTGATCTGCAACGGCACGCGCCAGCTCGCGGTGGACGCGCTTATCGCGCTGCGCCCCCCGGCGGCGCAGCCGGGTGACCGGCCGGCGGCGTAGCCGCGTGCGTCAGCAGCACCAGCTTGCCGGTGGCCTGCCGCGCGGCGAGCGCCTCCAGCGCGGCCGCGGCCTGCTCCAGCGGGTAGGTGGCGGAAACATGCGGCGCGAGCCGCCCTTCCGCCACCCAGGCGAACAGCTCGGCCAGCAGGGCGCGGTTGGCCTCCGGCTCGCGCCGCGCGAACTCGCCGTAGAACACGCCGACAATGGCGCAGCCCTTCAGCAGCGCGAGGTTGAAGGGCAGGCGCGGGATCTCGCCGGCGGCGAAGCCCACCACCAGGTAGCGGCCGCGCCAGGCCATGGAGCGCAGCGCCGGCTCGGCCTGCGCGCCGCCCACGGGGTCGAACACCACGTCCACGCCGCGGCCGCCGGTGAGGCGCTTCAGCGCGTCGCGCCACCCTTCGGCGGTGTAGTCGATGGCGGCCTCGGCGCCCTGCTCCAGGCAGGCGCGGCGCTTCTCCTCGGTGGAGGCGGCGGCGATGACGCGGGCGCCGAGCAGCCGGCCGATCTGGATGGCCGCCATGCCGGTGCCGCCGGCGGCACCCAGCACCAGCAGCGTCTCGCCCGCGCGCAGCGCCCCGCGGTCGCGCAGCGCGTGCAGCACCGTGCCATAGGCGAGGCAGACCGAGGCCGCCGCCTCCGGCGCCACGCCCTCCGGCACCGGCACGATGCGCGCCGCCTCGATGGCCACCGCCTCGGCGAAGCCGCCCCAGGTGATCAGCGCCGCCGCGCGGCTGCCGACAGGCGGGCCGGACACGCCCTCGCCCAGCGCCGCCACGGTGCCGAACACCTCGCCGCCGGGCGCGAAGGGCAGGGGCGGCTTCTGCTGGTAGCGCCCCTCGACCAGCAGCAGGTCGGGGAAGTTCACGCCGCAGGCATCGACGCGCAGCAGCACCTCGCCGGGGCCGGGCGCGGGCTCCGGCAGTTCCCCCGCGCGCAGGCCGGAAGGCGGGCCGTAGGCGTGGCAGAGCATGGCTTTCATCGGCGGCGTCCTCCCGGGATATCTTGCCGCCCAGCCTGGACACGCGGCGCCATCCGCGCAAGCCTGCGCGCCATACCGCATGACTTGAACGACGAGACGGAGAGGAACGGATGGATTTCAGTCACTCGCCGAAGGTGACGGCGCTGCGGGAGCGGCTGCTGGCTTTCGTGGACGAGCACATCGCGCCGAACGACCATCTGCACCACGCGCAGCAGGCCGCGATGACCGATCGCTGGCAGCCGGTGCCGATCACCGAGGCGCTGAAGCCCAAGGCCCGCGAGGCGGGGCTGTGGAACCTGTTCCTGCCGGAATCCGGCCATGGCGCCGGCCTCACCAACCTCGAATACGCGCCGCTGGCCGAGATCATGGGCCGCTACCCGTGGGCGAGCGAGGTGTTCAACTGCTCCGCGCCCGACACCGGCAACATGGAGACGCTGGAGCGCTACGGCACCGAGGAGCACAAGGAGCGCTGGCTGAAGCCGCTGCTGGCCGGCGAGATCCGCTCCTGCTTCGCCATGACGGAGCCGGACGTCGCCTCCTCGGACGCCACCAACATCCAGACCCGCATCGCGCGCGACGGCGACCACTACGTCATCAACGGGCGCAAGTGGTGGTCCTCCGGCGCGGGCGACCCGCGCTGCGCCATCTTCATCGTCATGGGCAAGACCGACCCGGACGCGGAGAAGCACAGGCAGCAGTCGATGATCCTGGTGCCGCGCGACACGCCGGGCGTCACCATCAAGCGCATGCTGCCCGTCTTCGGCTTCGACGACGCGCCGCACGGCCATGCCGAGATCCTGTTCGAGGACGTGCGCGTGCCGGTGGGCAACATCCTGCTGGGCGAGGGGCGCGGCTTCGAGATCGCGCAGGGGCGGCTCGGGCCGGGGCGCATCCACCACTGCATGCGCGCCATCGGGCTGGCCGAGCGGGCGCTGGAGATGATGTGCCGCCGCTCGCTGGAGCGCCGCCCCTTCGGCAAGCCGCTGGCCGACCAGGGCGTGATCATCGACCGCATCGCGCAGTCGCGCATCCTGATCGACCAGTGCCGCCTGCTGACGCTGCACGCGGCGTGGCGGATGGACACGGTGGGCAACAAGGTGGCGCGCACCGAGATCGCCGAGATCAAGGTGGCGGCGCCGGACATGGCCTGCCAGGTGATCGACTGGGCGATCCAGGCGCATGGCGCGGCCGGCGTCACGGAGGATTTCGAGCTCGCCTACATGTACAAGATCGCCCGCACGCTGCGCATCGTCGACGGACCTGACGAGGTGCACAAGTTCCAGCTCGGCCGCATGGAGCTGAACAAGTACCGCGCGCCGCGCAACGCCCGCCCGGGGGAATCCGTATGAGCACCACCACAGCGGACCGCTCGCTGTTCGACCTGTCGGGGCAGGTGGCGATCGTCACCGGCGCCTCGCGCGGCATCGGCCGCGCCATCGCCGAGCGCATGGCGCAGCAGGGGGCGAGGGTCGTCGTCTCCTCGCGCAAGCTCGATGCCTGCCAGGAGGTGGTGGACGGCATCGCCGCGCGCGGCGGCGAGGCCTTCGCCCATGCCTGCAACATCGGCCGCAAGCCGGAGCTGCAATCGCTGGTCGATGCCACCATGGCGCGCTGGGGCCGCGTCGACACGCTGGTCTGCAACGCGGCGGTGAACCCCTATTTCGGCCCGGCCATCGACATGCCGGACGAGGCGTTCGACAAGATCATGGGCTCCAACGTCCGCTCCAACCTGTGGCTGGCGCACATGGTGATGCCAGGGATGGCGGAGCGCGGCGGCGGCACGGTGATCGTCGTCTCCTCCATCGCCGGGCTGCGCGGCTCGCCGGTGCTGGGCGGCTACGCCATCTCCAAGGCGGCCGACATGCAGCTCGTGCGCAACATCGCGGTGGAATGGGGGCCGCGCAACGTGCGCGCCAACTGCATCGCCCCCGGCCTGGTGCGCACCGACTTCGCCCGCGCGCTGTGGGAGAACCCGGAGATCTACCGCAAGCGCACCAAGGACACGCCGCTCCGCCGCATCGGCGAGCCGGACGAGATCGCCGGCGCCGCGGTGTTCCTGGCCTCGGCCGCCGGCAGCTTCATGACCGGCCAGACCATCGTCATCGATGGCGGCATCGTCGCCGGCCCGCCGCTGTCCGAGGAGGACTGACGCCATGGCGGACGCCACCCTGGCGGGCGCCCCCGCTCTGGTGCCGGTGCTGGAGAACCACCGCTTCGACGAGGCGGCGCTGCGGCGCCACCTCGCGGGGAAGCTGCCGGGCTTCGAGGGCGAGGTCGCCATCCGCCAGTTCCAGGGCGGCCAGTCCAACCCCACCTTCCATGTGGCGACGGCGGCCGGCGACTATGTGCTGCGCAAGAAGCCGCCGGGCAAGCTGCTGCCCAGCGCGCACGCGGTGGAGCGCGAATACCGGGCGATGCAGGCACTACAGGGCAGCGGCGTGCCGGTGCCGGCCATGCGCTGGCTCTGCGAGGATGCCGGGGTGATCGGCACGCCCTTCTTCCTGATGGACCACGTCCCTGGCCGCATCTTCCCCGACCGGGTGATGCGCAGCGGCACGCCGGAGGAGCGTGCCGCCATCTACCAGGACCTGGCGCGGGTGCTGGCGGCGCTGCACGCGGTGGACTGGCGCGCCGCCGGCCTCGCCGATTTCGGCAAGCCGGAGCGCTACATGGCCCGCCAGGTGGAGCGCTGGACCCGCCAGTGGCACGCCGCCCAGGTGGAGGAGATGCCGGAGATGGAGAAGCTGGCCGAGTGGCTGCCGCGCCACCTGCCGGCGGATGAGGAGACCACCATCGCCCATGGCGACTACCGCCTGGGCAACGTCATCATCCACCCCACCGAGCCGCGCGTGGTGGCGGTGCTGGACTGGGAGCTGGCGACGCTCGGCCACCCGCTGGCCGATCTCGGCTATGCCTGCCTGACCTACCACATGGCCCCCGGCCCGACCGGCGCCACCGGCCTGCTGGGCGAGGATTTCTCGGCCACCGGCATCCCCGACCAGGACGCCTTCGTCGCCGAATACGCCCGCGCCGCCGGCCGGCCCGTGCCGCGCGACCTCGACGTCTTCATCATCTTCTCGATGTTCCGCCTCGCCTCCATCGTGGCGGGGGTGTGGAAGCGGGCGCTGGACGGCAACGCCGCCGATCCGCGCGCCATCGGCTACCGGGACCGCTACCGGAACATGGCGGAGGCCGCCTGGGCCATCGCGCGACGCATGGAGGGGCGTGGCGCCGGCTGAGGCGCCGCCACCCTTCTCGCGCCGCTCAGCCCGCCGGCCCCGGCCCGGCGGGCGGCAGGAAGCGGAAGGAGACGCGGTGCCGCCCCGTCCCGCCCGGCGGCAGCCAGCGCATCGAGGGCTTGGCGGACAGCTCGCCGGTGAAGCCTTCCGGGTCGCCATGCCCCGTCCAGGCTTCCAGGCACAGAAAGGGCGCGCCGGGTGGCGACCACAGGGCCAGGTGCGGGAAATCCTCCAGCCGGAGGAGGATGCCGCCGCGCGCGCCGTTGCGGAAGCACACCGCCCGGCTCCGCAGGCCGAGGAAGCAGACCGCCTCCCGCGCCAGCAGCGCGCGGCCGAGCGGCAGGCGCCGCCCGTCCAGCGGCACGGCCCGCCATTGCGCGGAGAACAGCCCGCCGGGCGCGATCTCGGGCACCTCCGGACGTTCCTCGCGGCCGAAGCGGAGGGAATGGCCTTCCGCGCCCGGCTCGTCCGGGTCCCAAAGGAAGCCGGGATGGAGGCCCACCGCATAGGGCAGCGGCCGCGCGCCCGGATTGTGGATCTCGAAGCGGGCGGAGAAGCCGCGCGGCCACAGCCGGTAGGTCAGGGTGAGGCGGAAGGGGAAGGGGAAGCGGGCCCGGCTTTCGCCGCTGTCGCGGAGCGTGAGGCTCGCCCCGTCCGGCCCGCGCGGGGCGGCCTCGAACAGGCTGTCGGCGGCGAAGCCATGGACATCCATCGGATAGGCGCGCCCCTCGTGGCGGATCTCCTTTCCCCGGCACCAGCCGACCACGGGGAACAGCACGGGAGAGCTCCTCGGCCACCAGGCGGGATCGGCGTTCCAGAGCAGCTCCTGGCCGCTCACGCGCCAGGAGCGCGGCTCGGCGCCGCGGCGGGCGAGGGCCAGCGTCGCGTCGCCGCTGCGCAGCAGAAGAAGGTTGTCGTCCATGGCGCGGCTCCCGGGCGGCGGGCCGCACTCATGGCACGGAACGCCGGACCATGGAATCCGCGTGGCCGGCGTCGCCCCTACTGGGCGTAGTCGGGCTCCTCGCGGTCGAGGATGCGGCGCCAGGCATCGAGGTGGAGCCGCGCGTCCAGCTTCTCGCCCCAGGCGCCGTGGTGGTTGCGGCGCAGCCGGTCGGGCAGGCGGTGCAGGGGCTGGCCGGTCTGCATCGCCGTCATCTGGTACATGGCGGTGCGCTCGGCGATGTAGCATTCGTCGAAGGCGTCGTGCACGGTGGGCCCGACCACGGTGACGCCATGCCCGCGCATCACCATGACCGTCTTGTCGCCCATCAGCCGGGCGATGCGGTCGCCCTCCTCGTTCTGATGGACCGGCTCGTCGCCCTCGCGGTCATAGACGATGCGGTCGTTGAGCAGCAGGTTGTTGTGGTGCGACAGCGCCAGCTCGGCATCCCGCAGCAGGGACAGGGCGGTGAGCCAGCGCGGATGCACATGCACCACGCAGGCGGCGGCGGGGTTCTGCAGGTGGATGCGCGCATGGATGTGGAAGGCGACCTTGCGCAGCTCGCCCCGGCCCTGCAGCACGCGCCCGTCGAGGTCGCAGATGATGAGGTCGCTCGCGCGCAGCTCCTGGAACAGGTGGCCGCGCGGATTGATCAGGAAGCGCGGCGCGCTGCCCGGCAGCATCAGGCTGTTGTGGTTGCCGATGTGCTCGTTCCAGCCGAGCCGGGCGGCGACGCGGAACACCGCCGCCATGTCCCGGCGCATCGCCCATTCCGCCTCTTCCTCGGCGCTGCGGCTGAGGCTCTGGATCGTCGTGGCCATGCAGATCTCCCCTGCGGGCGCGGGGCGCGCCCCTGGCGGAAACACCGTAAGCGCGGCGAGGATCGGCGCGGGGAGGCCGGATGGCAAGCGGCAATTGCGCCGCGCGACGCCCCGCTTCGCGAGATCGATGCGGGGCGCGGGAGATTCCCAAGGTGCGGGAGGCGGAACGGCGCGCGCGTTCCGGACCGGCGCGCAAGCGGGCAGGGCGACCAGCCCTTGTGCAACGCAGCGCGTTCAGCGGCGCGAATGACGCGCGCGATGGAAGCGAAGGGCCTGGATTCCGATTGACGCGCCGCGCCGCTCACCGGCAGCCTTGAAGCGCCATGCTCCGACGATCCCGTCCAGCCATCGCCGGCCAGAAGGCCAGCCAGCCACCGGGGGAATGACGATGAAGCGTGCCTTGACGACAGGATGCGCCGCGCCGGCGCTGCTCGCGGCCAGCCTTTCCATCCTCCCGGCCATCCTTCCGGCCGGCCCGGCCGCCGCGGCGCCCTTTGCCTGCCCGAGCAGGGGCGGCAACCTGGTCTTCGGCCAGGAGGCCAACGTCAACAGCCTGGACCAGATGACGTCCAGCACCATCTCGACGCGCAACATCGCGATGAACATCTATGAGTCGCTGGTGACGCGGGACGAGAACAACAAGCCGATCGCCGAGCTGGCCGAGAGCTTCGAGGAATCGGCCGACCGGCTCGCCTACACCTTCCGGTTGCGGCAGGGCATCTCCTTCCACAACGGCAAGCCGATGACCTCGGCCGATGTGGCGGCCTCCTTCGACCGCTACAAGCGCATCGGGTTGCAGCGCAGCACGCTCGACAACGTGGCGGGCTGGGAAACGCCGGACCCGGCCACCTTCGTCATCCGCATGTCCAAGGTGCAGCCGACCTTCATCGAGGCGCTGTCCTCCTTCAGCGTGCCGATCGTGATCATTCCCGCCGAGCACAAGGACGACGCGCCGCAGCAGCTCCGCCCCGTCGGCACCGGCCCGTTCCGGCTGGTGGAGTTCGTCCCCGGCAGCCATGCGCGGCTGGCGCGCTTCGACAACTACAGGCCCAACGCCGCCTTCGAGGAGGCGACGGGCTTCGGCGGCTACAAGCAGGCCTGCCTCGACACCGTGACCTTCCGCATCGTGACCGAGGCCTCGGCGCGCGTGGCGGGGCTGGAAACGGGCGAGCTGCAGGGTGTCGAGGACATCCCGACGCAATCCGTCGAGGCGATGCGGAAGAACCCCAACGTCACCGTGCTGCCGCTGAAGAACTGGTGGATCCAGATCGCGCTGCCCAACACCGCCCACGCGCCGACCAGCAACCTCAGGTTCCGGCAGGCCGTCCAGGCCGCGCTCGGGATGGAGGACATCATGGATGCGGCGACCGACAACAACTACACGCTGAACGTGGGCTTCCAGTACCCGAACCAGCCCAGCTACACCGACGCGGGCAAGGAGACCTACAACATCAACGACCCCGAGCGGGCGCAGAAGCTGCTCCGGGAGTCGGGCTACAAGGGCGAGCCCATCGTCATCCTCACCAACCGCGACTACGCGCCGATGTACAACGCGGCGCTGGTCATGCAGCAGCAGATGCAGGCCGTGGGCATCAAGGCCGAGCTGAAGGTGGTGGACTGGCCGACCTCCGTGCAGATGTCGCAGAAGGTCAACAGCACCGAGTGGCACTTCTTCCACAGCGGCTGGGGCACCCAGCCGGCGCTCGGCGCGCTCGCCACCATGCAGTTCCTGGCCGCGCCCGGCGCCAACTACCGCCCGCGCGACGACAAGCCCGACCCCGAGGTCGAGGCCGCGTGGTCCGACATGAACACCAAGCCCACCGAGGCGGAACGCAACGCGGCCTTCGCGCGGATGCAGAAGCTCGTGCTGGAGCGGGCCTATGCCTACCCCTTCGGCTCGCTCACCAAGGTGCAGGCGGTGCGCGCCAACGTGCAGAACTTCCGCCCCTTCCGCATCCCGCGCTTCAGCAATGTCTGGATCAAGCCATGAGGGGTGAGGCGGAAAGGGGCGGGCCGTGATCGGCGTCGCCCTCCGCCGCGTCGGCAGCGCGGTGCCGGTGCTGCTGCTGGTCAGCCTCATCACCTTCGGGATGATGCGGCTGATCCCCGGCGACCCCGCCGCCGCCATCGCCGGGCTTTCCGCCACGCAGCGCGAGATCGAGCAGATCCGCGCCGATCTCGGGCTGGACGAGCCCTTCCTCATGCAGCTCCTCCACTGGTATGGCGGGCTGCTGCAGGGCGATCTCGGCCGCTCGATCCTGATGGGCAAGGGCGTGGTGGCGGTCACCTTCGAGCGGCTGCCGGTGACGCTCGGGCTGTCCGCCTACGCGCTGGTGCTGACGCTGATCATCGGCCTGCTGGCCGGCATCGTCGCCGCGCTGCGGCAGAACACGGCGGTCGACCAGCTCGCCATGATGTTCGCCATGATCGGCATCTCGGTGCCGAACTTCTTCCTCGGCCTGCTGATGATCATCCTGTTCTCGGTGCGGCTCGGCTGGCTGCCCACGGGCGGCTACATCCCCTTCACCGAGGACCCGCTGGGCTGGCTGCGCAGCAGCACCATGCCCGCCATCTCGCTGGCCATGCTCCAGGCGGGGCTGCTGGCGCGCATCACCCGCTCCACCATGCTGGAGGTGATGCGGCAGGACTACATCCGCACCGCCCGCGCCAAGGGGCTGCCGGCGCGGCAGGTGGTGTTCAAGCACGCCCTCGCCAACGCGCTGATCCCGATCACCACCGTGGTCGGCATCATCATCAGCCTGCTGCTGTCCGGCGCGGTGGTGACGGAGGCGCTGTTCTCCATCCCCGGCATCGGCGGGCTGCTGACCCAGGCGGTGCTGAACCGCGACTACCCGCTGGTGCAGGGCGGGCTGCTGCTGGTCACGGCCTTCCTCGTGCTCGTCAACATCGGCATCGACATGCTGTATGCCTTCCTGGACCCCAGGGTGCGCTATGAGTGAGACGGGAGCCCTGAAGCTGGAGGCCGCGCTGGCGGAGCCGGAGGCCGAGCCGGGGCGGCGGCACCCGGGCTGGGCCACGCTGCGCCGGCTGTTCCGGCACCGCCTCTTCGTCACCGGGCTGGTGCTGTTCGGCATCATCGCCTTCATGGCGGCGGCGGCGCCCTGGATCACGGACGCCAACCCCAACCGCCTGTCCATGCGCAACAAGTTCCTCCCCCCCGGCGGCGACTGGGTGATGGGGACCGACAATTTCGGCCGCAGCCTGTGGTCGCGGGTGGTGTGGGGCGCGCGGCTTTCCGTGATCATCGGCATCTCGGTGGTGGCGCTGAACGCCGTGTTCGGCACGCTGATCGGCGCGGCGGCGGGCTATTTCCGCCGGCTCGACAACGTCCTGATGCGGGTCAACGACGCGCTGATGGCCTTTCCCGCCATCCTGCTCGCCATCGGCGTTACCGCCATGCTGGGGCCCTCCACCGCCAACGTCATCCTGGCGCTGGGCATCGTCTACATCCCGCGCACCGCCCGCATCGTCCGCGCCTCCGTCATCGTGCTGCGGGAGATGGAATACGTGCAGGCCGCCGTGGCGGCCGGCGCCGGGCACTGGCGCATCCTGCGCCACCACATCCTGCCCAACGCCATGGCGCCGATGATCGTGCAGCTTTCCTTCCTGTTCGCCTATGCGGTGCTGTCGGAGGCCACGCTCTCCTTCCTGGGCCTCGGCGCCGTGCCGCCGACGCCGACCTGGGGCAACATCATGGCCGAGGGGCGGGACTTCATGCGCGACGCGCCCTGGATCATCGCCATCCCCGGCGTGACGCTGATGATCACGGTGCTCGGCCTCAACATGCTGGGCGACGGCCTGCGCGACGTGCTCGACCCGAGGCTGAGGATCCAGCAATGAGCCTGCTCGACATCCGCGGCCTCACCACCGCCTTCCAGACGGAGCGCGGCGAGATCACCGCCGTCGAGGACATCAGCTTCAGCCTGGAGGAGGGCGAGATCCTCGGCATCGTGGGCGAGAGCGGCAGCGGCAAGAGCGTCACGGCGCTGACCGTGATGGGGCTGCTGCCCAGCCCGCCGGCGCGCATCGCTTCCGGCTCGGTGCGCTTCGCGGGGCAGGAGCTGGTCGGCCTGTCCGACCGGCAGATGCAGAGGATCCGCGGCCCCGGCATCGCCATGATCTTCCAGGAGCCGATGACCTCGCTGAACCCGGTCTTCCGCATCGGCGAGCAGATCATGGAGACGATCCGCGCGCATGAGCGCCTCTCCCCCCGCGCGCTGCGCGACCGGGCGGTGCGGATGCTGGAGAAGGTCGGCATCCCGTCCCCCGCGCGGCGGATGGACGACTACCCGCACCAGCTCTCGGGCGGCCAGCGCCAGCGCGTGATGATCGCCATGGCGCTGGCCTGCAACCCGCGCCTGCTGATCGCCGACGAGCCGACCACCGCGCTCGACGTCACCATCCAGGCGCAGATCCTCGACCTGCTGATGGACCTGCGCGACGAGTTCGGCATGGCCATCATGATCATCACCCACAACATGGGCGTCGTGGCCGAGACGGCGGACCGGGTGATGGTGATGTATGCCGGCCGCGTGGTGGAGCAGGCGCCGGTGGAGACCCTGTTCGACGCGCCGCTGCACCCCTACACGCGCGGGCTGCTCGACTGCGTGCCCTCCCTCTCGGCCGAGAAGCCGCGGCTGGTGGCCATCCCGGGCAGCCTGCCCGAGCCCTCCCGCCGCCCCTCGGGCTGCCGCTTCCGCCCCCGCTGCGGCCTGGCGGTGCCGGCCTGCGCCGCCGCCATCCCGCCGCTCGACCCGCAGGGGCCGGCGCACCACGTCGCCTGCATCCGCGCCACGGCCGAGGTGCCGGCATGACGCGGCCGCTGGTCGAGGCCGTGGCGCTCCGCAAGCACTTCACCCTGGGCGGCGGCGGGCTGTTCCGCCGGCCGGGCGAGACGCTGCGCGCGGTGGACGGCGTCGATCTCCGCATCATGCCCGGCGAGACGCTGGGGCTTGTGGGGGAATCCGGCTGCGGCAAGTCCACCCTCGGCCGGCTGCTGATCCGGCTGATCGAGCCCTCGGACGGGCAGGTGCTGTTCGACGGCACCGACATCACCGGCCTTTCCCCCGCCCGGCTGCGCGCCACGCGGCGCGCCATGCAGATCATCTTCCAGGACCCCTATGGCGCCCTCAACCCGCGCATGGCGGTGGAGGACATCGTCATGGAGCCCATGGTGATCCACGGCGCGCGCCCCGATGCCGCGTCGCGCCAGCGCGTGGCGGAGATGCTGGACCTCGTGGGGCTGCCGCGGCGGGCGGCGCTGCGCTTTCCGCACGAGTTCTCGGGCGGCCAGCGCCAGCGCATCGGCATCGCCCGCGCGCTGGTGCTGAAGCCGAGCTTCATCGTCTGCGACGAGGCGGTCTCGGCGCTCGACGTCTCGGTGCAGGCGCAGATCGTCAACCTGCTGCAGGACCTGCAGCGGGAGATGCGGCTGACCTACCTGTTCATCGCGCACGATCTCTCGGTGGTGCGCCACATCTCGGACCGCGTGGCGGTGATGTATCTCGGCCGGGTGGTGGAGATCGCGCCCAAGGCCGCGATCTACGACGCGCCGATGCACCCCTACACCCAGGCGCTGATCGCCGCCGTGCCGGCGCCGCACCCCGCCGGGCGCGCCGCCCGCCGTGCCGCGCGGCTGCGCGTGGAGGGGGAGATGCCGAGCGCGCTCAACCTGCCGCCGGGCTGCCGCTTCCACACGCGCTGCCCCTTCGCCATGGAGGTCTGCCGCAGCGTCCCGCCGCCGCTCCGCGAATACGCGCCCGGCCACATGACCGCCTGCCACCTGCACGACCCGCAGCACCGCCCCGCCACCCTGGAGGAAGCCGCCGCATGAGCCAGACCGCCCGAACCCGCATCCTCTGCGACGTCGATTTCGACAGGGATGGGGTGCAGACCGGCTATCTGCGGCTGTTCCATTCCTCTCACGCCTCGGCCTATGGCTTCCTGCCCATCCCGATCGTGGTGATCCGCAACGGGGCGGGACCGACAGCGCTGTTCGTTTCCGGCAACCATGGCGACGAGTATGAGGGGCAGGTGGCGGTCAGCAACCTCGCCCGCTCCCTCAAGCCCGAGCAGATCACGGGCCGCGTCATCCTGCTGCCCACCGCCAACTACCCGGCCGCCATGGCCGGCAACCGCGTCTCGCCGGTGGACAACCTCAACCTCAACCGCATCTTCCCCGGCGACCCCGATGGCAGCGTGACGCAGCAGATCGCCTGGTTCATCGCCGAGCAGCTCATCCCGCGCGCCGACTTCGTGTGCGACCTGCATTCGGGCGGCTCGTCGCTGCTCTACGCGCCCTGCGCGCTCACCAACCGCGCCGCGGACGACGCGCTGTACGGAAAGCAACTCGCGGCGCTGAAGGCGTTCGGCGCGCCGCTCGCCTATGTGCAGGGCCGCGCCCAGGGGCAGGGCGGCAACCAGACGCTGGGCGGCGTCGCCGAGCGGCTCGGCATCCCGAGCCTCGGCAGCGAGCTGGGCGGGGCGGGCGCCGTCTCGCGCGAGGGGCTGGCCATCGCCGAGCGGGGGGTGCGCAACCTGCTCGTCCATCTCGGCATCCTGCCCCCCGGCCGGCGCATCGACGCGCCCGAGACGCGCATCGTGGCCGTGGGCGGGCAGGAGCACTTCGTCTATGCCGAGGAGCCGGGGCTGTTCGAGCCGCTGGCGGATCTCGGGGAGGCGGTGCGCGCCGGCCAGCCCGCCGCCCTGCTCCACACCCCCGAGACGCCGTGGAAGCCGCCGCAGGAATACCGCTTCCCGATCGACGGGCTGGTGCTGTGCAAGCGCCACCCCGGCCGCAGCCTGCGCGGCGACTGCCTCTTCGTGCTCGGCAGCGCCATGCCGGGCTGAGGCCGGCCCTCAGCCGCCGAGGCGGGCGCTCACCTGCCGGATCATCTCCAGCAGGTGCGGCCCCGCCGCCTCCAGCCGCCCCTCCTCCGGCGCCTGGCCGATCAGGGAGCAGCTGAAGCTGAACACGCCCTGGCCGCGCGGGTCGGTCAGCGGCGCGCCCACCGCCGCGACATCAGGCCGCAGCTGGCCGATGACGATGCAGAAGCCCCGCTCCTCGAGCTGCCGGAACGAGCGGAGGATCGAGGCCTGCTGCGCCGGCCAGTCCGCGCCCGCCCACTGGCGCAGCCGCTCCATCGTCTCCGCCCGCCGGCGCCGCTCCATGGCGAAGAGGGCGGCATGGCCGAGCGCCGTGCGGGCGGTGGGCAGGCGCGCGCCCATCCCGCTCGCCACCACCACCTGGCCCGCCATCTGCGCCAGCTCGAAATGCAGCATCTCGTCGCCCACCGGCATGGCGAGATCGACGGGCAGGTCGATCGCCTCGCTCAGCGCGCGCATCAGCGGCGCCGCCACGCTGCGGATGTCGAGCTGCGCCAGGCGCGACAGGCCGAGCCGCAGCGCCGCCGGGCCGAGCTGCCAGCCGCCGCGTTCCAGCCGCTCCAGATAGCCCAGCGCCGCCAGGCTCAGCGCCAGGCGGGACAGGGTGGAGCGCGTCAGCCCGAGCCGCTCGGCCAGGGCCTGGCCCGAGAGCGGGCGCGGCGCGGCGGCCACCGCCTCCAGGATCTGGAAGCTCTTGCGCACGGCGGTCGGCACGCCATCGGGGTCATGGGTCGTCACGCGCCGAGGATAGCAGGCGGGGCGCGCCCGTAAATCCCGCATTGTGGGAGCGGCTCCCGCATATTGACATTGTTGCCGGCGCGTCCTGTCCTGTGCGCCCCGGGCTCGATCCGTGAAAGGACGCCATGACGGTTCCGCTCACCGGCTATCTCGACCGCGTCTCCGCCCGCCCCGGCGAAAGGCTGGCGGTGAAGGTCTCCACCACCCTGCCGGGCGGCTACGAGGCCGATCTGGTGCGGGTCATCTCGGGCGATCCGAACCCGGCGGGGCCGGGGATGATCCTGCGCCCCGTGCAGGCCGCCTTCGCGGGCCGCTATCCGGGCCGCTTCCAGCCCACGCATGTCGGCTCCTGCGCGCTGGTGGCGGCGATGGAGGGGGTGGCGCTGCCGCGGCGGCTGACCATCGGCCTGCGCGTGCAGCCCTGGCTGCTGGCGGACCGCCCCGCCGTGCTGATGGCGCGGGAGGATGAAGCCGGCCATGGCTGGCGGCTCTGCCTTTCCAGGGAGGGCCCGGTGTTCGAGGCGCGCGGGGCGGGGGGCGTGGTCCGCTGCGCCCTGGCCGCGCCGCCGCGGCTCCGCGGCTGGTACGCGCTGACGCTGGAGGCGGGGAATGGCACGCTGCGCCTGACGCAGGCGCCGCTGCGCGGCATTTGGGGCGCGGAGGGCGATGCCGGCAGCGCCGAGGCGCATGGCCCCGGCCTTGACGCCTTGCCCGCCGCGCCGCTCAGCATCGGCGCCGCCTGGGGCGGGGGCGCGGCGCGGTCGGTGTTCGATGGCCGCATCGAGGACCCGTTCATCGCCACGGGCGGCGCCACGCCGGCCGGATCGGCTGAGGGACCGGTGGAGGGGCCGGGCCTGCTGGCCTGGTGGGACTTCTCCATCGGCATCGACACGCAATCCGTCATCGACCGTGGCGCGCGCGGGCTGCACGGCAGGCTGGTGAACCTGCCCACGCGCGCCGTGCGCGGCTCCCGCTGGGATGGCAGCGCGATGAGCTGGACCCAGGCGCCGCGCCACTACGCCGCCATCCACTTCCACGCCGACGACCTCGCCGATTGCGGCTGGGAAACGGACTTCCACGTGGAGATCCCGGCGGATCTCCCGAGCGGCGCCTATGGCGTGCGGCTGCGCGCCGCGGGCGCGGAGGGCGGCGCCGGGCAGGAGGACATCATCCCGTTCTATGTGCTGCCGCCGCGCGGCACGGCCACGGCGCGCGTGGCCTTCCTCGCCTCCACCTTCACCTACCAGGCCTATGCCAACCATTCGCGCGGCAATGCCGATGAGGCCTACCGCGCCCGCCGCGCCGAATGGGGCGCCTATCCGCACAACCCGCAGGACCATGCGGACTACGCCCATTCCACCTACAACCGGCACCCGGACAACAGCGGCGTCTCGCTCTCCTCCCGGCTGCGCCCCATCCTGACCTGGCGGCCGGGCTTCCTCACCTTCAACGACGCGCGCGGCTCGGGCCTGCGCCACTACCCGGCCGACACCCACCTGATCGCCTGGGCCGACGCGCTCGGCATCGGGATGGACATCATCACCGACGAGGATCTCGACAATGAGGGGGTGGAGCTGCTGCGCCCCTACAAGGTGGTGCTGACCGGCTCCCACCCCGAATACCACACCATCGGCACGCTGGACGCGCTGCGGGACTATGTCGGCACGGGCGGGCGGCTCTGCTATCTCGGCGGCAACGGCTTCTACTGGCGCGTGGCGCGGCGGCCGGACCTGCCGCACGTCATCGAGGTGCGGCGCGCCGAGGGCGGCATCCGCGCCTGGGCGGCCGATGCGGGCGAATACTACCAGCAGCTCGACGGCGGCTATGGCGGCCTTTGGCGCCGCAACGGGCGGCCGCCGCAGATGCTGGCCGGCGTCGGCTTCTCCAGCCAGGGCCTGTTCGAGGGCTCGCATTACCGCCGCCTGCCGGCCTCGCGCGAGCCGGGGCTGGCCTGGATCTTCGAGGGCATCGAGGAGGAGGTCATCGGCGATTTCGGCCTTTCGGGCGGCGGTGCCGCCGGCTTCGAGCTGGACCGCGCCGACCCCGCCCAGGGCTCGCCGCCCAACCTGCGCATCCTGGCGCGCTCGGAAGGGCACCAGGCGCATTTCGTGGCGGTGCCGGAGGAGCTGCTTTCCCACGTCAACACCGTGACGGGCGAGAAGCCCGCCGCGCTGGTCCGCGCGGAGATCGTCTATTTCGAGACGGCGCAGGGCGGCGCGGTGTTCTCCACCGGCTCCATCACCTTCTGCGGCAGCCTGCCGCACAACAACTTCGACAATTCCGTCTCGCGCCTGCTGCGCAACGTCGTCACCCGCTTCGCATCGGAGAGCCTGTCATGAGCCGCATCCTGCACCGCAGCCTGCGCAAGGACCCGCTGCTGGCCGTCTCGGGCCAGGGGCTGATGGTGCGGGGCGCGGAAGGGCCGCCGGTGATCGACGCCTCGGGCGGCGCCGCCGTCGCCTGCATCGGCCATGGCGACGAGCGGGTGGTGCGGGCCATCACCGAGCAGGCGCGGCAGATCGCCTATGCGCACACCGTCTTCTTCACCTGCGAGGCGGCCGAGGAGCTGGCCGAGCTGCTGGTGGGCGAAAGCCCGGGCGGCCTCACTCACGCCTATTTCGTCTCCTCCGGCTCGGAGGCGATGGAGGCGGCGCTGAAGCTGGCGCGGCAATACTTCCTGGAGATCGGCCAGCCGCGGCGGGACCGCTTCATCGCGCGGCGGCAGAGCTACCACGGCAACACGCTGGGCGCGCTCGGCCTCGGCGGCAACATGGCCCGCCGCGAGCCCTATGAGCCGATCCTGGCCGGCTGCTTCAGCCATGTCTCGCCCTGCTTCGCCTATCGCTTCCAGGGGGAGGGGGAGAGCGACGCCGACTACGTCGCGCGCCTCGCCGCCGAGCTGGAGGCCGAGTTCCAGCGCCTCGGGCCGGACAGGGTGGCCGCCTTCGTGGCCGAGCCCATCGTCGGCGCCACCACGGGCTGCGTCACTGCCCTGCCGGGCTATTTCCCGGCCATGCGGGAGGTGTGCGACCGGCACGGCGCGCTGCTGATCCTCGACGAGGTGATGTGCGGCATGGGCCGCTCCGGCACGCTGCACGCCTGGGAGCAGGAAGGCGTGACGCCCGACATCCAGACCATCGCCAAGGGGCTGGGCGGCGGCTACCAGCCGATCGGCGCCATCCTGGCGCAGGGCAGGATCGTGCGGGCCCTGGCGGAAGGCTCGGGCGCGTTCAAGCACGGCCATACCTACCAGGCGCATCCCGTGGCCTGCGCGGCGGCGTTGGCCGTGCAGCGCATCATCCGCGAGGACGACCTGCTGGCCAATGTGCGGGCCATGGGGGGGCGGCTGGAGGCGGGGCTGCATGAGCGCTTCGGCAACCACGCGCATGTGGGCGACATCCGCGGGCGCGGCCTGTTCTGGGCGCTCGAATTCGTCGAGGACCGCGCCAGCCGCCGCAGCTTCGATCCCGCGCGCAAGGTGAACGAGGCGGTGAAGGACGCCGCCATGGCGGCGGGGGTGATGATCTACCCGATGGGCGGCACCATCGACGGCCGCGTGGGCGACCATGTGATCATCGCGCCGCCCTACATCGCGGGGCCGGAGGACATCGACCGCATCGTGGAGCGGCTGGGCGAGGCGGTGGACCGGGCGCTGGCCTGAGGCCGCGCCCGAACCGCCACGCCGCCACGCCGTCAGCCCGTGGCGCGGGCCGCCCGCTCATGCTCGCGCAGGATGCGCAGCGCCACCTCGGCGGCGCTGCGGACATGGTCGCGGCAGGCCTGCCAGGCGCCCGCCGCGTCCCGCGCCTCGATCGCCTCCACCACGCGGCGCAGCTCGGCCACGGTGCCGCTCAGCCGCCCGGGATCGGACAGGGAGGTGGCGCGGAGCTGGGCGTTGCGGTTGATGATGGTCTCGAACATGCGGGCCACCAGCGGATTGCGGCAGCCGCGCATCAGCACCTCGTAGAATTCCCGCTTCAGGGCGAGCAGCGCCGCCTGGTCGGCGCCCCGCGGCGGCAGGGCGGCCAGCGCCTCGAGGACGCGGCGCAGCTCGGCCCGCTCGCCCGCCGAGGCGCGCTGCGCGAAGCCCTCGCCCGCCAGCGCCTCCAGCACGCCGCGCACCTCGTAGACCTGTTCCGCCTCGGCGGGCGAGAGGAAGCTGACGAAGGGGCCGCGATTGGGATAGGTGGTGACCAGCCCCTCCGCCTCGAGCAGCCGCACCGCCTCGCGCACCACGCTGCGGCTGGCGCCGAACAGCTCGCAGAGCAGGCGGTCGGGCAGGTGCTGGCCGGGCGCGAAGCGGCCGGTCATGATGGCGTCGCGCAGGCCCTCCTCGACCTGCTTGCGCATCGGCCGGGGCACCACGCGCAGGGCCATGTCCTTGGTCATCGGCGGTCCGTCGCCCCCTCCGGTTGCGGTCCGGCCCCCATCCTAGCCCGGCGGGCCGCCCGACCGGAAGATTGACGGACAAACCGTGCGGCGCGCTCAGCGGACCAGCACGACCAGTTCGGAATAGGGCGGCAGCAGGGGATCGGCCGTGTAGAGCCGCGCCGGCTCGGCCATGGCCTGGGCGATCAGCAGATGATCGAACGGGTCGCGGTGGTGCCGCGGCAGGCCCGCCACCAGCATGGCGGCGGCGGCGCGCACGGGCAGCTCGACAAAGCCGGTGTCGAGCGCCGCGCGGAAGACCTGCCCCGGGTCGAAGGCGAAGTCCGGCCGGCCGAGCCGCGCCTTGATGGCGATCTCCCACAGGCTCGCGGCGCTGAACAGCACCTCGTTCTCCGGCTCCTCCAGCACGGCCCGGATGTCCGGTCCCAGCCGTTCGGGCGTGGCCAGGGCCCAGAGCAGCACATGCGTGTCCAGCAGCAGCCGCATCAGCGCCCCTCGAAGCCGGCGAGGACCTCCTCCGGCAGCGGCGCGTCGAAATCCCCGGGAACGCTCACCTGGCCCGCCAGCCGCCCGAGGCGCCGGCGCGGGCGGACAGCCCTGTCCTCCAGCGGCACCAGCCGGGCAACCGGCCGCCCGGCGCGCGCGATGAGGATTTCCTCCCCCCCCGCCGCGGCATCGACCAGCCGGGAAAGATGCGTCTTGGCGGCGTGGATGTTGACCGTCGGCATGGCGGGTCCTCCTCGGTGTTGGATAGGACAAGGAGGCGGCCTTAGTCCAGTCTGGTCGCATCGGCGGGAAGGGCGCGCAGCAGCGGCAGCCCCTCCAGCCCCGGCTCCGCGTCGCCCGCGAAGCGGAGCTCCTCCAGCAGGAAGGCCGTGGCGTCGCGGATCTCCGCCTCCAGCTCGCGCGCCGCGGCGGCGCCCTGGCCCCGGCGAAGGGCGGCGAGGATCTGGGCGTGGCGGTGGGCGCTTTCCGCCGGCCGGCCCATCAGCACCCAGCGCGCTTCCCAGAACAGCGGGCCGCGCCGCAGCCACAGCCCCTCGATCATGCCCAGCAGCAGCGGCGCATCGGCCTCGCGGTAGAGGGTGAAGAGGAACTCGCGGTCCACCCGCAGGAAGTCTTCGGGCCGGCCGCTGGCGCGCACCGCCGCGTGCTCCCCCAGCAGCCGCTCCAGCCTGGCCAGCGTGGCGCCGCCCAGCCGGGGCGCTGCGAGGCGCAGGGCGAGCGGCTCCAGCGCCGCGCGCACCTCCCCCAGCTCCACGAAGGCCGCCCGGCTCAGCCGGGGCACGATGGCGGTGCCGGACGGGGTGAGGTCCAGCGCCTGCTCCGCCGCCAGCCGGCGCAGCGCCGCGCGCACCGGCATCGGGCTGGTGCCGAGCGAGGCCGCGACGCGCCGCAGGGACAGCTTGTCGCCCGGCGCGAAGGTGCCCTCGACCAGCGCCTGCCGAAGCCGGCGATAGGCCTGCTCCTCCAGGGGCGGCGATGCGGCATCCGGTATTGGCAGGCTCATTGAGATTCCTATTGCTGGCATTTCGTGATCACAATAGCATTCCTGTTGAGATGGCGTTGGCACCGATCCAGCCCGTCACACCCTGTTTAGCGTGCGCGGGACCGAAAGGCAGTCAGGGGCTGCCGGGGCCGCGCCGCGCAGCTGGAGAGACCCGCATGAGCTCGGCCACCACCTTGCGCCGCAACAGCGACCTCGGCACCGCGCTGGAGGAGGCGCGCGCGGCCTATGCCGCCGCCAGGCCCCGCAGCGCCGACCTGCACCGGCGGGCCACGGAGGTGATGCCCGGCGGCAACACGCGCTCCGTGCTTGCCTACGCGCCGTTCCCCGCCGCCATGCAGCGCGGCGAGGACTGCCGGCTGTGGGACATCGACGGCCATGCCTATCTCGACCTTTGCGGCGAATACACGGCGGGGCTGTTCGGCCATTCCGAGCCGCGCATCCACAAGGTGCTGCACGCCACGCTGGAGGGCGGCATCAACCTCGCCGCGGTGGGGCAGGGGGAGGAGCGGCTGGCGCGCCTGCTCTGCGGCCGTTTCCCCTCGCTGGAGCGGCTGCGCTTCACAAACAGCGGCACCGAGGCCAACCTGATGGCGCTGACGGCGGCGCGCGGCTTCACCGGGCGCAACACCATCATGGTGATGCAGGGCGGCTACCATGGCGGCGTGCTGACCTTCCCGCTGGCAGGCCCGAGCCCGGCCACCCTGCCGCTGCCCTTCCTGCCCACCCCCTACAACGACAGCGCCGAGGCCACGCGCCTCGCCCGCGCCCACGCGCAGGACCTCGCGGCGATCATCGTCGAGCCCATGCTGGGCGGCGGCGGCTGCATCCCGGCCACCAAAACGTTCCTCGCCACGCTGCGCGCCCTGGCCGACGAGACCGGCGCCGTGCTGATCTTCGACGAGGTGATGACCTCGCGCATGTCGGGCGGCGGGCTGCAGGCGCGGCTCGGCATCACGCCGGACATGACCTGCCTCGGCAAGTATATCGGCGGCGGCATGAGCTTCGGCGCCTTCGGCGGCCGGGCGGACATCATGGCGCAGTTCGAGAGCAAGGTCCCGCATGCCGGCACCTTCAACAACAACGTGCTGACCATGGCCGCCGGTTCCGTCGCGATGGGCGAGATCTTCACCGCCGAGGCGGCCGAGGCGCTGTATGCGCGCGGCGAGGCGCTGCGCGCGCGGCTGAACGCGGTGGGCGAGGCGGCGGGGCTGCCGCTGGGCTTCACCGGCCTCGGCTCGATGATGACGGTGCATTTCCGCCGCCCCCTGCCGGACCGGCCCTATGCCGCGACAGCCGGGGAGGAGGGCCTGCGCGAGCTGTTCTTCTTCGACATGATGGCGGCCGGCCTCTACCTGGCGCGGCGCGGCATGGTGGCGCTGAGCCTGCCGGTGGGCGAGGCGGATCTGGACCGCTTCGTTTCCGCCGTGGGCGAGTTCGCCGAATCCCGCGCCGAGCTGCTGCGCGCCGGCGGGGTCGGCTCCTGATGCGGAGGTGGGTGCTGGGGGCGCTGGCCGGCTGATGATGCGCTGGCCCTGGCAATAGCCGCCTCCGGCGATGGCCGCCCGCGCGGCGGCTCCCGGAACGAACGAGCTTGCACGAACAAGGCCGCAAAGGCCGGAACGACAGGAAAACGCCGTCCGACATGCCGGGGAACGCCGGGCGCATGGCGGCCGTGTTGGGAACTCCAGGAGAGCAAGGATGCATCGTCGTCAATTCATCGGGGCCGCCGCCGGCATCGCCGCCGCCGGGCTGGCCCGGCCATCCCTCGCGGCGGGCTCCGCCGCGCGCGTGCTGCGCTTCGTGCCGCAGGCCAACCTGACGGCGCTGGACCCGCTCTGGACCACCGCAGCCGTCACCACCAACCATGGCTACAACGTCTTCGACACGCTCTACGGCCTGGACGACGCGCTGCGCGTGCGGCCGCAGATGGCCGAGGGCCACACCGTCTCGCAGGACGGCCTGACCTGGGAGGTGCGGCTGCGCGAGGGCCTGCGCTGGCACGATGGCGAGCGCGTGCTGGCGCGGGACTGCGCCGCCAGCCTGGAGCGCTGGACGCGGCGCGACCCCTTCGGCCAGTTCCTCGCCGCGCGCGTGGCGGAATGGGGCGTGGCGGATGACCGCACGCTCCGCATCCGCCTGCACCGGCCCTTCCCGCTGATGCTGGAGGCGCTCGGCAAGAGCGCCGCCGTCATCCCCTTCATGATGCCCGAGCGCCTGGCGCGCACCGATCCGTTCAAGCAGGTGCCGGAGATGGTGGGCTCCGGCCCCTACCGCTTCCTGCCCGACGAATATGTTTCCGGCAGCCGCGTCGCCTATGCGCGCTTCGAGGGCTACGTGCCGCGCCAGGAGGCGCCGCAGCGCACCAGCGGCGGCAAGGTGGCGCATTTCGACCGCATCGAGTGGCATGTGATGCCCGATGCGGCGACCGCCGCCGGCGCGTTGCAGGCCGGCGAGATCGACTGGTGGGACCAGGTGCATCCGGATCTCGCGCCGCTCCTGCAGCGGAACCGCCGCGTGAAGGTCGCCGTCAACGACCCGATGGGCTATATCGGGACGCTGCGCTTCAACTGCCTGCACGCGCCCTTCGACAAGCCGGCCATCCGCCACGCCATCCTCCACACCACCGAGCAGGAGGACTATCTGCGCGCGGTGACGGCGAACGACCCGGAGCTGTTCCGCCGCTGCCCCTCCATGTGGCCCTGCGGCACGCCCTACGGCACCGACGCCGGCTCCGAGCCGCTGCAAGGCCCGCGCGACCTCGACCGCGTCAAGGCGATGCTGCGCGAGGCGGGCTACAAGGGCGAGCGCGTCGTCATCCTCAATCCTTCCGACATGCCGAGCATGGCGCCCTTCGGGCTGGTGACGGCCGACCTGCTGCGCCGCCTCGGCATGAATGTGGAGCTGGTGGAAACCGACTGGGGCTCGGTGGTGCAGCGCCGCGCCAGCCGCGCGCCGGTGGAGCAGGGGGGGTGGAGCATCTTCCACACCTGGTGGCCCGCGCTCTCCATCTACACCCCGGCGATCAACCCGGTGCTGCGCGGCCAGGGGGACAAGGGCTGGTTCGGCTGGTACGAGAACGCCGCCGTGGAGCGGATGGCGGAGGAATGGCTCAACGCGCCGGACGACGCCACCCGCGCCGCCGTCGCCGAGCGCATCCAGCGCGCCTCCTTCGAGCAGGCGCCGATCATTCCGCTGGGCCAGTTCTTCATGCGGACCGCCTACCGCACCGACCTGAGCGGCTTCCTGACCGGCACCGCGCCCTATGCGTGGAACGTCCGGCGTGGCTGAGGCGGCGCGGAACCCATCGAGCAAGGAGAGACAGGACGACATGGCGAGGCTGACGCGCGACGAGATGCGGGGCAAGGCGCAGACGGTGCTGGGTCTGATCGACCCGGCCGGGCTGGGCTCGACCCTGATGCACGAGCACCTGATCTGGAACATCACGCCGCCGCCCGCGCGCGGCGAGCCGCTGAAGGAGCTGGACCTCGGCCAGTGGTGGGACCTGCAGACCCGCACGGTCAAGGACTACCGCAACTCGACGCAGCTCGATGTCGGCGTGGCCACGCGCGCGGCGGCCGAGGTGGTGCAGCATGGCGGCCGCACCATCGTCGAGCTGACCATCGGCGGGCTGATGCCCGATCCCGAGGGGCTGGCCCAGGCCGCGCGCGACAGCGGCGCCCATATCGTGATGGGCTGCGGCCACTACGTCCATGACTACCAGGACCCGGCCAACGAGCACCGGAGCGTGGACGAGCTGGCGCGGGAGATGGCGGACCAGATCCAGCTCGGCGCCTGGGGCACGGATGTGCGCGCCGGGCTGCTCGGCGAGATCGGCTGCCAGTGGCCCTGGACCGACCTCGAGAAGAAGATGCTGCACGCCGCCTGCCTGGCGCAGCAGGAAACCGGCGCGGCGCTGACCATCCATCCCGCCCGGCACCAGGACCACCCGTGGATGCTGGTGGAGTTCCTGCGCGAGCACGGCGCGGATCTGTCGCTCACCATCATCGACCACATCGACCGCACCATCTTCGACGACGACCGGCTGTTCCGCCTGGCCGATGCCGGCGTCATCCTGGAATGGGACCTGTTCGGGCAGGAAAGCTGCTACTACCAGCCCAACCCGGACATCGACCTGCCCAACGATGCCGGGCGGCTGCGCGACATCCGCAAGGTGATCGACCGCGGGCATGGCGACCAGGTCGTCATCAGCCACGACATCTGCCACATCGTGCAGATGACCGAGTTCGGCGGCCATGGCTACGCGCATATCTACAAGAAGGTCATCCCGCTGATGCGCCGGCGCGGCTTCAGCGAGGCGGAGATCGACGCCATCATGGTGGGCACCCCGCGGCGGCTGCTGACCTTCGTCTGAGGCGGCCGCGGGAAGGGCCCCGTCCTTCCCGTGCCCTGGCGCGCCGGCTCTGGGAAGTCCGGCGCGCCAGGGTGGGTGCCGCCCCTGGCCGGCCAGGATAATTTCCATAAGATCAATTATCGGCTTTCTGCGGGCGGGCGAAGGGTCCGGCCGGCAGGCCCGGTCCCTCCCTCGTCCTCAGGCCGCCAGGGCCATGCCGTCCCGCTGCGGGTCGGCGCCGCCCTCGATCCGCCCGTCCGGCAGCACCCGCAGGCCGTGCGGCGCGCCGAAGGCGTGGCTCTGGTAGGAGCGCGCCACGGGGTAGCCCATCCCCTCCAGCGCCCGCGCGATGCCCTGGGGGATGCGGTTGGCGATGTCGATGGTGTCGCTCAGCGCCACGATGCGCGGCGCCGCCACGGCCTCGGCCATGCTCATGCCGAAGTCGATCACGTTCATCAGGGCCTGGGCGATGGCCGGCACGATGTAGGTGCCGCCCGGCGCGCCGATGACGATGCGGGGCCGTTCCCCCTCGAACACGATGGTGGGCGCCATGGCGCTGCCCCGGCTCTTGCCCGGCGCGATGGAGGCGGCGCGCCCGGGGCGCGGGTCGAAGCCGCTCATGCAGCCATTGTACATGAAGCCGAGCCCCGGCGTGATGACGCCCGACGGGATGCCCAGCGTATGCGTCAGCGACACGGCGTTGCCCTCGCCGTCGATGACGCAGGCCACCGTGGTGTCCGGCGGGTCCTTGGGCCCCGGCTCCCCGGCGCGCGGCACCCGCGCCACCTCGCCCGCCCGGATGCGCGCCGCCAGCTCCGCCGCGTATCCGCCCGAGAGCAGGCGGTCGAGCGGCACTTCGACGAAGTCCGGGTCGCCCATGTGGCGGTCCTTGTCGATGGTCATCCACTTCATCGCCTCGGCCAGGATGCGCAGGTGCTCCGGGCCGTTATGCGGCAGGGCCGCGAGGTCGAAATGCTCCAGGACGTGCAGCAGCTCGATCAGCGAGCCACCCCCCGCCGGCGGCGGGTTGGAGGCGACGCGCAGCCCGCGGTAGCGCCCCCAGACCGGCGCCTTTTCCCGCACCCGGTAGGCGGCGAGGTCCTCCGCCGTGACGAGGCCGCCATTCGCCGCCATGTCGGCCGCCATCTCGCGCGCGATGTCGCCCGTGTAGAAGGCCTCCGCGCCGCCCTCGGCGATGCGCTCCAGAGTGCGCGCCATGTCCGGGTTGCGGAGCATGTCGCCGGGCCGCCTCATGCGGCCATCGGCGTGGAAATAGACCCGCCGGCCGGTTTCGCTGAAGCGCAGCTTGTCGGCCGTGTTCACCTGCCCGTCGCCGCCATGGTCGAGCGCCCAGTAGTAGTGCATGTAGGGCCGCACCATGACGCCGCGATGCGCCTGGGCGATGGCGGGCGCCATGACGTCGCGCAGGGCCATGGTGCCGAAGCGCGCCAGCGCCGTGGTGTAGCCCGCCACATTGCCCGGCGTGCCGACCGAGCCGTAGCCGATGTCGTTGCGCCGGTCGTCGAGCAGGAAGACGAAGCCGTCGCGCGACTGGCCGATGAAGCGGTCCGCCCACATCTCCTCCGTCGCCGCCAGGGGCGCGCGGGCGAAGAATTCCAGCACCGTGTGCACGCCGCGCGAGGGCAGGCAGAGCTGCATGGCGCCGAAGCCGCCGATGCCGCACATCTGCGGGTCCACCACGCCCTGGGCGAAGGCGCAGGCGATGGCGGCATCCACCGCGTTGCCGCCCTGGCGCAGGATCTCCACCCCCGCCTCGGCGGCCTCCGGCTGGGCCGCCACCACCATTCCGCGCATCGCATCCTCCTGCTCGCTGCGCACGGTTTTCCGGCATCGGGGGCGGCATGGCCAGGGCCGGGCCATGGAAGGGGAATGAAATCTCCCGCCGCCGAAGGCCGGCTCAGCCCCCCAGCCAGCCGCGCAGCACCGCCTCGGCCGTGGCGGCCTCCGCCTCGCCCGGCGCGGCGCCCGGCGTGCGGGAGAAGCGGGGGGCGGGCGCCGGCACCGTCACCCCGTGCTCGCGCGCCATCGTGCCGCGCGTGGCGTTGTGGGGGTGCGCCGGCGCCTCGTCCCAGTCCAGCACGGGGGTGACGCAGGCATCGGTGCCTTCCAGCAGCGCCGCCCACTCGTCCCGGCTCCGCCCCCGGAACAGGCGCGCCATCTCGGCCCGCATCTCCGGCCACAGGGCGCGGTCGCGCTGGCCTTCCACGAAGCGCGGATCGAGGCCGGTGCGGCGCGCCATCTCGGCGAAGAAGGCGGGCTCCAGGCAGCCCACGGCGAGGAAGCGGCCATCGGCCGTCTCGTAGGTGTCGTAATAGGGGGCGCCGCCATCGAGCAGGTTGGCGCCGCGCTCGAGCGACCAGTGGCCGGCGGCGCGCAGGCCGAAGAAGCCGCTGGCCAGCGCCGCCACGCCATCGGTCATGGCGGCGTCCACCACCTGCCCCCGGCCTGAGCGCTCGCGCTCCCACAGCGCGGAAAGCAGGCCGAAGAGCAGCATCATCGTGCCGCCGCCATAATCGGCCACCATGTTGAGCGGCGGCACGGGCCGCCCGCCGGGGCGGCCGATCGCGTGCAGCACGCCGGTGAGGCCGAGATAGTTGATGTCGTGCCCGGCGCTGCGCGCCAGCGGCCCGTCCTGGCCCCAGCCCGTCATGCGGCCATAGACGAGGCGCGGGTTGCGCGCGAGGCAGGGCTCGGGCCCGAGCCCCAGCCGCTCCATCACGCCCGGGCGGAAGCCCTCGATCAGCAGGTCGGCGGCGCCGATCAGATCCAAGGCCTGCGCCACCCCCTCGGGCGACTTCAGGTCCAGCGCCACGGCGCGGCGGCCGCGCCCCACCACGTCGTGCCGCGCCTCCATGGGCATGGCGCGGCCGGGCGGGGCGGGGCGGTCCAGCCGCACCACCTCGGCGCCGAGCCCGGCCAGCAGCATCGCCGCCAGCGGCGCGGGGCCGATGCCCGCCATCTCCACCACCCGCAGCCCGGCGAGCGGGCCGCCCCTCTCCGCCCCGCTCACGAGGGCAGCAGCTTCAGCCGGCGCAGCAGGGTGCGCTCGCGCTCCACCTGCGCGCGCAGGAAGCCGGCATAGTCCTCGGGGCCGAGATATTCCGCCTCCATGTCGGCGCGTTGCAGCACGGCGCGGTGGGCGGGATCGTCCATGGCGGCGCGGAAGGCGTCGTGCAGCTTGCCCACCACGGCGGGGTCCATCCCGGCGGGGCCCACCAGGCCATAGGGCGAGGTGATCACCATGCCTTCATAGCCCAGCTCCACCAGCGTCGGCACGTCGGGCCAGCGGCGGGAGCGCGCGGCGGTCCAGACGTTCAGCCAGCGCGCCTGGCCGTTGTCCACCAGCTCCCCCAGCCCGGCGCTGTTGGCCACGGCGTTCACATGGCCGCCGAGCAGCGCCGTCACCGTCTCCGCCTCGCCGCGATAGGGCACGTGGTTGAACTGCACGTCCTCGCGCAGCCCGAGCTCCAGCATGCCGAGATGCAGCGTGCCGTTGGCGCCGCTGTTGCCGACGCTGACCTGCCCCGGCCTCGCCCGCGCGGCCTTCACGAAGTCCTGCCAGCTCTCCCAGGGCGCGTCGGCGCGCACGGCGAGGCCGAAGAAGTAGCCGGTCAGGTGGATGACGGGCGAGAAGTCCCGCAGCACGTCGTAGGACATGGACTGGAGCATGGCCAGCCGCATGGCGGGGGTGATCATCTGCGCCAGGGTGTAGCCGTCGGGCCGCGCCTTGGCCGTGGCCGCCACGCCCAGCGTGCCGCCGCCGCCGGGGCGGTTCTCGATCACCACGGGCTGGCCCAGGCGGCGCGCGCCGCCATCGGCCAGGGCGCGCATCTGCTGGTCCGTGGTGCCGCCCGCGGTGAAGGGGACGATGATGGAGACGGGACGGCTCGGAAAGCTTCCCTGGGCGCGGGCCAGGCCGGGCATGGCGAGGCCCGCCGCCATGCCCAGCAGGGCGCGGCGCGCCAGGACGGGCAGGCGTGTGGGCAGGCGTGTGGGCGGGACGAGGGGCATGGATGTTCCTCCCTTGGAACGGCAAGGGGGCGGCGGGCTCTTGGGTGGCCCGGTCCGGCCCAGGCGGACGGCCCTGGGCGCGCTACTCGGCGGCCATGGCGAGGCCGGCGGGCGCCACGGCGCGGTATTCGGCGGCGAGGCGCTGGCAGAGCGCGGCGACGCCCGGCACGTCCTCGATGCCGCCGACGCCGTGGCCGGCCGACCAGATGTTCTTCCAGGGCCGGCTCTCATGGTCGGAAACGTTGAGCGGCGTGGCCTCGTCCAGCGCGTCCGGGTCGAGCCCGGCGGCGGCGATGCTGGCGCGCAGGAAGTTCGCCTTCACGCCGCTGATGGCCGCCGTGTAGACGATGTCCCGGGCGCGCGCCTCCAGGATCATGCGGCGGTATTCGGGCGGCGCCATGCTTTCCTGCACCGCCACGAAGCGCGTGCCGATATAGGCGAGGTCCGCCCCCATCAGCCGCGCCGCCGCCACCTGCCGCCCCGTGTTGATCGAGCCGCCCAGCAGCAGCGTGCCGCTGAACATGGCGCGCAGCTCGGACAGGAAGGCGAAGGGGTTCAGCGTGCCGGCATGGCCGCCCGCGCCGTTGCAGACGGCGATCAGCCCGTCCACCCCCGCCTCCACCGCCTTCTCGGCGTGGCGGATGTTGGTGACGTCGTGGAACACCAGCCCGCCATAGCCATGCACCGCCCGCACCACCTCGGCCACCGCGCCGAGCGAGGTGATGACCAGCGGCACCTTGTGCGCGACCGTGGTGCGGAGGTCGGCGTCCAGCCGCTTGTTGCTGCGGTGGACGATGAGGTTGACGCCGAAGGGTGCCGCGCCCGGCGCCTGCGCCAGCCGCCCGCCGATCTCCTCCAGCCAGGCGGCGTAGCCCTCGTTGCTGCGCTGGTTCAGCGAGGGAAAGGTTCCCACCACACCGGCGCGGCAGGTCTCCACCACCATGTCCGGCCCCGAGACCAGGAACATTGGCGCGGCCACGGCCGGCAGGGCCAGGCGGCCCTCGAAGGCGGCGGGAAGGGGCATGGGCGATCTCCTCCGGTCGGCGCGGCTCGGGGGCTGCGGCACCCCTTTTCCCGCCGCGTTCGTGTTGCCAGGACCGTAGGGTGATGTGTTCGTCTTGCCAAGCGAAACGTTGATGCCATGTTGCGCGGGCAAGGCTGTGCTATTGGAGGCAGCCCGCCCCAGCCCGAGGAGAAGCCCGCGTGCCCCCCAAGCCTTCCGTCCCTCGTTCACGGCGGAAACCCGCCCCGGAAGGCGAGACCGGCGCCAAGGCGCCCGCTGCCCTCGCGGCCTCCCGCTCCGCCGTCCGGCTGGTCTATGACCAGGAGGATGTCAGCCCCGACTATGCCAGCGACCGCCGCTTCGTCTGGGCGCTGGCGCGTGGCCTCGAGGTGCTGCGCGCCTTCGAGCCGGGGCGTGGCCCGCTGGGGGTGGGGGAGATCGCGGCGCTGACGGGGCTGCCCAAGCCCACCGTGTCCCGCCTCACCTACACGCTGGCGGAGCTGGGCTACCTGCGCGTGCTGCACAAGCAGGGGCGGTACGAGCCGGCGCCGGCGCTGCTGGCGCTGGGCTACCCGGTGCTGGCCAATCTGCGGGTGCGGCAGGCGGCGCACGACCACATGCGGCAGCTGGCGCAGGAAACCGGCACCGCCGTGGGGCTGGCCAGCCGCGACCGGCTGTCCATGATCTACGTCGAGAACACCGCCTCCAGCGCGCTGGCCACGCTGCGCCTCGGCATCGGCAGCCGGGTGGAGATGGCGCGCAGCGCGCTGGGCCGCGCCTTTCTGGCAGCACTCTGCGAGCAGGAGCGGGAATACCTGCTGGAACGCCTCGCCCGCCGCTACGGCGCCGCCTGGGCCGAGCTGCAGCCCCTCGTGCGGGACGGCATCGCCCAGGTGCAGGAGCGCGGCTTCTGCATCGTCGACGGCGAATGGCAGCCGGATGTGCGCACGGCGGGCGTCCCGCTGGTCTCGCTCGATGGCGGCACCATCATGGCCATGAACATCGGCGCGCCGGGCTACCTGCTGGACCAGGCGCGGCTGGAGCGGGAGCTTGGCCCCCGCATCGCGCATCTCTCCCGCATGGTGGCGCCGCTGCTGGGCTTCTGAGGGCCGGGCGGCCGCCCCCTCGCCTTCCGCTGCCGCTTTTTGCCATGGAGCCGGTGAACCTTCCCGCCGGCCGGGCGGTTGTCCCATGGGGAGGGCGTGGCACGCACGGCCCCCTCCCGCGCAGCGGTGCGAACAGGAACGGAGGAGCTTGTCATGCCCGACAGAGCGACATCCCTTCCGGGACCGGGGTGAGGAAGGCGGCATGTTCTTCCAGTCCTGGTCCGGCCTTCTCAGGGTCCTGGTCGTCGGCACCCTGGCCTATGTGGCGCTGGTGCTGCTGCTGCGCCTGTCCGGCAAGCGGACCCTGGCCAAGCTGAATGCCTTCGACCTCATCGTCACCGTGGCGCTCGGCTCCACCCTGGCCACGGTGCTGCTCAACAATTCCGTGGCGCTGGCCGAGGGGGTGCTCGCCTTCGCGCTGCTGGCGGGGCTGCAATTCGTGGTGGCCTGGCTTTCGGTGCGCTCCGAGCGGTTCGACGCGCTGGTGAAGTCCGAGCCCAGCCTGCTGCTGCACCGGGGCCGCTTCCTCGACGCCACGCTGCGCGCCCAGCGCGTGACGCGCGACGAGGTGCTGGCCGCGCTTCGCGCCTCCGGCGTCGCGGACCCCGCGCGGGCGCTCGCCGTGGTGCTGGAGACGGACGGCACGCTCAGCGTGATCCCGCGGGAGGCGGGAGGCGCCGAGGAGGCGGAGGGCGCGCCCGGAAGCCTGGCCGGCCTGCTGCCCGGCGCGCCCGCACGAGACTGAGGCCCCGCGAGGCTGAGGTCCCGCGAGGCTGGCGCCCGGGCATTGACGCGGGCCCGGTGCGCGCCCAGGCTCGCCGCCGCGAATGGCCGGGGGGCGAGGAAAAACATGGCGGACATCGTGGCGGACTCGCGCCAATCCTGGCTGCGCCTGGCGCTGGCCACGCTGGCGGCCACGGTGGGCGGCGTCGGCATGTGGTCGGTGGTGGTAGCGCTGCCGGCGGTGGAGGCCGAGTTCGGCATCTCCCGCGCCGCCGCCTCCCTGCCCTACACCCTGACCATGATGGGCTTTGCCCTGGGCGGCATCGTCTTCGGCAGGGCGGTGGACCGCTACGGCCTGGCGCGGCCGCTGGCGGGGGCGGGCATCGCCCTCGGCCTCGGCTATGCGGGCACGGCGGCGGCGCAGAACCTGTGGCAGTTCGCGCTCGCCCAGGGGCTGCTGATCGGCGCCGCCAGCTCGGTGGGGCTCGGGCCGATGATGGCCGAGGTCTCGCACTGGTTCCACCGGCACCGGGCCACCGCCATCGCCGTCTGCGCCTCCGGCAACTACCTCGCCGGGGCCTTCTGGCCGCCGGTGATGCAGCAGATGATGACCGACCATGGCTGGCGCATGGCCCATCTCGCCATCGGCCTCACCTGCGTCGTGGTGCTGGTGCCGCTGGCCTGGACGCTGCGGCGGCCGGCAGCACCCTGCCCCGCCGGGGTGCCCGCCGTGCCGGCCGCCCCCGCCGCGGCGCACCCCATGGCCGGCACCCTGCCCATCTCGCCCGGCGTGCTGCAGGTGGCGCTGTGGGTGGCCGGCACCGCCTGCTGCGTGGCCATGGCGACGCCCCAGGTGCACATCGTCGCCTATTGCGGCGACCTCGGCTACGGCGCGGCGCGGGGGACCCAGATGCTGGCGCTGATGCTGGCCTGCGGCATCGTCAGCCGCGTGGCCTCCGGCTGGATCGCCGACCGCATCGGCGGCCTGCGCACCCTGCTGCTGGGCTCGGTGCTGCAGGGCGTGGCCCTGGTGCTCTACGTGATGTATGATGGGCTGCTCTCGCTCTACGTCATCTCGGCGCTGTTCGGCCTGTTCCAGGGCGGCATCGTGCCGAGCTACGCCGTCGTGGTGCGGGAATACTTCCCCGCCGCCGAGGCGGGCGAGCGCGTCGGCAAGACGCTGATGGCGACGCTGCTGGGCATGGCGCTGGGCGGCTGGCTCGCGGGGCGCATCTTCGACTGGAGCGGCGGCTACCACGCCGCCTTCGTGCACGGGCTGGCGTGGAACCTGCTGAACGTCACCGTGGTCGGCTGGCTGCTGTGGCTCGCCACGCGCCAGGCCGGGGCGGGCCGGCGGCAGGCGCCGGCCGCCGCGGGGGGCTGAGCCTCAGCCGCCTCCCGCCTCGCCCCCGTCGTGGAAGGTGGCGAAGACGCCCAGCGGCTCGCGTTCCGAGGCGAGCCGGTTGGCCGGCTCCTCCGGGTCGGCCCAGCCCAGCGCCATGCCGCACACCACCACCTCGCTCGCCGGGATGCCCAGCTCGCGGCGCAGGATGTCCGGGTAGTTGGCGATGGCGGCCTGCGGGCAGGTGTCCAGCCCCTCGCCCCGCGCCGCGACCATGATGGATTGCAGGAACATGCCGTAATCCAGCCAGCTCCCCTTCTCCATGTCGTCGTCGATGGTGAAGACAAGGCCGACCGGCGCGCCGAAGAAGTCGTAGTTGCGCCCTTCCTGGCGCTTGCCGGCGGCGCGGTCGCCCTTCTGCACCCCCGTCAGCCCGTAGAGCTGCCAGCCGAGCTGGCGGCGGCGCTCCACATAGGGGGTGCGCCATTTCGTCGGATAGTACTCGTAGTCGCGCCGGCTCGGCTCCTCCGCCTCGTACGCGGCGCGGAGCGCGGCCGTGACGCGGGCCAGCGTCGCGCCGGTCAGCACGTGCAGCTTCCAGGGCTGGATGTTGCTGCCGCTCGGCGCGCGGGCGGCGAGCGCCAGGATGCGCTCCACCGTCTCGCGCGGCACGGGCCGGGGCAGGAAGCCGCGCACGCTGCGGCGGGAGGCGAGCGCCTCCGCGACCCTCATGGCCGCTCGCGCCCCAGGATGATGGTGCCGCTGGCCGAGAACATGCCGCCCACGCCGTGGCAGACGGAGATGTCCACGTCCGGCACCTGGGCGGGCGCGGTGCCGCGCACCTGCCGCACGCTCTCCTGCAGCGCGAACATGCCGTACATGCCGGTATGGGTGTAGGACAGCCCGCCGCCATTGGTGTTGAGCGGCAGCTTGCCGCCCGGCGCGGTGTTGCGCGCCTCGATGAAGGCCCCCGCCTCGCCGCGGCCGACAAAGCCCAGATCCTCCAGCCCGTAGAGCGGCAGGTGGGCGAAGGCGTCGTAGATCATCAGGTGGTCCACGTCGGCGTGGCTGATGCCCGCGCTGCGGAACGCCTCCGGCCCGGCGACGCGGAAGGCGCGCGAGCTGGTGAAGTCCTCCATCTGGCTGATCATGTTGGTCTCCACGCTCTCGCCCGTGCCGAGGATGTAGGCAGGCTTCTGCGGGAAGTCCTTCGCGCGGTCGGCGCGGGTGAGGATGAGCGCGCCGCCGCCATCCGTCACCAGGCAGCATTGCAGCAGCCGGAAGGGATAGGCGATCATGCGGCTGTTCAGCACGTCGTCGACCGTGATCGGGTCGCGCTGCGCGGCGCGCGGGTTCATCGCCGCCCATTCCCGCTGCACCACCGCCACCATGGCGAGTTGCTCATGCGTCACGCCATAGGTCTTCATGTAGCGCAGCACGGGGATGGGAAACAGCGTGGGCGGGCCGAAGGGGCCGAAGGGCGCCTCGAACTGCCCGTTCAGGCTCTGCGGCTCGGGCGGGCGGGGCGTCGCGTTGATGCGGGACTTGCCGCTCTCGCCATGGGTGATCAGCACCGTGTCGCAATAGCCGGCATGGATGGCCGCCGCCGCGTGGCGCACATGCAGCATGAAGGAGCAGCCGCCGACGCTGGTGCCGTCCACCCATTTCGGCGTGATGCCGAGATAGTGGGCGAGCTGCTGCGTCATCATCGCGCCGGTGCAGGCCACGCCGTCGATGTCGCCGGGCTTCAGGCCGGCATCGGCCATGGCGTTCAGCGCCGCGTCGGCGTGCAGCATGATCTGCGACATGTCGGGCACGCTGCCGATGCGCGTGCTCTCGGCCGCGCCGACGATCGCGATGGAGCCGGGGGCGATGCTCATGCCGCGCCTCCCTGCGCGGGGCGGAACAGCGGCAGGGTGATCTCGTCGTCCATCGGCGTGAAGGCCACTTCCAGTTGCATGTTGAGCTGCAGCGCCTCGGGCGTCTGCGCGCAGTCGACGATGTTGGTCATCATGCGCGGGCCTTCCTCCAGCTCCACCACGGCGATGGCGTAGGGCGGCTCGAAGCCCGGCACCTTGCGGTGGTGGATGACGTAGGAGTGCAGCGTGGCGCGGCCGCTGGCGGCGAACACCGACACCTCGCGCGAGCCGCAGGCGGGGCAGAAGGGGCGCGGCGGGAAGTAGGTCTTCTCGCAGGCCTGGCAGCGTTGCAGGCGCAGCTCTCCGGCTTTGGTGCCGTCCCAGAAATGCCGTGTCTCGGGCGTGGGCTCGGGGCGCGGGCGCCCGGCGGGCAAGGCCATGCCAGTCTCCTTGTTGGCGTTCATTCAGGCAACGGGAAGCGCTTCGCCGTCGCGGTAGCGCTCCTTGAGCACGCGGCGCAGCAGCTTGCCGGTCTCGCTGCGCGGCAGCTCGTCCACGAAGTCGATGCGGCGCGGCACCTTGGGGCCGGCGAGGTGGGCGCGGCAATGCGCCACCAGCGCCTCGTCCAGCCCCGGCGCCACCGGCACGGCGGCGCGCACCACCGCGCGCGCCACCTCGCCGAAATCGGGGTCCGGCACGCCGATCACCGCCGCCTCCGCCACGGCCGGGTGGCGCAGCAGAACCTGCTCGATCTCCCACGGATAGACGTTCACGCCGCCCGACAGGATCAGGTCCGCCCGCCGGTCGCTGAGATAGAGGAAGCCTTCCTCGTCCACATGGCCAAGGTCGCCATAGGTGCCGCGGCCCGCCGCGTCGAAGGCGGCCGCCGTCTTCTCGGGCGCCTTGTGGTAGCGGAAGCTGGAAGGGGAGCCGGAGAACCAGATGCCGCCCACCTCGCCCGGCGGCAGCTCCTCCCCGTCGGGGCCCAGTATGTGCAGCCGGCATTCCAGCGCGCGGCCCACCGAGCCCGGGTGGCGCAGCCATTCCTCGCTGGTGATCACCGTGCCGCCGACCGATTCCGAGCCGGCGTAGTACTCGATGAGGATCGGCCCCCACCAGTCGATCATCGCCTGCTTCACCGCGCGCGGGCAGGGCGCCGCGGCGTGGATGGCGACGCGGTGGCTCGACAGGTCCCGCCCCTTCCGCTCCGCCTCGGGCAGGGCGAGGAGGCGGTTGAACATGGTGGGCACCCACTGGCTGTGCGTCACCCGGTGGCGCTCGATCAGCTCCAGGCTGCGCGCGGCGTCGAATTTGCGCATCACCACCACCGTGCCGCCGCGGTCCAGCGTGCGCAGCACGTAGCGGTGCGGCGCCGCGTGGTAGAGCGGCGCGGGCGACAGATACACGCTGTCCTCGCCGATGCCGTAGGTCGCGACCCAGCCGGGCGACCAGTCCGGCGCGTCGCGCTTGTCGGCCGGCAGCAGGTCGCGCCGGATGCCCTTGGGCAGGCCGGTGGTGCCGGAGGAATACAGGAAGTCCCGCCCCACCGGCCGCTCCGGCAGGGCGGCGGGCGCCGGATAGGCGGCCAGCTCCGCCTCCACCGAGCGGTAGCCCGGCAGCCCTTCCTCCGTGGCGTAGCGCGGGATGGCGGCGAGCGCCGCGTCCGCCGCCACCTCGGCGGCGAGCGCCGCCAGGGCGGGGCTGACGACCAGCAGCTTCGCGTCGCTGTCGGCCAGCATGTAGGCGATCTCGGGCACGCGCAGATGGGTGCTGAGCGGGGTGTAGTAGAGCCCGGCGCGGCGCGCGGCGAAGGCCAGCTCCAGCATCGCCGGGCTGTTCTCCAGCAGCAGCGAGATGCCGTCTCCCGGCCGCAGCCCAAGCCCGATCAGCCATTGCGCCAGGCGGTTGGCGCGCGCGTCCAGCGCCGCGAAGGTCAGGGAGACCCCGTGGTCGGGGAAGTGCGCCGCCACCTTCTCCGGCTGCGACCGCGCCCAGCGTGCCAGATGCCCCATCGCTTGGACCCTTTCCTCCTGCCGGCGCTCTGTGTCGCCGGTCGCGGGAGGGAGCCTGCGGCATTCCGCTGCAATGCGTCAATGTCCCGCACCATGGTTTTTCCGGTTCGCAAAGCGGAATTGACTCCGTTCCGATCCCTGCCGCAGGCTGGGCCGCGGCAAGTCCGAATGAACCGGAACAGGGAGGACCAAGGATGCGGCATGAGGATCGGGGCGGCCGGAGCGGGCCTGGCGGGAGCGGATCTGGCGGGAGCGGGCATGGCGGGAGCGGGCGAGGGGAAAGCGGGCCCGGCTGGGGGCGGCGCCCCGTCCTGGCCGCGCTGGGGGGGCTGCTCGCCGCCCCGGCGGTGCCTCGCGGCGCGCGGGCGGATGCCGCCTATCCCGGCGGCCAGACGGTCAGCATCGTGCTGCCCTACGCGCCGGGCGGCGCGCCCGACGTGCTGGCGCAGGTGCTGACGCAGGGCCTTTCCGCGCGCCTCGGCGGCACCTTCGTGATGGAGCACAAGCCCGGCGCCTCCACCACCCTGGCCGCCCGCCACGTCGCCCGCGCCAAGCCCGACGGCAACACGCTGCTGATGGGCACGGTCGTCACCTTCACCACCGCGCCCTACGCGCTGCGCGAGCCGGGCTATGACGCGGTGAAGGACTTCGCCCACATCACCATGATCTCGGACACGCAGTTCCTGCTGGTGGCGCATCCGCGCTGGCGGAGCCTGGAGGAGGTGCTGGCGGCGGCGCGGCAGCGGCCGGGGCAGCTTTCCTTCGCCACCTGGGGCGTCGGCACCACGGCGCACCTGATGATGGTGGACCTGATGGCGCGCACCGGCACCGAGCTGCTGCACGTCCCCTATTCCGGCTCGCCGCCCGCCCTGACCGACACCATCGCCGGCCGGGCGGACCTGATGTTCTCCACCTTCGCGCCGGCGCGGCCGCATGTGGAGGCCGGGCGGCTGAAGGCGCTGGCCATTCCCTCGCCCGCGCGCAGCCCCGTGCTGCCGGACGTGCCGACCATGGACGAGCTGGGCCAGAAGGAGTTCGTCAGCAGCGGCTGGTTCACCCTCTCCGCCCCGGCAGGCACGCCGCCCGCCATCCTGTCCAGGCTGGAGAAGGCGGCGACCGAGGCCTTCGCGGCACCCGAGGCGCGCGCCCGGCTGGACAGCCTCGGCCTGGTGCCCGCCAGGCCGGGGCCGGAGGCGCTGATGGAGCGCCTGACGCGCGAGGCGGCGCTGAACCAGCGGCTGATCAAGGCCGCCGGGATCAAGCCCGAATGAGCGGCCTCCCGCCGGATGCCAGGGCGCAGGGTGCCAGGGCGCAGGATGGCATCACCATCGGCCACCTCGCCATGCTCGGGCTGCGCCGCAACCCGGAGCGGCCGGCCTTCGTGCAGGACGGCCGGGCCTGGTCCCGCCGGCACGTCGCCTCGGGCATCAGCGCCATGGCGCGCGCCCTGCTGCGCCTCGGCCTGCGCCCGGGCGACGGCGTCTCGGCGCTGATGGCCAACCGGCCGGAGGTGTTCATGGTGCGCACCGCGGCGCAGCTCATCGGCTGCCGCTACACGGCGCTGAACCGCCTGGCCGGGCCCGCCGACCTCGCCCACATCCTGCGCGACGCCGAGATCCGCCTGCTGGTGCACGACCCGGCGGAAGCCGAGCGCGCCCACGCGGCGGCGGAGGCGGCCGGCTGCCCGCTGGTGCTGTCCCTCGGCGGCGGCGGCGGGCGGGCGCGCGACCTCGAGGCGGCGGCGGCGGAGGAATCGGGCGACGACTTCCAGCCCGTGGGCGACGACGAGGCGCTGGGCCAGATCAGCTACACGGGCGGCACCACGGGCCAGCCCAAGGGCGTGATGCTGCCGCACCGCGCCCTGGTGCAGTGCGCCACCATGATGCTGGCCGAGTATGACTGGCCCGCCGTGCCGCGCATGCTGCTGGCCACCCCGCTGAGCCACGCGGCGGGCTCGCTGGTGATCCCGGTGCTGCTGCGCGGCGGCACGGTGCACGTGCTGGGCGGCTTCGAGCCCGAGCCCTATCTCCGCGGCATCGGGGAGCAGGGCATCAATTGCGGCTTCGGCGTGCCCACCATGATCCGCGCCCTGCTGGCCGAGCCCTCGCTCTCCCGCGCGCGGACGCGTGGCCTGGAGACCTTCATCTATGGCGCGGCGCCCATCGCGCCCGCCACGCTGCTGGAGGCGATGGAGCGGATCGGGCCGGTGTTCATGCAGCTCTACGGCCAGACGGAGGCGCCCAACACCGTCTGCCTGCTGCGCCGCGCGGAGCACGACCCGGCGCGGCCGGCGCTGCTCTCCTCCTGCGGCCAGCCCATGGCGGGGGTCGATGTGCGGCTGCTGGCGGAGGACGGCACGCCCGTGCCGCGCGGCGAGCCGGGCGAGATCTGCGTGCGGGGGCGGCTGGTGATGCGCGGCTACTGGAAGCGCCCGCAGGAGACGGAGGAGACGCTGCGCCATGGCTGGCTGCACACCGGCGACATCGCGCGCGAGGACGAGGGCGGCTTCCTGCACATCGTCGACCGGCGCAAGGACATGATCATCTCGGGCGGCTTCAACGTCTATCCGCGCGAGGTGGAGGACGCGCTGGCGACGCATCCGGACGTGGCGGCGGCGGCGGTGATCGGCGTGCCCGATGCGCGCTGGGGCGAGCGGGTGCAGGCCTTCGTGGTGCCGCGCGGCGGCAGGCGGCCGGACGAGGCGGCGCTGGCCGAGCATGTGCGGGCGCTGAAGGGCCCCGTCCAGGCACCGAAATCGGTGGTGCTGGTGGACGCCCTGCCCACCACGCCGATCGGCAAGATCGACAAGAAGGCGCTGCGCGCCGGCTTCTGGCGGGAGGGCGCGCGCCAGGTCCACTGACGCACGCCCCCTGGCGTGTTCCCCTTGCCGGCGGGGCTTCAGTCCATCTGTAGCCCCAGCCGGCGGACCATGGCGCTCTCATCCGCGTAGAGCTTGCGGGCGAAGGTGGCGTAGGTCTCGCTGTCCATGTAGCGCAGCGGCATGTCGAAGCGCTCCAGCATGGCGACGGAGCGCGGGTCGTGCAGCGCGTCCCGGAAGGCGTCGTGCAGCGCCACCACCCGCTCCGCCGGGATGCCGCGCGGGCCGCCGATGCCGTAGGGCGAGTCCGAGACGATGTCGATGCCGAGGTCGCGCAGCGTCGGCGTCTCGGGGAAGCGCTTGGCCCGCTCGGCGCCCCAGGTGCAGAGCAGCCGCATCCGCTTCTCCAGCACGAGCGGCGCCCAGGCGCTGGAATCGGCGGCCAGGTGCGTCTGCCCCGACATCGCCGCCTGCATGTTGTCCGGCCCGCCGCGGAAGGGGACGTGCATCCACTGGATGCCGGCGAGCTCGCCGATGCGCTCCATGGTGATGTGGAGCGAGCTGCCGACCCCGGGCGTGCCATAGGTCACCCGGCCGGGGTTGCGCTTCGCGTAGTCGATCAGCCCGGCCCAGTCCTGGAACGGCGCGTCGGGCCTGGTGATCACGCCGAAGAGGTAGCCGGTGAGATGGATGATGTAGGTGAAGTCCTTCACCGGGTCGAAGGTCGGGCGCTTCGTCATGGCGGGGTAGCGGAACATGGTGATGGGCATCTGCCCCACCATGGTCCCGTCGCCCGGCGCTTCCTGCGCCATGAGCTGCGCGCCCAGCGTGCCGCTGGCGCCGGGCTTGTTCTCGATCAGCACCGTGCGGCCGAGCCGCTGCCCGACGATCTCGGCCATCAGCCGGAAATGCGTGTCCGAGGTGCCGCCGGCGAGCCAGGGCACGATGAAGCGGATGGGCCGCTCCGGCAGGGCCGCGCGCAGCGTGGCGGGGCGCGCCAGCGCGGCACCCCCCGCCAGCGCCAGGGCCGCCCGCCGGGAAAGGGGCGGCAGCGCCGTCATGGCCGCCCCCCCGCCACCACCAGGGTCTGGCCGGTGACATAGTTCGATTCCGGGATGCAGAAGAGGTAGACCGAGCCCGCCGCCTCCGCCGGCGTGCCGCCGCGCCCGAGCGGGATGGTGGCCTCGGCGTTCTTCAGCGCCTCGGGCCGCACGCCCACCTTGATCTCGCGCCCCTCGATGTCGATCGTGGCACCCGAGTTGGCCACCGCCTCGGTCAGCCGCGTCATGATCAGCCCGAAGGCCACGGCGTTGACGTTGACCTTGTAGCGGCCCCACTCCTTGGCCAGCGCCCGCGTCATGCCGGCCACGCCCGCCTTGGCGGCGGAATAGTTGGCCTGCCCCGCATTGCCGAAGACGCCGGAGGTGGAGGAGATGTTCACCACCTTGCGGAACACCTCGCGCCCCTCGGCCGCCTCCTTCTTCGCCGCCTCGCGGATGAACTCGGAGGCCGCGCGCAGGATGCGGAAGGGCGCCGTCATGTGCACGTCGATGATGGCGTACCACTGCTCGTCCGTCATCTTCTGGATGACGTTGTCCCAGGTGTAGCCGGCATTGTTGACGATGATGTCGATGCCGCCGAAGCTGTCCAGCGCGGTCCTCACCATGCGGTCGCCGAAATCCGGCTCGGTGACGCTGCCGTTGCAGGCCACGGCCTCGCCGCCCGCCGCGCGGATGGCGGCCAGCGTCTCCTCCGCGGGTGCCGGGTCGAGGTCGTTGATCACCAGCCGCGCCCCCTCGGAGGCGAGCTTGAGCGCGATCTCGCGCCCGATGCCGCGCCCCGAGCCCGTCACCAGAGCCACCTTGCCAGCCAGCTTGCCGTTTGCTGCCACGCTTTCCTCTCCTTCTCGTTGCCGTTCTCAGCCGATGGCGCGCGCGCCCTGCCGCCGGAAGGGCTCGCGCAGCGCGCTCTTGAGCACCTTGCCGACGCGCGAGAGCGGCAGCGCATCGCGGAACTCCACGGTCTTCGGCACCTTGTAGCCGGCGATCAGCGCCCGGCAGTGGGCGCGGATGGCCGCCTCGTCCAGCCCCGCGCCGGGGCGGGGCACCACCACCGCATGCACCGCCTCGCCCCATGCCGCGCTGGGAATGCCGATCACGGCGCAGGCCAGCACGTCGGGGTGGCGGCCGATGGCGTTCTCCACCTCGGCCGAATAGACGTTCTCGCCGCCGCTGATGATCATGTCCTTGATCCGGTCGACGACGGTGACGTAGCCCTCCTCGTCCATCCAGGCGGCGTCGCCGGTGCGCAGCCAGCCGTCGCGGAAGGCGGCCGCCGTCTCGACGGGGCGGTTCCAGTAGCCCAGCATCACCTGCGGGCCGCGCACCACCACCTCACCCACCGTGCCGCGCGGCACCTCGCGCCCCGCCTCGTCGGTGACGACGATCTCGGCGCAGCTATAGGCACGGCCGGTGCGGCCGAGCCGCGCGCGGCCGGGGCCGGCGTGGTTCTCCGGCGGGTTGAAGGCGATGACGCCCCAGGTCTCCGTCATGCCGTAGGCCTGCATGAAGGCGGCATGCGGCAGGGCGGCCAGCGCGCGGTCCAGCAGCGCCTCCTGGATCGGCGCGGCGCCGTAGCTGATGCGGGCGATGCTGCGCATCCGCGCGGGCGCGAAATCCGGGTGGCGCAGGATCATGTCCAGCATGGTGGGCACCAGCATCAGGTCGGTGACGCCCTCGCGCTCCACCGTGTCGAGCAGCGCCGCCACGTCGAAGGACGGCAGGAACACGCCGGTGCCGCCCAGGAGGGATTGCGTCACCACCCGGCCGAAGCCCGCGACGTGGAAGAGCGGCGCGGTGTGCAGCACCACATGGCCGTGCGGCACGGGCGCGTCGGCCAGGCGGCTGACCATGGCGGACCAGAAGTTGCGGTGCGAGAGCATCACGCCCTTCGGCCGCCCCGTGGTGCCGCCGGTGTAGAACAGGCCGGCCAGCGCGTCGCCGCCGCGCCGCAGGTCCTCGGCCGGCGGCAGCGCGGCCAGCATCGCCTCGATCTCCGGCAGGCCGTGCGCCGCGCCATCGCGCAGCAGCGCCAGCGGGCAGGGCCGCGCCATCCGCGCCAGCGCCTCGCGCGCCAGGGGCAGCAGCGAGGCATCGGCCAGCAGCAGGCAGGTGCCGGAATCCTCCAGCGAGAAGGCGATCTCCTCCGCGCTCCAGCGCGTGTTGACGGGGTTGATGACGCCGCCCGCCCACCAGGTGCCGAAGGCGAACTCCATGCCGCTGTCGAGATTGGGCGCGAGCAGCGCGACGCGGCCGCCTTCCCGCAGGCCGAGCCCGCGCAGCGCGGCACCCCAGCGCGCCACGCGCTCCCGCAGCTCCGCCCAGCTCCGCCGCCGCGCGCCGCAGACCGTGGCGGTCCGGTTCGGGAATTGCTGCGCCGCGCGGTGGATGCCCTGGGTCAGGTACATGCCCGGCGCCCTATTCGGCCTTGATGCCGGTGCGCTCCACCAGCTCCGCCCAGCTCTGCCGCGCGCGGCGGATCTCGGCCGCCATCTTCTCGGGCGGCAGCCACTGGGCGATGAAGTCCTGCTCCGCCAGGGCGCGGCGCACCTCCGCGCGCTCCGTCGTGGCGCGGAAGGCCTCGGCCAGCCGCGCGACGATGGGGGGCGGCGTGCCGGCCGGCGCCAGCATGCCCACGAAGCCGCTCCAGGCGAAGTCCTGCGGGTAGCCCAGCTCGATGAAGGTGGGCACGTCGGGCAGGCTCGGCAGGCGCTGGCGGCCGAGGCAGGCGAGCGGGCGCAGCGTGCCGTCCAGAAGATAGGCCTTGGCGGAGGTCATGCTGACCAGCGCGCAGTGCAACCGGCCGCCGATCAGGTCCAGCAGCTCCGGCGCCTCGCCGCGATAGCCCACATGCGTCATGCCGAGCCCGGCGACGTCGGAGAAGACCTGGCCGAAGACATGGCTGGTGGAGGCCGGCGAGTAGGAGCCGAAGCTGTAGTTCCGGCCCTTCGCCGCGGCGACGAACCCGGCGAGGTCGCGCCCCGGCACGTCCCTGTTGCAGGCCAGCACCAGCGAGGTGGTGCCGAGCTGCCCGATGGGCGCGAAGTCCCTCTCCGCGTCATAGGGCGCGCGGCGGAACACCACCGGGCTCTGCACCAGGCTGCTGATGGTGAAGAGCAGGGTGTAGCCGTCGGGCGCGGCGCGGGCCACGGCCTCGGTGCCGATCATGGAGGCGGCGCCGGAGCGGCTCTCCACCACGAAGGGCTGGCCCAGCATCTCGGCCATGGGCCCGGTGACGAGCCGGCACCAGGCATCGGTCGCGCCGCCCGGCGGAAAGGGCACGACGATGCGGATCGGCTTCTCCGGGTATGCCGCGCGCGGCGCGCCGGCCGCGCCCGCGGCGATGCGGGGCAGCGCGCAGGCGGTGCCCGCCGCGGCACCCAGCAGGGTCCTGCGTTGCATCCACTCTCCTCCCTTGCCGCCCCGTTGCTTCCGGGGTCTGGCGGCTGCGGCTACAGCGTGCGGGCGATGATCTCCTTCATGATCTCCGAGCTGCCGCCATAGATGCGGCCCACCCGCGCATCGGCCCAGGCGCGGCCGATGGCGTATTCGCTCATGAAGCCGTAGCCGCCATGCACCTGGAGGAACTCGTCGAGCAGCTTGTTCTGCATCTCGGAGGCGACGAGCTTCGCCGTCGCGCCCATCTCCACCGACAGCGCGCCGCGCAGGTGCAGCTCCAGGCAGTGGTCGACGAAGACGCGCAGCATGGTGCCCTGCGCCTTGGCGTCGGCCAGGCGGAAGCGGGTGTTCTGGAACTCGAACACCGTGCCGCCGAAGGCCTCGCGCTGGCGCGCATAGGCCACGGTTTCCGCCAGCATCGCCTCGATCGAGGCGGCGGCGCGGATGGCGATGATCAGCCGCTCCTGCGGCAGGTTGTGGATGAGGTAGCGGAAGCCCTGCCCTTCCTCGCCGAGGCGGTTCTCGACAGGCACGCGCACGTCGTCGAAGAACAGCTCGGAGGTGTCCTGCGCGTGCAGGCCGATCTTTTCCAGGTTGCGGCCCTTGGTGAAGCCCGGCGTGCCTTCCTCGACGCAGATCAGGCTGATGCCGCGGCGCCCCGCCGCCGGGTCGGTCTTGGCGACGACGATGACGAGGCCCGAATTCTGCCCGTTGGTGATGAAGGTCTTGGAGCCGTTCAGCACATAGTGGTCGCCCTCGCGCCGTGCCGTGGTGCGCACCGCCTTGAGGTCGCTGCCCATCCCCGGCTCGGTCATGGCGATGGCGCCGATCAGCTCGCCGCGCGCCATGCGCGTCAGCCAGTCGCGCTTCCGCGCCTCGGTGGCGTAGGCCAGGATGTAGGGCGCCACGATGTCGGAATGCAGCGGGAAGCCCACGCCGCTGGCATTGGTGCGGGCGATCTCCTCGATCAGCACGGCGGAATAGCCGAAATCGACGCCGGCGCCGCCATATTCCTCCGGCATGGTGGGGCAGAGCAGCCCCTGCTCGCCCGCCAGCCGCCACACCTCGCGCGGCACCATCTGGTCGCGCTCCCATTGCCGGTGGAAGGGGACGATGTGGCGGTCGAAGAAGCGGCGCACCTGGTCGCGGAACAGCTCGTGCTCGGCGGTGAGCACGGCGCGGGCGGGCGTGGCGGCGGAAGGGGCCTGGGTGTCCATGGCGCCGGCCTCAGCCGCGATCCGTGCCGTCGTGGCGCGTGGCGTGCTGGCCTGTGCCATGCCGGTTGCTCTGCATCGCTTCCTCCCGCTTCTGGCGTTTTCCGGACTGTATGTCGGTACATCCGTCTTGCCTAGCGGAATAAGCGGCTTGCCTGTCGTTTGGGACGGCGCGCGCATGCGCGGCCCGCCGGCCTCCCGCGAGGCCGGCGGGCGTCATGGCCGATGGAAGGGAGAAGCCTTGCGCGGAGGAGGGCGGCGGCGCCGGGCCTCAGAGATCCAGCAGGCGCGCCGGGCTGTCCTGGGTGATCTTGGCGCGGCGGCGATAGGACTGGGTGGTGGCGAAGTCCGACTGCCGCGCATGGTGCATCACCTGCTCGTCCCGCGCGCCGTTCAGATAGGCCTCGGTGATGAAGCCCGCGCGCAGCCCGTGCGGCGAGAGCCGCTCGCGCTCGTCCACCGTCAGCCCCGCCCGCTCGGCGCGGCGGCGCAGGATGCGCCACACCCCCTGCGGGCTCAGCCGGTCCTCCATGGTGCCGGCGGCGGTGACGCGGCGGAACACCGCGCCATACTCGATGCGGCTGCGGCTCAGCCACTGCTCCATGGCGCGCACCGGGCAGGAGAGCGGGTTCATGCCGCGCGGGATGCCGAGATCCGCGCCCTCCCCGTCCTGGTCGCGCTTGGAGCGCGGGATGTGCAGCGTCATCCCCTCGGTGGTGAAGCGCAGATGCTCGCGGTCGATCGCCACGAGCTCGGAGCGGCGGAGCGCGCCGGCGAAGCCGAGCAGGAAGATGGCGCGGTCCCGCAGCCCGGCGAGGTCGGTGCCGCAGACATTGAGGAGCTGCTTCACCTCCACCGAGGTCAGCGCCGCCGCCGGCCGCACGGGCTTGGGGTGGGTGGCGAAGATGCCGCGCAGCGTGGCGCGGATGGCCGGGTCGCCCGGCTGCCAGGGATGGCCCGCCTGCCGGTGCATGTGGGCGATGGCCGCGAGCCGCCGCTTGAGGCTGTTGCGGCCGAGGCTCTGCGCCACGCTGGCCAGGTGCCCGGCGATGACCACGGGCGCCGCCGGCAGGGCGGAAACGCCCCCCGCCTGGCACCAGCCGGAGAACGCCTTCCAGTCCGAGGCATAGGCGCGGCGCGTGTTCTCGGACAGGGCCCGGCCGGCGTAGTTGGCGGCCTTGGCCACCGCCTGCCCGACCGGGCCCGCCAGCAGCGCCAGCGCCTCCGGGGAGAGGGTGCCGGCGGCGAGCTGGAGGACCTCGGGCGGCACGGCCGGGGGGGGCGCGGCGTTGTCCTGGTCTGCCATGCCCTTGTTCTCCTTCTGAGCCAGCCCGCGAACGGGAACATGCGTTCCCATTCTGGCGCAGCCCCGGCCACCCGGCAACCCCTACACGATTGTTAAGTCTCGCGAAGCGGGAGGCCGGCCCTTCTCGCGGCAAGGGGGGTGGGCGGAAGCCGCTTCGCAGCTGGCGGGCGGGCAGGCGGCGCCACCCTCCTTCGCCGCGCCGGCCTGCCTCCCCCATGGCCAGTCCTGCCGCGGGATGTGGCAATCTTTCCGCTGGGCGGGAAAATAGTGCCCCATTTTCCCGCCCTCCGGAACTGTTGCGGGTCCGCCATCCGTCCTATCCTGTTCGCATGTCCTCCGCCCCGCCCGAAGCGAGCGAGCAACCCGCCGCGGCCGAATCCGGCATCCAGCTGCTCGACCGCGTGGTGGGCCTGCTCGGCCAGCTTGGCGAGGCCGGCGCGGGGGGCGTGCAGCTTTCGCGGCTGGCCCGCGGCCTCCGCCTCAGCGCCTCCACCACGCACCGGCTGCTGGCGGCGCTCGAGCGCCATGGCTGGGTGGAGCGGGTGGAGGGCGGCAAGCGCCACCGGCTGGGCGCCGCGCTGGTGGCGCTGGCCGGCCAGGCGGCGGATGGCACCGGGCTGCGCCGCCTTTGCCGCCCCGCCCTCGCCCGGCTCACGGGGGAGAGCGGCGAGACGACCTTCCTGATCGTCCGCAGCGGCCTCAACGCCGTGGTCGTGGACCGGCAGGACGGCGCCTATGTCATCGAGAGCCTGACCCAGGGCGTGGGGGGGCTGATGCCGCTCGGCATCGGCGCCGGCAGCGCCGCCATCCTCGCCAGCCAGCCCCAGGCCGAGATCGAGGCGGTGCTGGCCGCCAACGCGCCGCGCTACCCGCAATTCGGCGGCAGCGTCGCGCAGGTGCGCCGCCGCGTGGAGCAGGCGCAGGCGGAAGGCCACCTGGCGAGCGACGACTCGCTGATCGCCGGCCTGGCCGTGATCGGGCTGGCCATCCGCCCGCCGGGCCATGCCGTCACCGCCGCCATCGCCACCAACTTCATCGCCAGCCGGCTCGACATGGCGGCGCGCCGGCACTTCCTCGCCCGCATGCGGCAGGAGGTCGCGGCGGTGGAGGCCAGCCTGGCGTCGCCCGCCGCGCTTTCGCGCGCCCACCGGCCCTGATCCCGCCGCCGCCCGACCCCTCCCCCCTCCGAACCCTCGTCCAGGAGTGCCCCGCATGGCGAACGACCGCCCTTCCGCTTTCCGCCGCCGACTGCTGGCCGCCGTGCCGGCGCTGCTGGCGGCGCCGGCCCTGGCGCGCGGCGCGCTGGCCCAAGGCCAGGACCAGAGCCAGGGACAGGACCGGTCCTGGCCGAACCGGCCGGTCCGCATGGTGGTGCCCTTCGCTGCGGGCGGGGCCACCGACGTCAGCGCCCGGCTGGTGGCGCAGAAGCTCTCCGAGGTGCTGGGCCAGCCCGTGGTGATCGAGAACCGCCCCGGCGCCGGCGGCACCACCGGCACCGACTTCGCCGCCAAGTCCGCGCCCGACGGCCACACCTTCGTCATGGCCTCGCTTTCCACCATGGGGCTGGCGCTCGGCCTCTACAGCAAGCTGCCCTACGACCCGCTGAAGGACCTGGTGCCCGTCGCCCCCTCCGTGCTGGCGCCGATCGGCCTCTGCGTGCGCCGGGAGCTGGGCGTTTCCACCCTTCAGGAGTTCATCCCGCTGCTGAAGGCCAATCCCGGCAAGTACAGCTATGGCAGCGCGGGCAACGGCGCCTCGGGCCACATCTCCGTGGTGGCCTTCCTGCAGAAGACCGGCACCCAGGCGGTCCATGTCCCCTATCGCGGCAGCGGCCCGGTGTTCAACGACCTGCTGGCGGGGGTGGTGGACTTCACCGCCGACGTGCCGGGGCTGATGAAGCCGCATGTGGAATCGGGCGCGCTGAAGGCGCTGGTGATGGCCACCGAGGCGCGCTCCTCCGTGCTGCCGGAGGTGCCGACCAGCGCCGAGGCGGGCCTGCCCGGCTACCGCGCCTATTCCTGGTTCGGCGTCTTCGCCCCCGCCGGCACGCCGCAGCCCATCATCGAGCGGATGGCCGCCGGCATGGAGGCCTCCCTTGCCGACCCGGCGGTGGCCCGGCGGCTGGACCAGGAGATGGGCCTGCCCCCCATGCGCGGCTACACGCCCGCGAAGTTCGCCGCCTTCCTGAGGGAGGAGATCGACTACTGGGTGCCGCTGGTGAAGGCGAGCGGCGCGCGCGCCGACTGAGCGGCGGGCCCGTCCGGGCCGGCGCAGAGCCGGGCCAGGATGGCGCGCAGCCGGTCCATCAGGGCGGAGCTGCCCAGGGCCGGGCCGTGCGCCATCACCACCGCGCGCCGCGCCTCCGGCACGAAGGGCCGGGCGACGAGGCCCGGCGGCAGGGTGCGGCAGGCGAAGCCGTCGACGATGGCGTAGCCCGCCCCTTCCCGCACCAGCGCCACGGCGCTGACCGTGGTGCCGACCTCGATGGCCAGGCGCCGCTCCACCCCCTCCTGCTCGAAGGCGAGGTCGAGGCTGTGGCCGAAATCCTGCCAGCCGGCGAAGCCCACCTCCGGCGCGCCCGCCAGCAGGGCGGGGCGCAGCACCGGCTCGGCCGCGAGCGGGTGGCCCTCGGGCAGCAGCACGACGCAGGCCACGCTGCCCAGCACCTCGCTCTCCAGCCCGGGCAGGGCGAGCGGCGTCAGCGCCAGCCCGACATCGAGGCGGCGGGCGAGCAGCGCGTCGGCCAGTTCGCGCACGGGCAGCAGGTGCAGCGTCAGCCGCGCCGCCTCGCGCTCGCGGCGCAGCGCCGCCAGCGCCGCCGGCACCAGCGAGACGGCCAGGGAGGAGCTGGCGCCGAGCCGCAGCAGCCCGCCGCGGTGGCCGCCGAGATCGCGCGCGAAGCCCTTGAAGCCCTGCAGTTCCTGGTAGAGCCGCTCCGCCTCGGGCAGCATGGCCTGCGCCTCGGCGGTGGGCACGAGGCGGCCGGCGGTGCGCTGGAAGAGCCGGAAGCCCAGCCGGTCCTCGCAATGCCGCAGCGCCTTGGAAAGGGCGGGCTGCGAGACATGCAGCATCTCGGCCGCCGCGCGCAGCGTGCGGCCCTGCATGACGGCGCGGAAGATCTCGATGTCGCGGGCGTTCATGGCGGCGAGCATAGCGCCCGCCGCCCCGTCCTCCCATCCGCCCAGGCCCCGCCCTTCCCGCGGCGGCCTGGCGGCGCCGGGCCTATTCGCCGGCCAGCGCGCGGCGGAAGGCGCGGTCCTCGCGCAGCACGGCGCCGATGACGGCGCGCGGCGCCTCGTCCGGCGCGGCGCGCACCGCGGCGAAGAGGCGCCGCTTGAGCCGCCCGCGCCAGCTCGGCGGCACCCGCGCCATCGCCTCGCCCAGCGCGGCATAGGCATCCGCGTTCCAGCGCGCCTCGTGCGCCGCGCGCTCGGCGCCGCCATCGAAGCCCGCCCGCGCCGGCATGCGGCCGCGCAGCGCCCGCGTCGCCGCCGCATCCACCGCGTCGTCGCGGATGACGACGCCATGGTCGCGCTCCGCGGCCTGCGGGGTGAGGCGGCCGGCGCGGACGTCGCGCAGCACGGCGCGCGGGTCGCGCCGCGCCGGGTCGCCCCGCCCGCCGCCGCCGGGGGAGACGATGCGCACCACGTCGCCCGGCGAAAGGTGCAGCAGGTCGGTGTTGCGCAGGTCCTGCTCCTCCGGCCGGCCGGGGTTCAGGGTGAAGGTGCTGGCCGCCCCCGGCCGCCCGCCCAGGATGCCCCACGGGCGGAAGATGGAGCGGTCCCGGTTGCGCGCCGTCACGGTGGCGTCCGGCGCGTCGGTGGTGAATTCCAGCACCGTGGCCAGCCCGCCCCGGTGCTCGCCGGCGCCGCCCGTGTCCGGCATCAGCCCGTAGCGGAGGATGCGCACCGGCGCCTCGGATTCGGTGATCTCCACGGGGCTGTTCTTGAGGTAGGCGGCATCCGCCCCAGAGCCGTCCGTGCCGTCGCGGTGCGGCATGCCGCCGCCGCCGCCGACGATGGGCGCCACGGCCGCGATGACGCGCCGCCCCGTGCGCGGGTGCTCGGCGGCGAGGTTGATGATGGAGGAGGAGCCGGCGGGCGCCGCCGGCAGCCGCTCCGGCGCGGCCTGCGCGAAGGCGCCGAACACCAGGCTGCGCAGCCGCGCGCAGGTGAGGCTGCGCATGCCCACCGCCGCCGGGTGCGCCGGGTTCACCACGCTGCCCTCGGGCAGGATGCAGGTGAAGGGCCGGGTGGTGCCGAAGTTCAGCAGGATCTTGGGGCTGAGCGCCGAGAGCACATAGTAGACGCCCACCAGGATCAGCGAATGGCGCGGATGCCCGCCCGTCGGCACGTTCATCGACGAGAGGGTCTGCGGGTCGGTGCCGGTGAAGTCCAGCTCGGCGGAATCACCCTGGATGCGCAGCGTCAGGTTGAGCCGCAGCGGGTCGCCGCCCACGCCGTCCTCGTCGCAGTAGTCGGCGAAGCGGTAGGCGCCGTCCGGCAGGCCGGAGAGCACGGCGCGGGCCTGCGCCTCGCCATAGTCGAGCAGGTCCGCCAGCCCGTCCTGCAGCCGTTGCACGCCGAAGCGGCGGGCGAGGTCGAGGATGCGCCGCTCGCCCGTGTTCACCGCCGCCACCAGCGCCTTGAGGTCGCCCCAGTTCTGCTCGGGCACGCGGACATTGGCCAGCATGGTGCGCAGCAGCGTCTCGTCCAGCACGCCCTGCCGGTAGAGCTTGCTGGGCGGCACGCGCAGCCCCTCCTGGTGCACCTCCGTCAGCGTGCGGGACAGGCTGGCCGGCACCGCGCCGCCCACATCGACATTGTGGATGTGCCCGCCCGCGAAGGCGATGATCTCGCCCTCGTGGAACACCGGCTTCCACATGTTGGTGTCCGGCGAGTGGGTGGAGAGGTAGCCGGAATAGGGGTCGCTCGTCATGGCGATGTCGCCGGGCTGGTAGCCGCCCGGCACGAGCCCGATCGCCGCCTCGTAGTCCACGCCCGGATACCAGGTGGCGCCGAGGTCGAGCGGCACGGCGCAGGTCTTGCCGCGCGCGTCCAGCAGCTGGATGGTGAAGTCCTCCGTCTCCTTGACGAAGGTGGAGTGCGCCGTGCGGTAGAGGGTGGTCGCCATGCTCTCGGCGGCGGCGCGGCAATGGTTGCGCAGCACCTGCAGGGTCACGGGGTCGGTGCGCATCAGGGCTGCTCCATCACCAGGTTGCCAAGCTCGTCGGTCGTGGCGCGCCAGGCGGGGGGCACCAGCACGGTGCAGTCCGCCTGGGTGACGACGGCGGGGCCCGTGAAGCAGGCGCCCGGCGCCAGGGCGGCGCGGCGGAACAGCCCGGCCTGGCGCCAGTGCCCGCCCAGCCGCAGCATGATCGTGGCCTCCGCCGCCGCCTCATGCGGCACGGCGGGCCGGCGCGGCACGGGCAGGGGCGGCGCCGGATGGCGCGCGGCGGCGCGCAGGCTCACCACCTCCACCGGCGCCTCCGGATCGGCATGGCCGAAGCTCTCGGCATGGGCGGCGTGGAACAGCGCCGCCATCTCCGCCGCCGAGCCCTCCTCGCGGAAGCGGGCGGGCACCGGCACGGTCAGCTCGTAGGACTGGCCCCGGTAGCGCAGGTCGGCCGCCAGCGAGATCTCCGCCTCCGCCGCGCCGCTCATCTCGCCGAGCGCCGCGCCGGCCTCGGCGGAAAGAGCGGCGAAGACGGCGGCGAGGCGGGGCCAGGCCGCCGCCTCCAGCGGCAGCAGCACGGTGCGCATGGTGTCCCGCCGCAGGTCGGCGGCCAGGGCGCCCAGCGCGCAGAGCGTGCCGGGCACGGGCGGCACCAGCACGCGGCGGAGGCCGGCGGCCTCGGCCAGCAGCGCGCCCAGCATGGGGCCGGCGCCGCCGAAGGGCATCAGGGTCAGCTCGCTCGCATGCATCCCCGCCCGCGCCAGCAGCTTGTCGATCTCGACCAGCATGCCGCTGATGGCCACCTGCAGCACGCCCTCCGCCGCCGTGGCCGCATCCGTGCCGAGGCGGGCGGCGATGGGGGCGATGGCCGCCTCCGCCAGCTCCGCCTGGGGAGCGATGGCGCCGAAGCCCAGCTCGCCCTGGCCGAGGATGCCGCAGAGCAGCGCCGCGTCCGTCACCGTGCAGCGCTCGCCGCCGCGGCCGAAGCAGGCGGGGCCGGGGGTGGAGCCGGCGCTCTCGGGCCCCACCTGCAGCACGCCCTGCGCGTCCAGCCAGGCGATGGAGCCGCCGCCCTGGCCGCTCGAGACCACCGCGACGGTGGGGATGGCGAGCGGGAACTCGCCCACCGCGTGGCCGACGCCGAAGGCGGGCAGCCCGTCATGCAGCAGCGCCACGTCGGCGCTGGTGCCGCCGACATCCAGCGTCAGCACCGATGGCAGCCCCGCCGCCCGCGCCACCACGCCGGCCCCCACCACGCCCGAGGCGGTGCCCGAGAGCAGCATGCCGACGCAGTCCCGCCGCCCGCGCCTCGCCGTCATGGTGCCGCCGGCGGAGGTGGTGAGCAGCAGCGGCGCCGCGATGGCGGCGGCGGCGAGCTGCGCCTCCACCCGCTCCAGATAGGCGTCGATGCGGGGGTGGACATAGGCGTTCAGCACCGTGGTGGTGGTGCGCTCGTATTCGCGGATGGCGGGCCAGACCTCGCTGCCGCGGAAGACGAAGAGGTCGGGCGCCATCTCGGCGGCCATCGCGGCCACCGCCTCCTCATGCGCGGCGTTGCGCCAGGCATGCAGCAGCGAGACGACGATGCCCTGGCAGCCCGCCGCCCGCGCCGCCCGCAGCGCCGCGGCCACGGAGGCGCGGGCGGGCGGGACGAGGGTGCGGCCCTCCGCATCCATCCGCTCCTCGATGGGAAAGACGTGCTCGCGCGGGACCAGCGGCTCGGGGCGCTCGCAGAACAGGCTGTAGGTGTCGGGCATGCGCAGCCGCGCCAGCTCCAGCATGTCGGTGAAGCCGGCGGTGGTGAACAGCGCCAGCCGCGCGCCGCGCCGCTGGATGATGGTGTTCACGCCCACCGTCGTGCCATGGACGAAGCGCTCCACCCGGGCGGGCTGCAGCCCGTCCTCCGCCAGGCGGCGCAGGCCCGCCGCGACATCCTGGCCCGGCTCCTGCGGCGTGGTCAGCACCTTCAGGGTGGTGAGCCGGCCGCTGTCCGTGTCCAGCGCCACGAAGTCGGCGAAGGTCCCGCCGATATCAACCCCAACGCGCCACGCCAAGTCCGCCTCCATGCCCTGCCGAGGCGCCAGCCTGCGCCGGATGGGGCGGGTCCGCCATTTCCCATTTCGGGGCGGCCGATAGCCGCAGGTTATGGGAGCCGGCCGCAGGCGCCGCCCCTGCCCCACCCCCCCGGAGCCCGCCGCGCCGCTCAGCCCTCGCCGCGCTCCTCGGTGACGCGCCGGCGGGCATGGTAGAGGTGGTGGCGCATCGCCAGGCTGGCGCCCTCGGCGTCCTGCCGGCGGATGGCGTCGGCCACCGCCTCGTGCTCCTCCATGATGCGGCGGCTCCATTCGGCCGAGCCCGCCCGCCGCATTCCGTGCGACACGTCCATCGCCCGCAGCATGGTGCCGTGCAGCATCTCCAGCATGCCCGCGAACAGCGCGTTGCCGCTGGCGCTGGCGACGGCGTGGTGGAACGCGTAGTCCGCGCGGGCGGGCGCCAGGGCGCCGGCGGCCTCGCCGAAGCTCGCGCGCAGCGCGTCGAGCGCGCGCAGCACCGCCTCCATCTGGCGCGGCGTGCGCCGCCGGGCGGCCAGCCCCGCCGCGCGGTCCTCCAGCGCCATCCGCACCTCCATGCAGCGCAGCAGCCCCGCCACGTCCGACGCCTCCGCCAGGGTGGCGAGCTGGCCAGGCGGGCGCCGCAGCACGAAGGTGCCGGAGCCCCGCCGCGTCGTCACCAGCCCGTCGGCGTGCAGCCGCGTCAGCGCCTCGCGCACGGTGGGGCGGGACACGCCGAAGGCCTGGCAGATCTGGCTTTCCGAGGGCAGCTTGTCGCCCGCCTGGAAATGGCCGGAGATGATCTGCTCCAGGATCCGCCCATAGAGCCGGTCGCCCAGCCGCGGCGCCCGCGCCGGCTCCAGCCCCGCTCCCTCGATGGTCTTGCGCATCGGCCTCCCGCGCCCCTGGCGGCCCGCGCGGCGGGCACCTTCCTGTCAGGCATATTGACAGGTTTTCGGCGAAGTTGTCAGGATCATGCGCGACACGGCCAACGCCGCCATGCCCGGCGCAGGCGGCCTGCAAGGAACCTCCCGCTCTTGCCTCGCTCGATCCGCCGGCCCGGCGCCCCAGGCCAGCCCGTCCCGCCCTTCCAGCCCTTCCAGCCACGGGGGCGGGCGCCGTGAGCCGGGACGCGGAAGGCCCGCCCACCGTCGCAGCGCCGCCGCCGCCTCGGGCGATGTACCGGGCGGTGGGGCACGGGACGCCGCGGCACCTGCGCCCGGTCCTGGCGCTCGACGACTTCGAGCCGGCCGCCCGGCGCAAGCTGCCGCGCCCGCTCTTCGGCTACATCGCCGGCGCGGCGGAAACCAACGCCGCCCTCCGCGACAACCGCGACGCCTTCGCCGAATGGGCCTTCCGCCCGCGCTACCTGATCGACGTCTCGAAGCGCAGCATCGCCACCTCGCTGTTCGGCCAGCGCCACAACGCCCCCTTCGGCATCGCGCCCATGGGCATCAGCGCCATCATGGCCTATCGCGGCGACCTGGTGCTGGCGCGCGCGGCGGCCGCGGCGGGCATCCCGATGGTGATGAGCGGCTCCTCCCTCATCCCCATGGAGGAGGTGGCGCACGCGGCGCCGGGAAGCTGGTTCCAGGCCTACCTGCCGGGGGACGAGGCGCGCATCGCCAGGCTCATCGGCCGGGTGGAGCAGGCCGGCTTCGGCACGCTGGTGCTGACGGTGGACACCACCACCATGGGCAACCGCGAGAACAACATCCGCACCGGCTTCTCCACGCCGCTGAAGCCCTCGCTGCGCCTGGCCTGGGACGGCGCGACCCGGCCGCTCTGGCTGTGGGACACGCTGTGGCGGACCCTGCGCCGCCACGGCATGCCGCATTTCGAGAACAACTACGCCGAGCGCGGCGCGCCCATCATCGCCCGCAACGTGGAGCGCGACTTCGGCGCGCGCGACCACCTGAGCTGGGCGCATGTGGCCAGGATCCGGCGGCAGTGGCGGGGACGGCTGGTGGTCAAGGGCATCCTGCGCGCCGAGGATGCGCGCCGCGCGGCCGAGGAGGGCATCGACGGCGTCATCGTCTCCAACCATGGCGGGCGGCAGCTCGACGGCGCCATCTCCGCGCTGCGCGCCCTGCCCGCGATCCGCGTCGCCGCCGGCGGCATGGCGGTGATGATGGATGGCGGCGTCCGCCGCGGCTCGGACGTGCTGAAGGCGCTCGCGCTCGGGGCGGACTTCGTGTTTGTCGGCCGCCCCTTCCTCTACGCCGCCGCGGTGGGCGGCGAGGCGGGCGTGCGGCACGGCATCGAGATCCTGGGCCAGGAGGTGGACCGCAACCTGGCGCTGCTCGGCTGCCTCTCGGTGGGCGAGGTGGGCATGCAGCACCTCCAGCGCATCCGTGGCGTGCCGGCGCCGGAGGAAGGCGCCGGCGGAACGGGCGCGGCCTGAGGGCGGCGCCGGTTTGCGGGAGCGGCTTGCGGGGGCGGCTTGCGGGCGGGCCGGTTTCTGCACAGGCTGCGCCGGGCGCGGCACCCCGCCGGCCGACACCGCGTATGGATTTCCCCCCGATGCCCTGCAAGATCGTCGTGCTCGACCCGATCACCGCCGAGACCGCCGCCCGCATGCGCGGCCTGCTGCCGGAAGGCATGGAGCTCGCCCATGCCACAAGCCGCGACCCCGCGCATCTGCGCGCGCTGGCGGCGGATGCGGATGTGCTGGTGTCCGGGCAGGTGGCGGTGGACGCGGCGCTGCTGGAGGCCGCCGGAAAGGCGCGGCTGCTGCACAAATGGGGCGTGGGCGTCGACAATTTCGACCTGGAGGCGGCACGGGCGCGGGGCGTCACGGTGGCGCGCACCACGGGCAGCAACGCGGTCCCCGTCGCCGAGTTCACGCTCGGCCTGATGCTGGCCCTGCTGCGCAACCTCGCCTTCGGCCACAGCTCGCTGCGCGCCGGCGAGTGGCGCACCACCACCCTGCCCAAGCCGAGCCTGATGCTGTCCGGCAGGACGGTGGGCATCATCGGCTATGGCGCGATCGGGCAGAACGTCGCGCGGCTGCTGCGGCCCTTCAACGGCCGCATCCTCTACAACAAGACCACCCGCCTGCCGGCGGCGGAGGAGGCCGCGCAGGGCGTCAGCTTCGCGACCGTGCCGGAGATCCTGGCCGAAAGCGACGTCGTCTCGCTGCACTGCCCGCTGACGCCGCAGACCGCCGGGCTGATCGACCGCGCGGCGCTGCGCAGGATGCGGCGCCACGCCGTGCTCATCAACGTGGCGCGCGGCGGCGTGGTGGTCGAGGCCGACCTCGTCGCGGCGCTGGAGGCGGGCGAGATCCGGGGCGCGGCCACCGATGTCTACGAGGTCGAGCCCACCCCCGCCGGCAACCCGCTGCTGCGGTTCGACAACGTCGTGGCCACGCCGCACATCGCCGCCATGGCGGCCGACAACTTCGACAGGGCCATCCTCCAGATCATCGGCAACATCGAGCGCGTCCTGCGCGGCGAGCCCGTGGCGGCGGCCGACCTCGTCCGCTGAGGCCCGGCGCGGCCCTCAGCCCGGCAGCGCCCGCACATGCAGCGCGCCGGCCGGCAGGGCCTGCCCGGCCAGCACGGCCAGGTGGCGGTGGTGGGTCAGCAGGATCACCTGGGTGGTGCGGCTGAACGCCCGCAGGGCCCGGAGGGCGGCGGCGGCGCGCCCGTCGTCGAAGCTCTGCAGGATGTCGTCTCCCAGGAAGGGCAGCGGCGTGGCGGCCGCCACATGGTCCTCGATCGCCACCAGCCGCAGCGCCAGGAAGAGCTGGTCCCGCGTGCCCTCGGACAGCGCCTCCACCCCCGTCTCCTCGCCCTCCGGCGCGGCGCGGCGCGCCAGCAGGTGGGCCACGCCCTTCTCGTCCTCCCGCGCGGCGAGGGCCGGATAGGCGCCCTCGGTCAGCGCGGCGAAGACGGCGCCGATGCGGCGCAGCCGCGCATCGTCCCCCGCCTCCTGCACGCCCTCCATCGCAGCGCCCAGCAGGGAGCGCGCGGCCTGGAGCAGCACCGCCTCCTCCAGCACCTGGCCGATCCGGGCCAGCGCCGCCTGCTCCTCCGCCGCCGCGGCCTGCGCCGCGCCATCGGCGCCGAGGCGCTGCAACTCGGCCTCGGCGCGGGCGCGGTCCTCGGCCGCGCCCTCGGCCGCGCGCTGGGCGGCGGCGCCGGCCTCGCGCGCCGCCTCCAGCGCCGCTTCCAGCGCCTCGGGCGGATGCGCCGCCTGCTCGGCGCGCAGGGCCGCGAGGTCCAGGCCGTTCTGGCCGGTCCAATCCTGCCCCGTTCCGTCCTGGCCCTCCAGGATCTCCGCCAGCGCCGCCTCGCGCGCCGCTTCCCGCCGCTCCCGCTCGGCGGCGAGGGCGAGGCGGCGCACGGCCTCCTCCAGCATACCGGCCCCGGCCGCGGCGATGGCGGCGCCCAGTTCCTCCCGGCGCGCCGCCGCCTCGCGCTCCTGCGCGGCGGCGGCGCGGGCGGCGGCTTCCGCCTGCTGCCGCAGCGCGTCGCGCCGGGCGAGGCAGGATTGCTCCTCCTCCAGCCGCGTGGCCAGGTGGCGGGAGGCCAGCACCGGATCGGCGGGCGCGGCCTCGCCCAGCTCGGCGCAAAGGCCGGCCGCCTCGGCGGTGAAGGCGGCCAGCTCGGCCGTCGCGGCGCCGTGGCGCTCGGCCAGGGCCTCGGCCTGCCGCAGCAGGGGCCCGAGCTGGCCGAGCAGCTCCAGCGCCGCCGCGCCCTCCGCCGGGCCTTCCTCCGCCGGGCGGCGCAGCGCCGCCAGCACCGCCCCCCATTCGGCCCGCCAGCCTTCCAGCCGCCGGGTCCGCTCCAGCGCGTCGCGTTCCGCCTCGGCCAGTTCCTCGCGGCGGTCCAGCGCGGCCTGCCGGCGCAGGGCGCGCTCCGTGGCCGAGGCGCGGGCCTCGCGCAGCACGGCCCCGGCGCGGTCCAGCAGCACCGGCAGGGCCGTGCCGTCCGGTGCGCCCGCCGCCGCCGGATCGCCCAGCAGGGCGGCCAGGCGCCGCGCATCGGCCGCCTGTCGCTCGGCCCGCTCGGCCAGCGCGGCCCGCGCGCGCTCGCAGGCGGCGGCGGCGTCGAGCGCCTCCTCCCGGGCGGCGAACAGCGCGGGCAGCTCCTCCGGCGCGGTGCCGGCATCCAGGCCAAGCGGGGCGAGAAGGGCGGCCCAGCCCTGGCGCGCGGCCTCCAGCGCGCCCCGGGCGGCGGAGGCGGCGCGCCGCGCCTCGTCCCAGGCCGCCTGCTGCCGCGCCACGGTCTCGGCCAGCATGTCCGCCTCGCGCAGCCGGCCCGCCCCGGCGAAGCGCAGATCGGCGACATGGTCGGCCTCCGCCACCAGCAGGCGGTAGGCCTCGGCCTCCGCCGCCTTCCAGCCCTGCTCGCGCAGCCGGTGCCAGGCCGCGTCGCGCCGCCCGCGCGCCTCGGCCAGGGCGGCGGCACCGGGCAGGCAGCCGCCCTGTTCCAGCGCGGCCAGCCGCTCCCGGCTGCCGGCCAGGGCGGCCCCGGCGCGCGCCTCCTCCGCGCCGGCATCGCGCAGCGCCATCTCGGCCGCGCGCAGGGCAGCGGCCCGCCGCTCCAGCAGGGCGGCGCCCGGCGGCGCCAGGGCACGCAGCGCCCCGGCCGCGCGCCAGGCGGCGGGAAGGCGGGCGGCGCGGCCGGCCCAGGCGCTTTCCGCCTCCGCCACGGCGCGCCGTGCCTCGGCCAGCCGCGCCGCCGGCTCGCCTCCCGCGCGGCTCGCCGCCAGCAAGGCCTCCAGCGCCTCCAGCGCCGCGGCATCGCGCGCGGGCGGCAGCGCGGCGAGCGCCGCCTCCGCCTCCCGGCAGGCGGCGCGGAGCCGTTCCAGGCGGCGGGGCGCTTCCCGCTCCGCCTCGGCCAGCGGCGCGTGCTCGCCGGTCAGGCGGCGCGCCTTCTCCAGCAGGCCGGGTGGCGGCACCAGCGCGGCCGCGCCCGCCACGCCCCCGCCCGCTTCCCCGGCGAAGCCCAGCCCGTGCAGCCGGTCCTCGACCAGCCGCTCCGTGTCGCGCAGCTCCCGCGCCAGGGCGGGAAGCGCCTCGCGCGCCCGGGCCGCGGCGCCGGCGGCCTCGCGCAGCGCGGCGATGCGGCCGGCGCGCTCCAGCCAGGGCGCGGAAGGCGCCAGCGCGGCGGCGTCGGCGGCCAGGGCCTGGTGCTGGCGGGCCGCCTCCCCGGCGCCGCTCGCGGCCCGCGCGGCCTGCTCGCTCGCCGCCTGGATGCGGCCGGCGAGGTCGGCCGGCAGAAGCGGCGCGTGGGCGTTCTCCGCCAGCCAGGCCGCGGCGGCATCGTGCCGGCGCAGGGCGGGGGCCAGGCGGCGCACCCGCTCCAGCCGGCGCAGCGTGGCGGCGGCCCGGGCGGCCCCGGCGCGGGCCTCTTCCAGCCGCCGCGCGGCCTCCTCCAGCGCGCGCTCGCGCTCGCGCCATTGCGCGGGGCGCAGCAGGTTGCCGCGCAGCGCGTCCCGGGCGGATTTCAGCCGGTCGAGCGCCTCGTAGAAGGGGCGCTGGGCGGATTTGCGCGGGGGCGCCAGGCGGTCGCGCGCCGCCAGCAGCTCCTGCCCCAGGCGCTGCGCCGGGCGCAGCCCGCCCGCCGCCTGCAGCAGCGCCTCCGCCAGCGCGCCGCCCGAGGCCAGCAGCCCCGCCCCGCCCGCGCGCAGCAGCGCCGTGTCCAGCGCGAAGAGGCGCTCCAGCAGGGGGCGGTCGGCGCCGCCCAGGAGGCCGGGCAGCAGGCCGGGGTCGAGCGGCGCCCCGTCCGGCCCCAGCAGCGGGCCGGCGCCCTTGCCCTTGCGGCGGGTGAAGGCGAAGCGGCGGCCATCCGGCGCCACCCCCTCGGCGGAAACCTGCATGCCGCCATAGCCGTGGCGGAAGCCCATCGGCGTCTGCATGCCGATGCCGAAGAGCAGGTCGCCGAAGGCGGCGCGCAGCACCGACTTGCCGGCGCCGTTCGGCGCCACCACCAGGTTGACGCAGCCCGGCTCGGCGCTGAGGTCGAGCGCGGCCTCGGCGAAGGGGCCGTAATGGCGCAGCGCGAGGCGGGTCAGGCGCATCCCGGCTCCCGCGCCGCTCAGTCGTCGGACAGGCGGGCGAGCAGCATGCCGCGCGCCCGGTCCAGCCATTCGGCGCCGATCCGCCCCTCGGCCGCCTGCACCGCCGGATGGTCGGGGCCCAGCGCGTCCCGCAGGCCGGGCGCGCGCTCCAGGAGCTGCCCGGCGTATTCGGCGAGGTCGGCGGGCAGCGCGCCGGGCGGCAGGGTGGCGATGCCGCCGAGCAGCTGCCCCACCGCATCCGTCCTCGGCGCGGGCGGCACGGCGGGCCGGGTGCCGAGCCGCACCGCCTCGATCCAGAACGCCTCCTCCGGCGCCGCCTCCAGCGCCGCGGCGCGCAAGCGGCCCAGCGTCGCGGCCTGGTCGCGCGCCAGGCCAGCATGGGCGGCGGTCGGGCCGGAAAGCTCCAGCCGCAGCGCCAGCAGGCGCCCGTCGGCGGCGTCCACCGCCTCGCCCACGGCGCGCACCACGCGGTTCAGCACGGCGTCGTCATCCGCCGCGCCGGCGCAGTCCACCGCCACGCGCTGCCAGCGCACCACGTCCAGCGCCCGGTGCTCCACGGCGGCGACGCGGCCTTCCCGCACGGTGACGATGCTGGCGCCCTTGCCGCCCGCCTCGTTGATGTGGCGGCCCTGGAGGTTGCCGGGAAAGACGATCCAGGGGTCGCGCAGCACCACCTCGCGCGTGTGGATGTGGCCGAGCGCCCAGTAGTCATGGCCGTGCCGGGCGAGCTGCTCGACCGTGCAGGGCGCGTAGGAGGCGTGGCCCGGGCGGCCCGTCGCCGCCGTGTGCAGCAGGGCGAGGTTGAACATCCCCGGGCGCGGCGGCGGGTAGCCGAGGGCGAGGTTCTCCGTCACGTCGCGGCTGGCGAAGCTCTGGCCGTGCAGCACCACGCCGTGCTCCGCCAGCACCACGCTCTCGGGGCGGCGGGTGGAGAGCAGCGTGGCGCCTTCCGGCAGGCGCAGCTCGCGGGTGATCTGGCTCTCGGCGTCATGGTTGCCGCGGATGGCGACGACGCGGATGCCGGCGCGGGTGAGCCGCGCCAGGGCGGCGACCAGCACCTGGCCGGTGCGGAAATCCGACCAGTCGCCGTCATAAAGGTCGCCGGCGATGACGACGAAGTCCACCGCCTCGGCGATGGCCAGCTCCACCAGGGCGGAGAGCGCCTCGCGGCTGGCGCCGCGGATGCGCGCGGCGGGGGCGGATCGGTCGGCGTCGAGGCCGCGCAGCGGGCTGTCCAGGTGCAGGTCGGCGGCGTGCAGGAAGCGGAAGCTGGTCAAGGGCGCGGCGACATCGTCATCGCCGCCCAGGCTAGCACGCGCGGGCCCGCGTGCAAGCGAGGGGCGGGGCGCAGGCGAGAGGGGGCGGGGTCCAGGAGGGGCGCCTCAGGGCAGGCCCCGGCCGTCCGGCACCTCGCCCGCGCGGGCGATGCGGCGGGCGGCCTCCATCACGGCCTCGCCGAGCGCCGCCTCGCGCGCCGCCATGGCGGCCTGCGGGCCGGTGCATTGCAGCACCATGCCCGCCTCGCCCGCCGCGCCGGGCAGGGCCGTGGCGATGCTCATGATGCCCTCCAGATACTCCATGCGGCCGATGGCGTAGCCCAGCCGCCGCGCCTCCTCCACCTCCCGCAGGATGGCCGCCCTGTCCGTCACGGTGGCCGGGGTGAAGGCGCGGATCTCCATGGCCTCCAGCAGGGCCGTGGCACGCGCCGCCGGCAGCGCGGCCAGCCGCGCCCGCATCTGCGCCGGCGCATCGGGCGGGTAGCGGTGGCCGAGCGGCACGTTGATGACGAGGCCGGCGCCGGCGCTGCCGCCCTGGACGCGGTCCACGCAGGTGAAGCTGCCATCGCGGTTCACCCGGCACAGCAGGCAGGGCAGGCCGGTGCCCTCCGCCAGCCGCGCCAGCACGTCGTGCACCAGCGCCGCGCGGTCGTGCCGGCGGATGGTGGCGGCCAGGTCCAGCAGCAGCGCGGGCGCGAGCGCGTAGCGCTGGCGCTCGGCATCGTGGCGCACCCAGCCTTCGGCGGCCAGGGTGCGCAGGATCATCAGGCAGTGGCTCTTGGTGAGGCCGAGCCGGCCGGCGATGGCAGCGAGGCCCAGGCCCGGCGCCGGCTCGGCATCGAGCAGCCGGATGATGGACAGGCACTTGCCGACGGCCGGAACGGCGCCGCCCCCCTCACCCGCTGCCATGCGCATGCTCCGCGACAAAGCGCGCCGCGCCGGTTGACAAGCCCGGAACAGCGGCGGCACCATCCTTTTAGAAGAACGTTGTTCTCTATAGAGAACGCGTGCCCGTTTTGCAAGGCCGGGGAGCAGGGCGATGCGGACGCTGATCAGGGGCGGTCTCGTGCTGTCGATGGACGAGCGCATCGGCCGCCTGCCGCAGGGCGACGTGCTGGTGGAGGATGACCGCATCCTGGCCGTGGCCCCTGCCCTGGAGGCACCGCCGGGCGCGGCGGTGATCGAGGCGGGGGGCTGCCTCGTGCTGCCCGGACTGGTGAACGCGCACCTGCACAGCTGGCAGACCGCGCTGCGCGCCATCGGCGGCGACTGGACCAGCGCCGACTACTTCCGGATCATGCATGGCGTGCTCGGGCCGCGCTACCGGCCCGAGGACATGCGCGTGGCGACCCTGATGGGCGCGCTGGCGCAGCTCGATGCCGGCACCACCACGCTGTTCGACTGGTGCCACGGCAACGCCACGCCCGAGCACACCGACGCCGCGCTGGACGGGCTGCTGGCCAGCGGCATCCGCGCCGTGTTCGGCCATGGCACCGTCAAGCCGGAGCCAAGGCCGGGCGAGCCGCATTTCTCCGAGGTGCCGCACCCCGCCGCCGAGATCCACCGGCTGCGCACCACCCGGCTGGCCAGCGACACGGCGCGGGTGACGCTGGCCGCCTGCATCCTGGGGCCGGACTATTCCACGCTGGAGGTGTGCCGCGCCGATCTCGCGCTGGCGCGGGAACACGGCCTGCTTTCCTCCGCGCATGTGTGGGGCAACACCAACCGGCTGGTGCCGGACGGCTATCGCCGCCTGGCCGCGGAAGGGCTGCTCGGCCCGGACCACAACCTGGTCCACGGCACCTATCTCGGCGAGGAGGAGCTGCGCGTCATCGTGGAGAGCGGCGTCTCCGTCACCTCCACCGCGGCGGCCGAGGTGAAGGGCAATGCGCGGGAGCCGCTGAGCTGCCGCGTGGCGGCGCTCGGCGGCGCGCCCTCCATCGCGCCGGACACCGAGCTGCTGAACGGCGGCGGCATGCTGGACTGCATGCGCGCCGCGCTGCAGATCCACCGCCTGTTCAACAACCAGAACATGGTGGCCCGCCAGCAGGCGGCGCCCGCCGCCGCGCCGGCCGGCGCGATCGCCACCAGCGGCTCGCCCATCACCACCGTCTCGCTGACGCATGAGGCGGTGCTGCGCTGGGCCACCATCAACAACGCCCGCGCGCTGCGCCTCGACCACCGCATCGGCTCGCTGACGCCGGGCAAGCAGGCGGACCTCATCGTCGTCCGGCGCGACGGGCTGGGTATGATCGGCGCGCGGGAGCCGGTGCAGGCGCTGATCCACTTCGCGCAGGCGGCCGATATCCGCACCGTGATGGTGGGCGGCCGGCTGCTGAAGCAGGATGGCCGCCTGCTCCATCCCGGGCTGGCGGCGGAAAAGGCGAGGCTGCTCGCCTCGGGCGACCGGCTGCTCGCGGGCACCGGCCTCGCGGGCATGGAACCGCTGGGCGCCGCGCCCCGCGGCTGAGCGGCGGCGGAACAATGAACCCCGGCCAGGAAATGGAAACGGGGAAGAGGCTTTCACACGGCACGGCTTGACGAGGAAAGGAGACTCTCAATGCAACGGCGTACACTGCTTCAGGGCCTCGGGGCCGGCGCCACGGCGCTGGCCCTGCCCGCGAGGCTGCGGGCGGCCACCGCCACCACGCTGCGCTTCACGCCGCAGCAGGACCTGGTGACGCTCGATCCGATCCTGACCACCGGCTACATCACGCGCAACTACGCCTACATGGTGTACGACACGCTCTACGGCATGGACGGCAACTTCCGCGCCACGCCGCAGATGGTGGCCGGCCACCGCGTCGAGGATAACGGGCTGCGCTGGGACCTGACGCTGCGCGACGGCCTGCTGTGGCACGATGGCGAGCGCGTGCTGGCGCGGGACTGCGTGGCCAGCCTGAAGCGCTGGGGCCAGCGCGACGTGTTCGGCATCTCGCTGATGGCCGCGACGGAGGAGATCTCGGCCCCCGACGACAGGACCATCCGCTTCCGCCTCAAGCGGCCCTTCCCGCTGCTGCCCATCGCCCTCGGCAAGGCCTCCGTGCCGGTCTGCGCGATGATGCCCGAGCGGCTGGCGATGACGGACCCGTTCAAGCCGGTGCCCGAGATCGTCGGCAGCGGCCCGTTCCGCTTCAAGGCGGATGAGCGCGTGGCCGGCGCGATGAACGTGTTCACCAGGTTCGAGCGCTACGTGCCGCGCCCGGACGGCACGCTGTCCTGGACCTCCGGCCCGAAGGTCGTGCATTACGACCGCGTCGAGTGGGTCTCCATCCCCGACAGCGGCACGGCCACCGCGGCGCTCATCTCGGGCGAGCAGGACTGGCAGGAATACGCCTATCACGACCAGCTTCCGCTGCTGAAGCGGGCCCGCAACGTGACGACGCGCGTGCTGGACCCGACCGGCTTCGTCACCATGCTGCGGCTGAACCACCTGCACCCGCCCTTCGACAACCCGGCCATCCGCCGCGCGCTGTGGGGCGCGGTCAGCCAGTCGGACTGCATGCAGGCCATTGTCGGCGTGGACGATCCGGCGCTGTTCCATGTGCCGCTCGGCTTCTTCTGCCCCAACACGCCGATGGGCTCCGATGCGGGGCTGGAGCCGCTGATCGGCCCGCGCAACCTGGACAAGGCGCGCGAGGAGATCCGCGCCGCCGGCTACAAGGGCGAGAAGGTGGTGATCATGGCGGGCAACAACACCGCCGCCGGCATGGCGCTCGGCTCCGTCACCGCCGACCTGCTCAAGCGCCTCGGCATGGACGTCGAGATCTACGCCGTCGAGTTCAACGCCATGCTGCAGCGGCGCAACCGCAAGGGCCCGGTCTCCGAGGGCGGCTGGAGCGGCTTCGTCACCACCTGGTCCGGCACGGACTGGCTGAACCCGGCGGTCCACATGGCGCTGCGCGCGGATGGCAGCTATGCCGGGTGGTCGGAGGATGCGCGCATCAACGCGCTGCGCGACGCCTGGTTCGAGGCGCCGGACGAGGCGGCGCAGGCCGCGATCTGCCGCGACATCCAGCGTCAGGCGATGCAGAGCGTGCCCTACCTGCCGCTCGGCCAGTACATGCAGCCCACCGCCCACCGCAACAGCATCACCGGCGTGCTGGACGGCTTCCCCACCTTCTGGAACGTCCGTCCGGCCTGAGGGCCGCCCACGAACACAGCAGCGGAGTGACGACCGATGGAACGACTGACGGCGGCCCGCCGGCACGCGATGGACTGGATCACGGAGAACGAGGCGCGGCTTTCCGCCTTCAACAAGCGCATCTGGGAGCATGCCGAGCCGGCCTGGCGCGAATACCGGTCGGTGCGGGACTATGTGGAGATCCTGCGCGCCGAGGGCTTCGAGGTGGAGGAAGGGTCGGGCCAGATGCCCACCGCCTTCGCCGCCACCTGGACGCAGGGCGAGGGCGGGCCGGTGCTGGCCAGCTTCTCCGAATATGACGCGGTGCCCGGCAACTCGCAGCAGGTGGTGCCGCGCAAGGCGCCGCGCGAGGGGCTGCACCCCTATGCGGCGGGCCACACGGACCCGCATTCGGTGCTGGGCACGGCGGCGCTCACCGCCATCCTGGCCGCGAAGTCGGCCATGCAGGCGCAGGGCTTCGCGGGCACGCTGAAGCTGTTCGGCGAGCCGGCGGAGAAGGTCTGCGGCTCCAAGCCGATCCATGCCGCCAAGGGCTATTTCGACGGGCTGGACGCCGCCGTGGTGTGGCACCCCTGGCCCTCCAACACGGTGACGGGCGAGACGCATTTCGGCGCCTATTGGAGCGCGGTGATCAGCTTCGAGGCGGAGGCGCCGGAGAAGTGGGTTGATCCGTCGCTGATGCCGATCGACGCCTCGCACGCCATCGCCCGCTGCCCGGGCGCGGTGGACGCGCTGTGCCTGATGTACACCACGACCAAGTACACCAAGGAGGCGATGTTCCCGCACAGCGGCTCCTGGACGCTGAACGAGTACATCCTGGGCGATGGCGGCGCGACCTCCGACAACCTTCCCCCCCGCTTCAGCCAGATCCAGTATTCCTGGCGCTCCTCCTCGCTCGCCATCCAGGAGCAGATCTGGAAGGTGCTGGCGGCCAATGCGCGGCACGTCGCCGCCATCACCGGCTGCCGCGCCTTCGTGCGCTGGGTGACCAAGACGCGCGTCGGCCTGCCCAACACGGCGATGACCGACCTCACCTGGGCCAACCTGCAGGAGGTCGGCGCGCCGCGCTTCTCCGAGGAGGCGCTGGAGTTCGGCCGCGCCATCCAGCGCAACCTCGGGCTGGAGCCGATGGAGGATCCCTTCATCGCCGCCGTCTCGCGCCTGACCTCGCCGGAGGAGAACGAGGCCAAGCTGCGCGCCGGCCTGCCGCCCTGGCAGAAGCACCTCAGCGCCGACGACTATGTGGAATATTCCTGGCACTGCCCGACGGTGCGGCTGCTGGCGGCGCGCCCGCGCCTGCGGACGCCGCAGCCGGGCTATGCCTATCCGGCCTGGGCCTACAACGCGCTGGGCGGGCTGCCCGCGGCGGTCGATCCGGGCATGTTCGTCGCCGGCCGCACCATGGCGCTGACCCTGCTCGACCTGGCGGCCAAGCCCGGCGCGCTGGAGGCGGCGCAGGCGGAGTTTCGCGAGCGCACGGGGGGCGGCGTCGGCGGCAGCCAGTGGGTGGGACCGCTGCTGCCGGCCGATTTCGACCCGCCGGTCGATCTGCGCTGGCCGGAATACGTCTCGACCCCGCGCGGCGAGGAATGGTGCATCCCGACGCCGCATGAGGGCACGGGCGCCGGCGAGCCGCTCTAGGCAGGGGGAGGCGGGCATGGGCCAGGGGCGTTTTCCGTTCGCCCTGATCCATGCCCGATGCTCCGGGCCTTCGTCCTTGCGGGCATCCACACCCGTTCAGGCGGTGCCGCCTGAACGGGCTCCGCCTCAATCCGCCCGGATCCCCGCCTCGCGCGCGATGGCCTGCCAGCGGCGGCTGCCCTCCTTCACCCACGCATCGAGCTGCCCGGCCGGAATGGCGAGCGGGTCCACATAGGCCCGCTGCAGGCGCTCGGCGATCTGCGGCGTCCTTGTGCTGAGCATGGCCTGCTGCAGGCCCTCCACCACATGGGCCGGCGTGCGGGCGGAGACGAAAAGGCCGAACCAGATGCCAAGATCGTAGTCCTTGAGGCCCGCCTCCTGCATGGTGGGCACCTCCGGCAGGGCCGAGGCGCGCCGCGTGGTGGTGACGCCCAGCGGCCGCAGGGCCCCGGCGCGGATATGGGCGGTGGAGGTGGCCGCCGTGTCGAAGCCGAAATCGACCTCCCCCGCCAGCATGGCCGCCACCAGGGGAGAGGAGCCCCGGTAGGGTACATGGGTCGCCTCGATGCCGGCGCTCTTCAGGAACACGACGGCCGAGAGATGCGACGAGCTGCCATTGCCCACCGAGCCATAAACGAGGGGCCGCTGCCGCGCCTCGGCCACCAGCTCCTGCACCGTGCGGGCCTGGCTGCGCCTGGGCACGGCCGACAGCACGTTGGCCACCTCGCCGATGGTGCCGAGGCAGCGGAAGTCCTCCGCGGCATTCACCCCGGAGTCCCGATAGAGCACCGGGTTGACGCCGAACATGGCGGTGGTGCCGAACAGGATGGTATGGCCGTCCGGCTCCGCCTGGGAGGCCGCGACGGTGCCGATGTTGCCGCCCGCCCCGGCGCGGTTCTCCACCACCACCGGCTGGCCGAGCGCGGCGCCGAGCGGCTCGGCGACGATGCGCCCGACGATGTCGTTCACCCCGCCCGGCGGGTAGGTGACGATCAGCCGGACGGGCCGGCTTGGCTTCCACGCCATGCCCGCGGTCTGGGCCCGGAGCAGCCCCGGCGCCGTGAGGCCGCCGAGGGCCGCGAGCGCCAATCGCCGTGTCGTCATCTTCACCTCCCTGGATGTTGTCATGGGCCGTTCCTGCGGTCCGGGCTAGGCGGCGGGCGGCCGCGCGGCGACCTTCGGGCCGTAGGGGAAATAGGGCGGGTGGTCGCCGATCGCGGTCATGTCCACCTCGACCAGCGCGGGGCCGCGCGCCGCCATGGCCTCGGCCACCGTGGCGCCGAAGGCCGCCGGGTCGGTGACGCGCCAGAAGGGCAGCCCGGCGAGCGCCGCGACGCCGGCGAGGTCCGGCGCCGACAGCGTGTCGAAGCGCCGCCGGCCGCTCGCCACGGCGTCCTGGATGTGGCGGATGACGCCATAGCCGCGGTCGTTCATCACCAGGATCACCATGTCGGGCCGCTCCTGCACGGCCGTCCACAGCTCGCCCATGTTGAGGAAGAAGCCGCCATCGCCGGTCATCACCACCGTCCTGGCGCGGCCGGGCGCGAGGGCCGCGCCGATGCCGAGGCAGAGCCCCTGCCCGATGCCGGCGCCGACGGGGTAGATGTTCGTGGTGGTATCGTCCAGCGCGAAGAGCTTGTTGCCCCAGGTGCTGTTGTTGATGGTGATGTCGCGCGCCCAGACCGCGTCGCGCGGCACCACCGCGCGGAGCTGCTCGGCGAAGCCGGCATAGGGGCCGAGCGAGGCGCGGAAGGCCGCGCGGGTGTCGCGTTTCAGCGCCCGGAACGCCTCGCCGAAGGCGGGGTCCGCGCGGAAGCGGCCCCCGAGGCGGGCGGCCAGCCCTTCCAGCGCCAGCGCCGCATCGGCGCGCAGGAACAGCGTGTTCGGGTAGGTGCGGCCATCCGCGAGCGGATCGACGTCGATCTGCACCAGGTTGCGCGGCAGGGGCACGGAGAAGTCGCCCGTCTCGTGCCCGCGCAGCCGCGAGCCCGCGACGATCATCAGGTCGACCCCGCCATAGAATTCCTCGACCCCCGCGAGGCCCTGGCCGTTCAGCGCGCCGAGATTCATCGGGTGGTCCTCCGGCACCACGCCGCGCCCGGCCCAGCTCGTCACCATGCCGAAGCCCATCTCCAGCAGGGCGCGGGCTCCCTTGCCCGCCCGCGCCGCGCCACGGCCGAGCCACAGCATGGGGCGCCGGGCCCGCATCACGCGCTCGGCGAGCCGCTCCAGCGCGGCCTCGTCCGGCGGCAGCGGCGGCGCGAGGGGGAGGGCGAAGCCATCCAGCGTGTCCGGGCGCGGCAGCGCCGCGCGCTGGATGTCGATCGGCACCTCGATGCTGACCGGCCCCATGGGCGGGGTGAGCGCGTCGCAGGCCGCGCGGGTGAGGACGCCCAGCGCCTCGGCGGCCGAGCGGATGCGGTAGGCGGCCTTGCCCGAGGCGCGCAGCATGCCGAGCTGGTCCGGCACGTCGTGCACCGTGCCCATGCCGCGATCGACGAAGCGGGTCGCCGTCTGCCCGGTGATGTGGAGCAGCGGCGTGCCGGCGAAGCGCGCCTCCACCAGCGCCGCCACCACATTGGCCGCGCCCGGCCCCGTGCTGGTGAAGACGCAGCCCAGCCCGCCCGAGGCGCGCGCGTGGCCATCCGCCATGTGCCCCGCCCCGGCCTCGCCGCGCGTGGTCACGAAGCGGATGGCGTTGCGCCGGGAGATCGCGTCCAGCATCGGGATGTTGTGGACCGAGACGATGCCGAAGGCGGTGGAAACCGCGCAGGCGTCGAGGAACTCCGCGATCAGGTCGCTGACCGTGTAGCTGTCCGGCATCAGGCGGGCCATCCTTGCTGTTGCGTCGGGAGGTTGCGCGGGGCGCGGGAAGGCGGCGCCGTCACGGGAGCCGGATGCCGGCCTGGCGGATGACGCCGCCCCATTTCGCGTGCTCCGCCGCGATGCGGGCGGCATAGGCCTCGGGCGCGTCGCCGATCGGGGTGGCGCCGAGCTCGGCGAGCCTGCGCGCGACGGCGGGGCGGGAAAGCCCGGCGGCGAGGACGGCATGCGCCCGCCGGATGATGGCCTCGGGCGTGGCTCTCGGCGCCACCACGCCGAACCAGGCCGTCACCTCGTAGCCCGGCAGCGTCTCGGCGATGGCGGGGATGTCCGGCGCGCCGCTCCAGCGGGCGGCGCCGGTCACGCCGATGCCGGTCAGCAGGCCGGAGCGGACATGCGGCAGGATGGAGGGCAGGTTGTCGAACCCGTAGCCCAGCCGGCCCGCCAGCAGGTCCGGCATCAACGCGGCCGAGCCGCGATAGGAGACGTGGTCCGCCTCGATCCCCGCCTGGAGGCGGAACAGCTCGGCGGCGAGATGGGTGGTGCCGCCGATGCTGGTCTCGCCATAGGCGAGGCGCCGCCGCTTCGCCAGGGCGATCAGCTCCGCGGCGGTCCGCACGCCCAAGCCCGGATGCGCGGCGAGGAGGTTCGGCACCTCCGCCACCTGCGTGACGGGCGCGAAGTCGCGCAGCCCGTCGAAGCCGGGCTCCTTGTAGAGATGGGCGTTGATCGAGAGCGGACCGGGCGAGCTCAGCAGCAGGGTGTAGCCGTCGGGCTCGGCGCGCGCGGCCTGCGCCGCGCCGATGTTGCCGCCCGCGCCGGAGCGGTTGTCCACCACCACCGGCTGGCCGAGCCCTTCCGCCAGGATCTCCGCCGCGATCCGCGCCAGGATGTCGCTCGTGCCGCCGGCGGGAAAGGGGCAGATCATCCGGATGGGGCGGTCGGGCCACCCGGCCGCCGCCGCGCGGCGGGCGCCGAGGGCGAGCGCCGCCCCGGCGCCGGCGAGCCAGCCGCGCCGTGTCACCATCGATGGCGCGCCGATTCGCGGGCCTGTGGCCATGACGTTCTTCCCCCTGCCGTGTTTTGGCGCAGTCTGCGCGACGGAGCGGCCCGCTGGCCAGACCCTATCTCGCGCGGAGCGTCGCGTGCCCTCTTCCGCCCCGGCTCCCGCTCCCGCCCCCGCCCTGGCGGCGGGCGGCGATGGGAGCGATGATGGCGGCCACCGCCACAACGGGGCGCGCGCCGGCCGCGCGCCTTCCACCCGGGAAGCCCCTCATGACCGACATCCTCGCCGAGCAGCTGATCGAGCGCTTCTTCCGCTACCTCTCCGTCGAGAGCCAGAGCGATGCCAGGTCCGCCACGATCCCCAGCACGCCCGGGCAGCGCCGGCTGGCGGAGATGCTGAAGGCGGAGCTGGAGGCGCTCGGCCTGGCCGACATCCATCTCGACGCTCACAGCATCCTGACCGCGCGGCTGCCGGGCACCCTGCCGGACGCGCCCTGCATCGGCTTCGTCGCGCATCTGGACACGGTGGATGTCGGGCTCTCGCCGGAGATCCGGCCGCAGCGCATGGTGTTCGGCGGCGGCGACATGCTGCTGAACGAGAAGGAGGACATCTGGCTCCGCGTCGGCGAGCACCCCGAGATCCTGCCCTATCGCGGCCAGGAGATCCTGGTGGGCGACGGCACCAGCGTGCTCGGCGCCGACAACAAGGCCGCCATCGCCATCCTGATGACGCTGGCGGCGCGGCTGAAGGACAGCGCCGCGCCGCGCGGCGACATCATCCTCGCCTTCGTGCCGGACGAGGAGATCGGCCTGCGCGGCGCGAAGGTGATGGACCTCGCCCGCTTCCCCGTCGCCTTCGCCTACACGATCGACTGCTGCGAGCGGGGCGAGGTGGTCTACGAGACCTTCAACGCGGCGAGCGTCACCATCGACATCACCGGCGTCACCGCCCATCCGATGTCGGCCAAGGGCGTGCTGGTGAACCCCATCCTGGTCGCGACCGAGCTGGTGGGGATGTTCGACCCGATGCAGACGCCGGAACGGACGGAAGGGCGCGAGGGCTACTGGTGGTGCAACGGCATCTCCGGCAACCAGAGCGCCGCGCAGCTCCAGATCTCCATCCGCGACCATGACGGCGCCCGGTTCGAGGAGCGCAAGGCCTTCGTCGCGGAGGCCGTCGAGGCGGTGCGCCAGCGCCATCCGCGCGCGCGGATCGCCTGCCGCATCGAGGACAGCTACAAGAACATCGATGCGGCCCTCGGCAATGACCGCCATTGCGTGGAGCTGATCTTCGAGGCGCTGCGGCGGATGGAGATCGCGCCCAGGGCGATCGCGATGCGCGGCGGCACGGATGGCTCGGCCCTGTCCGCCCGCGGCGTGCCGACGCCCAACTACTTCACCGGCGCGCACAATTTCCATTCGCGCTTCGAGTTCCTGCCCGTGCCGGCCTTTGTGGACTCCTACAGGCTGACCGAGCAGCTCTGCGCGCTCGCCGCCCGGCCGCGCGGCGAGGGCTGAGCCCGGCCGCCTTCCGCTTCCATCCCGGCGCGGACAGCCCCGCACCGGGATGCCGGCCCTCCGGCGCGACGGGCAATGCCCGCATTGACAGGGTGGGCGCTCTCCAACACGATAACCCGATGGGATGATATCGCATGCCGATACGGAGGCGGGAGACCCCGTTGCCCGGCCGCGAGCGGACAGCCTCGCCGCCAACCCGCGGCACCGGAACCCGCGCCGCCCCCGCCGGAAGCCGGCCCGCCCATGGGAGGACTTGCCGCTTGGCCCGTCACATCGCCTGCCTTTCCTACGATTTCGACACCTGGTCCGGCTTCGCCTCGCGCGGGATGATGACGCCGACGCCGATCTCGCGCGGCGAGTTCGGCATCGTCGGCGCCCGGCGCATCCTGGACCTGCTCGCCAGCCGCGGCATCCGCGGCAGCTGGTACATCCCCGGCGTCGTCATCGAGACCTACCCGGAAGCCTGCGAGCGCGTGGTGGCCGGCGGCCACGAGATCGGCCACCATGGCTGGAGCCATGTCCCGCCCGCCGAGCTGCCGCCGCAGCGGGAGGCGGAGGAATTCGCCCGCGCCGTGGAATCCATCCGGCGCCTGACGGGGCGGGGCCCGGCCGGATACCGCTCCCCCGCCTGGGACCTCAGCGCGCAGAGCATCGACCTGATGATCCAGCATGGCTGCCGCTATGACAGCAGCATGATGGGCCATGACTGCGAGCCCTACTTCGCCCGCAGGGGCGACAGGGTGGCGGTGGATGCGCCACTGGCCTTCGGCGAGACGACGGACCTGGTCGAGGTGCCCATCAGCTGGTCGCTCGACGACCATCCGCATTTCGAGTTCTTCCGCACCCCCGCCGGCATCATGCCGGGCCTGGCCAATGCCGATGCGGTGCTCGCCAACTGGCTGGCCGATTTCGAGTACATGACGCGCACCACGGAATGGGGCGCCCTGGTCTTCACCTTCCACCCTTACGTCAGCGGCCGCGGCCACCGCATGCTGATGATGGAGAAGCTGATCGACGGGCTCGGCCGGATGGGCGCGGCATTCCTCACCCTCGACGAGCTCCAGCAGGAATTCCGCGCCCGGCAGGGCGGCTGAGGGAGGAGGAACCGCCGTGACCGAACAACCCCGCCTGTCCGGCCGCGTGGCCATCGTCACCGGCGCCGCCGGCGGCATCGGCGCCGCGACGGCCCTGCGCCTGGCGCGCGACGGCGCGCGCGTCCTGCTGGCCGACCGCTCGCCCGAGGTGGAGAACACCGCGCGCGAGGCGGGCGGCACCGCGCTGGTGCTCGACCTGGACGACAGGGACGCCGGCGCCCGGCTCGCCGCGGCGGCGCTTGGCGCCCATGGGCGGCTCGACATCCTGGTGAACAATGCCGGCATCGGCGGCAGCCGGACGCTGGCGGAGTCCGACGACGCGCTGATCGACCGCTTCATCGACATCAACCTCAAGGCGGTGCTGCGCGTGACGCGGGACTGCCTGCCGCACCTGGCCCGGCCGGGCGGGCGCATCATCAACATCTCCTCCATCTTCGGCCTCGTCGGCTATCCGGGCACGGCGGCCTATGCGGTGGCCAAGGCGGGCGTGGCGCAGCTCACCCGCCAGCTCGCCTGCGACCTGGGGCCGGAGGGCATCCTGGTGAACGCCATCGCCCCCGGCGTGATCGAGACGCCGATGACGGCGAACTCCCTGAGGAACCCGCACTACCTGGCGAACATGCTGGCGCCCACGCCGCTGCGGCGCGCCGGGCGGCCGGAGGAGATCGCCTCCGTCGCGGCCTTCCTGGCCTCGGAGGACGCCTCCTTCGTCACCGGGCAGGTGCTGGTGGTCGATGGCGGCTGGCTCACCGCGCGCGCCGCGCCGCTGGCGGCGGGCGCCTGAACCCGCGCGGCCGCGACATCCCATCCAGCAGGAGCAGCAACATGAAGCGTCGTACATTTCTCGCGGCGGGAGCGGCGGCGCTCGCCGCCCCCTCGCTCGGGCTCGCGCAGCAGGGCAAGGTGCTGCGCTTCATCCCGCAGACGGATCTGAGCTTCATCGACCCCATCTTCAGCCTGGCCTACGCGACGCGGAACCATGGCTACATGGTGTTCGACATGCTCTACGGCCATGACAGCAACTTCCGCGTCTCGCCGCAGATGGTGGAGGGCCATGTCACCGAGCAGGAGGGGCGCCTCTGGCGGCTGACCCTGCGCGACGGGCTGATGTGGCACGATGGCGAGAAGGTCCTGGCGCGGGACTGCGTGGCGAGCATCCGCCGCTGGGGCGCGCGCGACCCCTTCGGCCAGGCGCTGCTGGCCGCGACCGACGAGCTTTCGGCGCCGGACGACAGGACCATCCGGTTCCGCATGAGGCACCCCTTCCCGCTGCTGCCCGAGGCGCTCGGCAAGCTGCCGCCGCTGCTGCCCGTCATGATGCCCGAGCGGCTGGCGCGGACCGATGCCTTCACCCAGGTGACGGAGATGGTGGGCTCCGGCCCCTTCCGCTTCCTGGCCGATGAGCGCGTCTCCGGCGCGCGCGCCGTCTATGAGCGGTTCGCGGGCTATGTGCCGCGCTCCTCCGGCACGGCGGACGGCACCGCCGGCCCCAAGGTGGTGCATGTGGACCGGGTGGAATGGACCACCATCCCCGACGCCTCCACCGCCGCCGGCGCCCTCCGCGCGGGCGAGCAGGACTGGTGGGAGTTCGCCGCCAACGACATGCTGCCGCTGCTGAAGCGGATGCGCAACGTGCGGGTCGCGGTGCAGGAGCAGGCCGGCATGATGTGCTTCATGCGGCTCAACCACCTGCACGCGCCCTTCAACAACCCCGCCATCCGCCGCGCGCTGCTCGGCGCCTTCAACCAGGCCGACTACATGATGGCGGTGGCCGGCGACGACCCGGCGATGTGGAAGGCGCCGGTCGGCTTCTTCACGCCCGGCACGCCGATGGCGAGCGACGAGGGCATGGGCGTGTTCCAGGGCCCGCGCGACCACGACAAGGTGAGGCGGGAGCTGGAGGCCGCCGGCTACAAGGGCGAGAAGGTGGTGCTGCTGGGCGCCACGGACCCCACCTTCATCCATGGCCTGAGCGAGGTGGCCGCCGACATGCTGCGGAAATGCGGCATGAACGTCGACTACCAGCTGTCCGACTGGGGCACGCTGACCGCCCGCCGCTCCAGCCGGGAGCCGGTCGCGAATGGCGGCTGGAGCTGCTACATGACGGCGCTGACGGGCGTGGACATGACCAGCCCCGCGCTCAGCGCGCCGCTGCGCGGCAACGGCGCCCAGGCCATGGCCGGCTGGCCGGACCTGCCGGAGGTGGAGAAGCTCATCGGGGAGTGGTTCGCGGCGCCGGGGCTGGCGGAACAGCAGCGCGTGGCCGCGCGGCTGCAGGCCCAGGCCTTCCGGGACGTGCCCTACATCCCGGCGGGGCAGTTCCTCCAGGCGGCGGCCTACAGCACCAGCCTGCAGGGCGTGCTGCGCGGCTTCCCGCTGTTCTGGAACGTCCGCAAGGGCTGAGGGCGGGACCTTCCCCTATTCCGCGCCGCAGCTCAGCAGCTCCTGCACCCTGACCTGCGACGGGTCCGACCGGCCGAGGGCGGACAGGCGCAGGCACGTCCCGTTGCGGCGGACGCGGTTGCGCGGGTCGTGCGCCAGGGAGGCGGATTGCCAGCCATCGCCGAGCTGGGGCTCGAACAGATTGGCCGGGTCCAGCCCCAGATGGGCGTAGAGCTCGCTGATCAGCGCGGTGGGAACCATCAGCTCGGTCAGCGTCGGAACCAGGGCGGTGAGCGTCTCGAGGTCCTGGACCGTCCACGCCTCCTGCTTCCTGCCGCCCAGCGCCGCGAGATAGGCGCGGGTCAGCGGGTCGATCCGCCGGTCCCGCAGGAAGGCCTGGATGCGGGGCGGCATGACGCGCTGCGGCCCCGTGTCGCCCAGGGCGGCGAGGTCCTGGCCAGCGAGGTCCAGGGCCGCGAGGTCCAGGGCCGCGGGGCCGCCGCCTGGCCGGCCCGCCGGGGGCGGCCCGGGCTGGCGAGGCGCGACGATGCCGGGAATGGCACCGCCCGGCGCCGCCTGCCGGAAGGCCTGGCAGGCCGGGCTGTTGCTGCCCGGCCCGCAGCTGACGGCGGGAACGCCCGGCTGGCCCGGCAGCGCCTGCGGGTGCTGCGCCGCGGCCGGCGCGGCCCCGGCCAGCAGGACCAGACCCAGACCCAGGCCCAGACCCAGGGCGAGCCTAGCGGCCATGGCCCGCGCCCGGCGTGAATTGCTGGATCTGGACCGAGCCCGCCCGGCCGCTCTGGGTGACGACCACGCCGGCGCCGCCCGCCTGCCGCGTCTCGGCATCGTGGCCGCTGCCCGCCTGGCGGATGACCGAGAGGTTGCCATGGCCGCTCTGGCGGATGGCGGCGCGGTTGCCGGTCCCGGCCTGGAGGGTCTCGGCGCTGTTGCCGCCGCCTTCCTGGACGATGCCGGAGGCGTTTCCGCCGCCACGGGCGATCAGCCGGGCACTGGCCTGCTCCGTCCAGACCGCGCTGTCCTGCGCGGCGGCCGGAAGGGGCGCCAGCGCGGCGAGCAAGGCGAGAAGTCTGCGCATCGTCCGTCCTCCGCTTGGTTCTGGTTCGGCGGGGGAGGGCAAGCCCCTCCCCCGCCGGTTCCGGCTCAGCGCTGCGTCTGCGAGGCGTGGTTGCCGTTGCCGCTCTGGTGGACGGTCTGGGTGTTGTGGCTGCCCAGGCCGCCCATGCGCTGGATGGCGTCGCCGTTCCGGCCGGTCTGCACCACGAGCTGGATGCTGCCGAGCTGGCCGGTCATGCTGGAGTCGGCGAAGTTGCCGTAGCCGCTCTGGGTGTGGGTGATCGTGCTGCCCACCACGGCGCCCTGGTAGGCGATGGATTCGTGGCGGTCGCCGCTCTGGCCCTGCGTGATCTGGCTGCCGACGGCGAAGAACTGCTCGCCGGTGGCCTTGTTGCCGTTGCCCGCCTGGGTCTGGGTGATGGTGCTGTTGTAGGAGGCGCCCGTCTGCGTCGCGCTGGCGACGTTGCCGTTGCCGCTCTGGGTCTGCCCGATGGTGACGCGGCCGGAGCCCGCCTGCGTCGCGGTGGCCAGGTTGGCGTCGCCCGCCTGGGTCTGGGTGATGGCGTTGTGGGTGGCCAGGAACAGGTCGCCCGACTGCGAGGCGGCCGCGACGTTGTCGTCGCCCGTCTGCTTCTGGGTGATGCTGCTGTGGCGCGCGGTGTTCTGCGTGGCCGAGGCGCCGTTGCGGTCGCCCGCCTGGGTCTGCGTCACCGAGGAGCGGTAGCCCAGGCCCTTCTGGACCGAGGCGGCCTCGTTGCGGTGGCCGTCCTGGCCCTGGGTGGCGGTGTAGTACTGGCTGCCCCACTGGTAGGCGTTGGCGTCGTTGCCGCTGCCGGCCTGGATCTGCACCGCGTCGTTGTCGGAGCCGCCGACCTGGTTGATGTAGGCGACGTTGTCGCTGCCGGCGAGGGCGCCGCTGGTCAGGGCGCCGCTGGCCAGGGCGAAGGTGGCAACCGTGGCGAGGAGGATCTTGCGCATGTACGCTTCCCTTGTGTGTGTGTGCTGGTGGTGGTGGTGACTGGTCGGAGGCTCAGATGCGCCCCTCCGGGCGCGCGCCGTCAGCCTTGCCCGGGCCGCCCGTCGGGGCCTGCGCGGTCACGGATGGCGGAATTTCGCCGTCGCGGGTCGCCAGGTGCTCCTGGATGACCGCGCGTCCCTGGTTCTCGTCGGCGAACTGCCAGTATCCCTTGGAGGCGCCCTCGACGATCATGGCGTGGACCGCCTTCTCGATCGCCTGGCGCACCGCGAGCTGGCGGGGTTCGTTGGTGGTGGTGCCCGCCTCGATCTGGAGCAGCTTGTTCCAGCCGACATAGCGGTTGGCCATGCCCTGCAGGCCGACCGAGTAGATGGTCTTGTCCGCGGTGACGCTGACGAGCACCTCGCCCGTCGCCACGCTGACGGCGCGGAGATAGACGCTGACATTGTCGCGGCGGTAGTCGACATGCGCGCCGATGCCGAGGAAGCTCGCGCCCGCGCCGCCCGTCAGGATGTTGCTGTCATAGCCGATGATGCCGCCGGTGAGCATGACGCCCGCGTTGCGCAGCGGCGCGATGGGCGGCAATGGCTGGCCGCTCGCGCCGACATGCTCGGAGCGGTTGGCGCGGATGATCTGGCGCTCCTGCAGCAGGTCGCCCAGGCGGTTGCGCTCGAGAACGTTGAACCAGCGGTTCCCGCCGCCCGCCTCCTTCAGCGCGTTGATCAGGATGCTCGCGCCGCCCTGCGTGACGGCGAAGGAATACTCGGCGAAGTTCTCGTTGGGGCGGTGCTGCCCCGTCTGGTCCTGGAAGTTGAACACCGCGACGTCGATCCTCTGCCGCGGCTGCGGCAGGGAGCGGAGCTCGTCGGTCGATTGCGGCCGGGCGCCGAGCGTCGGGCGTTCGGCCATCATGCTCGCCGGCGCCGTGCCGCAGGCGGCAAGGCTCAGCATGCCCAGGGACAGGGCAAGGGCAACGCGCTTGGACATGTGGGGAACCTTCAGAACTGGGGCGCGGGGATCTTGATGTTGGTGCGGCCGCCCGAGGCCGCGTCCGCGATGTCGATGTCGATCTGCCCGCCCACGCGGTTGAAGTTCACCGTCGTGCTGCCCATGGTGAAGGTGCCGCTGTCCCGGGCATTCTCGCCGAGGATCTGCTGGCCCACCGTCGAGGCGATCTGGCTCAGCAGGCTGGCGGTGATCTGGTTGGTGAATTGCTGCGCGGCCGAGGTGGTGTCGGTGACCGCGAGCCGGTCCCGCTTCGCCTGCGGGCTTTCGGTGAAGCGGTGGTTGTTCGCCCCGGCCAGGCCGAGCAGGTAGCTTCCGTTGAGCGGGCTGCCGCCGAAGGAAGGGTTGACCGGCGTATAGACGAGGTCCCGCGCCATGGCGGCCGGAGCGGAGCCGATGATGAAAAGGCCTGCCGCCAGGAGGCGGCAGCGGATCAGGGCGCGGGGGCTTATCATTCCTGTGCTCCGGTATATTTTTTTAGACTAATTCGGCGTTAATCCCGTTTAGCGAGATTCTTTCCTGGGCTGCAACCTTTCATTAACCCCCTGGAAGCAAGGACCCGTCACACCCGCGTCAAAAAAGTTAATGCGAAACCGTGGCTTGCACCGCGCCACCCCCTGGCGTGGCGGGTGAGGCTGGAGCAGCCGGCACCGGGGCGCCATGATCGCGCCCTCCAGCCTCCCCTCTCGCCGCCGAGGGCAGGCCGCCACTGCCAGGGTGCCTGAGCGCGATGTCCCTTTCCCGCCCCCCTCCGGTCCTGATCGACGGACCCGCCGGCAAGCTGCAATTCCTCCTCAGCCTGCCTTCCGGGGCGCCGCGCGGCATCGCGCTGGTCAGCCACCCGCAGCCGCTGCTGGGCGGCTCGCCGCGCCACATCGTCCCGCACAGCGCGGCGCGGCGGCTGGGCGCGGCGGGCTGGATCGCGGCGCGGCCCAGCTTCCGGGGCGTGGATGGCTCGGAGGGTACATACGACCACGGGATCGGCGAGGCGGAGGACGCGCTGGCCGTCGCCGCCCATCTGCGCGCGCAGCATCCGGGGCTGCCGCTGGCGCTGGTGGGCTTCTCCTTCGGCGCCCATGTCTATGCGCGGCTCGCCTGCCGGCTGGAGGCGGCGGCGGCGCCCGCGGCGGCCATCGTGCTGATGGGGCTGCCGGTCGGCACCGTGCCCGGCGGGCGGAACTACGAGGCGATGCCGATCCCCCGCCGCGCGCTGCTGCTGCACGGGGAGGAGGACGCGATGGCGCCCCTTTCCGCGCTTCTGGAATGGGGGCGCCCGCGCCAGCACCCGGTGGTGGTGTTTCCCGGCACGGACCACTTCTTCAAGGGCTGCCTGGAGCAGGCCCTGGACCTGGTGGTGGCCCATCTGCGGGAGGCCGCGCCCTGAGGGGCG
>NZ_PDNU01000001.1 GCF_002631185.1 Teichococcus rhizosphaerae | reverse complement strand
CCGAACCAGCGTGAGCGGACGGTGTTGTAGTAGGCCTCCATGTCGTACTGGGCGACGGGGAGGGCGAGGTCGCGGGCGGTGAGGCGGCCGACGGCGCCGGCGAGGTTGTAGCTGGCGGTGACGACGCTGGAGAGCGCCTGCACCAGGGTGACGCGGGCGTTGAGCAGCTCCTGCTCGGCGTTCAGCACGTCGAGCGTGGTGCGGCTGCCCACCACCGCCTCGCGCTGCACGCCGTCGAGCGCGATCTCGGCGGCGCGGATCTGCGCCCGCACGCTCTCCACCTGGGCGCGGGCCGATTGCAGCCCCTCCCAGGCCTGCGTCGCCTGCTGCATCGCCTGGCGGCGCTGGTCGTCCACCACCTGCCGCAGCCGCACCGCATCCTGCCGCGCCTGCCGCACCGCCGCGTGCTCGGCCCCGCCCTGGTAGAGCGGCACCGACAGGTTGGCGGTGATCTGCTGGCCCGTGCCGCGCGTGTGCGGCTGCTGCTGGTTGTCCGAGCGGAAGGCCTGCGCCTGCACGCTCACCTGCGGCAGCAGCGCCGCCATCTGCACGTCCACCGCGTCGCGCGCCGCCGCCTCGTCGAACAGCGCCGCCACCACGGCGGGGTTGTTGCGCATCGCAACCTCGCGCGCATCCGCCTCCGCCCGCACCGGCACGCCGAGCGGCTGCGGCGCCACCAGCCGCTCCGGCGCCAGCCCCACCACGCGGCGGAAGGTCGCCCGGCTGGTCTGCAGCGTGCCCTCGGCATTGGCCCGCGCCGAGCGCGCCCCCGCCAGCCGGCTCTCCGCCTGCGCCACGTCCGTGCGGGTGATCTCGCCCACCCGGAAGCGCTCGTTCGTCGCGTCCAGCTGCCGCTGCAGCACCTGCACGTTGTTCACGTTCAGCCGCAGCGTCTCCTGGTCGCGGATCACCGCCACATAGGCCTGCACCACGTCCGACAGAACCTGCTGCTCCGCCGCCAGCAGCCGCGCCCGCTGCGCCAGCACCTGGTTCTCCGCCCGCTTGGTCGCCGCCACCGTCCGCCCGCCGCTGTAGAGCGGCTGCGTCACCGTCGCGTTCAGCCCCGCCGTCTGCCGGTTCACGTCGTTGTAGATGCCCCGCGTGGTGCCGAACGCATCCGTCACGCGCTGCCGCACCTGCCCGTCCACATAGCCGGCATTGCCCGCCACCACCACGCTCGGCCGCCACCCCGCCAGCGCCTGCGGCACGTTCTCGTCCACCACCCGCAGCTGCGCCCGCTGCGTCTGCAGCACCGGGTTGTTCGCATAGGCCTGGCTCAGCGCCTCCTGCAGCGTCTGCGCCACAGCCACCCCAGAACCCAGCAGCGGCAGCAACACCGCCACACCAGCCACAACCGGACGCAGCACCGGAGAAAACACTTTCATGGGCACGGGCATGCTCCTGCGGAGAAGGCCGGGCCTGCTGCCCGGGCGGCGAACATCCGGGCCGGAGGCCCGGGGACGGCGCAGGCTAGCGGAGCGGCGCGGCGGCTGCCAGCGGGCAGCGTGGAAAAGGGCGCGGCGCGGGAGCGGGCGGCCGCCGCCCGCGCCAAGAAGAACGGGGTGAAGAACGGGAAGAGGCCGGAAGGGCCTTAGAACACGAAGCCCGGCTGCGGCAGGAAGTCGGGCAGCGGCGCGGTGTTGCAGTCGAACGCCTCGCTGACGCTGAAGGAGCCGCCCAGCCGGCGGCCCAGCACGGCGGCGCCGGACTGGCCCGGCAGGCGGCGCACCGCCACCGCGCGCCCGCCCTCGGCCAGCTGCTCCACGAGGCCGGCGGGAATTTCCGGCACCTGCCCCTCGATCAGGATCAGGTCGTAGGGCGCGCCCGCGGCGTGGCCGCGCGAGGCATCGCCCTCCACCAGGCGGATGCTGCCCGGCGCGACCGACACCTCGTCCAGCGCATCGCGCGCCAGGGCGAGCAGCGCCGGGTCGCTCTCCACCGCTGTCACGCGGCCGCCCATGCGGGCGGCGAGCGCCGCGCCATAGCCGCTGCCGGCGCCCAGCAGCAGCACCTGCTCGTCGGCGCGGATCTGGGCGAGCTGCATCAGCCGCGCCAGCATCATCGGCTGGATCATCACGCGGCCGCCGCCCAGCGGCACGTCCTCATCGGCATGGGCGCGCGGCACCTGCGCCTGCGGCACGAAGCGGTGCCGGGGCAGGTCCAGCATGGCCGAGATGATGCGCGGGTCGGTCACCTTGTTGGGCCGGAGCTGGCCGTCCACCATCCATTTGCGCGCACCCGCGAAATCCATCGCCTGCTGTCCTCGACTGCCGGGGCACGGGCCACTTGCCGCGCCGTGGCAGCCTTATAGGCGCGGCCGAACCCGCACGCCAAGCGCGAGGCGCTCTTGACCGGAAGCCTCAGACCCCCGATACACCGCCACCGAAGGCCCGATGGCAGAGTGGTGATGCAGCGGACTGCAAATCCGCGTACGTCGGTTCAATTCCGGCTCGGGCCTCCACGGACTACCCCACCGGTCATCCGGTGGACGGCGCGAAAGCGGAACGGTTTCAAAGGGGTCTTGCAGAGCCCGGAACGCCCCGCTATAGCGCCGGCCACACGCTGATCCCCGATAGCTCAGCTGGTAGAGCACGCGACTGTTAATCGCTAGGTCGTTGGTTCGAGTCCAACTCGGGGAGCCAATCATGGAAAAGGGCGCCGGCAACGGCGCCCTTTTTCGTTGCCGCCGGCTTGCCGTTGCCACGCGGCTTTGCTGCGCATGGCCCGGCCGGGGCGGCGCCATGCCCTCCCCGCCCGCCTGCCGCCGCCGCCCACCTCACGCCATGGCCGCCGCCACGCCGAGGCGCGCCGAGGCCTCCGGCGCCAGCCAGGCCAGCCGGCCCGCGCAGAACACCGCGACCGGCGCCCGGCGCGCGGGGTCCACCAGCACCACGTCGCCGCGCAGCCCGGGCTCCAGCCGGCCCCGGTCCCGCAGCCCGGCGGCCGCGGCCGGGTTGGCGCTGACCAGCGCCCAGGCGGCGGGCAGGTCCAGCACCCCGCGCGCTTCCAGCACGAAGGCCGCCTCCAGCAGAGAGGGCCACACATAGTCCGAGGCCAGCACCGTCACGAGGCCGCGCTCGGCGAGCGGCGCGGCGCTGGCCCAGCCGAGATGGCTGCCGCCGCGCACCACGTTGGGCGCGCCCATCACCACCGCCTCGCCCGCCGCGCGCGCCGCCTCGGCCACCGCCTCGGCCATCGGGAACTCGCAGATCCCGGCACCCAGCGCCCGGAACGCCTCGCGCTCGGCGATGGTGGCATCATCGTGGCTGGCGACCGGCAGGCCGGCGGCGCGCGCCGCCTCCGCCAGCCGCCGCCGCGCCGCCGGCACATCGCCCCGCCGCGCGACCGCCGCCTCCGCCAGAGCCCGGAAGGCGGCGACCGGAACGCCGGAGCGCTCGGCATATTTCGCCGCCGCCGCCTCCCCCTCCAGCTTGCGCAGGATCCCCGGCGTGTGGTCGTTGAAGGCCAGAAGATGGACGCGCCCCGCGGCGATGTCCGCCACCGCCTCGTCCAGCGCCGCGAAGTTGTCGGCCTCGAAGCGCAGATGCACACGCAGCTCGGCACCGTGCCAGCCGCCCGGCGTGGCGGCGAGCGCCGCGAGGCCGGCCAGCAGCGTCCGCCAGGCCTGGATGGAGCGCAGCCCCGGCTCCCAGGAGAGCGTCACGCCCAGGAAGGCGGTGGTGATGCCGGCGGCCAGGATCTGCGCCGCCGAATCGCGCAGCGCGAGGCTGGCCGGCATGTTGATGCCCGGGCGCGGCTGGAACTGCCGCTCATGCGCGTCGCCATGGATGTCGACGATGCCGGGCAGCACCAGCAGCCCGCCCGCATCGAGCCGCGCCGCGCCGGGTGCCGGGCGCTCCCGCACCACGCCGCCGCCCAGCGCCAGGGTGCCCGGCCGCAGGGCGCCCCCGGCCAGCACGCGGCCATCCTCGATCAGCCAGTCCCGCATCATGCCGCTCCCGCGCCGTCCTCGATGACGATCTGCACGCGCCCGGCGGCATAGCGCGACAGCGTATGGTCGATCGGCCGGCCCGCCAGGTCGGCCGTCAGCGCCTCGGATACCATCACCGGGCGGGCGCGCGCCTGCTGCAAATGCGCCGCCTCCTCGGGGGTTGGCATGCGGGCGGTCAGCCGCGTCCAGGCGCGGCGGTAGTCGGCCACGCCGCAATCGGCGAGCGCCCGGGTGATGGAGCCATGCCCCCCCGCCAGCGAGCCCGCCAGCCCCGCGAAGCGCGGCAGCGGGAAATGGTGCAGCCCCAGCACCACGGGGCGGCCATCCGCCAGGCCCAGACGCTCCACCGCCAGCACCGGCGCGCCGGGGGAGAGGTGCAGCGCCTCGGCCACCGCCGCCTCGGCCGGCACCTCCCGCGCCCACAGGATGCGCCCCTCCGGCTCCCGCCGCTGCGCGCGGATCAGCTCGGAGAAGCGGGTGCGCGGGCCGAGGCGGTAATCCACCACATCCTCCGCCACGAAGGAGCCGCGCCCCTGCTCGACGCGGATCAGCCCGCGCTGCGCCAGGGAGTCGAGCGCCCGCCGCGCGGTGTGGCGGTTGACGCCGTGCTGGGCGGCGAGCGCCGCCTCGGTGGGCAGCCGGGCGCCGGGGGGCAGCTCGCCCTGCCCGATCGCCGCCTCCAGAACGGCGGCGATCTGCCGCCACAGGGCCACGCCATCGCCCCGCGCCAGGGGCGGCTCCTGCGCCTCCGTCAGCGGCGGCGTCATCGAAACTTCAACTCCATGAGGGCTCCGGCATGCCAGTTTCGAATTGACGGTAACCCGGCGGATATCTAGTCGTCTAGACATCTTCCACGACCGCCGAGGTCCGCCTTGCCTGAACCCGCCCCCACCCAACCACCCGGAACATCCCCGGACACGGCCGCGCGCCAGCGCTGGATGGCGGTGCTGGCGCGCGCCGGGCTGGCCGAGCTCCGCGCCCGGCTGGAGGACGCTCCCCCCCTGCCGCCGCACACCCGGCTGCGCGGGCCGGAAACCGGCCTCGTCATGCTGCGCGGCCGCGCCGGCGGCGATGGCGCGGCCTTCAACCTGTCCGAGATGACCGTCACCCGCTGCTCCGTGCGGCTGGAGGACGGCCCGGCCGGCCAGGCCCATCTGGGCCACGCCTATGTGGCGGGCCGCGACAGGGCGCAGGCGGAGCTGGCCGCGGTGCTGGACGCCGCCCTGCTCGACCCCGCCCGCCGCCCGGCGCTGCTGGCGGCCGTGATCGAGCCGCTGGCGCGCGCCCAGGCCAGCGCCGCCGAGGCCGAGGCCCGCAAGGCCGCCGCCACCCGCGTGCAGTTCTTCACCATGGCGACGATGCGATGATGCAGCCCGGCTTCCACGACCCCGTGCTGGACGCGCAGTCCGGCTTCCGCGCCGTGCTGGAGGCGATGAGCCGCCCCGGCCGCGTGCAGGCGCTTCCCCCCGGCCTCACGCCGCCCGCGCCGCTCCAGCCCGCCACCGCCGCCGTGCTGCTGACCCTGGCCGACGCCGAGACGCCGGTCTTCTCCGATGCCGGCACGGCGGCGGCCGAGTGGCTGCGCTTCCATGCCGGTTGCCCGCTGGTGGCCTCCCCCGCCGCCGCCACCTTTCTCTGCGTCACCGGCACGCCGCCGGCGCTGGAGGAGATCGACCTCGGCACTGACGAGGCGCCGCAGGACGGCGCCACGCTGGTGCTGCAGGTGGCGGCGCTGCGGGAAGGCGGCGCGCTGCGGCTTTCCGGCCCCGGCATCGAGCGGGAGCACCGCCTGCATGTGGAAGGGCTGCCGGAGGGCTTCCTCGCCGCCCGCGCCGCGCTGGCGCCGCTCTATCCGCGCGGGATGGACGTCATCCTCTGCGCCGGCACGCGCATTGCCGCCCTGCCGCGCACGACCCATGTGATGGAGGGCTGAGACCATGGCCTATGTCGCCGTCAAGGGTGGCGAGCGGGCGATCGGCAACGCCCATGCCTGGCTGGAGGAGACGCGGCGCGGCGATCCCGGCCTGCCCGCCCTCTCCGTCGCGCAGATCGAGGCGCAGATGGGCCTCGCGGTGGACCGGGTGATGGCCGAGGGGGCGTGCCACGACCGCGGCCTCGCCGCGCTCGCCATCAAGCAGGCGCAGGGCGACCTGATCGAGGCCGCCTTCCTGCTGCGCGCCTTCCGCACCACCCTGCCCCGCTTCGGCCACGCCGCGCCGCTGGAAACCGGCGCCATGCGCATCCGCCGCCGCGTCTCGGCCACCTACAAGGACCTGCCCGGCGGGCAGGTGCTGGGCCCGACCTACGACTACACCCACCGCCTGCTGGACTTCGCCCTCGCCGCCGAGGGCGCGCCGCCACCGCCGCCCGCCCCCCAGGCCGAGGCGCCGCAGGAGCCCGCCCCGCACGTCACCGAGCTGCTGGCGCGCGAGGGGCTGATGGCGCGCGAGGCCCCCGCCCCCGGCGAGCCGGCCGACCTGACCCGCGCGCCGCTGGCCTTTCCCGCCAGCCGCGCCGCGCGCCTGCAGAACCTGGCGCGCGGCGACGAGGGCTTCCTGCTCGGCCTCGGCTATTCCACCCAGCGCGGCTACGGCAACGCCCACCCCTTCGTGGGCGAGATCCGCCAGGGCAGCGTGGCCGTGCGCATGACGCCGCCGGAGCTGGGCTTCGAGATCGAGATCGGCGAGATCGACGTCACCGAGTGCCAGATGGTCAACCAGTTCCATGGCTCGAAGGCCGAGCCGCCGCAGTTCACCCGCGGCTACGGGCTGGCGCTGGGCCGTGGCGAGCGCAAGGCCATGGCCATGGCGCTGGTGGACCGCGCGCTGATGGCGGGCGAGCTGGGCGAGGAGCGCACCGCCCCCGCGCAGGACGAGGAGTTCGTCCTGATGCACTCCGACAATGTCGAGGCCACCGGCTTCGTCGAGCACCTGAAGCTGCCGCACTACGTGGACTTCCAGAGCGAGCTGGAGGTGGTGCGCCGGATGCGCGCCACCGCCACGGCCGAGCGGGAGGCCATGCGTGCGCCGCGCGAGGAGGAGGTGGCGGAATGAGCCACGATTCAGGCTTTGGGTCCGGGGGCTACAACTTCGCCTATCTGGACGAGAACACGAAGCGGATGATCCGCCGCGCGCTGCTCAAGGCCGTGGCCATCCCCGGCCACCAGGTGCCCTTCGGCGCGCGGGAGATGCCGCTGCCCTATGGCTGGGGCACCGGCGGCATCCAGGTGACGGCCGCCATCCTCGGCCCGCGCGACGTGCTGAAGGTGATCGACCAGGGCGCGGACGACACCACCAACGCCGTCTCCATCCGCCGCTTCTTCAGCCGCGTGGCGGGCGTGCGGGGCACCACCCGCACGGCGGAGGCCACCATCATCCAGACCCGCCACCGCATCCCCGAGACGCCGCTCACCGAGGCGCAGACCATCGTCTACCAGGTGCCGATGCCGGAGCCGCTGTTCCGCCTGGAGCCGCGCCTGGCCGAGACGCGGCGCATGCACGCCCTGGCCGATTACGGGCTGATGCATGTGAAGCTCTACGAGGACATCGCCCGCCACGGCCATGTCAGCACGGCCTACAACTACCCGGTGATGGTGGGCGGGCGCTACCTGATGTCCCCCTCACCCATCCCCGCCTTCGACAACCCGAAGATGCACCGCATGCCCGCCCTCCAGCTCTTCGGCGCGGGCCGCGAGAAGAAGATCTACGCCGTGCCGCCCTATACCGAGGTCCGCAGCCTGGATTTCGAGGACCACCCCTTCCGCCCGCACCGCGCCGACGGGTGCTGCGCCCTGTGCGGCTCCGCCACCTCCTATCTCGACGAGGTGGTGACCGACGACCGGGGCGGCCGCATGTTCGTCTGCTCCGACACCGATTATTGCGAGGAGCGCCAGGAAGCGGCCGCCGCCGCCCCGGCCTCCGAGACGGAGGACGCGGCATGAGCGCCCCCCTGCTGGAAGCCTCCGGCCTGGACCTCGCCTTCGGCGCCGTGCGCGCGCTGGACGGGGTGGCGATCGACATCCACCCCGGCGAGGTGGTCGCCATCGTGGGCGAGAGCGGCTCGGGCAAGTCCTCGCTGCTGCGGGTGCTGGCCGGGCAGATGCGCCCCGATGCCGGCACCGTGCTCTACCGCGACCCCGCGGGCCACGCCCACCCCGTGCACGGCATGGGCGAGGCCGCGCTGCGCCGGCTGATGCGCACCGACTGGGGCTTCGTCCACCAGAACGCGCGGGATGGCTTGCGCATGGGCGTCTCGACCGGCGGCAATGTGGGCGAGCGGCTGATGGCCATCGGCGCCCGCAACTATGGCGGCATCCGCGACGAGGCCACCGAGTGGCTGAAGCGGGTGGAGATCGACCCGTCCCGCATCGACCACCTGCCGCGCACCTTCTCGGGCGGCATGCAGCAGCGGCTGCAGATCGCCCGCACGCTGGTGACGCGCCCGCGCCTGGTGTTCATGGACGAGCCCACAGGCGGGCTCGACGTGTCCGTCCAGGCGCGGCTGCTGGACCTGATCCGCGCCCTGGTGGCCGATCTCGGCATCGCCGTGCTGCTGGTGACGCACGACATCGCCGCCGCCCGCCTGCTCGCCCACCGCATCCTGGTGATGCGGCGCGGCCAGGTGGTGGAGCACGGCCTGACCGACCGGGTGCTGGACGACCCGCAGCACCCCTACACGCAACTCCTCGTCGCCTCGGTGCTGGCCGCATGAGCATGTCCGACAATGCCCTCTGGACCGAGGGGCTCGGCAAGAGCTTCCGGCTGCACCTCCAGGGCGGGCTCCGCATCCCCGTGCTGGAGAACATCGACCTCGCGGTGCGCCCTGGCGAGTGCGTGGCGCTCTCCGGCCCCTCGGGCGCCGGCAAGTCCACGCTGATGCGCTGCCTCTACGGCAATTACGGCGCCGAGCAGGGGCGCATCTGGCTGCGCCACGGCGGCGAGGCGGTGGAGCTGACGGCGGCCGACCCCCGCGCCGTGCGGGAGATCCGCCGGCACACGCTGGGCTATGTGTCGCAGTTCCTGCGCGTCATCCCCCGCGTGGGCGCGCTCGACATCGTGGCCGAGCCGCTGATCGCGCGCGGCGCGGCGCCCGATGCCGCCCGCGCCCGGGCGCGCGAGCTGCTGCTGCGGCTGAACCTGCCCGAGCGGCTGCACCACCTGCCGCCGGCCACCTTCTCGGGCGGCGAGCAGCAGCGGGTGAACCTTGCCCGCGGCTTCGCCCCCGGCTACCCCATCCTGCTGCTGGACGAACCCACCGCCAGCCTCGACGCCGCCAACCGCGCGGTGGTGATCGGCCTCATCGCCGAGGCCAGGCGCGCCGGCACGGCCCTGATCGGCATCTTCCACGACGCGGAAGTGCGCGACCAGGTGGCCGGCCGTCTCTTCGAAGTGTTGCCCATCCAGGACGCCGCATGACCCCCGAGACCATCCTGACCAATGCCCTGCTCGTGCTGCCGGACCGGGTGGAACCCGGCACGCTGGTGCTGCGCGAGGGGCGGATCGCCGAGATACAGCCCGGCCGCAGCCACCTCCCGGCCGCGTGCGACCTGGAAGGAGACCACCTGATCCCGGGCGTCATCGACGTCCACACCGACAACCTGGAGCGCCAGGTCCAGCCGCGTTCGCTGGCCCGCTGGCCGTCCCGCTCCGCCTTCCTGTCGCATGACGCGCAGACGGCGGCGGCCGGCGTCACCACCGTGCTGGACGCGCTCTGCCTGGGCGATCTCGGCTTCGACGCGGAGCGCACCGAGACCTTCCTCAACGGCGTGCGCGACCTCGACGCGCTGGTGCCCACCGGCCTGCTGAAAAGCGAGCACTACCTGCACCTGCGCTGCGAGCTGCCGGCGGCCGACCTGCTGCCGCTGCTGGAGACGGTGGCGGACCACCCGGCGGTGCGCATGGTCAGCCTGATGGACCACACCCCCGGCGTCGGGCAGTACGCCGACATCGAGCGCTACCGGCAGATGCGGGTGCGCGGCGGCAAGTCCATCGCCGAGGTGGACCGCCGCATTGAGGAGCTGGTGGCGCAGCGCGCGCGGCTGCGCGGGCCGCAGCGCCGGGCGCTGCTGGAGCGCTTCGGCGGGCGCGGCATGGCGCTGGCCAGCCACGACGACTGGCACGCCGAGGAGATCGCCGAGAACGCCGCCGACGGCGTGCTGATCTCGGAGTTCCCCGTCTCGATGATGGCGGCCGAGGCGGCGCGCGGGGCGGGCATGGAGATCATCGCCGGCGCGCCCAACATCGTGCGCGGCGGCAGCCACTCGGGCAACGTGGCGGCGGCCGACCTGGTGCGCGCCGGCCTCGTGGACGTGCTGGCCAGCGACTACGTGCCCCCCGCCATGATCGAGGCCGCCTGGCGCGCGGCGGGCGAGATCGGCCTCGCCGCCGCCATCGCCACCATCACCGAGGCGCCGGCGCGGATGCTGCGCATGGCCGATCGCGGCCGCATCGCCCCGGAGCTGCGCGCCGACCTCGTGCGCATCCGCCCGCTGGACGGGCCGGCCGGGCCGATGCCCGTGGTCCGCACCGTGTGGCGCGCCGGGGAGCGCATCGCGTGAGCCCCAGTCGTTCCCCTGGGCCCGCCATCGGCAACGACCCCGGCCGGACGCGCCTCGCCCTCTACTGGGCGCCGGAGCTGGCGGACCCGCTGCACGCGGCGGCCTCCGCCTGGCTGGGGCGGGACGCCGAGACGGGCGCCACCATCCCGCAGGCGCCGCTCGGCGGGCTGGACATGGCGGAGATCACCGCCGATGCGCGGCGCTACGGCTTCCACGCCACGCTGAAGCCGCCCTTCCGCCTGTCCACCAGCTATGCCGAGGCGCGGGCGGCGGCGATGCACCTCGCCGCGCGCACCCGCCCCTTCGCGCTGCCGCCGCTGCGCGTGGCCAGCCTGGACGGCTTCCTGGCGCTGCGCGAGGTGACGCGCTGCCCGGCGCTGCACGACTTCGCCGATGACTGCGTGCGGAGCCTCGACCCGCACCGCGCCCCCCCCACCGAGGCCGAGATCGCCCGCCGCCGCCCGGAGCGCCTTTCCGAGCGCGAGCGGGCGCATCTGGGGCAGTGGGGCTACCCGCATGTGTTCGAAGCCTGGCGCTTCCACCTCACCCTGTCCCGCCGCCTGACGGCGGAGGAGATGGCGGTGGTGCGCCCGGCGGCGGAGGCGGCGCTGGGGCCGGCGGCGGGGCGGATGCGCCATGTGCGGCAGCTCTGCCTGTTCACCCAGGCCGCGCCGGACGCGCCCTTCCTGATCGCCGAGCGGCTGCCGCTGCTGGGCTGAGCGCGGCGGGCCGGGAAGGTCCGGAAGCCGCAAGGGCGGGCAGCGCCTGCACACGCCCTGTGCAGCACCGTGCCGGAAGCGGCGAAAAGCGGCGCGGCCGGGGTTTCCGGCCTTGCGGCGGCGGGTCTAGCGTGGCGGTCCCGCCACCTGGCACGGACGGCCCGCCCGATGCGCATCGACGCGATGAACTGGATGCAGGTCGAGGAATGGCTGCGGCATGACGACCGCGCCGTGCTCCCCCTCGGCAGCACCGAGCAGCACGCCTGGCTGAGCCTCGCGGTGGACAGCATCCTGGCCGCGCGCGTGTCCGAGGAGGCGGCCGAGCCCCTCGGCGTGCCGGTGTTCCCCGTGCTGCCCTATGGCATCGCCCCCGCCTTCACCGCCTATCCCGGCACGGTGTCGCTGCGCGCGGAGACGCATCTGCGCGTGGTGCGCGACGTGCTGGAAAGCCTGCACCGCTCGGGCTTCCGCCGCATCCTCGTGGTCAACGGCCATGGCGGCAACGACCCGGCGCGGGCGGCGGCGGCCGAGTTCATGGGCGAGCACGCCGGTTGCCGAATCCGCTTCCACAACTGGTGGAACGCGCCGCGCACGCTGGCCCGCGCGCGGCTGCACGACCCGGTGGGGACGCATGCCTCCTGGATGGAGAACTTCCCCTGGACCCGGCTGGCCGGCCAGGTTCCGCCCGCCGCCGCCAAGCCGGTGGTGGACACGGAAAGGTTGCGCGCCGTGCCGCCCGGCGAGGCGCGCCGCCTGCTGGGGGACGGCAATTTCGGCGGCCTCTACCAGCGGGCGGATGCCGAGATGCTGGACATCTGGGAAACGGCGGTGGCCGAGACGCGCGAGATCCTGGCGGAGGGCTGGGCATGAGGCACGGCCGCTTCGCATTGACGGGCCCGGCGGTCCGATCCTACGCTTCCCCGGAACAATTCCGGCCCCGGGGCGAGATGCCGCGGGCGCCGCACAACAGCGAAGGTGTGGTCATGCAACGTCGTCAATTCCTGTCGGCCGGCGTGGCCGCCACGCTGCTTCCCGCGCTGCCGCTGTCCGTCATGCCCCGCCCCGCCCTCGCACAGGCCGGCGGCCGCACCCTGACGGTGGGCGTGCGCACCGGGCCGGAGAGCATCGACCCCCACTGGTCCACCCTCGGCGGCCATATCGAGGCGCTGCGCCACATCTTCGACAGCCTGGTGGGCCAGGATGAGAATCTCGGCCTGCAGCCCGGCCTCGCCCTGTCCTGGAAGGCGGTGGACGACACCACCTGGGAGTTCAAGCTGCGCGACGGCGTGAAGTTCCACGACGGCTCGGACTTCACGGCCGAGGACGTGAAGTTCTCGCTGGAGCGCATCCCGCAGGTGACCGGCCCGATGAGCATGACGCTCTACACCAAGCGCGCCACCGGCGCCGAGGTGGTGGACCGGCTGACGGTGCGGGTCAGGACCAACGGCCCCGCCCCCTCCCTGCCGAACGACTTCAGCCGGCTGATGATCGTCAGCCACCGGATCGGCATGGGGCCGCGCAACGAGCAGTTCAACTCCGGCGAGGCCGCCATCGGCACCGGGCCGTTCCGCTTCGTCAAGTGGGAGCCGCGCGGCGACCTGGTGCTGGAGCGGTTCGATGGCTGGTGGGGCGGGCAGCAGCCCTGGGCGCGCGTCATCCGCCGCGAGATCCCGAACGACGCGGCCCGCATCGCGGCGCTCAAGAGCGGGCAGGTGGACATCGTCAACTACGTCCCCGCCACCGATGTCGCGGCCCTGCAGCGCGACAGCACGATGGAGGTGCTGGTCGGCGACAGCGTCTATGTCTTCAACGTCTACTTCAACCTGGCCGAGAAGCTGCCCAAGCCGGTGAAGGTGGATGGCCGCGAGATCGAGAAGAACCCCTTCCTCGACCCGCGCGTGCGCGAGGCGATGGACCTCGCCATCGACCGCCGCGCCCTGGCGCGGGTGGTGTTCGAGGGGCTGGCCAAGCCGATGAGCCAGCTCATGCCGGACAACTTCTTCGGCTCCAGCGCCAACCTGCCCGAGCGCCGCCCGGACCTCGCCCGCGCCAGGGCGCTGCTGGCCGAGGCCGGCTACCCGAAGGGCTTCGAGGTGGAGTTCTTCTCCACCAGCAACCGCCTGCCCGGCGACAGCGCGCTGTGCGAGGCGCTGGCCCAGCAATGGTCGCGCCTCGGCCTCAAGGTGATCCCGAACGCGCTGACCGGCACGGTGTTCTTCCCCGCCAGCACGCGCGGCGACTACAGCCTGCAGATGTCCGGCTGGGGCACGCTGACCGGCGAGGCCGCCTACACCTATGGCGCCCTGGTCCACACCAAGGATGCCGCCAAGGGCTTCGGCGGCTTCAACCGCGCCAACTACTCCAACCCCGAGGTGGACCGGCTGCTGGAGCAGGGCAGCGCGGAGCTGGACGACGCGAAGCGCCGCGCCCTGTTCGAGCGCGCCACCGAGATCAGCATGAAGGACCGGCCGATGCTGCCCATCGTCATGCCGCAGACGGTGTGGGCCATGGGCAAGGGCAAGTTCGCCTTCACCACGCGGGTGGACCAGGAGACGCTGGCCCACCGCATCACGCCCAAGGCGGGCTGAGGGAGAGCGTCCGCGCGGCCATGCTGGGCTTTCTCCTCGGGCGCCTGGCGCAGGCCGCGCTGGTGATGCTGGTGATGTCGGTTCTGGTGTTCCTTGGCGTCTACGCCATCGGCAACCCGATCGACGTGCTGATCGACCCCGCCGCCACGCCCGACATGCGGGCGGCGCTGATCCGGCAATACGGCCTGGACCTGCCGCTGTGGCGCCAGTACGGCCACTTCATCGGCAACGTGCTGAGCGGCGACTTCGGCAACAGCTTCGTCTTCCGCATCCCCGTCCTGTCGCTGATCCTGTCGCGCCTGCCGGCGACGCTGGAGCTGGCCGTCACCGCCATGCTGATCGCGACGCTGCTCGGCGTGCCGCTCGGCATCTGGGCGGGCTACCGGCCGGAGGCGCGCTCCAGCAAGGTCATCATGGCGGGCTCGGTGCTGGGCTTCTCGGTGCCCACCTTCTGGGTGGGGCTGCTGCTGATCCTGTTCTTCTCGGTGGAGTTCCGCCTCCTGCCCTCGGGCGGGCGCGGCCCGGTGGGCCCGCTCGGCCTCAGCATCTGGAGCGCGCAGGGCTGGACCTACCTGATCCTGCCCGCCCTCAACCTCTCGCTGTTCAAGCTCGGCCTGCTGATCCGCCTGGTGCGGGCCGGCACGGAGGAGGTGATGGGCTCCGAGCATGTCCGCTTCGCCCGCGCCCAGGGGCTGCCGGAATGGCAGGTCGTCGGGCTGCACGTCCTGAAGAACATCGGCATCCCCATCGTCACGGTGTTCGGGCTGGAGTTCGGCTCCACCCTCGCCTTCGCCGTCGTCACCGAGACGGTGTTCAACTGGCCCGGCATGGGCAAGCTGATCATCGAGAGCATCACCGCGCTCGACCGGCCGGTGATGGTCGCCTACCTCATCCTCGTCGTGCTGCTCTTCGTGGTGATCAACCTCGTGGTGGAACTGACCTATGGCTTCCTGGACCCGCGCGTGCGGCTGAAGGGCGGCGCGTGAGCGGCACCGCCCTGGCCGAGGGCTGGCGCGAATACCGCCGCAGCCCCGTCGCCGTCGCGGCGCTGCTGGTGGTGCTGGCCATCGTGGCGCTCGCCCTCCTCGCGCCCTGGATCGCGCCGCAGGACCCCTACGACCAGGCGGGGCTCGACCTGTTCGACGCCCGCCTGCCACCCGGCGAGGTCGGCTCGGGCGGCTACGCCCATTGGCTCGGCACCGACAATGCGGGGCGGGACCTGTTCTCCGCCATCCTCTACGGCCTGCGCCTCAGCCTGACGATCTCCGTCTCGGCCGGGCTGGTGGCGCTGGCGCTCGGCACCGCCATCGGCCTCTCGGCCGCCTATTACGGCGGCTGGTTCGGCGCGCTGGCCATGCGGGTGGTCGATCTCCAGCTCTCGCTTCCCGCCATCCTGCTGGCGCTGGTGCTGGTGGCCATGCTGGGCCAGGGCGTGCTGCAGCTCATGGCGGCGCTGGTGGCCGCGCAATACGCCTATTTCGCCCGCACCGCCTATGGCGCGGCCAGCGCCGAGCGGCGCAAGGACTACATCGAGGCGGCGCTCTCCACCCCGCTTTCCGGCCGGCGCGTGCTGCTGCGCCACCTGCTGCCCAACACCCTCCCCCCGCTGATCGTGGTGGTCACCGTGCAGATCGCCACCGCCATCTCGCTGGAGGCGACGCTCTCCTTCCTCGGCCTCGGCCTGCCCATCACCCAGCCCTCGCTCGGGCTGCTGATCTCCAACGGCTTCCAGTTCCTGCTCTCGGGCCGCTACTGGATCTCCGTCTATCCCGGCATCACCCTGATGGTGACGGTGCTGGCCATCAACCTGGTGGGCGACCAGCTCCGCCAGGTGCTCAACCCGAAGCGCCGCCGGTGAGCGGCGCCGCGACAGGCATGGAGCCGGCTCCCGGCACGGGCGCCACGCCTCCCGCGCTGGAGGTGCGCGGCCTGCGCACCCAGTTCCCCGGCCGCGCCGGCGTGGTGCGCGCGGTCGATGGCGTCTCCTTCTCGATCCGCCGCGGCGAGATCCTCGGCCTGGTGGGGGAGAGCGGCTCGGGCAAGTCCGTCACCGGCTTCTCCATCCTGGGCCTGGTGGAGCCGCCGGGGCGGATCACCGCCGGGCAGGTGCTGCTGGAGGGCCGCCCCATCAACGGCCTGTCCGGCTCCGCCCTGCGGCGCATCCGCGGCGCGGAGGTGGCGATGGTGTTCCAGGACCCGCTGATGACGCTGAACCCGGTGCTGCGCATCGGCACCCAGATGGCGGCCGCGGTGCGCGCGCATGACCGCGTCTCCCGCGCCGCCGCCTGGGCGCGGGCGGAGGAGGCGCTGGCCGTGGTCGGCATCCCGAGCCCGCGCGCGCGGCTCGAATCCTACCCCCACCAGCTCTCGGGCGGCATGCGGCAGCGCGTGGCCATCGCCACCGCCCTGCTGCACCGCCCCAAGGCCATCATCGCCGACGAGCCGACCACGGCGCTCGACGTCTCCATCCAGGGCCAGATCCTGGCCGAGGTGCGGCGCCTGGCCGACGCCACCGGCACCGCCTTCCTCTGGATCACGCACGACCTCGCCGTGGTCTCCTCCCTCGCGGACGCCCTCTGCGTCATGTATGCCGGCCGGGTGGTGGAGCGCGGCCCGGCCAGCGCCGTCATCGCCGCACCCCGCCACCCCTACACGGTGGCGCTGGTGGGCTCCGTCCCCTCGGGGCACGCGCCCGGCGCGCGGCTGCCGCAGCTCGCCGCGGGGCTGCCGCCGCAGGGGCCGGGCGGGGCCGCCGACGCGGGCTGCCTGTTCCGCACCCGCTGCCCGCGCGCCACGCCGGTCTGCGCCACGCCGCCGCCGGAGGCCGGCTTCGGCGCCGGCCACACCGCCCTCTGCCACCATCCGGCGGGGACCACCGCATGACCGAGCTGCTGCGCGTCGAACGGGTCAGCAAGCGCTTCCGCCAGCCCGTGCCGCTGGGCGAGAGGCTGGCCGCCTGGCTCGGCAGGCCGCCACCGCCGCGCGTGGTGCGCGCCGTCACCGATGTCTCGCTCTCCGTCGCGGCGGGCGAGGTGGTCGGGCTGGTGGGGGAGAGCGGCTGCGGCAAGTCCACCCTCGGCCGCATGGTGGCGGGCATCTACGCGCCGAGCGAGGGGGCGGTGCTGTTCGGCGGCGCCCCCGTCATGCCCGGCGGCCGCAAGCGCACCCCGCGCGTGCAGATGATCCACCAGGACCCCTTCGCCAGCCTCGATCCGCGCATGAAGGTGGGGGAGACGGTGTCGGAGGGCCCGGTGGCGCATGGCATGGTGCCCCGCGCCGGCGCGGACGCGCTGGTGGCCGAGACGCTGCGGCGCGTGGGCCTCGACCCGGCGCTGCGCGGCCGCTACCCGCACCAGTTCTCCGGCGGCCAGCGGCAGCGCGTGGCCATCGCCCGCGCCCTCGCCCTCAACCCGGCGCTGCTGGTGCTGGACGAGCCGGTGGCCTCGCTCGACGTGTCGATCCAGGCGCAGGTGCTGAACCTGTTCATGGACCTCCGCCAGGCGCTCGGGCTCACCAGCCTGTTCATCAGCCACGACCTCGGCGTGGTGCGCCACGTCTCGGACCGCGTGGCGATCATGTATCTCGGCCGCATCGTCGAGCTGGCGCCCACCCGCACCCTCTACGCCACCCCCGCACACCCCTACACCCGCGCGCTGCTGGACAGCGTGCCGAGGCTGGGCCAGGGGCGCGGCGTGTTCCACCCCATCGCGGGGGAGCTGCCCTCGCCGCTCTCGCCGCCGCCGGGCTGCCACTTCCATCCGCGCTGCCCCCATGCCGGGCCGCGCTGCCGGGTGGAGCCGCCCGCCCTGCTGCCGGTGGCACCGGGGCAGAGCGCCGCCTGCCACCTGCACCATGGCGGCACCGGGGAAGCCCTCCGCGCCGCCTAGAGCATCTTCACCCGATCGGATGGAAGCATCCGATCGGGTGAAGATGCTCGCAAAAACGGAAGGCTGGAGCAGCAGAGGTGAGCCAAGGCGAACGCAAACCGCTCCGGAAAGGCGGCCGCCCAGGGTGCGGGACCAAGGCAAGGTCGATAGGCTGCCGGACACCCCCGCCGCCTTTCCAGGGCCGTTCGGGGGTTGCCGCGCGGTGCGCCCTTTCCCCCTTCGTGGCCACCATGCCCGGCGGCCCCGCCCCTTGCCGCCCTCAGCCGTTCGGCCGGCCGGGCTCCGGAAAAGCCTTGCCAGGTGGAAGCCGGTCCGCAAGCCGCTCCGGCGGGAATGGCGCCGCCACCGCCCGCAACGCCGCCAGCAGCCGGGCGGCGCCTTCCTCCGGCGTGCCGTCATTGGCCACCTCCCGCACCGCCAGCCCCTCGGGCAGCGTCGCCTCGCGGCCGAGGCGGAGCGCGATCTCGGCCGCGCTTTCCCGCCCCCGCCCCGCCAGCCGCGCCGCCAGCACGGCGGGCGGCGCCGTCACCAGCAGCACGCGCAGCCGGTAGCGCGCGGCGGCCTCGGCCAGCACGGTGCGGGACAGGTTGGCCACCACCACCCGCCCCTCCACCATGTCGCGCTCGATGGCGCGCGGAATGCCGTAGCAGAGCCCGTGCGCCCGCCAGTGCAGCGCGAAGGCGCCATCCGCGCGCGCCGCCTCGAACTCGGCCTCGGTCATCGGGCTGTGGTCCTCGGCGCCGGGATGGTTTCGCGCCTCGGCGGGGCGGGTGATGACGCGGCGCGCGAAGACGAAGCGCGGATCGGCGGCGAGAGCCGCGCGCGCGGCGCCCAGCAGCGTGTCCTTTCCCGCCCCCGAGGCGCCCACCACCGTCACCAGACTGCCAGCCATCCCGCTCCACCCTTTCCGCCGGTTGACCGGTGGCTTTTCGGCGCGCAATCAGCAAGGCGCAAGCATTCCTCCCGGGAGGCCATGAAATGTTCACGACACGCCCCGAGATCGCCGCCACCTTCGGGGCGGTCGGCAGCACGCACTGGATCGCCAGCCAGGTGGCCATGGCGGTGCTGGAGCGCGGCGGCAACGCCTTCGACGCCGCCGCCGCCGCCGGCTTCACCCTGCAGGTGGCCGAGCCGCACCTGAACGGCCCGCTCGGCGACTGCCCCATCATCATCCACGACGCGAAGGCCGGCGCGCAGCACGTCATCTGCGGCCAGGGCCCGGCGCCGGCGGGGCTCACGGTCGGGCATGTGAGGGACGGGCTCGGGCTCGACATGATCCCCGGCACCGGCCTGCTGCCCGCCATGGTGCCCGGCGCCTTCGACGCCTGGGCCACCATGCTGCGCGACTGGGGCAGCTGGACGCTGGCGGACGTGCTGGAATTCGCCATCGGCTACGCCGCGCGCGGCATCCACTATGTGCCGCGCATCGCCGCCACGGTGGAAAGCGTGCGGCCGCTCTTCGAGCAGGCCTGGCCGACCTCCGCCGCGCTGTGGCTGCGCGATGGCGGGCCACGCGCCGGCCGGCTGTGGCGCAACCCGGAGCTCGCCGCAACCTATGCCCGCGTCGTGCGCGAGGCCGAGGCGGCGGGGCCCGACCGGGTGGCGCAGATCGATGCCGCCCGCCGCGCCTGGTATGGCGGCTTCGTCGCCGAGGCGATCGACCGCTTCTGCCGCGGCACGGAGGCGCTGGACGCCTCGGGCCGCGCCCATCGGGGCGTGCTCAGCGGCGACGACATGGCGCGCTGGCGCGCTCCCGTGGAGAAGCCGCTGGCCTATGACTACCGCGGCACCACCATCCTGAAGTGCGGCCCCTGGAGCCAGGGCCCGGCCATGCTGCAGACGCTCGCCATCCTGGCCGGCTTCGACCTCGCCGCCATGGACCCGGTGGGCGCCGACTTCGCGCACCATGTGGTGGAGGCCATGAAGCTCGCCTTCGCCGACCGCGAGGCCTTCTACGGCGACCCCGATTTCTGCGAGGTGCCGGTGGGGACGCTGCTCTCCGAGGAGTACAACGCGGAGCGGCGCGCGCTGCTCGGCGCCGCGGCCTCGCTGGAGCTGCGCCCGGGGCGCATCCCCGGCCATGAGGGCTGGGTGGACCACGGCGCCGCCGCCCGCGCGCAGAAGCTCTCGGAGGTGGCGGGGGTGGGCGAGCCCACCGTGTCCCGCCTCGGCGTCTCGGGCGCCGATACCTGCCATGTGGACGTCATCGACCGCTGGGGCAACATGGTCTCGGCCACGCCCTCGGGTGGCTGGCTGCAATCCTCGCCCGCCATTCCGGGCCTGGGCTTCTGCCTCGGCACGCGCGGCCAGATGTTCTGGCTCGATGAACGGCTGCCCAACGGCCTGAAGCCCGGCAAGCGGCCGCGCACCACCCTCTCCCCCGGCATGGCGCTGCGCGACGGCCGCCCCTGGATGGCCTTCGGCACCCCGGGCGGCGAGCAGCAGGACCAGTGGCAGCCCATCATGCTGGCGCGCATGCTGAACCACGGCCTGAACATCCAGCAGGCGATCGACGCGCCGGCCTTCCACACGGAGCACTGGCCCTCCTCCTTCTGGCCGCGCGTGGCGCGCCCGGGCAAGGTGGTGCTGGAGGGCCGCTACGCGCCGGAGGTGCTGCGGGAGATGCTGGCGCGCGGCCACCAGGCCGAGATGGGCGGCGACTGGTCCGAGGGCCGGCTTTCCGCCGTGCGGCAGGAGCTGGACGGGCAGATCTTCGCGGGCGCCAACCCGCGCGGCATGCAGGGCTACGCGGTGGGGCGCTGAGGCGCAGCTACGTGCCCGTGCGCTGCAGCACGGGCGCCGGCATTCCCTCGCGGCGGTGCCGCAGCACCCCGCGCAGGAAGCCGAAGCCCCAGGAAAGGTGCATGGTCATCACCGCCAGGCCCGCGGGCAGCAGGGAAAGGTCCCGCGCCTTCAGGGCCTGGGCCGCGCCCCAGCCCAGGCAGATGGCGGCATAGAGCAGGGGCACGAACAAGAAGGGCGGCCAGAACGGCGCCAGCAGCACCGCGCCCGCGCAGCCCAGCAGCGCCAGCACCGGCGCCATCTGGCGCGGCCGGGGGCGCAGCCCGTGCTTCATCAGGGTGCGGGCGCGCCCGGCGCCGTGCTTCATGTATTGCCGCGCCAGCGCGGGCAGGTCCTTGCGCGGGAAGTAGGTAACGGGCGCTTCCCGGCACATCCAGACCTTGCCGCCCGCCAGATGCGCGCGGTGGTCCAGCTCGGCGTCCTCGTTGTGGGTGAAGGCCTCGTCATAGCCGCCGAGGGAGCGGAAGAAGGCACGGTCGAAGGCGGCATGGTGGCCATGGTCCACCCAGCCCGAGACACCGCCCGCGCGGTGCGCCGAGCCGCCATTGCCGAGGCGGCTGTTCTGCGCCAGGGCGATGGCGCGCTGCATCCCCGCACGCCCCTCCGTGCGCATCGGCACCACCACGGAGGTGGCGTCGGGCGTTTCCTCCATGCAGCGGCAGACGCGGGTGACGAAGCCCGGCGGGTACCAGGCATGGGCATCGGCGCGGAGCAGGATACGCGCCTCGGGGCTCGCCTCGCGCGCCGCCAAATTCACCGCCGCCGATTGCAGCCGCGCCGGGTTGTCCAGCAGCCGCACCTCGGGATGGCTGGCCCCGATCTCCGCCACGATCTCGCGCGTGCGGTCGGTGCTGCCGCCGTCCAGCACCAGGATCTCCAGCCGGTAGGCATCGCCCTGCGCGAGCAGCGAGGCGAGGCAGCCGGCGATGTAGTGCTCCTCGTTCAGCACGGGCACGGCGATGGAAACCAGCGCCGGGGAAGGGAAAGGACGACCGGAGGGCATGAACCGCCTTGGCTGCTGCGACTGCCGCTCTTACTGCGAAGCCGCCAGCCGGGCGTCAAATGCCGTTTTCGTGTCCGCGCGCCGAGCCCCGGAATTGTTTTCCAAGGCGATTCTTGTTTTTGACGCGGCTGCCGGACTCAATCGGCCGGCGTGTCCATCTCCGCCAGCCAGACCTCCACCTGGTCCAGCGCCGCCTCGTCGGGCGCGGTGATGATCAGCCGGGGCGGGTGCCCCTCGGCGACGGTGATGGTCACGTCCCGGCCCTTGTAGCTCTGGGCCAGGGCCGGATTGGCCCGCAGGGCCACGGGACAATCGACGGTGCGGGTCGGCATGTCTGCGCCTCCTGGAGGGTTCGTTCCTGCAACCCGCCACCGCCGCGCCGGTTCCGCCGCCGCCGCCCTCAACCCGCCGGGGCGCCCCGTCCCGCCAGCAGCGCGCGCAACGCGCCGAGGTCGATCGCCTCGCCCTTCCGCTTGCGGCGCGTCAGCGGGTCGCGGCTCTCGATGGTGGTGGCCATGGTGAGCGAGTTGAGCACCGCCTCCTCCACCGCCTCGATGGCGGCTACGAAGAGCGGCGACATGCGCTCGTTCGGCCAGTCGGGATAGCTGTCCCGCGGGCACCGCACCCCGGGATGGGTCGAGAAGGCGATGGCGTAGTCGCCCGAGCCGTCCGAGAAGGCGGCGCCGGTGCGGGCCAGCCCCGCCATGGCGCGCAGCGCCAGGCGCGAGAGGTTGCGGTCGGAGAGCGGCGCGTCGGTGGCGAGCACCACCATCACCGAGCCATCGGCGTCGCCCTTGTCGGCGTGCTCGCGGAGATGGAAGCGGCCCAGCGCCTCCCCCACCCGGTGCCCGTCCATCAGCAGCGCGCCGCCATAGTTGCTCTGCACCAGCGCGCCCAGGGTGAAGCCGCCCAGCGCCTCCGGCAGGCGGCGCGAGGAGGTGCCGATGCCGCCCTTCCAGCCAAAGGCCATGGTGCCCGTGCCGGCGCCGACGCTGCCCTCCGCCACCGGGCCCGCGGTGGCCCCTTCCAGCGCCGCCAGCACGTCCGCGCCCTCGATGCCGCGCCGGCGGATGTCGTTCAGCCGGCCGTCATTGGTCTCGCCCACCACGGCATTGACGGAGAGCACCGCCTCGTTGCCGGGCTGCGCCAGGGTCCAGTCCACCACCGCCTCCATGGCGCGGCCGACGCTGAGCGTGTTGACCAGCACGATGGGCGATTCCAGCTCGCCCAGCTCCTGGAGCTGCGTGGCGCCGGCCAGCTTGCCGAAGCCGTTCATCACCGCGAGCCCCGCCGGCACCCGCTCGCGAAAGAGGTTGCCGCCATGCGGGCGGATGGCGGTGACGCCGGTGCGGGTGAACTCCCCCTCCCGCTTCGTCACCTGCCCCACCAGCACGCCCGCCACATCGGTGATGGCGTTCAGCGCCCCGGGCGGGAAGATGCCCGGGCGCAGGCCGAGCGCGCGGGCGCGGCAGCGCGCCGCGCCGCCGACCGCATCCGGGCCGCCTCCGCTCATGCGGCCAGCGTGGCGCCGATGGCGGCCTTGATGGCGGCCAGCGCCTCGGCGGCCTTGCCGGCCTCGGGCCCGCCGGCCTGCGCCATGTCGGGGCGCCCGCCGCCGCCCTTGCCGCCCACCGCGGCGCTGCCCGCCCGCACCAGCGCCACGGCGTCTGCCTTGCCCTTCGCAGCCTCCGCCACGCCGACCACGATGCTGGCCTTGCCCTCGGCGGTGGAGAGCAGCGCCACCACGTCGGTGGTGCCGGACTTCAGGATGGCCTCGGCCAGGCCCTTCAGGTCGCGCGGCGGCACCTCGCCGAGGTCGCGCCCCGAGAAGCGCAGCCCCCCCACCTCCTCGATGGCGGCGTCGGAGCCGCCGGTGGCGAGCTTCTTGCGGAGCTCGGCCACGTCCCGCTCCAGCTTGCGCCGCTCCTCCACCAGCGCCGCGATGCGCGCCGGCAGCTCGGCGGGGGCGATCTTCAGCGCGGCGGCGGCCTCGCGCAGCGTGCGCTGCTCCGCCTCGATCACGGCGAGCGCGGCCGCGCCGGTCACCGCCTCCACGCGCCGCACGCCGGCCGAGACGGCGCTCTCGCCCACGATCTTGAACAGGCCGATATCGCCCGTGCGCCGCACATGCGTGCCGCCGCACAGCTCCAGCGAATAGACGCCGTGCTTCTCGGTGGCGGCCTCGTCATGGCCCATGCCGACCACCCGCACCTCGTCGCCATACTTCTCGCCGAACAGCGCCATGGCGCCCGCCTCGACCGCGGCCTCGGGCGTCATCAGCCGCGTCACCACCTCGGCGTTCTCGCGAATGCGGGCATTCACCTCGGCCTCGACCCAGGCGAGGTCGTCAGGCTGCATCGGCGTCGGCTGGCTGACGTCGAAGCGCAGGCGGTCCGGCGCGTTGAGCGAGCCCTTCTGCGCCACATGGCTGCCGAGCCGGCGGCGCAGCGCCTCGTGCAGCAGGTGGGTGGCCGAATGGTGGGCGCGGATGGCGCCGCGGCGCGCATGGTCCAGCTCCGCCAGCACCGCCTTGCCCGGCTGCGCCTCGCCCGCCTCCACCGTGCCGAGATGCACGAACAGGCCGAGCTTCTTCTGCGTGTCCCGCACCGCGATGCGCAGGCCGTCGGCGGCCGTGATGGTGCCGCTGTCGCCCACCTGGCCGCCGCTCTCGGCGTAGAAGGGGGTCTGGTTCAGCACCACGGCCACCTCGGTGCCGGGGCCGGCCTTCTCCGCCACCGCCCCGCCCGCCACCACGGCGAGGATCTCGCCCTCGGCGCTCTCGGTGGAGTAGCCCAGGAACTCGGTGGCGCCGAGCTTCTCCTTGAGGTCGAACCACAGCGTCTCGGTGGCCGCCTCGCCGGAGCCGGCCCAGGCGGCGCGGGCGCGCTTCTTCTGCTCGGCCATGGCGGCCTCGAAGCCGGCGACATCCACCGCCTTGCCCTCGCCGCGCAGCGCGTCCTGCGTCAGGTCGAGCGGAAAGCCATAGGTGTCATAGAGCTTGAAGGCGACGTCTCCGGGCAGCGTGCCGCGCTCGCCCAGCTTCTCGCTCTCCTCCGCCAGCAGGCCGAGGCCGCGCTCCAGCAGGCTGCGGAAGCGGTTTTCTTCGAGTTTCAGCGTCTCGCTGATCAGCGATTCCGCGCGCACCAGCTCGGGATAGGCGGCGCCCATCTGGCGGATCAGGGCGGGCAGCAGGCGGTAGAGCAGCGGCTCCTGGGCGCCCATCATGTGGGCGTGGCGCATGGCGCGGCGCAGGATGCGGCGCAGCACATAGCCACGGCCCTCGTTGGAGGGCATCACCCCGTCGGCGATCAGGAAGGCGCCCGAGCGCAGGTGGTCCGCCACCACGCGGTGGCTCACCCGGAACGGCCCGTCCGGCTCCTGCCCCGTCGCCTCGGCCGAGGCCAGGATCAGCGCGCGGAAGGTGTCGATGTCGTAGTTGTCGTGCTTGCCCTGCAGGATGGCGGCGAAGCGCTCGAGGCCCATGCCGGTGTCGATCGAGGGGCGCGGCAGCGGGTTGCGGGTCCCCGCCGGCTCCTCCAGGTACTGCATGAACACCAGGTTCCAGATCTCGATGAAGCGGTCCCCGTCCTCGTCCGGCGAGCCGGGCGGGCCGCCGGGGATCTTGTCCCCGTGGTCGTAGAAGATCTCGGAGCAGGGGCCGCAGGGGCCGGTGTCGCCCATGCGCCAGAAATTGTCGGAGGTCGCGATGCGGATGATGCGCTCGTCCGGCAGCCCCGCGATCTTGCGCCACAGGGCGGCCGCGTCCTCGTCCTCCGAGAACACCGTGACCAGCAGCTTCTCCTTGGGGAGAGCGAAATCCCTGGTCAGCAGGGTCCAGGCATGGGTGATCGCCTGTTCCTTGAAGTAGTCGCCGAAGGAGAAGTTCCCCAGCATCTCGAAGAAGGTGTGGTGCCGCGCGGTGTAGCCCACATTGTCGAGGTCGTTGTGCTTGCCGCCCGCCCGCACCGACTTCTGCGCCGTGGTGGCGCGGCTGTAGGGCCGCTTCTCCTGCCCGGTGAAGACGTTCTTGAACTGCACCATGCCGCTGTTGGTGAACATCAGCGTCGGGTCGTTGCGCGGCACGAGGGGCGAGGATTCCACCACCGTGTGGCCATTGCGGGCGAAGTAGTCGAGGAAGGTGGCCCGGATGTCGTTGCTGCTGGTCATCGTCCGCTCTGTCGCCTTCCGCTTTGTGGCCCTGGGCGTGGTCATTCCGTGGCCGCTGACCTAGCGCGGCGGACCCGATGTGGGAAGAACTCACATCGCGCCGGGCGCCGGGGAAGAACCGGCGGGGGGAAGCCAGCGCCGCCCGCCCGGCGCTATAAGGCCCTCATGCCCCCTCGCCGCCCCGCCACCGCCGCCAACCCGCCCGCCGGGGACCTGTTCGGCCCTACCCCCGGAATGCCCCCTGGCCAGCCCCCCGCCACGGCCGGGGAGGACGGCCCGCCGCCGGAGCCCGGCGCGCCCCGCCCGCTCGCCGACCGGCTGCGCCCCGCCCGGCTGGAGGAGGTGGTGGGACAGGAGCACCTGCTCGGCCCGCAAGGCAGCATCAGCCGCATGCTGGAGCGCGGCGCCCTCGCCTCGCTGATCCTGTGGGGGCCGCCGGGGGTGGGCAAGACCACCATCGCCCGCCTGCTGGCCGAGGCGGCGGGGCTGCGCTTCGCCGCCCTCTCGGCGGTGTTCTCGGGCGTGGCCGACCTCAAGCGCGCCTTCGACGAGGCCCGGGCGCGGCGCAGCGGCGGGCAAGGCACGCTGCTCTTCGTGGACGAGATCCACCGCTTCAACCGCGCGCAGCAGGACGGCTTCCTTCCCGTGGTGGAGGACGGCACCGTCACCCTGGTCGGCGCGACGACCGAGAACCCCTCCTTCGCGCTGAACGGCGCCATCCTGTCCCGCTGCCAGGTGATGGTGCTGCGGCGGCTGGACGACGCGGCGCTGGAGCGGCTGCTGGCCCGCGCCGAGGACGTCTCCGCCCGCCCCCTGCCGCTCGACGAGGCGGCGCGCGGCGTGCTGCGCGCCATGGCGGACGGCGACGGCCGCTACCTCCTCAACATGGCCGAGCAGCTCCTGGCCCTGCCCGAGGGCGCCGCGCCGCTCGACCCCGCCGGTCTCGCCGCGCTGCTGGCGAAGCGCGCCGCGCTCTACGACAAGGACCGCGAGGAGCACTACAACCTCATCTCCGCGCTCCACAAGTCGCTGCGCGGCTCGGACGCGGACGCGGCACTCTACTGGTTCTCCCGCATGCTGGAGGGCGGCGAGGACCCGCGCTACATCGCCCGCCGCCTGACCCGCTTCGCGGCCGAGGATGTGGGGCTGGCCGACCCCACCGCGCTGCCCGCCGCCATCGCCGCCTGGGAAACCTATGAGCGGCTCGGCAGCCCGGAAGGGGAGCTGGCGCTGGCGCAGCTCGTGGTGCATCTCGGCACGGCGCCCAAGTCCAACGCCGTCTATGCCGCCTACAAGGCGGCGCGGCGGGCGGCGCGCGAGACCGGCAGCCTGATGCCGCCCGCCCACATCCTGAACGCGCCCACGAAGCTGATGAAGAGCCTCGGCTACGGGGACGGCTACGCCTACGACCATGACGAGGCGGAAGGCTTCAGCGGCCAGAACTACTTCCCCGACGGGATGGACCGCGCGCAGTTCTACCGCCCCGCCGGGCGCGGCATGGAGGCGCGCATCCTGGAGCGCCTCGAGCACTGGGCGCGGCTGCGGGAGGAGCGCGCCCGCGAGGAGGCGGCCGCCCCGCCCGCCCGCCGCACCCGGCGCGGCGGGCCGGCTTGAGCGGCCCCTTCTCGCCCGGGCTGCTGGCCCTGGTGGCGGCGGGCGGCGCGGCGGGCTCGGTGCTGCGCTACGCGGTGGGCATCTGGTGCGCCGGCTGGCTCGGCACCCACCTGCCCTGGGGCACGCTGGCGGTGAACGTCGCCGGCAGCGCCGCCATCGGGCTGCTGGGCGGGGCCATGCTGGGCGGCATGCCATTCGGCCAGGAAGCGCGGCTCTTGGTCGTCACCGGCTTTCTCGGCGGCTTCACCACCTTCTCCGCCTTTTCCCTCGACGCCGGCACGCTGTTCCTGCGGAACCCGGCGCTGGCGGCGCTCTATCTGGGGCTGACGCTGCTGGGCGGGCTCGGCGCCTTCGCCGCCGCCTTCGCGCTGGGCCACGCACTGGGCCGCCCCCCGGGCTGAGGCGGCCCCTGCGCTTCCCCTTCCCGCGCCACTGCCCTCTTGCCGCGCCGCCCCCTTCTTCCCGCGCCGCCCCCTTCTTCCCGCGCCGCCCCCTTCTTCCCGCGCCGCCCCCTTCTTCCCGCGCCGCCCCCTTCTTCCCGCGCCGCCCCCTTCTTCCCGCGCCGCCCCCTTCTTCCCGCGCCGCCCCCTTCTTCCCGCGCCGCCCCCTTCTTCCCGCGCCGCCCCCTTCTTCCCGCGCCGCCCCCTTCTTCCCGCGCCGCCCCCTTCTTCCCGCGCCGCCCCCTTCTTCCCGCGCCGCCCCCTTCTTCCCGCGCCGCCCCCTTCTTCCCGCGCCGCCCCCTTCTTCCCGCGCCGCCCCCTTCTTCCCGCGCCGCCCCCTTCTTCCCGCGCCGCCCCCTTCTTCCCGCGCCGCCCCCTTCTTCCCGCGCCGCCCCCTTCTTCCCGCGCCGCCCCCTTCTTCCCGCGCCGCCCCCTTCTTCCCGCGCCGCCCCCTTCTTCCCGCGCCGCCCCCTTCTTCCCGCGCCGCCCCCTTCTTCCCGCGCCGCCCCCTTCTTCCCGCGCCGCTCTGGCCGGCGCGGGGCGGCGGCGCGCCGGCTCAGGGCGTGACGGTGAGCGGCGGCGTCTGCTGGTGCTGCACCACGCGCCACACCTCATGCTCCAGCCGCCGGTAGGTGGAGGTGCAATGCGCCTCATAGGGCGTGGTGCCCTCGCGCTCGGCGTTCACCTTGTAGGCGACGACGATCAGCCCCTCCTGCGGGCGCGAGACCTGCCGCTCCGAGATCGCCACCTTGGTCCAGCGAGGCGTGTCGGAAACCGCCGCCACCGCCTGCTCGCCGCTCAGCACGAAGGGCGGCTGCGGCAGCACCATCAGGCACTCCTCGTCCACCAGCTCGCGGTAGTGCTCGGCATCCCCCGTCCAGAGGCTTTCCTCGAAGGACCAGACCCGGCCGTCATCCATGTTCCGTCTCCTGTTGCGGATCGGGAAAGGAACGCCGGCCGCGTCCGATCATTCACCCGCCCCGCGCCGCGCCGCTTGTTGCCGGAAGCGGCCCGGCCGGAGGGCATGGCCGGCCGGCAGTGGCGCGACGCAGAGGAATAAATACCTTTACTTCGGCGCGCTCCCGGCCCTACCCTCGAGCATCATCGCCGCTTCCGGCTCGTCCAGCACCGTCACCACCCGCCCCGGCCACAGCACCAGCGCGCCAGCATGCAGCTGGACCCGGAAGTGCGACGGGTGGCCCAGGGCGGCGACCACGGCGCGCGGCAGGGTGAGCTGGTTCTTGCTGGTCAGCTTCGCCAGTTTCGGGGTGTTCATGCGCGGCCTCCCAAGGAAAGTAAGATGGTAAGGAAATAAGGAATATATTCCTTTCGCGCAAGCGGATTCGGCCCGGTTTTCGCTCGACGCGGCGCGCCGCCGGGGCTACCTCCCCGCGCATGACCATCCAGCATCGCATCGTCCATCCGGCGGACGAGGATTCCCGCCTCGACCGCTGGTTCCGCCGGCACTTCCCCCAGGTGACGCAGGGCGCGCTGCAGAAGATGCTGCGCACCGGGCAGATCCGCGTCGACGGCAAGCGCGCCGAGGCCAACACCCGCCTGTCGCGCGGCCAGGAGATCCGCATCCCGCCCCTGCCGGAGGGCCCCGCGCCCGAGCCCGAGCGCCGCGACCGGGAGGTGAGCGAGGAGGATGCGCGGGCGCTGGAGAAGCTGGTGCTCTACCGCGACGACAGCATCATCGCGCTGAACAAGCCGCACGGCCTGCCGGTGCAGGGCGGCCCGAACATCCGCAAGCACCTGGACGGGATGCTGGACGCGCTGCGCTTCGGCCATGAGGAGCGGCCGCGCCTCGTCCACCGGCTGGACCGCGACACCTCGGGCGTCATCCTGCTGGCGCGGGACGCGCGGGCGGCGCGCCACCTGGCCGGTGCCTTCCGCGGGCGGGACGCGCAGAAGACCTACTGGGCGCTGGTGGTGGGCCAGCCCCGCTACGAGGCGGGGCGGATCGACATGAAGCTGGCGCGCGTCGGCACCGGCCAGGGCGAGCGCACCGCGCCGGCCGAGGGAAAGGAAGGCGTGCCCGCCGTCACCGAGTTCAGCACGGTGGACGTGGCGCGCCGCCACGCCACCTGGCTGGAGCTGCGGCCGCTGACGGGCCGCACCCACCAGCTCCGCGTCCACTGCACCGCCGCGCTGGAATGCCCGATCCTGGGCGATGGCAAGTATGGCGGGCAGGCCGCGCACCTGGAGGGCATGTCCCACGCGCTGCACCTGCATGCGCGCGCGCTCCGCGTGCCGCATCCGGAAGGGGGCACGCTGGAGGTCTCGGCGCCGCTGCCGCCGCACATGGTCGAGAGCTTCCGCACCCTGGGCTTCGAGGTGCCGCGCACGCCGCAGCCGCGCCGGGTAAGCTGAGCGCATGGCCGCGCCCCGCCGCCCGCGCCGCGCCGCGCTGATCGGCGCCGCCGTGATCCTCGCCCTGCCCGTCCTGGCCTGGGGCGGGCTGAAGCTGGCGCTGCGCGATTCCGTGCTGCGCCCGCGCATCACCGCCGCCGTGGAACAGGCGACGGGGCGCGCCCTCACCCTGTCCGGCCCGGTCGGCATCAAGCTGTCCCTGGTGCCGACGGTGACGCTGGAAGGCGTGTCGCTGGCCAACATGCCGGGCGGCAGCCGGCCGGAGATGCTGACCGCCCGCCGCGTCGAGGCGCGGCTCGCGCTGCTGCCGCTGCTTTCGCGCCGGATCGCCTTCGAGCAGCTGACGCTGGTGGAGCCGGACCTGCTGCTGGAGGTGGATGCGCGCGGCCGGGGCAACTGGCGCTTCTCCCCCGCCCCCGGCCCCGCCATGGACCGGCCAGATGCCGCCATGGCGGACAGTGCGGGCGATGGGCGGCTGGCGCTGTTCATCGCCGCCATCGACATCGAGGGCGGGCGGCTCACCTGGCACGATCCCCGCGCCGCGCGGCGCGAGGTGCTGGAGATCCGCGGCCTGGCGCTGCGCGCGGAAACGCCGGCGGCGCCGCTCGGCTTGCGGGGCACGCTCGGGCTGCGCGGCGTGGCGGTGGCGCTGGAGGGCCAGGCCGGGCCGCTGGCGCGGCTCCTCGGCACCGGCTCCGCGCCGGAGGATCAGGCCGCTCCCTGGCCGCTGCATGTGGCGCTGTCCGCGCCCGGGCTCCGGCTCGTGGCCGATGGCAGCGCCACACGGCCGGAGGTCGCCGCCGGCTGGCGGCTGAACGTGAAGGCCATGGCGGACAGCACCGCCCGCCTCGCGCCCTTCCTGCCGCGCGCCAAGCTGCCGCCGCTGCGCGCCCTGGAACTGGACGCCGAGCTGGCCGATGGCGGCGCCGGGCAACCGCCCCGGATCGGCCCCCTGACGGCCCGCAGCGCGGGCGGCGATCTCGGCGCCTTCCTGCCCGGCCTCTCCCTGGGCGCGGCGACGCTCCGCTTGGCGGAGCCGGAAGCGCCGGGGCAGCTTGAGGCGGAACTCGCCTGGGGGAGCCTGCCGGTGCGCGCGGAAGGGCAGATTCCCGGCCCCGCGGCCCTGTTGGGTAGCGGCCCGTGGCCGCTGCGGCTGGCGCTGCGTGGCGCCGGCGCCACCGCCGAGGCGCGGGCCGAGCTGAACGGGCCGCGGCTGGACGGCGCCGCGGTCGCGCTGAGCCTCGCCGCGCCCGACACCGCGGCGCTGCTGGCGGCGCTGGGCCTGCCGGGGCCACGCCTGACCGAGGCGAGCCTGGAAGGCCGGCTGCTGCTGCCGGCGGGCGGGGCGGTCCTCGAAGGGCTCCGCCTGCGCGCCCGCGAGGCCGTGCTCGAGGGCGAGGCGCGGCTGGCCACGGGCGGCCCCCGCCCGGCGCTGACCGCCCGGCTGAACGCGGCAAGGCTCGACCTCGACGCGCTGCTGGCGTCCCCGCCGGCTACCCCGAACGCCACTCCCGCGCCGGCTGCGCCTCCCGCGGCCCCGGACGTGCCGCCGCGCCCGCCCGCGCCGCCCGCCGGAACCGCTGGGCCGCGACGGGTGATCCCGGACCTGCCGCTGCCCGGCCTGGCGCCGCGCGGGCTGGATGGCGAGGTGCAGTTCGCCGTGGCGGAACTGGTGGCGAAGGGGGTCGCCTATCGCGACCTGCGCGGCACGGCGAAGCTGCAGGATGGCCTCCTCGCGGTGGAGCCGCTCGGGGTGACGCTGCCCGGCGGGCGCCTGGGTGGCCGCCTCGGCGCCGATGCCACCGGCCCCGTTCCGCGCCTTTCCCTGGCGCTGCGGCACGAGGGGGCGGGGCTGGACCTGCGGCCGCTGCTGCAGGCCTATGGCCTGAACGGCCATGCGAGCGGCCGCCTGGAGGTGGAGGCGGATCTCGTCGGCGCGGGTGCCGGGCTGCGCGCGCTGGCGGCCAGCCTGAGCGGGCATCTCGGCCTCGCCATGGCCAACGGGCAGATCGACAACCGCCTGCTGGACCGCCTGGGCGGCGACCTGCGCCGCATGCTGGTGCCGAACGCGCCGACCGAGGGCGGCACGCCGCTGCGCTGCATCGCCCTGCGGCTGAACCTGCGGGAGGGTGTCGCCCGGCCGCAGGCGATGCTGCTGGAAACCGGCCTCGCCGATGTGGTGGGCAGCGGCAGCATCGATCTCGGTCAGGAGAAGCTCGCGCTGCGCCTGTTGCCGCAGGTGCGGCTCGGCGGGCTGGGGCTGACGGCCCCGGTGCTGGTGGGCGGCACGCTGGCCGCGCCGAGCTACCGGCTGGACCCGGCCGGAGTGGCCGATGCCACCGCCGGCATCGTGGGCGACCTGGTGGCGCGGCAGATGGAGAACCAGGGCTCCGTGCTGGGCCAGCTCGCGCAGCAGCTCGCCGGGCGCGGCAACGCCCTGCCCGACTGCGCGCAGCAGCTCGCCGTGGCGCGTGGCGGCCGGGCCGGGCCGGTTCCGGCGCCCAAGCCCGCCGCCACCCCGCAGGAGCGCCCTTCCAGCCCGGTGGACCTGCTGCGCGGCCTGCTCGGCCGCTGAACACGGAAAAGGCGCGGGGGGCGTTTCCGCTCCCCGCGCCGCTGCCTTGCCGCCTTACTCGGCCGCGGCGGCGTCGTCCGCATCGGGGCCCGCCACCATCAGGCTGTTGGCGACGATGCCGGCCTGGGCACGGATGCGCTGCTCGATGCTGTCCGCCATGGCGGGGTTGTCGCGCAGGTACTGCTTGGCGTTCTCGCGGCCCTGGCCGATGCGCTGGCTGTCGCAGCTGAACCAGGCACCGGACTTCTCGACCACGCCGGCCTTCACGCCAAGGTCCAGCAGCTCGCCCACCTTCGAGATGCCCTCGCCATACATGATGTCGAACTCGACCTGCCGGAACGGCGGGGCCATCTTGTTCTTCACCACCTTCACGCGGGTCTGGTTGCCGATGACGTCGTCCCGGTCCTTGATCTGGCCGATGCGGCGGATGTCGAGGCGGCAGGAGGCATAGAACTTCAGGGCGTTGCCGCCCGTCGTCGTTTCCGGGTTGCCGAACATGACGCCGATCTTGAGCCGGATCTGGTTCAGGAAGATCAGCAGCGTGTTGGAGCGGGACACGGAGCCGGTCAGCTTGCGCAGGGCCTGGGACATCAGGCGGGCATGCAGGCCGACATGGCTGTCGCCCATCTCGCCTTCCAGCTCGGCGCGCGGCACCAGGGCGGCGACGCTGTCCACCACCAGCACGTCGATGGCGCCGGAGCGCACCAGCGTGTCGGCGATCTCGAGCGCCTGCTCGCCGGCATCGGGCTGGCTGATCAGCAGGTTGTCCACGTCCACGCCGAGCTTGCGGGCATAGCCGGGGTCGAGCGCGTGCTCGGCGTCCAAAAAGGCGCAGGTGCCGCCGCGCTTCTGCGCCTCGGCGATGGCGTGCAGCGCGAGCGTGGTCTTGCCCGAGCTTTCCGGGCCATACACCTCGACGATGCGGCCCTTGGGCAGTCCGCCGATGCCGAGAGCCAGGTCGAGGCCGAGCGAGCCGGTGGGGATCACCTCGATCTCGTCGGACTGCTGCTTGGCGCCCATGCGCATGATCGAGCCCTTGCCGAAGGCCCGTTCAATCTGGCTGAGCGCGGCGTCGAGCGCCTTGTTCTTATCCATTCTGGAACCTCTTCGCCCTTCGGCTCTGTTCGTCTCGCGATCGGGCGCGGCCTGGGGACCGCTCCGGGTGTCTGGAATAACATGTGGATGGAGCAAAGGTCGCGCCCCGCGCCACCCCTTCGCACCATCCCTGTGTTCGCTATATGTTCATGATTGACGCGTTTCGCAAGAGCCTTCCGCGACCGCCGCCAAGTCCTTCACCGCCGCCGTCAGCTCGGCCGCACCATAGGGCTTGGCCAGGAAGCGCAGCGCCTCGCCGGCAAGGCCCTCTTCTATCACGGATGGCGCGTATCCGCTCACCAGAAGCACCGGCAGGCGTGGATTCGTGGCACGCAGGGCACGCGCCAGGGCGGGGCCATCCATGGAGCCCGGCATCATCACGTCGGTCACGAGCAGGGCGGGCGGCGCCCGGGCGGCGATGGCCAGCGCCGCCTCCGCATCCTCCGCCACCAGCACGGACCAGCCGGCCCGCCGCAAGGTCCGCTCGGCCAGGCGGCGCAGCGGCGCCTCGTCCTCCACCAGCAGCAGCGGCCCCGGCAGGGGCTCAGTGCCGGCCTCAGTGCCGGGCGCGGAAGCGTCCGGCGCCAAGGCCAGGGCAGGAGGCGGATCGGCGGCAGGCGGGCCCGCCGCCCCGGACACCGGCGCCTCGACGCGCGGCAGCAGGATGCGGATGCGCGTGCCCTGCCCCGGCCGGCTTTCCACCGCGATGTAGCCGCCCGATTGCCGGACGATGCCATGCACCGTGGCCAGCCCCATGCCGGTGCCGCCCTGCTTGGCGCGGCTGGTGAAGAAGGGCTCGAAGATGCGCGGCAGGATCTCGGGCGGGATGCCGTGGCCGCTGTCGCGCACCTCCAGCACGGTCCAGCGCCCGGGCGGAAGGGGTTCGGGCATGGCGGGCTCGGGCTGCAGCAGCAGCGCGCGGCTGGTGGACAGCACCAGCCGCCCACCCTCCGGCATGGCCTGGCGGGCATTCATCGCCAGGTTCATCAGCACGCGGTCGAGCTGCGAGGGATCGATCAGCACCATGCGCTCAGGCGCATCCAGTGCCAGTTCCAGCAGGATGGCGCGGCCGAGCAGCGGGCGCAGCATCCGCGCCATGGCGGAGACGGCGGTGTTCAGCGGCACCAGCCGGGGCTCCAGCACCTGCTGCCGCGCATAGGCCAGCAACTGCCGCACCAGCGCGGCACCACGTTCCGCCGCCTGCCGCACCTGCTCCAGCTCCGCAGCCATGGCGGGGTCGGGGGTGGCGCCGAGGCGCCGTTGCGCCTCCTCCGTGGCGCCCAGCACCACGCTCAGGAGGTTGTTGAAGTCGTGGGCGATGCCGCCGGCAAGGCTGCCCAGGGCCTGCAGCCGGTCCGACTCCGCGAGTTGCGCGGCCAGGGCCTGGCGTGGCGCGGCATCCGCCAGCAGCAGCACCGATTCGCCGCGCGGCAGGATGATGCGCCGCGGCAACACCGCCATGCCCGTCTGTCCCTGTGGCGCGGCCAGGCGAAGCTCGGCGGGTTCGGTGCCGCCTTCCAGCCACAGCCTCAGGGCAGCGCGGGAACCGGCAGCGAAGAAAAGGGTGGCGGGCTGGCCGATGCGGAGCGGCAGGCTCGGACCCAGGGCTTGGCGCAAGGCGGCGTTGCCGCCGCGCAGGCAGGCTTTCCGGTCGAGCCACAGCGCCGGCTCCGGCAAGCCGGCCAGGAGGGACTGGAAGGCTCCCGCAGGGTCGGGCCACAGGCGGCCCATCCAGCGGCTCCAGGAATCGCGCAGCGCCATGACCCTTGAACCCTATCATCACGAACCCGTGATGTCAGGCTTTTCGCTGGCCGCCTGTTTGCTCCAGCGCCTGCCGCAGGGTGGCGCGGGCATTGCCCAGCACCAGGCGGTTGCGCGCGGCGACGCCGGCGGGCGGCGGCGTGCCGTCCACCCCCTCCAGGCCGCGAAAGGATGTGGGCGGGATCTGTCCGGCGCCGGCCGCGGGCGCCGGATCTTTCCGCCGGGAGAGCTGGCTGGCGAGGGCGAGCAGCCGCTCCGACGGCGCCAGCATGCCGGCCAGGCAGGTGTCCAGCGCCTCGTTGATCTCCATGGTGCCTCCGTGCGCGCGGTGGGAGACGGCAGGATGGCAGCCGGGAGGTGAGGATTTCGTTAGGGCGGCACGTCTTGCAGATTCCGGTAAGAAAGGCCGCGCTAGCCTTTCCACATGCCCGCCACGCCCCTGCCCGCCCTGATGGCCGCCCTCGAATCGACGGAAGCGACGCTGACGCTAGCCGAGGCGCTGGCCAGCGGCGGCCGGGCCGTCGATCTGGAGGGCCTGGATGCCGAGATCACCGCCCTCTGCGCCGCCACGCTTTCCCTGCCCGCCGCCCGGCAGGACGAGGCCAGGCTGGCGCTGCGCCGCCTGCTCGCGCGGGTGGAGCGGCTGCAGCGCCTCCTGTGAGGCAACGCGAAACCGCGAAGGGGGAAGCCGCCGCTCTCCCCCTTCCCGTCCGGCATCAACCCTGCGGCAGATGCTTGCTGATGTAGGGCGGCAGGTTGAAGGCGCCGGTGTGGATCTCGGGCGTCCAGTATCCGGTGGCGCCCAGGATGCCGGCGGCCTCGGCGCGGGCGCGGATGGTGGCGGTGTCCACCTGGCGCAGCGTCGCGTCCTTCGCCGCCCAGCCCAGCGTCATGAAGCCGCCGACATAGGTCGGCACCGCGGCCACATAGGCCCAGATGTCGGGGAAGACCTTGCCGCGGCGCAGGCTGGTCTCGGCCAGCTCCTCCGCCTGCATGGCCGGCACGCCGCACTGGTTGACGATCAGCCCCCGCCCGGAGAGCAGGCGCGCGGCGTTGGCATAGAACTCGTCGGTGAACAGCACCTCGCCGACGCCGATCGGGTCGGTCGAATCGACGATCACCACGTCGAAGCTGCCGGCCTCGGCCTTGCGCACATAGTCGATGCCGTCGCCCACGATCACCTCGGCGCGCGGATCGTTCCAGGCGTCGCCGGCGATGTCGGGCATGTGCTCCTTGCAGAGGCGGATCACCTCGCCGTCGATCTCGACCATGACGGCCTTCTCGACGTTGCGGTGCTGCAGCACGCGCTTCAGCACGCCGCCGTCGCCGGCGCCGATGATCAGCACCCGCTTCGCGTCGCCATGCGCCAGCAGCGGCACATGGGTCAGCATCTCCTGATAGACGAACTCGTCCTTCTCGGTGATCTGCACCACGCCGTCGAGCAGCATGACGCGCCCGTGGCTGTAGCTCTCGAACAGCATGATGTCCTGGAAGTCGCTCTGCACGCGGGCCAGCTCGCGCTTCACCAGGAAGCGCTGGCCCCACTCGGCGTAGAGCGTCTCGTTCACCCAAGAATCGGTCGGCATGGAGAAGTTCCTCGGTCGGGAAACGCAAGAAGGGGGCGGGATCGTGAGACCCCGCCCCCGCCTCGTCACGTGAAAGGCTGGTGTCAGCCGATCAGGCCGCGCTTGTGCTCGGCAAGCTGCACGCGCTCCGGGCCAAAGCCCTTCTTCAGGATCGGCACCGCCTTGTAGGGGTTGCAGATGCCGCAGACGAAGATGTCGAGCGCCGCGTAGGCGCGCTCCGGCCAGGTGTGGATCGAGATGTGGCTCTCGGCCAGCACCAGCACGCCGGAAACGCCGTCCGGAGCGAAGTGATGGAAGTGACCGTGCAGGATGGTCGCGCCGGTCTCGATGGCGGCCTCGCGCAGAACGGAATCGATGTGCGCGGGGTCGTCGAGATTCGTGGCGCCCCACAGATCGACGATCAGATGCGTGCCGGCAAAGCGCACACCGTCGCGCTCGACGAAGTGGTCCTTCGCCTCGCCGCGGATATCAACAGACTGGGCTTCGCTCGGGCTGCAATCCGAAACCATCCCCAGCGGAGAAACGAGAGCGTCCATGGTTTGAGGGCTCCTTCCCACCAGAAGATGACCAGGGTGATCGTGGATCGATCAGGTCAACGGCGGCGCATATGGGGCATGGGGGGGTGCCCCCGCAACAGAAATCGGGACTTTGAGGCCGAAAAAAACGCGGGTCCTTCCCGCGTTCAGCGCGTATCTCGCCGCGCCGCCCCCCGCCGGGTCCGCAAATGCCCCCCGTGGAGCGGTGCGGCTCTCGGAAAATCTTCTGTCACTTGCGGAGCTGGGGCCTGGCTGGCGGCAAAACCGCATCTCGCCCCTTGCCGGGCGCAAAAAGGCTGCTATACCGCCGCCCTGCGCTGGATGGGTGGCCGAGCGGTCGAAGGCGCACGCCTGGAAAGTGTGTATACCTCAAAAGGGTATCGTGGGTTCGAATCCCACCCCATCCGCCACGGCCCGCGAGGCCGCAGAGGCCCGCCAGGGCACCCACCAAGCCATTGATCATCCTGGGCAGCGCAAGGCCCCGCCGCGCATTGGCGGGCGGGGCTTCGGGCGCGCCAGGGCTGTGCGGCGCGTGCCCGGGCGGGCCTTGTTCAGGCGGCGCGGCTCTTCAGCCGGCTGGCGAAGTTCTTGCGGAACTTGGCCACCTTGGGCGCCACCACCACGCGGCAATAGCCGGACCACGGGTTGCGCGCGAAGTAGTCCTGGTGTTCCGCCTCGGCCGGCCAGAAGGTGCCGGCGGGCTCCAGCTCCGTCACCAGCGGGGCCGGCCACAGGCCCGCCGCCTCGATCTCCGCCATCACCCCGCGCGCCGTCCCGGCCTGCGCCTCGGAGGTCGTGAGGATGATGCTGCGGTATTGCGGGCCGACATCGGCGCCCTGCCGGTCCTTCGTCGTCGGGTCGTGCAGGGTGAAGAAGACGCGCAGGATGTCGGCATAGGAGATGACGGCGGGGTCGAACACCACCTTCACCACCTCGGCATGGCCGGTGCGCTTGCCGCAGACCTGCTCATAGGTCGGGTTCACGACATGGCCGCCGGCATAGCCGGAAACCACCTCGGTCACGCCGGTCAGCTCGCGATAGGCGGCATCGATGCACCAGAAGCAGCCGCCACCCAGGATGGCGGTCTCCCGCGGGGCTTGGTCGGGCATGGATCTCTCCTCGATACGGGATGCTGGCGCAGAGATGGTGTCGCCCTGTTCGCCGCGCACCCCTCCGGCGGGGTGCTTGCGCGGGCCTGCTGGCGGCGCCACCGTCGCCGCCATGGAATCGAACCTCCCCTTCCCCACCCGGAGCCCGGCCGAGACCGGCTTCGACCCCGACGCCCTCGGCGCGGCCGTCACCTTCGCCACGGCGCATGAGAGCCCCTTCCCGCGCGACATCCTGGCGCATCTGGAGAGCGGCTATTTCGAGCCGGCGCCGGATAACGAGGTGCTGGGCAACACCGCCCCGCGCGGCGCGCCGAACGGGCTGATCCTGCGCCAGGGCGCGCTGGTGGCGCGCTGGGGCGACACGCGGCAGGTGGACATGACCTTCAGCGTGGCCAAGAGCTACCTCGCGCTGCTGGCCGGCCTCGCCCTGGGCGACGGCCTGATCGACAGCCTCGACGCCCCCGTCGCCGCCAGCGTGGACGACCCGGCCTTCACCGGGCCGCGCAACGGCGCCGTCACCTGGCGGATGCTGCTGGACCAGACCAGCGAGTGGGAGGGCACCCTCTTCGGCAAGGCCGACCGCATCGACCGCGGCCGCGACCTGAAGCGCGAGGGCAGCGGCCCCAAGGGCCATGAGCGCCCCCTGAAGGCGCCCGGCACCTACTGGGAATACAACGACGTGCGGGTGAACGCCCTGTCCCTGGCGCTGCTGCACCGCTTCCGCCGCCCGCTGCCCGAGGTGTTCGCCGAGCGCATCATGGCGCCGATCGGCGGCAGCGGCGAGATGCGCTGGGAAGGCTATCGCACCAGCTTCGTCGAGATCGGCGGCCGCCGCGTCCAGTCCGTCTCGGGTGGCGGGCACTGGGGCGGCGGCGTCTTCACCCATGCCGAGGACCAGGCGCGCATCGGCCTGCTGATGCTGGGGGACGGCGTGTGGGAAGGCCGCCGCGTGCTGCCCGAGGGGTGGGTTGCCGCCTGCACCACCCCCTGCCGCCTGAACGCCGATTACGGGCTGCTGTGGTGGCTGAACGGCCAGGGCCGCTATCCGGGCGCCAGCCGCGCCAGCTTCTTCGCGCAAGGGGCGGGCGGCAACTACATCTGGATCGACCCGGAGAACGCGATCGTCGCCACCTTCCGCTGGCTTGACCCGGCAGCGCTGCCGGAGATGGTGGCGCGCGTCACCGCCGCCCTCCGGCGGGGCTGACGGGCCCGCTCCGCAACGGAGCGACATCAGGAAAGGCGGAGCGGCGCGCGGTGCCGCTTGCCCCCTTCCTCGGCGGCGCCCAGGCTCCAGGAGCCGAAAGCCGAGGGAGAGACAGCATGACCGCCTCCGCCTTCCCCCGCCGCGCCGCCCTGCGACTGGGCGCCGGGCTGGTAGCAGCAGGCGCGGGCGCGCCGGGCCGCCCTGCCCTGGCGCAGTCCGCCGCCCGCACGCTGCGCTTCGTGCCGCACACCAACCTGCAGACGCCGGACGCGCTGCAATCCAGCACCCTCATCTCGCTCAACGCGGCCAGCGCCATCTGGGACCAGCTCTACGGCCTGGACAGCAAGCTGCAGCCGCGCCCGCAGATGGCGCAGGGCCACGAGCTTTCCGCGGACCGGCTGCGCTGGCGCTTCCGCCTGCGCGAAGGCCTGCGCTTCCACGATGGCGAGGCGGTGCGCGCGGCCGATTGCGTGGCCTCCATCCACCGCTGGTCGCAGCGCGACCTGTTCGGCAAGCGCCTCGCGGCCCAGCTCGACGAGATGCGCGCCACCAGCGACACGGAGTTCGAGATCCGGCTGAAGCAGCCCTACAATCAGCTGCTCTACGGCCTTGGCGCCACCGCCTGCTACATCATGCCCGAGCGCGTGGCGCGGACGCCCGCCACCACCACCGTCACCGACTTCACCGGCAGCGGGCCCTTCGTGTTCCGGCGGGAGGAATGGGTCTCCGGCGCCTCCGTCGTGTTCACCCGCAACGAGAGCTACGTCCCGCGCGACGAGCGCCCCGACATGTGGGCCGGCGGCAAGGTGGCGAAGCTCGACCGCGTCGAGTGGCGCATCATGCCCGACCCTTCCACCGCCATATCGGCCTTGCAGACGGGCGAGGTGGACTGGCTGGAACGGCCGCTCGCCGACCTGCTGCCGCTGCTGCGCGGCCGGCGCGGGCTGGATGTGAAGACGATCGACCCGATCGGCGTCTGGGCCGAGCTGCGCCTGAACGACAGCGTGCCGCCCTTCGACAACCCCGCGATGCGCCGCGCCCTGTTCCCGGCGCTGCGGCAGGTGGACTACATGCAGTCGCTGGTGGGCGACGACCCCTCGCTCTACCGCACCGGCGTCGGCGCCTTCCTGCCCGGCTCGCCGGCGGCGAGCGAGGCCGGGCTGGAGGCCGTCACCGGCGAGCGCAGCATCGAGCGCGCGCGGCAGGCGGTGAAGGCGGCCGGCTACCAGGGCGAGACCATCATCCAGATGGCGGCCACCGACATCTCCTCCGCCGCCGCCATGTCGCCGGTGGCGCAGCAGATGCTGCGCGAGATCGGCCTCAACGTCGATTACCAGAGCGTGGACTGGGGGACGCTGATCAGCCGCGCCAACGCCTCGGGCTCTGCCGAGCGGGCGAACTGGCACTGCTACTGCACCGGCTGGGCGGGGCTGTGGGTTTCCAACCCCGGCAGCCACCTGCATCTCTACGGCACCCGCCCCAACCCGCGCATGGAGGCGCTGCGCGATGCCTGGTTCGACGCGGCCGACGCCGCCGAGCAGCGCCGCATCACCAGCCAGATGCAGGCCATCGCCTTCGAGGAGCCGCCCTTCCTGCCGCTCGGCCAGTATTTCACCCCGCAGGCCTACAGCACGAAGCTCTCGGGCTTCGTGCCGAGCCCCATCGCCCTGTTCTGGAACCTCGAGAAGGCGGCCTGAGGAAACCGCCACGGCCTGGCCGGCGCGCGGCCCGATTGACGCCGCCGCCGCCCCGCCCGAGATTCCGGCGACAGCCACCGCCGCAGGACGAGACATGACCGACATCCAGCCCCCCGCCGCCGTCCACGCCGCGACGCTGACGCTCGACACGCATGTGGACATCCCCTGGCCCGAGACGCCCGATCCGCGCGGCGAGACGAATCGCTGCGTGGACTTCCCGAAGATGCGGGCGGGTGGGCTGCGCGCCGTGGTGTTCGCCGCCTACCTGCCGCAGGGACCGCGCACGCCGGAAGGGCACGCGGCCGCCGCCCGGCGCTGCGAGGCGATGCTGCGCGCCATCCGCGCCACGGCCGGCGGCGAGGACCGCCGCATCGTCAGCCGCGCGGCCGAGCTGGAGACGCTGCGGGAAAGCGGGAAGTTCGGCGTGATGCTGGCGGTGGAGAACGGCTACGGCATGGGCGAGGACCTGTCCCGCCTGGCGCTGTGGCGCGGCCTCGGCGCCTGCTACGTCACCCTCACCCATAACGGCCACAACCTGCTGGCCGACAGCGCCATCCCCCGTCCCGATCTCGGCGACGGGCCGGTGCTGCATGGCGGCCTTTCCAGCCTCGGCCGCGAGGCGGTGGCGGAGATGAACGCGCTCGGCCTGCTCGTCGATGTCAGCCACGTCGCCAAGAGCGCCATGCTGCAGGCGGTGGAGATCTCGCGCGCGCCGGTGGTGGCGACGCATGCCTGCGTCCGCGCGCTGCGCGACCACCCGCGCAACCTCGACGACACGCAGATGGACGCGCTGCGCGCCAGCGGCGGGCTGATGCAGATCACCGCCGTGCCCGGCTTCCTGCGCGGGCCAGGGCCGGACGGCAAGGTGCGCGCCCGCGTGGCGGACATCGCCGACCATGTGGACTACGCGGTGCAGCGCATCGGCATCGCCCATGTCGGCCTGTCTTCCGATTTCGACGGCGGCGGCGGCGTGGAAGGCTGGATGAGCGCGGCCGACAGCGCCAACCTCACCGCCGAGCTGCTGCGCCGCGGCTATGACGCGGAGGCCGTCGGGCTGCTCTGGTCGGGCAACTTCCTGCGGGTGATGCGGGCGGCGGAGGCGGTCTCCGCGGCCGGATGAGGCGGCGGCCCTCCTAGCCCAGCTCGAAGCTCGCCACGCCGAAGATCTCGCCCACCGCCAGGCGGGGCGCGGGGCCGGCATACATGCGCGCCGTCTCGAACACGGGCGCCATGCCGGCCTCCCTGGCCAGCGCCACGGCGGCCGCGTTGGGCTCGGGCAGGTCCAGGAACACCGGCCCGGGCGCATCGCCGGCCAGCGCGTTGAACAAGGCCCGCGCGAAGGGCGCCGCCGCCGCCGTCAGCGGGCCGATCTTGCTGCCCTCCCGGCAGGGGCGCCGCACGCCGAAGCCCCGCGCGGCGCCCGCCTCGTCCAGCACCGCGAGGGCCTGGTGGCCCGGCGCGTCCAGCCAGGCGCGCAGGAATTCCTCGCGCGGCGCCGGAAAGACGCGCGCATCGAGCGCCGCCAGCACTGCGAAGGGAACCTCCGCCGCCGGCACCACCCTGCCCGATGCCCCCGGCACCGCGCGCGGCGCCCCGGCGGCATACCGCACGTTGCGCCAGGCCAGCGCGAAGCCGGAGCGCGCGTAGTTCGCCTGCTGCGCCACCACGCCATCCAGCCCCACCACGCGCCCGGCGAGACGCTCCATGCCCGCCCGCCAGAGCGCGATGCCGATGCCTCTCCCGCGCCATTCCGGCCGCACGATATAGAAGCCGATGAAGCCATGCCGCGCGCCCTGCCGCAGGGCCGCGATGCAGGCCACGGGCTCGCCCGCCACCTCACCCAGCAGGAAGCCGCCAGGGTCGGCGGCATGGAAGGCGGCGGCATCGGCGAGGCCGGGGTTCCACCCCTCCTCGGCCGCCCAGTCGAGCAGCAGCCCCATCTCCTCGGGCCGCGCGACGCGGATGGCGGGGGTCATGCCGAGAGCCTCCGCATCGCGGCGCGGAAGGCGGCGGCGATGGGCTCCGCCGCAACGTGCCGCCCCTCCCGCACCACCACGCGACCTCCCGCCACCACCTGCCGCACCGGATTGCCCTGGCCGCTGAACACCCAGGCATCGAGCAGCTCGTCGCCCCGGCGGCCGCACAGCGCGGGGTGCCCGTCGTCCAGCGCCACCAGGTCGCAGCGCCGGCCGGGCGCGATGGCGCCGACCGCCCGTCCGCTGGCCTGCGCGCCGCCCGCCAGCGCCGCCTCCAGCAGGTTGCGGCCGGGATGCGGGTGCGCCGCGTCGGTCGCGATGGAGCGGTGCTGCCATGCCAGCCGCTGGCTGGTCTCGAGCTGCCGCATCTCGTCGCGCGGCGAGGTGCCGACATGGCTGTCCGTGCCGAAGCCGAGAAGCCCGCCCGCCGCGCGATAGGCCGGCAGGCCGAAGATGCCGTCGCCGAGCGAGGCCTCCGTGCTGGGGCAGAGCCCCGCCACCGCGCCGCTCCGCGCCAGGGCGGCGGCCTCCTCCTCCGTCATGTGGGTGCAGTGGATCAGGCACCAGCGCGCATCGAGCGGCATGTTGCCCAGCAGCCATTCCACCGGGCGGGCGCCGGTGGCGGCGAGGCATTCCGCCACCTCGCGCCGCTGCTCGGCGGCGTGGATGTGGATGGGACCCTCGAAGCGGGCGCACTCGGCCAGCATTTCCGGCGTCACCGCGCGCAGGGAGTGCGGCGCGAGGCCGAGCCCCGCCTGGGCGTCGCCCGCGATGGCGCCCCGGATGCCATCGGCGATGCGCCAGAAGCCGTCGAGGTCGTTGAGAAAGCGCCGCTGCCCCGGCACCGGCTCCTTTCCGAAGATGCCGCCATGCCGGTACAGGCTGGGCAGCAGGGTGATGCCGATGCCCGTGCTGCGCGCTGCCGCCAGGTGGCGCAGCGCCATCTCCGCCGGCTCGTCATAGGGCGTGCCGTCCGGCTGGTGGTGCAGGTAGTGGAACTCGGCGAGACTCGTAAAACCCCATTCCAGGCATTCGGCGTAGAGCTGCGCGGCCACGGCTTCCGCGTCCTCCGGCGTGAAGCGGCCGACGAAGCGGTACATCGTGGTGCGCCAGGTCCAGAAGGAATCCTCGCCCCCCTCCGCGTCGCGCGCCTCGGGCGGCGAGCGGCGCTCGGCATGCCCGGCCATGGCGCGCTGGAAGGCGTGGGAATGGAGGTTCGGCACGCCGGGGATCACCACGCCCGGCAGAAGTTCCGCCCCCTCCGGTGCCGCCCCCGCCAGCACGGCGGAGATGCTGCCGGCCGCATCGGTCTCGATGCGCACGTCGCGCGCCCAGCCATCGGGAAGCAGGGCGGCGGGGGCGAAGTAGGAGGTCATGCCGGGAAGCCTTCTCACGACGATGGAGCGCATCGTCTTTCCAGTTGACTGGACTTGTCAAGACAACCATGCTCCGCACCATGCAAGCCGCCGGACGCCCCGCCCTGCTGCCGACCCCCAGCCCGGCGACGCCGCGCTACCAGCAGATCAAGGCCTTCATCCTCAGCCGCGTCGCCAGCGGCGAATGGGGCGCGGAGGACCGGGTGCCCTCCGAGCATGAGCTGGTGAGGCTGACCGGCGTTTCCCGCGTCACCGTCAACCGCGCGCTGCGCGAGCTGGCCGATGCGGGGCTGCTGGTGCGGGTGCAGGGCGTGGGCACCTTCGTCGCCGGCGCCAAGCCGCAATCCAACCTGCTGGAGCTGCGCGACATCGCCGAGGAGATCGGCGAGCGCGGCGGCACGCACGGCGCCGAAGTGCTCTCGCTCGGCCGCCTGCGCGCCGATGCGGCCATGGCCGCCGCCTTCGGCCTGCCCGAACGAGCAGAACTGTTCGAGGTGCGGCTGGTGCACCGGGAGGATGGCGTGGCCGTGCAGTTCGAGGAGCGCCTCGTCAACCCGGTGATCGCTCCGCGCTTCCTGGAGCAGGACTTCACCCGCATCACGCCCTACCGCTACCTCACCTCCTGCGCGCCGCCCGAGCGGGTGGAGCATGTGGTGGAAGCCACCCGCCCCGCCCCCGAGATCGCCGCCGCGCTGGACATTCCGCCCGACGAGCCCTGCCTGCTGGTCCACCGCCGCACCTGGTCGTGGCGCGTGGTGGCGACGCGGGCCTTCCTCACCCATCCCGGCACGCGCTACCGCCTCGGCAGCGCGCTCGACTGACCCGCATCGGAAGAGACAGACCCATGTCGCAGACCCGGTTCCGCAACGCGCCCGCCATCCGCGCCCCGCGCGGGGACACCCTCACCGCCCGCCACTGGACCACCGAGGCGGCGATGCGGATGCTGATGAACAACCTCGACGACGAGGTGGCCGAGCGCCCGGGCGAGCTGGTGGTCTATGGCGGCATCGGCCGCGCCGCGCGCGACTGGCAGAGCTACGAGACCATCCTCTCCGTGCTGAAGCGGCTGGAGGAGAACCAGACGCTGCTGGTGCAGTCCGGCAAGCCGGTGGGCGTGTTCGAGACGCACAAGGACGCGCCGCGCGTGCTGATCGCCAACAGCAATCTCGTGCCGGCCTGGGCGAACTGGGAGCAGTTCAACGCGCTCGACCGCGCCGGGCTGATGATGTACGGCCAGATGACGGCGGGCTCCTGGATCTATATCGGCAGCCAGGGCATCGTGCAGGGCACCTACGAGACCTTCGTGGAGGCCGGGCGCCAGCATTTCGGCGGCGACCTCGCCGGGCGCTGGATCCTGACCGGCGGCCTCGGCGGCATGGGCGGCGCGCAGCCGCTGGCGGGCGTGTTCGCCGGCGCCTCCGTGCTGGCGGTGGAGTGCCAGCCCTCGCGCATCGAGAAGCGGCTCGAGACCGGCTATCTCGACAGGCGCGCCACCTCGGTCGATCAGGCGCTGGCGATGATCGGCGCCGCCTGCATCGAGAAGAAGCCTGTCAGCATCGGGCTTCTCGGCAACGCGGCGGAGATCTTCCCCGAGCTGGTGAAGCGCGGCGTGGTGCCCGACATCGTCACCGACCAGACCAGCGCGCACGACCCCGCCAACGGCTACCTCCCCGCCGGCTGGACGCTGGCGGAATGGGAAGCGAAGCGCGAGAGCGACCCGAAGGCCGTGGCGGCGGCGGCGAAGAAGTCGATGGTGGCGCATGTGCAGGCGATGCTGGACTTCCAGCGCATGGGCAGCGCCGTGCTCGACTACGGCAACAACATCCGCCAGATGGCCAAGGATGAAGGGCTGGAGGGCGCCTTCGGCTTTCCGGGCTTCGTGCCGGCCTATATCCGCCCGCTCTTCTGCCGCGGCGTCGGCCCCTTCCGCTGGGCCGCGCTGTCCGGCGACCCGGAGGACATCCGCCGCACCGACGACAAGGTGCGCGAGCTGATCCCCGACGACAGGCACCTGCACCGCTGGCTGGACATGGCGCGCGAGCGCATCCGCTTCCAGGGGCTGCCGGCGCGCATCTGCTGGGTGGGCCTCGGGCAGCGGCACCGGCTCGGCCTCGCCTTCAACGAGATGGTGGCGCGCGGCGAGCTGAAGGCGCCCATCGTCATCGGCCGCGACCACCTGGATTCCGGCTCCGTCGCCTCGCCCAACCGCGAGACGGAGGCGATGAAGGACGGCTCAGACGCCGTGTCCGACTGGCCTTTGCTGAACGCGCTGCTCAACACCGCCTCCGGCGCCACCTGGGTTTCGCTGCACCATGGCGGCGGCGTCGGCATGGGCTATTCGCAGCACGCCGGCATGGTGATCGTGGCCGATGGCACGGAGGACGCGGCGCGGCGCCTGAAGCGCGTGCTGTGGAACGACCCGGCCACCGGCGTCATGCGCCATGCCGATGCGGGCTACGACATTGCCATCGACTGCGCGCGGGAACAGGGGCTGGACCTGCCGATGCTGGGAGATGCCCGGTGAGCGACATCCGCCGCATCGCGCCCGGCCAGGCGACGCTGGCCGATCTGCGCGCTCTCCTCGAAGGCGCCGCGCTGGAACTGCCCGAAGGGTGGGAAGGCGTGGTGCAGGCCTCCGTCACCGCGCTGGCGGCGCGCATCGCCACGGGCGAGGCGCTCTATGGCGTCAACACGGGCTTCGGCAAGCTGGCCAGCCAGCGCATCGGCACCGAGGACCTGGCGCGGCTGCAGCGCAACCTGCTGCGCAGCCACGCTGCCGGCACCGGCGCCTTTCTCCCCGCGCCGGTGGTGCGGCTGATCCTGGCGCTGAAGGCGCTCTCCCTGGCGCGCGGCGCCTCGGCGGTGCGGCCGGAGGTGGTCTCCACACTGCTCGGGCTGCTGCGCGCGGGCGTGCTGCCGGCCATTCCCGCCAAGGGCTCGGTCGGCGCCTCGGGCGACCTCGCGCCGCTGGCGCACATGTCGCTGGTGCTGATCGGCGAGGGCGAGGCCTTTGTCGGCGACGAGGTGCTGCCCGGCGCCGAGGCGCTGAGGCGCGCCGGCCTCGCGCCGCTGGAGCTGGGGCCGAAGGAGGGGCTGGCGCTGCTGAACGGCACGCAGGTCTCCACCGCCCTCGCTCTCGCCGGACTGTTCGCCACGGAATCGCTGTGGCGCAGCGCGCTGGTGGCGGGTGCCATGAGCGTCGATGCGGCGCGCGGCTCGGACACGCCCTTCGACCCGCGCATCCACGCGCTGCGCGGCCAGCCGGGGCAGATCCGCGCCGCCGCCGCGCTGCGCGCCCTGCTGGAGGGCAGCGCCATCCGCGAAAGCCACCGCACGGGCGACAGCCGCGTGCAGGACCCCTACTGCCTGCGCTGCCAGCCCCAGGTGATGGGCGCCTGCCTCGACCTGCTGGACCACGCCGCCGCCGTGCTGGAACGCGAGGCCAACGCCGTGACCGACAACCCGCTCGTCACCGCCGAGGGCGAGGTGCTGTCGGGCGGCAATTTCCACGCCGAGCCGGTGGCCTTCGCGGCGGACACCATCGCCCTGGCGCTGGCCGAGATCGGCGCGCTGTCCGAGCGCCGCATCGCCCTGCTGACCGACCCGGTGCTGTCCGGCCTGGCTGCCTTCCTGGTGCGCGAGGGCGGGCTGAACTCGGGCTTCATGATCGCGCAGGTCACGGCGGCGGCGCTGGCCAGCGAGAACAAGTCCCTCGCCCACCCCCGCAGCGTGGACAGCCTGCCCACCAGCGCCAACCAGGAGGACCACGTCTCCATGGCCACCGGCGCGGCGCTGCGCCTGGCGGAGATGGCGGACAACACGGCGGGCATCCTGGCCGTCGAGTTCCTGGCGGCGGCGCAGGGCATCGGCTTCCACCGGCCCCTGGCTTCCTCCGCCGTGCTGGAAAAGGCCCTGGCGGAGATCCGCGCGGTGGCGGCGCCCTGGGACGAGGACCGGCACATGGCGCCCGACATCGCCGCGGCGAAGCGGCTGGTGGAACACGGGGCGTTCGCCACCCTCGCCAACTGAAACAGCAGCCCGCCCGCATCAGCGCAGGACACACCGATGAGCGGCTTCGACCATGTCTGGCTCAACGCCAACCTCGCCACCATGGACGGGCCGGCCGAAGCGCCGCTCGGCATCGTCGAGGACGGGGCCGTCGCCACGCGCGGCGGGAGCATCGCCTGGGTGGGAAGGCGCGCCGAGCTGCCCGCGCATGCGGCGGCGGTGACCGATTGCGAGGGCGCCTGGATCTTCCCCGGCCTGATCGACTGCCACACCCATCTCGTCTTTGGCGGCAACCGCGCAGGCGAGTTCGAGCAGCGGCTGGAAGGCGCCACCTATGAGGAGATCGCCCGCGCGGGTGGCGGCATCTTCTCCAGCGTGCGCGCGACCCGGGCGGCCAGCGAGAACGCGCTGCTGGAGGCCGCCCTGCCCCGGCTGCGCGGGCTGATGGCGGAGGGCGTCACCACCGTCGAGATCAAGTCCGGCTACGGGCTGGACCTCGAATCCGAGATGAAGATGCTGCGCGTGGCCCGCCGCCTCGGCGCCGAGCTGCCGGTGGAGGTGGTGACCTCCCTGCTCGCCGCCCATGCGGTGCCGCCAGACCATCCGGGCGGCGCCGAAGGCTACACCGATTTCGTCGCGCGCGAGGCCATCCCCATGGCCGCCGCCGCCGGGCTGGCGGATGCGGTGGACGCCTTCTGCGAGCGCATCGCCTTCTCCCCCGCGCAGACGGAGCGCGTCTTTGCCGCCGCCCGCGCCGCCGGCCTGCCGGTGAAGCTGCACGCGGACCAGCTTTCCGACCTTGGCGGGGCGGCGCTGGCCGCGCGCTTCGGCGCCCTGTCGGCCGACCATCTGGAATATGCCGGCGCCGAGGGGCTGCGCGCCCTGGCGGAGGCCGGCAGCGTCGCGGTGCTGCTGCCGGGCGCGACCTACTTCATCCGCGAGGCCAGGCACCCGGACATCGCGGCGATGCGCGCGGCGGGGCTGCGCATGGCGCTCTCCACCGACATGAACCCGGGCTCCTCCCCCGCCCGCTCGCTGCTGCTGATGCTGAACCTGGGCTGCACCCTTTACCGGCTGACCGTGGCGGAGGCGCTGCTCGGCGTCACCCGCCATGCCGCCGCGGCGCTCGGACTGCATGACCGTGGCGTCCTGCGCCCGGGCCTGCGGGCGGACCTGGCGCTGTTCCGCATCGGCCGCCCGGCCGAGCTTTGCTACTGGATCGGCGGCAACCCCTGCATGGGCCGCGTGGTGGCGGGCCGCGCACGCTGACTTTTTCCCGCCCCCCCTGAAAGCGGAAGCATGCCGCCGGCGTAGCGGGGTGTCGTGAAACCGGAGAAGTGCTTTCCGTTACTTTCTTCAGGGGGTTATCGGGCGCAACCTTCTGTCGGAGGCCCTGGTCCTGCCGCAGCGGCATTGCGCCGCCTGTGAAACGAGATGACGTTTAACCGAATTTAGGTTAATCGATATATTGCACCGCAGCATCAAGGGCTTGGCTATCGCCTGGCGCTTGCAGTCGGACCATTCGCCACGTATCTCGGCCTTGCGTCTCCGCCAATTCCGAGCGGTGGCGGGCAGAATGGAGCAGCCGGATGGTCCAAGGCGCCGAAGCGGGCACCACCAAGCGTCGCGGCAAGGCAAAGTCCCCTCCCACGGGGCGGGACGGGCTTTCCCGGGAGCAGCTGCTCCAGGCCTATCGCGACATGCTGCTGATCCGGCGCTTCGAGGAGAAGGCCGGCCAGCTCTACGGCATGGGGCTCATCGGCGGCTTCTGCCACCTCTATATCGGCCAGGAGGCGGTGGTGGTGGGCATGCAGATGTGCCTGCAGCCCGGTGACCAGGTCATCACCTCCTACCGCGACCATGGCCACATGCTGGCCACCGGCATGGAGGCGCGCGGCGTGATGGCGGAGCTGACCGGGCGCTCTGGAGGCTACTCCAAGGGCAAGGGCGGCTCGATGCACATGTTCAGCCGCGAGAAGGGCTTCTATGGCGGCCATGGCATCGTGGGCGCGCAGGTCTCGCTCGGCGCCGGCCTCGCCTTCGCCAACATGTACCGCGACAACGGCAATGTCTGCCTGACCTATTACGGCGACGGCGCGGCCAACCAGGGCCAGGTGTTCGAGAGCTACAACCTCGCCGCCCTGTTCAAGCTGCCGGTCGTGTTCATCATCGAGAACAACAAGTACGGCATGGGCACCAGCGCCGACCGCGCCTCGGCCTCCAAGGACCGCTCGAAGGATGGCAGCCCCTGGGGCATCCCCGGCGAGCAGGTGGACGGCATGGACGTGGAGGCGGTGAAGGCCGCCGGCGAGCGCGCCGTGGCGCACTGCCGCGAGGGCCGCGGCCCCTACATCCTGGAGATGAAGACCTACCGCTACCGCGGCCACTCCATGTCCGATCCGGCGAAGTACCGCACGCGGGAGGAGGTGCAGAAGATGCGCGAGCAGCATGACTGCATCGAGACCGCCCGCAAGAAGCTGCTGGATGGCGGCCTGCCGGAAGCCGAGCTGAAGACGATCGACGACGAGGTGAAGCGCATCGTCGCCGATTCCGCCGAATTCGCCCAGACCTCGCCCGAGCCCGACGAGAGCGAGCTGTGGACCGACGTGCTGCTGGAGGCCCGCTGACCATGGGTGCGACGATCCTGATGCCCGCCCTTTCCCCCACCATGACGGAGGGGAAGCTGGCACGGTGGCTGAAGAAGGAAGGCGACACCGTCGCCGCCGGCGACATCATCGCCGAGATCGAGACCGACAAGGCCACCATGGAGGTGGAGGCGGTCGATGAGGGCGAGCTGACCAGGATCCTGGTCCCCGAGGGCACCGAGAATGTCGCGGTGAACTCCCCCATCGCCGAGATCGACGGGGGCGATGGCGGCGCCGGCACCTCCGCCTCCGGCCCGCAGCAGCCCGTCTCCAACGCCACCCAGGCCGGCGGCGAGACCGCCGAGGTGGCGAAGGAGGCCGAGGACCACGCCGCCGTCGCCGCCAAGGGCACCGAGCAGCGGCCCGAGACGGACGCGCAGCCCAAGGCCCCCGCGCAGGAGGGCGAGAAGGACTGGGGCGAGACCAGGCCGATCACGGTCCGCGAGGCGCTGCGCGACGCCATGGCGGCCGAGATGCGGCGCGACGACAAGGTGTTCCTGATGGGAGAGGAGGTCGCCCAGTACCAGGGCGCCTACAAGATCAGCCAGGGCCTGCTCGACGAGTTCGGGCCGAAGCGCGTGATCGACATGCCGATCACCGAGCACGGCTTCACCGGCATGGCGGTGGGCGCGGCCTTCACCGGGCTGAAGCCGATCGTCGAGTTCATGACCTTCAACTTCTCGATGCAGGCCATCGACCAGATCGTGAACAGCGCCGCCAAGACGCTGTACATGTCCGGCGGCCAGCTCGGCTGCCCGATCGTGTTCCGCGGGCCGAACGGCGCGGCGGCGCGGGTGGCGGCGCAGCACAGCCAGGACTACGCCTCCTGGTACGCGCATGTCCCGGGCCTCAAGGTCGTGGCGCCCTGGTCGGCGGCGGATGCCAAGGGCCTGCTCCGCGCCGCGATCCGCGACCCGAACCCGGTGGTGTTCCTCGAGAACGAGATCCTCTACGGGCAGACCTTCGAATGCCCGGTGGACGAGGACTTCATCCTGCCGATCGGCAAGGCGAAGATCGAGCGGAAGGGCAAGGACGTCACCATCGTCGCCTATTCGATCGAGGTCGGGCTGGCGATGCAGGCGGCCGAGAAGCTGGCCGAGCAGGGCATCGAGGCCGAGGTCATCAACCTCCGCTCGATCCGCCCGCTGGACATCGACACCATCGTGGCCTCCGTGAAGAAGACCAACCGCCTCGTCACGGTCGAGGAAGGCTGGGCTTTCAGCGGCATCGGCTGCGAGGTGGCCATGCAGGTGATCGAGCACGCCTTCGACCACCTGGACGCGCCGCCGGTGCGGGTCGCCGGCCTCGACGTGCCTATGCCCTATGCGGCGAACCTGGAGAAGCTGGCATTGCCCACGGTCGAGCACGTGATCAACGCCGCCAAGCAAGTCACCTATCGGAAGTAAGGGGAAGCGGGACCATGGCGACCAACATCCTGATGCCCGCCCTCTCCCCCACCATGACCGAGGGGAACCTGGCGCGGTGGCTGAAAAAGGAAGGCGAGGCGGTCAAGGCCGGCGACGTGATCGCCGAGATCGAGACCGACAAGGCCACCATGGAGTTCGAGGCCGTCGATGAGGGCATCCTCGGCAAGATCCTGGTGCCGGAGGGGACCGAGGGGGTGAAGGTGAACGCCCCCATCGGTATCCTGATCGAGGAGGGCGAGGAGGTGCCGGCCGATGCCGGCGCCAAGGCACCCGAGCAGGTGGCGCCGAACCGCCCCGACGACGCCTCCGCCGCGCAGGCGAAGCAGGAGGCCACGCCGCAGGGCAAGCCGGCCGCCGCACCCGAGCCGAAGGCCGCGCCTGGGCCGAAGGCCGCGCCGGCGGAGAAGCCCGCCCAGGCCGCGTCCGGCCAGGAGGACCGCGTCTTCGCCTCGCCGCTCGCGCGCCGCATGGCGCAGCAGGCGGGGGTCGATCTCGCCGGCATCCAGGGTTCCGGCCCGAACGGCCGCATCGTGAAGGCCGACATCGAGGCGGCCGCCGGCAAGCCGGGCCAGGCCCCCGCCGCCGCCGGAGCCGCCGCCCCCAAGGCCGAGGCCGCGCCCGCCGTGGCCGCCACCCCAAAGGCCCCTGCCCCTGCCCCCGCCATCACGGCGCCGCACACCGCCGTGCCGAACTCCTCCATGCGCAAGGTCATCGCCAAGCGCCTGTCGGAGAGCAAGGCGACGGTGCCGCACTTCTATGTCTCGATGGACATCGAGCTGGATGCGCTGCTGAAGCTGCGGGCGGACCTCAACGGCCGCGCGCCGAAGGAAGGCCCCGGCGCCTTCAAGCTCTCGGTCAACGACCTGATCATCAAGGCCGCCGCGCGGGTGCTGCGCCAGTTCCCGAACGTCAACGCCTCCTGGACCGACGACGCGATCATCCAGTACCACGACGTGGACATCTCGGTGGCCGTGTCTATCCCGGACGGGCTGATCACGCCGATCGTCCGGAAGGCCGACCAGAAGGGCCTCGCCGCCATCAGCAACGAGATGAAGGACCTCGCCGCCCGCGCCAAGTCCGGCAAGCTCAAGCTGGAGGAGTTCCAGGGCGGCAGCTTCAGCATCTCCAACATGGGGATGTATGGCGTGACCAGCTTCTCGGCCATCATCAACCCGCCGCAGGGCGGCATCCTCGCCGTCGGCGCCGGGCAGCAGCGGCCGGTGGTGCGGGACGGAGCGCTCGCCATCGCCACGGTCATGACCTGCACCCTCTCGGTCGATCACCGCGTGGTGGATGGCGCACTGGCCGCCGAGTGGATGGCCGCCTTCAAGAAGGTGGTCGAGGACCCGCTGAGCCTGATGCTGTGAGCGGAAGCCCCGGCTTCACGCTGCGCGAGGCGAGGCCGCGCGACGCCGAGGCGGTGCTCGCCATGGTGCGCGGCCTCGCCGCCTACGAGAAGCTGGAGCACGAGGTCGTCGCCAGCGCGCAGGACTATTACGGCGCGCTGGCGACCCGCCGCATCCAGGGGCTGATCGCCGAGATCGACGGCGAGGCGGTGGGCGTCTGCCTCTGGTACGAGACCTTCAGCACCTTCGCCGGCCGCGCGGGCATCTGGGTGGAGGACGTGTTCGTGGCGCCGGAGCACCGGCGCCACGGCATCGGCCTCGCCTTCTTCCGCGCCCTGGCGCGGCGGGCGGTGGCCGAGGGCCATGCCTGGATGGAATGGAACGTGCTCGACTGGAACGAGCCCGCCATCGCCTTCTACCGGCGGATCGGCGCGGTCGGGCGCGAGGAATGGACCGATCAACGCCTCTCCGGCGACGCGCTGAAGGCGCTCGCCGGCTGAAGGCCCCGCCCGAAGGGACCGGAGAAACATGGCCGAACAGTTCGACCTGGTGGTGGTGGGCGGCGGCCCGGGCGGCTATGTCGCCGCCATTCGCGGCGCGCAGCTCAAGATGAAGGTGGCGCTGGTGGAGCGCGAGCACCTGGGCGGCATCTGCCTCAACTGGGGCTGCATCCCCACCAAGGCGCTGCTGCGCGCCTCCGAGATCAACCACCTGCTGCACAGCCTCGACCAGTACGGCTTCGCGGCCGACAACCCGCGCTACGACTTCGCCAAGGTGGTGAAGCGCTCGCGGCAGGTCTCGGGCCAGCTCTCCTCCGGCGTGAAGGGGCTGCTGAAGAAGAACAAGGTCACGGTGTTCGACGGCAGCGGCAAGCTGGCCGGCCCCGGCAAGGTCGCCGTCACGGGCAAGGACGGCAAGCCGGCGGCGGAGCTTGAGGCCCGGAACATCCTGCTCGCCACCGGGGCGCGGGCCCGCGTCATTCCCGGCATCGAGCCGGACGGCAAGCTGATCTGGTCCTACAAGGAAGCCCTGGTGCCGGACACCATGCCGAAGAAGCTGGTGGTGATCGGCTCGGGCGCCATCGGCTCCGAGTTCGCCTCCTTCTTCCTGAACATGGGCGCCGAGGTCACGCTGATCGAGGTGATGGACCGCATCCTGCCGGTGGAGGATGCCGAGGTGTCCGCCTTCGTCCAGAAATCCTTCGCCAAGCAGGGCATGAAGATCCTCACCGGTGCCCGCGTGCAGGGCGTGCGCAAGTCGGGCGACGGCCTCACCGTGGTCGTCGAGGCCGGCAACAAGGTGCAGGAGATCCAGGCGGACCGGCTGATCTCGGCCGTCGGCATCGTCGGCAATGTCGAGAACATCGGCCTCGAGGGCACCAGGGTGAAGGTCGAGCGCACCCATGTGGTGACCGACCCCTACGGCCAGACCGGCGAGCCCGGCGTCTGGGCCATCGGCGACCTCACCGGCGCGCCCTGGCTCGCGCACAAGGCGAGCCACGAGGGCATCATCGCGGTGGAGGCCATGGCGGGGATGCACCCGCACGCCATGGACGTCTCCAACATCCCCGGCTGCACCTATTGCCGCCCGCAGGTCGCCTCCGTGGGGCTGACGGAGGCCCGCGCCAAGGAGGCCGGGCACGAGGTGCGGGTCGGGCGCTTCCCCTTCATCGGCAACGGCAAGGCCATCGCGCTCGGCGAGCCGGAGGGCTTCGTCAAGACGGTGTTCGACGCCAAGACCGGCGCGCTGCTCGGCGCCCACATGGTGGGGCCGGAGGTGACCGAGATGATCCAGGGCTACACCATCGCGCGGACGCTCGAGACCACCGAGGCGGAGCTGATGCACACCGTCTTCCCCCACCCCACCGTCTCGGAAGCCATGCATGAGTCGGTGCTTGATGCCTATGGCCGGGTGATCCACATCTAGGGGCAACGGCACTTCTCCGCGCTTGCGGGGAAAACAAGCCATCATAGATCATGGAAGCGGTGGCCCCCGGCCTGGTCGGGGGCCGCCCCGCTCCATCCAGCCGGGGTTCCCGAATGGCCACCCGTATTCTGATCGACCACCGGGCCGGCGGCGCGGTTTCCAATGCCGATGGCGGCGTGAAGCCCGTCGCGCCGCCGCCCAGACCGGCAGCCGCGCTGCGCCACCCGGAAAAGGCGAACCGGCCGGACAACCCGATCAAGCGCAAGCCGGACTGGATCCGCGTCAAGGCGCCGACGCACCCGATCTACCAGGAAACGCGCAACCTGATGCGCGACAACAAGCTGGTGACGGTGTGCGAGGAGGCGGCCTGCCCCAATATCGGCGAGTGCTGGTCGCAGCGCCACGCCACCATGATGATCATGGGCGAGATCTGCACCCGCGCCTGCGCCTTCTGCAACATCACCACCGGCATGCCCAAGCACCTGGACGCCGACGAGCCGCGCCGCGTGGCCGACGCGGTGGCCAAGCTCGGCTTGCGTCACGTGGTGATCACCAGCGTGGACCGCGACGACCTGGCCGATGGCGGCGCGGCGCACTTCGCCGCCACCATCGCCGCCATCCGCGCCGCGGCGCCCGAGACCACCATCGAGATCCTGACGCCCGACTTCCTGCGCAAGGAGGGCGCGCTGGAGGTGGTGGTGGCGGCCCGGCCGGACGTGTTCAACCACAACCTGGAAACGGTGCCGAAGCTCTACCCCACCATCCGCCCCGGCGCCCGCTACTTCCACTCGCTGCGGCTGCTGGACCGGGTGAAGGAGCTGGACCCCTCCATCTTCACCAAGTCCGGCGTCATGGTGGGGCTGGGCGAGACGCGGCTCGAGGTGCTGCAGGTGATGGACGACATGCGCAGCGCCGATATCGACTTCCTCACCATCGGCCAGTACCTGCAGCCCACCGTCAAGCACGCCGCGGTGGACCGCTTCGTGGAGCCCGCCGAGTTCGAGGACTATGCCCGCATGGCGCGCAGCAAGGGCTTCCTGCTGGTGTCCGCCACGCCGCTGACCCGCTCCTCCTACCACGCCGACCGGGATTTCGCGGCGCTGCGCGACGCCCGCAACGCGCGGCTGGCCGGCATGAAGCTCGCGGACGCCGCCATCTGATGCCGACCCATGCCGAGAAGCGCATCCTGCGCTATACGCCCGAGCAGATGTTCAACCTGGTGGCGGATGTGCGCCGCTATCCGGAATTCCTTCCCTGGTGCGTGGGGGCGCGCGTCGTCTCCCACACCGAGACGGAGCTGCTGGCCGACCTGACCATCGGCTTCAAGATGTTCCGGGAAACCTTCCGCTCCCGCGTGTCGCTGGAGCGGCCCAGCGCGGTGCGGGTGCAGTACGAGAACGGCCCCTTCCGCTACCTGAACAACACCTGGAAGTTCACCCCGGTCGAGGGCGGCACCGAGGTCGATTTCTTTGTCGATTTCGAGTTCAAGTCCCGCCTGTTGCAGGCCGTCATCGGCACCGTGTTCAATGAGGCGGTGCGGCTGATGGTGCGTGCCTTCGAGCGCCGCGCCATGGCGCTCTATGGGCGCGACGGCCGCGGCCGCGCCGCCGATGGCCAGCCCGTGCCGGGAAGCCCTACCGCCTGAAGACCCGTCGCCTGAAGCCTGGCTGCCCGGCCCGAGGCGGGGGGTTGGGGGGCTGACGGCGCCGGCATGCGCTGGCATGCTCGGGCGTGCCATGCCGAAGATCCTCACCCTCCCGCTCCGCGCCGCCACCGGGCTGCTGGCCTGGCGGCATGAGGGTCGCGGCTGGCTCACGGGCTGGCCGGACATGGCGCGGGGGGCGGCGGCCGCGCTGCCGGCCCTGCCGGTGCTCCGGGCAGACGGCGCCGCCCGCGCGCCGCGATCCGCGACATGAACCACCGATCCTCCGCAACAGCCACAAGGTCCGCTCCATGGTGCATGCTCCCGCCCGCCCGCCCGCCGGGGCGCCGCCCGTCCGCATCAACCTCTATTCGGACACCCAGACCCTCCCCACCCCCGCCATGAAGGCGGCGATGATGCAGGCCGAGCTGGGCGACGAGCAGTTCGGCGACGACCCGACGGTGAATGCCCTGTGCGACCGCATGGCGGCGCTGCTGGGCAAGGAGGCGGCGATGTTTCTGCCCTCCGGCACCATGTGCAACGTCATCGCCATCCTCACCCATTGCCGCCCCGGCGAGGAGGTTCTGGCGCATGAGACGGCGCACATCCTGAGCAGCGAGGGCGGCACCCACGCGGCGCTGGCCGGGGTGCAGATCAACCCGCTGAAGGGGGATCGCGGCATGTTCAGCGCCGAGGCGCTGCGTGCCGCCATCCGCCCCGGCGGCCGCTACAGCCCGCCGCAGCGCCTGCTGGAGGTGGAGCAGACCGCCAACATCGGCGGCGGCGCGGTGTGGCCGCAGGCGGAGCTGGACGCGGTGGTGGCCGTGGCGCGCGAGCAGGGCTGGGCCACCCACATGGACGGCGCCCGTCTGATGAACGCGGTGGTGGCCAGCGGCATTCCCGCCGCCGAGATGGTGGCCGGGTTCGACTCGGTGTGGCTGGACTTCACCAAGGGCCTGGGCGCGCCGCTTGGCGCCGTGCTGGCGGGCCCGGCGGACTTCATCGGCCAGGCCTGGCGCTGGAAGCAGCGCCTCGGCGGCTCCATGCGGCAGGCCGGCATCTGCGCCGCCGCCTGCATCCACGCGCTGGACCACCATGTGGACCGCCTCGCCGACGACCATGCCAATGCCAGGGCCCTTGCCCGCGGCCTGCGGCAGATCGAGGGCATCACGGTCGAGGAGCCCGACACCAACCTCGTCTTCTTCGATCCCTCCGGCACGGGGCTGGAAGCGGGCGCGCTGGTGCGCCGCCTGCGGATGGAGGGCGTCCAGCTTTCCATGCTGGGCGGGCGCATCCGCGCCTGCACCCATCTCGGCATCACGGCGCCGATGATCGAGGAGACGCTCGCCCTCACCCGCAAGGCCCTGGCCGCCTGAGCGGCATGGGGAGGCACCGCGCCTCCCCGTGCCCTCTCCTCCTGAAGCTTAACGCTGCGCCAGCCGGCCCAGGAGCCGCGCATGGCTGCGGGCGCCGGCATGCAGGCAGGCAAGCTCGAACTTCTCGTTCGGGCTGTGCACCTGGTCGTCATCCAGGCCGAAGCCCATCAGCAGGCTGTCCAGGCCCAGGATGGATTTGAAGCTGGACACCACCGGGATCGAGCCGCCGCCGCCCGCCATCACCGCCGGCCGGCCGAACTCCTCCGCCAGCACCGCCCGCGCCGCCTGCACGAAGGGCGAATCCATCGGGATCGAGATCCCTGGACCGCTGGCGAAGACCTGCAACTCGAACTGCGCGTCCGCCGGCAGGCGGGAGCGCACGAACTCCCGGATGCCCTCGATCACCTTCTGCGGGTCCTGCCCCGGCACCAGGCGGCAGGACAGCTTGGCATGGCCCTCGCAGGCGATGACGGTCTTGGAGCCCTCGCCCATGTAGCCGCCCCAGATGCCGTTGATGTCGGCGGTGGGGCGGGCCCAGAGCCGTTCGGGCGCGGAGCGGCCGCGCTCGCCGCCCGGCACGGAAAGCCCCTGCGCGCCGAGGAAGGCCGCCTCGTCGAAGCCCAACGCTTCCCAGGCGGCGCGCTGCTCGGCCGTGGGCTCCTGCACGCCGTCGTAGAAGCCGGGGATCTGGACGCGGCCGTCCGCATCCTTCAGCTCGCCCAGGATCTTCGTCAGCAGGTTCAGCACATTGGCCGCCGAGCCGCCGAACAGGCCGGAATGCAGGTCGCGGTCCCCCAGCCGCAGGTCGATCTGGGTATAGACCAGCCCGCGCAGGCTGACGGTCAGCGAGGGCGTCGCCGCGTCCCACATGTTGGTGTCGCTGATCAGCACCATGTCGGCCGAGAGGATGTCCTTGTCCGCCGCCAGCACGGCCTCGAGGTTGGGGCTGCCGATCTCCTCCTCGCCCTCCACCAGCACCGTCACGCGCACCGGCGGGCCGCCGGCCACCTTGTTCCAGGCCCGCAGCGCGGCGAGCCAGGTCATCACCTGCCCCTTGTCGTCCACCGCCCCGCGCGCGACGAGGCGCGGGCCGCGCGGCCCCGGCACCACCTGCGGCTCGAAGGGCGGGCTGTCCCACAGCGCCAGCGGCTCCGGCGGCTGCACGTCGTAATGCCCGTAGATCAGGATGTGCGGCGCGTCCGGGGACGGGCCCGGATGGGTGGCGATGACGACGGGGTGGCCCGGCGTTTCGCGCAGCCCGGCCTCGAAGCCGAGCGCCACCAGCTCGCCCGCCAGCCATTCGGCGGCGTGGCGGCAATCCGCGGCATGGGCGGGCTGGGCGCTGACGCTCGGGATGCGCAGCCAGTCGATCAGGCTGGCCTCGGTGGCGGTGCGGGCGGAATCGAGGGCGGCGAGCACCCGCGCGGTCTGGTCCTGTGACATGGGCGCAGTCTCGCGCCGCGCGGCGCCGCCGCCAATCGGCAAACCGACAGAAAAAAGATGGGGTCCAGGGGAATTCCTTCCCCTGGCCTTCTTCACCTTGAGGTCAGACCGCCGCCGCGATCCCCAGGAAGTCCTCCGCCTTGAGGCTCGCGCCGCCGACGAGCGCGCCGTCCACATGCGCCAGCGCCAGGATGCCCTTGGCGTTGCCGGGCTTCACCGAGCCGCCATAGAGGATGCGCAGCGTCCTGCCCGCCTCCCCGAAGGCCTTTTCCAGCTCGGCGCGGATGCGGGCATGCATGGCGGCGATGTCGGCCTCGGTGGGGGTGCGGCCGGTGCCGATGGCCCAGACCGGCTCATACGCCACCACCCCGCCGGCGGCCGCGAAGCCCTCCGGCAGGCTGCCGGCGAGCTGCCCCGCCACCACCGCCTCGGCCTCGCCGGAGACGCGCTGCGCCTCGCTCTCGCCCACGCACACCACCGGCACGAGGCCCGCGGCCAGCGCCGCCCCGGCCTTGGCCTTCACGGCCGCGTCGCTCTCGCCATGGTCAGCGCGGCGCTCGGAATGGCCGAGGATGACATAGGCGGCGCCGAGGTCCTTCAGCATCGGCGCCGCCACGTCGCCCGTGTGGGCGCCCTTGGCGGCGGCGTGGCAGTCCTGCGCGCCCAGCGCCACGGCCTTGCCCCGGAGCGCCTCGCCCACCGGCACGAGATGCGGAAAGGGCGGGCAGACCAGCAGCTCGGCCTTGCCGGCGGCCCCGGCGGCCACGCCCGCGGCGAGGGCGGTGGCCTCGGCCAGGGTGCCGTGCATCTTCCAGTTTCCGGCGATCAGCGGTCGCACGCCTGGGGTCATCCCCGTCTCCTTTTGTTTGTCTGGCCGTCTCGTGGCGAACAAAGTGTCGCCACGCCGCGCTACAGGCGGTGCCGGCGTTTGGCAACCGCCCGCCTTTTCCCTATGGTCCGCGCGCTTTCCCCGCCCTCACCCCCTTCCGCGGAATACGATGCTCACTGCACTGCGCCGCCTCGCCGGCACCTGGTTCGCCAAGGGCCTCTTCGTCCTCCTCATCCTGTCCTTCGCCATCTGGGGGATCGAGGACATCGTGCGGAACTTCGGCACCGACCGGGCGGTGGCCCGGGTGGGGGGCGAAGCGATCGAGCTGCCCGAGGCGCAGGAGGCCGCGCGGCGCGAGATGCAGCGCGTGCAGCGCCAGCTCGGCGGCAGCTTCGACATCACCCCGCAGATGGCCGCCGCCCTGTCCCGCCAGGCGGTGGAGGGGCTGGTGATGGAGCGCGTGCAGCGCCAGGAGGCGGACCGCCTCGGCATCGTCGCGCCGGAGGCGGCGCTGCGCGACTATGTGTTCTCCATCCCCGCCTTCCAGGGCGCCGATGGCCGCTTCAGCCGGCCGCTGCTGGACGGCTTCCTGCGCAACAACGGCCTCTCGGAAGCGGGCTTCCTCAACCTGCTGCGCGACGACCTGCGGCGCCAGCAGCTGGTCGGCGCCGTGCGCGCCGGCGCCGCCGGGCCGGATGCGCTGACCCGCCCGCTGCTGGCCTGGGAGCGCGAGCAGCGCGTGGCGGAGCTGGTGCTGCTGCCGCTGGCCGGCGCGCCGGAGCCGGCCGCGCCCGAGGAGGCGCAGCTCCGCCGCTACCACGAGAACAACCCGGACCGCTTCTCCTCCCCCGAATACCGCCACGCCGTGATCGCCGTGCTGTCGCCCGAGACGCTGGCGGCCGAGGTGCAACCCACCGAGGAGGAGTTGCGCGCAGCCTTCGAGGCGCGCCGCAGCCAGTTCGAGACGCCGGAGCGCCGCACCCTGGAGCAGGCCCTGCTGCAGGACCGGGAGAAGGCCGAGGCCCTGGCCGCCCGCTGGCGCGAGGGCGCCGACTTCGCCGCGATCGAGGCGGCGGCGCGGGAGGCTGGCGGGCAGGCCCTGCCGCTCGGCACGCTGGACCGCGCCGGCCTGCCGGTGGAGGCGCTGGCGGAAGCCGCCTTCGCCCTGCCGGAGGGTGGCGTCAGCGCGCCGGTGCAGAGCCCCTTCGGCTGGCATGTGCTGCGCGTCACCGGCATCGCGCCGGGCGAGAGCCGCGGCTTCGACGCGGTGCGCGCCCAGGTGGAGGCGGAGGTGAAGCGGGAACGCGCCGCCGACCTCGCCTATGAGCGCGCCAACGAGGTGGAGGACGCGCTGGCCGGCGGCGCCAGCCTGGCGGAGGTCGCGCCGCGCTTCGGCCTCGCCCTGGCCGAGGTGACGCTGGATGCCCGGGGCCTCGACCGCGAGGGCCGCCCCGTGGCCCTGCCGCTGGATGGCGGGGCGCGGGACATCGCGCTGCGCGCCGTCTTCGCCGCGCAGCAGGGGCAGATGCCGCGCCTGGCCGAGGCGGGGCAGACCGCCCTCTTCGCCTTCGAGCTGCGCGAGGTGGTGCCCGCCGCGCTGCGCCCCTTCGAGACGGTGCGCGAGCCGGTGCTGGAAGCCTGGACCGCCGATGCCCGCCGCCGCTCGGTGGAGGAGCGCGCCGCCGGGCTGCTCGCCGCCGTGCAGGGCGGCAAGCCGCTGGCCGAGGCGGCGCGCGAGGCGGGGCTCGCCTCCCGCCGCATCGGCCCCTTCGGCCGGCAGCCGCAGCCCCAGCAGGGCCTGCCGCCCGAGCTGGCGCAGCCGCTCTTCGCCGCCGCGCCGAACGCCGCCACCATGGCCGAGACGGCCGACGGCTTCGCGGTGGCGCAGGTGCTGGAGGTGCTGCGCTTCGATCCGGACAGCGACCCGCTGGCCCTCGGCCGCACGCGCGACGCCGTGGAGCAGGCCATGCTGGCCGATCTCGAGGCGCAGTATCTGGACGCGCTGCGCGCCCGCGGCGAGGTCACCTACAACGAGAACATGCTGGGCCAGGTCGCCAACCGATGAACGCTCCCTCCACCGGCTTCACCCAGGGTCCCGACTTCCAGGCCTTCGCCGCCGGCCTCGGCGCCGGCCAGGGGCAGGTGCTCTGGCGCGAGCGGGTGGCCGACCTGGACACACCGGTCGGCGCCTATCTCAAGCTGGTGCAGGGCCAGCCCAACGCCTTCCTGTTCGAGAGCGTCGAGGGCGGCGCGGCGCGCGGGCGCTATTCCGCCATCGGCATGGCGCCGGACCTCGTCTGGCGCTGCCGCGACGGCCGCGCAGAGATCAACCGCCACGCGCTCTCCGCCCCGCACGCCTTCGCGGCGGAGGCGGCGCCGCCCATGGAAAGCCTCGCCGCCGCCATCGAGGCCGCGCGCCTGCCGCTGCCGGCCGGGCTGCCGCCCATCGCCGCCGGCCTGTTCGGCTATCTCGGCTACGACATGGTGCGGCACATGGAGCGCCTGCCGGCGCTGCGGCCGGACGTGCTCGGCATCCCCGAGGCGGTGATGATGCGCCCCACCCTGATCGCGGTGTTCGATCACGTGCGGGACACGCTGACCCTCTGCGCGCCCGTCTTCCCCGGCCTCGACCCGCAGGCGGCCTGGGATGCCGCCCTGGCGCGGCTGGACGAGGCCGAGGCGGCGCTGGACCGCCCCCTGCCCCGGCCGGCGCCGCCGGCCAACCTGCCGGCCCTGCCGGAGCCCGCCTCCAACTACGCGCGCGCCGACTTCCTCGCCGCCGTGGAGCGGGCCAAGGAATACATCCGCGCGGGCGACGTGTTCCAGGTGGTGCCGAGCCAGCGCTTCTCCGTGCCCTTCGCGCTGCCGCCCTTCGCCCTCTACCGGGCGCTGCGGCGGATCAACCCGGCGCCCTTCCTGTTCTTCTTCGACTTCGGCGGCTATGCGGCGGTGGGCGCCAGCCCGGAGATCCTGGTGCGGCTGCGCCAGGGCGAGGTCACGGTGCGCCCGCTCGCCGGCACCCGCCCGCGCGGCGCGACGCCCGAGCAGGACCTGGCGCTGGAAAAGGAGCTGCTGGCCGACGAGAAGGAGCGCGCCGAGCACCTGATGCTGCTCGACCTCGGCCGCAACGATGTCGGCCGCGTGGCCGAGATCGGCTCGGTGCGCGTGACGCAGAGCTTCAACATCGAGCGCTACAGCCAGGTGATGCACATCGCCAGCGAGGTGCGCGGCCGGGCGCGGGAGGGCGTGGGCGCGCTGGAGGCGCTGTCCGCCGGCTTCCCCGCCGGCACGCTCTCGGGCGCGCCGAAGGTGCGGGCCATGGAGATCATCGAGGAGCTGGAGCCCTCGCGGCGCGGCCTTTATGCCGGCGGCGTCGGCTATTTCGGCGCCGATGGCGGCATGGACACCTGCATCGCGCTGCGCACCGCGCTGGTGAAGGACGGCACCATGTATGTCCAGGCCGGCTGCGGCGTGGTGGCCGATTCCGACCCCGCGGCCGAATACGAGGAAACGCGGGCCAAGGCGCGCGGCCTGTTCCGCGCCGCCGAGGAGGCCGTCCGCTTCGCCGCCGGCCGGCGATAACTTGACCAGGGGCGCCCAGGGGGAGAAGGATCGCTCACCATGATCCTGTTGATCGACAACTACGACAGCTTCACCTTCAACCTCTACCACTTCCTGGGCGACCTCGGCGCCCGGGTGGAGGTGCGGCGCAACGACGCGCTGACGCCGGAGGAGGCGCTGGCGCTGGAGCCGCAGGCCATCCTGCTCTCGCCCGGCCCCTGCACCCCGCGCGAGGCGGGCATCTGCCTCCCCCTGATCCGCGCCGCCGCCGCGAAGCGCGTGCCGCTGATGGGGGTGTGCCTCGGCCACCAGGCGATCGGCGATGCCTTCGGCGGCATCGTCGAGCGCGCGCCCGTGCCGGTGCACGGCAAGGTCTGGCCAATGCACCACCGGGACACCGACCTGTTCCACGGCCTGCCCAGCCCCTTCCCCGCCACGCGCTACCATTCGCTGGTGGTGCGGCGCGAGGGGCTGCCGCCCGAGCTGGAGGTGACGGCCTGGACGGAGGACGGGCTGATCATGGGCCTCGCGCATCGCGACCTGCCCGTCTGGGGCGTGCAGTTCCACCCCGAGAGCATCGCCAGCGCGCATGGGCACGACATCCTGCGCAACTTCCTGACCATGGCGGGGGTGAACCTCCCGGCGCCGGAACGGGCCGCCGCATGAACACGCTGAAGCCGGTGCTGGCCCGCCTCGCCAATGGCGAGACGCTGGCGGAAAGCGAGGCCGAGCACGCCTTCGGCCTGATCATGGAGGGCGAGGCGACGCCGGCGCAGATCGCCGCCATGCTGATGGCGCTGCGGGTGCGTGGCGAGACGGTGGCCGAGATGACCGGCGCCGTGCGCGCCATGCGCGCCCGCATGAACGCCATCGAGGCGCCGGCGGGCGCCATCGACATCGTCGGCACCGGCGGCGACGGCATGGGCACGCTGAACATCTCCACCGCCACGGCCTTCGTGGTCGCCGGCTGCGGCGTGCCGGTGGCCAAGCACGGCAACCGCGCCCTGTCCTCGAAGTCCGGCGCGTCCGACGCGCTCTCGGCCCTCGGCATCAATCTCGACGTGCCGCTGCCGGCGCTGGAATCGGTGCTGCGGGAAGCGGGCATGGTGTTCCTGATGGCGCCGCGCCACCACGCCGCGCTGCGCCACGCCGCCGGCCCGCGTGTCGAGCTTGGCACCCGCACCATCTTCAACCTGCTCGGGCCGCTGACCAGCCCGGCGCGGGTGAAGCGGCAGATGACCGGCGCCTATGCGCCCCAGTGGCTGCGCCCCATGGCCGAGACGCTCGCCCGCACCGGCAGCGAGCGCGCCTGGCTGGTGCATGGCCAGGGCATGGACGAGCTGGCGCTGTCCGGCCCCAGCCAGGTGGCGGAGCTGCGGGACGGCCGCATCCGCGAGTTCACCCTCACCCCCGCCGATGCCGGCCTGCCCGGCGCGCCGATCGAGGCGCTGCGGGGCGGCGACCCGGCGGAGAACGCCGCCGCCCTCCTGGAACTGCTGCGGGGCGCGCATGGCCCCTATCGCGATTGCGTGGTGCTGAACGCCGCCGCCGCCCTTGTGGTCGCCAGTGACACGGACGATCTGAGGGGCGCCGCCGCCCGTGCCGCCCGCGCCATCGACGAGGGCGCGGCGCTGGCGGCGCTGGAGCGGCTGCGGCGCGCCACCCATGCTCCGGCCGCGGAGACCCCGCCGGGCTGAAGGGCCCGGCCGCGCGCCCGACCGTCCCGCCTCCCCACCGAGCCCCGGTACGCCTCCCCCTTCCGGGCGGCGGGGCGCAAGAGATGACCATGAACGCTGACACGCTGCCCGACACGCTTCTCCGCATCCTGGCCGACAAGGAGGCCGAGCTGCGCGAGCGGGCCGCCGCCACCCCCATCGGCGAGATGGAGAGGCGCGCCCGCGATGTCGGCCGCCCGCGCGACTTCACGGGGGCGCTCTGCGACGCCGTGGCCGAGGGCCGCATCGGGCTGATCGCCGAGATCAAGAAGGCCTCGCCCTCGGGCGGGCTGATCCGCGACCCGTTCGACCCCGCGGGGCTCGCCCAGGCCTATGAGGCGGCCGGCGCCGCCTGCCTGTCCGTGCTGACCGACGCGCCCTGGTTCCAGGGCAGCCCGGCCGACCTCGTCACCGCCCGCAGCTCCTGCGCCCTGCCGGTGCTGCGCAAGGACTTCATGATCGACCCCTACCAGGTGTTCGAGGCGCGGGCGATGGGCGCCGACTGCATCCTGCTGATCCTGGCCGCGCTGTCCGACGCGCAGGCGCGGGAGCTGGAGGAGGTGGCGCGCGGCCTCGACATGTCCGTGCTGGCCGAGGTGCACGACCAGCGCGAGCTGGACCGGGCGCTGGGCCTGCACACCCGGCTGATCGGGGTGAACAACCGCAACCTGCGCACGCTGCAGACCGACCTCGCCACCGCCGAGGCGCTGGTGCCGCAGATCCCGGCCGACCGCATCCCCGTGGCCGAGAGCGGGCTGCGCACGCCCGAGGATGTCCGCCGCATGGCCGCCGTGGGGGCCCGCTGCATCCTGGTGGGCGAGCACCTGCTGCGCCAGCCGGACGTGACCGAGGCGGCGCGCGCCATGGTGCAGGCCGGATGAGCGGCGAGCGGACAGGCGGCCTGACGCATTTCGACGCCGAGGGCCGGGCGGTGATGGTGGACGTCTCGGACAAGCCGGACACCGCCCGCCTCGCCGTCGCGCGCGGGCGGGTGGCGATGGCGCCCGCCACGCTGGAGACGATCCGCGCGGGCGGCATCGGCAAGGGGGACGTGCTGGGGGTGGCGCGCATCGCCGGCATCATGGCCGCCAAGCGCACCGCCGAGCTGATCCCGCTCTGCCACCCCCTCGCCCTGTCCTCCGTCAAGCTCGACCTCGTCCCCTCAGGAACGGACGCGGTGGAGATCGAGGCGCGAGTCAAAACCACCGGCCCCACGGGCGTGGAGATGGAGGCGCTCACCGCCGTCTCGGTGGCCGCGCTGACGGTCTATGACATGTGCAAGGCGATCGACCGCGGCATGCGCATCGAGAACATCCACCTGGTCCGCAAGGAAGGCGGCAAGTCCGGCCTCTGGGAAGCGCCCCGATGATCTCCGTCGAGGAGGCGCGTGGCCGCATCCTGGACAGCCTCGCGCCCTGCGGCGCCGAGACGGTGCCGCTGGCCGAGGGCTGGAACCGGGTGCTGGCACGCCCCGTCACGGCACGCCTGACCCAGCCGCCCGCCGATGTCTCGGCCATGGACGGCTACGCGGTGCGCGCGGCGGATGCGGTGGAGGGGGCGACGCTGGCCGTGACCGGCGCCGCGCCGGCGGGGCACCCCTTCCGGGGCGAGGTGGGACCGGGCGAGGCGGTGCGCATCTTCACCGGCGCGCCGGTGCCGGAGGGGGCGGACGCCATCCTGCTACAGGAGGACGCGACCGCCGGCGGGAACGGCGTGCGGGTGAACGAGACGGTGCGGCCCGACCGCTGGATCCGCCGCGCCGGCATGGATTTCCGCGCGGGCGACACGCTGGTGGAGGCGGGGCGCCGCCTTTCCGCGCGCGACATCGGCCTCGCCGCCGCCGGCAACCATGCCTGGCTCCCGGTGCACCGCGCGCCGCGCATCGCCATCCTCGCCACGGGCGACGAGATCGTGCTGCCGGGCGAGCCGCTGCCGGCGGGCGGCATCGTCTCCTCCAACGCGCACATGCTGGCGGCGCTGGTGCGGGCGGCGGGCGGCGTGCCGGTGGTGCTGCCCATCGCCGGCGACAACCACGAGGCCATCGGCGCCGCCGCCGAGGCCGCGCGGCGCTGCGAGATGCTGGTGACCACGGGCGGCGCCAGCGTGGGCGAGCACGACCTGGTGCAATCCGCCCTGGCGCCGCACGGCTTCACGCTGGATTTCTGGAAGATCGCCATGCGGCCGGGCAAGCCGCTGATCTGGGGCCGCCTCGACGGGACGCCGGTGCTAGGCCTGCCGGGCAACCCGGTCTCGGCGCTGGTTTGCGGCGTGCTGTTCCTGTGGCCGGCGCTGATGAAGCTGTCCGGCCTGCCGGCGGCGCCGCTGCCGCTGCGCATGGCGCGGCTCGGCGCCGACCTGCCGGAGAACGACCGGCGCGAGGAATACATGCGCGCCCGGCTGGAAACCGATGCCGAGGGCCGCAGCGTGGTGGTGCCCGCCACGCGGCAGGACAGCGCCATGCTGCGCGTCCTGGCCGGCGCGGACGCGCTGCTGCAACGCCCGCCCCACGCCCCTGCCCTGCAGGCCGGCGCCACCGTGCCGGTGGTTCATCTCGCCGATCTCGGGATCTGAAGCGGCCTGAGCCTCTTGTGCCAGGGCGGCTTCCGTGAAGCCGGGTGGATGGAAGCCGCCTCGGATGCCCGCGGCGGACGGAGAATGCCCTAGAAGGGCCGGCTGTACCGGAAATAAGGCAGGAGCTGCGCGTCGTCGTTCCCGCGATAGGCGCGGTACCGCCAGGGCGCCGGCTCTCCGCCCAGCATGACGTCGTCGCGGGAAGGCTCCTCCGTCATTTCAAGCTCCCCGGAGGTGGCGCAGCCGCCAAGCAGGAGCAGGAGAAGGACGCAGCGGAGTCGTGGCATGGGGCCCCTGCCGGATGTGTCCGGCCATGCTAGGCCGGCGGCCGGGGCTGGCCTGTTAAATTCGTTGCGAAGCCGCGCGGTGGGCGCGATAGGGGCCGGGACCCATGCGCCAGCTCCGGCGAGAGCCGGGCGGGGCGCATGGGCCGCCAGGAAGCCTCCCGACTAGCGGGAGGGCGTGCCCGGCCAGTCCTGCGGGGCGATGCGCAGCAGGGTGTAGCCCAGCAATCCGGAAACGAGGGAGCCGGCCAGGATGCCGATCTTCGCCTCCGCCTGCAGGGACGGGTCGCCAGGGAAGGCGAGCAGGGTGATGAAGAGGCTCATGGTGAAGCCGATGCCGCAGAGCAGCGCCGTCCCCAGCATCTGGAGCCGCCCCGCATAGGCCGGCATGTCGGCGAGGTCGAGGCGGATGACCAGCATGGCGAAGCCGAACACGCCCACCACCTTGCCGACCAGCAGGCCCAGCCCGACGCCCAGCGTGACAGGTGCCGCCAGCGCCTCCGCCGGCATGCCGAGGAACGGCACGCCGGCATTGGCCAGGCCGAAGATCGGCACGATGAGGAAGCCGACCGGGATGTAGAGCGCATGCTCCAGCCGGTGCAGGGGGCCGCTGTGATCGGCGTCCGGCTTCGCATGGGTGGTCTGCAGGGGAATGGTGAAGGCGAGGATCACCCCGGCCAGCGTGGCATGGACGCCCGAGCGCAGCACCAGCACCCAGAGCACGAGACCGAGAAGGAGATAGGGCCGCAGGCGCTGCACGCCGAGGCGGTTCAGGCCGATCAGGGCACCGACCACCACGGCGGCGCCGGCCAGGTCGGGCAGCGACAGCTGGGCGGTGTAGAACAGGGCGATGATGATGACGGCGCCGAGGTCGTCGATGATGGCCAGCGCCGTCAGGAAGACCCGAAGCGAGGCGGGAACACGCCGCCCCAGCAGCGAGATGACGCCCAGCGCGAAGGCGATGTCGGTCGCGGCCGGGATGGCCCAGCCATGCGCCGTCGGCCCGGGATTGAACGCCAGATACACCATAGCGGGCACGATCATGCCGCCGGCGGCGGCGACGCCCGGCAGGATGCGGCGCGGCCAGGTGGAGAGCTGCCCGTCCAGCGCCTCGCGCTTGATCTCGAGGCCGACGAGCAGGAAGAACACGGCCATCAGGCCGTCATTGATCCAGTGGCCGATGGAGAGCGGCCCGACATAGGTGTGCAGCAGGGCCTCATAGCCCGGGCCGAGGGGCGAGTTGGCGATGACCAGCGCGAGGGCGGCCGCCCCCATCAGCACCAGCCCGGCGGAAGCCTGACTTTCGAGGAAGCGGCGAAGGGCACTCGGCCGGGCATGGGAAGGCGCTGCCATGGGCGTACTCCGGACACAGGCAAGCACGCTGGCGGCCCGACCAGCGCTGATCCCTGCCCGCCCTTGTCCGATGCGAACACCCGAGATTTCTATGGCACCGGAAAAAGCCCGCCGCAACCGCCTCTCCGCCCGGACTTTTCCGCGGGGCTGCCACGATGGCACGGGAAGCCGGCTCCTGGCCCCGGAGGCGCGGGACGGGGTTGTGCGGACCAGACGAGGCGGATGAGGAATCGGGGAAGGGTGGCGGAGGGGATGGGATTCGAACCCACGAGACGGGTTATCCCCGTCTAACGGTTTAGCAAACCGCCGCCTTCGGCCACTCGGCCACCCCTCCGCAGGGTGTTGAAGTTGCACGGCGTATGCGAGGCCGCTTCTAGCGGTCCGGGCGGGCCGCGTCAAACGGCCACTCTCGCCTCAGCGTGAAAAAGCTGGGGATAGGTGCCCGCCACCCTCCCCAGCCCACCGTCTCAGCCGAGATGGACGGAGAAGCCCTTCGCCACCGCGGGCCGCGCCATCATGCGGGCATACCAGGCCGCCACGGCAGGGAACTCCTCGAGGCTGCCCAGGTGCCGCTCATGCCGCCACGCCCAGCCGAGGATGGCGAAGTCGGCGATGCTGGGCTCCCCCTCGGTGGCCACGAAGTCGCGGCCCGCGAGGCGGCGGTCCAGCACGCCGTAGAGCCGGCGCGTCTCGTTGCGGTACCGCTCCAGGCCGTAGTCGCGCGCCGGGCCCTCGGGGCGGGTCAGGAAATGGTGGACCTGGCCGGGCATGGGGCCGAAGCCGCCCATCTGCCACATCAGCCATTCCCACACCTGCACCCGGCCCCGCGGGTCGGCGGGCAGGAAGCGGCCGGTCTTCTCGGCGAGGTAGAGCAGAATGGCGCCCGATTCGAAGACGGTGATCGGCTGCCCGTCCGGCCCCTCATCGTCGATGATGGCGGGGATGCGGTTGTTGGGGGAGAACTTCAGGAACTCGGGGTCGAATTGCTCGCCCTTGGTGATGTCCACCACCTTGACGGTGTAGGGCAGCCCCATCTCCTCCAGCGCGACGCTGATCTTGCGCCCGTTGGGGGTGTTCCATGTGTAGAGGGTGATCATGTCTCGGCGGGCCCTCCCGGCCTCGGTGTTTCCGGCCGGGAGGGAAGCACGCGCCGGGCCTCGCGTCAGCCCAGCTTCTTCTTCAGCAGCTCGTTGACCAGCGCCGGGTTGCCCTTGCCCTGCATGGCCTTCATCGTCTGGCCGACGAAGAAGCCGAACAGCTTGTCCTTGCCGGAGCGGTATTCCTCCACCTTGCCGGCATTGGCGGCCATCACCTGGTCGATCACCGCCTCGATCGCGCCGGTGTCGGTCACCTGCTTCAGGCCGCGCTCCTCGACGATGGCGGCGGGCGGCTTGCCCGTCTCGAACATCGCCTCCAGCACCTCCTTGGCGAGCTTGCCGGACAGCGTGCTGTCGGAGATCAGGTCGAGCAGCGCGCCGAGATCCCCGGCGCTGACCGGCGAGCTGCCGATGCTGGCGCCGGTGCGGTTGAGGCCCGCGAAGAAGTCGCCGGTGATCCAGTTGGCGGCCATCTTGGGGTCGCGGCCCTTCGCCACGGCCTCGTAGAAGGCGGCCGTCTCCTTCTCCAGCGTCAGGACATGGGCGTCATAGGGCGTCAGGCCGAAATCGCCGACATAGCGGGCGCGGCGGGCATCGGGCAGCTCCGGCAGGGCGGCCTTCAGCGCCTCCACCCAGGCGGCGTCCAGCACCAGCGGCGGCAGGTCCGGGTCGGGGAAGTAGCGGTAGTCATGCGCGTCCTCCTTGGAGCGCATGGAGCGGGTCACGCCGCGGGTGGTGTCGAACAGGCGGGTTTCCTGCACCACCTCCTCGCCCGCTTCCCACAGCTCCACCTGCCGGCGCGCCTCGGCCTCCACCGCCTGCATGACGAAGCGGATGGAATTGACGTTCTTGACCTCGCAGCGCGTGCGGAACCCCTCGCCCGGCTTGCGGACGGAAACATTGACATCGGCGCGGAGCGAGCCCTGCTCCATGTTGCCGTCGCAGGTGCCGAGGTAGCGCAGGATCTGCCGCAGCTTGGTGAGATAGGCCCCCGCCTCCTCCGGCGAGCGCATGTCCGGCTCGGAGACGATCTCCATCAGTGCCACGCCCGAGCGGTTGAGGTCGATGTAGCTCTTGCTCGGGTGCTGGTCGTGCAGCGACTTGCCGGCATCCTGCTCCAGGTGCAGGCGCGTGATGCCGATCTGCTTGGTGCTGCCGTCCGCCAGATCGATCTCGATCTGCCCCGTGCCGATCACCGGATACTGGTACTGGCTGATCTGGTAGCCCTGCGGCAGGTCCGCGTAGAAGTAGTTCTTGCGGTCGAAGCGCGACCACAGGTTGACCTGCGCGTTCAGCCCGAGGCCGGTGCGCACGGCCTGCGCCACGCATTCGCGGTTGATCACCGGCAGCATGCCGGGGAAGCCCGCGTCGATGAAGCTGACCTGGCTGTTGGGCTCGGCGCCGAAGGCGGTGGCGGCGCCGCTGAACAGTTTTGCTTCAGAGGTGACCTGGGCATGCACCTCAAGCCCGATCACCACTTCCCATGGGCCGGTGCTGCCCTCGATGGTGTAGCTCATGCCGCGGCCCTCAGCGTGGGAAGCGCGTTGAAGCCGGCCGCGCGCTCGATGGCGCCGCCGACGGCGAACACCGTCTCCTCGTCGAAGGGCTTGCCCAGGATCTGCAGGCCGAGCGGCAGGCCCTTGGCATCGAGGCCCGCCGGCACCGACATGCCGGGAATGCCGGCGAGGTTCGCCGTCACGGTGAAAACGTCGTTCAGGTACATGGCCACAGGGTCGTCCTGCTTCTCGTCCCGCCCGAAGGCGGCGCTGGGCGTGGCGGGGGTCAGGATGGCGTCCACCTCTCCCCAGGCCCGGTCGAAGTCGCGCTTGATCAGCGCCCGCACCTGCTGCGCCTTGACGTAGTAGGCGTCGTAATAGCCGGCGCTCAGCACATAGGTGCCGATCAGGATGCGGCGCTTCACCTCGTCGCCGAAGCCGGCGGCGCGGGTGCGCTCATAGAGGTCCTTGAGGTCCTCGCCATTCTCGCGCAGGCCGAAGCGCACGCCGTCATAGCGGGCGAGGTTGGAGGAGGCCTCGGCCGGCGCCACGATGTAGTAGGTGGGCAGCGCGTATTTCGTGTGCGGCAGGCTGATGTCGACCAGCGTCGCGCCTTCCGCCTTCAGCCACGCCATGCCCTGCTGCCACAGCGCGTCGATCTCGGGGGAAAGCCCCTCCATCCGGTATTCGCGCGGGATGCCGATGCGCAGGCCCTTCACGCCGCGCGCCACGGCGGCGGCGAAGTCCGGCACCGCCACGTCGGCGCTGGTGGAATCCCTCGGGTCGAAGCCGGCCATGGAGCCGAGCAGGATGGCGCAATCCTCGACGGTGCGCGCCACCGGCCCCGCCTGGTCGAGCGAGGAGGCGTAGGCCACGATGCCGAAGCGCGAGCAGCGCCCATAGGTCGGCTTGATGCCGGCGATGCCGCAGAAGGCCGCCGGCTGGCGGATCGAGCCGCCCGTGTCGGTCGCCGTGGCGCCGAGCGCGAGGCGCGCCGCCACCGCCGCCGCCGAGCCGCCCGAGGAGCCGCCGGGCACCAGGAAGGTGTCCTCCTCGCCCTGGCGCTTCCACGGGTTCTCCGCCGCGCCGAAGGCGGAGGAGGTGTTGGAGGAGCCCATGGCGAACTCGTCGAGGTTCGCCTTGCCCAGGAACACCGCGCCGTCGCGCAGCAGGTTAGCCGTCACCGTGCTCTCATAGGGCGGCACGAAGTTGCCAAGGATGCGGCTCGCCGCCGTGGTGCGGGTGCCGGCGGTGCAGAACAGGTCCTTGATGGCCAGCGGGATGCCGGTCAGCGCCCGGCCCTCGCCCCTGGCCAGCGCGGCATCGGCCTCGGCCGCCTGCCGCTCCGCCAGCTCGGGCGTCGGGGTGATGTAGGCGTTGAGGCGCGGGTTCAGCGCCGCGATGGCGTCCAGATGCGCGCGGGTCAGTTCCACGGCGCTGATCTCGCGCCGGTCCAGCGCGGCGCGGGCGCCGGCGATCGTCAGCTCGGTCGGGTGCGTCATGCCGCTCACTCCACCACCTTGGGCACGGCGAAGAAGGCATCCGCCCGGTCCGGCGCGTTGGCCAGCACCTTCTCCTGGATGCCGCCATCGGTCACGCGGTCCTCGCGCATGCGCAGCGCCTCGGCGCCGCCGCCGGCCATCGGCTCCACCCCTTGGGTATCGACCGCCTGCAACTGCTCGATCCAGCCCAGGATTCCATTCAGTTCGGCCTCAAGGCGCGGCAGGTCGGCCTCCTCCACCCTGAGGCGGGCGAGCGAGGCGACGCGCCGGACTGTGGCGGTGTCGAGCGACATTCTTTTTCTTCCGGAGAGTTAAACAGGTTAGGTTTGCACGGAAACGGGAGCGGACCATAAACACCGCCATGCCCATCATCAACCTGAGCGAACTGCGTGCCGGCCTGCCCCGCCACGCGCGCCTGATCGGCCTCGACCCCGGCAAGCGCGTCATCGGCGTGGCATTGTCCGACGTCCTGCTGATGCTGGCCAGCCCCTACAAGGGCCTGCCCCGCGCCAAGCTGGCGGCCAACGCCGCCGAGATCGCCGCCATCGCGCGGAAGGAGGGCGCGGGCGGGCTGGTGGTGGGGCTGCCGCTCGGGATGGACGGCTCCTTCGGCCCGGCGGCCCAGGCGGCCAAGGACTGGGCCATCGCGCTGTCCGCCGCCACCGGCCTGCCGGCGGCGCTGTGGGACGAGCGGCTCTCCTCCTCCGCCGTCAACCGCATGATGATCGAGGAGGCGGACCTGACGCGCGGCAAGCGGGCCCGCGCGGTGGACGCGGCGGCGGCGGCCTACATGCTGCAGGCGGCGCTGGATGCCACGGGGGGCGGTGGCGTGCGTGGATGAGGCCCGCCGATCCGTTCATCTTGCATCTTCCGGACGGCCCGACGCATTGTGCCCAATCGTTACATTTCCACAGAGGCCGCGACGGGCATGCCAGATGATCGTCTCGACCTGCTGATCGACGATCTCTACAGGCTGGCGACCGACGGCTCCGCCGAGGGCGGCTGGGAGGCGTTGCTGGAGCGGGTCGTCCTGCTGGCGGGGGCCTCGACGGCCGCGCTCCAGCTGGCCAGCCCCGCCCAGGGCACCACGCGGCTGCTGGCCACCCACAACATCACCGAGGAGGTCAACCAGGACTATTCCGAGCACTTCTTCTCGCGCGACATCTATCTCGACTTCGCCCGCAACACGCCGGGGCAGGTCCTGCTCAGCCAGGACCAGCTGCCCGACAAGCAGGTGGAGAAGTCCGAGATCTACAACGACCTGCTCCGCCCCAAGATGCACAACGTCTTCTATGTCGCGGGCGCGGTCACGCCGGTGGGAAACGGGCAGATTCTGCCCTTCGGCCTGCAACGGGCGCGGGAGCGCGGCGCCTTCACCCCGGAGGAGACCCGCAACATCCGGCGCCTGTGGCCGCATCTGCGCCGCGCCACCCAGGTGCAGCTTCGGCTGCAACAGGCCGAGACGACCCAGCGCCTGGGCTTCGACGCGCTGGACCGGATGGCGAACGGCATCATCATCCTGACCGCGGACCGGCGCATCCTGTTCATGAACCGGGTGGCGCGGCGGCTGCTGGAGGAGCGCAACGCCTGCGCCACCAGCCATCCGGGCGGCCGGCTGCGCCTGACCTACGGCCCGGCGGATGAGCGCTTCTCCCTGCTGCTGGCGCAGGCCACCACCCTGGGCACGCCGCGCCGCGCCAACACGCTGCGCTGCCCCCGCGCCGAGGGCCTGCCGGCACTGGTGCTGATGGTGGCGCCCTTCCAGCCGCAATCGCTCGGCAGCCCGCCCGGCACGGCGCCGCTCGCGCTGCTGCTGCTGTCCGACCCGCGCGAGGTGCCGCCTCCCCTGCCCGACCAGCTCATGGCGCTGTTCGGCCTGACGCCGGCCGAGGCGGGGGTCGCCGCCAGCCTCGCCCAGGGGCTGAGCCCGGAGGAGGTGGCGCAGGCACGCGACGTGCGGCTCAGCACGGTGCGCAGCCAGGTGCAGGCCCTGCTGGCCAAGACCGGCACGCGGCGCCAGGGGGAATTGCTGCGGCTGCTGCTTTCCCTGCCGCAGCCCCCGCCGGCCGATTGAGCGGCACGAGGCCGCAGGCCGACCGAGCGGCACAAGGCCGCAGGCCGACCGAGCGGCACGAGGCCGCAGGCCGGCTGAGCGGCACGGCTCCGCAGGCCGGCCCTTCCGGCGCGGCGCCCGTATGGCTATGGTCCCCCGCCTCTAGCCGGACTGGTCCCGAATGCTGCCATATCCTCATCGGCACCTCCTGGCCCTGCAAGGGCTGGAGCCGCCCTACATCGCCGACCTCCTGGATCTGGCGGAATCCTACGCGCTGCTCAACCGCAGCGGGAAGACCCAGCGCGACCTGCTGAAGGGCCGGACGCTGATCAACCTGTTCTTCGAGGACAGCACCCGCACCCGCACCAGCTTCGAGCTGGCCGGCAAGCGGCTGGGCGCGGACGTGATCAACATGTCCGTCAGCCAGTCCAGCGTGAACAAGGGCGAGACGCTGCTCGACACCGCCTCCACCCTGAACGCCATGCATTGCGACCTGCTGGTGGTGCGCCACGCCCAGTCCGGCGCCCCCGCCCTGCTGAGCCAGAAGGTGGACGCGGCGGTGATCAACGCGGGCGACGGCACCCACGAGCACCCGACCCAGGCGCTGCTGGACGCGCTGACCATCCGCCGCCGCAAGGGGCAGCTCGAGAACCTCACCGTGGCCATCTGCGGCGACGTGCTGCACAGCCGCGTGGCGCGCTCCAACATCCACCTGCTTTCCGCCATGAACTGCCGCGTGCGGGTGGTGGGGCCGCCGACGCTGATCCCGGCCGAGGCGGCGCGCATGGGCGTCGAGGTGTTCCACGACATGAAGGCGGGCCTCCGGGATGCCGACGTGGTGATGATGCTGCGCCTGCAGAAGGAGCGCATGGCCGGCGGCCTCGTCCCCTCGGCGCGGGAGTTCTTCCGCTTCTACGGGCTGGACGCCGCCAAGCTCGCCTTCGCCAAGCCGGATGCCATCGTCATGCACCCCGGCCCGATGAACCGCGGCGTCGAGATCGACAGCGCCATCGCCGACGACCCGGCGCGCAGCGTCATCGGCGAGCAGGTGGAGATGGGGGTCGCCGTCCGCATGGCGGTGCTGGACATCCTTTCGCGCAACATGCGCCGGAACGCCCGGCTGTGATCGCCCCCATGCACGACACCCTCCCCGACACGCTCTTCATCAACGCGCGCCTGATCGACCCGGCCTCGGGGCTGGACGCGCCGGGCAGCCTGCTGGTCAGCCGCGGCGTCATCGCCGACCACGGGGGCGCGCTGGGCAACCCGGAAGGCGCCGAGATCGTCGATTGCGGCGGCGCCGTGCTGGCGCCGGGCCTGGTCGACATGCGCGCGGCGCTGGGCGAGCCCGGCGCCGAATACCGCGAGACCATCGAGAGCGCGGCCGATGCGGCCGCCGCGGGCGGCATCACCACCCTTTGCGCCCTGCCCGACACCCAGCCGGCGCTGGACGACGCCGCCCTGCTGCAATTCGTCCTCCGCCGCGGCGAGGCCACCGGCAGCCTGTCCATCCTGCCCTACGGCGCCGCCACCAAGGGCTGCGCGGGCAAGGAGATCTCGGAATACGGCCTGCTGCGCGAGGCGGGCGCCGTGGCCTTCAGCGACGGGCGCCATGCCATCGAGAGCGCGCGCACCATGCGCCTCGCGCTCTCCTATTCCCGCGCCTTCGGCAGCTTCGTGGTGCAGCACCCGGAGGAGCCCTCCCTGGCGCGCGGCGGCGTGGCGACGGAGGGCGAGCTGGCCACCCGGCTCGGCCTCGCCGGCATCACGCCGGCGGCCGAGGCCATCATGGTGGCGCGCGACATCGCGCTGGCCCGCATCACCGGGGGGCATGTCCACTTCGCCCATGTCTCGACCGGCGCGGCGCTCGACCTGATCCGGAGCGCCAAGGCGGAGGGCCTCGCCGTCACCTGCGACACGGCGCCGCCCTATTTCGACCTGAACGAGACGGCGATCGGCGATTTCCGCACCTATGCCAAGCTGTCCCCCCCGCTGCGGCGGGAAGCGGACCGGCTGGCCGTGGTAGCGGCGCTGGCCGATGGCACGATCGACGCCATCGCCTCCGACCACCAGCCGGCCGACGCGGACGACAAGCGCCTGCCCTTCGCCCAGGCCTCGGCCGGCGGCACGGGGCTGGCCACGCTGCTCGGCATCACCCTGGCGCGGGTGCATGGCGGCGACCTGGCGCTGCCCCAGGCCCTGGCCCTGCTGACCAGCCGCCCCGCTGGCCTGCTCGGCCTGCCCGTGGGGCGGCTGGAGCGCGGCGCCCCGGCCGACCTGCTGCTGCTCGACCCCGAGCGCGCCTGGAAGGTCGAGGCCGGCCGGCTGCCCGGCAAGGCGCAGAACTCCCCCTTCGACGGGCGGGCGCTGGAAGGGCGGGTGCTGGGCACCTGGAAGGCCGGCCGGCGGGTGTTCGGATGAGCCTGCTGCTCGCCGCCGCGCTGATCGGCTACCTGTCCGGCTCCGTCCCCTATGGCCTGCTGCTGACCCGCGCCGCCGGGCTCGGCGACATCCGCCAGGTCGGCAGCGGCAATATCGGCGCCACCAACGTGCTGCGCACCGGCAACAAGAAGGTGGCGGCGGCGACGCTGCTGCTGGACGCGCTGAAGGGTGTGGTGCCGGTGCTGGCGCTGGGCGCGCTGTGGAGCCGGGATGCCGGGCTGGTGGCGGGCCTCGCCGCGCTGCTGGGGCACATCTTTCCCGTCTGGCTCGGCTTCCGGGGCGGCAAGGGCGTGGCCACCGGGGCGGGCGTGCTGCTGGCCGCCGCCTGGTGGGTCGGGCTGGCCTGCGCCGTGCTGTGGCTGGTTCTGGCCAAGGTGACGCGCATCTCCTCCGCCTCCGCGCTCGGCGCCTGCGCGGCCGCGCCGCTGGTGGCGCTGCTCTCGGGCGACCTGAAGCTCGCCGGCTTCGCGCTGGTGACGGCCGCCATCGTCATCTGGCGGCACCAGGACAACATCCGCCGCCTGCTGGCCGGCACCGAGCCGCGCATCGGCCAGAAGAAGGCGTGAAGACGACGTGAGGCGCTCCGCAGCCGAGGCCCTGGCGCTGCTGCGCCTGGCCCGCACCGAGGGCATCGGGCCCGTGGCCTTCCAGCGGCTGCTGGAGCGGCACGGCACGGGAGCGGCGGCGCTGGCGGCGGTGCCTGCCCTGCCGGCCCGTGGCGGCGTACCCTACCGCCCCGCGCCCGAATCGGCGGTGGCGCGGGAGATGGAGGCGGTGGACGCGATGGGCGGCCGCTTCCTGTTCCTGTGCGACGAGGACTACCCGGCCCTGCTGGCCCTGCTGCACGACGCGCCGCCGGCGCTCGCCGTGGTGGGCGACCCCGCGCTGCTGGCCGTACCGCAGGTGGCGGTGGTGGGCGCGCGCAACGCCTCGGCCCTGGGCCGCCGCATGGCGGAGGAGCTGGCCGAGGCGCTGGCCGCCGCCGGCCTCGCCGTCACCTCCGGCATGGCGCGCGGCATCGACGGCGCGGCGCACCGGGGCGCGCTGCGGGCGGGCGCCACGGTGGCCGTCATCCCCGGCGGGCTGGACGTGCCCTACCCGCCCGAGCACCTGGAGCTTCAGGGGCTGGTGGCCGAGCGTGGCGCCGTGGTGGCCGAGGCGCCGCTCGGCACCGCGCCCATCGCGCGCCACTTCCCGCGGCGCAACCGCATCATCGCCGGGCTCAGCCTCGGCACGGTGGTGGTGGAGGCCGCGCACCGCTCCGGCACGCTGATGACGGCGCGGCTGGCGCTGGAAGCGGGGCGCGAGGTGTTCGCCGTGCCGGGCAGCCCGCTCGACCCGCGCTGCGCCGGCTCCAACGACCTGCTGCGCCAGGGCGCGCACCTCGTCGAACGCGCCGAGGACGTGCTGGAGAATCTGCCCGACGCGCCCCGCGCCGCGCCGCCGTTCCGTCCCGCCCGCTCTCCCGCCCAGGGCGCGAGGCCCGCGCCGGAGCCGGGCAGCCTTCCCGCCGACACCCTGCAACTCCTTGATCTGATTGGCCCCACGCCAGTCGTGGTTGACGAGCTGCTGCGGCGCTGCCACCTCTCCCCCGCCGCGGTGCAAGCGATCCTGCTCGATCTGGAGCTGGAAGGACGTATAGAAGCCCTGCCCGGCAACCGTGTGGTCCGCAGCGGATTACGGTAGAGACAACGCCTGACCCGAACGCCGCCCCAGGTGGCCAGAGAGAGCGCAGCACACCTGCCATGACCGACGTCGTCGTCGTCGAATCGCCGGCCAAGGCGAAGACCATCAACAAGTATCTGGGCCAGGACTTCACGGTGCTGGCGAGCTTCGGCCATGTGCGCGACCTGCCGCCCAAGGATGGCAGCGTCCGCCCGGACGAGGACTTCGCCATGGACTGGTCCGCCGAGGACCGGGGCGAGAAGCAGGTGGCGGCCATCGCCAAGGCCGTGAAGGGCGCCCGCAACCTCTACCTCGCCACCGACCCCGACCGCGAGGGCGAGGCGATCTCCTGGCACGTCCGGGAGATGCTGGAGCAGAAGGGCGCGCTGCGCGGCGTGAAGGTGCACCGCATCACCTTCAACGAGATCACCAAGCGCGCCGTGCAGCACGCGCTGGCCCATCCGCGCGACCTGGACACGCCGCTGATCGAGGCCTACCTCGCCCGCCGCGCGCTGGACTACCTGGTGGGCTTCACCCTGTCCCCCGTGCTGTGGCGCAAGCTGCCGGGCAGCCGCTCGGCGGGCCGCGTGCAGTCGGTCGCGCTGCGGCTGATCTGCGAGCGGGAAGCCGAGATCGAGGTGTTCCGGGCGCGCGAGTACTGGACGGTGGAGGGCCGCTTCCTCACCGCCAGCGCCGCGCCCTTCACCGCCCGGCTGACGCATCTGGGCGGCCGCAAGCTCGAACAGTTCGACCTGCCGGACGAGGCCAGCGCCATGCGCGCCAAGGCGGCGGTCGAGGCCGGCGGCTTCACCATCGCCAGCGTCGAGAAGAAGCGCGTCCGGCGCAACCCGCCGCCGCCCTTCACCACCTCCACCCTGCAGCAGGAAGCCTCGCGCAAGCTGGGCTTCGGCGCGCAGCAGACCATGCGCCAGGCCCAGCAGCTCTATGAGGGCGTGGACATCCAGGGCGAGACGGTCGGCCTCATCACCTACATGCGGACGGACGGCGTGCAGATGGCCCGCGAGGCGATGTTCGCCATCCGCGACCATGTGAAGGAAAGCTTCGGCCCGGACTACATCCCCGCCGCGCCGCGCGAATATTCCTCCAAGGCCAAGAACGCCCAGGAGGCGCACGAGGCGATCCGCCCGACCGATGTGCGCCGCACGCCGGAGCAGGTGGCCCGCTTCCTGACGCCCGAGCAGCGCCGGCTCTATGAACTGGTGTGGAAGCGGGCCGTCGCCAGCCAGATGCAGTCGGCCGAGCTGGACCAGACGGCGGTGGACCTGGCCGAGCCCACCGGCCAGACCCGCCTGCGCGCCACCGGCAGCGTCATCGCCTTCGACGGCTTCCTCAAGCTCTACCGCGAGGATGTGGACGACGCCCCCGCCGGGGCCGCCTCCGGCGAGGAGGACGACACCCGCACCCTGCCGCCGATGCGCGAGAAGGACCCGGCGAAGCTCACCGCCGCCAGCGCGGACCAGCACTTCACCCAGCCGCCGCCGCGCTATTCCGAGGCGAGCCTGGTCAAGAAGATGGAGGAGCTGGGCATCGGCCGCCCCTCCACCTACGCCTCCATCCTGCAGACCCTGCAGGACCGCGACTATGTGAAGATCGACAAGCGGCGCTTCGTGCCGGAGGACCGTGGCCGGCTGGTCACCGCCTTCCTGGTGAACTTCTTCGAGCGCTACGTGGACAGCAACTTCACCGCGAGCATGGAGGAGAAGCTCGACGACATCTCCGGCGGCCGTGCCGACTGGCGCGCGGTGATGCGCGCCTTCTGGGACGACTTCAACGCCGCCATCGCCGCCACCAAGGACCTGACCATCAGCGCCGTGATCGACGCGCTGGACGAGGAGCTTGGCCCCCACTTCTTCCCCCAGCCCGCCGATGGCGGCGACCCGCGCGCCTGCCCGGCCTGCGGCAATGGCCGGCTCGGGCTGCGGCTCGGCCGCAACGGCGCCTTCATCGGCTGCTCCAACTATCCCGAATGCCGCCACACCCGGCCGCTGGCCGTGCCCGGCAACGAGCCGGAAGGCGACGCGGCCCTGGCCGGCGGCATCAAGGAGCTGGGCACCGACCCCGTGACGGGCGCCCAGGTGACGCTGCGGCGCGGCCCTTATGGCGTCTATGCCCAGCTTGGCGAGGGCGGCACGGATGCCAAGGGCAAGCCCACCAAGCCCAAGCGCGCCAGCCTGCCGCGCGGGATGGACCCGGAAAGCGTCACGCTGGAGCGCGCCCTGGCGCTGCTGGACCTGCCGCGCATCGTCGGCATCCACCCCGAGACGGGCGAGGAGATCTCGGCCGCCATCGGCCGCTTCGGCCCCTATGTGAAGATGGGCAGCATCTACAAGTCTGTGGACCGGGACGACGACGTGCTCACCATCGGCATCAACCGCGCCGTGTCGCTGCTGGCCGATGCCAAGGCCAAGGTGCGCTCCATGGGGCCGCACCCCAAGGACGGCGAGCCGGTGGAGATCAAGCGCGGCCGCTTCGGCCCCTTCGCGCAGCATGCCGGCATGGTGGCGAGCCTGCCGCGCAACCTGACCATGGAGGAGATCACCCTCGACCAGGCGGTGGCGCTGCTGGCCGAGAAGGGCAAGAAGCTGCCGCCGCTCGGCGCCAGGAAGGGCGCGAAGAAGGCCGCCCCGAAGAAGGCGGCGGCCGAGGCCGTGGCCGAGGAGAAGCCGAAGAAGGCGCCCGCCCGCAAGGCCGCCCCCGCCAAGGCCGCTCCCGCCAAGGCCGCGGCCAAGCCCAAGGCCACCCCTGCCAAGGCGCCCGCGAGGAAGGCCCCCGCCAAGGCGAAGGCCTGAGCGGTGCCGGGCGATCCCGACGCGCCGGACCACGCGCCCGCCGGCCCCGCCCTCCCTTCCCGCGAGGCGCTGCGGCGCTTCCTGCGGGAAGCGCCGGGGCGTGTCGGCAAGAGCGAGATCGCGCGGCATTTCGGGCTGGGCGTGGAACAGCGCCCGGCGCTGCGGTCGCTGATGAAGGCGCTGGAGGAGGAAGGCTGGGTGCCGGAGGCGGGCGCCCGGCCCCATCGCGGCGGCGGCACCCTGCCCGAGATGGCGGCGCTGGAGGTGTTCGGCACCGACGCGGATGGCGAGCCGATGGCGCGCCCCATCCGCTGGGAAGGCCATGGCCGCCCGCCGCTGGTGCTGATGCGCCCCGAGCGCCCCGGCCAGCCCGCCCTGGCGCCGGGCGAGCGCATCCTGGCGCGGGTGCGGCCGCTGGGCGGCGGGCGCTATGAGGGGCGCACCTTCAAGCGCATCGGCGGCGGGCCGGCGCGCATCCTGGGCGTGTACCAGGAGGGGCGCATCCAGCCCACCGACCGGCGCCAGCGCAGCGAGTGGAGCGTTTCGCCGGAGAACAGCGGCGGCGCCGAGCCGGGCGAGCTGGTGCTGGCCGAGGCCATGCCGGGCGGCCCGCTCGGCCTGCGCCCGGCGCGGGTGGTCGAGCGGCTGGGGCCGATGGACGCGCCGCGCGCCGTGTCCATGCTGTGCATCCATGCCCACCGCATCCCCGAGCACTTCCCGCCCGAGGCGCTGGCCGAGGCGGAGCGCGCCCGCCCCATCGGCCCGGAGGGGCGCGAGGACCTGCGCGCCCTGCCGCTGGTGACGATCGACGGCGAGGATGCGCGGGACTTCGACGACGCCGTCTGGGCCGCCGCCGAGGATGGCGGCTGGCGCGTGGTCGTGGCCATCGCCGATGTCGCCCATTACGTCCGCCCTGGCAGCGCGCTGGACCGCGCCGCCCGGGAGCGCGGCAACAGCGTCTATTTCCCCGACCGCGTGGTGCCGATGCTGCCCGAGGCGCTGTCCAACGGGCTGTGCAGCCTGCGCCCGGAGGAGGAGCGCGCCTGCCTCTTCGTGGAGATGCGGTTCGACGCGCGGGGCGGCAAGACCGGCCACCGCTTCGGCCGCGGCCTGATGCGTTCATCCGCCCGCCTCACCTATGAGCAGGTTGAGGCCGCCCGCGTGGCGCTGGACGCCACCCTGCCCATGGCCGGGATCGAGGCCCTCTACGGCGCCTATGCGGCCCTGGCGGCGGCGCGCGGCCGGCGCGGCACGCTGGACCTCGACCTGCCCGAGCGCCGCGTGCTGCTGGCGGAGGATGGCGCGGTGCGCGGCGTGGTGCCGCGCCAGCGCCTCGATTCCCACCGGCTGATCGAGGAGTTCATGGTGGCCGCCAATGTCTGTGCGGCGGAGGAGCTGGAGCGGCGCCGCCAGCCCCTGCTCTACCGCGTGCATGAGCGGCCCTCCGACGAGAAGCTGGAGGCCCTTCGCCAGTTCCTGGGCGCGATGGAGCTGGAGCTGCCTCCCTCCGACCAGATCCACCCGCGCCACTTCGCCGGGCTGCTGGAGCAGGTGGCGGACCGGCCCGAGGCGCGGCTGGTGCACGAGATGGTGCTGCGCGCCCAGTCCCAGGCCGCCTATGCGCCCGAGAATGCGGGGCATTTCGGCCTGGCGCTCGCCCGCTACGCCCATTTCACCAGCCCGATCCGCCGCTACGCCGATCTGGTCGTCCACCGCGCCCTGGTCAGCGGCCTGCGGCTCGGCGCGGACGGGCTGGAGGAGGCGGAGGCCGCCGCGCTCGAGGACACGGCCGAGCACATCACCCGCACCGAGCGGCGCGCCGCCGCGGCCGAGCGGGAGGCGGTGGAGCGCTACCTGGCGCTGCACATGGCGTCCCGCGTGGGCGGCATGTTCGCCGCGCGGATTTCGGGGGTGACACGCTTCGGCCTGTTCGTCACGCTCGAGGAGAATGGCGCGGGGGGACTCGTGCCCTCGTCATCCCTGCCGGACGATCAATGGACCCACGAGGAGGCCGCGCACCGGCTGACCGGCCGCCACACGCGCCTGTGCTTCAGCCTGGGACAAGCCGTGGAGGTGCGCCTCGCCGAGGCGATGCCGCTGACCGGCGGCCTGCTGTTCCAGCTGCTCGGTGGCGCGGCGCCGGCCCCCGGGGCACGCCGCGGCCGCATCCGCCGCGGCCCACCGGGCGGCGGCAGGCCGGCGCCGGCGCGCGGAGCCAGGCCGCGCTAGCGGCGGCCCTCCTCCCCCTGCCGCCTGGCGGGCGGTTCGCCGCCCCCCGCGCCCACCTGCTGGCGCGGCTGCTGGCCCTCGCCCTGGTGCTGGCCGCGCCCCTGGCGCCGCTCGCGGCCCTGGCGCAGGCCGAAACCGGCTTTTCCCGCAGCCTGACCCGCGTGGTGCTGCGCGAGGCCTTCGAGGCAATCATCGATCGCCACCTGGAGGTGGCGGCGCCGGAGGAGCTGGCGCTGTGGTCGCTGCGCGGGCTGGGAGCGGTGGACACCAGCCTGAGCGCCGACGTGCAGGGCGGGCTGCTGCGGCTGCACCTGGGCGCCGGCCTGCTGGCCGAGGCACCGCTGCCGAGTTCCGCGCTTTCGGCGCAGACAAGGCCGGGCGCGGCCGCGCATGGCGCGGCGGAGCAGCTGGCCGATACACTGGCACAGCTTTATGCCCAGGCCTGGGCGAGCTCGCCCCCGCTGCGCCGCGCCGGCATGGAGCGGGTGATCCAGGCCGGCTTCGACGAGGTGTTCAACCACCTCGACCCCTATAGCCGCTACATCACCGCCGAGGAGGCCTGGAACGCGCGGCAGCGCCGCGTCGGGCAGTCGGGCCTCGGGCTGCGGGTGGCCAGCGGGCCGCGCGGCAGCGTCGTCGTCGCCGCGCTGGAGGCGGAGGGCGAGGCGCGCCGGGCCGGCCTGCGGGAGGGGGACACGCTGCTGGCGATCGACGGCATCCCCGTTTCCGCCCGGCGCATCACCCAGGCGGCGGAGCTTCTGGAAGGGCCGCCGGACACGCCGGTTCGGCTCAGCCTGCGGCGCGGCGGCCAGCGGCTGAACGTGGTGCTGCGCCGCCCGAGCGAGGTGCTGCGCAGCCTCCGCGCCGAGGTGCTGGACGGCATATTGTGGGCCCGGATCAGCGTCTTCTCGGCCGTCACCACCGAGCAGCTGTCCGAGGCGCTGAACAACGCCTTCGCGGCGCCCGTGCCGCCGCGCGGGGTGGTGCTGGACCTGCGCGGCAACCGGGGCGGCATCCTGGCCCAGGCCATGGGCGTGGCCGATGCGTTCCTCGGCGGCGGCATGGTGGCGCAGAGCGCCGGCCGCCACCCGGAGGCGCAGCGGATCTGGGAAGCGGGCGGCACCGACCTGGCGCGGGGGCGCCCGGTGGTGGTGCTGGTGGATGGCCGCACCGCCTCGGCCGCCGAGATCGTCGCCGCGGCGCTGGGCGACCGCGGGCGCGCCGTGGTGGTGGGCAGCGCCACGCTGGGCAAGGGCCTGATCCAGATCGTCGTGCCGCTGCCGAACGGGGCGGAGGTGCTGATCTCGTGGTCGCGCGTGCTGGCGCCGCTGGGCTGGCCGGTGCAGGGGCTGGGGGTGATCCCGGCGCTGTGCACCAGCCTTGGCCTGGAGGCCGCCCAGCAGGCGCTGCAGCAGCTCGGACAGGGCGTCTCGCCGATGCAGCCCGTGCTGTCCCGCGCCCGCCGCGCCCGCGCGCCCGTGCCGGCCAGCGAGGTGGTGGCGCTGCGCGCCGCCTGCCCGCCGGCCGAGGAGCGGGACCTGGACCAGCAGGCCGCGCGCGCGCTGATCGACAGCCCCGCAGCCTACCGCACCGCCCTTTCCCCCTGAGAAGGCGGGCCGAATCCCACCTTCCTCTTGACTGGAGCGGCCAGATGGCTAGGTTGCGGCCTCTCGCGTCGCACCCGGGCGCGCGGCCACGTGCCGCCCGGCGGATGGCGCCCCTGCTAGCGGTGCGCCCCGCGCCCACGGAAGATCGTCATGGCCAAGTCGAACACCATCCTGATCAAGCTCGTCAGCACCGCTGACACCGGCTACTTCTATGTGACCAAGAAGAACACCCGCAACACGACGGGCAAGATGGAAATGCGGAAGTACGACCCCGTCGCCCGCAAGCACGTCGCGTTCCGCGAGTCCAAGATCAAGTAATCCCGCAGCGTCCCGGGCTACAGCCGCCCGGGGCCACGCCGCCGAGGGTTCAGGAAAAAGGCCGCTTCCCCACCCGGGACGCGGCCTTTTCCATTGGGCGAAGATAGCGCCGGAGCCGGGTCCGGGAAGCCCCGTTCAGGCGGCGCCGATGTCGCAGGTGCGGCGGTCCTCGCCGGTGGCCAGTTCCACCCGGTCGCGGCCATTGCCCTTGGCGCGGTAGAGCGCGGCATCGGCGGCAGCCATCAGCTGTTGCAGGCCCTCCCCCGGCCGGGCCAGCGCCACGCCGATGCTGGCGGTGATGCGCAGGCTCATCCCCCCTTCGAGCCGCACGGCCTCCTCCGCCACGGCGGTGCGCAGCCGCTCGGCCACCTGCATCGCCTCCTCCTCCGTGGCGTTGGCCATGGCCACGACGAACTCCTCGCCGCCGAAGCGCGCCAGCACATCGACCGCGCGCAGGTGTTCCTTCATCCGCTGCGCCACCACCCTCAGCACCATGTCGCCCGCGGCGTGGCCATGGGTGTCGTTGACCGCCTTGAAGCGGTCCACGTCCAGCAGCAGCAGCGCCGCCTGCCCGCTCCGCAGCAGCCCTTCCAGGTGGCGGGTGATGTAGCGGCGGTTGCGCAGCCCCGTCAGGCTGTCGGTCACGGCCAGTTCCAGGGAGCGGTCGAGGTCGGCGCGCAGCCGCTCCTGGTAGCGCTTGCGGCGCACCTGGTTGCGCACCCGCGCCCGCAGCTCGTTCGGATCGACGGGGCGGAAGACATGGTCGTTGGCGCCGAGGTCGAAGCCCCGCAGGAGTTGCGCCCGCTGGTCGGCATCGGCGATCAGCATCACCGGCAGGTCGCGCGTCGAGGCCTGGGCGCGCAGGCGGGATGCCAGGCGCAGCCCCGAATCGCCCTCCAGCGAAAGGCTGAGCAGCGCCAGGTCGTAGCTGCCCTGGCCGAGCATCGACCACGCCTCCGCGCTGTTCGCGGCCTGGCACAGCGTCACGCCGGATGCGGTGAGCACCTCGCTGATCAGTTCCGCCTCGTTGATGTCCTCCGTGGTCATCAGCACCATGGCGCCGGCGACGTCGTCCGACGGCCGGGGCTGCGGCTCGAAGCCCAGGTCGTTCGCGGTCTCGGCGCGCAGTCGGAAGGCGTCCAGCACCTGCTTCACCCGCAGCAGGGCGCGCAGCCGGGCGAACAGCGTGGCATGGTCCACGGGCTTCGAAAGGAAGTCGTCCGCCCCTGCCTCCAGCCCGCGCACCCGCTCGGCCGGATCGACCAGCGCCGTCACCATCACCACGGGGATGTGCGCCGTGACGGCGCAGGCCTTGAGGCGGCGGCAGACCTCGTAGCCGTCCATGCCCGGCATCATCACGTCGAGCAGGATGACGTCCGGCAGCCAGTCCTCGGCGCGGCGCAGGGCCTCAGGCCCGGAGGCGGCCAGCGCCACCTCGTAATATTCCGCGTTCAGCCGCGCCTCGAGCAGGCGGAGATTGGCGGCGATGTCGTCAACGACCAGGATACGCGCACTCATGCCGCCTCTTTCTCCGCGCGCCGATGAGGAGGGCCTGCCGGCAGGATAGCGGTAGCGGGTTTACCGCTCCGTTTCCCGCCGCCTCGGCGCCCGCCCCATCACCTCTGCTCAAACCATCCGTGCGCCGCCGCCCTGCCGGCCAGGGCACCGCCGCCATCAAGCCCCGCTTCCGGAACACAGGCCCGCCGGCCCGGTTCCCGCCCATCGGGACTCATCAGGGGCGGTATAGCACAGCCCGGCGCGGCTGCGAGCATTGTCGAGGGGCTGGCACAACCACTGGGCTTCATCCGCCGCGCGAAAGCCCCATGATCACGCTGGTCAGGAAGAGGCTCAGGAATAAATCGAGCAAAACCAACGAGGCGGCGGGCAGGACGGGCAGGCGCAGCGCATGCCGCGCCACGAACCACTCCAACCATAGCGTGTAGCCGATGATGCCGAGGCTCAGCAGGTCCTGCACCGGCTCCGGCAAGGGCAGGGCAATCAGGCTGAGGAACAGCACCGCGCCGTATTGCAGCGCCGTGGCCCAGTTCCAGGCCGCGATGAAGCGCGGCCAGTCGCCGCCGCGCCCCAGCAGCCGCGCCACGTGCCGCGAGGCCAGCGCATAGGCGGCCCAGCCCGCGACATAGCCGATGCCCTCCGCCGCCACTCCGCGCGGGGTCAGCAGCATCAGCGGCTCCAGCAGCAGCCGCAGCAGCAGGAACACCGGCACACACAGCGCCGCCGCCCAGAAGGAGCGCAGGGCGCCCTCGGGCGTGGTGGGGAACCAGCGCAGGCCCGCGGGGCGGCCACGCGCCAGTTCCAGCGCCCCGCGCAGGCCGCACAGCATCTCGCCAAGGCGCTGGCCGGGCGTCAGGCGGCAGGCTCCAGGCCGAGCTGGGCGCGGATCACCGCCGCGTAGAGGCGGGACAGGCGGCGCAGCTCCTCGACCGGCGTCGATTCGTCCGCCTTGTGCATGGTGGTGCCGACCGCGCCCAGCTCGGCCACCGGGCAGTAGTGGGCGACGAAGCGCGCATCCGAGGTGCCGCCCCCCGTGTCGAGCTTCGGCTCCACGCCGGCCTCCCGCCGCACGGCGGCCGCCAGCGCGGCGACGAAGGGGCCGGGCTTGGTCAGGAAGCTCTCGCCGGAGCAGGAAACCTCGAGGCGGTAGCGCGCCTCCTCGGCACGCAGGGCCGCGTGCAGCAGGGCGGTGAGCGAGGCGCTGCTGTGATGGTCGTTGAAGCGGATGTTCAGCCGCGCCTGTGCCGTGCCGGGGATGACGTTGGTGGCTGGGTTGCCGACATCGACGCTGGTGACCTGCAGGGTGGAGGGCTCGAACCACGCGCTGCCCTCGTCCAGCGGCCGCGCCGTCAGCCGGTGCAGCACCCGCACCAGGCGGTGGACCGGGTTGTCGGCGCGCTGCGGATAGGCGCTGTGGCCCTGCACGCCCTGCACGGTGATGGCGGCGTTCATGCTGCCGCGCCGGCCGATCTTGATGGTGTCGCCCAGCACGGCGCGGCTGGTGGGCTCGCCCACCAGGCACATGTCCGGCGTGTGGCCGTGCGCCGCCATCCATTCCAGCACCTTCACCGTGCCGTAGGTGGCGGGCCCCTCCTCGTCCCCGGTGATCAGCAGGGACAGGCTGCCCGGCAGGTCGCGCGGCAGGCTGGCGATGGCGGCGATCCAGGCGGCGATGCCGCCCTTCATGTCGGTGGCGCCCCGGCCCATCACCAGCCCGCCGCGCAGCTCGGCGCCGAAGGGGTCGGCGGTCCAGAGCGCGGGGTCGCCCGGCGGCACCACGTCGGTGTGGCCGGCGAAGCAGAGATGCGGCGCGCCTGTGCCGCGGCGGGCGAAGAGGTTCTCCACCGCCTCGCCCTCCTCCCCCTCCTTGGGGCCGAAGCGCAGCCGGGTGCAGGTGAAGCCCAGCGGCGTGAGCACCGCCTCCAGCACCCTGAGCGCCCCACCCTCCGCCGGCGTGACGCTGGGGCAGCAGATCAGGTCCTGCAGGAGGGGGAGCGGGTCCATGGGGCGGCTCAGTCGCGCAGCAGCTCGTTGATGGAGGTCTTGCTGCGCGTCTGCGCGTCCACGCGCTTGACGATCACGGCGCAGTAGAGGCTGGGGCCCGGCGTGCCGTCGGGGAGCGGCTTGCCCGGCAGGCTGCCCGGCACCACCACCGAATAGGGCGGCACATGGCCCATGAACACCTCGCCCGTGGCACGGTCGACGATCCTGGTGGAAGCGCCCAGGAACACGCCCATGGAGAGCACGCTCCCCTCGCCCACGATGACGCCCTCGGCCACCTCGGAGCGGGCGCCGACGAAGCAGTTGTCGCCGATCACCACCGGGTTGGCCTGCAGCGGCTCCAGCACGCCGCCGATGCCGGCACCGCCCGAGATGTGGCAGTTCTTGCCGATCTGGGCGCAGGAGCCGATGGTGGCCCAGGTGTCCACCATCGTGTTCTCGTCCACATAGGCGCCGAGATTGACGAAGGAGGGCATCAGCACCACGCCCTTGCCGATGAAGGCGGAGCGGCGCACCACCGCGCCCGGCACGGCACGGAAGCCGGCGGCGCGGAACTGGTTGTCTCCCCAGCCCTGGAACTTCAGCGGCACCTTGTCATAGGCGGTCATGCCGACGCCCATCGGCGCGCTGTCCTCCAGGCGGAAGGAGAGCAGCACGGCCTGCTTCAGCCACTGGTTGACGCGCCAGCCACCCTGCCCGTCCGGCTCGGCCACGCGCGCCTGGCCGGAATCCAGCAGCGCCAGCGCGGCTTCGATCGCCTCGCGCTCCGCCCCCTTCGTGGCGGGGGAAAGCTCGGCGCGGCGCTCCCAGAGCGCGGCAATGGTGGCGGCAAGGTCCATGGTCGGTCACCCCGGTCGGTCGGCGCATCAGCAGAATGTCACGGCCGGTATCGGGGGGCCTTCCCATCCTGTCAACGGCGGCGCGGGCAGGGCGCCGCCGCCGCGCCGGGCGCGGGCCCGGCGGAGCGATCAGGGGCGGATCAGGGTGCCGGCGCCGCCCTCGGTGAACAGCTCGATCAGCACCGCGTGCGGCACGCGGCCATCGACGATCACCGCGCCCTTCACGCCCTTCTCGATGGCGTAGATGCAGGTCTCGATCTTCGGGATCATGCCGCCCGAGATCCAGCCGGCGGCGATGCCGGCGCGGGCCTCGGCCACCGTCATCTCGGGGATCAGCTTCTTGTTCTCGTCCAGCACCCCGGCCACGTCGGTCAGCATCAGCAGGCGGGAGGCATTCAGCGCCCCGGCGATGGCGCCGGCCGCCGTGTCCGCGTTGATGTTGTAGGTCTGGCCATCCGCCCCCACGCCCACTGGTGCCACCACGGGCACGATTTGCGCGCCGATCAGCAGCTCCAGCACATGCGGGTCCACATGCTCGGGCTCGCCGACGAAGCCGAGGTCGAGCACCTTCTCGATGTTGCTCTCGGGGTCGATGTAGGTGCGGGTCAGCTTGCGGGCGCGGATCAGCCCGCCATCCTTGCCGGAGATGCCGACGGCCATGGCGCCGGCGCGGGTGATGCAGTCCGCCACCTGCTTGTTGACGGTGCCCGAGAGCACCATCTCGACCACGTCCACCACATTGGCGTCGGTCACGCGCAGGCCGTTGACGAACTCGGACTGCACGTTCAGCCGCTTCAGCATGGCGTTGATCTGCGGCCCGCCGCCATGCACCACCACCGGGTTGACGCCGACCTGCTCCAGCAGCGCGATGTCGCGGCCGAAGCGGTCCGCCGCCGCGGTCTCGCCCATGGCGTGGCCGCCATACTTCACCACGATGGTCTGGTCGTCATATCGCTTCAGCAGCGGCAGCGCCTCCGCGAGGAGTTCCATCTGGCTGCGCGCTTCTTCGGTCATGGCCTTGGCTCGTCCGGTCCCGTGGGTGGCCCGCCTTACGGAAGCACGGCCGGAGGGTCAAGGGGCGGCGGCCCGCCCCCGCTCCCCGGTCCTCAGGCGGGCTCCGCCAGCGCCGCCAGCTCGGCGCGCAGCTCGGGAATGCCGAGCCCCGTCTCGCTGCTGGTGGTGATGACCAGCGGGTGCGCGGCGGTGTGCTGCTTCACCAGCGCCGCCGCCTCCTCCTGGCGCTGCTTCAGCCAGTAGGGCTTGGCGCTGTCCGCCTTGGTCAGCACGATCTGGAAGGTGACGGCCGCCTCGGTCAGCAGCTCCATCGCCGCCCGGTCGGAGGCCTTGGTCTCGATGCGGGCATCGAGCAGCAGCACCACGCGGCGCAGGTTGGGCCGGCCGCGCAGGTAGTCGAACATCAGCCCCTGCCAGTCCTCCTTCACGCTCTTGGAGGCCTGGGCGTAGCCATAGCCCGGCATGTCCACCAGCGCGAGGCGGCCGCCGAGGTCGAAGAAGTTGAGCTGCTTGGTGCGGCCGGGCGTGCCGGACACGCGCGCCAGGCTGTTCTGCCCGGTCAGCGCGTTCACCAGGCTGGACTTGCCCACGTTGGAGCGGCCGCAGAAGGCCACCTCCGGCAGGCGCGGCTCGGGAAGCTGGTCGAGCCGCTGCGAGGCGTAGAAGAACGCGCAGGGGCGGCAGAACAGCAGCCGCCCCTCCTCGATCAGGGCGGCGCGCTCCTCTTCGTCGCGCGCCTCCAGGAGCCCGGGCCTCATCCCTTGGCCTTGGCGGTCTTGGAGAGCGCCTTCTCCTGGCGCCGGGCCGCCCGCTCATGCCGCATGATGTACCACTGCTGGGCCACCGAGAGCAGGTTGTTCCACGACCAGTAGATCACCAGGCCGGCCGGGAAGCTCGCCAGCATGAAGGTGAAGATCACCGGCATCCAGGTGAAGATCTTGGCCTGGATCGGGTCCGGCGGCGTCGGGTTCAGCTTCTGCTGCACGAACATCGTGATGCCCATGATGATCGCCCAGACCGGCATGTGCAGCATCGCCGGCGGGTCCCACGGGATCAGCCCGAACAGGTTGAACAGGTTGGTGGGATCGGGCGCCGAAAGGTCGCGGATCCAGCCGAAGAACGGCGCGTGCCGCATCTCGATGGTGACGAACAGCACCTTGTAGAGCGCGAAGAACACCGGGATCTGGATCAGGATGGGCAGGCAGCCGGAGGCGGGGTTCACCTTCTCCGTCCGGTACAGCGCCATCATCTCCTGCTGCGCCTTGGCCGGGTCGTCCTTATAGCGCTCGCGGATCTCCGTCATCTTCGGCGTGAGCACCTTCATCCGCGCCATGGACTTGTAGGCCTTGTTGGCCAGCGGGAAGAAGAGCAGCTTCAGCGCCACGGTGAAGACCAGGATGGCGATGCCGAAATTGCCGAACAGGCGGAACAGGAAGTCCAGCGCGTAGAAGAACGGCTTGGTCATGAAGTAGAACCAGCCGAAGTCGATCGCCTTGTCGAAGTTCGTGATGCCCAGGTTGTCCTGGTAGGCATCCAGCAGGTGCACTTCCTTGGCGCCGGCGAAGACGCGGCTGCCGAGGCTCGCCGTGGCGCCGGGCGCCACCGAAAGCGGCGCGGGCGTCGAGAAATCGACCTGCCAGCGGTCCTGCCCGGCCTCGGCCACGTGCCGCCAGGTGGCGCGCATCGGCTGCGCCGTGTCCACCGGCGCGATGGCGGAAAGCCAGTACTTGTCGGTGAAGCCGGCCCAGCCGCCGGTCGTCTCCTGTTCCAGCGCCACGCCGCGCGTCGCGTCGTCCTTGGCGGAGGAGTAGGTCTGCTCGTTCAGGCGGCCGTTCAGCACGCCCACGAAGCCCTCATGCAGGATGTAGTAGCCGGCGGTGGCCGGCGTCGTCTCGCGGCGCACGCGCACCCAGGGCAGCACCTGGACCGGCTCGGCGCCGCCGTTCACCACGCGCTGCTCGGCCTGGAACATGAAGTTCCGGTCCAGGCTCAGCACGATCTGGAAGGTCTGGCCCTGGCCGTTGTCCCAGGAAAGCGTCACCGGGCTGTCGGGGCCGAGGGGGCCGCCGCTGGCGGTCCAGTCCGTCTCGCCATCCGGCACGCGGGTGCGGCCATCGGCGGCCGACCAGCCCCACTGGGCAAAGTAGGGCTGCAGCTCCTCGCGCGGCGCGAACATGCGCACCAGCGGCGAGCCAGGGGCCACCGTCTCGCGGTAGTCCTTCAGCACCAGGTCGTCGAGCCGGGCGCCGCGCAGCAGCAAGCTGCCGGCAAGCCGCGGGCTCTCGACCTTCAGCCGCTCGGGGGCCGGGCGGTTGGCCTGGGCGGCCACCCGCGCGTCCACGCTGCCAGGGGCGCTGGGCGCCACGGGCACGGCGGAGGACGAGGCCGGCGCCTGCTGCGTCACCGCCGCCGGGGCGTCGGCGGGAGGCGGCGTTGTCTCGCGCTTCCAGAGATCGAAGGCGAGCAGGATGCCGATCGAAATCGCAATCGCCGCGAAAAGTCGCTTCTGGTCCATCGGATCCGTGCCGTCAGGCCTTGGTGTGGGCCACCGCGCGGGGCGGCGGGCATGGGGGTGGCGCCGCGTCCGGCGCCGGCTCGGTTGCATCCAGGGCCGCCGCCGGAACCGGGTCGTAGCCGCCCGGGTGCCAGGGGTGGCAGCGCAGGATGCGCCGCGCGGCAAGCCAGCTGCCGCGCGCCGCGCCGTGCGTGTCCAGCGCCTCGATCGCATAGGCGCTGCAATGCGGGTAGAACCGGCAATGGCTGCCAATCACGCCCCGCAGGGTGAGCTGGTAGGTGCGCACCGCGCCCTTCAGCACCCAGGCGGCCGGGCTGGCGCGGCGGTGGCCGGCCAGCCGGTTCATGGCTTCAGCACACCGGCCTGGCGCAGGGCGCCGCGCAGATCGGCCAGCAGCAGCTCGAAGCGCCGGCCGGCCGTGCCCTCGCGCCCGATCAGCACGAGGTTCCACCCTTCCGGCGCGTCCTGGCCCAGCATCAGCCGCGCGGCTTCCCGCAGGCGGCGCTTGGCGCGGTTGCGCACCACGGCATTGCCCAGCTTCTTGGTGGCGGTGAAGCCAACGCGCAGCGGCCCCGCCGTTCCCGGCAGGGCCTGCAACACCAGGCTCGGCCTTGCGGCGCGGCTACCCTTGCCGGCGACGCGAAGGAATTCGCGCCGCCGCTTGAGTCGGGGCGGCGAGGCCATGGGCTATGCTGCGCGTGGTGCGCCGCCGCTCAGGCAGAAAGCTTCTTGCGGCCCTTGGCGCGGCGGTTGGCCAGCACGTTGCGGCCGCCCACCGTCTCCATGCGGGCGCGGAAACCATGCCGGCGCTTCCGGACGAGCTTCGAGGGCTGATAGGTACGCTTCACGACGCGCTACTCCACTGGTCAGGGTCAGATCCGCGCCGCCCTTCCCAGGACCGCTGCGGCACAGGCCGGACGTCCCGCGGGGCGGCCGGCGAAGGTGGCGACGTATAGGGAGGCGCATCGCGTCCCGTCAACCGCTCTCGGTTCCTGGCGGCCCTTCCGGCCGGCCGGGGCGGGCCCCATCTGTGGCGCCGCATGGCCTCGATACCCAATCCCCCGCCCCCGTCCAGGGGCTTCCCGGCACTTCCCGGAGGTTTCGCGCCGCTCCGCGTCACCTTCGCCGGGCCGCCCTCGCCAGGCCTGGGGCGCTTGCGGTACGCCGCGGGCCACGCATCCTGGCGCGCCGCGCCGGATTCGCGCAGCAGCCCCGGTGCGGCGCCCCCTGACGAGCCTGACCTGACGAGCCTGAGGAGCAAGAACAGACATGCCCGACCATGACGTGGCGATCATCGGCGCCGGCGCCGCCGGCCTTTCGGTGGCCGCCATCGCTGCCTCGCTCGGCCGCAGCGTGGTGCTGTTCGAGCGCGACCGCATGGGCGGGGCGTGCCTGAACACGGGCTGCGTGCCCACCCAGGCGCTGCTGGCCGCGGCGCGCCGCGCCGCCGCGCTGCGCGGGGGTGCCCGGCTGGGCGTGGAAGCACGGGATGTCGCGGTCGACTGGCCGGCGGTGCGGGCGCATGTGCGGCAGGCCATCGCCCAGGCCGCGCCGCAATTCTCGGAGGAGCGGCTGCGGGCCCAGGGCGTGACGGTGGTGCGGGCCAGCGCGCATTTCGTGGCGCCCGACCGGATCGAGGCCGCCGGCCGCACCTATGGCTTCCGCCGCGCCGTCATCGCCACTGGCCGCGCGCCGCTGGTGCCGGACCTGCCGGGGCTGGTGAACCTGCCCTGGCTGACCGGCGAGACGCTGCTCGATCTGGAGGAGGCGCCGCGCCACCTGCTGGTGCTGGGCGGCGGCGCGACAGGGGCGGAGATGGCGCAGGCCCATGCCCGCCTCGGCTGCCGCGTGACGCTGATCGAGCTGCGCCCCAACATCCTGGCGGACGAGGACGCCGAAATGCGCCTGCCGGTGCGCGAGGCGCTGCGGCGGGATGGGGTCGAGGTTCTGGAGAACACCCAGGTGGTGGACGCCGAGCGCGCCGGGGACGGCGTCGCGCTGCGGCTGGACAGCGGCGCGCTGGTGCAGGGCTCGCACCTGTTCTTCGCCATGGGGCACGCGCCGCGCCTGGCGGCGCTCGACCTCGCCGCCGCCGGCATCGAGGCCACGCCGCGCGGCGTGGCGGTGGGGCGGGACCTGCGCAGCCCGGGCAACCGCCGCGTCTGGGCCGCCGGCGCCGTGGCCGACCCGGAGGGCCTCGGGCCGCGCGGCCAGGCCCATGCCGCCGCCCTGCATGCGCGGGTGGTGGCGCGCGGCATGCTGCACCGCCTGCCCGCGCGGCTGGAGCATGACGCCCTGCCCCGCATCGTCCACACCACCCCGGAGCTGGCGCAGCTCGGCATGACCGAGGCCGAGGCGCGGGCCGCCGGGCACGCGGTGCGGGTGGCCCGGCAGCCCTTCTCCGGCAATCTCCGCGCCATCGCCGAGGGCGAGACGGAAGGCCAGGTCAAGCTGGTGCTGGATGGCGCGGGCCGCCTGCTCGGCGCCGGCATCGTCGGGCATGGCGCGGCGGAGGTCGCGGCCACGCTCGGGCTGATGATGGGCCGGAAGCTGCCGCTTTCCGCCCTGGCCGAGGCCGTGCTGCCCACCGCCACCCGTGCGGAGGCCGCCCGGCAGGCCGCCCTTGCCTTCTCCACGCCGCAACCGGCTGGCAGCCTGGCCCGCTTCTGGTCGGGCCTGGTCACGCGGCTGCGCTGACCGGGCCAGGCTGGCCACCGGGCGCCGCCCGCGCCGTTCACCCCCGCCACAGGAACAGGAAAGCCTCTCGCATGGAACAGACCCTCGCCGGGCGCACCGCCCTGATCACCGGCTCCACCAGCGGCATCGGCCTCGGCATCGCCACGATGCTGGCGGCAGCCGGCGCGCGCGTCATGCTGAACGGCTTCGGCAGCCCCGAGGACATCGCCGCCGCCCGGCGCGCCGTGGCCAAGGCCGGCAACGGCCCGGAGCCCGAGCACTCGGCCGCCGACCTGTCCGACCCCGCCCAGCTCCGCGCCATGTGCGCCGAGGCCGAGAAGGCGCTGGGCCAGGTGGACATCCTGGTGAACAATGCCGGCATCCAGTTCACCAGCCCGGTGGAGGAGTTCCCGGACGACAAGTGGAACGCCATCATCGCCATCAACCTGTCGGCCAACTTCCACACCATCAAGGCGCTGCTGCCGGGAATGAAGGCGCGCAACTGGGGGCGGATCGTCAACATCGCCTCCATCCACGGCCTCGTCGCCTCGCCCGAGAAGGTGGCCTATGTGGCGGCCAAGCACGGGGTGGTGGGCATGACCAAGACCGTGGCGCTGGAGATCGCCCGCAGCGGCGTCACCTGCAACGCCATCTGCCCGGGCTTCGTCCGCACGCCGCTGGCCGAGAAGCAGGTCCGCCCGATCGCCGAGAAGAACGGCATCAGCGAGGAGGCGGCGCTGGCCGATCATCTCTTCGCCAAGCAGCCGAGCAAGCGCTGGGTGGAGGTGGAAGAGGTGGCGCGCATGGCGCTCTATGTCTGCGGGCCCGACAGCGGCAGCATCAACGGCGCGGCGCTTTCCATCGATGGCGGGTGGGCCGCCGCCTGAAGCGAACGGCCCCGGCGGCGCGGCATCCCTCGCCCATCCTGGCGCGGAATGCCGGGCGCCGCCGGACCATCCGCTGGGATATCCTTGAAGATCGGGGAGTTAGGGAATGGCCTTCAGTGACGTGATGCGCCTGGTCGGGCTGGGCATCCTCGCCCTGATGGGGCTGCTGATCGCGCGCAGCAACATGCCGCTGATCACCACGCAACACATTGGCCTGGCGCTGTTCCTGGGCGCCATCGGCTATGGCCTGCTGCTGGTGAAGCGGCATTTCGACAGGACGCTGCCATGAGTATCGCCCGCGAAGGCTGGGATCCCGCGCAGTATCTCCGCTTCTCCGACGAGCGCCTGCGGCCGGCCATCGACCTGATCGCCCGGATCGACCATCCCGGCGCCGTGCAGGTGGTGGATCTCGGCTGCGGCGCGGGCAATGCCCTGCCTCTGCTGGCCGCCCGCTTTCCCGGCGCCGCCGTCTCGGGCGTGGACGGCTCGGCCGCCATGCTGGCCCGCGCCGCCGAGGCCGGCTTCGCCACGCAGCAGGCCGACATCGCAGGCTGGTCCCCCGCCGAGCCGGTGGATGTGCTGTTCTCCAATGCCGCGCTGCACTGGCTGCCGGACCATGCCACGCTGCTGCCCCGGCTGCTCGGCGCCCTGGCCCCGGGCGGCACGCTGGCGGTGCAGATGCCCGCCATGCACGACGCCCCGCTCCGCGCCCTGCAGGACCGGCTCGCCCGCCAGGAGCCCTGGGCCGGGCGGCTGCGCGGCATCTCCTCGGCGCCGCCCATCCTGGGGGCCGGCGAATACTACAACCTCCTGCGGCCGCGCGTGGCGAGCCTGGAGATGTGGTTCACCGAATACGTCCATGTCCTGAAGGGGCCGGACCCGGTGGTGCAGTGGGCCATGGGCAGCAGCCTGCGCCCCTATCTGGATGCGCTGGAGGAAGCCGAGAGGCCGGGTTTCCTGGCCGCCTATGGCGAGGCGCTGCGGCCCCACCACCCGACCCAGGCGGATGGCACCGTGCTGCTGCCCTTCCGCCGCTTCTTTCTGCTCGCCTCTCTCTGACAAAGCTTCAGGAACAGCAACATGCGTGCCGTTCCTGAAGGGTTTTCCGAGCTATCCGCGCAGCGCCAGCACCACCCCCGCCAGGGTCAGCGCCACGGCCACGGCCTGGCGCCAGCCCAGCGGCTCGCCCAGCAGGGCGGTGCTGGCCAGCATCCCGATCAGTGGCGTCGCCAGCGTGCCCATGGCCGCCGTGTTGGCGGGCAGCCGCCGCAGCGCGCCGAACCAGGTGAGGTAGCAGAGCGAGAGCGGCACCGCCGCCATGTAGAGCACGCCGCCCCAGCCCAGCACCCCGACCCGCCCCCATTCCGGCGTTTCCAGCAGGAGGGAGAGGCCGAGGATCGGCACCGTGCCCAGCGCCACCTGCCAGACCACGGCGGCCACGGGGTGCATGGCCAGCGGCCGCTTCTTGCTCATCACGGCGCCCAGCGCGAAGCTCAGCGCCGCGGCCAGCAGCAGCAGCAGGCCGGGCGTCTTGTCCGCGGCCGCCGCCTGCCCCGCCCCGGCCCCCATCAGCACCGCCACGCCGGCCAGGCCCAGCACCAGCGCCAGGACACGGCGCGCGGTCGGCCGCTCGCCCAGCAGCGGCCAGGCCAGCATCGCCGCCCAGACCGGCATGGTGTAGGCGACCAGCGCCGCCTCGCCGGCGCCGAGCCAGAGCAGGCCCAGGGTGGAGAAGCCCATCCAGGCACCGACATTGAGCAGCGCGAAGCCCATCAGTGGCCAGCGCTCGCCGCGGGGCACCGCCAGGGGCCAGCGCAGGGCCAGCGCCAGCAGGCCAAGCCCCAGCGCCGCCAGCGCGCCGCCCAGGCCGCGCGCGGCGAGCGGCGGCAGTTCCTCGATGACGGCCTTCAGGATCGGCCAGGTCAAGCCCCAGCCCAGCGCCGTGACGCCGAGGCAGAGGAAGCCGGCGCGGCGCTGCCGGGCCGCCTCCCCGCTGTTGTCAGGCGAGATAGCCCGGTTCCTCCCGCGCCAGGATGCGCTTGACGCTCTCCAGATGCAGCCGGGCGCTTTCGCGGTCGCCCTCGCGCATCTGCTCATAGGTGCGCTGCGCCAGCTCGTGCGGCACCGGCTTCAGCACGCGGCCCGTGGAGAGCGCGAGGCGCTGCACCTCGCAGGCGCGCTCCAGGTAGTAGAGGTCGTCCCACGCCTCGGCGATGGAGGGGCCCACCACCATCACGCCGTGGTTCTTCATGAAGACGATGTCGGCCTCGCCCATGGCGGCGGCGATGCGGTCCCCTTCCGCCTCGTCCAGCGCCAGGCCGTTATAGTCCTCGTCGATGGCGGTGCGGCCGTAGAACTTCAGCGCCGTCTGCCCCGCCCAGACCAGCGGCGGCCCTTCCAGCATGGAAAGGGCGGTGGCGTTGGGCATGTGGGTGTGGAAGGCCGCGCGGGCACGCGGGTGCTTCATGTGCAGCCGCGCGTGGATGAAGAAGGCCGTCGCCTCCGGCGTGCCCTCCCCGGCCACGACGTTGCCGTGGAAGTCGCAGACCAGCAGGCCGGAGGCGGTGATCTCCGAGAAGGCGTGACCATAGGGGTTGACCAGGAACAGGTCCTCCCGCCCCGGCACCATGGCCGAGAGGTGGTTGCAGATCCCCTCGTGCAGGCCGAGCCGCGCCGCCATGCGGAAGCAGGCGGCGAGATCGACCCGCGCCTGGCGCACCGCATCGGCGTCGAGATCGGAATTGCGCAGGATGGCGGGGGCGCCTGGGGCGCCAAGGGCGTGGGCCATGGGGTGTCTCTCTGTCCGGTGCCGGCTGCGCAGGCTTGCAGAGTGCCCGGCAGGCGGCAAGATGCGCCCCGTTTGTCAGATGGGAATCAGCCGATGTCGGGCACCAACCAGCGGATCGATGCCAGGCGCCTTTGGGACAGCCTGATGGGCATGGCCGAGATCGGCGCCACGCCGAAGGGGGGCGTGAAGCGCCTCACGCTGACCGAGGTGGACAAGGCCGGCCGCCAGCGCTTCACCGAATGGTGCGAGGCGCTGGGCCTGACGGTGCGGGTGGATGCCATCGGCAACATGTTCGCCCGCCGCGAGGGGCGCGACCCTTCCCGCAAGCCGGTGCTGATGGGCAGCCACCTCGACAGCCAGCCCTCGGGCGGCAAGTTCGACGGCGCGCTCGGCGTCATCGCGGGCCTCGAGGTGATGCGCACCCTGCACGACCTCAACATCACCACCGAGGCGCCGATCGAGCTGGTCAACTGGACCGACGAGGAAGGCAGCCGCTTCGGCCATTCGCTGATGGGCAGCGGCGCCTGGGCCGGCATCTACTCGCTGGAGAAGGTGTACGGGCTGCAGGACGTGGACGGCGTCTCGGTGAGCGAGGCGCTCGACTCCATCGGCTACAAGGGCGAGCACCCGGCCCGCCCCTTCCCGGCCGATGCCTATTTCGAGCTGCACATCGAGCAGGGCCCCATCCTGGAGCGGGAAGGCAGGCAGATCGGCGTCGTCACCGGCGCCCAGGCGCAGGTCTGGTACGACGCGGTGATCACCGGCCAGGACGCCCATGCCGGCACCACGCCCCCCTCCGCCCGGCGCGACGCGCTGGTGGCGGCGGCGCGGGTGATCGAGCGGGTGGACGCGCTGATGCGCGAGCGCGGCGAGGACGGGCGCGGCACGGTGGGCCAGCTCCACGTCCTGCCCAACAGCCGCAACGTGGTGCCGGGCGAGGTGCGCTTCTCCATCGAGTTCCGCCACCCCGATGACGCGCAGATCGAGGGGCTGGCGGCGAGCTTCCCCGCCGAGGCGAAGGCGCTGGCCGAGGCCAATGGCTGCGCGCTGGAGCTGAAGGAGCTGTTCCGCATCCCCATGCAGCCCTTCGACGCCGGCTGCGTGGACCTCGTCCGCCAGGGCGCCGCGCGGCTCGGCTACAGTACGCGCGAGATCGTCTCGGGCGCCGGGCACGATGCCGTCTATGTGGCGCGCAGCGTGCCGACGGCGATGATCTTCACCCCCTGCAAGGACGGCCTTTCGCACAACGAGGCGGAGAGCATCCTGCCGGAGGAGGCCGAGGCTGGCTGCCAGGTGCTGTTCGAGGCGGTGGTGGCGCGCGCCAACCGGGCGCTCTGAGCAGGGCACGGCAGGGGGCGGGGCCGGGCCGCCGGCCGCGCCGCCGCCCAGCCCTGGCCAAGGGCGAAGGTAAAGCTTCTCTTGCCATCCCTGACGGCAAATTGATAGGAGAACGGAGCCTTTTCCAACGCCGCGCCCTGATGGCCGGAAAAGGCTGGCGTGGCGGTGGTCGCGAGGGCCCATCGCCGCCTTGGCTCCCCTTCCGGCCCCTCGTCAAGCCAGGCCCCGCCTTGTCATGCCCTTCGGTGCTCTCGGACAGTTCCTGGCACGCTGCCCCCTGCCCGCCTTTGTGGCCGAGCGCCACGCCAGCAGCTTCCGCGTCGTCCGGGTGAACCCGGCGCTGCTGGAGGCGGCCTCGCGCCCCGCCGAGCAGATCGTGGGCCACCCGCTCGAGGCCCTGCTTCCCGCGCCCCTGGCCGAGCAGCTCGGGGTGCAGCTCCGCCGCGCCTGGGACGGGCGGACGGTCATCGACCTCGCCGCCTGCCTGCCGCACGCCAATGGCCCGCGCGACTGGGACATCGCCGTGGTGCCCGTGCCCGGAGCCGAGGGGCAGACCCAGTGGCTGGTCGGCTACGGCATCGACCCGGGCGAGATGGCCCGCCGCCGCATGGCGCACCAGACCGGCGGCCAGTTGCTGATCGACACCGTCTCGGCCCAGGAGGCGCTGATCTATCGCTGCCTGCCGGACAGCACCCTTACCTTCGTCAACGCCGCCTTTGCCCGCGCGGCGGGCTGCGCGCCGCAACGGCTGATCGGCATCCCGGCGCTGGAGCTGATGGACCCGGATGCGCGCCCGGAGCTGCTGCGCCAGCGCGCCCTGCTCACCGCCGCCGAGCCGGTCCGCAGCTACACGTTGCGCGCGCGCGCCGCCGGCTCCCGGCCCGGCTGGCGCCGCTGGACCGACATCGCCGCCTTCGACGCCGAGGGCAGGCTGGTCGAGATCCACGCCATCGGCCGCGACATCACCGAGGTGCAGGAGGCGCTGCTGCGCGTCTCCGAGAGCGAGCAGCGCTTCCGGGCGGTGGTGGACCACATCGCCGAGGGCGTCCTGCTGGCCGATGCGGCAGGCTACATCGTCTATGCCAACCACATGGTTTCGGAGATCCTGGGATGGGAGGCGGAGGCGCTGCATGGCCGCCACATCCGCCACCTTTCCGCCCCGCAGGAGCGCGGCGAGCATGCGCACGATCCCTACCTGCACCGCCATCTCGGCCCGCCGCATCAGGGGGAGATGGAGCATGAGGGCTTCGTGCGGCACCGTGACAGGCGGATGCTGCGCATCCATCTCCGCTTGAGCCAGGTCGAGCTGGACGGGGCGCCGCACCATATCGGCGTCATCCGCGACAACACCGCCATCCACCAGGCGCAGCAGCGCATCGAGCGCCTCGCCTTCAACGACGAGCTGACCGGCCTGCCGAACCAGCGCCGGCTGAAGGAGGAGCTGGCGCTCCAGCTCGACCGGCCGGAGGCGCGGCCCAGCCTGCTGCTGGTGGACCTCGTCGATTTCAGCGCCCTCAACAACACGATCGGCTTCGTCGCCGGCGACCGCGTGCTGCGGGCCGCGGCGCGGCGCATCGCCTGCGTGCTGCCGCATGACAGCCTGCTCGCCCGCTTCGGCGCCGACCGCTTCGCGGTGCTGCTGCGCGACACCCCGGAACCGGAGGCGGCGCAGATCCTGGCCGGGCGGATCGCCGTCTCGGTGGAAGGCGCGGCGCCGGAGGGGCTGCCGGAAAGCGGCTTCCGCCTGCTGCCCGTGACCATCGGCATCGCCACAGCGCCGCAGGACGACACGCGGGCCGAGGGCCTGCTGGAAGCCGCCGAGATCGCCCTGCTGGACGCCAAGCGGCGGGCTCCGGGCAGCGTGCGTTGCTTCGCCGGCGCCATGCGGGCCACCGCGGCGCGGCGCTTCTCCACCGCGCAGGGGCTGCGCCGGGCGCTGGACCAGGGCGGGCTGTTCATCGAGATCCAGCCGCGCTTCACCGCCTGCCAGCGGCGCCTGACCGGCGGCGAGGCGCTGGTGCGCTGGCGGCGCGAGGATGGCCGGCTGATCCCGCCCGGCGACTTCATCGCCCTGGCCGAGGAAACCGGGCTGATCCAGCCGCTCACCGAGTTCGTCTTCGAGCAGGTGATGCCGCTGCTGTCCCGCCTGCCGGCGGGGCAGCGCATGTCGATGAACTTCCCACCCACCCAGCTCGCCCGCCAGAACCTGGCCACCCTGCTCACCGCCCGGCTGGCGCGGCAGGGCGTCCCCGGCGACCGTCTTGGCATCGAGCTGACGGAAAGCGCGCTGATCGGCGGCCCCGGCCTGCTGGACGAGAATCTGCGCAACCTCCAGCAGCAGGGTTGCAGCGTCGCCATCGACGATTTCGGGACCGGCTATTCCTCCCTCTCGCGCCTGCGCCACCTGCCGATCGACGAGCTGAAGATCGACCGCGTGTTCATCCGCGACGCGGCGCGCGACGCGGCGGGGGTGGTGTTCCTGCAGGCCATCGGCGCCATGGCCAAGGCGCTCGGCCTGCGGCTGGTGGCCGAGGGGGTGGAGACGGAATCCGAGCTGGAACAGGCGCGCGGCATCGGCTGCCACGAGATCCAGGGTTGGCTTTGGGGGCGGCCGATGGCGCCCGAGCACTTCATGGCGCTGTACGAGGCGGGCGCCGCCGCCGGCGCGGCGCCGCCCGGGCGGCTCGGCAAGCCCCTGCTGCACTCCTGAGGCAGCGGGGCCAGGACCACCAGGGGCCGCCCAGGGCGGCTCCGCTCCCCCTGCTCCCGGCTTCCTGGCGAGGCTTCCGCCTCAGGCGGCCTGGCGCTGCCCGCGGCCCAGCTCGGCGGCGAGATAGGCCGCCAGCGCGCCCGGGCCGGAACGCGCCGTGCCGGCCAGGCCGGCCGCTTCCTCGGCACCCGCATTGTAGTTGGTGTTGGTGTTCACGTCATAGACCAGCACCCGCCCCGCCGTGTCGCGGATGAACTCGATGCCGGCCACGTCGATGCCGCTGCCGGCCAGGAAGGCCTCCAGCCGGCCGCGCAGCGCAGGCTCGATGCCATCGGGGAGGATGTTGAAGCGCGGCGCGGCGGGGGCGGAAGCGGCCGGGCCGGCGGGGCAGAAGGCGTCGCCCACCTCGCAGACCTCGGCCGGGCACAGCTCGAAGCCCGCCGTGGTGTCCACCTCCACGGCATAGACGAAGCGGCCGCCCACGAACTCGGCGCGGGTGATCACCGGGCGCGGCGCGCGGATGTAGTCCTGGAGCAGCCAGATGCCGTCCACCGGCGCCTCGTCGGCCGGCGCGCCTTCCAGATGCGCGGCAAGCTGATCGACCGAGGCGAAGAGCCGCACGCCGAGCCCCTTGCCGCCGCGGTTGGGCTTGAGGATCACCGGGCCGGACGCGAAGTGCCGGCGCACCGCCTCCAGCAGCGCCGCGTTGTCGTCCTGCACCATGACGGTGCGGGGGATGGAGAGGCCCGCCTGTTCCAGCGCCGCGTATTGCCGCGCCTTGCTCACCTCCAGGTCCAGCGCGGCGGGGCCGTTCACCACGCGGCGGCCATGGCGCACCAGCCAGGCCAGCACGCCCGCCGTCAGCTCCGCGGCATAGCGGTGGCCGCGGGTGTGGGAGGACGCGCTCATCCGGTTGTAGAACACGCCCTCCGGCGGTGGTTCGGAAAGGTCGAAGGTGCCGCGCGACAGGTCCAGCTCGGCCCAGGGCAGGCCGATGCGGTCGAACGCCTCGGCCAGCGGCGGCAGCCAGAGCGGGTTCTCGTGGATGACGTGGATCTTCGACATGGAAATGCGTCCCGGAAGGTAGGTTTGTCTTATTATACCCTACCATCTGGTGCTTTCTGTCAAATACTCAATGCCAGGCCGCCGGATTCCTGCCGGGCTCAGAGAGCGCCGGCCACGGCCCCCCCGCCCCATTGCGCCAGCAGCGCCTCCTCCGGCAGCCGGCCCTCGAACCACAGGCTGGCGCAGACGCGGGACATGGCGGCGCCGTCATGGCCGATATGCGGCACATCCACCAGGCGCCACGCGCAGTCCACGCCAAGCCGTGCCGCCGCCTCGCGCCCGGCGCGGAGATAGTTGTGGGCGCGGGCGAAGCGGTGCGGGCCCTGCGCCACGGCGGCCGCCTGGGCTGGCAGGCTGGGGCCGGAGGTCTCGGTGTCCCGCATGCCGGCGAGGATCAGCAGCGGGTAGGCCAGGAGCCGGGGCAGCGCCGCCTCGTCCAGCCCGATGCCGCCCAGGCCTTCCGGAAAGGGCCTGTCCAGCGTGGGCAGGGTGTACCAGCCGGGGTTGCCCACCGCGACCGCCTCGAAGGCTTCATGCGGCTGGGTTGCGAGCATGCGGTGGCCGAACTGCCCGCCCGCCGAGTGGCCGAATAGCCGCGCCTTTTCCCGCCGCGTGACGCCCGCCCGCCGCAGCCAGCCGAACACGCGGGCCGGCACGGCATAGCCCCATTCCCCGCGCGGCCGCACCTGGCCGGCGGCATCCAGCACATGGCCGTTATTGTACAGCTCGGCGCCGGGATATGCCTCGTTGCTGAAGGTGGGCGCCACGATCAGCAGGTTGTGGCGCTCGGCGGCCTCGATCCAGAAGTCGCGGTACTCGTCGCCGTTGCGGCCCATGCCGTGCTGCACCAGCACCACGGGGCTGTCCGGGGTGAAGCCCTGCGGCCGGTAGGTGTGCAGCACCAGCGGGCGGCTGGCATCGCCCTCCGTGTCGGTGAAGGGGATAGCCTGTCGGCCCGGCGCGGCGAGGGCCTGGGCGAGCATGTCCTGGAACGGCATAGGAATATCCTGCGGGTGAAGCTGCGGGCGGCGGCGGTCCGGCGCCTCACGGCGCCGGCGTGACCTCCATGGCCGAGGTGACCTGGTCCACCCGGCCGGAATAGGCGAGGCCCTTGCGGAAGGCCCAGACGGCGTTCTCGAAATGCACCGGGATGACCGGCATCTGCTCGACGGCCACGGCGCTGGCCTCGCGCAGCAGGGCGGCGCGGGCGGCATCGTCCATGGTGGCCATGGCGCGCATGGCGGGGCCGTCGAAGCGCGGCTCGGACCAGCCGCCGTAATTGCTGGTGCCGAGGCCGCGGGCGCGGTCCGTGGTCATCAGCCAGGAGCGGAAGAACATCAGCGTCTCCGCCGCATCCGCCGACCAGCCGCCCATGGCGACGCTGAACTCCCGCTTGCCGCGCCGGCCGAAGAAGACGGCGCTCGGCATGGTGTCCAGCTCCACCTTTACGCCGATGCGCTGCCAGAACTGCGCCAGCACCTGCGCCAGCCGCGCATCGTTGATGTAGCGGTTGTTGGTGGCGTGGAAGGTCATCCCGAAGCCCTGCGGATAGCCGGCCTCGGCCAGCAGCGCGCGGGCGCGGGCGGGATCGTAGGGCAGCACCGGCAGGCCGGGGATGGTGCCGGCCATGCCATCGGGCAGGTATTGCGCCGCGGGCGTGGCCACGCCGTCCATCACGCGCTCCTGCACCGCCTTGCGGTCGATCGCCAGGGAAAGCGCCTGCCGCACCCGCGCGTCGCGCAGCGGGTTGCCGCCCTGGCTACTGTTCCCCTGGCTACTGTTCCCCTGGCCACCATCGACAAAGGGGCTGGGGCTGCGGGCGGCGTCGAGCTGGATGAAGATCAGCCGCGTGGTGGGCTTGGCGGACAGCGCGAAGCCCGCATTCCCGCGCAGGCGCGGCAGGTCGCCGGTGGCCGGGCTCTCGATGAGGTCATGGTCGCCCGCCAGCAGCCCCGCGAGGCGCGGCCCGGCGGCGGTGACGGGGGTGAGGCGCACCGCCTGCCAGTGCGGCTTCGCGCCCCAATAGGCGTCGTTGCGCTCCAGCTCGATGGCGCCGCCGCGGCTGTAGCTCCGCAGCCGGTAGGGGCCGGTGCCGATGGCGGCGGCGCCCTCGTTGAACTGCGCCTGGGTGGGCCAGGGGCCGGCATGGCCGCAATTGTCGCCCGCCGCGAAGTCCAGCGCCGCGCCGCCGGCCAGGCCGCGCGGCAGGATGGCGAGGTTGGAGAGGTCGTTCAGCAGCAGCGGCTCGGGCTCGCGGGTGCGCAGGCGCAGCGTGCGCTCATCCACCACCTCCAGGGCCGCGATGCGGCGGACGAGGCGGGAATAGGACTGCACCACCTCCCCCTCATTGTTCAGGACGCGGCAATAGCTGAACAGCACGTCCGGCGCGCCGAAGGGCTCGCCATTGTGGAAGCGCACGCCGTCCCGCAGGTGGAAGCGCCAGGTGAGGTCGTCCTCCCGCTCCCAGCGCACGGCCAGGGCCGGCTGCACGCGAAGGTCGGCGTCGATGTCGGTGAGGGCTTCGAAGATGTGCTGGCGCAGCGTGTTGTTGGGTGTCAGCGCGTAGTTGTGCGGATCGGCCGAGGTGGTCTCGGCGGACATGGCGACGCGCAGGGTCTGCGCCTGCGCGGCGGAAACGGCCAGGGCGCCGCCGAGAGCGCTTCCGAGGGCCAGGGCCGGCAGCAGGGCGAGGCGCGCGACGCCGCGAATCAGGTTTCGGCGAAATCCGGGCATGGGCATCCTCCTGGCGAACAGCCTGGAGGGAAAAGCACCGATCGGCGCGGCAGGCCAGAGGTGGCGGCGCAAGAAAAACGGGGCGCCGGCCCTGCGGCCAACGCCCCGTTTCCGGTTGGTAGTGGTGGGCGGACTTGAACCGCCGACCCCGGCATTATGAGTGCCGTGCTCTAACCAGCTGAGCTACACCACCATGAGGTCTCCGGGCCGCGCCGCCCGGGTGGCGGGCGATTTAGGCGGCCTCGCCCGTGCTGTCAATCGCCTCTTCGCCCCGGCGGATGAAACCGCCGCCCAGCACGCGGTCGCCATCATAGAGCACGCAGCCCTGGCCCGGCGCGGCGATGGCGGGCACCTCCAGCCGCACGCGGAGCAGGCCGGTGGCAGCGTTCCAGAAGGCCGTGGCGGGCTGCGGCACCTCGCGGGCGCGCAGCTTCACCTGGCATGGCAGCGGGCCTTCGGGCGGCGCGATCAGCCAGTTCACGTCGCCGGCCACGACGGCCCCGGAAGCCAGGGCGCGGCGCGGCGCGACCACGACGCGGCGGCGGGTCGGGTCGAGCGCGGTGACGTAGAGCGGCTCCTCGCCATCGCGCGAGGCGGTGCCGAGCCCCCGCCCCTGCCCCACCGTGTAGCGCGCGATGCCCTGGTGCGCGCCCAGCACCCGGCCATCGGCGTGCTCGATCACGCCCGGCTCGGCGGCCTCGGGGCGCAGCTTGCTCACCACCTCGTGGTAGCTGCCCTTGGGCACGAAGCAGATGTCCTGGCTGTCCGGCTTCTCGGCCACGGCGAGGCCGAGCCGCACCGCCTCGGCCCGCACCTCGGCCTTGGAGGCGTAGCCGCCGAGCGGAAAGCGGCTGAAGGCAAGCTGCTCCGGCGTGGTGGCGAACAAGAAGTAGGACTGGTCCCGCGCCGGGTCGGCGGCGCGGCGCAGCTCGGGGCCCTGCGGGCCATCCACGCGGCGGACATAGTGGCCCGTGGCCAGCGCCTCGGCGCCGAGGTCGCGGGCCAGCTCGACGAGGTCGTGGAACTTGACCGTCTGGTTGCAGCGGACGCAGGGGATGGGCGTCTCGCCCCGCGCATAGGCGCTGGCGAAATCCTCGATCACCGCGTCGCGGAAGCGGCTCTCGCGGTCCAGCACGTAGTGCGGGATGCCGAGGCGATCGGCCACGTCGCGCGCGTCGTGGATGTCCTGGCCGGCGCAGCAGGCGCCCTTCCTCTCCACCGCCGCGCCGTGGTCGTAGAGCTGCAGCGTGGCGCCGATCACCTCGTGCCCCTGCTCCTTCAGCAGCCCGGCGACGACCGACGAATCAACGCCCCCCGACATGGCGACGAGGACCCTCATGGCGCGGCGTCCAGCCCCATCTGCCAGAAGGCGCATTCCAGCCGCGCCGCCTCGGCGAAGGTGGCCGAAAGGGCGGCGAAGCGCGCCTCGCCGCCATGGCTCAGGCCCAGCGCGTCCATCCGCTCGGCGGCGGCGCGGGCGAAGGACTGGTAGCCCTCCGCGCTGTAGGTCTCGATCCAGCTTTCATAAGGGTTGCCCTGCCGCCTGCGGCCGGGATGGGCGGCGATGCGCAGCGCGATCTCGCCATAGCCGATGGTGCAGGGGGCGAGCGCCACCTCGAGGTCGAGGATGTCGCCGGCCATGCCGCGGTCCAGCACCCAGCGGGTGTAGCAGACCGTCTCGGGCGCCTCCGTCTCGCGCAGCACCTCGGCCTCCGAAAGGCCCCATGCCTCGCAGTAGCGGAGATGCATGCGCATCTCGTCCAGCAGCGCGTTGAGGCCGGACGCCTTGCCGCGCAGCGCCTCCAGGCTTTCCGCCTTGAAGGCGGCCAGCGCCTTGGCGCGGGCGAACTGGACCAGGAACAGCCAGTCCTGCACCAGGTAGCGGCGGAAGGCGGGCAGCGGCAGCGTGCCCTCGGCCAGCCCCTGCACGAAGGGGTGCCAGCAATAGGCGTCCCACCGCTCCGCGCAGCTCTCGCGCAGCCGCTGGGTCAGGCCGCCGGGGGCGCCGTAGGGCGGTGGGAACATGAGGGGCGCTTCCGCTTCAGCTCGCGTTGCGGGTGCCGGCGGGCAGCTTCACCACGAGGCCGTCCAGCTCCTCGCTCATGATGAGCTGGCAGCCGAGGCGCGAGGTTTCCTGCAGGTCGAAGGCGAGGTCGAGCATGTCCTCCTCGTCCTCGGTCGGGCCGTTGAGCTTGCCGAACCAGGCCTCGTCCACGATCACGTGGCAGGTGGAGCAGGCGAGGCTGCCCTCGCAGGCGCCCTCGATGTCCACATCGTGCTTGTGCGCGATCTCCAGGACCGAGAGGCCCAGCGGCGCCTCGACCTCGCGGCGCGTCCCGTCGCGCTCGATGAACGTCATCTTCGGCATCGCCGTCGTTTTACTCCGCCGCATCCTGGGTTTCGGAAAGCGCGTGGCGCCAGGCGGCGGCCAGCAGGACGGCCGCGCGGTCCACATCGGCCGGCGAAGTAAAGCGCCCGATGCCGATCCGCAAGGTCGCGCTGGCCTGCGAGTCGCCAAGGCCGATGGCGCGCAGCACATAGGACGGCTCCACCTCGGCCGAGGAGCAGGCCGAGCCGGTGGAAACGCTCACCCCCTCCAGCCGCCCCAGCATGGCCTGGGCGGAGACGCCGCCGGGGAAGGTGATGCTGAGGTTGCCCGGCACCTGGCGCTCCGGGTCGCCATTCAGCACGAGGCCCGGCACGGCCTCGGAGAGCGCTGCCAGGAAGCGGGCGCGCTGGGCGGCGATGCGTCCGCGCTCCAGCAGCCCCTCGGCCCTGGCGATGCGCGCCGCCTCGCCGAAGCCCACCAGCAGCGGCGCCGGCAGGGTGCCGGAGCGGAGCCCCCGCTCCTGCCCGCCGCCCGAGAACAGGGGCGCGAGGCGCACGCGCGGCCGGCGCCGCACATAAAGCGCGCCCACGCCCTTGGGGCCGTAGATCTTGTGGGCGGAGAGCGAGAGCAGGTCCACGCCCAGCTCCGCCACGTCGAGCGGGATGCGCCCGGCGGCCTGCGCCGCGTCGGTGTGGAACAGCGCGCCGGCCTCCCGGGCGATGGGCACCAGCGTGGCGAGGTCCTGCGCCACGCCGATCTCGTTGTTCACCGCCATCACCGAGACCAGCAGGGTGGGCTTGCCGGCCAGGGCGGCGCGCAGCGCGCCGGGGTCCAGCAGGCCGCCGGGGCCGACCGGCAGCACCACCGGCTCGAACCCCTCGGCCGCGAGGTCCCGCACGCTTTCCAGCACGCATTTGTGCTCGGTCGCCACGGTGATGACGCGGCGGCGCGCATCGCCCTGCGCGGCGGCGAAGCGGGCGGCGCCCTTGATGGCGAGGTTGTTGGATTCCGTGGCGCCGGAGGTGAAGACGATCTCGCGCGGCTCGGCGCCGACCAGCGCCGCCACATGGGTGCGCGCCGCCTCCACCGCCGCTTCCGCCGCCCGGCCCTGCGCGTGCTCCACGCTGTGCGGGTTGGCGAAGTTCTCCTCCCACCAGGGGCGCATGGCGGCCAGCACGCGCGGGTCGGGCGGCGTGGTGGCGTGGTTGTCCAGGTAGATGAGGCGGGAGGAGGCGGACATGGCGCGAATATGGGCCACCCCCGCCCGGGGTGGAAGGGCGGGGTGGGAATACCACCACCCCGCCTCGCACATCCGCCGGCTTAGCGGGCGATCTCGCGCACGCCGCACCAGTCGGCGATGAAGCTGGCGATGGTCAGCGTCGTCTTGCGCAGGCTGTCGAGGTTGGTGCGCTCGTCGAAGCCATGGTTGCCCTCGCCGGAGGGGCCGTAGCAGAGCGCCGGCATGTCGTAGTAGCGGCCGTAATAGCGGGTGTCGTTCACCGCCGTGGTGATGCGCGCCTCCATCGGCGCCTGGAACACCGACTGGTGCGCGGCGGCGAGCACGGCCTCGGCCTCGGTGCCCGGCTCCTGCACGAAGCCATCCGCCTGGAAGCCGTGCCAGATCACCTCGGGCGGGTTGTTGGCCAGGAAGGTGTCGCCGGCGCGGCTGTCCTGGATGCAGCGCTCCACCGCCGCCATGGCGTCCGCAACCTCCGTGCTGGGCAGCAGGCCGATGCGGCAGTCCACCTCGCACCAGGCGGGGGTGGAGCTGGCCCAGTCGCCGCCGCGGATGATGCCGGGGTTGAACTTGATGGGGTCCTGGATCTCGGCATACCAGCGGTCGGATCTCGCCGCCTCGTTCACCACCTTCGTGTGCTGCTGCAGCGCCTGGATGATGTGCATGGCGGAGAGGATGGCGTTGGTGCCGGTCTGCGCCTGCGCCACATGCACCGGCACGCCGCGCACCCGCACGCGGAACCACAGCGTGCCCGTATGCGCGCGGGTGATGGTGTGGCCGGTGGGCTCGGGGATCAGGCAGGCCTCGGCGCGGTAGCCGCGCGCCAGGGTGGCGAGCGCGCCGTTACCGGTGCTCTCCTCCTCCGTCACGGTCTGGATGTGCACGTCGGCGGCCGGCTCAAGCCCGGCCTCGCGCAGCGCGTCCATGGCGAAGATCATGCAGGCGACGCCCGCCTTCATGTCGTTGGCGCCGCGGCCATAGAGCCAGCCATCGCGCACCACCCCGGCATAGGGCGGGTGGGTCCACATCTCCTTGGGGCCTTCCGGCACCACGTCGATATGCCCCTGCAGGATCAGGCTGCGGCCGGTGGGGTCCTTGGCGCGGTGGGTGGCCACCACCTGCACGGAGCCGGCGGGATCGACCTCCACCATGGGCGCGGCCTTGGGGTGCGCCTCCAGCGGCGTCTCGGCGATGGTGAAGCGGTCCACCGCGTAGCCGCGCGCGGCCATCTGGCGGGCCACCCAGTCCTGCAGCGGCGCCTCGCGGCCGCGCAGGCTGGGGAAGCGCACCAGCTCGGTCAGGAAGGCGACCTCGCTGTCGAAATTGGCATCGACGGCCTTGCGCAGGCGGTCCTGCACGGATTGCTCGGGCATGCTCTCTTGATCCAGTTCTCAGCGCTTCACGGGAGTGGCGAACAGGGCGGTGGTGTCCCAGTTCGGGCTCGGGTCGTAGGTCAGCCGGTCCTTGCGGGCGGCCCAGTTGACGCGAAGGTAGAAGACCGGGATCACCGCCTTGTCCTCCACCGAGATCCGCATCGCCTCCGAGGTCAGCGCCTGGCGCCGCGCCGGGTCCATGGTGCGCAGCGCCTCGGCCAGCGGCTTGTCCAGCGCCGGGTTGGAATAGCGCTGGCGGTTGAAGGGGCCGTTGCCGGACTCGGGGTCGCGCGTCATCACCACCTGGCGCAGCGTGTTGGCCGCCAGGTTCGAGGTGTAGGTGGTGAGGAACATGGCGAAGTCGCGGTTGGTGGCGCGGGTGAAGAAGTTGGCCGGCGGCAGCACCTCCACCTGCGTCTCCACCCCGATGCGGCTGAAGCCCTGGGCGATGGCCTGCAGCACGTCGCCATCGCTGGTGAAGAAGCCGTTCGGGCCGTGGATGGTCATGCGGAAGCCATCCGGGTAGCCGGCCTCCGCCAGCAGCTTGCGGGCGCGCGCCACGTCATAGGCGAGCGGCGGCAGTCCCGGCGCGCGGTCGGCCACGGCGGGCGGCGCGAACTGCTCGGCCGGCGCCCCCTGCCCGGCCAGCAGCCGGTCGACGATCCCCTGGCGGTTGATGCCGAGCGAGAGCGCCTCGCGCACGCGCGTGTCGCGCAGCGGGTTCTTCGCCAGCGGGCGGCCCTGCTTGTCGGTGACGAAGGGCGCGTTCTCGCGGTCGCTGTCGGGAAAGAGGTAGGCGGTGCCGTAGCTTTCCGTGCCATAGACCTCGATCGCGGCCTCGCGCTTCAGCCGCGCCACGTCCTGCACCGGCACGCTGTCCACCAGGTCGACCTCGCCGGCCAGGATGGCCGCGACGCGCGCGCCGGAATTGGAGACGTAGCGCGTCTCCACCCGGTCCCAGTCCGGCTTGCCGCCATGGAAGGCGGGATTGGCCTCCAGCGTCAGCCGCTCGTTCAGGATGAAGCCGGCGTAGCGGTAGGCGCCGGTGCCCACCGCCAGCTTGCCGGTGTTGAAGCCGCCCGTGGTCGCATCGGCATGGATGCTGCGGGAGAGCATCATGATGCGCGTCAGGTCGTAGTCGAGGAAGGGGTTGGGCTGGTGGGTGTGGATGCGCACCGTCAGCGGGTCCACCACCTCGATCGACTTGATGCTGCGCACATAAGGCGTGAACGGGCCGGGGCTGTTCGGCACGTTGGGCACGCGGTTGAAGGTGAAGGCCAGGTCCTCCGCGCCGAAGGGCGTGCCGTCATGGAAGCGCACGTCCGGCTTGAGCCTGATCTCCCAGGTCAGGTCGTCGACCACGCGCCAGGATTCCGCCAGGCCCGGCACCAGCTTGCCGTTGTTCGCCTCGTTGATCAGCGGATCGAAGATCTGCCGCAGCGCCATGTTGTTGTTGTTGGTCGAGTGGTAGTGCGGATCGAGCGCGCTGGGCGAGGTCATCGCCGCGATGGTCAGGGTGTTGGCCTGCGCGGCGGCGGGAAGAACGGCGAGGCAGCCAAGCGCGGCGAGAAGGCGCCAGGAGGCCGCCGGACGGGCAGCGTTACGCGGCATGGTCTTGTCTCCCAAATGTCACGGCGACGCTAGCATGCGGCCCAAGCGCGGCCAGCGCCGATGGCGGGCGGCGGAAAGATCCTCGTGGAGATCAGCGAAGTTGCGCAAGCCCGAACGGCTTGGTACGGCCGCGTTCCGGCACGCCACGCGCGGTGCGATACGCCGGCCCCTTCCGCCCCGCCCCGGCGGGGCCATATGCGCGCCGATGCCGAGCCACAGCCCCGTCCGCCGGCACCTGTTGCTGGCCATGCCCGCCCTGCTGCTCGCGCGCCGCGCCAGGGCGGCACCGGAGGGGTTCGGCCCCGCCCTGGAGCGGGCGGCCGCCCTGCCGCAGCTCCGCACGCTCATCGTGGCGCGCGGGGGCGAGACCGTGGTGGAGCGGCGCTTCGGCGGCCCGCCGCCGGAGCGGCCGGCGAATGTGAAGTCCGTCTCCAAGGCCGTCATCGCCGCGCTGGTCGGCGCCGCCATCGCGCGCGGGGTGCTGGAGGGGACGGAGCAGCGCATCGCGCCCCTGCTGCGCGCCCGCCTGCCGCGCGCTGCCGATCCGCGGCTGGAGGAGATCACCATCGGCCATCTGCTCTCGATGCAGGCGGGGCTGGAGCGCACCTCCGGCGCCCATTATGGGGCCTGGGTGTCGAGCCGCGACTGGGTGCGCGCCGCCCTCGCCCGGCCCTTCGCCGCCGATCCGGGCGGGCCGATGCTGTATTCCACCGGCAACTCCCACCTTCTCTCGGCCATCCTGACCCTTCGCGCCGGCCGCAGCACCCTGGCGCTGGCGCGGGAATGGCTGGGCACACCCCTCGGCATCGAGATCCCGCCCTGGCCGCGCGATCCGCAGGGCATCTACTTCGGCGGCAACGACATGCTGCTCTCGCCCCGCGCCCTGTTGCGCCTCGCCGAGATGCACCGGCAGGGCGGGCAATGGCAGGGCCGCGCCGTGCTGGCGGCGGAATGGGTGCGCGCCTGCTGGACGCCACGCACGCGCTCCGTCTTCACCGGCGACGCGCATGGCTATGGCTGGTTCCTGGACCGGCCGGGCGGGGAGGCGCGCGCCTATGCCTGGGGCTATGGCGGGCAGATGGTGCATGTGCTGCCCCGGCTCGGGGCCAGCATCGTCATGACCTCGGACCCTGACCAGCCCTCGGGCGGGGCGAGCGGCCATGCGCGGGCGCTGCACGCGCTGGTGGAGGAGATGCTGATCCCCGCCCTGCGCGCCGCGTGATGGGCACGAAAAGGGGCCGGTGGCATGCGCCATCCGGCCCCTTTGCGAAAGCGGCAGCGTTGTTGCGGCGGGGCGATCAGTCGGCCGCCATGGCCATCCGGGTGCGGTTCAGCATGGTGCGCACATGGTCCTCGGCGGCATTGGCCACCTTTTCCGTCTGGTCGGCGGTGAAGACGTGGCCCGCGCCTTCCTGGACCCGGTAGTCGATCGCGATGCCGCGCTGGGTGTTCAGCTTGTCCACCAGCTTCCGCACCGAGCCCTCGGGCACCAGCTCGTCCTCGGCCCCGTGCAGGATCAGGCCCGAGCAGGGGCAGGGCGCGAGGAAACCGAAATCGTAGTGGCTGGCCGGGGTGGAGATGGAAACGAAGCCGCCCATCTCCGGCCGCCGCATCAGCAGCTGCATGCCGACATAGGAGCCGAAGGAATAGCCGGCCACCCACAGCATGGAGGCGTTCGGGTTCACCGCCTGGAGGAAGTCGAGCGCCGCCGCGGCGTCCGAGATCTCGCCGATGCCGCCATCGTAGCGGCCCTGGCTGCGGCCCACGCCGCGGAAGTTAAAGCGCAGGGTGGAGAAACCCATGTTCTGGAAGCGCGTATACAGCGCGTGCACCACCCGGTTGTTCATGGTCCCGCCATGCAGCGGGTGCGGGTGCAGGACCAGCGCCACGGGGGCATTGGGCTGCTTCGCGTGGTGGTAACGACCCTCAAGCCGGCCATCAGGCCCGGCAAACATCACCTCAGGCATCGTCCCCTTGCATCCAGTGCGGTGGGCGCGGCAGCGCCCGGTTGGGAAACCATGACGGCCCGTCGGACCCCGCAGGGTGGCCGGGCCGGCCAAAGGCATGAACCCCGATTGATGCGTCCGGCGCATGCCAGACCGAAACCCTGCCCCGACCAATGTTGACTCGCACAGTCGGGATCAATAGCTTCGATGCCCACGACAGGGAGTGCCGTGGTGTCTGGCATCAGTGTCCGGCGTCCGTTTCATGCCCTTGTCGTCCCGGGGCAGGCTTCCGCTCCCCGCGACGCGGTCAATATAGGCAACAGGCCGTCGCTTTCATAACGGAATTCACCTTCAGAGGGCCTGCCCCGTGTGGCTTTCTTGCTGGCCGCCACGGGGCGGCGAAAAACCGTTCCAGGCAGGAAGAAACGACTGATGCGCCTGTCTACACGCGGCCGATATGCCGTCATGGCGATGGTGGAACTGGCCGCCCGCGCCCGAGGGCATAGCTGTGCGGATGACAGCCATGCGCCAGGCGCAGGTGTCCATGAGGCGCGGGAACGCCCCGTCAGCCTTTCGGAGATCGCCCAGGCGCAATGCCTTTCCGTGGCCTATCTGGAACAGCTTTTCGCCCGACTCCGGCGCGCGGGGCTCGTCGCCTCGGCGCGCGGGCCGGGGGGCGGCTACCGCCTGGCCCTGGCACCCGAGCACATCGCCATCGGCACCATCATCGACGCGGTGGACGAGCCCATCACCGCCACGCGCTGCGACGAGGGCTCGCCGGGCTGCCTCACCGGCAACCGCTGCCTGACGCACGACCTCTGGCACGAGCTCGGCGAGCAGATCCGCCTTTTCCTCCAGCACACCACCCTCTCCGACGTGGTGGAGGGCCGCGTCTGCGGCCGCGCCCTGCCGCCGGCGCCCGGAACTCTGCCCGGAACATCGCCCGAAACGGCATGAGCGCCCCCTCCCTCTACCTGGACGCCAACGCCACCGAGCCGCTGCGCCCCGAGGCGCGGGAGGCGGTGCTGGCGGCGCTGGCGCTGACCGGGAACCCCTCCTCCATCCATGCCGATGGCCGCGCCGCGCGGCAGGTGCTGGAGCAGGCGCGCGCCACCATCGCCACCCGCTTCGGCGGCCGGGCGCGCGACCTCGTCTTCACCGCCGGCGCCACCGAGGCCAATGCCCTGGCGCTGCACGGGCTGGGCGCCGGGCGGCGCATCCTGGCGGGCGCCACGGAGCACCCCGCCATCCTGCGCGCCGGGCGAGCGGTGGAAACCCTGCCCGTCCTGCCCGACGGCACGCTCGACCTCGCGGCGCTGGAGGCGGCGCTGGCCATGGGTGGTCCCGCTTTGGTCTGCCTGATGGCCGCGAACAACGAGACCGGCGTGCTGCACCCCCTGGCCGCGGCCGCGGCGCTGTGCCGCGCCCATGGCGCCCTGCTGCATGTGGACGCGGTGCAGGCCGCCGGCCGCCTTTCCGTGACGCTGGAGGATTTCGGCGCGGACAGCCTGGCGCTCTCGGCCCACAAGCTGGGCGGGCCCAAGGGAGCCGGCGCGCTGCTGCTGCGGCCGGGGCTGGACCTGCCGGCGCTGCTGCCCGGCGGCGGGCAGGAGCGCGGCCGGCGCGGCGGCACCGAGGCGCTGCCCGCCATCGCCGGCTTCGCCGCCGCCGTGGCCGCGCTCGACCCCGCCGAGGCGCCCCGCCTCGCCGCGCTGCGCGACGCCATCGAGGCGGGCGCCGGCCTGCCGGTGGCGGGCGGCGCCGCGCCGCGCCTGCCCAATACGAGCTGCCTGATCCTCCCCGGCGTGGCGGCCGAGACGCAGGTGATCGCACTCGACCTGGCGGGGGTGCGGGTCTCCTCCGGCGCGGCCTGCTCCTCCGGCAAGGTGGGCCCGAGCCCGGTGCTGCGCGCCATGGGGCTGGGCGGGGACGCGGCCTGCGCCATCCGCGTCTCGCTGCCCTGGAACGCCCCGCCCGACGCCGCCGCGCGCTTCCTCGCCGCCCATGCGGAGATGCGCGCGCGGCTGCTGCGGCGCCAGCCTCAGGCGGCGGTCAGCATGCCCCCCGTCAGCGGCTCCGGCGCGCCCGTGGTGCCGGGATAGGTCAGCGGCAGCCCCTTCACCACCCGCGCCGCCAGCACGCCGAAGGCCTGCGCCTCCAGCGCGTCGCCATCCCAGCCGGCCACCTCCACCGGGCGCACCGGCTCGGCCAGCGCGCTGGCCAGGGCGCGCATCAGCGCCGGGTTGCGCCGCCCGCCGCCGGCCACCAGCCATTGCCGCGGCGGCTCGGGGAAGTGCCGCGCCGCCGCCGCCACCGCGCAGGCGCAGAAGGCCACCAGCGTCGCCGCGCCATCGGCCGGAGACAGGTCGCCCGCGCCCGCTTCCCGCAGGGCGCGGTCGAAATCCAGCCGGTCCAGCGACTTGGGCGGCAGCGCCGCGAGATAGGGATGCGCCAGCAGCCGGCCCAGCACGGCGCCATCCGGCTGCCCGGCCAGCGCCAGGCGGCCATCCTTGTCGTAGTCGGCCCCCGTGGCGCGGCGCGCCCAGTCGTCGAGCGGGCCGTTGGCGGGGCCGGTGTCGAACGCCACCAGCCGGTGGTCGGCGCCGATCCAGGTGACGTTGCCGACGCCGCCGAGGTTCAGGATGGCCAGCGGCTTCGGCAGGTCGGCCGCCATCACGGCATGGACGATGGGCACCAGCGGCGCCCCCTGCCCGCCCGCCGCCACATCGGCGCTGCGGAAGTCATGCACCACGCGGATGCCGGTGGCGCGGGCCAGCAGCGCCGCGTCGCCGATCTGCCAGGTGCGCCCCTTGCCCGGCTGGCCGGCGGCTGGGCGGTGCAGGATGGTCTGGCCATGGAAGCCCAGCAGGTCGGCGGGCTGGCCGAGCCGGACCACCGCCTCGGCGTGGCGCTCCGTCAGGCGCCGCTCGCAGTCCAGCAGGAAAGGATCGTCCGCCGGCAGGTCGCCCGCCATGTCCAGCAGGCGGCGCAGGTCGCGCCGCAGCGCCGGGTCGTAGGGCAGCGTCAGGCTGGGCCCGACCCGGCCGATCCGGTCGCCATCCGTCTCCACCCATGCGGCATCCACGCCATCCAGCGAGGTGCCACTCATCAGTCCGATGGTTCGCAGCATGGGGCACACTGTGCTAGGGCCGCAGCCTCAAGGAAAGGCCGGGCGGCAGCGTCCGGGCCAGAAGCGGGCAAAGGCGACGATGGACGAGTTCCTGCAGGTGGCGCGCGAGCGCGGCTACATCCACCAGGTGACCGACGAGGCGGCGATGGCCGCCCGCATGAAGCAGGGGCCGCTTCCCGCCTATGTCGGCTTCGACTGCACGGCGGACAGCCTGCATGTCGGCCACCTGCTCTCGATCATGATGCTGCGGCTGCTCCAGCGCACGGGGCACAAGCCGGTGGCGCTGCTCGGCGGCGGCACCACCCGCATCGGCGACCCCTCCTTCCGCGACGAGGCCCGCCCGCTGCTGACGGACGAGCAGATCGAGGTGAACAAGGCCGGCATCCGCAAGACCTTCGCCTCCTTCCTGTCCTTCGGCGAGGGTGCCACGGACGCGATGATGGTGGACAACAAGGACTGGCTGGACCGGCTCCTCTACATCCCCTTCCTGCGCGACATCGGCCGCCACTTCAGCGTCAACCGCATGCTGACAATGGACAGCGTGAAGCTGCGGCTGGACCGCGAGCAGCCGCTCTCCTTCCTCGAATTCAACTACATGCTGCTGCAGTCCTACGACTTCCTGGAGCTGCGGCGGCGGCACGGTGTGGCCCTGCAGATGGGCGGCTCCGACCAGTGGGGCAACATCATCATGGGCGTGGAGCTGAACCGGCGCTGCGACGGCGCGGAGGTGTTCGGCCTGACCACCCCGCTGCTCACCACCGCCTCCGGCACCAAGATGGGCAAGACCGCCGGCGGCGCCGTGTGGCTCAACCCCGACCGCCTCGCGCCCTATGACTACTGGCAGTTCTGGCGCAATACGGAGGATGCCGATGTCGGCCGCTTCCTGGCCCTCTTCACCGAGGTGCCGATGGACGAGGTGAGGCGCCTCGGCGCGCTGGGCGGCGCGGAGGTGAACGAGGCCAAGAAGGTCCTCGCCACGGAGGCCACCGCCATGCTGCACGGGCGCGAGGCCGCCACGCTGGCCGCCGAGACCGCCCGCCGCGCCTTCGAGGAAGGCCAGGCGGCCGAGACGCTGCCCTCCATCGCCGCCACCCTGCCGGCGGCGGCGATCGACCTCGCCGTGCAGGCCGGCTTCGCCGCCAGCAAGGGCGAGGCGCGCCGGCTGATCCGCCAGGGCGGGCTGCGGCTGAACGACGCCGCCATCGGCGACGAGGCGCTGGAGGTGACGGAGGCGGACCTGCGCGACGGCGCCGCCAAGCTCTCCGCCGGCCGCAAGCGCCACGTGCTGGTGCGCCCCGCCGCCTGAGGCACGGCCTGGCGGGGCGGCGGGAGCGGTGGACACCGCCTCCCCGCCGTGCCAACCGGGGGTATCCCGGCCGGCGTCCAGGCCGCGCGCAAGGAGGAAATGATGGCAGCAAGCCGCCGTGTCGTGCTCGACGAGTTCGGCCCCCCCGAGGTCATGAAGGTGTTGACGGAGGAGCTGCCGCCGCCCGGCCCGGGAGAGGCGCAGATCCGGCACACCGCCATCGGCTTCAACTTCATCGACATCTACCAGCGCCGCGGCCGCCATCCCCACAAGCCTCCCACCGGGCTGGGCTTCGAGGCGGCGGGCGTGGTCGAGGCGGTCGGGCCGGGCGTGGAGGGCGTGGCGCCGGGCGAGCGGGTGGCCACCATGAATGCCGGCGTCGGCGCCTATGCCGACCGGCGCAACGTGCCCGCGGCCAAGCTGGTGAAGCTGCCGGACAGCATCAGCGACGAGGCGGCGGCCACGCTGCTCTTCAAGGGCCTGACGGCGCAGTACCTGCTGCGCGCCACCCATGCGGTGCAGCCGGGCGAGCTGCTGCTGGTGCATTCGGCCGCCGGCGGCGTCGGCCAGATCCTGTCGCGCTGGGCCACGGCGCTGGGCGCCACGGTGATCGGCACCACCGGCTCGCCGCGCAAGAAGGGCGCGGCCCTGGCGGCGGGCTGCGTGGCGGTGGTGGACCTGAACGACCCGGACTGGCCCCAGGCCTTCCTGCAGGCCAGCGGCGGGCGCAAGGCCCGCGTGGTGTATGACGCGGTCGGCAAGGACACGCTGCTGAAGTCGCTCGACTGCGCCGCGCCCTTCGGCCTGGTGGTCAGCTATGGCAGCGCCTCCGGCCCCTCCCCGGCGATCGACCCGGAGCTGCTGGGCCAGAAGGGCAACCTGTTCCTGACGCGGCCCTCGGTGTTTCCGCACAACGCCGACGAGCAGTCCCTGCGCGCCCACGCGGCCGACCTTTTCGACGCCATCGCGAAGGGGCATGTGAAGGTCGATATCGGCCAGCGCTTCACCCTGGACCACATCGTGGAGGCGCATCGCGCGGCGGAGGAGCGCCGGGTGGAGGGCGCCATCCTGATCACGCCGTGACGCAGCACCGGCGCCGGCTCAGGGCGCGGGCGGCGCCGGCTGCTGCCCCGGGGGCGCCCCGCCGCCGAACAGCCCGCGCAGGAAGCCCGGCGTCAGCGCCGCCAGCGGGTTCACCGAAACGGTGGGGTCCTGCACCGGCCCCCGCATCCGCCAGGTGGCGGCGAACAGCCCGCCCCCCTGCTCCGGGCTGAACAGCCGCCCCAGCAGCGGGATCTGCCCCAGCAGCGAGTTGATGACATAGGCCGGCACGATGGTGCCCTCGAGGTCGATCGCGCCGCCATGGCGGGGGATGCTGCCCTTGGCGGTGACGCCGAGCGAGGCGGAGAAGGCGCGCGCCTCCTGCACGTGGAGCGTGTCCGGGGTCAGGTGGAAGGGCGCCACCATGCGGGAGAAGCTGAGGCCCGGACCGCGCACCGCGTCGAACACGCCATAGACGGTGAGGGCCTGGAGCAGCTTGCCGATGCCCTCCGCCTCGCTGATGGAGAAGTTCTCCATCTCCGCCGTGCCGCTGAGGGTGGCGCCCGGCGCGTTGCCGGCCCAGCGCCCGGTGACCGCGAGGCGCCCGCCCTGCACCGTGCGCAGCACGTCGAAGGCGCGCAGCAGGTCGCCCGCGTTCTCGGCGTGCAGCCGCAGGGCGCGGCCGGCGCGGTCCGGCGTCACCGCCACGTCGAAGCCCCCGCCGGGGCCGGTCTGGCCGGTGAAGCGCGCCTCGCGCAGCACGCCGCGCGCATCGGCCAGGGCGCGGCCCGAGACGCCGCCCACCATGCGCCCCCCGCCCAGCCGCACCTGGTCGAACCGCCCTTCCACCGCCACGGGCGCGCTGTCGTCACCGCCCGGCGCGTCGCCGCCGCCGGCGGCATCCCGGGCGGCGAGCACCGGCCCGAGGTCGAGCACCGGCCCTTCCAGCCGGAAGCGCCAGGGGGCGGCGCCGCTCCGCGCGGGCGGCCAGGCCTGGGCGGCGAAGCGGCTGCCGAACACCGCCGCCTCCGCCACGTCCACCCGCTCCGGCCGGCTGGCGGCGGCGAAGCTCACCCGCCCCCGCGCCGACAGCGCGGGCGCGGCGACGCGGAAGCTCTCCACCGCGCGCAGCGAGTCTCCCTCCACCCGCAGCTCGGCCTGGGCGGTGGCCGCCTGGCCGGGCGGCTTGCTCCAGGCGAAGGGGGAGAGCGTCATGCGGCTCTCGCGCAGGTCGCCCTGGATGCTGACGCGCATGTCGCCCGCGCGGCGCTTCTCCATCACCGCCTGCACGCCCACCGGCCCGGCCACGAAGCCCTCCAGGTCCAGCCCGAAATCGGCGATGCGGGCGGCGTCCGGCCTCGCCTCGGCGCGGATGCGCTCCACCACCTGGGTGGCGGGGCCGGGGCGGAAGTCCATCTCGACGTTGAGCTGCGTCGGGATGCCGTCGAGCTGGGCGTTGCCGCTCGCCTTCAGCGTGCTGTTGGTGACGGTGAGGTCGGCGGTGCCGCGCTCCAGCCGCTTGCCCATCACCACGTCGGCCAGCCGCATCTGGGTCAGCCGCGCCTGCACCTGGACGCGCAGCACCTCGGAGGGGATGTCCTCCAGCAGCGGGAAGGCCAGCCGCAGCGAGCCCTCCATCTGCCCGCCCGGCTCCTTCAGGTCGAGCGGGCGCTTCTCGAACAGCTTCAGCCGCGGATGGCGGATCAGCGCCACCACCTCCGGCACCGGGCCGCGCAGCTTCGCCTCGATCTCGGCCTGCTCCTGGCTGCCGTCCAGCCCGTGGAAGCGGATGGTGGCGCCCGGGCTGGTCAGCGCGGTGCCGGACTGGCGCGCCGTGCCGGCCTCGATGCGGATCTCCTTCAGGCCGAACTGCGCCGTGGCCTTCACCCCTTCCAGCGGGGCGATGGGGCGCAGCCAGTGGACCACGCCCTGCTCCAGCCCGAGCGTGCCGTCGAGCGTGGTGACGCGCAGCCCGGACAGGTCGGCCGCCGCCTCGGCGGCCAGCGAGAAGCGGCCATCGTGGAAGGTGCCGCCGGTGACGTTCTCCACCACCCATTTGCGGGCACCGCGCACCACGCCCTCCGGCCAGTAGGCGCCGAGGTCGGCGGCGGCGAGGCTGCCGAGCGAGAGTTCCAGCCCCGCGCGCCAGCGCCCGTCGGCGAGGCGGGCCTGGCCGCTCGCCTCCAGCACGGTCGGCGCCGGCGCCGCGCTGCCATCCGGCCGCCTCGCCACCGGCAGGGCGAGGCGCAGGCGGCGCAGCTCCAAGGAGGCCGGATTGCCCGCCGCCTCCAGCATCAGCCCGGCGAATGCGATGCGCCGCCCCTCATGCACGATGCCGCCCGCCCCCGCCCGCAGCTCGAGGCGAAGCTGCGGCACGGCGCCGGCCTCGCGCGCATCCACATGGCCGGAGATGGCGAGGGAAACGGGCGCGTCGAACAGCGCGAGCGGCGCCAGGGCGGGCAGCAGCGCGGCGACGCGGGCGGGCTCCAGCTCCGGCAGCGCGATGCTGCCCTCCAGCCGGTCCGTGGTGCCGGTGATGCGGCCAGACAGGCGCACCGGCAGCGGCGCGCCCTGGTCGGGCAGGGCCAGGGCGGCGCTGCCCTCGCCTTCCGCGCCGCCGCCGGGCAGGCGGCGCAGCGCCAGGTTCACCCCCTCCAGCCGCCAGACGAGGTTGAGCTGGCGGTCCAGGATGGTCAGGCGGCCATCGGCGAGGTCGAGGCGCCGCAGCGCGCCGAGCGGCGAGCTTCTGGCCTCCGGCCCGAGCAGCCCGCGCAGCACCTCGCCCCCCTCGGCCGAGGGCGCGTCCGGCTCCTCCGGCACGGCCGGAAGGGCGGTGCGGCCCATGGCCAGGGTCACGCGCCCATCCGGGGCGCGCTCCAGCACCACGGCCGGCCGCTGCACCGAGATGCGCAGCGGCATCACCGTGCCGCGCAGCAGCTCGCCGAAGGCCAGGGTCACGCTGATGTCCGGCAGCTCCTGCCGCACCGCGCCCGCCATGTCCAGCAGCCGCACGCCGCCGACGCGCAGCTCGAGGGGCGAGCGCCCCGCCTCCCGGAAGCCGCCCCAGGCGATGGCGACATCCCCCACCTCCAGCGTCTCCTCCAGCCCGAGCCGCGGGGCCATCCCTTCCAGCACCGGCGCCAGCATGGGCAGGTGCAGCGGCCCCTCCGAGAGCCGCCAGGACAGCGCCGCTAGGCCGAGCCCCAAGGCCAGCATCAACGCCAGCAGCAGCCGGCCGAGCCAGCCGGCGCAACGCAGGGCTTGACCGCTCAGGCCGCGCATGAGTTGGCTTCCCCGTCATGCGCCCTGCAAGCCTCTCCGCCCGAACCCTGCCCGCTCCCCATGACCGGCTGGCCGCGCAACGGCTGCTGGAGGCCTTCGCCGAACGCGGCGCGGCCGAGCGGGCCTTCGCCGCCACGCCTGGCGGCATTGCGCTGCTGGAGGCGCTGGGCGGCCACAGCCCCTATCTGGCCGAGCTGGCGGAGCGCGAAAGCGCCACCCTGCTGCGCTACGCCGAGCGCGGGCCGGACGATGCCCTGGCCCTGGCGCTCGACCCGCTCGGCCGCGCCGACCCGGACGCGGCGCGCCCCGCCGTGGCGGCGCTGCTGCGGCAGGCCAAGCGCCAGGCGGCGCTGATCATCGCCGCCGCCGACCTTGCGGGGCAGTGGCCGCTCGACCGGGTGACGGGCGCGCTCTCCGCGCTGGCGGAGGCGGCGATCGACTACGCCTGCGCGCATCTGCTCCGCGAGGCGGCCGGGCGTGGGGAGTTGCGCCTGCCGCGCGCGGGCAGCCGCGATTCGCGCGGGGTGGCGCGCGGCTCGGGGCTGGTCATCCTGGGCATGGGCAAGCTGGGCGGCGGCGAACTCAACTACTCCTCCGACATCGACCTGATGGTCCTCTACGACCCGATGGCCGCCGCCTGCAACGCCGAGCGTGCCGGCGCGCTCTATGTCCGCATCGCGCGCGACCTGGTGAAGCTGATGGAGGAGCGCACCGCCGGAGGCTACGTGTTCCGCACCGACCTGCGGCTGCGCCCCGACCCGGCGGCGACGCCGCTCGCCGTCAACATCGCCACCGCCATCTCCTACTACGAATCGCTCGGCCAGAACTGGGAGCGGGCGGCGATGATCAAGGCGCGGCCCGTGGGCGGCGACCGCGCGCTCGGCGAGCACTTCCTGAGCGAGATCCGCCCCTTCGTCTGGCGCCGCCACCTCGACTTCGCGATGATCGCCGACATCCACTCGATCAAGCGGCAGATCCATGCGGCGCACGGGGCGCGCGGCGCGCATGCGGAGGTGCGCGTGGCCGGGCACGACGTGAAGCTCGGCCGGGGCGGCATCCGCGAGATCGAGTTCACCACCCAGGTGCTGCAGCTCATCTGGGCCGGGCGCGACCCCGGGCTGCGCGACCCCACCACGCTCGGCGCGCTCGCGGCGCTGGCCGGGGCCGGGCGCATCGAGCGCCGCGCCGCCGCCGACCTGGCGGACGCCTATGTGTTCCTGCGCGATGTCGAGCACCGCCTGCAGATGGTGGCCGACCGGCAGACCCAGCGCCTGCCGGAGGACGAGGAGGGCCTCGCGCGGATCGCCAGCTTCATGGGCTTCCCCGATGCGGCCGCCTTCGCCGCCACCCTCACCGGGCACCTCAACCGCGTCGAGCAGCACTACGCGCAGATGTTCGAGCGCGAGCCCGCGCTCGAGCAGGATGGCGGAACAGAGGGGGCGGCCGCCGGGCTCGTCTTCAACGGCGCGCGGGACGACCCGGAGACGCTCGCCGCCCTTTCGGCCATGGGCTACGCGCAGCCCGCCCAGGTGGCGGGGATGATCCGCGGCTGGCGGCATGGCCGGCTGCGCGCCACGCGCAGCGAGCGGGCGCGCGAGCTGCTGACCCAGCTGACGCCCACCCTGCTCTCGGCCTTCGCGGCGCAGCGCGAGCCGGACGCGGCGCTGGCGCGGTTCGACGCCGTGCTTTCGCGCATGTCGGCGGGGGTGCAGATGCTCTCGCTGTTCCATCGCAACCCGGCACTCTTGCAGCGTGTGGCGGGCATTCTCGGCGCGGCGCCGGCGCTGGCCAACCATCTTGCCAACAACCCCGCCTCGCTCGACGGGTTGCTGGCCGGCGGCGGGCCGGAGGGTGCCGCCGCCGTGCTGCCGGCGCTGCTGAAGCAGGCCCGCCACTTCGAGGAGGCGCTGGAGGGCGCCCGCCGGATGGTGACGGAAGGCAAGTTCGAGATCGACGCCGCCGCGCTGGAAGGCGCGATCGACGCCGATGCGGCGGGCGCCGCGCGCAGCGCCCTGGCCGATGCCGCCATCGGCGCCCTGCTGCCGCATGTCGCCCGCGAGTTCGCCACGCGCTTCGGCCGGGTGAAGGGCGGCGCCCTGGCGGTGGTGGCGCTGGGCAAGCTCGGCGGCCAGGAGATGCTGCCCGGCTCCGACCTCGACCTGGTGCTGATCTACGACCACCCCGAGGATGCCGAGGAAAGCCGCGGCGGGCCCCGCGCGCTGCCGCCCAGCGTCTATTTCGGGCGCCTCGCGCAGCAGGTGATCGCCGCCATCACCGCGCCCGGCGCCGAGGGCAAGCTCTACGAGGCCGACATGCGGCTGCGCCCTTCCGGCAACAAGGGGCCGGTGGCCACCTCGCTCTCCTCCTTCACCCGCTACCATGCCGAGAGCGCCTGGACCTGGGAGCGCATGGCGCTGACCCGCGCGCGCTGCGTGGCGGGGCCGCCGGCGCTGCGGCGGCGCATCGGGCAGGCGGTGCGGGGCGCCATCATGGCGCATGCCGGCGAGGCCGCCATCGCCGACGCCGTGGCGATGCGCGCCCGCATGCTGCGCGACCTGCCGATGGACGGGCCGTGGGACATCAAGGCGATGCCGGGCGGCATGGTCGAGGTGGAGTTCATCGCCCAGGCGCTGCAACTGGCGCACGCGGCGCGCCACCCGAAGGTGCTGGCGCCCACCACCCGCCTCGCCCTCGCCAACCTGGCGCGCGCGCGCATCCTGGCGCCCGGGGAGGCCGAGACGCTGATCGCGGCGGACCGGCTGTGGCGCACCGCCCTCGGCCTGCTGCGGCTGACGCTCGGGCGCTGGCGGCAGGAGGCGCTGCCCGCCCCCACCGCCGCCGCCCTGTTGCGCGCCACCGCGCCGCTGCTCGGCCAGGGCGCGGTTGACCTGCCCACCTTCCGCGAGCAGATGCGCATCCAGGCCGGGCAGGTGCGGGAGATCTTCGAGCGCCGCCTTGGCCGGCTTTCAGGAGGGACCGAATGAGCATCGAGGAAGGCATGGACGCCCCGGCGTTCGAGCTGCCGGCGAGCGGCGGCCGGAGCGTCTCGCTCGCGGCGATGAAGGGGCAGCCCTTCGTGCTGTATTTCTACCCCAAGGCGGACACCTCCGGCTGCACCCGGGAAGCCTGCGACTTCCAGGAGGCGCTGCCGGCGATGCAGGGGCTGGGGCTCGCCGTCATCGGCGTCTCGCCCGACCCGATGAAGCCGATCGAGAAGTTCGCGGAGAAGCACGGCCTGGCCTTCCCCCTCGCCTCCGACGCCGACAAGGCGGTGGCGCAGGCCTATGGCACCTGGGTCGAGAAGTCGATGTATGGCCGCACCTACATGGGCATGGAGCGCAGCACCTTCCTGATCGGCCGCGACGGCAAGGTGGCCAGGGTCTGGCGCAAGGTGAAGGTGCCGGGCCATGCCCGGGCGGTGATGGAGGCGGCGAAGGCGCTGGGCTGACGGCGGGGGCGGAACCGAGGGAGGCGCGCCCCGGCCCATGAGCGGCACGCCGGGGCCGGCCCGGCAGCCATGCCGAGAGCGGGCTTGCCGGGCCCTCGTGGCGGCGACATCCTCCGCCAACCGTTCCTGCGAGGAAATGCCCATGCCGCCCGACATCAATGCGCCTGCCGGCGGCCTGCGCGGGCGCCGCCTTTCCCCCATGATGCTGCTGGTCCTCTGCGGCGTCGTGGCCGCCGCCCTGGCGATGGGGCTGCGGCAATCCTTCGGCCTGTTCCTGGCGCCGATGACGGCCGCCAATGGCTGGACGGCCAGCGGCTTCGCCTTCGCCATCGCACTGCAGGTGCTGGTCAATGGCATTTCCCAGCCGCTCTGCGGCCAGCTCGCGGACCGGATCGGCGCGCGCTACGTGCTGATGGGCGGCGCGGTGCTCTACACGCTGGGCATGCTGGGCATGGCGCTGTCCGACGGGCTGCCGCTGTTCACCTTCTTTGCAGGGCTGGTGATGGGCGTCGCCGTCTCGGCCGCCGGCATGCCGGTGATCATGGCCAGCATGACCCGGCTGCTCCCCGAGGCGCAGCGCGGCCGCGCCACCGGCCTTGGCACCGCCGGCTCCTCCTTCGGGCAGTTCCTGGTGGTGCCGCTGGCGGGCTTCGGCATCGCGGGCTTCGGCTGGCAGGGCGCGCTGTTCGTCATGGCGGCGGCGGCGCTGCTGATCGTGCCGCTGGCCCTGCCGCTGAACGACCGCCCTACCCCCCTCCCCGCCACGCCCGCGGGCCGCGCCGCCGCGGCCGCCGAGGAGACGGCCGGCCAGACCCTGCGCCGCGCCTTCCGCAGCACCTCCTTCTGGTGCCTGTTCTTCGGGTTCTTCGTCTGCGGGCTGCATGTCAGCTTCCTGGCGGTGCACCTGCCGGGCTTCGTCGCGAGCTGCCACCTGCCGAGCTATGTGGGCGCCGGCGCCATCAGCCTGATCGGGCTGTTCAACGTGGCCGGCTCGCTGATCTCGGGCGAGCTGACGCAGAAATGGCGGCGGCGGGAGCTGCTGGTGGCGATCTATGCCAGCCGCGCCGTGCTGATGGCCATCTTCCTCCTGGCGCCCAAGACCACCGGCACGGTGCTCGCCTTCTCGGCGGTGATGGGCATCCTCTGGCTTTCCACCGTGCCGCCCACGGTGGCGCTCTGCGCCCGCAACTTCGGCACGCGCTGGCTGGCCACGGTGTTCGGGCTGGTGTTCCTCGGCCACCAGGTGGGTGGCTTCACCGGCGCCTGGCTGGGCGGCCTGATCTTCGACCGCACCGGCAGCTACGACCTGATGTGGATCGTCAGCATCCTGGCCGGCGTGTTCGCGGCGCTGGTCCACCTGCCGATCCGCGACGCGGCGCGGCCGGCGGCGGTGCCGGCCTGAGCGCGGCGCAGGGGGCCCGATCGGCGCCGGCCCCCGGCTTGCCGGCGGCCGGCGCCCGGATCATGCTGGGCGGGCAACGGAGGAAAACGAGCCATGCTGCTGGACCACCGCACTTACATCTGCCGCCCCGGGACCATCCGCAAGCAGCTGGCGCTGTACCAGGAATACGGGCTGGCGGCGCAGACCCGGCATCTCGGCATGCCGGTGGCCTACCTCACCACCGAGACCGGCGACGTGAACTGCTATGTCCATGTGTGGGCCTATGAGGATGCGGCCGACCGCGAGCGCCGCCGCGCCGCCATGCAGGCGGACCCGGAATGGATCGAGTTCCTGCGCCGCAGCGCCGAGGCGGGCTATCTGGTGAGCCAGAACAACTCGCTCATGCGCCCGGTCGATTTCCTCCCCCAGCCCGTCCGCGCTGGCGGCTGAGCGGCACCCGCCCGCCGGAAAGGCGCGCGGGCGGGTCGAGGCGGAGGCCAGGAGAAGGCTTTTCCCCCGGCCTCAATCCCGTGGCGCGGCGGGGCTGCCGGTCACTCCGGGTCGCCGGTGTCCGCGACCAGCCCCACCGCCTCGATGCCGGCCACCGCGCAGACCTCGTCCTTGTCCGAGGCATCGCCCGAGATGCCGACCGCGCCCAGCACGGTGCCCTGCGCGTCGCGCACCAGCACGCCGCCCGGCACCGGCACGGCACGGCCGCCGCACAGGTCGGAGAAGGCGTTCATGAAGCCGGGCATCTTGGCCGAGCGGCGCGCCAGCTCCCGCCCGCCAAAGCCCAGCGCCATGGCGCCGAAGGCCTTGCCCGTGGCGATCTCGGGCCGCAGCAGGCTGGCGCCATCCTCGCGCAGCAGCAGCTTCGGCTGCGCCGCCTGGTCCAGCACCACCACGGTGAGCGGCGCGAGGTTCAGCTCCCGCCCCTTGGCCAGCGCCGCCTCGGCGATGCGGGAAGCGACGGAAAGGCTGATGCCGGGGGCGAAGCCGATGGGGGGGTTGGGCATGTCTTCTCCCGTGTGACAGACAGAAAGGATCGGGCGGGGCGGCTCAGGCCGCGCGCCCGTGCAGCGCGCGCCAGACGACCTCCGGCGTGGCCGGCATGTCGATATGGGTGACACCGCGCTCCTTCAGCGCATCCACCACGGCGTTCATCACCGCGGGCAGGGAGCCGGCGCAGCCCGCCTCGCCGCAGCCCTTGGCGCCAAGCGGATTGGTTTTCGCCGGCACGGCGTGGCTGATGAACTCGAAGCTCGGCACGTCCACCGCGCGCGGCAGGGCGTAGTCCGAATAGGAGCCGGACAGGAGCTGGCCGTCCTCGCTGTAGGCGGTGCGCTCCATCAGCGCCTGGCCGATGCCCTGCACGATGCCGCCATGCGCCTGCCCCTGCACCAGCAGCGGATTCACGATGACGCCGAAATCGTTCACCGTGACGTAGCGGTCGATGCGGGTGACGCCCGTCTCGGGGTCGATCTCCACCTCGGCGATGTGGCAGCCATTGGGGAAGGCCATCGGCGCCTGGTCGAAGATGTGCGAGACATCCAGCGTGTCCGGCACGCCTTCCGGCAGGTGCGTCTCGGCGCGCAGGCGCCGCGCCAGCTCCAGCAGGCCGATGCCGCGGTCCGTGCCGGCGATGACGAGGCGCGCGCCACCCTCGGCGTGCGGCTCGAAGTCGATATCGGCCACCGCGGCTTCCAGCACATGCGCGGCCGCCGCGCGCGCCTTCTCCACCACCAGCGCGGACGCCTCGATGATGGCGGCGCCCGAGGCCATCAGCGACTTCGAGCCGCCCGTGCCGCCGCCGGCGATGAGCTGGTCGGAATCGCCCTGCACCAGCCGGATGCGCTCGAAGGGGATGCCCAGCGTCTGGTGCAGCACCTGGGCGAAGGGCGTCCAGTGCCCCTGCCCGTAGTCCAGCGTGCCGGTGACGATGGTGACGCTGCCATCCTCGCCGAAGCGCAGCCCGCCCATCTCCTTGGCGGGCGGCGCGGTGCATTCCAGGAAGTTGCCGATGCCGCGGCCGCGCAGCATCCCCCGCGCGGCGCTGTCCGCCTTGCGCGCGGCATAGCGGTCCCAGTCGGCGGCGCGCATCGCCTCCTCCAGCACGGCAGAGAACTCGCCGCCATCGTAGCTGGAGCCGGAGGCGGTGGCGTAGGGCATCTGCTCGGGGCGGATGTGGTTGCGCCGGCGCATCTCGACCGGGTCGAGGCCCATCTCGGCGGCGGCCGTCTCGATCAGCCGCTCCATGAAGTAGTTGCCCTCGGGCCGCCCGGCGCCGCGATAGGCGGAGACCGGCGTGGTGTTGGTCACCAGGCAGCGCGTGGACACCTCGATCAGCGGCGTCGCGTAGTTGCTCTGGATGTTCTTGGTGAAGTTCAGCGTGCCCATCAGCGGCCCGACGGTGGCGAGATAGCCGCCCATGTTGGCGAAGCTGGTGAGCCGCACGGCGAGGAACTTCCCCTCGGCATCCAGCGCCAGCTCCGCCTCCACCTCGTGGTCGCGGCCGTGCTGGTCGGACAGGAAGGAGCCGGTGCGCTCATCCGTCCACTTCACCGGGCGGCCCAGCCCCTTCGCGGCGTGCAGCAGGCAGAGATATTCCGGATAGGCCGAGGCCTTCATGCCGAAGCTGCCGCCGACATGACCGGTGAGGATGCGCAGCTTCTCCACCGGCACCTTCAGCAGGTCGCCCGCCATCTGGTTGCGCAGGCCGAACACGCCCTGGCTACCGACATGCAGCGTGTAGCGGTCCTCCGCCGCGTCATACACGCCGATCGCCGAGCGCGGCTCCATGGCGCAGACGACGACACGGTTGTTGCGCAGAGAAAGCCGCGTGACATGGGCGGCACCGGCGAAGGCCTCCGCCACCCTGGCGGCGTCGCCATAGTGGAAGTCGAGCACCTGGTTGCCGGGCACATGGTCGTAGAGCAGCGGCGCACCGGGCGCGGCGGCGGCGGAAGCCTCCGTCACGGCGGGCAGCGGGTCGATGTCGGGCAGCACGGCCTCGGCGCCGTCCTTCGCGGCCTCCCTGGTCTCGGCGACAACAAAGGCGATCGGATCGCCGACGAAGCGCACCTTGTCGGTCGCCAGCGCGGGGCGCTCGATGTTGGTCAGGCCCGGAAGGGAGATGGTGCAGCGGAGCGTGCCATAGCCCGCCGCCCGCAGGTCCTCGCCCGTGAACACCGCCACCACGCCGGGCACCGCCTTCGCCGCGCTGGTGTCGATGCCGCGCAGCGTGCCATGGGCGTAGGGGCTGCGCACCATCACGCACCAGAGCTGGCCGGGCAGTTGCAGGTCGTCCGTGTAGCGGCCCTGGCCCCGCAGCAGGATCGGGTCCTCGTTGCGCGGCACGGGCTGGCCGATGCCGAACTTCAGGCGGCTGGGATCGAGGTTCAGGGAATCCGGCATGCGGGAGGCTCCGTGGCAGCGGATGACAGCGCATCCAGCCTAGAGGCATCCCGCGCCCCGCGCGACCCCCCCCCTCCCTCCTGCTTCCGCCGCAAGCACGGGCCGCTCCCGCCGCCGGCATGGCGGGGGAGCGGAAAGGATCGCGGTGCGAAAACAGGGCCGGCAAGGGCAGGTCTGGCCGGCGGGGCCGCGCTCAGCCGGCGCGGCGGGCGGCGCTTTCGCTGTTGGCCGGCTCGGAGGGCGCCACGGCGTGCGCCACGCTGTCCGCCTCCACCATGATGCCGCGGATCTCGCGCAGGAAGGCGGCGCCCTTCACGGTGCGCTGCACCAGCACGCTGCGGCGGTCCTGCGGATCGGTCTTGCGGCGCGCCAGGTCCAGCTCTCCCAGGCGGTCCAGCGCGCGGGTGATGGCGGGCTTGGAGACGTTGAGCGTCGCGGCCAGGCCGCGGACGGTGTGCGGACCCTCGGCCATGTAGACGGTGAGGAACACGCCGAGCTGGCGTGCGGAAAGATCGTGCCCATCGCGCCGCACCAAAGCGACAACGGTATCGCGAAGAATACCGATCAATTGATCCGGAGCGTTGTGAACAGGCATTGCGGGTTGAATCCCTCGACAGGCTTTGCCCGTCTGGCCGATGGGCCTGACGTAGCGATTGAGAACGATCTCGGCCACTGAAGGCCGAGGGCTCAGAAAGCAAAAAACTTCCGGCGGTCTAATTGATGCGAGACGTTGATAGTTTCGATACGAATCTACTTATTTTAGTGCCACAGTTGAGTTGCGGGCGCAGGGATGCGGTGTCTGCGATGCTTCCTTTGAAGCTCCCGAACTTCCTGTTTCCTTCGGTGTCCCGGCTCATCCAGACGGCGGGAGCGGGAACCAGGTAGCGCGGCAACGCCGCGTTGCTTCTCCTGCTTCGCAACGGTTTTGCGTCCTGTCGAGCCACGAACAGTAACCAGCTTGTATCATTGGCCACATCCTCCGATGGATCGGCAGGTCGAGAACACCGCCGCACCTCTTTCCCTCCGTGAGCACCAGCAACTTCCGAAGCCTGCCCTGCCGAGACCGGCAGCCCTGGCAGGCAGGATTGAAGCCATCAGGCTCGTTCCACGCGTATTGATTCTGCTATAACAACCTTTGCGTGATTGTCAATTAACCGAAACAATTTTCCGGCAGGTAATTTTCCTGGCGCGAAGGGATTGGTCAGCCTCGAAGCACGGCTTCGACGACCTGCTGCACCTCGAGCGCCTCGCGCAGGGTCGCGAGGCTGTGCTGGCCGCCACGCGCCAGCGCAGCGAGCTTCTCCAACTGCCCGCGCAGCACCATGGGGCGCATCGCGTCGTTGGAAAGGGCCCCGGCTGCCTGCCGCCACTCCCCGTCCTTCTCTAACTGTTCCGCGAGCGACCAGTTGCGCAAGCGAATCGCTCCGGCCTCACCCGTCAGCGTCCAGCTGTTCGCCTCGTCCTCGGCAATGCGGCCGACGCTGCCGCGCAGCGACACCGGCACGCCGCCGGCGGTCAGCTCGGCCTCGATCGCCGTTTCGGCGCCATCGCCGGCCGGATAGGTCACGCGCGCCGATTGCAGCGCCAGCGGGCCAAGCTGGCGGCGCGTCAGGAACAGGAAGTGCGACACCACCTCGCGGGTGAAGCCGCCCTCGGCGCGGCGCGCCAGCCAGCCCGCCGCATCGTTCTGCCAGCCGCGTGGCCAGCGGCCGAAATCGGTGGCGATCTCGAGCCGGCGCGGGGCCCCCACCGTTCCTTCCTGACGCCAGCGATCGAGCTGCGCCACCGCCGGGGAGGAAGCCATGGGGAAGTTCACCGCCGCCCGCGCGCCCGCCGCTTCCGCCTCGGCGACGAAGGCTTCCGCCTCCGCCAACCCGGTGGCCAGGGGCTTCTCCAGCAGCACGGCACGCCCGGCCGCGAGCGCCGCGCGCGCGAGGGGGATGTGCGCGGCCGGGGGCGCCGCCACATAGAGCACGTCGCAGGCGGCGATCACCGCCTCGGCGCCGGGCAGCATGGGCACGCCGGGGGCCGCGGCGGACAGCCGTGCCACCGCCTCGGGCGAGGGGTCCCACACGCCGGCCAGGCGCATCTCCGGATGCGGGAAGGCCATGCGCACCAGCCGCTCCCCCATGACCCCGAAGCCCACGATGCCGAGCGACAGCAACGCCATAGCGCTTTTCCCCTTCCAAGAAAGGCGCGGAACCTAGTGCTTGGCCGCGGCCGGTGCCAGCCTTTTCCTGGCGCACCGGAACTGCATTGTTTTCAGGGCGGCTTGGTTGACGTCGCGCGGCCCGCCGCGCATCTCTGCGCCACTCCCCCGCTGCACCCCCTGCGGCACCCCCCCACCGGCTCCCATCGGAGAACGCGCGCATGCGCCGTCACTTCCTTCTTGGCCTCCTCGCCCTGCCCCTGCTGGCGGGCTGCGCCACGCCCGGCGGCGAGGCCCCGCAGGTGCCTGTGCATGTCGTGTTCTTCACCGAGGACAGCGCGGCGCTGGACGAGGCCGCGCGGGCCGTGGTGGCCGATGCCGCCCGCCTGGCGCTGGAGGATGCCAGCCTGCCGGTGCGGGTGATGGGCTTCGCCGATCCCGATGGCGGCCGCGCCTACAACCGCGCCATCTCCGCCGCGCGGGCGGAGCAGGTTGCCGCCGCGCTGCGCGAGCGGGGCGTGCCGGCCGGGCGCATCAGCGTCTCGCCGCGCGGCCCGGTGCCCTTCGAGATGATGCCGCTGGAAAGCCGCCGGGTGGAGATCGTGCTGGGCGGGCAGGCGGCGGCGCGCTGAACGGAGACCTCATGCGGGAAACGCAAGAGCCGCTGGAGGTCCTGCACCGGGTCTTTGGCCACACCGGCTTCCGCGGCATGCAGGAGGAGGTGGTCCGCCACGCCGTGGCGGGCGGCTCCGGCCTGGTGCTGATGCCGACGGGCGGCGGCAAGAGCCTGTGCTTCCAGGTGCCGGCGCTGTGCCGGCCGGGGCTTGGCGTCGTCGTCTCGCCGCTCATCGCGCTGATGGAGGACCAGGTGGCGGCGCTGCGGCAGCAGGACGTGCCCGCCGCCGCCCTCCATTCCGACCTCGACCCCGACGAGGCGCGCGCCGTGCGGCGCGCCCTGAACGAGGGCTCGCTGAAGCTGCTCTACGTTTCGCCGGAGCGGCTGGTGAACGAGGAGACGCTGGCGCGGCTCGACGAGATGCGCATCGCCCTCTTCGCCATCGACGAGGCGCATTGCGTCAGCCAGTGGGGCCACCACTTCCGCCCCGAATACCGGGGCCTGACGGTGCTCGCCGAGCGCTTCCCCGGCGTGCCGCGCCTGGCGCTGACCGCGACCGCCGACCCGCGCACGGTGCAGGACATCCAGCGCCAGCTCCGGCTGGAGGACAGCCCCCTCTTCCGCGCCAGCTTCGACCGGCCGAACATCTTCATCTCCGCCCAGCCGCGCGAGCAGGAGCGCGCGCAGCTCCGCGCCTTCATCCGCCGCGCGGGCGACGGCACCGGCGCCGGCCTCATCTATTGCGGCAGCCGCCGCAAGGCCGAGCAGACCGCCGACTGGCTGCGCGCCGACGGCCATGACTCCCTGGTGTTCCACGCCGGGCTCGACCCCGTGCAGAAGCGCGAGGCGCATCGCCGCTTCGCGCGGGGAGACGCGGTGGTGATGGCCGCCACCATCGCCTTCGGCATGGGCATCGACCGCCCGGACGTGCGCTGGGTGGCGCACACCGACCTGCCGCGCAGCCCCGAGAGCTGGTACCAGGAGATCGGCCGCGCCGGGCGCGACGGGCTGCCGGCCCAGGCGCTGCTGCTCTATGGCGCGGGCGACATCGCGCTGGCCCGCCACCGCATCGGCGAGAGCGGCGCGGGCGACGACCAGAAGCGCGTCGAGCGGCAGCGGCTGGACGCCATGGTGGCGATCGCCGAGGCCGCCACCTGCCGGCGTCAGCTCCTCCTCCGCTGCTTCGGCGAGGACGCGCCCGAACCCTGCGGCCAGTGCGACATCTGCCTGAGCCCGCCGCGCCTGTTCGACGGGACGGTGGCCGCCCAGAAGCTGCTCTCGGCGGTGCTGCGCACGGGGCGCCGCTTTGGCGTCGGTCATCTGGTCGATGTGCTGCACGGCAAGACCACGGCCAAGGTGGCGCAGTTCGGCCATGACCAGCTTCCCACCTTCGGCGTGGGGCGGGACCTGACCGAGACGGCCTGGAAGGGCATCGCCCGCCAGCTCGTGGCGCAGGGCGCGCTCGATGTCGCGGTGGAGAACCATGGCGAGCTGGTGCCGACCGACGCCGCCCGCCCGATCCTGAAGGGCGAGCGGCCGGTGATGTTCCGCGAGGAGCTGGTGACGCCCGCCAGCCGCCCCATGACCCGCGCGCGGGCGGCCGACGCGGCCGCGCTCGCCAGCCCGGGCGACCCCTGCTTCGCGGCGCTGCGCGACTGGCGGCGGCGCACCGCCCTCGCCCAGGGCGTGCCGGCCTATGTCATCTTCCAGGACCGGACGCTGGCCGAGATCGCCGCCGGCCGGCCGGACAGCCTGGCGGCGCTGGGCACCATCCCCGGCGTCGGCGCCACCAAGCTGGAGCGCTACGGGCAGGCGGTTCTCGGCATCATCCGAGATTGCGACTGACTTGCAATCGGTATTGCGAATGGCTATCAACCGCATCGCACAACCGATGCGGTGCCCTTCATGTATGTCTGCCTTTGCAACGGCCTGACCGACAGCCAGATCCGCAACGCCATCGCGGATGGGGCGCGCCGCCCGAAGGAGGTCTATGCCTCCTGCAACTGCAACGCCCAGTGCGGCTGCTGCACCGGCACGATGCTGTCCATCATCCGCGAGCAGCCCGCCGGGCCTTCCCCGCTGGCCGCCGGCGACTGAGAGCGTCTCTCACTCGCAATTTCAAGCAAAACCAATGACTTGACGATTGGACCTCGGGTCGTCACTTTCCGCTCCGACACTTCCCGGACGGAGAGCCGCCATGCTGCGCGACCCCAAGGTGATCGAGCACCTGAACACCCAGCTCACCAACGAGCTGACGGCCATCAACCAGTACTTCCTGCATGCCCGCATGCTGGACAACTGGGGCGTGACCAAGCTCGGCAAGCACGAATACGCCGAGTCCATCGAGGAGATGAAGCACGCGGACGAGCTGATCAACCGCATCCTCTTCCTTGGCGGCCTGCCCAACGTGCAGCGGCTGAACCAGATCCTGATCGGCGAGAATGTCGAGGAAGTCCTCCGCTGCGACCAGAAGCTGGAGGAGAAGGCGATCAACGACCTGCGCGATGCCATCGCCTATTGCGAGACGGCGCGCGACTTCGTTTCCCGCGACCTCTTCATCCGCATCCTGATCGATGAGGAGAAGCACGCGGACTTCGTGGAAACGCAGTTCGAGCTGATCCGCCAGATCGGCCTGCCCAAGTACATCGCCCTCAACAGCGACGCGGCGCCGGACCAGCACCAGTCCTGAGCCGGCCGGCCGGGGGAGGACGCGCCCTCCCCCCGGCCCTGGCCCCGGCCCCGGCCCGCGCCTCAGTCGCGCCGGTCCTTCCAGCGGAACAGCGCCTGGTTCCAGGCGACGCCGAGCGGCGCGAAGGCGTGGCCGGCGATCCGCCGCAGCGGCTCGACCGGCGCGGCGATCTCCGAAAGCGGGCGGCCCAGGCTGGCGCGCGCCATCTCCCGCCCCAGCGCCGTGGCCAGCGCGACGCCGCGGCCATTGCACCCCGTCCAGGCCAGCACGCCCGGCGCCAGCTCATAGAGATGCGGCGCCTTGTCGTCGGTGGCGGCGATGTAGCCCCACCAGGCATGGGTGAAGCCGAATTCGCCGACCTGCGGAAACACCCGCCGCAGCCGCGCGCCGATGCGGGCACGGATGCGCCCGTCCCAGCCGAAGGGCAGGATCAGCCCGCCCCCCGTGATCAGCCGGCCCGAGGCGTCGAAGCGGAAGAAGTGCAGGTCGCCCTGCGTGTCGGACAGGGCATGGCCCTCGGGCAGGATGGTCTTGCGGATGTTGTCGGAGAGCGGCGTGGTGGCCATCTGGTAGGAGCGCACCGGCACCAGGCTGCGCTCCAGCCCCGGCCACAGGCCGGGCGGCGTGTAGGCGTGGGTCGCGATGACGAGGCGCTGCGCCAGCACCCGTCCGCGCGGCGTGGTGACGCGCCACCCCCCCTCCTCCCGCGCGATGGCGGTGGCCGGGCTGCCGGTGTGGACCCGCGCGCCCGCGGCGATGGCGGCGCCGGCGAGGCCGCGGGCGAAGCCCATCGGGTTGATGCGGCCGCCGGTCGGGTTCTCCCAGCCGCCCTGCCAGAAGGCGCTGCCAGACAGGCGCGCCACCTCCTCCTGGTCCAGCAGGCGCACCGGCGCGCCGCGCTGGCCCCATTGCCGCACCCGCTTCTCCACCAGCTTCATGCGCGAGGGGCGGTGGGCGGGCTGGAACCAGCCCTTCTGCACCGCCTCGGCGGCGATGCCGTGCCGGCGGATGAGGTCGAAGACGAGGCTGGCGCTGTCGCGGATGAGGGCGACGAGCTGCTCCCCCTTGTCCCGCCCGCCATGCTCGGGCCGCACCCCGGCCACGATGTCGTCCGGGTCGAGGCGGGACAGGTTGGGGATGACCTGGCCGTTGTTGCGGCCCGAGGCGCCGAAGCCGATCTGCGCCGCCTCCACCAGCACCGTCTCGGCGCCGCCCTCGGCCAGGTGCAGCGCGGCGGAAAGCCCGGTGAAGCCACCGCCGATCACCGCCACATCGGCGCGGCAATCCCCCAGCAGCGGCCCGGTGGCGGGCGGCGGCGGCGCGCTCGAGGCCCAGAGGCTGGGGGGCAGGTCGGCGGGGGCGGTCTCGGCCAAGGCGGGGCTTCCTTCCGGCGTTCGGTCAGCCGCGCAGAGTGCCCCGACCGGGCCGCCGCCATCAATCCGCGTAGACCAGATTCACGTCCGAGCCGAAGCGGTCGAAGGGCACGCCATAGACATGGATGGAGACCGCCTCCTCGCCGCCGAGATTGGCGAGACGGTGGATCAGGCCGGGATCGGCGGGGCCATGGCAGGTGGCGCCGGGCGGGCGCAGCACGCTGCCGGTCTGGCGGGGGGCGCCCTCCGCGCCGGCGACGTAGTGGCCCTCCGTCAGCGTGCCGCGATACACGCCAAGGGCGCACCAGGTGCGGTGGGCATGGACCGGGCTCATCTGTCCCGGCCGCCAGGCCAGCGCCACCACGGCGTAGCCGCCCTGCGGATCGGCCTGGAGTAGGTGGCGCACATAGCGCTTCGGGTCGCAAGGGCATGCGCCGGGCGCCAGAAGCTCCGGCACCGCCAGCCAGGGCGCGATGGCGGCGGCGACGCGGCCGGGCCGTTCCGCCTCATCCCCCGCACGGGCGGCGGCGGCGATATCGGCCAGCATGGCGGCCAGCGGACCCTGCGGGGCGATGAAGGACATGGCGCGGGGCCTTCAGATGACGGTGGCGGAATCAGGGGCGGTCAGCGCGGCCAGCACCATGGCGTGCGAGGCGGCGACCTGCTCGCGCATGATGGCGGCGGCCTCCTCGGCGCGGCCGAGGGCCAGCGCCTCGGTCAGCGCGTGGTGCTCATGCGCCATCTCGCCGGTGCGGTCCCGCCGGCGCAGGCCAAGAGCCAGCATGCGGGTGCTCTCGTCGAGCAGCCGGTCGATCTGGCGCGCCAGCCGGCCATTGCCGGAAAGCTCGGCCACCGCGACATGGAAGGCCTTGTTGGCGTCCAGAAAGGCATGGGTGCTTTCCTCGTCCTCCGGCTGGTAGCCGCAGGCGCAGACGGCATCGAGCCGCCGCAGCGCCGCGGCATCCACCCGCCCGGCGGCGCGCCGCGCGGCCTCGGGCTCCAGCAGCAGGCGCAGGCCGAACACCTCGTGGATGTCGCGGATGGTGACGAGGGAGACCACCCAGCCCCGGCGCGGCACCGCCTGCACCAGCCCCTCCTCCGCGAGCCGGGCCAGCGCCGCGCGCACGGGCGCCTTGCCGAGCCCGAGCATCTGGGCTGCGGCGGCCTCGCTCAGCGTCTCGCCGGGGCGCAGCCGGGTGGTCAGGATCTCGCGCCGCAACGCCGAGAGCGCCTGCTCGGTCAGGGAGGGCGGCGTCTCGAGAGGCAGCACCATGGACATGACAGGTCGTTCCCGTGTCACTGACATGTCACAACGATAAGGCAGGGAGCCTTCCTGCCGCAAGGCATGAAAAAGGGGCGCTGCCATGGGCGCGCCCCGTGAACCACCGGACAAAAGGCTTGTGGAAGGCGGACGGGAAGCGCGCCGCGCTTTCCGGCCGCCGCCCTCCTAGCGCGCGCGGGCGATGCAGAACTCGACGATGTCGGCCAGCGCCCGCTTCTCCGCACTCTCGGGGAAGCCGGACAGGGCGGCGAGCGCCTGGTCGCCATAATGCCGGGCGCGTGCGATCGTGTCCTCGAAGGCGCGGTGCCGCTGCATCAGCCCCAGGGCATGGGCGAGGTCGCCCTCCTCCTGCCGCCGCTCCTCCAGCACGCGGCGCCAGAAGCCGCGCTCCTCCTCGTCGCCGCGCGCGAAGGCGAGCAGCACCGGCAGGGTGATCTTGCCCTCGCGGAAGTCGTCGCCCACCGTCTTGCCCAGCCGCTCCTGCTCGGCCGAGTAGTCCAGCGCGTCATCGACGAGCTGGAAGGCGATGCCGAGGTTGCGGCCATAGCTGTCCATCGCCTCGGCCTCCGCGCGCGGCCGGCCGGCGACGACGGCGCCCACGCGGGTGGCGGCGGCGAAGAGGGCGGCGGTCTTGCCCTCGATCACGTCCAGGTACTGCGCCTCGGTCGAGGCGGTGTCGTTCTGGATGACGAGCTGCAGCACCTCGCCCTCGGCGATGGTGGCCGCCGCCGAGCAGAGGATGTCCAGCACCTCCAGCGAGCCGTCGGCCACCATGAGCTGGAAGGCGCGGGCGAACAGGAAGTCGCCCACCAGCACGCTGGCCTGGTTGCCGAACACGGCGTTGGCGCTGGCCTGGCCACGGCGCAGGTCGCTCTCGTCCACCACGTCGTCATGCAGCAGGGTGGCGGTGTGGATGAACTCGACGCAGGCGGCGAGGCCCACATGCCGCTCGCCGCGGTAGCCGCAGAGGCGGGCGGCCGCCAGGGTCAGCAGCGGGCGCAGCCGCTTGCCGCCAGCCGCGATCAGATGCGCCGCGAGCTGCGGGATCAGCTGCACGGGGCTCTGCATCTTCTCGAGGATGAGGCGGTTGCAGGCTTCCAGATCCTCCCGGACCAGGCCGACGAGCGCGGTCAGCGCATCCTCGGCATCGGGGTGCGGGGCGGGGCTGGGCATCGTATCGGGCGCGGTGCGCGTCGGCGCGGCGGGAAAGCTCACGCGGCCATTGACCTCTGTGCTGGGGGGCGCACCATACCCATGGGGGTTCCGGGCAGCAAGGCGCCGGCCCGGTTCCCCGCCTTTCCCCTCCCCCTCCGGAGTTCCCAAGCCGATGCGCGTGCTGGTCGAGAGCCCCGACCCGGTCCGTCTCTCCTTTCTGGCGGCGCTGCTGGCGGATGCCGGGATCCCGGCCATGCAGCTCGACGCGCATGTCAGCGCCCTGCATGGCGGCATCGGCGCCTTTCCGCGCCGGCTGGCGGTGCTGCCGGAGGACCACGCCCGCGCCCTGGCGGTGCTGCGCGACGCCGGCGAGGCCCCGTCGTGAGCCTCGTCCTGGCAGGCGGGGAGCCGGGGCCGGACATCGGCGAGGCATTGGCCGAGGACCGGCTGCTGGATGGCAGGGTGCGCCTGCTGCAGCCCCGCCAGGGCCTGCGGGCGGGGCTGGACGCGGTGCTGCTGGCCGCCGGCATTCCCGCCCGGCCGGGACAGGCGGTGCTGGAGGGCGGCTGCGGCAGCGGCGCGGTGTTCCTCTGCCTGATGGCGCGGGTGCCGGAGCTGCGCGTCTTCGCGGTGGAGCGCGAGCCGGCGCTGGCCGCCCTGGCCCGGCGCAACGCCGTGTTGAACGGTGTCGCCGACCGGGTGACGGTGCTGGAAGGCGACATCGCCGACCCCGCCTTGCGGCGCGCCCTGCCCCGGCTGCACCACGCCTTCGCCAACCCGCCCTACTGGCCCGGCGGCAGCCCGCCTCCCGAGGCGCTGCGCGCCGGCGCCACCCATGCCGGCGAAGGCCCCGATCTCGCCACCTGGGCGCGCGCCCTGGCCGCGCCGCTGGAACGGCGCGGCAGCCTCAGCCTGATCCTGCCCGCCTCCCGCTTCGCCGAGGCCGCCGCCGCGCTGCGCGCCGCCCGCTGCGCCGAGGTGGCGCTGACCCCCTTCTGGCCACGCGCCGGCCAGCCAGCGCGGCGGGTGCTGCTGCGCGGCCACCGTCTGGGCCGCGGCCCCGACCGCCTCCTTCCCGGGCTGGTGCTGCACGAGGGCGAGGCCTGGTCCGCCGCCGCCGGCGCGGTTCTGCGCGGCGCCGCCGCCCTGCCGGACCGCTGAGCCGCCGCGGCCGCGCCGCCGCGAGGTTGCCTTTCCCCCGAAGCGTGGATTACGAGACCGCTCACGATGACAGCAGACGCCGAGCTTCACTCCAACGATGCCGACCTGCTTCTGGCGACGGCCGACAGCCGGCGTGACCAGGGCGCCTGGCTCCAGGCGGCGCAGTTCTATGCGCGCGTGGTTTCCCTGCGGCCGGAGGCGTGGCCCCTGAAGGTGCAGGAAGGCCATTGCCTCAAGGAGGCCGGCAGGGTGGAGGCGGCGCTGGGCCGCTACCTGGACGCCGAGCGGCAGGCGCCGGAGGATGCCGACCTGCAATTGCAGATCGGCCATGCCCACAAGCTGCTCGGCCGGCGCCGGGAGGCGGCGCTGGCCTATGCCCGCGCCGTGGCGCTGGACCCCGGCAACGCCGATGCGCGGCAGGAGGCTCAGGCCAGCGAGCCCTGGCTGGAACAGGGAGCGCCCGCCGCCACGCCCGCGCCGCCGCCCCGGGCTCCCGCCTCCGGGGCCCCACCTTCCCTGACCCTGCCAGCTGGACCGGACCCCGCCGCCCGCACCACGGCCGCCGCGGAGGCGGCGCCTCCTGCCGCGGCACCCTCGCTGCTTTCCGCGGCGGCCGTCTCGGTGGTGCTCGATGTCAGCGACGTGCTGGACTACTTCAACGGCGCGCGCACGCCCACGGGCATCCAGCGGGTGCAGATCGGCATCGTCAACCAGGCCATCGCGGAGCCGCCACCGGACGGGCTGCGGCTCTCCTTCGCCGCCTTCAACCCCGCCGACCTGAACTGGCACGTGGTGGAGGCGGCAGGCTTCGCCACGCTGTGCGCCCTGTCCGCCTCGGGCTCCGACACCGAGGACCCCGAATGGACCGAGGCCCGCGAGGCGCTGCGCGAGAAGGTGGCCAAGGCCCCGCCGATGGCCTTCGCGCCCGGGGCGCTGCTGGTCAACCTCGGCAATTCCTTCGGCTTCGCCGAGTATTTCCGCGCCCTGCGCCTCGCGCAGGAGCGCGACGGCGTCCGCTACGTGCCCTTCGTGCATGACTGCGTGCCGCTGATCGTGCCCGAGCACTGCCTGCAGACGATGGTGCAGGACTATTCGCGCTGGTTCTCCGCGCTGGGGCTGCACGCGCACGGGCTGCTCTGCAACTCCGAGAACACCCTGCGCGACGTCAGGGAGCAGATGGCCCGGCTGCAGCCGGAGCTTTCCCTGCCCGCCCATGTGGTGCGGCTCGACGCCGACCCCCGCAGCGTCGCCACCCTTTCCGGCGACGCGGCGCTGCCGGCGCTGCGCGCGCTGCGGCCGAACGAGCGCTTCGCCCTGTTCGTCTCCACCATCGAGAGCCGCAAGAACCACCTGCTGGTGTTCACCGCCTGGCTGCAGCTGATCCGGCGGCACGGCGCCGCGCGGGTGCCGCGGCTGGTCTGCGTGGGCAAGCCGGGCTGGCATGCCGAGGCGGCGCTGAACCTGCTGCGCAACGCGCCCGAACTGCAGCGCCACGTCGTGCTGCTCTCGCGCATCTCGGACCTGGAGCTGGACGCGCTCTACGAGCGCTGCGCCTTCACCGTCTACAACAGCTACTACGAGGGCTGGGGCCTGCCGGTCACCGAGGCGCTGGCGCATGGCAAGGTGGTGATCACGCCGCGCCACTCGGCCCTGACGGAGGCGGGTGGCGAGGCGGCGCTCTACTTCACCCCGCAGAGTCTGCCCGAGCTGGAGGCGCTGCTGGAGCGCGTCATGTTCGACGATGCCTTCCGCGCGGCGCAGGAGGCGGTGGTGCTCGAGAAGGGCCGCCCACGCGGCTGGAGCGCGGTGAAGGACCAGGTCTTTGCCGCCCTGCGGGCGCTGGCGCAGCGCCCGCCGCGGCCGTTGGAGGCGCGCGCCAGCCTGACCCTCGGCCGCAGCTACCCGGTCCGCCGCCGCCCCCTCGCCCGCCCCGATCTCGACGCCGCCATGGCCGACATGGCGCGCGAGGGGCCGGGCTGGTATCCGCTGGAGGAATGGGGGGTGTGGTGCCGCGGCGGCGGCGGCACGCTGCGCCTGCCGGTTCCGGGGGAGGCCAGCGGCACGCCGCTCCGCCTCTACCTCCAGACCCATTCCCCGCCGGAGCCGCTGGCGGTGAATCTCCGCTGCCACAGCCGGGGCGTCACCATCGCGCAGTTCGAGGTCACGCTCCAGCCAGGCCAGCACCCGACGCTGATGCTCGACCTGCCGCCGGCGGAACTGGACGGCCCGCTGGAGGTGGAGATCGACACCGGGGAGGGCGTCGATCTCTCGCGCCATGGCCCGGAGGACACGCGCCGCGTCGGGTTCGGGCTGTCCGGCTTCATGCTGTGCCGGCTGGACGACCATGCCTCGCGGCTGAGCTTCCTGGAACAGCAGAGCCTCACCTCCGTGCTGGTGTGAGCCGCGCCGCGCCGGGTCTCGCCACGACCCTGTGAACGCACCTCATCCGCCACCCTCGCGTTGAGTTCCCCGAATGCGGGATCCCAGCGAAGCGGAGACGGATATGAGCGAAGCCGATCACCTCGGCACGGTCGCGCCACGCGCGGCGCCGCCGGGGCAGGACAACGCATGGCCGGTCGCCATGCTGACGTTGCGCGTGAACGGGCAGACACATCGCCTGGCGCTGGACACGCGCACCACCCTGCTCGACATGCTGCGCGACCATCTCGGCCTGACGGGCGCGAAGACCGGCTGCAACCAGGGTGCCTGCGGTGCCTGCACCGTCCTGGCCGACGGCAAGCGGATCAATGCCTGCCTCACCCTGGCCGTGGCGGCGCAGGGGCAGGACATCATCACCATCGAGGGGCTGGCGAAGGGCGATGCCCTGCATCCCATGCAGCAGGCCTTCGTGGACCATGACGCCTTCCAGTGCGGCTACTGCACGCCGGGGCAGATCATGTCGGCCATCGCCTGCATCCATGAGGGCCATGCCGGCAGCGCCGAGGAGATCCGCGAGTTCATGTCGGGCAATCTCTGCCGCTGCGGCGCCTATCCCAACATCGTCAAGGCGGTGCAGGACGTGGCGGGCCAGGGCGATATGCGGTTCCCCGGCAAGGGAGGCGTGTGATGCAGCCCTTCGAATACCACCGCGCCAGCAGCCTGGAGGACGCGCTGCGGCAGGGCGCGCTCGAAGGCGCCTCCTACCTCGCCGGCGGCACCACGCTGGTGGACCTGATGCGCATCGGCGTGATGCGCCCCGGGCGGCTGATCGACCTGCGCGACGTCTCGGAGCTGCACGGCTTCGACACGGGCGGCGAGACGCTGCGCTTCGGCGCCCTCGCCAGCATGGCGGAGGTGGCCGACGACATCGTGCTGCGGCAGGACTACCCCGCCCTGGCCGAGAGCCTGCTGCTCGCCGCCTCGGCGCAGCTTCGCAACATGGCGACGGTGGGCGGCAACCTGCTCCAGCGCACCCGCTGCCTGTATTACCGCGACACCCGCTACAGCGCCTGCAACAAGCGCAACCCGGGCAGCGGCTGCGCGGCGCAGGATGGCGTCAACCGCCAGCACGCGGTGCTCGGCGGCTCGGAGCGCTGCATCGCCACCATGCCGAGCGACTGGGCCGTGGCACTGACGGCCTTTGACGCGGCGGTGGAGGTCGCCGGGCCGCAGGGCCGCCGCACCGTGCCGATCGACAGCTTCCACATCCCCTATGGCGAGCATCCTGAAGCAGAAACGGCGCTCCGCCCCGGCGAGATCCTGACCGCGATCCTGGTGCCGGCCAGCCGCGCCGGCCGCGCCTCCTGCTATGTGAAGGTGCGGGACCGCGAGTCCTATGCCTTCGCCGTCAGCTCCGCCGCCGTGGCGCTGCGGCTCGAGGGCGCGCGCGTGGCGGAGGCGCGCATCGCGCTGGGTGGGCTTTCCACGACCCCATGGCGCGCCGTGGCGTCCGAGACGCTGCTGCGCGGCCGGACCATCGACGAGGCCAGCATCAGGGAAGCCGCGGCGCGCGCCATGGACGGCGCCGATCCGCGCCCTGGCAACGCCTTCAAGGTGGAGCTCGGCCGGCGCACCGTGGAGGACGCGCTGCTGCGCGCCATGCGCCGCGCCCAGGAAGGAGAGGCGGCATGAACGCCATCATCGGAACCCCGCATCCCCGCCTCGATGGCCGCGCCAAGGTGACGGGCGCGGCGCGCTACGCGCTCGACAACAGCCGCGCCGGCCTGCAGCATGCGGCCCTGGTGCTCTCGCCCATCGCGCTGGGGCGCGTCGCCTCGATCAACGACGCGGCCGTGGCCGGGCTGCCCGGCGTGCGGCTGGTGATGACGCACAGGAACATGCCGGCGCTGCGGCCCGACGCCGCCATGCAGGATGGCGGCCATGCGCATGCCTCCTTCCGGCCGCTGGAAGGCGACGAGATCCGCTATCACGGCCAGCCCGTGGCGGTGGTGGTGGCCGACACGCGCGAGCAGGCCGAGCACGCCGCCGCCCTGCTGCCCGTGCGCTACGAGGCGCGCCCCGGCGCCGTGGCGCACCTGCCGGAAGACGCGCCCTCCGAGGAGGAGGCCGGCAGCCTCGACGTCGGCGACGCCGATGCGGAATGGGAAGCCTCGGCCGTGCGCGTCACCGCCGACTATGAGGAGCCGGCGCAACACCACAACCCGATCGAGCTTTACGGCTGCATCGCGGAATGGGACGAGCAAGGCGGCCTCGAGGTGCATGTGCCGAGCCAGTGGGCGGGCGGCATGCGCGCCGGCATCGCCACGGTGTTCGGGCTGCCCGAGGAAAAGACGCGGGTGATCTCGCCCTATATCGGCGGCGCCTTCGGCGGCAAGGCCACGGTGCTGGCCACCACCCTGCTCACCTGCGCCGCGGCGAAGCTGACGGGGCGGCCGGTGATGCTGCAGGTCTCGCGCCAGCAGGCCTTCCCCACCACCTCCTTCCGCCCCGCGGCGCGGCAGCACATCCGGCTCGGCGCCACGGCGGAGGGCAAGCTGCGCGCCCTCATCTATACCAGCGAGAACCAGACCTGCCGCTTCGATGACGTCTCCTTCCCCGGCGGCGAGATCCTGGCGCGGCTCTACGACATCCCCGGCATGAAGATGCGCGAGGGTCTGGTGCGGACGGACGTGAACGCGCCCGGCTTCATGCGCGCGCCGGCCGAGACGCCGGCGGTGTTCGCCTTCGAGAGCGCCATCGACGAGCTGGCCGTGGCGCTGAAGATGGACCCGGTGGAGCTGCGCCGCCGCAACGAGCCGGCCCGCGACCCGGTGAAGGGCCTGCCGTGGTCCAGCCGCTCGCTGCTGCGCTGCTACGAGCGCGGCGCCGAGCTGTTCGGCTGGAGCGGGCGCGACCACGCGCCGCGCAGCATGACGAAGGACGGCGACCTGATCGGCTGGGGCTGCGCCACGGCGGTCTATCCCACCTTCATCAGCACCAGCTCCGCCACGCTGCGGCTGACCTCCGAGGGGCGCGCCGAGGTGCGTTGCGCGGCCGCCGACATCGGCACCGGCACCTACACCATCCTGGCGCAGATCGCGGCCGACCGGCTGGGCCTGACGCCGGACAAGGTGACGGTGCGGCTGGGCGACAGCACGCTCGACCCGGCCAATGTGGCGGGCGGCAGCACCACGGCGCTGGCCAGCGGCAACGCCGTGAGCAAGGTGGCCGAGCAGGCGCGCGAGGCGCTGTTCAAGGCGCTGACCGAGGCGGAGGAAGGCCCCTTCAAGGGCATGAGCCCCGCCAGCCTTTCCCTCAGCGAGGGCACCGTGCGGGCCGGCAACGTGACGCAGAGCCTGGCCGAGGCGGTTTCCAGCCTGCCGCGCGGCAAGGTCGAGGCGACCGACCAGTGGGCGCATCCCGAGATGCCCGCCAAGCAGAGCAAGATGCTCTGGCGCGCCGGCTCGCCCCAGGGCGGGCCGGACATGGAGAGCTTCACGGCGCTGGCCTTCGGCGCGCAGTTCGTCGAGGTGCGGATCAACCCGCGCACGCGCACCATCCGGGTGCCGCGCATGGTGGGCGTCTATGCCGGCGGCACCATCCTGAACCCGCGCACGGCGCACAGCCAGCTGATGGGCGGCATGGTGTGGGGCCTGTCCAACGCGCTGCTGGAGGCGAGCGAGGTGGACCGCAACCATGCCGCCTTCGCCAATGCCGACATGGCCGAGTACCACATCGCGGTGAACGCCGACATCGGCGCGCTGGACGTGGAGATGCTGGAGGAGCGGGACGACAAGATCGGCCCCCTCGGCGCCAAGGGGCTGGGCGAGATCGGCATCACCGGCACCGCCCCTGCCCTGGCGAACGCAGTGTTCCATGCCACGGGCATCCGCGTCCGCAAGCTGCCCATCCGGATCGAGGACATCCTGGGCTGAACCGGCGGAAGGCCGGGGGGCGGAAATCCCTTCCCCCCGGCCCTCCTCCTTACTGCCGGTCCCGCCCCTCCTCGACCGCGTGGCAGGCCACCAGCGTCGCCCCGGCGCGGGTCATTCCGGGGCGCTCCCGCCGGCAGCGGTCATTGGCCAGCGGGCAACGCGGGTTGAAGGCGCAGCCGGAGGGCGGGCTGATCGGGCTCGGCACCTCGCCGCCCACGGGAATGCGCTCCCGCCCCGTCATGTCGAGGTCGGGGATGGCCTCCATCAGCGCCCGCGTATAGGGGTGGCGCGGCGCCTCGAACAGCGTCTCGGAGGGCGCCAGCTCCACCAGCCGGCCGAGATACATGACGCCGATCCGGTCCGAGACCTGCCGCACCACGGCGAGGTTGTGGCTGATGAACAGGTAGGTCAGCCCCATGCGGCGCTGCAGATCCTTCATCAGGTTGAGGATCTGCGCCTGCACGGAGACGTCGAGCGCGCTGGTCGGCTCGTCGCAGACCAGGAACTCGGGGTTGGAGGAGAGCGCCCGGGCGATGGAGATGCGCTGGCGCTGCCCGCCCGAGAACTCGTGCGGGAACTTCTGGCCGTCGGCGGGGGAAAGGCCGACCTGGGTCAGCAGCTCGCCCACGCGCTTCTCGCGCGCCGCGCGGTCCGGCAGCAGGCCGAAGGCGCGCAGCGGCTCGGCCACGATGTCCAGCACCCGCCAGCGCGGGTTGAGGCTGGCATAGGGGTCCTGGAAGATCATCTGCATCCGCCGGCGCTGCGCGGCGTCGGCGCGGGCGGAGGAGAGGTCGTTGCCGTCGAACACCACCTCGCCGCGGGTGGTGCCGTAGAGCCCCACGGCCAGGCGCGCCACGGTGGACTTGCCGCAGCCGGATTCGCCCACGAGCGAGAGCGTGGTGCCGCGCGGTATGGCGAAGGAGATGCCGTCCACGGCGCGCAGCGTGCGCTTGCCTTCGCGTGCCAGCAGGCGCTGCAGCAGCGGGCGGGAGACGTCGAAGTAGCGGGCCACGTCGCGCACTTCCAGCATCGGCGGCTGGCCGGCGCCCTGGCTTCGTGCGGTGTCAGACATGGACGGTGCTCCCGGTGCCGGAGAAGGGCACCTGCTTCTCGGAGGCGGGGTCGTGCAGCCAGCAGGCGGCGCGGGTGGTGCCGGCATCGATCAGGTCGGGCCGCTCCACCCGGCAGCGTTCGAACACATGCGGGCAGCGCGGATAGTAGGCGCAGCCCCGCGGAATGGCGGACAGGCGCGGCATGGCGCCGTCGATCTGCGCCAGATGCTCCACCTTGCGGTCGAGCGGCGGGATGGAGGCCATCAGCCCGGCGCTGTAGGGGTGGCGCGGCGCCTTCACCACCTCCCGCACCGGCCCGATCTCGGCGAGGCGGCCGGCATACATCACCGCCACCCGGTCGGCGGTCTCGGCGATGACGCCCATGTCGTGCGTCACCAGCATCACCGCCGTGCCGTGCTCGCGCGTCAGGCGCTTCAGCAGCGCGATGATCTGCGCCTGGATCGAGACGTCGAGCGCGGTGGTCGGCTCGTCCGCCACCACCAGGCGCGGCTCGGCGCAAAGGGCGAGCGCGATGACCACGCGCTGGCGCATGCCGCCCGAGAACTCGTGCGGGTAGCTGTCGATGCGCTGGGCGGCGCCGGGGATGCCCACCTCCTCCAGCCAGTGGATGGCGCGCGCCCGGGCCTGGGCGGGCGTCATCGGCAGGTGGGTGAGGATGGTCTCCTGGAGCTGCCGGCCCACCGTGTAGAGCGGGTTCAGCGTGGTCAGCGGGTCCTGGAAGATGGCGCCGATCTGCTTGCCGCGGATGCGCCGCATCTTCTCGCGCGGCAGGTTGTCGATGCGCTGGCCGTCCAGCAGGATCTCGCCGCGGGCGATGCGGCCGGGCGGCTCCAGCAGGCCGATGATGGCGGCGCCCGTCATCGACTTGCCGGCGCCGGACTCGCCCACCACCCCCAGCACCTCGCCGGCGCGGATGGAGAAGGAGACGTCGTCCAGCGCCGTCAGCGTGCCGCGCCGCGTCGGGAACTCGACGCGCAGGTTGCGGACCTCGAGAAGCGGCGCCGCGGCCTTTGCGGAAAGGTTGTTCATCAGCGCAGCCTCGGGTTCAGGGCGTCGCGCAGCCAGTCGCCCAGCAGGTTCACGGAAAGCACCAGCGCCACCAGGGCGATGCCGGGAAAGAGCGTGATCCACCACTCGCCGCTGAACAGGAAGTCGTTGCCGATGCGGATGAGCGTGCCGAGGGAAGGCTGCGTCGGCGGTACGCCCACCCCCAGGAAGGACAGCGTCGCCTCCGCCAGGATGGCGAAGCCGAGGTTCAGCGTGGCGATGACCAGCACCGGCCCGAGCACGTTGGGCAGCACATGGGTGAGCATGATGCGCACCCGGGACAGGCCGATCACGCGGGCGGCCAGCACGTATTCCTTGTTGCGCTCGACCAGGGTGGAGCCGCGCACGGTGCGGGCGAATTGCGGCCAGTTGCTGATGCCGATGGCGAACACCACCACATAGAGCGCGATCCCCTCATGCGCCTCGGGCGGCAGGGCGGCGCGGACGATGCCGTCGATCAGCAGCGCCACGAGGATGGAGGGGAAGGTGAGCTGGATGTCGGCGATGCGCATCAGCACGGCATCCGTGGTGCCGCCGAGATAGCCGGCGAGCAGCCCGAGCCCGACGCCCACCACGGTGGAGAACACCACCGCCGAGAGGCCCACGATGAGCGAGACGCGCGCGCCATACATGATGGCCGAGAGCACGTCCCGCCCCTGGTCGTCCGTGCCGAGGGGGAAGGCGGCGTTGCCTTCCTCCATCCAGGCGGGCGGGTTGAAGGCGTCCATCAGGTTGAGGCTGGCGAGGTCGAACGGGTTGTGCGGCGCCAGCAGCGGCGCGAACACCGCGCCGAGGACGCAGACCAGCGCCACCGCCGCCGAGGCGACCGTGACGGGCGAGCGGCTGAAGGAATACCAGAGATCGGAATCGAGGGCGCGCGACAGGGCGTTGGCCATGGCTCAGTGCCCTCCCCGCCCGGCGCGCAGGCGCGGGTCGACGATGTAGTACAGGATGTCCACCACGAGGTTGATGACCACGAAGATCACCGCCGTCAGCATCAGGTAGGCGGCCATGACGGGGATGTCGGCCGAGCCCACGCTCTGGATGAACAGCAGCCCCATGCCCGGCCACTGGAACACCGTCTCGGTGACGATGGCGAAGGCGATGATGGAGCCGAGCTGGAGGCCCGCGATGGTGATGACCGGCACCAGCGTGTTCTTCAGCGCGTGGCCGAAATGCACGGAGCGGTCCGGCAGGCCGCGGGCGCGGGCGAACTTGATGTAGTCTGTCCGCAGCACCTCCAGCATCTCGGACCGCACCAGCCGCATGATCAGGGTGAGCTGGAACAGGCCCAGCGTGATGGCGGGCAGGATCAGCGCCTTCCAGCCGGAGGCGGTGAGCAGGCCGGTGCTCCACCAGCCGAGGTCCACCACATCCCCCCGCCCATAGCTCGGCAGCCAGCCCAGCAGCACGGAAAAGACCAGGATCAGCAGGATGCCGATCAGGAAGGTGGGCAGCGACACGCCGATCAGGCTGAAGGTGAGAAAGAAGCGCGACAGCCAGGACTGCCGGTAGAGGCCGGTGTAGACGCCCATCGGCACACCCACCAGCATGGCGATGGCGGCGGCCACGAAGGCCAGCTCCAGCGTGGCCGGCGCCCGCTCCGCGATCAGCTCCGCCACGGGGCGCGAAAGGCGGTAGGACAGGCCGAACTCGCCCTGCACGGCGTTCACCGCGAAGCGGAAGAACTGCACGAAGAAGGGCTGGTCGAGGCCCAGGCTCTGCACCAGCGCCTGGCGCTGCGCCTCGGTGAAGTCCTGGCCCAGCATGATCGCCACCGGGTCGCCCACATAGGCGAACATGGCGAAGCTGATCAGCGCCACCACCAGCAGGACCGGGATCGCCTGCAACAGGCGGGAAAGGATGAAGGCGGGCATCGATCAGCCGACCCCGCTCATCCGGCGGCCGCATATCCGGTGATCATCCGGGGCGGCGCCAGCACGCATCGCCGCGGCAGCAGCCGCCACGGCCCATCCATTCAACATAGCCTTCGTCCCCTGCCCCGTCCCCTTGAAGACCGTCCCTGAAAGGCCGGGGCATGTTCTTGATGTCTCGCGCCCAATCAACCATTCCGGCGGGCGGAAGGGAAGCGGCGGCCCTCAATGGAGTGTCTCCGGCTCCTCCTCCGCCCAGTCGCGCAGCAGGGTGAAGCCCACCGCCAGCAGCACGGGGCCGAGGAACAGGCCGAGGAAGCCGAAGGCGAAGACGCCGCCCAGGGCGCCGAGGATGGTGAGCAGCAGCGGCAGGTCGGCGCCGCGGCTGATCAGCCAGGGGCGGATGACGTTGTCCACGCTGCTGATGCCCCCCGCGCCATAGATCAGCAGGAAGATGCCGCCGCCCGTGGAGCCCTGGGCGAACAGCCACAGCGCCGCCGGCAGCCAGACCAGGGGAGCGCCCACCGGCAGCACCGAGACGACCCCCGCGATGACCGCCAGCAGCACCGGCTGCGGCACGCCGGCGATCCACAGCCCGAGGCCCGTCAGCACCCCCTGCGCCACCGCCGTGCCGAGCAGGCCATAGACCACGCCGGTGGTGACGTTGGCGGTGAGCTGCACCAGGCGCCGCGCCTGGCTGCCGGCGATGCGCACCACCAGCGCCTCCAGTCCCGCCGCCATGCGCGGCCCGTCCCGGTAGAAGAAGAAGGAGAGCAGGATGGCCAGCACCAGCTCCGCCAGCCCCGAGAGCACGGCCAGCAGCAGCGCCAGCGCCTGCTGGGCGATGACGCCGGCATAGGGCTGCAGCATGTCGGTCAGCGGGCTGAAGTCGAGCTGCAGCGCGTCCCACCGCTCGGCCAGCGTCGCGCCGATCCAGGGGATGGCGGCCAGCTTGTCGCCGAGCGCGGGGAAGCCGCCGGCGATCAGCCCCTCGACGTTGCGCCGCAGCCCCTCGACGTCCTCGGCGCGGATCGGCGCGGCGAAGAGCAGCGGCAGGCCGACCAGCAGCATCTCCAGCGTGACCATCAGCACGGCGGCGAGGCCGGGGGAAAGCCGCAGCCGGTCGCGCAGCGCGCGGTAGGCGGGCCAGGTGCAGAAGGCCAGGATGGCCGCCCAGAGCAGCGCCGAGATGAAGGGCCGCAGGACCAGCAGGCAGCCGATCAGCAGCGCCGACAGGGCCGCCAGCCCCAGGATCCGGGCCGGCCGCAATGCCCGGTCGCCCGGGGAGGAGGAGGAGCTCATGGCGCAGACTGTGCCCGAGCGGCGGCGCCTCCGCCAGCGCCGCGCGGCGCCGGCCGGCCCGCGCGCAACAGCTTGTCCGGCAAGGCCTTGCGCTTCTCGCCCGGCCCTCTAGCGTGCCGCGCGAAGGCCGGGGCGCGCAGGCGTCCCGCACAGACCCGGAGACCGACCATGCCGCGCTTCGCCGCCAACCTGTCCATGATGTTCCAGGAGGTGCCGTTCCTGGACCGCTTCGCCGCCGCGCGGGCGGCCGGCTTCGAGGCGGTCGAGTTCCTCTTCCCCTATGACTTCCCGGCCGCCGAGATCGCCAGCCGCCTGAAGGACCACGGCCTCCGGCAGGTGCTGTTCAACGCGCCGCCGGGCGACTGGGCGGCGGGCGAGCGCGGCATGGCCTGCATCCCCGGCCGGCAGGGCGAGTTCCGCGACGCGCTGAAGAAGGGCCTGGAATACGCCGCCGCCCTTTCCTGCCCGCGGCTGCACGTCATGCCCGGCCTGCGCCCCGAGGGCGTGGCGCACGACACGCTGACGGCGGTCTATGGCGCCAACCTGGCCTGGGCGGCGGAGGAATGCGCCAAGGCGGGGATGAAGGCGGTGATCGAGCCGATCAACCAGCGCGACATCCCCGGCATCTTCATGACCACCATGCAGCAGGGCGCCGACATCATCGCGGCGGTGGGGCCGGACAAGCTCGGCCTGCAGTTCGACCTCTACCACTGCCAGGTGAGCGAGGGCGACATCGTCAAGCGGGTGGAGAAGCACCTGCCGATCATCGCCCACATGCAGGTGGCGGACGTGCCGGGCCGCAACGAGCCGGGCACGGGCGAGGTGAACTGGCCCTTCGTGTTCGATCGCCTCGACGCGCTGGGCTATCGTGGCTGGATCGGCTGCGAATACCGGCCGGCGGGCGAGACGGTGGCCGGCCTCGGCTGGTTCGCCCCCTACAAGGCCGCCTGACGGACGCATGAACGCGGGAGGAGACGCGCAAAGATGAAGATCGGTTTTATCGGCCTCGGCATCATGGGCCGGCCCATGGCGCTGCACCTCAAGGCGGCGGGGCATGAGCTGCTGGTGCCCGAGCGCGCCAGCCTGCGGGACGAGATCCGCGCCGAGGCTAAGGTGCTGCCGGACGCCGCCGCCATCGCCGCCGAGGCCGAGGCGATCATCCTGATGGTGCCGGACACGCCGGATGTCGAGGCGGCGCTGTTCGGCCCGAAGGGCGTGGCCGAGGGCCTCAGCCCCGGCAAGCTGGTGATCGACATGAGCTCGATCAGCCCCACCGCCACCAAGGACTTCGCCCGCCGCGTCAACGAGCGCGGCTGCGACTACCTGGACGCCCCCGTCTCGGGCGGCGAGGTGGGCGCGAAGCAGGCCAGCCTGACCATCATGGTGGGCGGCCCGCAGGCGGCGTTCGACCGCGCCCTGCCGCTGTTCCAGGCGATGGGCAAGAACATCACCCTGGTGGGCGAGGCCAATGGCGCCGGCCAGACCTGCAAGGTGGCCAACCAGATCGTCGTCGCGCTGACCATCGAGGCGGTGGCCGAGGCGCTGGTCTTCGCCAGCAAGGCGGGGGCCGATCCGGCCAAGGTGCGGCAGGCGCTGATGGGCGGGCTCGCCACCTCGCGCATCCTTGAACTGCATGGGGAGCGCATGATCAAGCGCAGCTTCGATCCCGGCTTCCGCATCGCCCTGCACCAGAAGGACCTCAACCTCGCGTTGCAGTCGGCCCGGGAGCTGGGCGTGGCCCTTCCCAACACGGCCTCGACGCAGCAACTGTTCTCGGCCTGCGTGGCGGCGGGCGGCGGGCAATGGGATCACTCCGGATTGGTTCAGGCCCTGGAGCTGCTCGCGGCGCACAAGCTGACCCCAGGCTGAGGCTTGGCGGCGTCACGCGGGATTGACGCGCATTCGCTTGGCGCCCGGACGTGAGAGTGTTTCTTAATTCCGGCCGATTATGCGTTGCCATAAGCGGCGCCCGGCCGCATTTTCTGTCCCAGCGCCGTCCGGCGAGATTCTTCGCCGCTGACGAATGTGAACCGGTTGATATCGACAAGAGGTGTCATGCGTTTCGCCGATATCGGCCAGCAATTGCGGGCCTACCGTCTCGAATCCGGCCTGCGGGCCGAGGAAATCGCGGCCCGGCTGGGTGTCTCCCGAGCCGCGCTGTACCGCTATGAGAAGGGTGAGGTCATCAAGCTGGACACGATCCGGCGGCTGGCTGAACTGCTGAAGATCTCCCCGCTCTCCCTGCTTGGCATCGGGGTGGAGTATTTCTCCCGCCCCATCGCCTTCCAGGAGCGGCTGCGACAGGTCGAGGAGCAGTCCGACCAGATCCTCCAGGTGGGCGGCGCCTATTGCTACCAGACCACGACCGAGGCGTTCGACGGCGCCCTGGCCGAGGCCTGGGCGGAAGCGGCCGATGCCGCGCCCGAGCGCGTCCCGGCCCGTGCCGCGGCCGACCAGGCGATGGGCCTGCTGGTGGCCCGCAAGAAGCTGCACCAGTCGCGCCGCGCCAACATCATCGCCATGCTGTCGGAAACCTCGCTGCGCGGCTTCCTGGCCGAGGGCGTCGCCGGCAGCCTCGCGCTGTCCGAGCGCACCCGCAACCGCTGCCGGCAGGCGGCGCGCGACGAGGTGGAAAGCATCGCCTCCCTGATGGAGAGCGTGCCGATCGGCCTCCAGATCGGCCTGCTGCCGACCGAGCCGGCGGGCAGCTTCATGGTGCTGCGCGGGCGGGAGCGGGCGCATGTCTGCACCAGCCCCTTCCCCGCCGACCTCACCGCCAGCCCCGCCATCGGCGTCGGCACCATCACGGCGGCGGACGAGGCGGTGTCGGTGCACCAGCGCGTGGCCGAGGCCGCGTGGCGCAATGCGCTGAAGGGCTCCGCCGCCGCCGCCCGCCTGCGCGAGCTGCTGCAGGAGGCGGCGCCGCGCTGAGGCGCCGGAGGCTGCACGCAGCGCGCCCTAAAGCTCCAGCCGCGCCTCCATCACCTCGTCATCCTCCGGCGCGCGCCGGAGGGTGAAGCCGAGCGACCGCATGAAGCCCAGCATGGGCTTGTTGTCGGCCAGCACCTGGCCGACCATGCGCTCCAGGCCCTGCGCCCGCCCCCACTCGATGAGCCGTTCCATCAGGTGGCGTGCCAGGCCCTGGCCCTTCCAGCCCTGCAGCGTCACCACGGCGAACTCGCCCACCGCCGGATCGCCCGGCGCGCCACCCGGCTCGCGGATCAGCCGCGCCACGCCCACCGTCCGCGGCGGCCCCTCGCCGCTGCTGTCCACCGCCACGAAGGCCATCTCGCGGTCGTAGTCGATCTGCGTCATGCGGGCGATCTGCGCCGCCGGCAGCTCCTTGATCTGGCTGAAGAAGCGCCAGCGCACATCCTCGGGCGCCAGGTGGCGGAAGGCCTCGGCATGGGCGGCGGCGTCCTCGGGGCGGATCGGGCGCACCAGCAGGGGGCGGCCATCCCGCGTCGTCCAGGGCCGCGCCAGCTCGGCCGGATAGGGCGGGACGGAAAGCATGGCCAACTGCCCGGGCGGCCGCAGCCCGCCCGAGGCATCCAGCGCCAGCAGGCCGTTCCCGTCCGCCAGGAGCGGGTTGAGGATCAGCCCCTCGATCTCGGGGAAGTCGATGGCGATCTGCGAAAGCCGCACCAGCGCATCCGCCAGCAGGGTGAGGTCCACCGGCGCATGGTCGCGAAAGCCCTCCAGCAGCCGGACGCCGCGGGTGCGGCGGATCAGCGCCATGGCCAGGGTGCGGTTCAGCGGCGGCAGGTCGAACGCCACGTCCGGCTCGAAGTCGGAGGCGGTGCCGCCGCGGCCATAGCCGATCCAGGGGCCGAACATCGGGTCGTCGCCCAGGCGCAGGCGGAGCTCGTGCGGGCGCAGCGGGCCGGAGGCGCCGGCCTGGCGCTGCACCAGGAAGCCGTCGAGGCGGGCCCCGGGCCGGGCGGCGCGCACCTGCGCCTCCATCGCGGCGGCGGCGGCGCGCAGCCCGGCCACGTCCTTCAGCCCCAGCACCACCCCGCCCACCTCCGTCTTGCGGGGCAGGTCCGGGCTCAGCACCTTCAGCACCACCGGAAAGCCCAGGCGCATGGCGGCGGCGACGGCGGCATCCACGTCCGGCACCGCCTGCCCCGGCACCACCGGCAGGCCATAGGCCTCCAGGATGCGCAGCGCCTCCGCCTCGGTGAAGCCGAGCCGGCCCTCGGCGCGCAGCGTCTCGATCACGGCGCGGACGGCGGCGCGGTCCGGCGCCAGTTCCAGCATGTCGCGCGGCGGCAGCTCGGCGGCGGCGGCGCGGTTGCGGCGGTCGGTCGCCAGATGCAGGGCGCCGCGCACCGCCGCCTCGGGCGTGGAAAAGACGGCGTGGCCCGCCAGCGCGAGCCGCCGGCGCGCGGCGGCGGCGGCGGGCGCCTGGCCCAGCCAGCCGAGCAGCACGGGCGCGCCCCGCGTCGCCCGGGAGGCGGCGGCCAGGGCAGTGGCGGTCACGTCCTGGTCCTGCCCGGGCGCGGGAGCGTGCACCGCCACCACCGAATCCACCTCCGGCAGCGCCGCGAGCAGGCTTGCGGCCTCGGCCAGGCGGTGCCCCTCCTGGGGCGGCAGCAGCAGCGGGTTGCCGAGAAGGGGCTGCGGCAGGGCGAGCGCCAGCGCCAGCGCCCCGCGCGCCTCCTGGCCCCAGGCGGCCAGCCTTCCGCCCGATTGCAACACGGCATCGGCCGCCAGCTGCCCCGGCCCCTGGCCGTTGGTGACGATCGCCACGCGGTCGCCGGCCAGCGCGTCCATCCCGCCGCGTGGCGCGGGGCGCACGCGCGCCAGCGTCTCGGCGGCGGCCAGCAGGTCCTCGAGGCCCGCCACGCGCAGCACGCCCGCGCGGCGCAGCGCCGCCTCCATCACCGCGTCGGCCAGGCCCGTGGCGTCGGCCTGGCGGCCGCCGGGGCGGATCCCCACCACCGGGCGGGTGCGCGCCGCGGCGCGGGCGGCGGAGATGAACAGGCGGCGGTTCTTGATCCGCCGCAGGTCGAGCAGCACCGCCCCCGCCTCCGGGTCACGCGCGATCCAGTCCAGCGCCAGGGCGAAGCCCAGGCCCTGGTTGGTGCCGATGCCGACGATCTGGCTGAAGCCCAGCTCCTCGCCTTCCGCCCAGTCGATGATGGCACGCGCCATGGCGCCGGACTGGCAGAGCAGCGCCAGCCGCCCCGGCCGCGGCGCGATGTGCGACAGGCTGGCATTGAGCCCGATGCGCGGCAGGCACAGGCCGAAGCTGTGGGCCCCGAGCACCCGCACCCCCGTCCGGTCCGACAGCGCGGCAAGCTCCGGCCCCGCCACCGGGACGATGGCGGCGAAGCAGCCGCGCGCCGCCAGCGCCAGCATCGCCGCTTCCTGCGCCTCGGGCGGCAGGCAGAGCACGGCGAGGTCGGGCGGCGCCGGCAGCGCCTCCACCCCGTCCGACGCCAGCAGGCCCTCGGCCTCGAGGCCGATCGCGTGGATCGGGCCCTTGAAGCCGCCGGCCGCGAGGTTGCGGGCCAGGATGGCGGATTCGGGCAGGGCGGGATCGGCCAGCAGCGCCACCGATCCGGGGCGGAACAGCGCCGCCTCCCGGAAGCCGGGGCTGTGGCGCGGCAGGGCGAGAGGGAGCTTCATGACGCCGCACATCTGGCGTGCCTCCCGCTGCGCCGCAACAGGGCCGCGCGCCGCCCAGGGGCGGCCAGAGGAGGCCGGCCGGCGCGATCCGCACTGGCCTGCGCGGCGCGGGCGGGCTAGAGGGGCGCATCATTCGTGAACGAACAAGGCTGTTGCGGGCGTGAAGGCCCGCCGGGTTGCCGCTTCCTGCCGGCCCCTCTATAGCCGTCCCGACGCCAGAGAGGTTCTTGACCTTGGCCAGTATCGCCCCCCTCCCCGATGCCTCCGCCAACCCCGCCATCGCGGCGCAGGAGAAGATCCTCGTCCTGCCGGTGACCGAAACGCGGCGCATGGCCGACGCGATCCGCGCCCTGGCGATCGACGCGGTGGAGCAGGCGAAGTCCGGCCACCCCGGCATGCCGATGGGCATGGCGGACGCGGCCACGGTGCTGTTCACCAAGTTCCTCAAGCACGACGCCGCCGATCCCCGCTGGGCGGACCGCGACCGCTTCGTGTTGTCCGCCGGCCATGGCTCGATGCTGCTCTATGCCTGGCTGCACCTTTCCGGCCATGCCGGCATGGCGGCGGACGACCTGCGGAAGTTCCGCCAGCTCCATTCGGTGGCCGCCGGCCATCCGGAATATGGCGAGCACCCGGCCATCGAGACCACCACCGGGCCGCTCGGCCAGGGGCTGGCCAACGCGGTGGGCATGGCGCTGGCCGAGCGCCACCTCGCCACCCGCTTCGGCAAGAGCCTGGTCGATCACCGCACCTGGGTGATCGCCGGCGATGGCTGCCTGATGGAGGGCATCAGCCACGAGGCCGCCTCCATCGCCGGGCACTTCAAGCTGAACAAGCTGACCGTGCTGTGGGACGACAACGGCATCTGCATCGACGGCAGCGTCGACATGGCGAGCTCGGACGACGTGCTGAAGCGCTTCGCCTCCTATGGCTGGGCGGTGAAGCGCGTCGACGGGCACAATGCCGAGGAGGTGGAGAAAGCGCTGGAAGGGGCGACGCGCAGCACCCGCCCCACCATCATCGCCTGCCGCACCATCATCGGCTTCGCGGCCCCCACCAAGGCGGGCACCGCCGGCAGCCATGGCAGCCCGCTGGGCGGCTCCGAGGCCGATGCCGCGAAGCGGGCGCTGGGCTGGACGGCCGCGCCCTTCGAGATCCCCGAGGACATCAAGGCCGCCTGGGAGGCCGCCGGCCGCCGCTCCGCCGGCACGCGCCGCTCCTGGCTAAAGCGCCTGGCCAACCACCCGCAGAAGGCCGAGTTCGAGCGCGCCATGGCCGGCAAGCTGCCGGAGGGCTGGCACGAGGCCGCAGCCGCCTACCGCGCGAAGCTGGCCGAGGACAAGCCCAAGATCGCCACCCGCGTCGCCTCGCAGCGCGCGCTGGAGGTGCTGGTGCCGGCCATTCCCGAGATGATCGGCGGCTCGGCCGACCTCACCGGCTCCAACAACACCAACGTCAAGGGCATCCCCGTGCTGTCGCCGGCCAATTTCGGCGGGCGCTACATCCACTGGGGCATCCGCGAGCACGGCATGGCCGCCGCCATGAACGGCATGGCGCTGCATGGCGGCATCATCCCCTATGGCGGCACCTTCCTGGTCTTCGCCGACTACATGCGCCCCTCCATCCGCCTCGCCGCGCTGATGCGCACGCGGGTGGTGCATGTGCTGACGCATGACAGCATCGGCCTCGGCGAGGACGGCCCGACGCACCAGCCGGTGGAAACGCTGGCCAGCCTGCGCGCCATCCCGAACCTCTTCGTGTTCCGCCCGGCGGACGCGATGGAGACGGCCGAGTGCTGGGAGCTGGCGGTGGCCCGCGCCGACGGCCCCTCGGTGCTGGCGCTGTCCCGCCAGAACCTCCCCGCGCTGCGCGAGGAGGCGGGCGAGAACCGCTCGGCCCGCGGCGGCTACGTGCTGGCCGAGGCCTCGGGGCCCCGCCGCGCGACGCTGATCGCCACCGGCTCCGAGGTGCAACTCGCCATGTCCGCGCGCGCCACGCTGGAGGCGGAGGGCATCCCCACCGCCGTGGTGTCCCTGCCTTGCTGGGAGCTGTTCGCGCTGCAGGACGAGAGCTACCGTGCCGCCGTGCTGGGCGAGGCCCCGCGCATCGGCATCGAGGCCGCGCTCGGCTTCGGCTGGGAGCGCTGGCTTGGCAGCGATGCAACCTTCATCGGCATGACGGGGTTCGGCGCCTCGGCCCCCGCCGACGATCTCTATCGCCACTTCGGCATCACCGCCGAGGCGGCCGTCGCCGCGGTCCGGCGCAAGCTGGCCTGAACAACTCAGACCAACACCGGTTCTCGGCAAACACTGGGAAAGACAAGGAAAGACACCATGGCTGTTAAGGTCGCGATCAACGGGTTCGGGCGCATCGGCCGCCTGGTGCTGCGCGCCGCCTGCGAGAGCGGGCGCGACGATGTCGAGTTCGTGGCGATCAACGACCTTGGCTCCGTGGAGGCCAATGCGCACCTGTTCCGCTACGACAGCGTGCATGGCCGCTTCCCCGGCGAGGTGATCGTCGAGGGCGACAGCATCACCATCAAGGCCCACGGCAAGACCTGGGGCCCCATCAAGGTGACGGCCGAGCGCGACCCGACCAAGCTGAAGTGGGAAGGCGTGGACATCGCCGCCGAGTGCACCGGCATCTTCACTGCGCGCGAGAAGGCGCAGGTGCTGCTGGGCACGGGCGCGAAGCGCGTCCTGATCTCCGCCCCCGGCGAGAACTCGGACAAGACCATCGTCTATGGCGTGAACCACAAGACGCTGACGGCCGAGGACAAGATCGTCTCCAACGCCTCCTGCACCACCAACTGCCTGGCGCCCGTCGCCAAGGTGCTGCACGAGAAGTTCGGCATCGAGCGCGGCTACATGGTCACCATCCACGCCTACACGGGCGACCAGAACACCGTGGACACGCTGCACAAGGACCTGCACCGCGCCCGCGCGGCCGCCGTCTCCGCCATCCCGACCTCGACGGGCGCGGCGAAGGCCGTGGGCCTGGTGCTGCCCGAGCTGGCCGGCAAGCTGGACGGCACCGCCATCCGCATCCCGACGCCGAACGTCTCCCTCGTCTCGCTCGACTTCGTGCCGAAGAAGACCGGGCTGACCAAGGAAGAGATCAACGCGGCGATCAAGGAAGCGGCTGAGGGCGAGCTGAAGGGCGTCCTCGGCTACAGCACCGAGAAGCTCGTCTCCATCGACTTCAACCACAACCCCGCCTCCTCCACCTTCGACGCCACGCAGACCCAGGTGGTCGATGGCGGGCTGGTGCGCGTGATGAGCTGGTACGACAACGAGTGGGGCTTCTCCAACCGCATGTCGGACACCGCCGCCTATCTCGGCAAGCTCTGAGGGAGGGCGCGGCGATGGCCCGTTTCCGGACGCTCGATCAGCTCGACCCCGCCGGCAAGCGGGTCCTGCTGCGCGCCGACCTCAACGTGCCGGTGCGCGACGGCCAGATCACCGACCGCACGCGCATCGAGCGCCTCTCGCCCACCATCCGCGAACTGGCGGAGAAGGGCGCGCGCGTCATCGTGCTCAGCCACTTCGACCGGCCCAAGGGCAAGCGGGTGCCGGAGATGTCGCTGAAGCCGATGGCGGAGGCGCTTTCGGCGACCCTCGGCAAGCCTGTCGCCTTCGCCGATGACTGCATCGGTGCGACGGCCGAGCAGGCGGTCGCGGCGCTGAAGGATGGCGAGGTGCTGGTGCTGGAGAACACCCGCTACCACGCCGGCGAGGAGAAGAACGACCCGGCGATGGTGGAGGCGCTGGCGAAGCTCGGCGACGTCTTCGTCAACGACGCCTTCTCCGCCGCCCACCGCGCGCATGCCTCCACCGAGGGCGTGGCGCACAGGCTGCCTTCCTATGCCGGCCGGCTGATGCAGGCCGAACTGGAGGCGCTGGACGCGGCGCTCGGCACCCCGGCGCGCCCCGTGGTCGCCATCGTCGGCGGCGCCAAGGTCTCCACCAAGCTCGACCTGCTCGGCAACCTGTCGAAGAAGGTCGATGTGCTGGTGATCGGCGGCGCCATGGCGAACACCTTCCTCGCCGCCCAGGGCAAGTCCATGGGCAAGTCGCTGCAGGAAGCGGAGATGCACGAGACGGCGCTGCGCATCCTCGACGAGGCGAAGGCCGCCAATTGCGAGGTGCTGCTGCCGGAGGACCTCGTCGTTGCCGATGCCTTCGCCGCCAACGCGCCGCACCGCACCGTCACCACCGACAACGTGCCGGACGGCATGATGGCGCTCGATGTCGGCCCCGGCACCGTCGCCGCCGTGGAAGCCCGCCTCAAGCGCGCCTCCACCCTGGTGTGGAACGGCCCCTTCGGCGCCTTCGAGATCCCGCCCTTCGACACGGCCACGGTGCAGGTGGCGCAGGCCGCCGCGGCGCTGACCACCTCCGCCGGCCTCAAGACCATCGGCGGCGGCGGCGACACCGTCTCGGCGCTGCGCCATGCGGGCGTGTCCGAGCGGATGACCTATGTCTCCTCCGCCGGCGGCGCCTTCCTGGAGTGGCTGGAAGGCAAGACGCTGCCGGGCGTCGCGGTGCTTCAGGAAGGCTGAGGCCGGCCTTTGCGGCAGGACCTACGGGCCGGGGCGCAAGCTCCGGCCTTTTTCATGCGCGCAGGCCGGAGCCTGCTGCCTGATCATCCGATGAGTCGGTAAATCTCCCCGTCAAGGGGTGGCGCTTCCCGCGAGGCGGGTCCACATTCGCGCCAACTCTGAGCCGTTTGAGGAGACGCTATCTCATGTATCAGGACGTTCTGCTCCACATCGATGGCCAGTGGCGTGCCGCGACCGGCGGCCGCGCCATTCCCGTGCTGAACCCCGCCACCGAGGAGCAGATCGGCACTGTTCCGCACGCCAATGAGAGCGACCTCGACGAGGCGCTGGCCGCCGCCGAGCGCGGCTTCGCCGTGTGGAAGAAGGTCTCCGCCTTCGAGCGCTCGAAGCTGATGCGCAAGGCCGCCGACCTGCTGCGCTCGCGCGCCGACAACATCGCCAGGCTGATGACGCTGGAACAGGGCAAGCCGCTGCCCGAGGCGAAGATGGAGGTGATGGCGGGCGCCGACGTCATCGACTGGTTCGCCGAGGAAGCCCGCCGCGCCTATGGCCGCGTGATCCCGGCGCGTGCCGAGGGCGTGTACCAGCTCGTGGTGAAGGAGCCGGTCGGCCCCGTCGCGGCCTTCACGCCGTGGAACTTCCCGATCAACCAGGTGGTGCGCAAGCTGTCCGCGGCGCTGGCCACCGGCTGCTCGATCATCGTCAAGGCGCCGGAGGAGACGCCGGCCTCCCCGGCCGAGCTGATCCGCTGCTTCATCGATGCCGGGCTGCCGAAGGGCGTGGTCGGCCTCGTCTATGGCGTGCCGGCGGAGATCTCCTCCTATCTGATCCCGCACCCGACCATCAAGAAGGTGACCTTCACCGGCTCCACGCCGGTCGGCAAGCACCTGGCCGAGATGGCCGGCAAGTACATGAAGCGCGCGACGATGGAGCTGGGCGGCCACGCCCCCGCCATCGTGTTCGACGACGCCGATGTGGAGCATGCCAGCAAGACCCTCGCCGGCAGCAAGTTCCGCAACGCCGGCCAGGTCTGCGTCTCGCCGACGCGCTTCCTGGTGCAGGAGAAGGTGTTCGACCAGTTCGTCGACAAGTTCACCGCCTATGCCAAGTCGCTCAAGGTCGGCAACGGCCTGGAGGATGGCGTGCAGATGGGCCCGCTGGCCAATGACCGCCGCATCCCCGCCATGGAGGCGCTGGTGGCCGATGCCCGGCAGAAGGGCGCCGAGGTCCGCACGGGCGGCAACCGCATCGGCAACAAGGGCTATTTCTACGAGCCCACGGTCGTCACCGGCCTGACCCGCGAGATGCGCGCCATGAACGAGGAGCCGTTCGGGCCGCTCGCGCTGATGGTCCCCTTCAAGGACTTCGACGAGGTGGTGGAGGAGAGCAACCGCCTCCCCTTCGGCCTCGCGGCCTATGCCTTCACCCGCTCGGCCAAGACGGCGAACGCCATCGCCAGCCAGGTCGAGACCGGCATGATGACGATCAACCACCTGGGCCTTGCCCTGCCGGAAGTGCCCTTCGGCGGCATCAAGGACAGCGGCTACGGCTCGGAAGGTGGCTCGGAGGCGATCGAGGCCTATCTGAACACCAAGTTCGTCACCCAGGCCGGCCTCTGAGCCTGGCTGCCTCCCTCCGCCCGGTGGGCGGAGGGGTCTTCCGGGGCCCGCGCTTCCGCAAGGAGGCGCGGGCCTTTTCGCTTATGCGGCGGTGCCGCCGGTGCCGGTCGGGTCCTGGCTGACCAGCACCTTGTCCACGCGCCGCCCGTCCATGTCGACGATCTCGAAGCGCCAGCCGGCCCAGACGATGCGGTCGCCCTCGCGCGGCACGCGCTGCAGCAGCGCCAGCACCAGCCCGGCCACGGTGTGGTAGCTGCCCTCGCTCGGCAGGTTGGGCAGCGACAGGCGGGCGCGCAGCTCGTCGCTCGGCATCATGCCGTCCAGCAGCAGGCTGCCGTCATGCCGCTCCACCAGGCCGCCGGCCTGCGGCAGCGGCACCGGGCCCAGCTCGCCCACGATCGCCTCCAGCAGGTCGGACGCCGTGACCACGCCCTCGAAGCTGCCATACTCGTCCATCACCAGCGCGATGCCGAGCGGATCGGTGCGCAGGCGGGCGAGGCCGTCCAGGGCCGAAAGGCCGTCGGGCAGCACGGCGGGCTGGCGCAGCACCGCCTTCAGGTCCAGCGCGTCGCCGGCGAGAAGCTGGTCCAGCAGCTCCTTGGCCGCCACCACGCCGACCACGTTGTCGATCCGCCCATCCGCCACCACGAAGCGCGTCACGGTGCTGGCGCGCAGCCGGGTGGCCACCTCCTCGGGCTGGGCGTTGCGGTCGATCCACTCCACCTCGGTGCGCGGCGTCATCAGCGCGCGCACCGGCTTGTCGGCCAGCCGCAGCACGCGCTCGATCATGTGGTGCTCCTCGGTTTCCAGCGCGCCGGCCTCGGCGCCCTCGGCCACGGCGGCGCGCACCTCCTCTTCCGTGATGGTCGCGGAAACCGGCTTGCCGGCACCGAGCAGCCCCAGCACCAGGGCCGAGGAGCGGGACAGCAGCCACACCATGGGGGCGGCGATGCGGGACAGCAGGGACATGGGCTGGGCCACCATCACCGCCACCGCCTCCGGGTTGCGGAGCGCCAGCTGCTTCGGCACCAGCTCGCCCAGGATCAGCGAGAGATAGGTGATGCCGAGCACCACGAGGCCGAGCGCGAGCTCGCCGGCATAGCTTTCCAGCCCCGGGATCTGCGCCAGCACCCCGCTCAGGCGCTGCGCCAGCCCCTGGCCCGCGAAGGCGCCGGCCAGCACGCCGACAAGGGTGATGCCCACCTGCACCGTGGGCAGGAAGCGCTGCGGGTCCTCGGCCAGCGCCAGCGCCGCCGTGGCGCCCGCCCGCCCGCCGCGCTGCATGCCCAGCAGCCGCACCCGGCGCGAGGAGACGATGGCGAGTTCGCTCATGGCGAAGACGCCGTTCAACAAAACCAGCAGCAGGATCACTGCGATCTCGATGGCGACATCCATGGCCGGGCGGTCTCCGTTCCTGAAGGGGGGCAACGGGGGTTTAGTCGCTGGAAGCGGCGGGGTCACGCCTTCAGGCCCCATTCCTGCCATCAAGACGCCGATCCGCCGCCGCAGGGCACCCGCATAGGAGGAGTCATCGCGCGACGCGCAACGTCGTCTGGATTCGCAACGCCATGAATGCACGCGCCCACCGCCCGGTTCCGGGCACCGCCTGCGTCTCCGCCGCCACGCCGCTGGGCGCGCGGCCGGAACGGGGCCAATCCGCTGCCTTCCGGCTGCTGCTGCCCCTGCTCGCGCTGGGCCAGGGCGGGGCGTGGCTGGCGGCGGGCGGCACGGCGTCGGCCGGCTGGGCTGCGGCCGCGGCGCTCGGCGGGCTGCTTGGCGGCGCCTGGGCGCTGGCCGGCGGCGCGGCGCTGCGCTGGCCCGGCGTGCTGATGACCGCCCTGGTGGCGCAGGCCCTGGCGGGCGGGCTGGCGGTGCTGCTGCGGCAGGGCGTGGCCGCGCATCCAAGCTGGCTGGCGCTGCTGGTTCCGCTGCTGCCGCTGGCCGTGCTGCTGCTGCGCGAGACCCGCCTGCTGGCCGATGCGCTGTTCACCCGCGCCTTCCACCGCCGCCGCGTGGCGCTGGACCATCCCGGGGCGCCGCAGCCGCGCGTGTCCGTGCACCTGCCGGCGCAGGACGTGCCCGCCGCCACGCTGCGCGACACGCTGGACCACCTGGCCGAGCTGGATTACGGCGCGCTGGAGGTGCTGGTGCTGGACAGCAGCCACAGCCCCGAGACCTGGGAGCCGGTGGCCGAGCATTGCGCCCGGCTCGGCCCGCGCTTCCGCTTCTTCCATCTCGGCGCTGGCCAGCGTGCGGCGGCGCGCAACTTCGCCCTGCGCGAGATGGCGCCCGATGCGGCGCTGGTCGCCACACTGGAGCCCGGCTGCCGCGTGAAGCCGGACTGGCTGCGCCGCGCCGTGCCCTTCTTCCACGACCAGGGCCTGGGCTTCGTGCAGGCCACCGCCTGCGCGCCGGGGCGGGGAGCCTCCCGCGCGGAGCGGCTGGCCCATGCCGCCGATGCCTCGCGCTGGCCGCGCGTGCAGCGCGCCCGCAACGAGCACCGCGCCGTGCCGCTGCGCCCGGCCCTCGCCCTGATCCGCCGGGATGCGCTGGACATGGCCGGCGGCTGGGACGAGGCGGCGCCCTGCCCGCCCGCCGAGCTTGGCCTGCGCCTGCTGGCCCAGGGCTGGGACGGGCTGGAACTGGCCGATGGCCTGGCCGCCGGCCACGTCCCCGCCGCGCCGCAGGCGGGGGTGGCGGGGCTGCTGCACGGGCTGCGGCGGCATGGCACCGCCCTGCTGCATCCCTGCCACCGGGGCCTGTCGGCCGCCCAGCGCCGCCACCTGCTGGCCGAGCCTTCCGCCTTCGCCGCCGACGCGCTCTGGCTGGCCCTGGCGGTGCTGGCCCTGCCCTGGACCCTGGCGCTCGCCGCGGCCCGCGCGACGGAGATGGCGCCCGTCCTGCCCTTCCTGCTGCCCGCGCTGGGGCTGCCGCTGTTCCGCCTGGCGCAGGCCGCGCTGCTGGCGCCCGCCGGGTACCGCGCCCTCGCCGCCACCGCCGCGCTGGCGGCGATGCCGGAGCGGGGCGCCGCGCTGGCGCCGCTGAGGGAGGCCGGCAAGCCCCACCGGCTGGTCAGCCTGCTGCTGGCGCTGCTGGGCGGCGCGGCCGGCAGCCTCGTGCTGGGCGGCGGGGCGGCGCTCGGCTGGGCCGGCGTGCTGCTGCTGCTGGCGCTGCCCTGCGCGGCGGCCCTGGCGTTGCGGAGCCACCCGGCCCCCGCCACGGGCGAATGGGGCGGCTAGGCCGGCACCCGCTCGGCGCCGATCAGCGCCAGCCCCTCGGCGACCGAGACGAACTCGCCGCCATGCGCCACCCGCTCCCCGCCGAAGCGTACCTCGAACAGCCGCCGCACCGCCGGCACCAGCGAGGTGCCGCCGGTCAGGAAGACCCGGTCCACCGCATCGGCCGCCACCCCCGCCTCGGCCAGCGCCTGGTCCACCGCGCCGCCGAACCGGGCCAGCTCGGGCGCGATCCAGGCCTCGAAATCCGCCCGCCGCACCGTCTCCTCCAGGGCGAAGCCGCCGTGGCGGAAGCGCAGCACCGCCTCCTCCGCGCCCGAGAGCGCCGCCTTCACCCCGGACACCGCCTGGTAGAGCGCGTAGCCCGCCTCGTCCTCCACCAGCCGGATCAGGTGGTGCAGCTGCTCCGGGTGGTCGGCGGCGCGCGCCACCTCGCCGATCTCGCGCAGCGTGCGCGGCGCCCGCATCAGCGAGAGCCGGTGCCAGCGCGCGAAGCTGGTGTAGAAGCTGGGCGGCACCGGCAGGGCCGTGCCCATCACGCGGTAAGTGCCGCCCTTGCCCAGCCGGGGCGAGACCACGTTGTCGATGATCCGGTAGTCGAAGGCGTCGCCCGCGATGCCGACGCCCGCATGGCCGAGCGCGGTGACCCGCCGGCGCGCGCCGGGCTCCTCGAAGCGCAGCAGCGAGAAGTCGCTGGTGCCGCCGCCGAAATCGCCCACCAGCACATGCGCCGCCCCTTCCAGCCCGGCGGCGAAGCGGTGGCCCGCCGCTTCCGGCTCCAGCGCGAAGTCGAGCGCCTCCCAGCCGGCGCCGGCGAAGGCGGCGCGCAGCCGGCGCTCGGCCAGAGCGTCATCCGCCTGCTCGCCCACGAAACGCACCGGCCGCCCCGCCACCACCCGCGCCCCCGCGAGCGAGGCCCCGTCGGCCGCATGACCAGCCAGCGCGCGCAGGAACAGCGAGATCAGCTCCTCCAGCCCGTAGCCGCGCCCGAAGACGCGCGTCTCGGTGAAGCTGCGGCTGGCGAGGTAGCTCTTCATCGACATGATCAGCCGGCTGCCCAGCGGATCGTCCAGATAGGCCTCGATGGCGTGAGGCCCGGCGGCGTGCCGGAGCTTCCCCCGCGAGGGCCCGGTCTCCTCAGCCCAGAAGCAGAGCAGCGAGCGGAAGGTGTCCACCACCCTGCCCCCCACGGCGTAGCGCACGGTGCTGACCCGCCCCTCCTCGTCGCGCAGGGCGATGACGCTGTTCGTCGTGCCGAAATCGATGCCGATGATGCCGGACATGGTACGGACCCGGGCGGCTGGAGGGGAAGGGCCGGGCGTTAGAGCAGATCGGAATGGGCGGGGGAATGACCTTTCGGCCCGAAGGAGCGGCGGGAACAGGCCGCGTTGTCTTTTTCTTGACTATGTATATTTTTTGAGATGGCGTAGCGTTCACCATCCGTTAGCAATCAGCCGAGAGATCCCCATGGAGCCCGAAGCCGTCACGCCGCTGCCCTTCCCGCAATCGCCTGAGGACCGGCTGCGCCTCGCCCTCCGCCGCCTGGAAGCGGCCCTGGCCGAGCAGGCCGCCGCCGTGGCCGGGTTCCGCGCGGGCCTCGCCTCCTTGCGCGAGGCGACTGGCGGCCTCTCCGTCCAGGTCAGCCGCTACCACGAGGCGCTGGGGGAAACTGCCGAGAAGCTCCGGCACGCGCATGGCGCGGCGCGGGCGCTGGAAAGGACGGCCGAGGCGCTCGCTTCCCGCGCCTGAGAAAGCCCGGCGCCGTGGCCATAGCCGGCAAAACGCCGCCACCCGCTTCACGGCCCTGCCCCGCCCGGCTAGCCTTGCCGCCCTCGCGCGGATGCCACGCCGCCGCCGCGCCCGCCGTGAAGGAGGCATCCATGGCCCCGCATCCGTTGATCGACACCTTCCGCGCCGCCCGCATCGTGCCCGTCCTGCGCACCGGCACCGCCGCCCATGCGGCCACCGCGGCGCAATGGCTGCGCGAGGCCGGCATCACCATCTTCGAGATCACGCTCACCACGCCGGACGCGCTTTCCATCATCCGCGAGCTGGCGGCGGAGCCGGGCCTATTGGTCGGCGCCGGCACGGTGCCGAATGCCGCCGCGGCCGAGGCCTGCCTCCAGGCGGGCGCGCGCTTCCTGGTCTCGCCCTGGGTGGACCCTTCCCTGGCCGCCCCCGCCCGCGAGGCCGGCGCCTGCCTGATGATGGGCGCGCTGACGCCCACCGAGGTGCGCGCCGCCCGCGCCGCCGGGGCCGACGTGGTCAAGATCTTCCCCGCCAGTTCGGCCGGCGGGCCCGCCCACATCAAGGCGCTGCGCTCAGTGTTTCCGGGCGTCGATTTCTGCCCCACGGGCGGCGTCGATGCGCGCAACGCGGGCGAGTACATCGCGGCCGGCGCCGCCTTTGTCGGCATCGGCGGCAAGCTGGTGGATGAGCGGGCGATCGCCGCCGGCAACCGCGAGGCGGTGCAGGCGGCGGCGCGCGAGGCGCTCGGGATCATGCAGGCATGAGCGCGCCGGAAGCCGCTCCTCCCGAGATCCTCTGCCTGGGCGAGCCGATGCTGGAGTTCAACCAGCTCCCGCCCGACGAGAAGGGCCGCGCCCTCTATCTGGAAGGCCATGGCGGGGACACCTCCAACGCCGCCATCGCCGCCGCCCGCGCGGGGGCTCGGGCGGGCTACATCACCGCCATCGGCCGGGATGCGCCCGGCGACAGCTTCATGGCGCTGTGGCGGCGCGAGGGGGTGGACGCCGGCACGGTGATCCGCCGCGGGGACGCGCCCACCGGCATCTACTTCGTCAAGCACGGGCCGGACGGGCACGAATTCACCTTCTACCGCGCCGGCAGCGCCGCCAGCCGCATGACGCCGGAGGAGATGCCGGAGCAGGCCATCCGGCGCGCGAAGGTGCTGCACCTGTCCGGCATCAGCCAGGCCATCTCCACCAGCGCGGCGGATGCCTGCTTCCGCGCCATGGAGATCGCCCGCGAGGCCGGCGTGACGGTCTCCTACGACACCAACCTGCGCCGCGCGCTGTGGCCCATGCCGCGCGCCGCCGCCACCATCCACGCGGCGCTGCGCATGGCCGACCTCGCCTTCCCCAGCCAGGACGACGCCACCGCCCTCACCGGCCTCACCGAGCCCGACGCCATCATCGACTTCTATCTGGAGCTGGTGCCGCGCGTGATCCTGAAGCTCGGCAAGGCGGGCGCGGTGGTGGCCACGCGGGAGGGACGCACCGCCCTGCCCGGCCGCCAGGTCAAGGCCGTGGACGCGACCGGCGCGGGAGACACCTTCGCCGGGAACTTCCTCGCCCGCTTCGTGGCGGGGGATTCCCTGGAGGACGCGGCGCGCTACGCCAACGCGGCCGCCGCCCTGGCCACCACGGGATATGGCGCGGTGGCGCCGATGCCGAAGGCGGAGGCGGTCAGGGGCTTTCTGGAAGAGAAGTAAAAAGGCTGGGGAAGGAATTCCCCGGACCCCTTCTTTTTTTCTGTCAGTTCACGCGTTCGCGCCGTGGGGGCGGGTGCGCAGGCCCTCGCGCAGGTTCTGGAAGGGCAGCGAGGACGGGTCGGCCACCACCGGGCCGGGCGCCGCCACCACGATCACCCGCTCCGCCAGCGGCTGGAAGTCGGCGCGGAAATGCACGCTGCTCTTCACCGCCACGATCTTCTCCGCCGCCGGCTCCACGCCCAGGTGCCGGAACAGCGCCTGGTCATGCGCCTGCATCTTGCGGCTGACCAGCACCACCTTCACCCGGCCGATGCCGAGCAGCGCCGAAGGGCCGAGATCGGCGATGTTGCCGCCCGTCATCGGGCCGGTGCAGGTGAAGCGGCCATCGGACAGGCGCAGCACCTTTCCCGTCACCTCCAGCGGCGCGCCATCCGACTTGCCGCCGAGCCTCAGCGTCACCTCGGCGCCCTCGCCCGCCGCGTGGCAGGCGGCGGCGCTCTCGGCATCGTTGATCAGGCCCAGCACGGCATCGGCATCCTGCCGCACCAGCTCGGCCAGCAGGCCAGTGGTGTCGCCATGGCCGCCGCCGCCGGGGTTGTCCTGCGTGTCGGCCAGGATGACGGGCCTGCCGGGGCCAGTTGCGGCAACGGCGATGGCCTCCGCCACCCCTTCCGCCACGGGCGAGACGCCGCCCGCGAACAGGGGCTCCCGCGCCACCAGCTCGGCCAGCAGCGCGTCGGCGGCGGCATCGGCGGCGTTCTGGTCCTCGGCATAGCAGGCGAGCGCCACGCCGCAATCGGGGAAGTCGGCATAGGGGAAGCCGAAGCAGAAGCCGAGCTCCACCACGCCCGCCCTCTCGGCCAGGGTGGCGCGGAGGTCCATCACCCCCTTCATCGGCTCCACCAGCGTGCATTGCGCCGTCAGCGAGATCCAGTAGTCGAGCTGGCGGAAGGCCCGCGCATAGGGCGCCCCGCGCGCGATGCGGGCGCCCAGCAGCTCCATGGCCCGCGCGCCGGCCTGCTTCATGTCCACATGCGGATAGGTGCGGAACGGCACCAGCACATCGGCCATCCGCACCATGCGCCCGGTCAGGTTGCAATGCGGGTCGAGGCTGGCGGCGACGGGCACGTCCGGCCCCACCACGGCGCGCACGCGGCGCAGCAGCTCGCCCTCCGCATCCGGGTATTCCTCGGCCACCATGGCGCCGTGCAGGTCGAGATAGACGCCATCCAGCGGCGCCTCCTGCAGGGCGGCGGTGAGGTCCGCCACGATGCAGGCGGCGATGCGCTCGAAGGCGCCCGCGCGCACCGGGCCGGCCGGGTTGGCGAAGGCCCAGGCGAGCGGCACCAGCATGTCGCCACGCGCCTCGCCCACCGCGATGGCGCCGGCGGCGGGCACCGCGCTCGGCCGCAGCGTGTCGATCATCGCGGCGCCGCGCTGGAAGGGCGGGAAGCCGCCGGGATGGAGGAAATCCTCCCATTCCGTCGAGCGCGGCGCGAAGGAATGGCTCTCGTGCAGGAAGCCGCCGATGGCGATGCGCATGGGGTTCATTCTCCTGTGGCGCGGCCGGCGGTGGCCAGCACCGCGTCGGCGAGCACGACCAGCCCGGCCTCCGCCCATTCGGGCGTGATGGCCTCGGCCTCGTTGTGGCTGATGCCCCCCTCGCAGGGGACGAAGATCATCGCCGTCGGCACGCGGCGCGCGACATAGACGGCGTCATGCCCGATGCCCGTGGGCATCACGCGATAGGCCAGGCCGCGCCCCTCGGCGGCGCGGCGCAGCGCATCCACCAGCGCGGGGTCGAAAGGCGTCAGCGGGAACTCCCAGAAGGGTTCCACCGCGATCTCCACGCCGCGCGCGGCGGCCAGGGCCTCGGCGCGCGCTTCCAGCGCCTCGCCCATCCGCGCCAGGGCCCGCGGGTCGCCATGGCGGAAATCGACACTGAACCAGACCCGGCTCGGCACCACGTTGCGGCTGTCCGGCGTCACGGTGAGGCGGCCCACCGTGCCGCGCCCATCCGCGCCCGCCTCACGCGCGATCTCCTCCACCGCCTGGACGAGGATGGCGGCGGCCACCATCGCGTCCCGCCGCGGCCCCATGGCCGAGCCGGCATGCGCGTCCTCGCCGGTGACGGTGACGTCGAACCAGAGCTGCGCGAGCGCGCGGTCCACCACGCCCACCGGGATGCCGTCCGCCTCCAGCAGCGGGCCCTGCTCGATATGCAGCTCGAAATAGGCACCGAGGGATTGCAGCGCGGCGGGCTCCGCCTCGCCCTGCCAGCCGATGCGGCGCAGCTCCTCGCCGAACACGGCGCCGGCCGGGTCGGTCTTGGCGAGAACCTCCGCCTCGTCGAACAGCCCCATGGCCACGCCGCTGCCCATCATGGGCGGCGCGAAGCGGGCGCCCTCCTCGTTGGTCCAGTTGACCAGGACGATGGGGGCCTCGGTCTCGATGCCCGCCTCGTGCAGGGCGCGCAGCACCTCGAGCCCCGCCAGCACGCCCAGCACGCCGTCGAACTTGCCGCCCGTGGGCTGGGTGTCGAGATGGCTGCCCATGGCGACGGCCGGGCGCGAGGGGTCCCGCCCCTCCCGCCGCAGCACCATGTTGCCGACGCGGTCCACGCTGACGGTGCAGCCGATCTCCGCGGCCCAGCGGCGCAGCAGGGCGCGGCCCTCGCCATCGAGGTCGGTCAGCGTCTGCCGGTTGCAGCCGCCCTTCGCCGTGGCGCCGATCCTGGCCATCTCCATCAGGCTGTCCCAGAGGCGGGCGCCGGAGACGGGGAGGTTGCCGGCGGCGCTCATGCCTTTTCCACCCCGCACCACTCGGCCATGGTCAGGGCGATGGTGCGCGTGGTGGCGTGGAAGCTGTCCAGCCCGACGCTCTCGTCGATGCCGTGGATGGAATCCGCGTCCGGCCCGAAGCAGGCCACCGGCGTGTCCTGGTAGATCTGGAAGAAGCGGCCATCGGTCAGGCCCGAGGCCGGATAGTCGCGCAGCTCGCGGCCATTCGCCTCGGCGAAGTGGCGCTGCACCATCCGCACGATGGGCGCTTCCTTGTCGAACACGCAGGGGTCGGCCATGAAGCCGGCGAATTCCAGCTCCACTCGGGTGCCGCGCAGCCGCTCATCCGCCGCCGCCTCGGCCACCAGCCGCTCGATGTCGGCCTTCACCTTCTTCGCCGTGTTGCCGACCATGATGCCGACGCGCAGGCCGATCTTGGTGCGGGTGGGGACGGAGCTGTTCCACTCGCCGCCCTGCACCGTGCCGAAATTGACGTTCACCGGGTGGTTCACGCCGAAGAAGGAGGAATGGATGTTCTCCGCCCGGTTCATCTCCGACTCATAGGCCTTGAAGCGCTGGGAGATGACATAGGCCGCCTCGATGGCGTTCACCCCCGCCTGCATGTCCCGCACATGCACGGGGCGGCCCGTCACCGTCACCCAGGCCCAGATCACGCCGACCTCGGCGGTGTAGAGCCCCTCCACGCCCGGGCCGGGCTCGGGGATGATCACGGCATCGCATTTCGGCAGGGCCAGCATGCAGGCCAGGGCGCCGTTGCCGGTGCATTCCTCCTCGATGACGGAATGGAACTGCACCTCCGCCGCCGGCTGCAGCCCGGCAAGCTGGAGGGCGCGGAAGGCCATGACGTTGGAGATGTCGCCCGCCTTCATGTCGCCCGCGCCGCGGCCATACATCCGACCGTCGCGGATGGAGGGCTCGTAGGGGGGCGTCGCCCAGATGTCGGCCGCGCCCTCCGGCACCACGTCCACATGGCCCTGCAGCACCAGGGAGCGGCCCTTGCGCTCGCGCGGCTTGAACACGGCGGCCACGTTGTCGCGCCCCGCATAGGAGATCAGCGGCGGCGAGAAGCCGGGATGGCTCGCCAGCCGCTCCGGCACGGTGGGGATGCGGATCGGGTCGAGGCCGAGGGACTGGTAGTTGCGCGCCATCTCGTCCAGCGCGGAAGCCTCGTTGCCCAGGGTGGAGGGACAGCGCACCAGCCGCTCCAGCGCCGCCACCGCCTCCCCTTCCAGCGCCTGGACGGCATCGAGGATGGCGCGGCGGATGCCGGAATCGAGTGTCGACATGATCGGTCCTTCAGGCGGATTCGGAATGCGGCCGGGAGTCCACTCCCGTCCGGGGATGCTGTCCAGCAGGAGACAGGCGTATTCCTGCCCGGGCGCGGCAGACACTCGCAGCGCGCGGCCCCGCCGCCCGCCGGCGCCGCGCCGCGTAACCGCGATGCGATCATGGGACTGAGCCCCACCCGCCGGAGGGGCGCGGTGCCGGGCGGATCGACAAGGGCGCGGAGCAGGCCTAGCCTTTCCGCCATGCGCTGCTTCGCCCACCCCGACCAATCCCGGCACACGCCGCAATTCTTCCTCCAGCGCGGCCAGGTCCGCCGGCACTTCGAGGTGCCGGAGCGGGCCGAGGCCCTGCTCGCCGCGCTGAAGGCCATGGGCGCCTCGCCCGAGATGGCGCCCACCGTGCCGCGCGAGGCCCTGCTCGCGGTGCACGACGCGGGCTACGTTGCCTTTCTCGCCGAGGCCGCCGAGGCCTGGGCCGCCCTGCCCGAGAAGGGCCCCGAGGTGGTGGCCAACATGCACCCCGCGCCGGAGATGCTGGCGCAGGGCGCCACCATGGCGAGCGGCATCGTCGGGCGCGCGGGCTGGTACACCGCCGACACCGCCTGCCCGATCGGCCCCGGCAGCTGGGAATCGATCCTCGGCGCGGCGAGCTGCGCGCTGGCGGCGGCCGAGGTGGCGGCGGGCGGCGGCACCGCCTATGCCCTGAGCCGCCCGCCCGGCCACCATGCCTATGCCGCCCGGGCCGGCGGCCACTGCTACGTCAACAACAGTGCCCTGGCCGCCGAGCGGCTCCGCCAGGCGGGTGCGAAGCGCGTCGCCGTCATCGACATCGACGCCCATCACGGCAACGGCACCCAGGGTATCTTCTGGGAGCGCGGTGACGTGCTGACCATCTCCGTGCATGGCGACCCGGCGGGATACTACCCTTGGTATGTCGGCTATGTCGGCGAGACGGGGGGCGGCGCGGGTGCCGGCTGCAACCTGAACCTGCCCCTGCCCCAAGGCAGCGGCGACGATGCGTGGCTGGAGGCGATCTCAGCCGCCGCCGGGCGCGCCCGCGACTTCGGCGCCGAGGCGCTGGTGGTGCCCCTCGGCTTCGACGCCTCGGAGGAGGAGCCGCTGAGCTATCTGCGCATCACCGCCGATGGCTTCGCCCGCGCGGGCGAGCACCTGGCCGGCCTCGGCCTGCCCACCGTCATGGTGCAGGAGGGCGGCTACAACACGCAGCGGATCGGCGACCTGTTGCAGCGCTTCCTCACCGGCTGGGGACACTGAAGAACCAAAAAGTTGAAGACAGCCGGGGCAGCCTCTATCCTTCTGCCTCATGAGCATCGCCCGCCTTGCCAGCTTCGCCTTTTCCGGCATCGAGACGCTGCCGGTGGAGGTGCAGGTGCAGATCGCGCCCGGCCTGCCCGCCTTCATCCTGGTCGGCCTGCCGGACAAGGCGGTGGCCGAGAGCCGGGAGCGGGTGCGCGCGGCCCTCACCGGGCTGGGGCTGGCCCTGCCGCCCCGGCGGGTGCTGGTGAACATGGCGCCCGCCGGCCTGCAGAAGGAGGGCAGCCATTTCGACCTACCCATCGCGCTCGCGCTGCTGGCGGCGATGGATGTGGTGCCGCGCGAGGAGCTGGCGGGCTTCGCGGCGCTGGGTGAGCTGGCGCTGGATGGCGCCATCGGGCCTGTGGCCGGCATCCTGCCCGCGGCGCTGGGGGCGGCGGGCCGTGGCCTCGGGCTGATCTGCCCCGGCGCGCAGGGGCCGGAGGCCGCCTGGGCCGGCTCCGTCGAGATCCTGGCGGCGGGGGATTTGCGGCAGCTCATCGCGCATCTGACGGGCCGGCAGCTTCTTTCCCCGCCCACCCCGCCGCCACTGGAGCGGAGCGCGCCACCGGGCCCCTGCCTGTCCGAGGTGAAGGGCCAGGAAAGCGCCAAGCGCGCGCTGGAGATCGCCGCCGCCGGCCAGCACAACCTCCTGCTCGCCGGGCCACCGGGCGCGGGGAAGTCCATGCTCGCCGCCCGCCTGCCAGGCCTGCTACCCGATCTCACGCCGGCCGAGGCACTGGAAGTCAGCCTCGTCCGCAGCGTGGCCGGGCTGATCGAGGGCGGCCGCATCTCCGCCCGTCCCCCCTACCGCGACCCGCACCACTCGGCGAGCCAGGCCGCGCTCATCGGCGGGGGGCCACGGGCGCGGCCGGGAGAGATCAGCCTCGCCCACCGTGGCGTGCTGTTCCTGGACGAGCTGCCAGAATTCCCCCGCCCGGCGCTGGAGGCGCTGCGCCAGCCGCTGGAAACGGGGGAATGCGTGATCAGCCGCGCGGCGGCGCATGTGCGCTACCCGGCGCGCATCCAGCTCGTGGCGGCGATGAATCCCTGCCGCTGCGGGCATCTCGGCGATGCCGGCCGGGAATGCGGGCAGGCGCCACGCTGCGGCGAGCAGTACCAGGCCAAGCTGTCCGGCCCGCTGCTGGACCGCATGGACCTCACCATCGGCATGGCGCCGATCCCACCGGGGAAGCTGGCCCGCGCTCCGGCGGGCGAGACGAGCCGGGTCATCGCCGCGCGGGTGGCGGCGGCACGGCAGCGCCAGGCGGCGCGCTTCGGCCCGCAGGGGCCGCGCAGCAATGCGGAAGCGCCGCTGGAGATGCTGACCACGCTGGCGGAGCCGGACGCGATGGCACTGGCCGAGCAGGCCGCGCTGCGGCTGGGCCTGTCCAACCGCGGCTTCACGCGCTGCCTGCGGGTGGCGCGCAGCATCGCCGATCTGGCCGAGGCGGCGCGGATCGGGCGGCCGCACATGGCTGAGGCGCTGACCTACCGGCAGCGCCTGCGGCATCCCCAGCCGGCGGATTGAAGCCCCCGGCTAAAGCCCGAACCGGCGGGGCCGCGCGGCGTGCCACCGCCGCGCCGCGCGCTGGCGGCGCCAATCGAGAAGCGGCGCCACGGCGAGCAGCGGCACGGTCAGCATCACCAGCAGGCCCATCAGCGCGCCCGCCCGCATGCCGAGCATGATGTAGCTGCCGGCGGCGGCGCCCATGCTGGCCACATTGGCGGCAACGGCGCCCATCCACCACAGGCGGACGGCCTGCACCCGCTCCGCCGCTTTGGGCAGGCCGGGTTTTTCCTCGGTATAGACACGGCCATCCTCCCGGACCTCGTAGAGCCGGTCCGGGTTGATGGCGAAGGGGGGCGGCGCGCGTTCCGTTGTCAGCGCCGCATCATGACGGCGGACATGCGGAAGCTCCGGCCGTTGCGCCGGGCCCGCCACCAGAGGCTGCCGAAGGCAACGAGGCCTGCCACCAGCGCCACCGGTAGGGCCAGGGCGAAAAACGCCACGGCGATACCGGCCACGACGATGCCGAGCGCCACGATGGCCACCAGCGCCGCGGCGCCGCCAAGGCGCATCAGCAGGCGGTCGAGCCAGGTGGCCGGGCGCGGTGCCGGGCCGCGGAACTCGCCCTCCGGCGTCATGTCGAGAACAGGGCGATCTTGGAAGCGCGGGTCCATGCCGGAAATGTTGCCCCAACGCGCCTCCGGTTCAAGACCTTTCCGTTTTGTCATGTTGAAATCGGCACCGGGCGGCCAGCCATGCTATGCAGCGCGCATGACCCATCGCTGGCGATACGGGGCCATGCTGTCCCTTCTCCTGCTCGGACTGACTCCCACGGCCCAGGCCGAGCCGCCGCGCCGGGCGAGCGCCGCGCAGCTCGAGGCCATCCGGCGCTGGCTCTGCCCGAATGGCGGTGCCCCGGTGAAGGGCGTGCCGGGCCGCTGCGACCGCGCCATGGACCGCGCCCCCGGCGGCGGCCCCTGGGATGCGGGGCTGGCACCGGCGCGGCGCGACGCCGGCATGGCCTGCCCCGAGGGCACCAGGGCCGTGCTGGCCCGCGGCCACCGCGACATCATCCGCTGCCTGCCGAGCTGAAGCCGGTCCTGCCACAACGGCATGCGGAAACGCGAACGGCGCGGGCGGTGGAACCGCCCGCGCCGTCCGGATGATCCGCGGCTCCAGGGAGCCCGGTGCGGCCCCGCCTGGAGGCGGGGCCGCGTTCCTGTCCTCAGGCGGACTGCTTCATGATCTCGTCGGCCACGTTGCGCGGCACGGGATCGTAGTGGTGGAACTGCATCGAGAAGGAGGCACGGCCCTTGGTCATGCCGCGCAGGTTGGAGATGTAGCCGAACATCTCCTTCAGCGGCACATGGGCGCGGACGATGACGGAGGTGCCCGCCATGTCCTGGCTCTGGATCACGCCACGGCGGCGGTTGAGGTCGCCCACCACGTCACCGACATGGTCCTGCGGGGTGGTCACCTCGACGTCCATGATCGGCTCCAGGATCACCGGGCCGGCCAGCTTCATGCCCTCGCGGAAGCAGGCCTTGGCGGCGATCTCGAAAGCCAGCGCCGAAGAGTCGACGTCGTGGTACTTGCCGTCCGTCAGGGTGTACTTGAAGTCCACCGTGGGGAAGCCGGCCAGCACGCCGGTGTCGGCCTGGACCTTGATGCCCTTCTCGACCGCCGGGATGTACTCCTTCGGCACCGTGCCGCCGACCACGGCGTTGACGAACTCGATGCCCTCGTTCCGCTCCTTCGGCTCGAAGGTGATCTTCACCTCGGCGAACTGGCCGGAACCGCCCGACTGCTTCTTGTGGGTATAGGTGTGGGTGTAGGCCTTGGTGATCGTCTCGCGATAGGCCACCTGCGGCGCGCCGATGTTGGCGTCCACGCCATACTCGCGCTTCAGGCGGTCGATGATGATCTCGAGATGCAGCTCGCCCATGCCGGACAGGATGGTCTGGCCGGTTTCCTGGTCGGTCTTCAGGCGCAGCGAGGGGTCCTCGCCGGCCAGCTTCTGCAGGCCGAGGGTCATCTTCTCGACGCCGTCCTTGGTCTTGGGCTCGACGGAGATGTCGATGACCGGAACCGGGAAGGCCATGCGCTCGAGCACGACGGGGTCCGCCGGGTCGGCCAGGGTGTCGCCCGTCAGGGTGTCCTTCAGGCCCACGATGGCGACGATGTCGCCGGCGTAGACTTCCTTCACTTCCTCACGCTTGTCGGCATGCATCTGGAACATGCGGCCGATGCGTTCCTTGTTGCCCTTGGCGGTGTTCAGGACGGTGTCGCCCTGGCGCACCACGCCGGCATAGACGCGGATGAAGGTCAGGTTGCCGTACTTGTCGTTGATCATCTTGAAGGCGAGCGCGGAGAAGGGCGCGGTCTCGCTCACCTCGATGATGCGGCGCGGGGTGTCGTCATCCTGGCCCTCCTCGGGGGCGACCATGATGCCCTCGACTTCCACCGGGCTCGGCAGGTAGTCGCAGACGGCGTCCAGCAGCGGCTGCACGCCCTTGTTCTTGAACGAGGAGCCGCAGACGACCGGACGGAAGGTGCCGGCGATCGTGCCCTTCTTGATGCACTTCTTCAGGGTCTCGACCGAGACGTCGCCCTTGTCGAAATACTCCTCCATCGCCGCGTCATCGACCGAGAGCGCGGTGTCGAGCAGCAACTGGCGGTACTCGGCGGCCTTGTCCTGCAGGTCGTCGGGGATCGGGGCCTCGTGGTACTTGGCGCCCAGCTCGTCGCCTTCCCAGATCAGGGCCTTCATCTCGACCAGGTCGACGATGCCCTTCAGGCCGTCCTCGATGCCGATCGGCAGCTGCAGCGCGACCCAGTTGATGCCGAGCTTCTCGGTCAGGGTCGCGGCGGCGCGGTAGAAGTCGGCGCCCGTACGGTCCAGCTTGTTGATGTAGATGATGCGCGGCACGTTGTAGCGGTCGGCCAGGCGCCAGTTGGTCTCGGACTGCGGCTGCACACCGGCCACGCCCTCGATCACGAACACCGCGCCGTCGAGCACGCGCAGCGAGCGGTTCACCTCGATGTTGAAATCGATGTGGCCGGGCGTGTCGATGACGTTGATCCGGTGGCCCTTCCACTCGGCCGTCACGGCGGCGGAGGTGATCGTGATGCCACGCTCACGCTCCTGCTCCATGTAGTCGGTCGTGGTGTTGCCCTCGTGGACCTCACCGATCTTGTGGGACTTGCCGGTGTAATACAGGATCCGCTCGGTCGTCGTCGTCTTGCCGGCGTCGATGTGCGCCGTGATGCCGATGTTGCGGATCTTGTCGAGCGGGGTGCGCGCCACGGGGGCCTCCATACGCATCGCGGCGCCAGCCGCGCGGAAAAATGACGCGGCTGGCTGCCGCGTGAAACACATACGCGGCCTGCGCCGCGTGGGAAAGAAACACACGCAACGGGCACGGCCTTCCCTCCGCGCCCTCGCCTGAAACTGCATTTGCCGGTCCGGGGACCGCAGAAGTCTTTGCGGCGGCGTCGGCGGGCGGATCCATGACCCTGAGCCCACTTCAGCCGCAGGGCCGCAGGGCCTGCCGGATCCGAGGGCGCGGCCAAACCGCCGGGCGATTCACCGTACCCACCGTCGCGGCGCAGATGCACCGGATCGGGGTCCATTGCAAGCGGTAAGATAGGGAGCCCACGCGACGCCGCAAAGGGCGGAGGGGTCACCCTTTGTTGCATCCGCGGCCGCCACGGAATGCTAGGCTGCCTGCCGATGGACACCCGCAGCATCCATGCCGCGATCCGCTTCGGCCTTGGCACCCGGCCGGACCAGCCGCCGCCCGCGGACCCCCTTCCCTGGCTGCGCGCGCAGATCACCGGCCCGGCGCCGCCGCTCCTGCCGCCCGCGAAAGGCGGCACGCATCCGAGCCTCGACGAATGCTTCGAGACCTGGCTGGAGGATGAGCGCGAGCCGCTGCCGGAGAACCGCAACATGCACCGGCGCGCCCTGCACCTGCAGGAGCGGGAAGCGCTCTTCGCCGAGGCGATCCTGACGCCCGCCCCCTTCCGCGAGCGGCTCGTCTGGTTCTGGGCCAATCACTTCACCGTCAGCCGCCGCAGCAACGCGGTGACCCCCCTCGCGGGCGATCATCTGCGCAGCGCCATTCGCCCGCATGTGACGGGCTCCTTCGCCGACATGCTGCTTGCCGCGGTGCGGCACCCGGCCATGCTCTACTACCTGGACCAGGACCGCTCCATCGGCCCCAACAGCCCCCTGGGGAAGCGGGCGCGGCGCGGGCTGAACGAGAACCTCGCGCGCGAGATCCTGGAGCTGCACACCCTCTCGCCCGCCGCCGGCTATGCCCAGGAGGACGTCACCCAGTTCGCCGCGCTGCTCAGCGGGCTGTCCGTCATCCGGACGCGCCCGCCCTTCGGCACCGAGTTCCGCGCCGGCGCGCATGAGCCGGGACCCAAGACCATTCTCGGCCGCCAATTCGGCGAGGGCGAGGCGGCGATCGAGGAGGCCTTTCGCTGGCTCGCCGCGCATGAGGCGACGCACCGCCACCTGGCCCTGAAGCTGGCGCAACATTTCGTGGCCGACACGCCGCCGCCCGCCGCGACGCGGCGCCTCTTCGGCGTGCTGCGGGACACGGGCGGCGATCTCGGCGCGGTGTCCCTGGCCTTGCTGGACCTGCCGGAAGCCTGGGCGCCGCCGCTCGGCAAGCTGCGCACCCCGCAGGATTTCAGCATCGCCGCCCACAGGGCGCTCGGCGCGGGGGTGGAGGCGGGGCGGGCCGCCCTGGCCATGGCCGACGCGCTCGGGCAGCCGCTCTGGTTCGCGCCCGCGCCCGCCGGCTGGCCCGACACAGCCGCCGAGTGGTCCAGTCCGGAGGGCATCCTCCAGCGGCTCGACCGCGCCTACCAGCTCGCCGGCCGCCATTCGCGGCTCGACCCGGTGGCGGTGCTGGAGGCAACCCTTGGCCCCCTGGCACGGGCCGAGACCGTGACCGCCATCCGCCGCGCCGGCTCCCCGCGCGACGGCCTGACCCTTCTGCTCGGCAGCCCGGAGTTCCAGCGCCGATGAACCGGAACGCCCCCCGCCTTTTCCATCCCCACCTCCCCCACATCGGCCGGCGCGGCCTGCTGCTGGGCTTTTCCGCCCTGATGGCGGCCGGGCAGGCCCGGCTGGCCGTGGCCGGCACCAGCCTGCCAGGAAGCCTGCCCGGGACCGGGGAGGCCCGGCTGGTCATCGTGCTGCTGCGCGGCGCGCTGGACGGGCTGGCCTCGGTGCCCGCCTATGGCGACCCGGACTTCGCCGCGCTGCGCGGCGGGCTGGCCTTGCCGGAACCCGGCCAGGAGGGCGGGCTGCTCGATCTCGGCGGCTTCTTCGGCCTGCACCCCGCGCTGAGCCGGCTGCACGGCTTCTACATGGCGGGCGAGGCGCTGATCCTGCAGGCGGCGGCCGGCCCCTACCGCACGCGCAGCCATTTCGACGCGCAGGACATGCTGGAAAGCGGCGGCCCCGAGCGCCTCGCCTCCGGCTGGCTGAACCGCGCGCTGGCGGGGCTGGATGAGGCGGCTTCGGCCGAGGCCAGCCGCCGCGCCGTGGCCGTGGGCGCGGACATGCCGCTGCTGCTGCGGGGCCCGAGTCAGGTCGGCATGTACCAGGCGGCCGGCGGCGGCCGGCCCCACCCCGACCTGTATGCCCGGCTGGCTGAGCTGGCCCATGACGACCCGGTGCTGGGCCCGGTCGTGGCGGAGGGCCTGCGGGGCCGCCGCTATGCCGAAAGCCGGCTGGGGGAGGAGCGCCGGCGGAACGGCTTCTCGGAACTGGCCGCCGCCGCCGGCACCCTGCTCGCCGCTCCGGACGGGCCGCGCGTGGCGGCGCTGGAGCTGGGCGGGTGGGACACCCATGCCGAGCAGAACGCCAGGCTTCGCGGGCCGCTCGGCCATCTCGACGCCGGGCTGGGCGCGCTGCGGGACAGCCTGGGAGAGGCGTGGCGGCACACCGCCGTGCTGGTGATGACGGAGTTCGGCCGCACCGTGCGGGTGAACGGCAATGCCGGGACCGACCACGGCACGGGCGGGGCCGCCTTTCTGCTGGGCGGCGCCGTGGCGGGGGGGCGGGTGATGGCGGACTGGCCCGGCCTCGGCGCCGGCAGGCTCCTTGAGAACCGCGACCTGCAGCCGACGCTGGATCTGCGCCGTGTCGCCAAGGGCTTGCTGCGCGACCACCTGTGCCTGCCCGGAACGGCCCTGGAGGCCGCCTTCCCCGGCAGCGCCGACGCGGCGCCCCTGGCCGGGCTGCTGCGCGGCTGAGGAGGGCCCGCGCCCTCCTCCAGCGCCGCCTCAGCCTGCCGCAGCCTCAGTCGTCGCGGTGGATGCGCTCCATGCGCTCATGGCGTTCCTGCGCCTCGATGGAGAGGGTGGCGATGGGCCGCGCCTCCAGCCGCCGCAGGCCGATCGGCTCGCCCGTCTCCTCGCAGTAGCCATAGGTGCCGTTGGCGATCCGCTCCAGCGCCTGGTCGATCTTGGAGATCAGCTTGCGGGCGCGGTCGCGGGTGCGCAGTTCCAGCGCCCGGTCGGTCTCGACGCTGGCGCGGTCCGCGAGATCCGCCTCGCTGATGCCGCCTTCGCTCAGGCTGGCCAGCGTATCGCCGGCCTCGCGCAGCAGGTCCTGCCGCCAGCGCAGCAGCTTCTGGCGGAAATACTCCTGCTGCTGGGGGTTCATGAAGTCTTCAGTGTCGGAAGGCCGATAGTCCGGCGGCAGCGTAATCAGCATTGGTCATATCCCCCGGCCTTCGGGAGAGGGTTCCCGCGAACCTCCCCCTGAAGGCGGGCCGGACCATACAGGCGCGCCCCCCCGGAAGCCAAGAGGAGGTTTAAGGACGCGCCTGATGAATTTTCCGCTTAACCGATTGTTCTGCCAACCAGATCGGCACAATGACCGTTTCGTTGGCAGAAATAACCTGGCGCGCCTATTGCGCCATCACGCCGGACAGGAAGGCGGTCAACACGGCCACGCCCAGCATCACCACCATGGCGGATTTCAGCAGCGTCGCCCAGTCGGAACGGTCGCCTCCACCCTCCTCGGCATGGTAGGCCGGCCGCTGCACCTTGTGCCAATCCCCGCGGGCCGGGGGCGCGGCGAAGTCGGCCAGAACGTCACTGGCCGGTTTGGCGTGGGTATCCGGCATCATCTGTTGAACGCTCCAATCGGCTTGAGGACCCCTGTCCAGGGTCTGCGCGAGGGAACGTTGGGTCTTCAGGGATGCATCAGGCAACACGCATGGGCGTGAAAGGATATCACAAACAGATTAGCGGTATTGTTTTGCTATCGCAATGCAATGCCTGGGCGGGCGGGCCCCGTCAGAAGCGCGCCAGCGCCGCGCCCCAGGTCAGGCCGCCGCCGATCGCCTCCATCAGCACCAGGTCACCCTGGCGGATGCGCCCGTCCCGCGTCGCCTCGGCCAAGGCCAGGGGAATGGAGGCGGCGGAAGTGTTGGCGTGGCGGTCCACCGTCACCACCACCTGCTCGCGCGGCAGGCCGAGCTTGCGGCCCATCGCCTCGATGATGCGCAGATTGGCCTGGTGCGGCACCAGCCACTTCACGTCCGAATGGCCGAGGCCATTGGCCTGCAGCGCCTCGTCCACCACGCCCGCCAGCTTGCTGACGGCATGGCGGAACACCTCCTTGCCGGTCATCCGCAGCAGGCCGCTGTCGCTCTCGACCTGCAGGATGTCGCCGTGCCGCCCATCGGCGTGGAGGTGGCAGGAAAGCAGGCCGCGGTCGGTGCTGCCGGCCTCGGCGGCACGCAGCACCACGGCGCCGGCACCGTCGCCGAACAGCACGCAGGTGCCGCGGTCCTCCCAGTCCAGGATGCGCGAGAACACCTCCGCGCCGATCACCAGCGCGCAACGGCACTGCCCGGCCTTCATCATCGCGTCCGCGACGGAAAGGGCATAGACGAAGCCCGTGCAGGCGGCGGCGATGTCGAAGGCGAAGCCGCGCGTGACGCCGAGCTTGGCCTGCACCCGCGCGGCGGTGGAGGGAAACACCGAATCCGGCGTGGCGGTGGCCACGATGATGGCGTCCACCTCCTCCAGCCCGATCCCCGCCTGCTCCAGCGCGGCGCGGGAGGCGGCGGCGGCCATGTCGCTCGCCAGCTCGCCCGGCGCGGCCAGATGGCGCTGGCGGATGCCGGTTCGCTCCCGGATCCAGGCATCGGAGGTGTCGAGGCCATGGCGGGCGGCCAGGGCCTCGTTGTCCAGCACCAGTTCCGGGAGGTAGGCGCCGGTGCCGGCGATCAGGGCGCGGTAGGTCATGCGGCGAGGTCCAATGGGCCGCCGTTCAGCGGGCGTTGACGCTGGGCTCGGTGGCGGTCACGGCGGGCCTGCCGCGTGGCGGCAGTGTCGCCAGCACCTCGCGGATGCGGTCGTTGAAGCGGTGGTTCACCATGTCCATGGCCACGTCCACGGCATGGGCGAAGCCCAGCGCGTCGGTGCCGCCATGGCTCTTCACCACCACGCCGTTCAGGCCGATCAGCACGGCGCCGTTGTAGCGGCGCGGGTCCATCCACTCGCGCAGGCGCTCCAGCGCCGGGCGGGCGAGCAGGTAGCCGAGCTTGGCCGCCAGCGAGGAGGTGAAGACCTGCTTCAGCAGGGTTCCCACCAGCTTGAAGGCGCCCTCGCCCGTCTTGAGCGCGACATTGCCGGTGAAGCCGTCCGTCACCACCACGTCCACCGTGCCGGCGGTGATGTCGTGGCCCTCGACGAAGCCGTGGAAGTTGGGCGCCAGCACCGTCTCGCGCAGCATCTCGGCCGCCTGGCGGACGCGGTCGTCGCCCTTCAGCTCCTCGCTGCCCACGTTGAGCAGGCCGATGCTGGGCTTGGTGAGCCCCAGCACGGCGCGCGCGAAGGCATCGCCCATCACGGCGAACTCGACGAGGTTGCGCGGGTCGCAGACGATGTTGGCGCCGAGGTCGAGCAGCACCACGTCGCCGCGCGCCGAGGGGCCGATGGCGGCGAGCGCCGGCCGGTCGATCTCCGGCAGCGCCTTCACCACGATCTTGCCCAGCGCCATCAGCGCGCCGGTGTTGCCGGCCGAGACGACGCCCGCCGCCTCGCCCGCCGCCACCGCGTCGATGGCGATGCGCATGGAGGAGTTGCGGACGCGCAGCGCGGCGGTCGGCTTCATGTCGCCCGGAATGGATTCGGGGGCGTGGCGGATGGCGCAGACGCGCGCGGCCTTGGGCCGGCGCGCGAGCAGCGCGCCGAGCCGGGCCTCGTCGCCCACCAGCAGGAAGCGCGCCTTGGGGTGGCGCTCCGCCGCGAGCTCGAGGCCGTCCAGCACCGATTCCGGCGCGTGGTCGCCGCCCATGGCGTCGATGGCCAGGGCGAAGCTTCCCGCAGGCGGTTGCTGCGGGGCGCCGCCCTGCGGCAGTGTCACCTGCGACAAGCTGTCAAATCCCCTTGGCGGGCCGGGACGATCAGGTGCGGACCGCGGCCTTCAGGGCCTTGCCGGCGGACACGACCTCGCGGCCGTCATAATGGCCGCAGGAGGCGCAGATGTTGTGCGGGCGCTTCAGCTCGCCGCAGTTCGGGCACTCGTGGTGCGCCTGGGTGGACAGGGCCTCGTGGCTGCGGCGCATCCCGCGGCGGGAGGGCGAAACCTTCTTCTTCGGAACGGCCATGGCGCCGGGCCTCTCTTCTTCAACGTGCTGTCGTAGTCAGCGGTAAATCAGGAAGGCCGCGCCATTACCACCCCACCCCCCCGGGTGCAAGCGCCATGCGCCGCCCGCCCGCCGGCGCGGCCCGCCCGAACGGGCCCCGGACAGGCTCCCGAACAGGGCGGCGCTCAGTCCAGCCGCACGGCGTAGCGGTGCCGCTCGGTGTCGATCATGGAGAGCCGGACCTCCACCGGCCGGTCCGCCACGTCATAGGCGATGCGTTGCACCATCAGGAGCGGCGTGCCTTCCGGCTTGCCCAGCGCGGCCGCCGTCTCGGCGTCCGCGCCGGCGGCGGAAAGCTCCTCCTGGGCGCGGCCGACCGTCACGTTGTGGGCGCGCTGGAAATAAACGTAGAGCTCCGAGGGCTGCTCGCCCGGCGGCAACGCGAATCCGTTGAAGACGGCGCCGGACAGGGTGCAGCGCTCGAAGATTCGCGGCACCCCGTCGAGCATGCGAATCCGCCGCAGGTGATAGACCTTGGCGCCCACCTCCAGCCCCAGCGCCGCCGCCTCCCAGGGCGCCGCCCGTCCTTCCTGGCAGGAGATGATCATGATCCGCGAAACCACGGCGCGGCCGTTGAGGTCGCGCACCCGGAAGAAGTGGAAGCGCGCCGTGTCGCTGGTGTGCTTCGCCACCGTGGTGCCCCGCCCCTGCCGGCGGTCGATCAGGTGGCGCCGTTCCAGCGCGGCCAGGGCCTTGCGCACCGTGCCCTGGGAAACGCCCAGCTCGCTCGCCAGCTCCGGCTCGGCCGGCAGCAGGTGGCCAGGCGGCCAGGTGCCGCCGACGATCCGCCCGAGCAGGATCTCCTCCACCTGTCGGTAGAGCGGGCGGGCATCCAGGCGGGATCCGGAGGATGCGGCCGTCATGGGGAGGCGGTCATCGGCATGGTGAGCGGAACGGCCCTCTGGCTGTGGTGGAAGTCGGGATGCTGTGTTCACGATCCACGCAGCCTGATCAAGGCGTTCCGCAGCGACACTTGTGTCTTATACAAGACCTGTTAAGGTGAGGGCCTCGGGATTGCGCTGCAGGCCGAGTTTGGGGAGGAACAGTCCCGCAAAGGGACGGAGAAAGAGCGTATGACGGCGCCCTGGCCTTGTCCGGGCGCCGTCCGCTTTTTCAGGCCACCCCTTCCCGCCCGCGCCACCTTCCTGTTTAAACGCCCTGCCGGCCTGATGCCGTTGCCGGTCCAACGCCGGGGCTGGGAAAAGGTGGCAGGAATGCGCGAGGAACCACGGGTTTTTCATCCTGACCTGGGCGTGGCGGCGCGGCTCTGGTGGCGCATCGGCTGCCTCTCCTTCGGTGGCCCCGCCGCGCAGATCGCTCTGATGCACCGCGAGGTGGTGGAGGAGCGCCGCTGGGTGGGTGAGGCCCGGTTCCTGCACGCCCTCAATTTCTGCATGCTGCTGCCGGGCCCCGAGGCGCAGCAGCTCGCCACCTATCTCGGCTGGCTGATGCATGGGGTGCGCGGCGGGCTGCTGGCCGGGCTGCTCTTCATCCTGCCCGGCGCGGCGGTGATGCTGGCCCTTTCCTTCCTCTACGTCACGCTGGGCACGGTCCCGGCGGTGGAGGCGCTGTTCTTCGGCCTGCAATGCGCGGTGCTGGCGCTGGTGGTGGAAGCCCTCGTCAAGGTGGCGCGTCGGGCCCTGCACGGGGTGCTGGCCGTGGCGCTCGCCATCGGCGCCTTTCTGGCGCTGTTCGCGCTCGACCTGCCCTTTCCGCTGGTGGTGGGCGGCGCCGCGCTGCTGGGCGCCGCCTTTCCCGCCGCCTTCGTGACGGCGGGGGGCGGCGGCGCGCCTGCCGGGCCTCCCGCCCTGATCGACCGGCTGCTGGCCGAGGACCCGGAGCGGCCCCATCGCATGGCCCACGGCGCGCGCCGCGCCGGGCTCGCCATGCTGGCGCTCTGGGCCTGGCCCGTGGCGCTGCTGATGGGCACCGGCCTGTTCGGCGACATCGCCTGGTTCTTCGCCCGCATGGCGGTGGTCACCTTCGGCGGCGCCTATGCGGTGCTGGCCTATGTGGCGCAGGAGGCGGTGGAGAATTACGGCTGGCTCTCGGCCGAGGCGATGCTGGCCGGCCTCGGCCTCGCGGAAACCACGCCGGGGCCGCTGATCCTGGTGCTGCAGTTCGTGGGCTTCCTGGCCGGCTGGCAGCAGGGGGCGGGCAGCGCCGTGGCCGCCGCGCTGCTGACGCTGTGGGTCACCTTCGCGCCCTGCTTCGCCTGGATCTTCCTCGGCGCCCCCTTCATCGAGCGGCTGCACGCCATGCCCCGGCTGCGTGGCGCCCTGGCGGCGGTGACGGCGGCGGTGGTCGGCGTCATCGCCAACCTGGCCGTCTGGTTCGCGCTGCGCCTGATGTTCGGGGAGCTTGCCCCGTGGCGGGCGGGGCCCTTCCGGCTGGAGCTGCCGGTGCTGACCAGCCTCGACCCCGCGGCCCTTGGCCTTTCGCTGCTGGCGGCCATCGCCCTGCTCGGGCTGCGGTTCGGGGTGGCCAAGGTGCTGGCGCTCGCGGCGCTGGCCGGGCTCGCCCTGCGCATGGCGGGGGGCTGAGACGATTGCACCCTGGCTCGGAGGCAGGCTAAGGCATTCCTTCTTGCTGCGCCGCACACAAGGCGGCGCGGTTCCCGGAGAGACGAACAGTCCGATGTAGGCCGCCGCCAGCCCCTGCGAGTTCGCCGCGTTCATGCCGCGCCCCACGGGCGCGTTCCGCGCCGCGCCTGGCTGGCGCTCCCTTCATCCTCCCGCCTTCCGGAACTCCCCCTTCATGCTCAATGCCGCGCGGCTGCGCGCCGAATGGTTCGGCAATGTCCGCCCCGACCTGCTCTCCGGCCTCGTCGTCGCCCTCGCCCTGATCCCGGAGGCCATCGCCTTCTCGATCATCGCCGGCGTCGATCCGAAGGTCGGCCTCTACGCCTCCTTCTCCATCGCGGTCATCACCGCCTTCGCGGGCGGCCGGCCGGCCATGATCTCGGCCGCCACCGGCGCCATGGCCGTGGTGATGGTCAGCCTGGTGAAGGAGCACGGGCTGCAATACCTGTTCGCCGCCACCATCCTCACCGGCCTCATCCAGATGCTGGCGGGGGCGGCGCGGCTCGGGCGGGTGATGCGCTTCGTGTCCCGCTCGGTGCTGACGGGCTTCGTCAACGCGCTGGCCATCCTCATCTTCATGGCCCAGCTTCCCGAGCTGATCGGCGTGCCGGTGCTCACCTACCCGATGGTGGCGGCGGGCCTGGCCATTATCTACTTGCTGCCGCGGCTCACCACGGCGGTGCCCTCGCCGCTGGTCTGCATCGTCGTGCTCACGGCCCTGGCCTGGGCGCTCGGGCTCGAACTCCGCACGGTGGGCGACATGGGCGCCCTGCCCGACGCCCTGCCCCACTTCTTCCTGCCCGACGTGCCGCTGAACTGGGAGACGCTGCGCATCATCCTGCCCTATTCCGCCACGCTGGCGGCGGTGGGCCTGCTGGAATCGCTGATGACGGCGGCGGTGGTCGACGAGATGACCGACACCCCCAGCCAGCGGAACCGCGAATGCGTGGGCCAGGGCCTCGCCAATTTCGCCACCGGCTTCATGGGCGGCATGGCGGGCTGCGCCATGATCGGGCAATCCGTCATCAATGTCCGCTCGGGCGGGCGCACGCGGCTGTCCACCCTCACGGCCGGCGTGGTGCTGCTGTTCCTGATCCTGGCGCTGGGCGACCTCGTCCGCCGCATCCCGATGGCGGCGCTGGTGGCGGTGATGGTCATGGTCTCGATCAGCACCTTCAACTGGGCCTCGCTGCGCACGCTGCTGACGCATCCGCGCAGCTCCTCGGTGGTGATGGTGGCCACCGTGGCCACGGTGCTGGCCACCCACGACCTCGCCAAGGGCGTGCTGGTGGGGGTGCTGCTCAGCGGCATCTTCTTCGCCGGCAAGGTGCGGCGGATGCTGGACGTCTCCTCCACCCTCTCCGCCGACGGGCGCGAGCGGCGCTACACCGTGCGCGGCCAGGTGTTCTTCGCCTCGGCCGAGGATTTCGTCGCCGCCTTCGACCTGAAGGAGGATCTCGCCCGCGTCGTCATCGACGTGCGGCAGGCGCATCTGTGGGACCTCAGCGGCATCGGCGCGCTGGACCGCGTGGTGCTGGGCTTCCGCGCCCGTGGCGTCGAGGTGACGGTGGAGGGCATGAACGAGGCCAGCGCCGCCATGGTCGAGCGGCTCGGCGTGCACGACAAGCCCGGCGCGGCGCTGGCGGCAGAACACTGAGGAAGGGCCAGGGGGCATCGTCCCCCTGGCCCTTCCCATCAGGGGCGCAGCACCACGCGGCCTATGGCCTCGCGGCCGCGCACCATCGCCATGGCCTCGCGGAACCGCTCCAGGGGCAGCTCGGCATGGACTTCCGGCCGCAGCTGGCCGGCCGCCCACCAGCCCATGAGCTGGTCCCACAGGGCGCGGACGCGCGGGGCATGGGCGCGCCGGTTGTCGCCGGGCGACCAGCCGAGATAGGTGCCCCAGTTCAGCCCGGCCACGCCGATGTTCTTCAGCAGCAGCAGGTTCACGCCGAGCTGCGGGATGGCGCCGCCGGCATAGCCCAGGGTGAGCAGCGTGCCGCCATCGGCCAGGCAGCGCAGCCCCTCGTCGAAGGCGTCGCCGCCCAGCGTGTCCAGCACCAGCGAGACGCCGGCGCCGCCCGTGGCCTCCCACACCGCGTCGCGGAAGGGCTGGGCGCTGTCCAGCACCACCTCCGCGCCGCGCGCCAGCAGCATCGGGTGCTTGGCCAGGCCCGCGCGGGCGATCACCCGCGCGCCCACCGCCCGCGCCACCTCCAGCGCGGCGAGGCCGACGCCGCCCCCCGCCCCCTGCACCAGCACCCACTGGCCCGGCTCCAGCCGGCCGAGCCACAGCAGGGCGGAGGCGGCGGTGGGGTAGCTGATCGGCATCGCCACCGCCGCCGCGGCGGAAGGGCCATCCGCCAGGGAGGCGGGCAGCGGCACCACATGGATGTCGTCGGCCACCGCCTCCCCGGCCATGCCGCCCCAGTCCAGCGCGGCGAAGACGCGGGTGCCGGGGGGCGGCGCCACCGCATCGGGCGCCGCCTCCAGCACCGTGCCCACCACCTCGGTGCCCGGCACGAAGGGCAGCGGCGGGCGGCGCTGGTAGCGCCCGGAGACGACAAGCTGCTGCGCGAAGGAGACGCCCACCGCCTCCACCCGCAGCCGCACCCCGCCGGGCCGCAGTGCGGGTGGCGGGATGTCCTTCACCTCCAGCGCGTCGAAGTCGCGCCAGCTCTCGCAGACGATCGCGCGCATCGTCATCCCCTTCACTGGGCCTCGATCTTGGCGTCGCGCACCAGCCTGCCCCAGCGCTCATACTCGGCGCGCGTGAAGGCGGCGAAATCCTCCGGGCTGTCGGCCACCGGCTCGGCGCCCAGCGCCTCCAGCCGCGCCTTCGCCTCCGGCGTGGCCACCGCCGCCGCCACCGCCCGCTGCAGGGCCGACACGATGGGCGCGGGTGTCCTCGCCGGGGCCCAGATGCCATACCAGGTGGAGATCTCGTAGCCGGGCACTCCCGCCTCGGCCACGGTCGGCAGCTCGGGGAAGGCGGCGACGCGCTCCGCCGTGCTCACCGCCAGGGCGCGGAGCTGGCCTTCCCGCACCGCGCCCGCGCTGCTCGGCATGGAATCGAACATCAGCTGGATGTTGCCCGCCATCAGGTCCGCCACCGCCGGGCCGGAGCCGCGATAGGGCACATGCGCCATCTGCGTGCCGGTGAGCTGCTTGAACAGCTCCCCCGCCAGGTGCGGCGCCGCGCCGATGCCGGAGGAGCCGTAGGAGGCGCGCGCGCCGTTCTGCTTCAGCCAGGCCACCAGCTCGGGCACCGAGCGCACGGGCAGGTCCTTGTTCACCACCAGCATCAGCGGCACCCGCGCGATGTTGGTCACGGGCTCGAAGGCGGCGAGCGTGTCGAAGGGGATCTGCGGGTTCAGGTGCGGGATGATGACGTGGATCGAGGCGTTCACCAGGAAGGTGGCGCCATCGGGCGCCGACCGCGCCACCTCGCCGCTGCCGAGGGTGCCCGAGGCGCCGCCGCGATTCTCCACCACCACCGGCTGCGGCAGGCGCTGCGCCAGCTGCTGCGCCACCACCCGGCCCAGGATGTCGGTGGGCCCGCCCGGCGGATAGGGCACCACGAAGCGGAGCGGGCGCGAGGGCCACTCCGCCTGTGCCCGCGCGGGGCCGGACGACAGCGAGGCAAGCATGGGCATGGCGGCGAGCGCCGCCCTGCGGGTGATGCGCATGGGTGGAGGTTCCCTTCCCTATTCTTCTCTCTCGGACCACCATCGCCGCATGACGAGGGGGGGAAATGCAATGGACGACGGACTGAAGCCCTATCGCGGCCTGCGCGTGCTGGATGCGGGGCAGGGAATCGCCGGCCCCTATTGCGGCATGCTGCTGGCCGCGGCGGGCGCCGACGTGATCAAGCTGGAGCCGCCCGAGGGCGACTGGTCGCGCGGCCTTTCCACGCGGCGCGACGGCCATTCGGTGATGCACACCACCTTCAACCGGGGCAAGCGCAGCGTGGTGCTGGACCTGAAGACGCCGGAGGGCCGGCAGGCCGCCAGCGCCCTCGCGGCCAGGGCCGACGTGCTGATCGAGGCCTTCCGCCCCGGCGTCGCCGCCCGCCTCGGGCTCGGGCCGGACGCCACGCCGGAGAACGCCGTCTGCCTGTCCATCTCGGGCTTCGGCCAGCAGGGGCCGCATGCCGAGCGGCCCTGCACCGATTCGGTGGCGCAGGCCTATTCCGGCTTGGTGGCGCTGAACCCGGGCGCCGACGGGACGCCGCACAAGGTGGGCACCTTCGTCTCCGACGTGGTCGCCGGCATCTCGGCCTTCGCCGCCGTGCAGGCGGCGCTCGCCCAGAGGCAGCTCGATCCCACGCCGCGCCGCCGCGTGCTGGACGTGTCGCTGATGGCCGGCACCGCCGCGCTGATCGCCTTTCCGATCGCCGAATCAGGGCTGCTCGGCCGCACCCCCGCCGCGCTCAACGTGCCCGCCGGCAGCTACCGCGCCGCCTGCGGCCGGTGGGTGATGCTGGCCCTGGTGCGGGAGGCCGAGTTCGTCGCCCTGTGCCAGACCATCGGCGTGCCGGAACTGCCGAAGGACCCGCGCTTCGAGAGCTTCGCCGCGCGCGACCAGAACCGCGACGCGCTGCTGCCCATCCTGCGCGAGGTGTTCGCGCGCGAAACGGCGGAACACTGGCTGCGCCTGCTGCATGGCGCCCGCCTGATGGCCGAGACGGTGAACACGCCGCTGGACTGGCTGGCGGACCACCATGTGCAGGCCGTGGGCGCCGCCGGCACCGTGCAGCAGCCGGGCCTCGGCGCGGTGCCGATGCCCAACCTGCCGGGGCTCGGGCCCTGGCTGGCGCCGGCGCCTGCCATGGGGGCCGACACGGAAGCCGTTCTGGCGGAACTCCGGGCCATGGCGGGATAGGCGGGAACGGCCCGGGACAGGGAAGCTTCCCGGGCCCGGTCCCTTCCCCGGGGGTTTAGAAGGTCATCTCCGCGACGCTCACGCGGTCTTCCGCGATGGGCCAGAGGCGGGCCACCACGCGCTCCTCGTTGAACTGGGCGAGCACCGGCCGGCCCAGCTCGGCGGCCGGCCGGCGCAGCGTCACCGTCGCCAGCCGCGCCAGGCCCGGCGGCACCTGCTCCGGCTCGCGGCCATCGAGGATGATGGCGTCGCGCGGGCGGGCGAAATAGCCGCGCGGGCGGGTGAACAGCAGCACCGCCCCCGCCGCCCGGTCCTCCGCCGAGACCGGCCGGGCCGGGCGCAGATGCACCACGTCCGACGAGCGCGGAAAGGGCGAGCGGTAGAAATGCGTCACCGGGTGGCCGGGGGCGGCCACCTCCAGCTCCAGCGTCCAGTCCGGCGCCACCGTCACCGGGCCCCAGCGGCCATCCTCCCCCGTGGTGCGGCGGTGCAGGGCCTCGCCCATGCGCGCGCCGGTCTCCGGGTCGGTGCGCCACACCGCCACGGTGGCGCCGGGCACGGGGCGGTTGGTCTGCACCCCGCCGGGCGTGCCGCTGACGATGCCGTCCAGCACCGGCCGCGCCTCGGGCAGCACCGCCAGCCGCTCCGGCTCCCGACCGGCGATGAAGCGGTACATCTCGCGGAAGGCGCGCGCGTGATAGGCCACCTCCCGGTGGTCGAGCTGGCCCAGCACCAGGTTGGTGGCGCCGCGCAGCTCGGGGCCGGTGGCGTCGACGCCGGTGGGCGTGCCGGGGCGGCCGGAGATCGCCCCGTCCGGCTGGGCGTAGAGGTCGTTGCCGTCGCTGCGCAGGGTCAGGAAGGCGGTGCCGGGCACCACGTCCGTCTCGCCGCCGTTCAGCCGGCGGAGGAAGTCGGAGCGGCCGTTGAACTCGCGGTTGCGGCTCCATTCCCAGTCATAGACACCCCGGTTCGGCGTGCCGCACAGCACGGCGTGCGAGACCTGCGGCGCGCCGTCCCCATGCACCACGAAGTCGCGGATCGGGTAGCCGCCGCGGCTGTTGCCCACCAGCGCCACCCGCGCCGCGCCAGTGCGCTGGCGCAGCGCCGCCACCGCCGCCTCGGTGGCGCGCCGGAAATCCTCGGTGCCGCTGCGCCGCGGCTGGGGGATGGCGTCGTCGTCGCGCGCCAGCGGGTCGGGCAGGTTGAGGGCGGCGAGGCGCTCGCGCGGCCAGCCATTCGACTCGAAGCGCCACAGCGTGGTCATCCACAGCGCGGCGTGGTCGCCATTGCCGTGGATCATCAGCACGGGCGGCAGTTCCGCGAGGTCCTGGCTGGAACCTGGCGTGGAGCCTTGGGCGGCGGCGGTTCGCGGCGCGGGCAGGCGGGTGGCCAGCGGCGCGATGGCGGCCGCCAGCAGCATGTCTCGGCGTTTCATTCCCATGCGGCGCAGCGTAGCAGAACCGCCGCCCTCCGTGGCTTCAATCCGGCGCGGGCGCCTGGGGCTTCAATCCGGCGCGGGCGCCTCCACCGGCAGGCTCAGCAGGTGGAAGGAGAGCGACTTGCCATGCCCGTCCAGGTTCAGCGCGCCGTTCACGCCGCCCTGCAGCACGTCCTCGATGACGAAGTTGAAGGCGCCGAGCCCCGGCAGGTCATGCCGCCGCACCGCCGTGGCGCCGCGATGGGCGAACAGCGCCAGCACCCGCGCTTCCGTCACCTGCGCGGCCAGCCATGGCCAGTCCTCCGCGCGATGGGCGATGAGCGCGATGTTCAGGCGGTTGCCCTTGTCTCCCGCCCGGGCATGGGCGAACCGGTACAGCGGAACGGTGCTCATGCCGTGGCCTCCGCCAGGTCCAGCAAGGTGACGCGGGGGGAAAGCCGCTCGCGCGGCACCAGGAAGGAGAGGGTGCGGATGCGGTCCACGACGCGGGTCCGCACGCCGCCGCCGCCCGCCGGGCCGCAGCAATAGAGCGAGAGCACCTCGCGCACCGCCCGCTCCGCCTCCTCGCGCGTTCCGGTGGCCACGGCCAGGCGCAGGCGCAGGTCGGAGGGCGCCAGCGCCTCGCTGCCCGCCGGCACCCCCGCATCGCCCGCGAAGACGCTGACCACGCCGATCAGGTCGAGCCGCGCGCCGCGCTCCAGCCCCAGCATCCGCAGCCGCTCCAGCAGGGTGCGGCCGGCCAGCTCCGCGCGGGCGCGGGCATTGGGGCCGGCATAGGAGATCTCGCCCTCCCCCAGCCAGCCGCCGGGCAGGCTGACGGTGGCCTTCAGCCGCTCCGGCCGCGGCCGCCCGCGCGCGCCGGAGACGCGGACCCGGTCCGGCCCCTCCTCGGCGATGCTGACCCCGGTGATGTCCAGCACCACGTCCGGCGTCAGGTAGGCGGCAGGGTCGTGCAGCTCGTAGAGAAGCTGCTCGGTCACGGTGCGGCGGTCCACCACGCCGCCCGTGCCCTCCGGCTTGGTGATCAGCACCGACCCGTCGGCGCCGATCTCGGCGATGGGAAAGCCGAGTTCCGCCATGCCGGGCACGTCCTTCACCCCCGGGTCGGCGAAGTAGCCGCCCGTGACCTGGGCGCCGCATTCCAGCAGATGCCCGGCCATCGTGCCGGCGGCGAGCCGGTCCCAGTCATCCTCGCGCCAGCCGAAATGCGCCAGCATGGGGCCCAGCGCCAGGGCGGGGTCGGAGCAGCGGCCGGTGACCACCACCTGCGCACCGCCCCGCAGCGCCTCGGCGATCGGCGCGGCACCGAGATAGACGTTGGCGGCGATCACGCTCGCCGGCTCCAGCACCGCCCCCGCATCCCCTTCCCAGGGTTCGAGGTCGTCGAGCGCACCGGTGCCGCGGATGTCGTCGCCCTCCACCACGCCGATGCGGAGCGCGGGCAGGCACAGCTCCCGCCCCAGCGCCAGCACCGCCCGCGCGGCGCCGCGCGGATTGGCCGCGCCGCCATTGGTGACGATGGGGACGCCATGCGCCACGCAGCGCGCGAGGATGGGCCGCAGCAGCGCGATCAGCGCCGGCTCGAACCCCGCCTCCGGCCTGTGCAGCCGCTCGCGCTGGGCAAGCGCCAGGGTGCGCTCGCCCAGCACCTCCAGCATCAGCGCGGCCGGGCCGCCGGCGGCGATCAGGGCGTCCACCACCGGGCCGGGCGCGTCCAGCCGGTCCCCCGAGAAGCCGGAGCCGCAGCCGATGCGCAGCATCGTGTCGGAAGGCATGGCGTGTTCCCTCAATCGGCCCTGGCGCCGGAGATGCGCACCACCTCGCGCCACTTGGCGATGTCGCCTTCCAGCCAGGTGCGGAACTCGGCCGGCGCCATGCCGATCGGCTGCAGGCCCTGGTCGCGGAGCTGGGCGCGCATCTCCGGGGCGTCGAGCGCCGCCTTCAGCGCGGCATAGATGCGGTCCCGCACCGGGGCGGGCAGGCCGGCGGGGGCGAACAGCCCGTGCCAGGCGGAAACGTCGAACCCCTCGATGCCCTGCTCGATGGCGGTGGGGATCTCCGGCGTCAGCTCCAGCCGCCGCGCCGAGGTGGCGGCCAGCGCCCGCAGCGTGCCCTCGCGCACGAAGGGCAGCACCGCCGTCACCTGATAGACGATCATCGGCACGTTGCCGGCCACCACGTCGGTCACCGCCTGGGCACCGCTGCGGTAGGGCACGTGCTCCAGCGGCGCGCCGCTGCGCAGCTTCAGAAGCTCCCCCGCCAGGTGGCTGGAGGTGCCGTTGCCCGCCGAGGCGTAGCTCACCCCGCCCCGCTGCTGCTTCGCCCAGGCGATGAACTCGGGCAGCGTCCTCGCCGGCACCTTGGGCGAGACCACCAGCAGGTTCGGCGCCTCGGTGACGAGGGAAAGCGGCGTGAAGTCCCGCAGCACGTCATAGGGCATGCTGGGCATCAGCGAGACATTCACCGAATGCGAGGCAATGCTGCCCATGCAGAGGGTGTAGCCGTCGGGCGCGGCCTTGGCGACGGCGTCGCTGCCCACCACGCCCCCCGCCCCGGCGCGGTTCTCCACCACCACCGGCTGGCCCAGGGCCTTCGACATCGGCACGGCGACGAGGCGCGTCATGATGTCCGTGCTGGTGCCGGCGCCGAAGGGCACGACCATCCGGATGGGGCGGCTGGGCCAGGCTTCCTGCGCGCGAAGGGCGGGCGCGGCCAGCGGCAGGGCGGCGAGGCCGAGGCCGCCGGCCAGCAGGGTGCGGCGGCGGGGCGGGATTGGGGTCATGGTGCTGCGTCTCCAACCGGGCGGGGCTCGCTCCGGCCCCTTCCCCCCCATCTCGCCGCGCGCAGGGCCATAAGTCCATTGAGTTTTTCCTGGCGCACTCATAGGAAAACCTCATGAGCTACTCCCTGCGGCAGATCCGCGCGCTGACGGCGGCGGTGGAGACCGGCAGCTTCGGCCGGGCGGCGTTGCGGCTGCATGTGTCGCAGCCCGCCCTGACCTTGCAGATCCGGGCGCTGGAGGAGAGCCTCGGCGTCACGCTGTTCGACCGCTCGGCGCGGGGCGTGCGGCCCACCCCGGCGGGGCAGGCGCTGGCGGCCTCCTTCCAGCGCATCCTGGACGATCTGGAAACGGTGGTGGCCGGCGCGCGGGAGCAGGCGCAGCGGCGCTCCGGCGTGGTGCATCTGGCGGTGCTCCCCTCGGTCGCGGCCAACCTGCTGCCGGGGGCGCTGGCGCGGCTGCGCGCGGCGCATCCCGGCATCCGCGTCATGGTGCGGGATGCGGTGGCGCGGCGCGTGGCGGCGCTGGTGAAGGCGGGCGAGGCGGAGCTCGGCATCGGCCACGCCGCCGGGCCGGAACCGGAACTGGAGGAGACGCCGCTCTTCGAGGATTCGCTGGTGGCGGTGCTGCCGCCCGGCCATCCCTTCGCGGCGCTGAAGGAGGTCGGCCTGCCCGCGCTGGCCGCCGCGCCGCTGGTGCTGACCGACCCGGAAAGCAGCCTGCGCACCCTGGCCGAGCACGCCTTCGCCGCCGCCGGCCTGGCCATCCGCCCCGCCTATGAGGCGACCTACATGAGCACGGCCGTGGCGCTGGTGCGGGCGGGGCTCGGCATCGGCCTGCTGCCGGCCACCGCGGTGGAGCTGCGGGTGGCGCCGCTGCTGGAAACGCGGCCCGTGCCCTCTCCCCTGCTGCGCCGGCGCATCGTGCTGCTGCGCCGGCGCGGCGCCAGCCTTTCCCCCGCCGCGGAGGCGCTGGCGGAGGTGCTGGAAGGCTGACCGGACGCTCCGGTCAGCCGTTCCCCTCAGCTCCCCTGGGGCATGCCCTCGGGCACGATGGTCCTCACCAGGGTGGAATCCAGCGCCTCGTAGTCGTGGTAGCGGATGGTCTCGTACAGCTCGGCGCGGGTCTGCATCCGGTTGAGCATCTTGTGGGTGCCGCCATCCTGCGCGATGGCGGCGTAGAGCTCCTCCATGCTGCGGGCGGCGACGCGGAGCTGGCTGACCGGCCAGATCACCATGGAATAGCCCATCGCCTCGAATTCCTCGGCGGTGAAGAAGGGCGTGCGGCCGAACTCGGTCATGTTGGCCAGCAGCTTCACCCCCGGCATGCGGCGGGCGAACTCCTCGAACATCTCGCGCGTGGTCAGCGCCTCGGGGAAGATCGCGTCCGCCCCCGCCTCCAGGTAGAGCCTGGCGCGGGCCACGGCGCCGTCCATGCCCTCGCTGGCGGCGGCGTCGGTGCGGGCGATCAGGTAGAGGTGGCGGCGCGCCTTGCGGGCGGCGGCGACCTTGGCCGCCATGTCCCGTGCGTCGGCCAGCTTCTTGTCGTTCAGGTGGCCGCACTTCTTGGGCAGGAGCTGGTCCTCGAGATGCACGGCGGCCGCACCCGCCTCCTCGAAGGAGCGCACCATGTGCATCACGTTCAGCGCCTCGCCATAGCCGGTGTCGCCATCCACCAGCACCGGCATGCCGGAGGCGCGCGCCACCTGGCGGATGTGCCAGGAGACGTCATCGACCGTGATCATGCCGAGGTCGGGCAGGCCCATGGTGGCGGACATGGCGGCGCCCGACATGTAGAGCGCCTCGAACCCCGCCTGCTTCGCCAGCAGCGCCGCGATGCCGAGATGCGCGCCCGGCATGCGCAGGATCTGCGGCCGCTCCAGCAGGGCGCGGAAGCGCTGGCCGGCGGGCGCGTCGGGCAGGTCGTCGGCGATGACGTAGGGCATTGAGGTTTCCTTTATGGACGCTTTCAGAAAAACAGCAGCGTGACCAGGATGAAGGTGGGCACCAGGAAGACCAGCGCCCATCCGCAATAGCCGAAGAAGCTCGGCATGCGCACACCCTGCGCCTCGACAATGGCCTTCACCATGAAGTTGGGCGCGTTGCCGATATACGAATTGGCGCCCATGAACACCGCGCCGCAGGAGATGGCGGCCAGCGTCAGCGCGCCCTGCCCCATCAGCGCCGCCGCGTCGCCGCCCGCCAGGTTGAAGAAGACCAGGTAGGTCGGCGCGTTGTCGAGAAAGGAGGAGAGCAGCCCGGTCAGCCAGAAATAGACCCAGGGAATGGGCTGGCCGGCAGGGTCGGAGGTGAGCGCCACGAGGCCCGCCAGCGGCCCGGCGGGGCCGGCCTTCAGCATGGCCAGGACCGGCGCCATGGTGAGGAAGATGGCGGCGAACAGCTTGGCCACCTCCACGATGGCGCCCCAGGTGAAGCCGTTCGCCTCGCGGATGCCGGCCGGCGTGAGCCACACCGAGGCGGCGGTGATGGCCAGGAAGATCAGCATGGCCACCACCCGCTCCAGCCCGATCGGCTGGCCGAGCAGCGAAACCTCGCCCGGCTGCCACAGCCCCTGCATCAGCACGGCCGCCACCACGGCGCCGATCAGCGCCACGTTCACCCAGCCGGCGATGGCCAGCCGCTCATGCGGCGGCGCCTCGGCGTGGTCCGCGTGCATGGCGGCCTCGGCGGCGGGAGCGATGGGCGCCTTGCGCTCCTTCGCATAGGCCAGGCTGTCCAGCACCCAGTAGACGGCCAGCAGCAGCACGGCGCAGAACAGGAACTCGCCGAACAGGTGGGTGGTGGGCCAGAAGAAGCTGACCCCCTTGAGGAAGCCGAGATAGAGCGGCGGGTCGCCGAGCGGGGTCAGGCTGCCGCCGATGTTGCTCACTAGGAAGATGAAGAAGACGAAGGTGTGCATCTTCCGCCGCCGCCCGGCGTTGGCCCGCAGCAACGGGCGGATCAGCACCATCGAGGCGCCGGTGGTGCCCATCAGGCTGGCGATGGCGGTGCCCACCGCCAGCAGCGCCGTGTTGGTGCCCGGCGTGCCGACCAGGCTGCCCTTCAGCAGCACGCCGCCGCCCGCGGCGTAGAGGGCGAGGAGAAGGGTGATGAAGGGCAGGTACTCGCCCACCATGACATGCGCGAATTCATGCCAGGCGTGACCGGTGCCGAACGCCAGCGCGTAGGGCAGCAGGAACAGCGCCGTCCAGCCGGCGGCGATCTTGCCGTAGTGGTGGTGCCACAGATGGCCCGCCAGCAGCGGCATCAGCGCGATGGAGAGCAGCACCCCGGCGAAGGGCAGCGCCCACAGCGCGGAGAGCACGGGCGCGGCGCCTTCGGCCGGTGCCGCCAGCGCCGGGCCGGCGGCCAGCAGCCCGGCCAGGAGGGAGGGCAGCGCCGCCCCCAGACACGCGATCCCGCGGCGCGACCAGACCCCTGGCATCGTCCGTCCCCTTCAGCTTCCGGCGGCCGGCCCCGAGGGCGGCCGCGGCGGTTTTCCCGTGCCCTGCCCCTACACCAGCCCCGGCCGGGGCACCACCCATTGGCCGCGCCACCCTTTCCCCCGGCGCCGGCCCGCCCTAGCTTCCGCACAGCAGTAGAGGGAGAGTTGCGATGGAAATGACCGGTGAGCGGCGAATCGAGGCGCCGCGCGAGACCGTCTGGCAGGGCCTGAACGATCCCGAGGTGCTGCGCGCCTCCATTCCCGGCTGCGAGTCGGTCGAGCGCACGGGAGACGACAGCTTCCAGGCCCGCGTCGGCGTCAAGATCGGGCCGATGGCGGCGAAGTTCACCGGCAAGGTGCAGCTCACCAACATCAACCCGCCCGCCTCCTACACCATCGGCGGCGAGGGCAATGGCGGCGCCATGGGCTTCGCCAAGGGCGGCGCCGACGTGGCGCTGGAGGAGCAGGGGCCCAACACCACCCTGCTGCGCTACAACGTCAAGGCGCAGGTGGGCGGCAAGATGGCGCAGCTCGGCGCGCGGCTGATCGACAGCACCGCCAAGCAGATGGCCGACCAGTTCTTCGATCGCTTCGCCGCCATCGTCTCCACCCCCGCCGAGGCCGCTCCCGCCGCCATCGCCGGCCAGGCGCCCCGCAGCGAGGCCGCCGCCGCCATGGCCGATGGCGCCGCCCCACGCCCCTCGCACATCCCGGCGCTGCCGCCCGGCACCGTGCCCACCCCCGCCCCCGGCACCGAGGTGGGCGATGCCTCCCCCACCCAGCGTCTCGGCGCCGCGACGCTGATCGGCGCGGGCGTCGCCGAGCATGGCGGCGAGGCCCCGCCCGGCGGCAGGCCGGCCCCGCTGCAGACGGGCGGGCATGTGCCGCACGACCCGGCGGCGCGCGGCTATGCCCGGCCGGTGGCGGCGCCCTCGCCCTCCATCTCGGTGTTCCAGCTGCTGCCCTCCGAGATCATGGGCCTGCCGGTGCTGTTCTGGGGCGGCTCGGCGGTGTTCCTGGTGATCCTGTTCCTGCTCTTCGTGCTCGGCTGAGCCGTGGCGCCGGCACCCGCCCCCCTGCCCTCCTCGGTCTCGGAAACCGAACGGCTCCTGGCGCTTGGCGGCTATGTCGCCGACCGGGCGCTGGCCACCACCGTCTTCCTGGCGCTGGCCATGGGCCGCCCGCTCTTCCTGGAAGGGGAGCCGGGCACCGGCAAGACGGAGATCGCCAAGGTGCTGGCGGCCGGGCTCGGCCGGAGGCTGGTGCGGCTGCAATGCTATGACGGGCTGGACCTGCAGGCGGCGGCCTATGAATGGAACCATGCGCGGCAGCTCATGGCCATCCGCCTGGCCGAGGCCTCCGGGGAAAGCCAGGGCGAGGCGGGCCGCGCGGCGCTCGAGGCCGGCATCTACGACCGCCGCTTCCTGCAGGAGCGGCCGCTGCTGGCGGCGCTCTCCGGCCCGCCCGCCGTGCTGCTGATCGACGAGCTGGACCGCGCGGACGAGCCCTTCGAGGCCTTCCTGCTGGAGATCCTGGCCGATTTCCAGCTCACCATCCCCGAGCTTGGCACCGTGCGCGCCGAGACGCCGCCCATCGTGGTGCTGACCAGCAACCGCACGCGGGAGGTGCACGACGCCATCCGCCGCCGCTGCCTCTACCAGTGGGTGGACTACCCGGACGCGGTGCGCGAGCGCGCCATCCTGGCCAGCCGCGCCCCCGGCCTGCCGGAGACGCTCTCGGCCCAGGTGGTGGCCTTCGTGCAGAAGCTGCGCGGCGGCGACTTCTTCAAGCTGCCGGGCGTGGCCGAGACCATCGACTGGGCCAACGCGCTGCGCGCGCTGGACGCCGCCGAGCTGGAGCCGGTGCTGGTGGACGAGACGCTGGGCGCCCTGCTGAAATACCAGGACGACATCGCCAAGCTGCGCGGCGCCGAGGCGGCGAGGCTGGTGGAGGCGGTGAAGCAGCCCCCCGCCCCCGCCATGCCCTTCTGACGTCGCGTGGCCGGTGAAACGGGGCCTCGCGGCATGAGCGGCACGCCCGGAGCCGGTATGCCCAAGGCCGGCACGCTGGCGGCCAACCTGCTGGGCTTCGGCCGGCTGCTGCGGCGTGCCGGCCTGCTGGTCGGGCCGGCCGAGATGCTGGCCGGCGCCGAGGCGCTGACCCGCATCGACCTCGCCGACCGGCGGCAGGCCCAGGCCGCGCTGCGGGCCACGCTGGTGCACCGGCAGGAGCACCAGCACCTGTTCGACCATGCCTTCCGCCTGTGGTGGCGTGACCCGGAGGCCGGCCGCCACGCCGCCGCCATGGACGCGCTCAGCCAGGGGCAGCCGCCGCCCAGGCCCCCGCCGGGCGGGCGCCGGCTGGCCGAGGCGCTGGGCGGCCAGGCGCCACCGCCGCAGCCGCCCCGGGCGCCCGAGCGCGAGGTGGATGCCAGCCTGACCGTCAGCGCCGCCGAGGCCCTGGCAAGGATGGATTTCGAGGCGATGGGCGCGGCGGAGCTGGCGGCGGCGCGCGGCGAGATCCGCCGCCTGTCCCTGCCGCTCGACCACCGCCCCACCCGCCGCTTCCGCCCCGACCCGGCGGGGCCGCGCGCCGACCTGCGCGCCACGCTGCGCCACGCCATGCGGCAGGGCGGCGAGGTGCTGGAGCTTCGCCACACGCGGCGGGTGGAGCGGCCGCCGCCGCTGGTGGCCATCTGCGACATCTCCGGCAGCATGGCGCGCTACGCCCAGGTGCTGCTGCACTTCCTGCACGCGGTGACCAACGACCGCGACCGCGTCTCCACCTTCCTGTTCGGCACCAGGCTCACCAACATCACCCGCCCGCTGCGGCACCGGGATGCCGAGGTGGCCTTCGAGATGGTCAGCCACCTGGTGCCGGACTGGTCGGGCGGCACCCGCATCGGCGAGGCGCTGGACCTGTTCAACAGGCAGTGGGGGCGGCGCGTGCTGGGCCAGGGAGCGGTGGTGCTGCTGATCACCGATGGGCTGGAGCGCGGCGACGCCGCCGACCTCGCCCGCCTCGCCGCCGCCACGGAGCGGCTGCGCAATTCCTGCCGCAGGCTGATCTGGCTGAACCCGCTGCTGCGCTACGCGGGCTTCCAGCCGCGCTCGCAGGGCATCCGCACCATGCTCCCCCTGGTGCATGAGCACCGTCCGGTCCACAACATCGAGAGCCTGCGCGCCCTGGTGCGGACCCTTTCCGGCCCGGCGCCGCGCCCCGCCGCCACAGGAACGCTTTCGGGAGGATTGCGATGAGCGACCAGGAGGACATCCTCGCCACCGCCGCCGGCTGGCTGGCCGAGGGCGAGACGGTGGCGCTGGCGACCGTGGTGGAAACCTGGGGCAGCTCGCCTCGCCCCGCCGGCTCGCATCTCGCCGTCACCGCCTCCGGCCGGCTGGCCGGCAGCGTCTCGGGCGGCTGCATCGAGGGGGCGGTGGCCGAGGCGGCGCGCCGGACCATGGCCGACGGAACCCCCCAGCTGCTGGATTTCGGCATCAGCGACGAGCGCGCCTGGGAGGTGGGCCTGGCCTGCGGGGGCAAGCTGAAGGTGTTCGTGGAGAAGCTCGAGGGGCAGGCGGCGTGAAGGCGGATTTCCTCGCCCGGCTGCAACGGGCGCGCGCCGCCGACCGGGCCGTGGCGGTGGCCACGCGCCTGACGGATGGCGCGCAGTTCCTCCACCCCGAGGACGGCCTCCCCGCCCCCCTCGCCGCCGCCGCCGATGCGGCGCTGGCGTCCGACGCCGCCGCCAGCCTGCCGCATGAGGGCGCGCCCTGGTTCATCCAGCCGCACAATCCCCGCCTGCGGCTGATCGTGGTGGGGGCGGTGCATGTGGCGCAGGCGCTGGTGCCGATGGCACTGGGCCTCGGCTTCGCCGTCACGGTGGTCGATCCGCGCCGCGCCTTCGCCACGGAGGAGCGCTTCGGCACCGGCGTGACGCTGGTGGACGAATGGCCGGACGAGGCCATGGAGCGGCTCGCCCCCGACGCGCGCACCGCCATCGTCACCCTCACCCACGACCCGAAGCTGGACGACCCGGCGCTGGAGGTGGCGCTGCGCAGCCCCGCCTTCTACATCGGCGCGCTGGGCAGCCGGCGCACCCACGCCAAGCGGGTGGCGCGCCTCGCCGAGGCCGGGCTGCCCGAGGAGGCCATGGCGCGCATCGCCGCCCCCGTGGGCCTCGCCATCGGCGCCGTCACGGCGCCCGAGATCGCCCTTTCCATCATGGCCGAGATCGTCGCCCGCCGCCGCGGCGCCGCGCTGGCCGGCCGGTAGGTTCCGCCATCATGCAGTTCGGCCCCACCCCGCTCGAAGACGCCCAGGGCGCCGTGCTCGCCCACACGCTGCGCCTGCCCGGCAAGGTGCTCAAGAAGGGCACGGTGCTGGACGCCGAGGCCATCGCCGCGCTGCGCGCGGCCGGCCGGCGGGAGGTCATCGCCGCCCGGCTGGAAAGCGGCGACGTGCCGGAGAACGAGGCTGCCCACCGCATCGGCGAGGCGCTGATGGGGCCGCTGCTGGCCCGCTCGCGCGCCGCCACGGGGCGGGTGAACCTGCTGGCCGACGCCGCCGGGCTGCTGGTGGTGAACGAGGCGCTGGTCAACCGCCTCAACGCGCTGGACGAGAGCCTGACGCTGGCCACCCTGCCCAGCCACAGCCCCGTCTCGGCGCGGGAGATGCTGGCCACGGTGAAGGTCATCCCCTTCGCGGTGCCGGGCGGCGTGCTGCAGGTGGCGGAGGCCATGGCCCGCTCGGGCCAGGCGCTTTCCATCCATCCCTTCCGCCCGCTCAAGGTGGGGCTGGTGCTGACCGAGCTGCCGGGGCTCAAGGAAAGCGTCATGGAGGGCGCGGTGGAGGCCACCGAGGCGCGCATCGCCGGCCTCGCGGGCCAGCTCCTGCCGCCCGAGCGCTGCCGGCACGAGGAGGCCGCCATCGCCGACGCGCTGAACCGCCTGAAGCGGGCGGGAGCGGAGATGCTGCTGACCGCCGGCGCCTCGGCGGTGGTGGACCGGCGCGATGTCGGGCCCGCCGCCATCGTCCGCGCCGGGGGGCGGATCGAGCATTTCGGCATGCCGGTCGATCCCGGCAACCTGCTCTGCCTCGGCCGCATCGGTGACATCCCCGCCCTGGTGCTACCCGGCTGCGCCCGCAGCCCGAAGCTCAACGGCTTCGACTGGGTGTTGCAGCGCCTTTTCGCCGGCCTGCCGGTGGGGGGGCGGGAGATCGCCGCCATGGGCGTCGGCGGGCTGCTGAAGGAGATCGAGGCGCGGCCCCTGCCGCGCGAGGCGGCGCCGCGCAACGCCCCCACCGGCGCCGCGCCGCGCCGGCCGCGCCAGGTGGCGGCGCTGGTGCTGGCCGCCGGCCGCTCCCGCCGCATGGCGCCGCTCAACAAGCTGCTGGTGCCCGACAGCAAGGGCGTGCCGATGGTCGCCCGCGTCGTCGCCAACGCGCTGGAAAGCCGCGCCCGCCCCGTCATCGTCGTGACCGGCTACGAGCGCGAGCGGGTGGAGGATGCGCTGGCCGGGCGCCCCGTGCTGCTCGCCCAGACGGAGGACTATGCCGAGGGGCTTTCCGCCTCGCTCAAGGCCGGCCTTTCCGCCCTGCCACCGGAGGTTGAGGGCGTGCTTGTCTGCCTGGGCGACATGCCGCTCGTCACCGGCCCCATGCTCGACCGGCTGCTCGCCGCCTTCGACCCCGAGGAGGGGCGCGCTATCGTGATGCCCACCTTTCGCGGGAAACAGGGTAACCCAATGCTCTGGTCACGGGAGTTTCTTCCGGAAATGATGCAGATCACGGGTGATGTGGGAGCCCGCCACCTGGCCGGCAAATATGCCGACCGCGTGGTGGAGGTGGAAATGGCGGACGACGCCGTGCTGCGCGACTTCGACACGACGGACGCGCTCCGCCTCAACCCGGAGTTCGCCGGGCGGCGCTAGCCGGCCGGCCGGGATCCCCTATCTTGCCACGCTGCGTCCTGCGGTGGCTGGCGGCGTGCCTGCTCGCGCTCGGTGCGTTGCACGGGCCCCTGCCGGCCGCGGCCGCCTCGCCCTGGGAGGCTTTCGCCACCCGGGTGTTCGAGCCGATCGCCGCCGCCCGCCGCCTGCCGCACGAGACCGCCACCGCCCTGGCGCAGGACCGCCAGGGCGCGATCTGGATCGGCACGCTGGGTGGCCTCGCGCGGCATGACGGCTACCGGGTGCAGCCCTATGTGGCGCGGCCCGAAGGCGGGGGCGGCCTGCCGGACAATCATGTGCGGGCGCTGCTCGCCCTGCCCGAGGGGGGTCTGCTCGTCGGCACCCATTCGGGCGGGCTGGCGCGCTTCGACCCCGAAACGGGCGACTTCATCGCCATCGCCCCGCCGGACGAGGAGGCCGGATGGAAGCGGGTCTTCGCCCTCGCCCCGGGGCGGGACGGCGGTGCCTGGGTGGCGACCGAGGCGGGGCTCGCCTTCTGGCCGGCCGGCGCGGAGGCCGCCGAGCCCGTGCCCGGCTGGCCGCGCACCGCCGCCCTTTCCGTGCTGGAGGAGGCCGACGGCACGCTCTGGGTGGGCACCGCCACGGGCCTGCGCCGGCGCATCCCCACCGAGGCGGCGTTCCGCTGGCCGCGGGCCGGCAGCGCCCTGGCGCAGGACATGGCGCGCGACGAGGTGTGGTCGCTGCTCCGCGACTCCGCGGGGCGGCTCTGGTTCGGCACGGGGCGCAGCGGCCTGGGCTGGGTGGAGGAGGGCGTGGTCCATCTCCGCCCCGGCCTGTCCGGCCGGCAGGGGCTGGCCGGGGGCCGCACCGTCACCGCGCTGCTGGAACCCGCCCCCGGCACGCTCTGGGCCTCCACCGACGGCATCGGCATCATCGTCGCGGAAGGCAAGCGGACGCCCGCCCTGCTGCAGCACGACCCCGCCCTGCCCGTCTCGCTGTCAGGCGACGTGGTGCGCGCGCTGCTGCGCGACCGCGCGGGCAATGTCTGGGCCGCCACCGAGCGGGGCGTGAACCGGCACGACACCCAGGGGCAGGCGGTGCTCTCGGTGCTGCCCTCGCCGCTCTCGCCGCGCACCCTGTCGGACCAGAACGTCTACAGCGTGGCCGTGGACCGGCGGGGCCGCGCCTGGCTCGGCCTCGGGCAGGGCCGCATCGACATGCTGGACCCCGCCACCGGCGAGCTGCGCCGCCTGCAGCTCGAGGACCCGCAGACGGCGCGCGACGTGCAGGCGCTGCTGCCGCTGCCGGATGGCGGCATGCTGGCCGGTGCGCGGGGCGTGGCGCGCATTGACGGCGACAGCCTGGAGATCACGCCTTCCGCCTTTCCGGCCGTGGAGGGGGAGGTGGTGAACGCCCTGGCGATGGAAAGCGGCGAGCTGCTGGTGGGCACGCAGGAGGGCCTGCTGCGGCTGGACGCGGCCGGGCGGGTGCTGCGCCGCTGGCAGCGCGGCGCGGCAGCCGGCAGCGGCCTGCCGGACACGCCGGTGCGCGGCATCGACCGGCTGGGCGTCGCCGGCACCTGGGTGGGCACCGCGGGCGGGCTCAGCATCTTCCCGCCCGGCGCCACGGAGCCCTTCAGCCTGCGGCACGACCCCGCCCGGCCCGACGGCCTGCCGCACGACAATGTGGGGCCTGTGCTGCTCGACACGCGCGGGCGGATCTGGGTGGGCACCTTCGGCGGCGGCATCGGCGTGGTGTCCGGCTGGCCGCCGCCACCGGGCGAGGCGCCGCGCTTCCGCGCCCTGACGACCCGCCATGGCCTCAGCGACAACAGCGTGGCCGCGCTGCTGGCCGATGCGAAGGGCCGGATCTGGGCCTCCACCGCGCGCGGGCTGAGCATGATCCCGGCCGATGGCGGCCCCGCCCGCGTACTGACCATGCGCGACGGGGAGCGGGTGCGCACCTATGTGCAACGCGCCGCCGCGCGGCTGCCGGGGGGCGAGCTGCTGTTCGGCGGGCTGGGCGGGCTTTCCATCGTGCTGCCCTGGCGGGCGGAGCAGGCGCGGCCGGCGCCCCGCATCGGCTTCACCGGCATGGCGCTGGAGGGACGCGCCATGCCGCCCGGCCTCGCGCCCACCACCGGGGCGCGGCTCGACCTGCCCTCCGGCCTGCGCCGGCTGCGTGTGGAGTTCGCGCTGATGGACTTCCGCGCGCCCGCCGGCACCCGCTACGCCTACCGCCTGGCCGAGCTGGACCAGGAGTGGACCGAGGCCAACCCGGAGGACCCGGCGGCCAATTTCGAGCGCCTGCCGCCCGGGCTGCACCGCCTGCAGGTGCGTGCCTGGACCGGGCCGGTGAGCGCCGGCCCGGCGGCCGAGACCTCGCTGGTCCTGGCCATCCCGCCGCGCTGGTTCGAGAGCTCCTGGTTCGGCCTCCTGGCGCTCATGGCGTGCGGCATGGCGGTGATGGGGCTGGTGCAGGGCCGCACCGCCTATCTGCGGCACCGCCAGCGGGAGCTGACCCGGCTGGTGGACGAGCGCACGCGGGAGCTGCGCGCCGCCAACCACCGGCTGGACCGTCTGGCCGGCACCGACCCGCTGACCGGCCTGCTCAACCGCCGCCGCTTCGCCGAGCGCGCGGCGCAGGTGCTGGCCCGGGCCGAGCATGGCGGCCCCGGCTTCGCGCTGGTGCTGTTCGACCTCGACCGCTTCAAGCAGCTCAACGACACGCATGGCCACAATGCCGGCGATGCGGCGCTGGTCAGCTTCTGCCGCCTGGCCACCCGCCTGTGCCGGCCGCAGGGCCTGCTGGGCCGGCATGGCGGCGAGGAGATCATGCTGCTGGTGCCCGGCTGCGACGTGGTGGAGGGCCGCGCCATCGCCGAGCGCATCCGCGCCGCCCAGGCGGAAAGCCCGATCACCTGGCAGGGCCGCCCGCTGGCGGTGACGGTAAGCGGCGGCGTGGCGGCTTGGCAGCGCGGCGAATCGCTGGAAGCCCTGATCCACCGGGCCGACGCGGCGCTCTATGCCGCCAAGCATGGCGGCCGCGACCAGGTGCGGGCGGCCTGAGGCCGCCACCCCTGCCCTTCCGCCGCCCCGCGCTTCCGTGGCATGCGGGGGCGGCAACGCCCAGCCGGAGCCTTCCGCATGATCCTGATCGCGCTCGGTGCCAACCTGCCCGGCACGGATGGCCGCGCGCCCCGCGCCAGCTGCGAGGCCGCCGCGGCCGCGCTGGACGCCATTCCCGGCCTGCGGCTGGAAGGGGTCTCGCGCTGGTGGGAAACGGCGCCGGAGCCGCCCCTGCCCGGCTCGCCCTGGTATGTGAACGGCGTGGCGCGCTGCTCGGGCGGCATCGGCCCCGAGGCCCTGCTCGCGGCCTTGCAGGCGCTGGAGCGGGCGGCCGGCCGGCAGCGCCCCTATCCCAACGCGCCGCGCACGCTGGATCTCGACATCATCGCCATGGGCGATGGCGGCGCGCTGCTGCGCGAGGCGCCGGACCCGGTGCTGCCCCACCCGCGCGCGCATCTGCGCCGCTTCGTGCTCCAGCCGCTGGCCGAGGTGGCGCCGGGCTGGGTGCATCCGCGCCTGGGCCGCGGCGTGGAGGAATTGCTGGAGGCGCTGCCCCCGGCGCAGATGCGCCCGATCTGAAGCAATGCAGATGCGCCAGGACGGGGCCGGTCCGGGGCGCCGGCCGCAAGGGGTGGCGGAGCCTGTCCAGGGGCCGCACAAAGGCGCCAACAGCTTGCTATTCGCAGTTGCGATGGCTATTTCAGGCGTTCAGCACAGAATTTGAGTTGGAGGCCGCCCATGGCCCGCGTCACGGTCGAAGACTGCATCCTGAAGATCCCGAACCGCTTCGAGCTGGTTCTGATCGCCGCGCAGCGCGCCCGCAACATCAGCCGGGGCGAGGAGCTGACGGTCGATCGCGACAACGACAAGAACCCCGTCGTCGCCCTGCGCGAGATCGCCGACGAGACGGTGGAGCTGGACGCGCTGCAGGAGGACCTGATCAAGTCCCTGCTGCGCGCGCCGGAGCCGGAGCCGGTGGAGGAGGAGGTGATCGACCTCATCGCCACCGACGAGAACATCTTCGGCGTCATGGATGTCAGCGAGGACAACGCGCCCGAGGCCGGCGGCCTCGAGGACCTGTCGCCCGACGACATCGAGGCGGCGATCGCCGCCGAGCTCGGCGGCGGCGGCCGCCGCTGAGCCGGGGGCGCGCTTGAAACCGGGCGTCGGGCAGAAGATCCACCCGGCGCCGCGCGCGCCCGAGGGGCTGCCGGCCGGCCCCGCCATCGCCGTGCCCGCGCCGCCGCCGCCGGTGGAAACCCCAGGCACGGAACTGGCCCGCCGCGTCGCGGCCTATGACCCGCGCGCCGATGTGGCGCTGCTGGAATCCGCCTACAACATCGCCGCCACCGCCCATGCCTCGCAGGCGCGCGAGAATGGCGAGCCCTACATCACCCACCCGCTCGCGGTGGCCGGCATCCTCGCCGGCTACAGGCTCGATACCGCGACCATCGCCACCGCCCTGCTGCACGACGTGGTGGAGGACACCGCCTTCAGCCTGGCGGAGCTGGAGAAGCGCTTCGGCGCCGACATCGCCCGGCTGGTCGATGGCGTGACCAAGCTGACCCGGCTGGAGCTGCAGTCAGAACGCACCAAGCAGGCGGAGAACTTCCGCAAGCTGGTCCTCGCCATGAGCGAGGACATCCGCGTGCTGCTGGTCAAGCTCGCGGACCGTCTGCACAACATGCGGACGCTGCACTTCAAGCCGAAGCCCGAAAGCCGCGCCCGCATCGCCCGCGAGACGATGGAGATCTACGCGCCGCTGGCCGAGCGCATCGGCATGGACGCGGTGAAGACGGAGCTGCAATCCCTCTCCTTCCGCGAGCTGCAGCCCGACGCCTACCAGACCATCACCGCCCGCCTCGCCTTCCTGCGCGGCCAGGGCGCCGACCTGATCGACGATGTGGCCACCGACCTGAAGGCCAAGCTGAAGGCCGCCGAGGTGCCGGTGATCGAGGTGACGGGGCGCGAGAAGTCGCCCTACTCGATCTGGATGAAGATGCACGAGAAGAAGGTCGAGTTCGAGCAGCTCTCGGACATCATGGCCTTCCGCGTCGTCACCACCGACAAGGCGAACTGCTACGCGGCGCTGGGCGCCATCCACTCGGCCTATCGCGTGGTCCCGGGCCGCTTCAAGGACTACATCTCGACGCCCAAGCCCAACGGCTACCAGTCGCTGCACACCGGCGTCACCGTGCCCGAGCGGCGCAACGCCAAGATCGAGGTGCAGATCCGCACGCCGGAGATGCACGAGATCGCCCAATACGGCGTCGCCGCGCACTGGATGTACAAGCAGGGCGGCAGCCCCGCCGCCGAGGTGCCGAAGCAGCGCCGCTATCCCTGGGTGCGGGAGCTGCTGGAGATCCTGGAATCGGCCGCCGAGCCGGGCGAGTTCCTGGAGCACACCAAGCTCGCCCTGCACCAGGACCAGGTCTTCTGCTTCACGCCGAAGGGCGACCTGATCGCCCTGCCGCGCGGCGCCACGCCGATCGACTTCGCCTACCAGGTGCACAGCCAGGTGGGCGATGCCTGCGTCGGCGCCAAGATCAACGGCCGCATCGTCCCGCTCCGCCACCAGCTAGAGAATGGCGACCAGGTCGAGATCATCACCGCGCGCGGCGGCACGCCGAACCCGGCCTGGGAGCGCTTCGTCGTCACCGGCAAGGCGAAGGCGCGCATCAAGCGCTTCGTCATGGCGCGGCAGCGCACGGAATTCCAGGAGCAGGGGCGCAGCGCCATCGCCAAGGCCTTCCGGCAGGAGGGGCTGGAATTCTCCGAGAAGCTGCTGGAAACCGCCATCAAGGCCTTCAAGCAGCCGGGCTTCGAGGAGCTGTGCGTCGCCGTCGGCAATGGCAACCTCTCGGCGCGCGAGGTGCTGCACGCCGCCATCCCCGAGCTGCGCGGCCCGCCGCGGCCGATGGACCACCTGCCGCTGGCCCGTGCCCGTGGCAAGCCCGGCGCCACCGTCATGCGCCCGGAACGGCGGCGGGAGGCCAGCTCCGGCATCACCGGCCTCGTCGCCGGCATGGCGGTGCAGTTCGCCGGCTGCTGCCACCCCGTGCCGGGGGACCGCATCGTCGGCATCGTCTCCACCGGCAAGGGGGTGACGGTGCACAAGCATGATTGCAACAACCTCGAGGCCTTCTCCGCCACGCCCGAGCGCTTCCTCGACATCGACTGGGACTACGAGGCCGGCTCCGGCGGCGCCCATCTCGGCCGGCTCGACGTGGTGACGGCGAACGAGGACGCGGCCGTCGCCGCCATGGCCGTGGTCATCGCCAAGCAGAACGGCAAGCTGCACAACCTCCGCTTCGCCCACCGCGCCGCCGACTATGCCGAGGTGGTGGTGGACCTGGAGGTGAGCGACCTGCGCCACCTGTCCAACGTGGTGGCGGCGCTGCGTGCCTGCCCCGGCATCATCCAGGTGGAGCGCAGCAAGGGCTGAGCCCTTGCCGCCGGCTCCCCCCGCGGGGAGAACCCCCGCCATTCTTGCGAGGAGCCGGAGATGGCCGACAACAGCGAAGACTATGTCTATGACGAGGCCGCCGGCGAATGGCGCCCGGCCAGCGAGGTGGCCGCCGCGGCGGAAGCCGCGCGGCCCCAGGCCCGCGACGCCGCCGGCACCCCGCTGGCCGACGGCGATTCCGTCACCCTCATCAAGGACCTGAAGGTGAAGGGCGCCAACCAGACCCTGAAGCAGGGCACCGTGATCCGCTCGATCCGCCTCACCGACGACCCGGAGGAGATCGACTGCCGGCATGAGAGCATCAAGGGGCTGGTGCTGCGCACCGAGTTCGTGCGCAAGCGGTGACGCGAAGCGGATGATTTTGCCGAAGTGATTTTGCGGGGGGGGAATCTGTCCTAAAGCCTCCGCATGATCATCGGCCTCGGCAACGACATCGTCGACATCCGCCGCATCGAGCGTTCCATCGAGCGATATGGCGAACGCTTCCTGGAGCGCGTCTTCACGCCGCTGGAGCGGAAGAAGGCGGAATCGCGCACCCCCAAGCTGCGCGCCGCCACCTACGCCAAGCGCTTCGCCGCCAAGGAGGCGGTTTCCAAGGCGCTCGGCACCGGCTTCCGCCAGGGCGTGTTCTGGCGCGACCTCGGCGTGGTGAACCTGTCGAGCGGCCAGCCCTCGCTGCGCCTCACCGGCGGCGCGGCCAAGCGGCTCGACGCCATCACGCCGCAGGGCTTCGGCGCGCAGATCAGCCTGACCATGACGGACGAGTACCCCTACGCGCAGGCCGTCGTCATCATCGCGGCGGTGCGGCTGGTTCCCTGAGCCAAAGCGACGGGCCGGGCGGGAGCCGGGCCTCAGCCTTCCAGGCGGAAGGCATCCATGATGCGCCGCATCCGCCCGGCGCCGTCCACCAGCACCACGTCGAACCGCACCCCGGCCGCGCCATGGCCGGGATGGGCGGCCATCCAGCCCTCCGCCGCCGCCATCAGCCGGGCGCGCTGGCGCGGGCCGAGGGCCAGCGCCGCGCCGGCCAGCTCGGCCCGCGCCTTCACCTCGATGAAGGCCAGCAGCCCTTCCCGCTCGGCGATCAGGTCGATCTCCCCCGCCTCCCGGCCGCGCGGGCCGCGGTGGCGGCGCGCCAGCACCACCCATCCCGACGCTTCCAGCCGGGCCGCCACGGCCTCCTCGGCCTGCTGGCCGCGCGCCGTGGCGGCGGCGCGGTTCTCGGGGGTTCGGCGCATGGCGCCACTCTTCACGCAGCCGCGAAGGGGCGCAAGCCGGGCTGTGGCGGCGCCGCGTCCTGCCCTACATCGGAAGCCATGCAGAGACGCCCCGGCCGGCTGCGCCGCTTCTTCCGCCGCGGCCTGATCGCCGCCGCCCTGATCCTCGTCCTCGCCGGCCTCGGCGCGGGCGGGCTGCTCTGGGCCAGCCTGCCCCCGCGCGAGGGGCGCATCGGCCTGCCGGGCCTTTCCGCTGCGGTGGAGGTGGTGGAGGACGCCCACGGCATTCCCCGCATCACCGCCCAGACCGAGCTGGATGCGGCGCGCGCGCTGGGCTGGCTGCACGCGCGGGACCGGATGTTCCAGATGGAGCTGATGCGCCGCAACGCCAGCGGCCGCCTGGCCGAGATCGCCGGCCGCGTGGCGCTGCGGCTGGACCGCTTCCACCGCACCCTCGGCCTGCGCCAGCGCGCCGAGGCCGACCTCGCCGCCCTGCCGCCCGGGACGCGGGCCATGCTGGAAGCCTATGCGGAGGGCGTGAACGCCTGGATCGCGGCGCGCGGCCGCCTCGCCGCGCCCGAGTTCATCGCGCTCGGCGTGCCGGAGCCGTGGCAGCCGGCGGATTCCCTGCTCTGGGCCAAGACCATGGGGCTGTGGCTTTCCAACAACTGGCGCACCGAGATCGACCGCGCCCGGCTCGCCGGCCTGCTGCCGCCGGAGCGGCTGGCGGAACTGTGGCCGGCCGACGAGACGCCGGGCCGCCCCGATGGCCAGCCCGACCGGCGCGCGGCGCTGGAGCCGGAGCGGATGGCGCGCCTCGCCGCCGCCCTGCCGCGCTTCCCGCAGGACGCGCCGCTGCCCAGCATCGCCTCCAACGCCTGGGCGCTGGCGCCGGACCGCTCCGCGAGCGGCGGCGCGCTGCTGGCCTCCGACCCGCATCTGGGCTTCCAGGCGCCGATCCTGTGGTACCTGGCGCGCATCGAGCTGCCGGGGGGCCGCTTCCTGGCCGGCGCCACCGCGCCGGGCGTGCCCTTCATGGTGATCGGCCGCAACGAGCGGCTGGCCTGGGGCTTCACCACCACCCATTCCGACACCCAGGACGTGTTCGTCGAGCGCCTGTCCGGCGCCGATGGCTACGAGACGCCCGAGGGGCCCCGCCCCTTCACACTGCGGGAGGAGAGCATCGCCATACGCGGGGAGGAGCCGCAGCGCCTGCGCGTGCGCGAGACGCGGCACGGCCCCGTGGTTTCCGACCTGGAGGGGCCTGGCCTGGAGGGAGACCTGCCCCCCGGCACGGTGCTCGCCGTGCGCATGGCCAATCTGGAGCCGGGCGACAGCGCCGCCGCGGGGCTGCACGCGCTGAACCGCGCCACGAGCCTCGCCATGGCGCGGGCGGCGGCAGCACGCATCACCGCGCCGCCGCAGAACCTGATGGTGGCGGATGCGGCAGGCGGCATCGGCATGTATCTCACCGGCCGCGTGCCGCTGCGCCGCGCGGGCGATGGCGGCCAGCCTGCCCCCGGCTGGGACGGCAGCCACGACTGGGACGGCTTCGTCCCCTTCGATGCGCTGCCGCACGCCGAAGCGCCCGCCAGCGGCGTGCTGGTGAACGCCAACAACCGCGTGCAGCCGGAAGGGGATGGCCCCTATCTCGGGCGGGACTGGCACGGCGACTGGCGCTTCCGCCGCATCCACGCGCTGCTGGCGCAGCGCGGGCGCCACACGCCCCAGGACCAGGCGGTGATCCAGCAGGATGCCGTCAGCCTTTTCGCGCGGGAGGTGCTGCCGGTGCTGCTGTCCCTGCCCCGCCCCGCCGGCCATGCCGGCGCGGCGCGCGACCTGCTGCTGGGCTGGGAAGGCGAGATGGCGCCGGACCGGCCGCAGCCGCTGATCTTCAATGCGTGGTGGAAGCTCGCCGCCCGCATGGCGCTGGCGCATGGCGGCGTGCCGGAAGGCGGCTGGCCCGCCACCTCGGAGTTCCTGCGCTTCGTGCTGCATCCGGACGGGCGGGGCGCCCATTGGTGCCGCCCCGCCGCCGAGGCCGGCACACCGCGCCCCGCCTCGGCCTTCGCCCCCGGCGGCGCCTGCGCCGCGCTGGCCGCCGCCGCGCTGACCGAGGCGGTGGAGGAGCTGGTGGCCCGCTTCGGCCCCGACCCCGCCGCCTGGCGGTGGGGCGACGCGCATGCGGCGCAGCTCGAACACCCGCTGCTGCGCTTCGTGCCGCTGCTCGGGCGCTGGAGCAGCCTCAGCCTGCCCACCCCCGGCGATGGCGAGACGGTCAACCGCGGCGGGACGGACCGCAGCTTCCGCCATGTGCATGGTCCGGGCCTGCGCGCCGTGTTCGACCTCGCCTCGCCGGACGGGGCCTGGGCCGTCATCGCCACCGGCCAGTCGGGCCATCCGCTGTCCCGCCACTGGGGGGATCAGGCGGCGCTATGGGCGGGGCGGGCGGCGGATGGGGCGAGGCTGCTGCGCCTCGGCGCGGTGCCGGAGCAGGCCGGCGGCCAGCTCACCCTCGCCCCCGCCGACTCTTCCGCTGGCTCTCCCTCTGGCTCTCCCTCTGGCTTGCAAACCGATGCGGGGCGGGAATGACAGGGCGGTGGGCGCGCATCCACCGTTGCATCCTGCCGCGCCGGCGGGGAAAGTAGGGGAACAGATGCTGCACCGCTCCACCCGCCGCCCGCAATTCTTCTACACCACCGCGCCGCTGCCATGCCCCTACCTGGCCGGCCGCCTGGAACGGAAGATCGTGACCGAGCTGACCGGCCCCGATGCCGAGCCGCTGCATGACCGCCTTTCGCGGGCGGGCTTCCGCCGCAGCCACAACATCGCCTATTCGCCGGTCTGCCCGGGCTGCCAGGCCTGCATCCCCATCCGCATCGATGCCGCGGGCTTCCTGCCGGACCGCACCCAGCGCCGGGTCGCCCGCGCCAATGCGGAGGTGCAGGGCAACCCCGCCCCGGCGCGCGCCACGGCCGAGCAGTTCTCGCTGTTCCAGCGCTACCAGCGCGGCCGCCACCAGGACGGCGACATGGCGGCGATGGGCTTCTACGACTACCGCGCCATGGTGGAGGACACGCCCATCACCACCGGGCTGGTGGAGTTTCGCGACGCCGATGGCCGGCTGCTCGGCGGCTGCCTGACCGACTGGCTGAGCGACGGCCTTTCCGCCGTGTATTCCTTCTACGACCCGGAGATGGAGAAGCGCTCGCTCGGCACCTTCATCGTCATGTGGCTGGTGCGGCGGGCGGTGGAGCTGGGGCTGCCTTATGTCTATCTGGGCTACTGGGTGCCGCAGAGCCGCAAGATGGCCTACAAGGCCCGCTTCCATCCGAGCGAGGTGCTGACCGGCGGCGCCTGGCGCCCGCTGGAGGAATACGCCGCCGCGCGCTCCGTGCTGGTGCCGGGCGGCTAGAGCAGTTTCCGTTCGCCCTGGCTCGCGGCAATTGCTCTAGCACATTGTCTTCAGGAGCATCCTCACCCGATCAGAAGATGCTCTAAGCCGCCCCTTCCATCAGCCTTCCCGCAGCCGCGCCTGCAACGCGGCGAGGGCCTCCGGCAGCGCCCGGTGCGGGGGCAGGCCGAGCCGCTCCGCCTCCGCCGCGAGCCAGGCGGCATGCACCAGCCGCACCCGTCCCGGCATGGCCGGCAGGTCCAGCAGCTGCGCCAGGGCCGTGCGGTGGCGGCCGCCCAGCAGGCGCAGGACCTCCCCGCGCGGTCCGATGGCCAGCCCCGCCTCCCCTTCCCGCCGCTCGGCACCGACACCGCGCAGCGCATGGGCGGGCGCCGGCGGCAGGGCATGGCGCGGGCGGTAGCCTTCCCGCCGCATCCCGTCGCGCAGCGCGGCGTAGTGGGTGAAGTACGCCTCCACCAGCGCCGGCGTGGCGAGCGCCACCCCGTTGCGCCGCTCGGGCTGCCCCGCCGCCGCGCGCTCCAGCATATAGCGGTACACGCCGCTGTTCCGGTAGGCCGTGCCCGGCTGGCACAGGGCGGCCATCTCCAGATGCACCACGCTGCTCGCCAGCGGTTCGGCGGCGCCGGACCAGTCGCCCGCATCCAGGAAGCGGTGCGCCAGCCGGAAGCTCCGCCGCCCATCGGTCACCACGTCGAGCAGTTGCCAGCACAGGCGGCGCGGCGGCACCCACACCAGAAGCCCGGCGCCGAAATAGTGCTCCGCCTCCTCCAGCCGGGGCGGCACGGCGGAGGCACCCCGCCGCAGCGCGGCCAGGGCAGCGTCGAGGCGGCGGGGAAACAGCAGGGCGTGGCCCCGGAGGGGCGCCGCCAGCCGGGCCCAGGCATCGCCCAGCCGCCGCCAGCGCGCGACACGAAGCTGCTCCGGACCCAGCAGCGGCCGGTAGCGCGGCCCGCCCTCATGGGCGGTGGGCCAGGAAGCGGCGCCTGCCCTCTCCTGCGTCTCGTCCCCGTTGCCCATGCCAGCGCCGCCCGCGCTCAGGATCGTGGCCCGGGCGGATAGGGCCAGCCGCCCAGCCACAGCGTGTCCGCGACGCTGTCCGCGCCCGCCGCCAGCATGGCCAGCCGGTCGAAGCCGAGCGCGATGCCGGCGGTGGGCGGCATGCCCCGCGCCAGGGCGGCGAGGAAATCGGCGTCCACCGGCCAGCCCTCGCCGTACAGGCGCTGCCGCTCGGCCAGGTCGCGGGCGAAGCGGGCGGCCTGCTCCTCCGCGTCGGTCAGCTCGTCGAAGGCGTTGGCCAGCTCGATGCCGGCCATGAACAGCTCGAAGCGCAGCGCCGCGCGGGGGTCGGCCGGGTCGCGCCGGGCCAGGGCGGCCTGCGGGGCCGGCCAGTGGGTCAGAAAAGTGGCGCGCCCGCGCCCGATCGCGGGCTCCACCCGTTCCAGCAGGATGCGGAAGAACAGATCCTCCCAGTTCTCGCCTTCGCGCGGGGAGATGCCGGCCCCGCGCGCGGCCGCGTGCAGCGCGGCGGCGTCGCCCTCGCCCGCCGCATCCAGGGTGGACAGGATGTCGAGCCCGCCGGCGTGGCGGCGGAACGCCTCGGCCACGGTCAGCCGCTCGAAGGGCTGGCCGAGGTCGGTCTCCACCCCTTCCCAGGCGATGCGCGGCGGCAGCACGGCGCGGCAGAAATCCTCCGTCTCGTCCATCAGCGCGTCCAGGGTGGCGCCGGGGCGGTACCATTCCAGCATGGTGAACTCGGGCGAGTGGCGGGGCGAGACCTCACCGTTGCGCCACACCCGCGCCAGCTCGAACACCGGCCCGCACCCCGCCACCAGCAGCCGCTTGATGGCCAGTTCCGGCGAGGTGCGCAGCCAGAGCGGAAAGCCGCCCTCCCCCAGCATGGGGCGGAACTCGCTGCGAAAGGCGGCGAGGTGCACCTCCATGCCCGGCGCCGGCACCAGGGCCGGGGTTTCCACCTCCGTGTAGCCGCGCGCCGCGAAGAAGGCGCGCGTTTGCGCCATCAGGCCGGCGCGGCGGCGCAGCACCGGCAGGCGGCGCGCCAGGCTTTCGGGGTGCCATGCCGGGCGGTGGGGCTGGGATGCGGGATCGGGCATTGCGGCGGCGCGGCCTCCGGGCGTAAGGCGCGCGACCATGCCTGATGGTTCCGCTCCTTTGAAGCCCCGCACCCTGCGCGACGCCGCCGGACTGGTGGAGGCGGGCCTTGTGCCGCCCGAGGCCGCGCCGGGGCTGGAGCGGCTGTCGGCCACCTATGCCATCGCCATCACCCCCGTGGTGCGGGCGCTGATCGACCCCGCCGACCCGGCCGACCCCATCGCCCGGCAATACGTGCCGGACATCGCCGAGCTGGAAACGCTCCCCGAGGAGCGCAGCGACCCGACCAGCGACGCTCCCTTCACCCCCGTGAAGGGCGTGGTGCACCGCTACCCCGACCGCGCCCTGCTCAAGCCGCTGCTGGCCTGCCCCGTCTATTGCCGCTTCTGCTTCCGGCGCGAGGTGGTGGGGCCGGATGGCGGTCTGCTGTCCGAGGCGGAGCTGGAGGCGGCGCTGGACTGGTTCGCCGCCACGCCTACGGTGCGCGAGGCGATCCTGACCGGCGGCGACCCGCTGATGCTCTCGCCCCGCCGCCTCCGGCACATCCTGGCGCGCCTCTCGGCCAGCCCGCATCTCGACATCATCCGGCTGCATTCGCGCGTGCCGGTCTCGGCGCCGGGGCGCGTGACGGCCGCGCTGGCCGAGGCGCTGGACAGCGAGAAGGCGCTGTTCCTGTGCGTCCATACCAACCATGCGCGCGAGTTCGCGGCACCCGCCCTCGATGCGCTGCGCCGCCTGCGCCGCGCGGGCGTCGCGCTGCTCGGCCAGAGCGTGCTGCTGCGGGGCGTGAACGACAGCGCAGAGGCGCTGGAGGCGCTGTTCCGCGCCATGCTGGCCGCGCAGGTGAAGCCCTACTACCTGCACCAGCTCGACCGCGCCCCCGGCACGGCGCGCTTCGAGGTGCCCATCGCGGAAGGGCGCCGCATCCTGCGCGCCTTGCGCGGGCGGCTCACCGGCCTGGCCTGGCCTGCCTATGTGCTGGACCTGCCCGGCGGCGCCGGCAAGGCGCCTCTCGGGCCGGACTTCGCCACCGCCGAGGGAGCGGACTGGCTGGTGGAAGGCCCGCTGGACCACGAGCCGCACCGCCACCCCGCGCGCGCCCACCCTTCCGCCCCGCCGCGCGCCGCCGGCTGAGCGGCGGAAGCCGCTCCGGCATCCCGCCATCCGGAGCGCCCTCGCCCCGGATGGCGCCACCCGCCGGCCTCACCCGCCCGGCGGCTCGCCCTGGGGGGCGCCCCTCGCGCCGTCGGCTTCGGCGAGGGCGTCGCGCAGTTCCTCCAGCGCGCCGGGCGCCATCTGCGCCAGCCGGCGCAGGCCGAGGGGCGTGGGCTCGATCAGCCGCACCCGGTTGTCCTCCGGCGCCGGGCGCTGCACCAGATAGCCATGCTCCACCCCATCCGCCACGGCGCGGGAAAGCGTGGCCATGCTCAGCATGCCGGAGCTCATCGCGTAGAGATCCTTCTGCGTCAGCCGCACGCCGCCATGGGCAGCCCGCACCGCCTCCAGGAAGCACCAGATCCGCTCCGGCCCCCGCACCGCCGGGCAGCGGGCGGCACGCAGCAGCGCGAATTGCTGGCGCATCACGGATGTATGCGCCGCGGCGACGGCGCGACTGGCCCGATCCTCCTCCATCACAGCTTTTCCTTTTCGTGCGACGGCGAGACGCTACCCTGACGCCATGGCCCTCGTCCTCTCCATCCTTGACCAGTCCACCATCGCCTCCGGCCGCGATGCCGGCGCGGCGATCCGCGAAACCCTGGCGGCGGCGCAATACGCCGATGCGCTGGGCTATGCCCGCTACTGGCTGGCGGAGCACCACAACAGCCAGAGCCATGCCGGCGCCGCACCCGAGATCCTGATCGCGGCCATCGCCGCCACCACGCGGCGCATCCGCGTGGGCTCGGCGGGGGTGATGCTGCCGCACTACGCCGCCCTGAAGGTGGCCGAGCAGTTCCGCGTGCTGGAAGCGATCGCGCCGGGGCGGATCGATCTCGGCGTCGGCCGGGCGCCGGGCAGCGACGGGCGCACCGCCTATGCGCTGAACCCCGCCGCCGCGCAGGGCCTGCTCGGCCAGGGCGACCGCTTCCCCGCGCAGGTGCAGGAGCTGCTGGGCTGGCTCGGCGAGGGGCTGCCGGCGAGCCACCCCTTCCGCGACATCCGCGCCCAGCCCGAGGTGCCGACGCGGCCGGAGCTGTGGATGCTCGGCAGCTCCGACTATGGCGCGCAGCTCGCCGCCTATTTCGGCCTGCCCTACTGCTTCGCGCACTTCATCACCGATGGCGCGGGCGCCGGGCAGGCGATGGCGCTCTACCGCCAGGGCTTCCGCCCCGAGGCGGGACGGCTGCCGGCGCCGCACGCGGCGATCGCCGTCTTCGCCCTTTGCGCGGACACGGAGGCGGAGGCGGCGCGGCTCTTCTCCTCCCGCGCCCTGTGGCGCCTCTCGCGCGACCGCGGCATCTACCCGCCCCTGCCGAGCCCCGAAGAGGCCGAGGCCCATCCCTGCACCGAGGCGGAGCGGGAGAAGCTGGCGCGGATGCAGGCGCGCGCCATCATCGGCACGGCGCCGCAGGTGCGGGAGCGGCTGGAGGCGCTGGCGGCCGAGCTGGGCGCCGCCGAGGTGGCGGTCCTGACCCCGGTGCACGACCCGGCGGCGCGGCGGGCATCGCTGCGCCTGCTGGCCGGCGCCTTCGGCCTTCCGGGCGCCGCCGGGGCGGGCGCGGCGCCCCTGCCGGCGGCTGCCCTTCCTTGACAGCACACCCCGCCCCGCGCTCTACCCCCCTCCTGGGTCGCGGCGGCTGGCGCGGCGTACCGAAGCAGGGCCTCGCGCACACCATCCGATGACCAAGAAAACCGGTGGCTGGCTCGAAAGCATCAAGACCGTGGTCTATGCCGGGCTTATCGCCGTCGGCATCCGGACCGTTGCCTTCGAGCCCTTCAACATCCCTTCGGGCAGCATGATCCCCACCCTGCTGGTGGGGGACTACCTGTTCGTCTCGAAATACGCCTATGGCTATTCGCGGCACTCCATGCCCTTCAGCCCGGAGCTGTTCCAGGGCCGGATCTTCGGCTCGATGCCGGCGCGCGGCGACGTGGCGGTGTTCAAGTTCCCGCGCGACAACAGCACGGACTACATCAAGCGCATCGTGGGCCTGCCCGGCGACCGCATCCAGATGCGCGGCGGCAAGCTCTTTCTCAACGGCCAGGAAGTGCCGCGCGAGGGGCTCGGCCCCTACACGGTGGAAGGCGATGGCCCGCGCATGACGGTGCGCCGCTACCGCGAGACCCTGCCCGCCTCGGCCGGCGCCGCGCCTGTGCGGCACGAGATCCTGGAAGCCTCGGATGACGGGCACTACGACAACACGGCCGAGTTCGTGGTGCCGCCCGGCCATGTCTTCGCCATGGGCGACAACCGCGACAACAGCCTCGACAGCCGCGAGATGAACGCGGTGGGCTTCGTGCCGGTGGAGAACCTGGTGGGCCGCGCCGAGATGATCTTCTTCTCGGTCGATGGCTCGGCCGCGTGGTGGGAGGTGTGGGCCTGGCCCTTCGCGGTGCGCTGGGACCGCCTCTTCTCGGGCGTGCGGTGAGGGAGCGGCAGGCATGAGCAAGGCCGGTCCCGCCCTGCCGGACGGGGCGGTCTTCCTGTCCCGCATCGGCCACCGCTTCACCGACCCGGCGCTGCTGTCGCAGGCGATGACGCACCGCTCCGCGGCCGACCCCAAGCGCGGCATGCTCGATTCCAACGAGCGGCTGGAGTTCCTGGGCGACCGCGTGCTGGCCCTGGTGATGGCCGAGTGGCTGGCCGAGCGCTTCCCGAACGAGCGCGAGGGCGCGCTGGGCAAGCGCCTTTCCGTGCTGGTGGCGGCCGACACGCTGGCCAAGGTGGGCGAGGCGATCGGCCTGCCCGCCGCGCTGCGCATCCCGCCTGCCGAGGGGCGCACGGGCCTGCGCGGCCGCGGCACCGTCATCGCCGACGCGACCGAGGCGCTGATCGGCGCGCTCTACCTCGATGCCGGGCTGGAGGTGGCGCGCGGCTTCGTCCGCCGCGAATGGGCCGCCTTCATGGAGGCGGACCCGACGCCGCCCATGTCCGCCAAGAGCCGCCTGCAGGAACACACGCTGGGCCGCGCCGAGGGATTGCCGGAATACCGGCTGGTCTCGACCACGGGGCCTTCCCATATGCCGGTCTTCGTCGTGGCCGTCCGCGCTGGCGGGCGCGAGGCGGAGGGCCGTGGCGAATCCAAGCGCGCGGCCGAACAGGCGGCGGCCGAGGCCTGGCTGGCAGGACGCGACAAGACATGACCGAGATCTCCCCCGAACCCGCTCCCGCCACCCCCGCCGAGGGGGAGGAGCCCACGCGCTGCGGCCTCGTCGCCGTGGTGGGCGCGCCCAATGCGGGCAAGTCCACCCTGGTGAACCGGCTGGCCGGCAGCAAGGTGAGCATCGTCTCGCCCAAGCCGCAGACCACCCGCTTCCGCATCCGCGCCGTGGTGATGCAGGGCCGGACGCAGATCGTGCTGACCGACACGCCCGGCATCTTCGCGCCCCGCCGCCGGCTGGACCGCGCCATGGTCGCCGCCGCCTGGGAAGGCGCGCAGGACGCGGACGTGGCACTGCTGATCGTCGATGCCCGCGCGGGCATGACGGAGGCGGTGCAGTCCATCATCTCCGTGCTCAAGCGCTCCAAGGTGCCGATCTGGCTGGTGCTGAACAAGTCGGACCTGATCGACACCAAGCGCCTGCTGCCGCTGACCGCCACGCTGAACGAGCAGCTCTCCTTCGAGGAGACCTTCATGATCAGCGCGGAGAAAGGCGATGGCCTCGACCGGCTGATGACCGCCCTGGCCGCCCGCCTGCCCTACGGCCCCTGGCTGTTCCCGGAGGACGAGCTTTCCGACCTGCCGGAGCGGATGCTGGCGGCCGAGATCGTGCGCGAGCAGATCCTGCGCCAGACGCATGAGGAGGTGCCGCACCACACCACGGTGGAAACCGAGCAGTGGCAGGAGCGGCGCGACGGCTCGGTACGGATCGACTGCACCATCTATGTCGGCCGCGCCACGCAGAAGGCCATCCTGATCGGCGATGGCGGCAGCCGCGTGAAGGAGATCGGCCGCCGGGCGCGCTCCGAGCTGGAGAAGCTGCTGGAGCGCCGCGTCCACCTGTTCCTCAACGTCAAGGAGCGCCAGGGCTGGGACGAGGAACGTGCCCGGCTGCGCGCCATCGGGCTGGATGACGCCGGCTGATCATGGGCCGGCGCTTCGCTCCTCCGGCAGGTCTGCCTCCGGCGGCCGTGGCCTGAGCTGATGGAGTGGCAGGCCCCCGCCATCGTGCTGGAGGCCCGCCCGCATGGCGAGGGTGGCGCCGTCGTCGCCGTGCTGACCGAGGCGCACGGGCGGCATCTGGGCCTGGCCAAGGGTGGCGGCTCGCGCGCCCAGGCGGGGCTGTGGCAGCCGGGCAACCTGGTCGAGGTGCGCTGGGTGGCGCGGCTTTCCGACCAGCTCGGCGCCTTCAGCGGCGAGATGGTGCATCCCACCGCCGCCCTGGCGCTGGACGAGCCGCTGTCCCTCGCTCTCCTCCGCTCCGCCTGCGCGCTCGCCGCCGACGCGCTGCCGGAGCGCGAGGCGCAGCCGCGCGTCTTTTCCGGCCTGCTCGCGCTGATGGCCAATCTGGGCCGCGGCGCCCCCGCCATGATGGCCGACTACATCCGCTGGGAGGCGCTGCTGCTGGAGGCGCTGGGCTATGGGCTCGACCTGTCCGCCTGCGCCGTGACCGGCACGGCCGAGCACCTCACCCATGTCTCGCCACGCAGCGGCCGGGCGGTGAGCGCCGAGGCCGCCGCCCCCTATGCCGGGCGGCTGCTGCCGCTGCCGCTGTTCCTGCAGGGCGGGCAGGCCGAGGCGGACCCGGCCGAATGGCTCGCCGGGCTGCGGCTGACCAGGCATTTCCTGGCGCGCGACGCCTTCGGCAGCCGCCACCGCCCCGTGCCGGTGGCGCGGGCGTGGCTGGAGACGCGCATCGAGGCCCTGCTGCCGCCGCCGCCCGGGGCCCCCGCCCATGCCTGAGCCCGCCCTGCCTGACCCGGTACTGCCTGACCCGGTACTGCCCGACCTGCTGGCGCCTGGGCTGCGGCTGGTGTTCTGCGGCTCGGCGCCGGGCCTCGTCTCGGCGGCGCGGGGCGCCTACTACGCGCATCCTGGCAACCGCTTCTGGGGCATCTGCACCAGGCGGGGATCACGCCGCGCCGCCTGGCGCCCGCCGAATACCCCGAATTGCTGCGCCACCGCATCGGCCTCACCGACATGGCCAAGCACGCCGCCGGCAATGACGACCAGCTCCCCCCCGATGCCTACGACCCAGCGGGCTTCGCCGCCCGCATCCGTGCCGTGCGCCCGGAGGCGGTGGCCTTCACCGCCAAGGCGCCCGCCGCCGCCTTCCTCCGCCGCCGCACCGGCGCCGTGGCCTATGGCCGGGTCGAGGGCCCGGCGGATTTTCCGCCCGTCTGGGTGATGCCCTCCACCTCCGGCCAGGCCAGCCGCTTCTGGGATGCGCGGCCCTGGCTGGCACTGGGCCAGTGGTTCCACGCCCGCCCCTGAAAGCTTCCCCGCGCCCCGGAGCCGCCGCCATGCCCCCTTCCCCGAAGCCGGAATTCCGTGAGGCCGCCGAGCGCTGGTTCGGCGCCGGCGAGGCTCTTGGCGAGGCCGAGCAACGCGCGCTGAGCCGCGCGCTGGAGCGCCGCCCGCTCAGCCACGACACCAACGAGGCCTTCTCCGAGAAGCTGAGCTTCGGCGACCGGGTGGCGGACAAGGTGGCCAGCTTCGGCGGCTCCTGGAGCTTCATCCTGCTCAGCCTGCTGATGCTGGTGCTCTGGGCGGGCGCCAATCTCTGGCTGCTGCGGCAGCCCTTCGACCCCTACCCCTTCGTCTTCCTGAACCTGATCCTCTCGATGGTGGCGGCGTTGCAGGCGCCGATCATCATGATGAGCCAGAACCGGCAGTCGGCGAAGGACCGGCTGGTGGCGGCGCATGACTACGAGGTGAACCTGAAGGCCGAGATCGAGATCATGGCCCTGCACGAGAAGCTGGACCGGATGCGTGCCGAGCAGATGACGGCGCTGCTGGAGCGGCAGGAGCGGCAGATCGAGATGCTGACCCGCCTGCTGGAGGAGAGGCGCGCCACTCCCTGACGAGGGGGGGGTCCAGGGGGCGGTGCCCCCTGGCTGCCTCAGACCAGCTTGAGGGCGCTCAGACCGGTGTAGAGGCCAAGCAGCACGATGGCGATGCTGCTGACCACCAGCAGCGCGTTGAACGCGCCGCTGCCGTAGAGGCGGGGATCGGTCTCGGTGCGGCGGAGGTGCCACACCGCCACCACCACCGCGAGCAGGAAGATGCCGGTGGCGATGCCGCCGATCTGCACCATCAGCACCGGCGAGCGCATGAACAGATAGGCCGTGCCCCAGATCAGCGGCAGGGCGATGGTGAAGATGCGGATCCAGCGCAGCCGGGCCGCCGTGTCGCGCCAGTCCAGCACGCCCATCTCGGCCAGCAGGTTGACATACATGCGCGACCAGCTCGGCACCGCCGCCCACAGGGTGGAGCCCAGCACCACCACCGCGCCCAGCAGGAACACCGTGCCGGCCCACTGGCCCAGCGTGTCGGTGTACATGCGCGAGAGGGCGGTGATCATCTCGTTGCCCTGCGGCACCACGCCCTGCGGGTTCAGCACCGCGGCGCCCATGATGAAGAAGGCGATGGTGCCGAAGGTGTAGATGACCCAGGACAGGAAGGCGTCCTTGTACATGACGCCGATCCAGCCCCTGGCGCGGCGCTGCCAGGCCTCGCTGCCATCGTTCGGGCCGACATAGCGGGCATAGCCCTTCTCGATGCACCAGTAGGTGTAGAAGGTCAGCTCGTCCGCGCCCACGCCGGTGATGCCGAACATGGCGATGGCGGCGCCCACCGCTCCCGCCGGGATGGCGAAGGACAGGCCGCCCGCGATGTCGTCCATCGAATAGGCGAAGGGCGTGAAGGGCAGGCCGAGGGCGATGCCGATGGTGATGAAGGAGAACAGCACCACCAGGATGCCGGCGCCCCGCTCGATGCGGCTGTACCTGTTGCTGTAGAGCAGCGCGATGCTGCCCAGCACGACGATCGCCGTCCAGGCGCCGAGCGAGGTGCCGCCCAGCGGCTCCCCGCCGATCGGAAGCATGATGCTGAGCGCCAGCGCCGTGCCGCCCACCACGCCGCCCATCTGCAGCACCTTGGACAGCGCCATCAGCGCCCAGAGCAGGTTGATCCAGCTCAGCCGCCCGACATGCGGGCCCACCTTGTTGTAGCCGGTGAGCGCCGGCTGGCCGGTGGAGATGCACCAGCGCGCCAGCTCGATCTGCACCGCCACCTTCACGAAGGTGCTGAAGATGACCATCCACAGCAGCGCGAACCCCACCGTGGCGCCAAGCGTGGTGGTGACGATCAGCTCGCCCGAGCCCACGATGGAGGCGCTGAGGATCAGCCCCGGCCCGAGATGCCTCAGCGAGTGCTTCCAGCCCGTGGGCGGCTCCATGATGCCCGCCCGGGTGAGGCGGTAGGGATCGTTCTCCGCCATGACCCGGTTTTTCGCAATGGTTTCGGCGCTTGCACTCATTCCTGAACTTCTCCCGGATTGATTGTTGTTTTTCCTGGATTGATGGCCGGCCCCACTATGGCCACCCGCTTCCGGCAGCGTCAGCCCCTCCGGGGCAATGGTGTACGGCATTGTGAGCCTCGCCTATCCGTTCGTTTTTTGTTCCGTTTTGCCGCGAAGCCCCTGGCGCGAAGCGCCGCGCTGCGCTAGCCCGCCCACACCGCTTACGTGACAGACTGCGTGACCGATGCGTGTACCGAGACTGCCTGGAGTGCCGCCATGCCCGATGACCTGACCGCGTTGCCCGAAGGCGGGGCCGTGAAGCCGACCAACCTCTCCGCCGCGCTGTCGGAGCGGTACCTGGCCTATGCCATGTCCACCATCACGGCGCGCTCCCTGCCGGATGTGCGGGACGGGCTGAAGCCGGTGCACCGCCGGCTGCTCTGGGCCATGCACCAGCTGAAGCTGGACCCGGCGGCGGGCTTCAAGAAATGCGCCCGCATCGTGGGCGACGTGATGGGCAAGTACCACCCGCATGGCGACGCCTCGATCTACGAGGCCATGGTGCGGCTGGCGCAGGAATTCGCCGCCCGCTACCCGCTGGTCGAGGGCCAGGGCAATTTCGGCAACATCGACGGCGATAACGCCGCGGCCATGCGCTACACCGAGGCGCGGCTGACCGCCATCGCGAGCGCGATGCTGGAAGGCATCGAGGAGAACGCGGTCGATTTCCGCGCCACCTATGACGGCGAGGAGCAGGAGCCGATCGTCCTGCCCGCAGCCTTCCCCAACCTGCTGGCCAATGGCGCCAACGGCATCGCGGTGGGCATGGCCACCTCCATCCCGCCGCACAATGCGGGCGAGCTTTGCGCCGCCGCCCTGGCGCTGATCGAGAACCCCAAGGCCGGGATCGACGAGCTGCTGCGGCATGTCCCCGGCCCCGACTTCCCCACCGGCGGCGTGATGATCGAGAGCCCGGAGGCGGTGCGCGAGGCCTATGCCACCGGCCGCGGCGGCTTCCGCATCCGGGCGCGCTGGGAAAAGGAGCAGCTGAAGAACGGCACCTGGCAGGTCGTCGTCACCGAGATCCCCTACCAGGTCGCCAAGTCGCGGCTGATCGAGCAGATCGCGCAGCTCATGGAGGAGAAGAAGCTTCCCCTCCTGGCCGACATCCGGGACGAGAGCACCGACGTCGTCCGCGTGGTGCTGGAGCCCAAGAGCCGGACCGTCGATCCGGCCGTGCTGATGGAGACGCTGTTCCGCGCGACGCCGCTGGAATCCCGCGTCTCGCTCAACATGAACGTGCTGGACGCGAGCCGCACCCCGCGCGTGATGGGCCTCAAGGAGGTGCTGCGCGCCTGGCTCGACCACCGGCACGAGGTGCTGGTGCGCCGCAGCCAACACCGGCTGGACGCCATCGCCCGCCGGCTGGAGATCCTCGACGGCTACCTGGTCGCCTACCTGAACCTCGACGAGGTGATCCGCATCATCCGCGAGGAGGACCATCCGAAGCCCGTGCTGGTCAGCACCTTCTCGCTGACCGAGGTGCAGGCCGAGGCGATCCTGAACATGCGGCTGCGCAGCCTGCGCAAGCTGGAGGAGATGGAGATCCGCCGCGAGCACAAGAAGCTCAGCGCGGAGCAGAAGTCGCTCCAGGCGCTGCTCGGCAGCGAGAAGCTGCGCTGGAAGACGCTGGCCGGGCAGATCGCCGCCACGCGCGAGAAGTTCGGCGAGGAAACGGGGATCGGCCGCCGCCGCACCGCCATCGACGCCGCCCCCGCCGCCGTGGTGATCGACGAGCGCGCCTTCATCGAGCGCGAGCCGATCACCGTCATCCTGTCCGAGAAGGGCTGGATCCGCGCGCTCAAGGGCCATGTGCCGCTGGAAACGGAGCACAAGTTCAAGGAGGGCGACCGGCTGCGCTTCGCGCTGCACGCCGAGACGACCGACCGCATCTGCCTCTTCGCCACCAACGGCAAGAGCTTCACCATCAAGGCCGAGGCCCTGCCGCGCGGCCGGGGCGACGGCCAGCCCGTGCGCCTGATGGTGGAGCTCACCAACGAGGACGAGGTGGTGGAGCTGTTCGTCTGGAGGGAGGGCCGGAAATACCTGGTCGCCGCCGATGACGGGCGCGGCTTCGTCGTCAGGTCCGAGGACCTGGTGGCGGAGAAGCGGACCGGCAAGCAGGTGCTGACGCTGGAGGCGCCCAACGAGGCGGCAGCCTGCGTGCCGGTGGAGGGCGACACCGTGGCCATCATCGGCACCAACCGCAAGCTGCTGGTCTTCCCGCTGGAACAGGTGCCGGAGATGACGCGCGGACGCGGCGTGGCCCTGCAGGGCTACCGCGACGGCCGGCTCTCGGATGTGAAGGTGTTCCAGGGCACGGCTGGCTTGAGCTGGCGCATCGGCGAGCGGGTGCGGCTGGAGACGGACCTCACCACCTGGCGGGGCAACCGCGCGGGCGCGGGCCGGCAGCCGCCGAACGGCTTCCCGCGGAACAACCGGTTCGGATGAGCGCGGCGGGGAAGGAAGCTTCCCCGCCGCCGCGCGCTCAACCCGGCGCGCGCGTCGCGCTCCACTCGGCGCCGTCCTCGGTCCGGCCGGTGATGCGGCCCTCCGCCAGCTCGCCGGTGTAGCGGCGGTTGCCCGCCGTGAAGGCGATGCGGTTGCCGTCCATCTTCGCCTCGGTGATGGGCAGCTCCTGACCATCACGGGTCAGGGTGCCGCTCAGCATCTGGTAGGTCTGGCGCAGCACCAGCCGGTCCTCGCCGAGCCGCCACTCCCCCGCGGCGTCGGCGGGAATGATCCAGAGATAGGCGCGGCAGAAGCTGGAGCACTCGCCCTTATGCTCGTACTGCTGGTCGGCCTCCCAGTCGCCCATGGTGAAGGTGTTGGAGACCACCCGGGTGCCGGGCCGCATGGCCAGCAGGGTCGGGCGCAGGCGCTCGTTCAGCGTGTGCAGCAGGAACAGCGTGACCACGGTGGCATCGGAGAAGTCTGACTGAAAGATATCGGCCTGCGCGAAGGTGGCGCGCTCCGCCACCCCTTCGGCCTGCGCGGCCCGGCGCGAGACCGCCACCAGATCGGGGTTGTACTCGATGCCATGGGCCCGGACGCCGCGCTTGGCGGCCGTGATCACCGTCCGCCCGTCGCCCGAGCCGAGGTCCACGAGGTAGTCCTGCGGGGTGACCTTGGCCATGTCGAGCATGCGGTCGACCAGCGCCTGGTGCGTCGGCACCCAGACCACGTCCTTGCCCATCTGGCCGACCGTGGGCTTGTAGGTGTCGGGTGCCGCCGGGGTGGGCGCGACCGGTGCAGGCTGGGCTTGTGCAGGCTGGGCTTGTGCAGGCTGGGCTTGTGCAGGCTGGGCTTGTGTGCTCTGCCAGCCCCACAGGAAAACGAGGCAGGCCGAGGCGAGAAGGGTCATGCGGTTCATGACGGGGATCTCCACGGTCTAGGATCTGGTCAAAGGGGACTGGCGGGCTGCGATGCGGCGTTCTCCGGGGCAATGGAGCGTGCCGGCTCCTGCTCGTGGCGCCGGAAGAGCAGGAGCGGCGCGCCGGCGGCGACAACGGCGAGCCCGACGAGCGCGCCCAGGCCGGTGTAGGCGATGCTGGCATGCAGCATGTAGAGGCAGCTGAGGCAGAACAGGACCGGCGTCACAGGGTAGAGCGGCACCCGGTAGGGCAGCGCGCGATGCGGCTCCCGGCGCCGCAGCACGAACAGCGCGACGCCGACCAGCAGCAGGAACCCCCAGAAGACCGGCGCGGCGTAGTCCACCATGGCGCGGAAGCCGTCCTGCGTCACCGCGCCGAAACCCACCAGCGCCAGCGCGATCGCCGCCTGCAGGAGCAGGCCGTTGGCCGGCGTGCTGCCGCGCCCGCTCCAGTTGCCGACGCGGGACAGGAAGGTGATGTCCCGCGCCATCGCGGCGCAGGTCCGCGCGCCGGTGAAGATCGTCGCGTTCAGCGTCGAGAGGGCGGCAAGAAGAATAGCGGCGCTGACCAGGTTGGCGCCGGAAGGGCCGGCCACCGCGCGCATCATGTCCGCCGCCACCGCCTGGGAGCCGCGCAGCCCCTCAAGCCCCAGGATTGCAAGCAGGGCCAGGTTCACCAGCACGTAGAGCAGCACGATCACCGCCGTGCCGGCCAGCAGCACACGCGGCACGTTTCGCGGCGCATCCTTCAGCTCGCCGGTGAGATAGGCAGCCTCGTTCCAGCCGCCATAGGTCAGCAGCACGAAGATCATCGCCATGCCTATGCCGGCCGTCTGGGCGGGCGAGGTTTCCAACGCCGGCGCCGCCCCGGTGGCGCCAAGCAGCCCGAAGCCGATGATGGCGAGAATGGCGCCGATCTCGATCAGCGTCACGGCGATCTGGAAGGACTTGCCCTGCACGGTCCCCACGACGTTGACCCCGGTGAGCAGCAGAACAGACAGCGCCGCGTAGATCGCCGGGCCGTGCGGGCCGAGGGGCAGAAGCTGCGCCGCGTAGTCGCCCAGCACGAAGGCCACGCCGGCGATGGCCCCGGTCTGGATCACCGTGCCGCGTGCCCAGCCGAACAGCATGGCCACCGGCCTGCCATAGGCGCGGGAGAGGAAGTGATACTCGCCGCCGCTGTTCGGGTGCGCGGCGGCCAGTTCCGCGTAGCAGAGCGCGCCGATCAGGGTGACGAGGCCGCCCACCAGCCAGACGCCGATGAAGGCCGCCTCGCTGCTCACATGGGCCGCGATCAGGGATGGTGTCCGGAAGATGCCGATCCCGACGACGATGCCGACCAGGATCACCACCGCATCGAAGACGGACAGGGACGATCTCGGGCCTGCCGCCGGTGGAGAGCCGCTCACAGAAACCGGCCCCGGCGCGGGCGGTCGGTGTTACGGAGGCGCGGATCGGGGCCACAACCGGGCACCCCAGGGCGGAACATTCGCCGGTAGTGGCGAGGCGCATCGACAGCATGCATGAGCTGCAAGCATCCCCTGGCGTTGGCGGGGCAATTGAGGCGGCACGCACCTGCAGATCATTTCCGGCAGATAAACATCAAGCCATGCTGGCCAAGAGTTTATCGCAGAGGCGAAAGGGCTGACCCGCGCACGCTCACAAATCGGCCGTGTCGCCGCGCAGCGCGCGGCGCATGAAACGTGCCTCGGCATCGTAGCTCCGCAGCTTGTCGGCCAGCACCGGGTCGTCCACCACGCGGAAGCCCTGTCGCTCCCAGAAGGGGACCGAGCCGCCGACCGCCACCAGGGAAAGCTCGGGCAGGCCCCGGGCGGCGGCCAGCAGCAGCGGCATCAGCCGGCCGGCGGCCCCCTGGCCCCGCGCGGCGGGCAGCAGCGCGACATCGTGCACATAGTAGGTGCCGGGCGCGTCGGGCAGCGCGCCGAGGGGGGTGTTCAGCGCGGGTGGCCGCCGCCGGTGCCAGGGATGGCTGATGGCGTAGCCCACCGGCTCCTCCGCCCCTTCCAGCATCCAGCAGCCGCCCGGGTGCAGCGCCAGCCGCTCGGCCAGTACCGCCGCGTCCTCGGGGTAGCCCGGATGCACGGCGGCGGCGATGCGCTCCACGGCCGGCAGGTCGGCGCACCCCATGGGGCGCCAGCCCGCCCTCATGCCAGCGCGGCCTCGACGGCCCTGCGGAAGGCCGGCGCGTCCGGCTCGGCATTGCTGGGGAAGGCCTGCAACAGCCGGCTGTCCCTCGCCACGAGGTACTTGAAGAAGTTCCAGCGCGGCGGGGTGCTGCGCGCGGCGGTCCAGGCGAAGAAGGGATGCGCCTGCGGCCCCTTCACATGGCAGGGCGCGGCCATGGGAAAGGCCACGCCGAAGGTGGCCTCGCAGAAATCCTTGATGGACTTGCGGTCCGCCGCTTCCTGGTTGAAGTCGTTGGAAGGGACGCCGAGCACCAGCAGGCCGCGCGGCCCGTAGACGTCGTGCAGCGCCTGCAATCCCTCGAACTGGCGGGAGAAGCCGCAGAAGCTGGCGGTGTTGGCCACCAGCAGCGGCCTGCCGCGGAAGTCGCCGAGGTCGATCTCGCCGCCCTCGATGGATTCGAACAGGAAGTCATGGCCCCGGGCAGCCTCGTCCGCCGCGCGCGCGGCGCGCAGCGGCGCCGCCATCAGGGGCGCCGCACGCAGCACCGTGCGGCGCGGAAGGTCAGCCATAGCGCTCCTCCATCCAGGGGTCGCCCCGGTCGTGATAGCCACGCACCTCCCAGAAGCCGGGCTGGTTCTCGGCCATGAAGGTGATGCGCTTCACCCACTTCGTGCTTTTCCAGAAGTAGAGATGCGGCACCACCATGCGCAGCGGGCCGCCATGCTGGCGTGTCAGCCGCTCACCCTGCCAGGAATGGGCGAGCAGGTTCTCGGGCCGCGCGAAATCCTCGAGCGCCAGGTTGGTGGTGTAGCCGTCATGCGCCTCGAAGCTCACGAACCTCGCTCCCGGCTTCAGCCGCGCCAGGTCCAGCAACGCCTGCACCGGCACGCCGGTCCAGGTGTTGTCGTAGCGCGACCATTGCGTGACGCAGTGGATGTCGTTGACGCGATCCTCCTGCGGCAGCTCGCTCAGCCAGGCCCAGTCCAGCGTCACCGGGTTCTCCACCAGCCCGTCCAGACGCAGGCGGAAGGCGCCCTCCGGCACCTCCGGCTGGATGCCGAGGTCGAGCACGGGGAAGTCCTGCACCAGCCGCTGGCCGGGCGGCAGGCGCTGCTCCTCCGGCCGGGCGGTCTCGCCCGTCAGCAGGCGGCCGGCCCTGGCCCAGGCCTGCTTCGTCTCCACCAGCTTCTGGCGGATGCGGCCGCCAGCGCCCGTTTCGTCCTGATCCATCGTGCCTTTTCCGTCGCCCGGGGGTTCGCCCCATAGGTGACGCACGCGCCGCCGGATGCAAGCCCGGCCGCAACCCCGCTACTCTGCCACGGCCCCGTGGAGGAATCGACAATGCCGCGCCTTTTCCTGTTCCTCGGCGTGCTGCTCATCGCCCTGCCCGCGCGGGCGCAGGACACGCAATCCATGCCCGGCGCGCTGGAAGGCGCCCGCCCGCCCGCCCGCGCCGAGCGGCAGATGGTGGCCGCCGCCCACCCGCTGGCGGCCGAGGCGGGGCTCGCCATGCTGCGCCGGGGTGGCGCGGCGGTGGATGCGGCGATCGCGATCCAGGCGGTGCTGACGCTGGTGGAGCCGCAATCCTCCGGCATCGGCGGCGGGGCGCTGCTGCTGCACTGGAATGCCGACCGCCGAGCGCTTTCCGCCTGGGACGGACGCGAGACGGCGCCCGCCGCCGCCACCCCTTCCCTGTTCCTGCGCGCCGACGGCACGCCGCTCACCTTCTACGAGGCGGTGCTGTCCGGCCGCAGCGTCGGCGTGCCGGGGGTGATGCCGATGCTGGAGGCGGCCCACAAGGCGGAGGGAAGGCTCCCCTGGGCCGATCTCTTCGCCCCCGCCATCCGGCTGGCCGAGCAGGGCTTCCCCATCTCGCCGCGGCTGGCCGGCACCATCGCCGCCAATGCCGGGCGGCTGCGGCAGGACCCCGGCGCGGCCGCCTATTTCCTGGCGCCTGATGGCAGCCCCCTCCCCGCCGGCCACACCCTGCGCAACCCGGCCCTGGCGGAAACGCTGCGCGCCGTGGCGGCGGAGGGCAGCAGGGCACTCACCGAGGGGCCTGTGGCGCGGGACATCGTGGCCGCCGTGGCCCGGCATGGCGGTGCCGGCAACGGCATGACGGAGGCCGACCTCGCCGCCTACCGCCCGCAGCGGCGCGAGGCGCTGTGCACGCCCTACCGCGCCTGGCGCGTCTGCGGCTTCCCGCCTCCCTCCTCGGGCGGCGTGGCGGTGGCGCAGATCCTGGGCCTGCTGGAGCATTTCGACATGGCGCGGCTCGACCCGCGCGGGCCGCAGGCGGCGCATCTGCTGGCGGAGGCCAGCCGCCTCGCCTATGCCGACCGCGAGCTCTATCTGGCGGATGCCGACTTCGTCCGCGTGCCGGTGCGCGGGCTGACGGAGGATTCCTACCTCACCCTCCGCGCCCAGCTCATCGACGCGGCCCGCGCCGCCGCCGCCGCGCGCCCGGGCAACCCGCGCTGGCGGCAGGCCGGGCTGGCGCCGATGCCCGCGCAGCCCGAGCACGGCACCAGCCATGTCTCGGTGGTGGATGCCAGCGGCAACGCCCTTTCCATGACCACCACGGTGGAGGATGCCTTCGGCGCCCGGCTGATGGTGCGCGGCTTCGTGCTGAACAACGAGCTGACCGACTTCTCCTTCCGGCCGGAGATCGAGGGCCGCCCCGTGGCGAACCGGGTGGAGGGCGGCAAGCGCCCGCGCTCCTCCATGGCGCCGACGCTGGTGTTCGACGCGGAGGGGAAGCTGCTGGCCAGCCTCGGCTCGCCGGGCGGCGCGCGCATCATCGGCTATGTGGCGCAGACGCTGCTGGGGCTGCTGGACTGGAAGCTGGACCCGCAGGCGGCGGTCTCGCTGCCGCGCGTCAACAGCCTGGGCGGCGCGGTGGAGCTGGAAGCCGACAGCCCCGCCGCCGCGCTGGCGGGCGAGCTCCAGGCGCGCGGCCACAGGACGGACATCCGCCCGCAGCCCTCGGGCCTCCAGGCCATCCTCGTGACGCCGCGGGGCCTGCTGGGCGGCGCCGACCCGCGCCGCGAGGGCACGGCGCTCGGCGACTGACCCGCCGGGCAGGAAAGGAGTTCGGGGGAGTTCGCCTCCCCCGGCCCGTCAGTGCTTCTTCACGTTCCCCTGCGCCCGCAGGTCCGAGATGGTCGCCCGGTGCGTCACCTGCTCCGGATTGACCCGCACCTCGATCACGGCCGGCTTGCCGCTGGCCACGGCACGCTGGAAGGCCGGCACCAGCTCGCCATCCTTCTCCACCGTCTCGCCATGGCCGCCGAAGCTCTCGATGAACTTGGCGAAGTCCGGGTTGGTCAGCTTGGTGCCGGAAACGCGGCCGGGATAGGCGCGCTCCTGGTACATGCGGATGGTGCCGTACATGCCGTTGTTGAACACCAGCACGATCGGCGCGACCCCCGCCTGGAAGGCGGTGGCGATCTCCTGGCCCGTCATCAGGAAGCCGCCATCGCCGACGAGGCCGATGACGGTGCGCTGCGGGAAGCTGACCTTGGCGCCGATGGCGGCCGGCACGGCATAGCCCATGGCGCCATTGGTCGGGCCCAGGAACTCCTGCTCCGCCGTCAGGTGCATGAAGCGGTTCGGCCAGGTGGCGAAGTTGCCGGCATCGCAGGTGAAGATGGTGTCGGGCGGCAGAACCTTCTCCAGCGCCTGCAGCTCGCGGGCGAGGTTCAGCGGCCCGGCATAGTCCGGCGCCTCGGCCTGCTTCAGGCGGGCGGCGTGCACCTCCTTCGTCCAGGCGGACCAGCGGGCCGGGCCGGTGGGGGCCGGCAGCTTCGCCAGCGCCTCGGCGAAGGCGTTGATCTCGGCGGTGATGCCGAGCGCCGGGCGGTAGACGCGGCCGATCTCGGCCTGGTCCGGATAGACATGGACGATCTTCTGGCCGCCCTGCCCGGCCATGTCGAACAGCGTGTAGCCCTGGCTCACCGGCTCGCCGATGCGGGTGCCAAGCGCCAGGATCAGGTCGGCCTGCTTCGCCTTGGCGACCAGCCCGGCATCGGCGCCGACGCCGAGGTCGCCCGCGTAGTTGGGCAGGGTGCAGTCATACAGGCTCTGCCGGCGGAAGCCGACAGCCACGGGCAGGTCGCGCGCCACGCAGAACTCGCGCACGATGCGGCGCGTCTCGGCGCTCCAGCGGGAGCCGCCCAGCACCACCAGCGGGCGCTCGGCCGCGTCCAGCAGGGCCAGCATCTTCTCCAGCGCCGCCGGCGAGGGATGGGCCGGCGCCACCTCGGCAGGGCCGATGTCCGGCACCTGCACCCGCACCTTCTGCATCTCCTCCGAGATGGCGATCACCACCGGGCCGGGGCGGCCGCTCGTCGCCACGTCGAAGGCGTGCGCCATCAGCTCGGGGATGCGGGCCGCGTCGTCGATCTGCGTCACCCACTTGGCCACCGAGCCGAACATGCGGCGGTAGTCCACCTCCTGGAAGCTCTCGCGGTCGGTCTCGGCGAAGGGGATCTGGCCGACGATCAGCACCAGCGGCGTGCTGTCCTGCATCGCCACATGCACGCCGATGGCGGCGTGGCAGGCGCCGGGGCCGCGGGTGACGAGCGCCACGCCCGGGCGGCCGGTCAGCTTGCCATAGGCCTCGGCCATGTTCACCGCGCCCGCCTCGAAGCGGCAGGTGGTCAGCGCGATCTTGTCGCTGTTGGCGTAGAGGCCGTCGAGCAGGTCGAGATAGGATTCGCCGGGCACGCAGAAGGCCTGTGTCACGCCCTGCGCCACCAGCGCATCGGCCAGAAGCTGGCCGCCCGTGCGGCCCGTTGTGCTCATCCCGTCCATGGTCCCGTTCCCTCAGCCAGTTGTCTGGCAACCAGGGCGGCAAGCTAGCGGAGGGCGCGCGGCAGGGCTACCCGGCCGGAAGGCGATTCACCCGCGGCGCACGCCGTCCCCCCTGGGCCGGGGGTTTCCTCCATCGCCCGGCATGGGGCACAAGCGGCCGCGTCACGCGCCCCTCTGTGCGCGCGGCGGGGAACGGGCGATGCTGCCTTCCCGCCGCCCGCGCGGCGGGCCGGAGCACTCCAGGCAAGGGTTGAAACGCGATGCGCGCCATTTTCGTGATGCTGAAATGTGAGATGGGCAAGGCCTACCAGGTGGCCCGCGAGATGGCCGACAGCATCGAGGAGCTGTCCGAGATGCATTCCATCTCCGGCCAGTACGACCTGCTGGGCAAGTTCTACCTGGAGAACGACCAGGATATCGGGCTGTTCGTGGTGGAGAAGGTGCAGTCCGTGGAGGGCGTGAAGGACACCTACACGCTGCAGACCTTCAACGCCTTCTCCGGCGCGCGGGGCTAGTCTTCCCGCCAGGGCGGAAGGGGCGCGAGGGCGGCGCCCTGCCATGATTGCCTTGTTGGGCCACAGGAGCGCCGCGGTTCTGCTGCGGCCTTGCCCCAGGAGGGTGCCAGCCTATGTCGCATCGGAGGAGATCCCACCATGCGGCGCATCCTGGCTCCCCTGGCTTTGGCAGGCACGCTGGTCCTGGCGGGCTGCCAGAACCCGGACGGCTCGACCGACTGGGGAAGCACCCTGGCCCTTGGCGCCGGCGCCGGCCTCGCCGCCGGCCTGATCGCCGGCTCCCTGTCCGACAATGACGACCGCCGCTACCATCGCCGCTCCCACGGCTATGGGCGCGGCTACGGCCGCCCTGGCTACGGCCATGGCTATTACGGCCATGGCCGCCACGGCTATCACGGCCGCCGCTGGTAGGGCGGCCTTTCCGCCGTCTGGAACGCCGCCCCCGCCAGCGCCAGCGATCTGGCAGCGGCGATCTGGCGCCTCAGCTCGCGGAGATGCCCAGCGATGCCAGCGCGTCCTTGCCCTGGCTCCAGAACTCCTCGATCTGCGCCTGCCACACCTTGCGGCCCGCCACGCTCTCGGCCGACTGGCCGGAACTGGTGAGGTAGCTCTGATAGACGGGCGTCCGCATCGCCTTCACCAGCCCCTCCTCCAGCTTCGCGACGCGGTCCTCCGGCGTGCCCCTGAGCACGCAGAAGCCGCGCGTGGTGGCGGCGGTGAAGTTGATGCCGAGCTCCTTGGCCGTCGGCACGTCGGGGGCGGAGGAGACGCGGCTCTCGGCCAGCACCATCAGCGGCTTCACCTCGCCCGCGCGGATCTGCGCCTCCGCTTCCGCGTAGTTCAGCAGGCCGATGTCGATGTTGCCGCCGACCACGTTCACCACGATGTCGCCGCCGCCGCGGAAGGGCACGGCCGCGTGCTGCACCTTGGCCGCCCTGGAGAAGCCCGCCACCGCCACGTGGTCCACGCTGCCGGCATGGGTGATGCCGAAGCGCAGCGGCCGCTTCTGCCCGGCCGAGGCCAGCTCGTCGGCCGAGCGCAGCGGGCTGTCGGCGCGCACCATGACGAATTGCGGATCCTCGGTGGCGCGGGCGATGCCGACGATGTCCTCGATCTGCACTGGCGGCGTCTTGCTGCGCAGCATGGTGATGAGGTGCGTCTGGGTGATCAGCAGCAGGGTGTGGCCGTCCTTCGGCCGGCTGGCCGCATAGGCCAGGGCGGCGGCGCCGCTGCCGCCGGTCTTGTTCACCACGGTGAAGTCCATGCCCAGCACGGCGGGGGCCTGGGCCGTCATCATGCGCGCGGTGATGTCCGTGCCGCCGCCGACGCCGGCATGCGTCACCACCTCGATCGGGCGGCTGCCCAGCGCCGGCTGGGCGCGCAGCAGGGCAGGCGCGGCGAGCATCCCCGCCCCCAGCGCGCCAAGGCCGGTCAGCGCCCGCCGGCGGCTCCAGAGCGCGGGCGCCATCTCGTCGCGCGGGGTTGCCTCACCGCGTGGGTTCGCCTGGGGCATCACGATCTTGAACATGCTCTTCCTCTCCTCGCGCGGCCGCTTTGCCGGGCCGCTTCTTGCCGGCGGGCTCGGTGCCCGCGGGTGGGGTGGACGTGGCGAAGCGCCGCTTGCCACCCCGGATGTGCGCCTCGCCCGCCATGCGCGCCGCAGCGGCGTCGCCGGCGGCCAGGGCGTGCAGGATCGCGGCGTGCTCGGCGTTCGACTCGCGCATGTTCTCCGGCGCCACCAGGGCGCGGCGGCGGAACAGCGTCAGCTCCTTGCCGAGATCGTCGTAAAGGCGGACGGCGCGGCTGCTGCCGCCCATGCTCATCAGTGCCGAATGGAAGTCGAGGTTCAGCGCGTAGTAGCGCGCGGCGTCGTCGCTGTCGGCCGCGCTCTCCATGCCCTGCACCATGTCCTCCAGCGTGCCGAGCTGCTCGGGCGTGGCGCGGCCGGCCAGCCGCTCGCAGGCATAGCCAGTGAGGGCCACGCGCAGGTCATAGACGTCCATCGCCTCCTCGGCGCTGAGCTGGCGCACGAAGGAGCCCTGGTTGACCACCGTCACCACCAGGCCGGAGCGGTCCAGCCCGCGCACCGCCTCGCGCACCGGCCCGCGGCTGACGCCAAGCCGCGCCGCCAGCGCCTGCTCGTTCAGGCGCGTGCCCGGTGGTATCTCCCCTGACAGGATCATGCGCTCCAGCTCGTCGGCGACGAGCGAGGCGAGGGACTGGGTGCGGACGATGTGAAGCGGGGAGACGGGGCTGTCGGCCATGCGGCCAAACTGCCAAATCCCCCGCCCCTTTGTCTACTGTCAGCAGAAGCCACAAAATGTCCTCTGTAAACAGTTTGCAGAATGCGGGCGGGATGCTAGCCTCGGCCCGAGGGAGAACACATGATGACGCACGCCAACCCCAAGGCTTTCCCCAAGGCCTCCACGGCCCTTTCGCGCTTCACCGTGCTGGATCTGACGCGGGTCCGCTCCGGCCCCACCTGCGTCCGCCAGCTGGCCGACTGGGGCGCGCAGGTCATCAAGATCGAGATGCCCGAGGGCATCGACGCCGGGGATCCGATGGGCGGCCCGCGCCAGGGCCCGGACTTCCAGAACCTGCACCGCAACAAGCGCGGCATGACGCTGAACCTGAAGGACCCGGACGGCGTCGCCCTGTTCAAGCGCATGGTGGAGAAGGCGGATGTGGTGGTGGAGAACTTCCGCCCCGACGTGAAGTCCCGCCTCGGCATCGACTATGAGGCGCTCGCCGCCGTCAACCCGCGCATCATCCTGGCCTCCATCTCGGGCTTCGGGCAGGACGGGCCCTATGCCAACCGCCCCGGCTTCGACCAGATCGCCCAGGGCATGGGCGGGCTGATGTCGATCACGGGCCTGCCCGGCCAGGGTCCGGTGCGCGTCGGCATCCCCATCGCCGATCTCTGCTCCGGCCTCTTCGCCGCGCAGGGCATCATGGTGGCGCTGCTGGAGCGCGAGGTGAGCGGCAAGGGGCAGTGGGTGCAGACCTCGCTGCTGGAGGCGCAGATCTTCATGCTGGACTTCCAGGCGGCGCGGTGGCTGCAGGCGCAGGACGTGCCGAAGCAGGCGGGCAACAACCATCCCACCAGCATCCCCACCGGCGTGTTCAAGACCCGCGACGGGCACATGAACATCGCCGCCTCCGGCCAGCGCATCTGGGAGCGGCTCTGCCAGGTGCTGGGCAAGCCGGAATGGACCAAGGACCCGCGCTTTGCCACCGGCAGCGCCCGCAGCCAGAACCGCGATGCGCTGAACGCCGAGATCGAGGCCGTCACCGTCACCGACGACATGACGGCCTGGGTCGAGAAGATGAACGCCGCCGGCGTGCCCTGCGGCCCGATCTACACCATCGACCAGATGTTCGGCGACCCGCAGGTGAAGCATCTCGGCATCGCCCGCCACCTGAACGGCGGCAACGCGGCGCAGGACTATGTGGGCCAGCCCTTCCGCCTCAGCCGGACGCCGAGCGAGGTGGTGGCCCATCCGCCCGCCCTGGGCGAGCACACGGACGCCATCCTGGCCGAGCTTGGCCTCTCGGCCGACGAGATCACCGCGCTGCGCGGCCGCCAGGTGGTGTGACCAGCCGCGCCGCCCCGTGCCTTCCGGCGCGGGGCGGCCGCTTTTCTCAGTCCTTGAGGTCGGCCGGCACCTTGCCGCCATTCTCGGCCAGCTTGCGCATGACCTGCTTGTGCAGCCAGATGTTCATGCTGGCGCTGTCGTCCATGTTGCCGGAATAGCCCAGCTCCTTCGCCAGCTCCTTGCGGTTCTGCAGGCTGCTGTCGAGCTCGAGCAGCTTCATCAGGTCGACGATGGACTGGCGCCAGTTGAGCGACTGCCCGTTCTTCGACGCCATCTCGCTCAGCACGGCCTCCACGTCCACCGGCTCGGCGGAGATCGGAGCCGCGTCGGACGTGGCGGCCGCGGCGCCGCTCGCCATGGCGCCGCCCGGTGCGGGCGGGGTGGTGGGCGCCGGGTTCGGCGCGGCGGCGGAACCGGCGGGGATCTCGGAGGCGGTGGGCTTCACCTGCTCGTCGGCCACCGGGGCGGTGGCGCCGGGCTGCGAAGCCTCGGCCTTGCGTCCCATGATCTTGGAAAGGATCGAGCCGAAGATGCTCATGGGCGGGGTGTCCTTCTTGCCGGCACAGGATTGCGCCCGGGACCAGGTAACGCGTGCCGGCCGGTGGCGGTTTGCGCCCTCCCCGCCACCGCGCGGGCGCGCCGGAACGCCCCAGGGCACCCTTGCCCCTTGCAGCGCCCGGTGCGATTGTCCGCGCCACCTGTCGCCAGAATGTCCCGGCCGCGCTCCCAGGCGGCCCTGGCGGCGAACACAGGCGTCCAGACGAGGATCAGCATGGCCAAGATCAAGGTGAAGAACCCCGTCGTCGAGCTCGACGGCGATGAGATGACCCGCATCATCTGGGGGTTCATCAAGGACAAGCTGATTGTCCCCTACCTGGATGTGGACCTGAAGTACTACGACCTCGGCATCGAGTACCGCGACCAGACCGACGACCAGGTGACGGTCGATGCCGCCAACGCCATCAAGCAGTACGGCGTCGGCGTGAAGTGCGCCACCATCACCCCGGACGAGGCGCGGGTGAAGGAGTTCGGCCTGAAGAAGATGTGGAAGTCGCCCAACGGCACGATCCGCAACATCCTCGACGGCACCATCTTCCGCGAGCCCATCATCTGCCAGAACGTGCCCCGCCTGGTGCCGCACTGGTCGAAGCCCATTGTCGTTGGCCGCCATGCCTATGGCGACATCTACCGCGCCGTCGAGATGAAGGTGCCCGGTCCCGGCACCGTCAAGATGACCTACATCGCCGAGAACGGCGAGGCGCAGGAGATCGGCCAGTTCGACTTCAAGGGCGCCGGTGCCGCGATGATGCAGCACAACCTGAACAAGTCGATCGAGGGCTTCGCCCGCGCCTCCTTCAACTACGGCCTGGCGCGCAACTACTCGGTGTACTTCAGCCACAAGAACACCATCCTCAAGGCCTATGACGGCAACTTCAAGGACATCTTCCGCGCCATCTACGACGCCGAGTTCAAGGCGGAGTTCGAGAAGCGCGGCCTGACCTATGAGGACCGCCTGATCGACGACATGGTGGCCTCCGCCCTGAAGTGGGAAGGCGGCTACATCTGGGCCTGCAAGAACTACGATGGCGACGTGCAGTCCGACATCGTGGCGCAGGGCTTCGGCAGCCTCGGCCTGATGACCTCCGTGCTGCTCTCGCCCGACGGCAACACGGTCGAGTCCGAGGCGGCGCATGGCACGGTGACGCGCCACTACCGCGAGCACCAGAAGGGCCGCGAGACCAGCACGAACCCGATCGCCTCGATCTTCGCCTGGACCCGTGGCCTGGCCTATCGCGGCAAGTTCGACGGCACGCAGGACGTGGTGGACTTCGCCAACGCGCTCGAGCAGGTCTGCATCGAGACCGTCGAGAGCGGCTACATGACCAAGGACCTCGCCGTGCTGATCGGCAAGGACCAGCCCTGGCTGAACACCCAGAACTTCCTCGCCAAGCTGGACGAGAACCTGAAGAAGAAGATGGGCCTGTAAGGCTCCCCTCTTCTCCGGAGGATCAGGAAGCGGGCGCTCCAGGGCGCCCGCTTTTTTCATGGGCTCCGGGCTCCACGGGCGCGGGGCCCGCACCAGCCCCGCATGCGGCGGGCTGCGGCAATGGCCGCGGCGATGCTATGCAGCCCGCCATGCTCCTTCCGCTCACGCCGCTCGACTGGCTCGCCCTCGCCGTCTTCACCGCCTGCTGGATCGGCTATTCCGCCGTGGTGGACCGGGTGCCCAGCATCCGCTCCCGCAGCGTCATCGCCGCGATGGACGAGCACCGGCGGCGCTGGATGCGCTCCGCCCTCACCCGGGACAACCGCATCAGCGACATCAGCATCATCGGCAACCTGATGACGTCCACCTCCTTCCTGGCCAACACCAGCATCTTCATCCTGGGCGCGCTGGTGGCCATGCTGGGCACGCCGGATCTCGGCCGCCGCGTCTTCGGCGCCGTGCCCTTCGCGGAGGTGCCGCCGGAGGACGCGGCCTGGGAGATCCGCGTCTTCCTGCTCATCTTCATCTTCGTGCGCGCCTTCTTCGAGCTGACCTGGGCGCTGCGGCAGTTCAACTACACCAGCATCTGCGTGGGCGGGCTGGGAGAGACGGAGGAGGCCCTGCCGCAGGCCCTGGTCGCGGCCGAGGTGGCCAACCGCGCGGCGCGCCACTTCAACACCGGGCTGCGGGCCTATTACTTCGGCCTCGCCGCCCTGGCCTGGATCCTCCATCCGGTGGCGCTGATCATCAGCAGCCTTCTGGTGCTGCGCGAGCTGCACCGGCGGGAGTTCCGCTCGGTGGTGCGCGATGCCCTGACCCAGCCGCCCGGCCAGCCCGCCAGGCCGGATTGAGCCGCCCCGCCACGGCGCCTGGCCACCGGCTCCTGAGCTGAGGCTCGACCGCTCCAGAACGTGATCGGCGCAGGGAGGCGCCGCGGCGGGTTGCCGCCGCGAGCGGGACCGCCACTCCCGAAGCCATGGGAGCTGCCGCCTCCACCTACCTGGAGGATGTTCCTGAAGCAGCCCAAACGGTTTGCGGGGAGGACAATCCTGACCCGCACAACCGGAGGAAGCAATCTGCCTGCCTTCTCGCGGGTTTGCCCGCTGTTCCGCTGACCAGTCTGTGACCGCCATGCCGGCCAGAGCGCCTTGCCAAGCTCTGCTTGCGGAACCCTATTGTGTCAAAATTGTTGCAGACCAGTGGCAGCGTCTCAGGACATGGCCTGGGCGACAGGAAATCGGGGCCGGAACAAGCCGGAGCCCGGTCATGGCGGCGCGATGAACAGCCTGAAGGCGGGCCAAAGGACAAAACGGCAATGCTGCAGGCGTTGGACCTCTCGGTCCTGCATTTCTTCAACGGCTTTGCCGGCGAGAGCTTCGCTCTTGACCGCATCATCTTCACCCTGACCAACAACCACCTGTTCAAGACGGCACCCTTCGTCGCCGCCTTCTGGTGGATGTGGTTCACCGATCTCAGCCCCAACCGGCGGGACGGGCGCTACCTGGCCTTCGCCGGGCTGGGCGGCGCCATCCTGGCGGCCGCGCTTTCCCGCGGGGTGCAGAACCTGATGTGGGAGCGCCCGCGCCCCATCCACAACCTCGACCTGGAGATCAACACGCTGCTGGGGCTGGAGGAGGGCTACCTCGCCAACTACAGCTCCTTTCCCAGCGACAACGCGGCGATGACCTTCGCCATGGCGCTGGCCATCTTCATGGCCTCGCGCCGGCTCGGCGTGCTGGCCTTCCTGTGGGCGCTGGTGGTGGCCTGCATCCCGCGCGTCTATGCCGGCTTCCATTACCCGAGCGACATCCTGGGCGGTGCGCTGCTGGGGCTGGCGGTGGTGGTGCTGGTGGTGCGCTCCGGCCTGACGCAGCGCCTGTTCGGCATGGCGCTCGGCTTCCAGCGCCTTTCCCCCGGCCTGTTCTACGCCGCCGGCTTCATCGCCACCTACCAGGTGGTCACCTTCTTCGACGCCACGCGGGAACTGGGGCAGAAATTCACCTCGCTGATGGAGATCCTGCTCTGATCAGCCGGCGGCGCCGGGGTCGCCCGGCGCCGTTTCCCAGCCAAGCCCCACCAGGGCGAGGATGCGCCGCCCCTGCGCGTCGGGGCGCAGCACGATGGCGCCCTGCTCCTCCATATAGGCCAGCACCCGCCGCGCCCGCCCCGCCGAGCGGGTGCCATAGGCCTGGGCGATGGTGGCATCCGATGGGCAGGGCAGCCGCTCCAGCGCCGCGCGGGCCAGCATCAGGAACACGCCCTGCATGTCCTCCGGCAGGGCGGCGGCGCGGGCTTCCGCCTGCCGCCATTCCTCGCTCTCCGCCGCCTCGGCGCTGATGCCGGCGCGCGCCACCGCCAGCATGCGGCGGAAGGCCGGGATCTCGGGCGGCCTGCCGGGCACGGCGTGGATGCGCAGCCGCACCAGGAAGTCCTGGTAGAGCACGGAGGTGGTGCGGAAGGCCGCCTCCGGCTCGGCCAGCACCTGGCGCAGAACCTCCTCCAGCTTCCGCTTGCGCGCGGCGCGCTCCTCCGGCGTCGGCTCCGGCTCGGCGCGGGGGGCGGGCATGGTGGGGCGGGCCTGGGCGAGCTGGGTCAGGATGTCGGGCGGCGGCGGCGCGGGGATCCGGCGCGGCGGCGGGCGCGGCGCCTCGGGCTCCGCCGCCGCGGCCAGGATCAGCTCGCGCGCCTCCTCCGGCGCCGTCTGCGGCAGCGGGATCAGGCCGGGATTGCTGCCGCGCGACTCCGTCTCCACCGCCCCGATCTGGATCGCCACCGGGCGGCGGGAGAGCGCCGGGCCCAGCGCCACGAAGCTGCCGCGCGGCAGGTCGCGGAACATCTCCGCCTGGCGCCGCTCCATGCCCAGCAGGTCGGCGGCGCGCGCCATGTCGATGTCGAGGAAGGTGCGGCCCATCAGGAAGTTGGAGGCCTCGGCGGCGACGTTCTTGGCCAGCTTGGCCAGGCGCTGGGTGGCGATGATGCCGGCCAGCCCCCGCTTGCGGCCGCGCGACATCAGGTTGGCCATGGCGCCGAGCGAGGCGCGGCGCGCCTCGTCCGACACCTCGCCCGCGGCGGCAGGGGCGAAGAGCTGCGCCTCGTCCACCACCACCAGCATGGGCGACCAGTGGTCGCGCTCGGCATCGAACAGCCCGCCGAGGAAGGCGGCGGCGTGGCGCATCTGCCCGTCCGCGTCCAGCCCCTCCAGGTTCAGCACCACCGAGACGCGGTGCGCGCGCACCCGGTCGGCGGCGCGCTGCAACGCCGCCTCCGTGTGCTGCGAGGCGTCGATCACCAGATGGCCGAAGCGGTCGGCGAGCGTCACGAAATCGCCTTCCGGGTCGATCACCGCCTGCTGCACCCAGGGGGCCGACTGCTCCATCAGCCGGCGCAGCAGGTGCGACTTGCCGGAACCGGAATTGCCCTGCACCAGCAGCCGGGTGGCGAGCAGCTCCTCCAGGTCGAGAAGGCCCGCCTGCCCCGTCGTTGTCCTGCCCATGTCGATGCCGACCGTCATCCCGCACTCCGCCTGTTCAGGGCGCGGAGCTATAGCGGATCGGGCAGAACAGGGCACGGAGCCCATGGCCGGTTTTTCCCAGGATCGGTTCTTCCCCAAGATCGGTTCTTCCCCAAGCCTGGGCGGAGGCGCCGGCGGCGCTGCCTCAGAGAAAGCCGATCCAGCGCCCGGCCAGCACGGCCGCGCTCCAGAGCAGCAGGGACAGCAGCGCCGCCACGCGCAGGGCGGCGCCGGCATGTCCGCCGGCCAGGGCACGCCGCCAGGGCGCGCCGCGGTGCAGCGCCAGGGCGTTCAGCGTGCCGGCCAGCACCAGGGCCAGCTTGATCTGGAAGGCCGGATTGCCGAGATAGGCGCCGGGCGAGACGCTGAACAGCAGCAGCCCCGTGGCCAGAGCCAGCGCCAGCCCCCACCCCGCCACGCGGGAAAGCGGACCCGCCAGATGCGCCAGCGGCACGGCGCGGAACGCTCCCAGCAGCCGCATATCCAGCGTGGCGATGGCACCCAGCAGCAGCCCGATCGCCAGGATGTGCGCCGCGTTGGCCAGCGGATAGGCGATGGCCGAACGGCGCAGCGCGCCGCCCGGCCAGGCCGCCAGGGCCTCGATCCATTCCAGCCCCACGCCCTCAGTCGCCGCGGATGCGCTCGGGATAGATGTCGTAGCTGCGGCTGGCGGTGCGCAGGCGCACGGCCTTCATCCGCTTCTCATCGCCTTCGCGCGCGCGGTTGCCGAGGGCGGTGACGCCGTCTCCCACCCGGACCGAGCCTTCGGTGAAGCCGGCCCGCCGCGTCTGCGAGGGGTTGCCGAGTTCCACCACCCAGAGAACGCCATCCGCCGCCTCCACCCGCAGCGTCGGGTGCGGCGGGCCGATGAACACCTCGCGGACGGTGCCGCGCAGTTCCATCTGCTCCGATTCCGCCCAGGACCAGCCATGATGCGCGGCCGCTCCGGAAGCGCCGAGCACCGTCATCGCCAAGCCGCCCGCAAGATTGGGCAGCAGCCGTCTCGCCGCCATGCCTTCCTCCCGTTTCGATGCCAGACGATACCAGATCTGGGGTGGCGGCCGCTCATGTCGACAGGGGCCGGGCGCGCAGCCGCGCCGGGGCGGGCCAGCGCACCGTGCCGAGCGCGACACCGCCCAGCACCAGCGCCATGGCCACGGCATGGTAGGCGTGCAGGCTCTCGCCCAGCAGCGCGGCGCCCAGCGCCAGCGCATAGGCAGGAATAAGATACATCGACATGCTGGCCCGCGCCGCGCCGACCTGGCTGACCACCCGGGCAAAGGCGCCATAGGCCCCGATCCCCGCCACCAGCCCGAGGAACAGCATGCCCCACACCGCGCGCACATCCAGTTCCGGCACGCCAAGGCTGGACCATTCCAGCAGCAGCAGCGGCGCCATGCCGAGCGCGCCGCCCGCCGCCACCACCCAGAGCAGCAGCAGCGGCGGCAGCCCCACCGGCCGGTGCCGCAGCAGCGCCGTGTAGCCGGCCCAGGCCAGGATGGCGCCGAACATCAGCGCGTCGCCCGGGTTGAACTCCAGCCGCAGCAGCGCCGCGAGATCGCCCCGGAAGGTGGCGATGGCGATCCCGGCAAAGGCGCAGGCGATGCCCCCCACCACGGAAAGGCGCAGCGGCACGCCCCACACCACCCGCTCGATCAGCGCCACCAGCAGCGGCGACATGGCGGCGATGAGGGCGATGTTGCCGGCGCTGGTATAGGCCGCCGCGCCATATTGCGGCGCCACGCTGACCACGCCGCCGAGCAGCGCCAGCAGCGCCAGGATGCCGGCGGGCGCCCGGCGCAGCGCGCCCCGCCGCAGCGGCGCCCACACCACCGGCAGCAGCACCAGCGCCGCCACCAGCCAGCGGCCGAAGCCCAGCGTCACCGGCGGCACCAGGCCGCTGAGCCAGCGGGCCGCCACCATGTTGCTGGCAAACAGCAGCGGCGCGCAAAGGAACAGGAACACCAGTACCCAGCGCGGCCCGGACGGGCTTTCGGCGGAAAGGGATGCCTGTTGCATGGCGGTGGCCTCGGCGGTTCGGTCGTGGCCGCCAGCCTAGGCGAAATGCGTCAGGCATTCTTACCGAACTGCCGTGCACCGGGAGCCCGTTTCGGAAGCTCCTTCGGCGCAGCGGGAAAATCCGGAAGGATTTTCTTCTCTCGGGGAAAAAGGAGGCAGGATGTCCCGCAGAACGGGACCGCCTCCCCTCAGCCCGGGCGGAACTCGGCCTCCACCGCATCCATGGCCCAGTCCACCCAGGGCAGCAGGGCGCGGAGGTCCTCCGTTTCCACCGTGGCGCCGCCCCACAGGCGCAGGCCGGGCGGCGCGTCGCGGTAGGGCGCCACATCCAGCCCCACCCCTTCGGCTTCCAGCCGGGCGGCGAGGGATTTCGTGGCGCGGGCCTGGGTGGCCTCGTCCAGCGCGGTGAACCAGGGCGCCACCAGCCGCAGACAGATCGAGGTGCAGGAGCGCGTCTCGGGCCGCTCGGCCAGGAAGGCGAAGCGCCCCTGCCCCGCCACCCATTCCGCCACCGCGGCGAGATTGGCCTCGGAGCGCGCCACCAGGGCCGGCAGGCCGCCGATGCCCTCGGCCCAGCGCAGCCCGTCCACCGCGTCCTCCACGCAGAGCATGGAGGGAGTGTTGATGGTGTCGCCCTGGAAGATGCCCTCGATCAGCTTCCCGCCCTTGGTCATGCGGAAGATCTTCGGCAGCGGCCAGGCGGGGCTGTGGGATTCGAGCCGCTCCACCGCGCGCGGCGACAGGGCGATCATGCCGTGCGCCGCCTCGCCGCCCAGCACCTTCTGCCAGGACCAGGTGACCACATCGAGCTTCCGCCAGGGCAGGTCCATGGCGAAGGCCGCCGAGGTGGCGTCGCAGATGGTGAGCCCCGCGCGGTCATCGGCGATCCAGTCGCCATGCGGCAGGCGCACGCCGCTGGTGGTGCCGTTCCAGACAAAGACGCAGTCCCGCGCCGGGTCCACCTGGGCGAGGTCCGGCAGCTGGCCATAGGGCGCCTGGATCAGCCGCGCATCCGGCAGGCGAAGCTGCCTCGTGATGTCGTTGGCCCATTCCGCCGAGAAGCTTTCCCAGGCGAGCACGTCCACGCCGCGCGGGCCCAGCAGCGACCACAGCGCCATCTCCACCGCCCCCGTGTCGGAGGCGGGCACGATGCCGAGGCGCCAGCCCTCCGGCATGCGCAGCACCGAGCACGACAGGGCGATGACCTCGGCCAGCCGCGCCTTCGGGTCCTTCGCCCGGTGGCTGCGGCCGAGCAGCGCGCCTTCCAGCGCCGCCAGCGACCAGCCCGGCCGCTTGGCGCAGGGGCCGGAGGAGAAGCAGGGATTGGCCGGGCGGCGGGTCGGCTTCGGATGGGGCTGCGCCATGGGCGTGGAACTCACTCGCTGCAAGAGGCCGGGCGGGTTTGCGCCCGCCGGCCGCGTCGATCAAGGCCGGGGCAGCGCCACGCTGCCGCGCGCATAGAGCACCGCGTGCCCGCCCATGCGGACGCGCCCGCCCGTCCGCTCGCACCAGAGCGTGCCGCCCCGCGCGCTGGCCTGGCGGCAGACCAGCGCCTCCCGCCCCAGCCGGTCCGCCCAGAAGGGCACGAGCTGCACATGCGCCGCCCCCGTCACCGGGTCCTCGTTGATGCCGACGCGGGCGGCGAAGTAGCGCGAGACGATGTCGTGCACCCCGTCATCCCCCGGTGCCGTGGCGATGACGCGGGCACCGGCATGGCCGGGGTCCGGCAGGGTGGCGACGCGGTTGTGGTCCGGCGCCAGGGCGCGCACCGTCTCGGCCTTGTCGAACAGGCAGATCCAGTCCCGCGCCTTCCACACCTCGCGCGGCACGGCGCCGAGCGCGGCGGCCAGCCCCTGCGGCGCGCAGCCCGCGCGGCGCGGCGGGTTGGCGGGGAAGTCGAGCACGAAGCGGCCGCCTTCCCGGCTGACGCCCAGCATGCCCGAGGCGGTGCGGAAGCGCAGCTCCCCCGCCTGCCCCAGCTCCGTCGCCAGCACGAAGGCGGTGGCCAGTGTCGCATGGCCGCAAAGCGCCACCTCGGTGGTGGGGGTGAACCAGCGCAGGTGCCACTGGCCCGGCCCGTCCGGCACGAAGAAGGCGGTCTCGCTGAGATTGTGCTCCGCCGCCATGGCCTGCATCAGCGTGTCCGGCAGCCAGGCGTCGAGCGGCACCACGGCGGCGGGGTTGCCGGCGAAGGGCCGCTCGGCGAAGGCATCGACCTGGAACACCGGCACGCTGCGCGGCAGGGCGGCGGGATGGGGCGGGTGCGTGCTCATGGACGGGGTCCGGTGCGTGTTCCGCCCCAGCTTGCCCGAACCCGCAGGCGGCCGCGAAGGCCGCGCGGCGTCATGCCAGGGTTGCGAGCCGCGCCGGGTCCAGCGTCACGGCGTGGTTCAGCGGGCCATGCCCTTTGCCAAGGCCCGGCGCCTCGCGCAGCGCCGCCCGGACATAGGCCCGGCCGCGCGCCACCGCGTCCCGCATGGAAAGGCCCTGCGCCAGCCCCGCCGCAATGGCGGAGGCCAGGGTGCAGCCCGTGCCATGGGTGTGGCGGCTGTCGATGCGCCCGCTCTCGAAGGTCTCGATGCCGCCGGTGGTGGCCAGCACGTCCACCAGCGTCTCGCCCGGCAGGTGGCCGCCCTTCAGCAGCACGGCGGGCGCGCCCATCTCCAGCATCCGCCGCGCCGCCGCCACCATCTCCTCCACCGTGGAGACGGGCTGGCCGGCGATGATCTCGGCCTCCGGCAGGTTCGGCGTCAGCAGCGCGGCCAGCGGCAGCAGGCGGCGGCGCAGCGTTTCCACCGCCTCGGGCGCCAGCAGCGGGTGGCCGCCCTTGGCCACCATCACCGGGTCCGCCACCAGCGGGATGTCGCGGCCATGCGCCGCCACCGCGTCGCACACCGCCTCGATGGTCAGCACGTCGGCCAGCATGCCGGTCTTCAGCGCGTCGGCGCCGATATCCTCCAGGCTGAGGCGGATCTGCAGCCTGATGAAGTCGGGCGGCACGCCCTGCACGGCATGCACCCCCAGCGTGTCCTGCGCCGTCAGCGCCGTGATGGCGGTGGCCGCATAGGCACCGAGCGCCGTGCAGGCCTTGATGTCCGCCTGGATGCCCGCGCCGCCCCCGGAATCGGAGCCGGCGATGATCAAAACGCGGCCGCGCATCAGGCGCCGCCCTCCACCGTGGCGTCGGCGGCGGGGCGCTCGGCCACCGCGCCGGCTGCGGCGCGGGCGCGGATCAGCGCGGCCAGGCCCTGCACCGTCTCCTCCACCAGCGCGTCGTCCTCCGCCTCGGCCATGACGCGGATCACCGGCTCGGTGCCGCTGGCGCGGATCAGCACCCGGCCGCGCTGGGCGAGGCGCGCCTCGGCGGCGGCGATGGCCTCCTGCACGGCGGGGTCCTTCAGCGGGCTCGCGCCGGCATAGCGCACATTCACCAGGCGCTGCGGCAGCGGCGCGAAGCTGCGGCAGACGGCGCTGGCCGGCCGTCCTTCCTCCGCCAGCACTGCCAGCACCTGGAGCGCGGCCACCAGCCCGTCGCCGGTGGTGCCGAAATCGCTGAGGATCATGTGGCCGGACTGCTCGCCGCCCAGGTTGCAGCCGGTCTCGCGCATCCGCTCGGAGACGTAGCGGTCGCCCACCCTGGTGCGCAGCAGCTCCAGCCCCTGCCCTTTCAGGAACCGCTCCAGCCCGAGATTGGACATCACGGTGGCCACCACCGCGCCGCCCTGCAGCCGCTTCTGCCGCGCCCAGGACTGCGCCACCGCGGCCAGGATCTGGTCGCCGTCGATGATCTGGCCCTGCTCGTCGGCCAGCACGAGGCGGTCGGCGTCGCCGTCGAGGGCGATGCCGAGGTCGGCGCGGCGCTCGCGCACCAGCTCGGCCATGCGGGCCGGCGCGGTGGAGCCGCATTCGCGGTTGATGTTGAAGCCGTCGGGTGCCACGCCCAGCGGCACCACCTCGGCGCCCAGCTCCCACAGCACGGTGGGCGCCACCCTGTAGGCGGCACCATTGGCGCAATCGACCACGATGCGCATGCCGGACAGGCTGCGGCCCTTGGGGAAGCTCGCCTTCACCGCCTCGATGTAGCGGCCGGGCGCGTCCTCCAGCCGGCTGGCGCGGCCGAGGCGCGAGGGCGGCACGAGCCGGGCACCGAGATCGCCCGCCATCAGCGCCTCGATCTCGGCCTCCTCGTCATCCGAGAGCTTCAGCCCGTCCGGGCCGAACAGCTTGATGCCATTGTCCTCGAAGGGGTTGTGGCTGGCGGAGATCATGACGCCGAGATCGGCGCGGAGGCTGCGCGTCAGCATGGCGATGGCGGGGGTGGGCAGCGGCCCCACCAGCACCACGTCCATCCCGGCACCGACGAAGCCCGCCGTCAGCGCCGGCTCCAGCATGTAGCCCGAAAGGCGCGTGTCCTTGCCGATGACGACGCGGTGCCGGTGCGCGCCCCTGTTGAAGAAGAGCCCGGCGGCCTGGCCCAGGCGCAGCGCCGTGGAGGCGTCCATCGGCGCCCGGTTGGCGACCCCCCGGATGCCATCCGTGCCGAACAGGCGGCGCACTGCTTCACTCATGCCGGCCTTCTCCCCTGGACCAGAAACCTCGCGGCCGCTGCTGTAGCGGCGGGAGGAGGAGCGAGGCAAGCGAGGGGGCTCGCGCGCCATCCTCAGCCCAGCTCGGCCGAGGCGCCGTCGGTGCAGGCGCGCCACATGCGCAAGGCCCGCACCGTTTCCGCCACGTCGTGCACGCGCAGGATGCTGGCGCCGGCGGCGGCCGCGGCCTGCGCCACGGCAAGGCTGCCGGCCAGCCGCTCATCCGCCTTCTCCACCCCCGTCACCTGGCCCACGAAGCGCTTGCGCGAGGCGCCCACCAGGATGCGGCAGCCGATGCCGGCCAGCAGCGGCAGGCGTTGCAGCAGCAGCAGGTTCTGCGCTCCCGTCTTGCCGAAGCCGAGGCCGGGGTCGATGGCCACGCGCCCGCGCGGGATGCCCAGCGCCTCCGCCGTCTCGACGCGCTGGCGCAGGAAGCGGGCCACCTCCAGCACCACGTCGGCATAGGCGGTTTCCTGCTGCATGCGGCGCGGGTCCAGCACCGGCATGTGCATCAGCACCACCGGCGCCCGTGCCTCCTGCACCACCCGCACCGAGGCGGGCTCCTGCCGCAGCGCGGTGACGTCGTTGATGACCTCGGCCCCCGCATCGAGGGCGGCGCGCATGGTGGCGGCGTGGCGGGTGTCGATGCTGACCACCGCCGCCTTGGCCAGCTCCCGCACCACCGGCAGCACCCGCGCCATCTCCTCCTCCGCCGTGACGGGCGGGGCGCCGGGGCGGGTGCTCTCGCCGCCGATGTCGAGGATGTCGGCCCCCGCCTCCAGCATGGCATGGCCGGCGGCGATGGCATCGCGCGGGTCGAGATGCTGCCCGCCATTGGAGAAGCTGTCCGGCGTGGTGTTGAGGATGCCCATCACCAGGGGGCGGTCGTTCGGCAGGCCGGCGAAGGGGAGCGGGCGGCGCGTCAGCAACGGCAGCAGCTCCTCCCAGGCGAGGGGCAGCTCCATGATCGGGTGGATGCCGAGCTCCCGCCCCTCCTCGATCAGCCGGACCAGCGGAAAGGCCGCCGGGCCGCCGGCCAGCGGCAGGGCATGGCCGTCCCGCACGGCCTGCAATGCCACCGGGCCGTGCAGCAGGCCGACCGGCTCGATCCAACGTTCGACCATCTTCCCGTCCCTCACCAGCGGCCAAAGAAAAAGGGCCCCGTTTCCGGGACCCTTTCCTTATCGCAGCTTCTCGCCAGGGAGCCAGAGGGGGCAGGCGCCAACCGGCGGCGCCTGGCGGTGCCTCAGGCGCCGGGCTGCGGCGCCGGGTTGCCGAAGCCACCCGGGCGGGTGGGCCGGCCGGAGCTGGGCACGCTGCCGCGCCCGGCGGAAGTCGGCTCGTCGGGGCGGTTGCGCACCACCGGCTCGCCCTTGATCACCTGCCGGATCTCGTCGCCCGAGAGGGTCTCGTATTCCAGCAGGCCCTTGGCCAGGGCGTGCAGTTCCTCGATGTTGGTCTGCAGCGTGTGCTTGGCGCGGGCATAGGCGTCGTCGATGATGGCGCGGACCTCGCTGTCGATCTCGCGCGCGGTGGCTTCCGAGACGTTCTTGGACTGCGTCACGGAATGGCCGAGGAAGACCTCCTGGCTGTTGTCGCCATAGGCGATCATGCCGAGCTTCTCGCTCATGCCCCACTCGGTGACCATCATCTTGGCCTGGTTGGTGGCCATCTTGATGTCGCCCGAGGCTCCGTTGGACACCTTGTCGGCGCCGAAGATCAGCTCCTCGGCGACGCGGCCGCCCATCGCCATGGCGAGTTCCGCCTTCAGCTTGCTCTTGTGCTTGCTGTAGCGGTCGCCGGCCGGCAGGGACATCACCAGGCCCAGCGCGCGGCCGCGCGGGATGATGGTGGCCTTGTGGACGGGATCGCACTCCGGCTCGTGCAGGGCGACAAGGGCATGGCCGGCCTCGTGATAGGCCGTCATCTTCTTCTCGTCGTCCGACATGACGAGGCTGCGGCGCTCGGCGCCCATCAGCACCTTGTCCTTGGCCTGCTCGAACTCGTACATGCCGACGGTGCGGCGGCCCGAGCGGGCGGCGAGCAGCGCCGCCTCGTTGACGAGGTTGGCGAGGTCGGCGCCCGAGAAGCCCGGCGTACCGCGCGCGATGGTCTTGGGATCGACGTCGGAGGCCAGCGGCACCTTGCGCATGTGGACGCGCAGGATCTTCTCGCGGCCCGAGACGTCGGGGTTCGGCACCACCACCTGGCGGTCAAAGCGGCCGGGGCGCAGCAGGGCGGGGTCCAGCACGTCCGGGCGGTTGGTGGCGGCGATCAGGATCACGCCCTCATTCGCCTCGAAGCCGTCCATCTCGACCAGCATCTGGTTGAGGGTCTGCTCGCGCTCGTCATTGCCGCCGCCGAGGCCGGCGCCACGGTGGCGGCCCACCGCGTCGATCTCGTCGATGAAGATGATGCAAGGGGCATTCTTTTTCCCTTGCTCAAACATGTCGCGCACGCGGGAGGCGCCGACGCCCACGAACATCTCGACGAAGTCGGAGCCCGAGATGGTGAAGAAGGGCACGTTGGCCTCGCCGGCGATGGCGCGGGCGAGCAGCGTCTTGCCGGTGCCGGGCGGGCCCACCAGCAGCACGCCCTTGGGGATCTTGCCGCCGAGGCGCTGGAACTTCTGCGGGTCGCGCAGGAAGTCCACGATCTCCTCGAGCTCCCCCTTGGCCTCGTCGATGCCGGCCACGTCCTCGAAGGTGACGCGGCCCTGCTTCTCGGTCAGCAGCCGGGCGCGGGACTTGCCGAAGCCCATGGCGCGGCCGCCGCCGCCCTGCATCTGGCGCATGAAGAAGATCCAGACGCCGATCAGCAGCAGCATCGGGAACCAGGACAGCAGGTAGTGGAAGAGCGGGTTGACGTCGCTCTCCTCGGGCTTGGCCACCACCCGCACGCCCTTGTCGGTCAGGCGGCTGACCAGGGCGGGGTCCTCGGGCGTGTAGGTGCTGAAGGTGCGGCCGTCCGAGAGCTGGCCCGTGAGGGTGCGGCCCTGAATGGTCACGTCCCGCACCCGGCCGCCATTCACCTCGTTCAGGAAGTCGCTGTAGGCGACCTGCTGGCCGGTCTGGCGGTTGGAGGAAGAAGGTTGAAAAAGATTGAACAGCGCCACGAGCAGCAGCGCCACAATCACCCAAAGCGCCAGATTGCGGCCGAAATTGTTCACCGTGCGGTTCCCATCCGTGTGCCGGCCCGAGGAGGCATCCTGGCCCGGCGCCATGACAAGATAGGGCGCCCGGCGCCATTCTGAAACCTTGCCGCGCACGTCATCTTGCCTGGATGTCATTTATACGCGCACAACGGCCCGCCGGAGGGAACAAAATCGGCCTGGGCGGGCAACCCATGCGCGAGGGGCGGCACCGAAACCGCCACCCCGCCCCGCCACAGGGCCGGCAGCCCGGCCAGCACGCGCGCCGGCAGGCCGCGCCTCGCCGCCCGCGGCAGGGCGGCAGCCCCCGCGCTCCCCAGGGCGCCCAGCAGCAATCCCGCCTCCGGCAAGGAGCCGCGCAGCCGCCAGCGGCCGTCCCACAGCGCGCCGGGCTCCGCCGGCACGGGGGGCGCGCAGGCGGCAGGCTCGCGGCACAGCACCCCGCCCGACCACAGCACGCCATGCAGCGTGCCCCCGCCCCGCGCCAGCAGGGCCCGCACCGCCGCCCCGGCCGGCGCGTGCTCCTCGCCCGAGAGAAGCCGCAGCACCGCGGAGAGCGCCGCCTGCGCCACCGCATCCTGGCCCAGCGCCGCCCCATCCAGCTTGGCCCAGCCTTCCGGTGCCGGCGCCAGCGCGGCGGCGAGGCGCCCGGCCACCGCCGCCTGCCGCCGCGCCCGGCGGGTGGCGAAGGCCGCCGCCGCCCCGGCCAGCGCCGCGACGCGGGGGCCGGTGCCCTCGGGGTCGGCGAGCGACATGCGCAGCGCCGCGCGGGTGAAGCGCGGATCGGCATTGGAGGGGTCGCGCAGCGGTGCCAGCCCCTCCGCCCGCAGCAGCGCCTCCAGCGCCACCGGCGGCACATCCAGCAAGGGCCGCAGGATCATGGCAGCCTCGGCCGCCCGCAGCGGCGCCATGCCGGCGAGGCCCGCCTCCCCGCTGCCCCGCAGGGCGCGGAACAGCACCGTCTCCGCCTGGTCCATCCGGTGCTGGCCGAGCAGCAGCCAGGGGCGGCCCAACGCCGCGCAGCGCGCGAGCATCGCCGCCAGCCGGCCCGACCGCGCCCGCTCCTGCACCGCGGCGCCACGTGGCAGGAACAGCTCCAGGATCTCCGAGGCAATGCCCCGCCCGGCCAGGGTGCGGGCCGTCCAGGCCGCTTCCCCGGCACTTCCGGCCCGGAGGCCATGATCGACGACCAGCGCCAGCACATCCCCCCCGCGCGCCGCGCAGAAGCGGGCGGCCAGCAGGGCCAGGGCCAGGGAGTGCGGCCCGCCGGAAACGCCCACCGCCATGCGCGGCGCCGGGCCGAAGGGGCCGAGCGCCATCATCCGCGCCTCGAAGCCAGAGCAGAGGTCCGGGGAGGCGCCGCCTCCCCCCGCCTCCCCGCGCAGGGTCAGCGGCAGCCGCCGCGCTTGCGCGCCTCGGCGGCGCGCTCGGCCAGGTTGCCGGACAGGCGCGGGAACTCGCTGCGCATGTCGTCGAGCGTGGCGCAGGCCTCGCGCTTGGCGCCGAAGCCGAGGAAGGAATTGGCAAGGCCCAGCATCGCCTCCGGCGCCCGGCCGCTGGCGCGGTTGCGGCGGTAGGCGTCGTCATAGGCCAGGGCGGCGTTCTGGAACTCGCGCTTCCCCAGCAGCGCATCGCCCAGCAGGATCTGCGCGTCCTGGGCGCGGGCGGTGTTGCGGGCGGAGATCACCTCGCGCGCGGCGGCCTCGGCGGCGGCGTAGTCGCGGCGGGAGAGGGCGTTCTGGCCGTCGGCCAGGGCACGCTCGGCAGTACGCGGAGCGGCGGGCGCGGGCGCCGCGGGGGCCGGCTCGGCCTCGCTGCGCTGGGCCGGGCGGGAGGGCGGCGCGGCGGCGGGCGCGCGGGCGCCGCCCTGCTCGAGCTGCTGCAGGCGGTAATCCATGTCGCCTTGCAGCTTCTCCAGCGCCTGCTGCGTGGTGCGGCCGCGATACTCGGATTCCTGCACCTGGCCGCGCAGCCGGCGTACCTCCTCCTCCAGCGCACCCACCCGCTCCAGGAGCTGGCTCAGGAGCTCGGGCGAGCCGCCGGTCACGCCGCCGCGCCCGGGCGGCGCCACCGGCACGGGCGCGGCATAGCCGCCTCCCCCGCTCCGGCGCAGCATGTCCAGCTCCTGCCGCAGCTGCAGGATCTGGTTCTGCAACGCGATGCCCTCGCGGCTTTCCATCTGCCCCATGGCCGGCGTGGCGCTCAGGAGGGGAGCGGCCAGCAGCGGGGCGAGGAGCAGGAACTTGCGAAACATGGCCTTGTCCTTCCGGTGGCAGGGCTATGGTCGGCGGAACGAAAAACGGCGGCACCCATTGTCATGGGTGCCGCCGCTTCTCTCAGCCACCCGCTCCCGCGTCAACGCACGGCGTCGGCAGGAAAGCGGGTGGCGCGCCTCAGCGGACGACCGTCACCGCGCGGCGGTTCTGCGCCCAGGCGTCGGCCGAGGAGCCGAGCGCCGCCGGGCGATCCTTGCCGTAGGAGATCACGCTCAGGCGGCCGGAGGAGACGCCGTTCGCCACCAGCACGTCGCGCGCCGAGCTGGCGCGGCGCTGGCCGAGCGCCAGGTTGTACTCGCGGGTGCCGCGCTCGTCGGCATGGCCCTCGACCACGACCTGCACCTGCGGGTACTGCGCCAGCCAGGCGGCCTGCCGCTCCAGCGTGGTGCGCTGGTCGGCGCGGACGCTGCTGCTGTCGGTGTCGAAGAAAACGCGGTCGCCGACATTGGCGACCAGGTCCTCCTGGCTGCCGGGGCGGATCTGGCCGGCGCCCAGGCCGCCCATGCCACCCGCACCGCCGGCGGCGCCGGCGCCGGTGGCGGCACCCGAGGTGTCCTCGCTCGCGCAGGCGGTGAGAAGGGCGGCGGCGGCAAGAGCGCCAAGAAGCTTGGTCTGCATAATTTCGATTCCTGTGTCAGATCGAATTACGGCCGCGGTTACGCTGCGATTGAGGCGTGTTCAAGGCAGACAAACCACCGTGCCAGGAATGGTTGCCCCTCGGCAAACGCATCGCTCCTGGCACGGGTTTATCAACCTTCGGTTACGAGGACAGCAGGGGCGACCAGCTCGGATCCGTGGCATCCGTGGGCGTGATGATCTGCCGCTCGTTGAAGCCCGCGATGTCGATCATCGCCAGCCGGGCGGAATAGCCGCTGCCGCGGGAATCGCGCGCCGGGCTCTCGCGGTAGAAGGTGAGCACGCGGCCGTTCGGCGCGAAGCTCGGCCCTTCCATGCCCCAGCCCTCCGACAGGATGCGCTCGCCCGAGCCGTCGGGCCGCATCACGCCGATGCCGAAGCGGCCGCCGGAGATGCGGGTGAAAGCGATCAGGTCGCCACGCGGCGACCAGACCGGCGTGGCGTAGCGGCCATTGCCGAAGGAGATGCGCCGCGCGCCGCCGCCGCCCGCGTCCATCACGTAGAGCTGCTGGTCGCCGCCGCGGTCGGAGTTGAAGACGATCTGGCTGCCATCGGGCGAGTAGCAGGGCGACACGTCGAGCCCGCCGCCCGAGGTGAGCTGCCGCTCGCGGCGCGAGGCGAGGTCCACCACATAGATGTTGGCGTCGCCGCCGCGCGCGGAGGACAGCACCACGTTGCGCCCATCGGGGCTGAAGCGCGGCGAGAGGGTCATGCCCTGGAAGTTGCCCAGCACTTCCTGCCGGCCGCTGTCCAGGTTGAACAGGTAAACCCGCGGCTGGTTGTTGTTGTAGGACATGAAGGCGATCTGCCGCGCATTGGGGTGGAAGCGCGGGGTCAGGGCCTGGAAGGAGCCGTCCGTCAGGAAGCGGTGGTTCTCGCCGTCCTGGTCCATGATGGCGAGGCGGCGGACGCGCCGGTCGCGCGGGCCGCTTTCGGCGATGTAGACGATGCGGGTGTCGAAATAGCCCTTCTCACCCAGCATCCGCTCATAGATCACGTCCGAGATGACGTGCGCGATCTGCCGCCAGTTGGCGGCGGCGGCGGTGTAGGCGGTGCCCTGGAGCTGCTGCTCGGAGCCCACCTCCCACAGCCGGAACTCGATGCGCGCGCGGTCTCCCTGCGGCTCGGCGCGGCCGGTGACCAGCGCCTGCGCGCCGATCACGCGCCAGTCCTGGAAGCGCGGCGCGGCGGCGGCGGCCTCGGGGGTCTGGATGTAGGCCGCGCGCTCCACCGGCCGGAACAGCCCCGAGTTCCGCAGGTTGTTGGCGATGACGCGGGTGATGTTCTGGCCGAGCTGCTGCGCGGCGGGCGAGCCGCCGGCGAAGTCGGGCAGCGCGATCGGGATCGGGTCGGTGCGGGCGCGGGTGATGTCGATCACCTGACCGCCGGCCGCGGTGCCGCCCGGGACCGGGGCCTGCGCGCGGGCGCGCGAGGCGGCGCCGAGGATCGGCATGCCCACCAGCCCGCCCAGACCCATCAGGGCCAGGCGGCGGGACAGGGAAAGGTTCTGCTGGGTCATCGGACGAGGCCCCTCGGGTTGAATCGGAAGGTCGCGGCGTTCAAGGACGGGATCTTCTCGCGTGGCACGGGCAGCGGGCTGCATTTCTGGTCGAGCAACGCGCGGCGCGCGCTCTCGTATACGGCCCGCGCGCGCGGCTCGGAGGGAATGCTGCTCGCCGGGCGGACATTGCGTATGACCCCGCCGGGGTCGATGTCCACCCGCAGCTCGACCACGATCTGGTCAAGTCCGAGCATCCCCGCATCGACCGACCAGCAGTCGCTGATCCGCTCCGAGACGCCCCTCACCTCGCCCGCCGTCAGCAGCGCGGCGCCGGAGGGGGCGCCGCCGCCGGCGGCCGGGGCGCCGCCCTGGGTGGGGCGGGTGCGCGGCGGCTGGTTCTGCTGCTGCGCGGCGCGCAGCCGCTCCAGCGTGCTCAGCACGGACTGGCTGCGATCGGCGGTGTTGCGCGTGGGCGGCGTCTGCCCGGTGCCGGGCTGCGTCGCCGGCTCGCGGGCCGGAGGTGCGGTGCTCGGCGCGGTGGACGCGGGCGTCGGCGGCGCGGGTGGGGCGGGCGGCGGCGGCAGGGGCAGCGGCGGCCCGGGCTGCGCGGCCGCCTGCTGTTGCGGCTGGGGCGGCGCGGGCTGCGGGCGCTCGGGCTGCTGCGGGCGTTCGGGCTGCGCCTGCTGCGGCTGGGGCGGTGTCGGCGCGGGCGGCGGCGGCACCGGCAGGGGCGGCGTCGGCAGCGGCGGCGTGGGCGATGGCGCGGCCGCCGGGTCGGGCGGCGGCGCGGGCGTCGGGC